>NZ_BSTL01000040.1 GCF_030269485.1 Actinoplanes sp. NBRC 103695 | reverse complement strand
CAACGCGACCGCGTCAGCCCGGAACTCGGGCGGATAATGCTTGTTCACCATGATCTTCCAGGACTCCAGATCTCCCAGGACCATCAAGATCCCCGGCTCAAGTGTCCAAGATCAAGGGGCAAGGCCCACCAAACCCACGCACGAACGGCACGACCAACCGCACGCAACACCGAACCCACGCACGAACGGCAGGATCGACGCGGCGCTAGAGGCGGCCGACGCCGGCGAGGACGGCCATGTGTTCGGGGCGTTCGGCGTCGGCGGGGGGCGTGGGCCACTCGTGCAGCCAGACCAGGCCCGGCGGCTCCATCGTGGCGGCGCCGAAGAAACGCTGGATGCCCGCGCGGGGGCGGCCCGCGGCCGTCGGGACGTCGCTTCGGGCGTAGATCGAGCTCACCTCGCCGGTGGACGCGTCGGCGGGCGTGTCGATGACGCCGTGCGAGATGGCGATGAAGGAGCCCGGGGCCAGCGAGCCCCGCAGGCGGTCGACTGCGGGGAACGCTTCGTCGTCGGGGACGAAGTGCAGCATCGACAGCATCAGCAGGCCGACGGGCTGGGAAAAGTCGAGGAGGTCGCGGAGCTCGGGGCGGGCCAGCAGGTCGTCGGCGAAGCGGATGTCCGCCTGCACGACGGTGGCCAGCGGGTTCTCGGCGAGGATCTCCCGGCTGTGTTCGACGGCCACCGGGTCGATGTCCACGTACACGACCCGGGCGTCGGGGGCGGCCGCCTGCGCCACCTCGTGCACGTTGCCGGCGGTGGGGATGCCGCTGCCGACGTCCAGGAATTGGCGTACCCCGGCGTCCACCATGTGCTGCACCGCGCGAGCCAGGAACGCCCGGTTGACTCGGGCCATCTCGGCCGCGTAGGGGATTGCGGCCAGCAACTTCCGCGCCGCATCGCGGTCGGCCGCGAAGTTGTGGCTGCCGCCCAGCAATGCGTCATAGATGCGGGCGCTGCTCGGGCGCTGGGTGTAGTCGGCGGACATGGCGCGCACGCTATCAGCCCCGACCGGCCACAGTGGTCGGTCGACGTAAGGAGAAGTGGACCGACGGTCGGGTAAACCCGACGCGCCGATGAGGGCGTGGCGCGCAGCCCGTCGCGGCAGAAAGTTCGGTCGGGCAAGCTCGGCGTGGCAGATAGGACGTGGCGCGCCAAAGAGGGGCGCAGCGGGCAAGCGGGCCCGGCGCAGCAATGGGGGTCGCGCGGCAAAGGAGGTATGGCGGGCAAGCCAGCGCGGCAGAGGGCGTCGCGGGCGAACCCGACCGCCAGCCGGTCAGGCGCGGGCCGGTCAGCCGCGGCCGGCCATGGTGTCCGGTCGGCGCAGGAGCGCGGACACCCGGTGTGGCGTGTCAGGCGCGGCGTAGCGGAGTCCTTGAACAGCGTCGCAGCCGCTGGCGTGCAGCCCGTCGGCCAGGCGTTCGTCGTCGACGCCGTGCACGGTCAGGGTCAGGCCGAGTGCGTGCG
The DNA here is from genome assembly GCF_030269485.1 of Actinoplanes sp. NBRC 103695. Classification (GTDB taxonomy): domain Bacteria; phylum Actinomycetota; class Actinomycetes; order Mycobacteriales; family Micromonosporaceae; genus Actinoplanes. The sequence continues at coordinate 68,013 of NZ_BSTL01000040.1, read as the reverse complement.
CGATCGTCGCCAGGCCGGCCACCAGCGCCGGCTCGCCGAAGACGCCGGCGGTGAGTGGCGGCAGCGGGCTGCGCAGGCCGTGGATCGGCAGCTCACGAAGGTACGCGACGCTGGTGTAGCCGGCGCCGAAGTCGTCCAGGACCACGCGGACGCCCAGCCCGCCGAGCGCCGCCAGGACGGTGTGGCTGTGTGCACCGGCGGGGACCGCGTCCAGCCCGGACAGTTGCACGTGCAGCCGTTCCGGCGGGAGGCCGGTCTCGGCGATCGCCTCGCGCACCAGGTCCACCACGTCGGGGTATCCGATCCTGCGGATCGGCAGGTCGACGCCGACGTACGGGCCGTCCGCCGCGCTGCTCCACAGCATGGCCTGCCGGCACACCTGGTGCAGCACCTGACCGGCCAGCCGGGTGGTGGCCGTGCGGTCGCCGGTCAGCTCGCCGATCCGGCCCAGGTCGAGCGAGCCCAGCTGGGGGTGCCGCCACAGCGCCTGGACGTGCAGGCCGAGCACCCGCCGGCCGGCGGGGTCGAGGATCGGCTGGTAGGTGGGTGGCGCCGTGACGAGTCCGACGATGCTGCCGGGGACGCGGGGGTCTCCGCGCCGGCGGTCGTGCACCGCCCAGCCGGTCCGCCCCGATCGCGCCTCCCGCACCGCGACCTCGGCGTCGACCAGCAGTTGGCTGACGTCGAGCCCGGCCGAGGGTTCGTCGACGACGCCGACCGCGGCCTCCAACGCGACGACCGGGCCGTCGGACGGGAGGATGACGGGCGCGGCGAGCAGGTCGAGGATGCGTTCGGCCACTTCGACCAGATGCGCCACGCCCCCGGTGTCCTGGAGCAGCAGCGTGAACGATCGCCCTCCGTCGCGTACCAGAAGGTGGTCGGGGTTGCGGGTGACGGCGCGCAGCCGCCGGGCCACGTCGATGAGGATGTGGTCGCCGGCGTCGGGTCCGTGTTGTTCGCGGATGGCCGGGAAACCGCCGAGGTCGATCAGGCAGAGGCCGACGTTGCGGCCCCGGGCGCCGAGCCGGGCGGCCTGTTCGAGCCGCTGCACCAGGCGGGCCCGGTTGGCGAGGCCGGTCAGCGGGTCGTAGTAGGCCAGCCGCCGGAAGCGGGCCTCGCTGTCCTCCAGCGCGCGCTCGAACTCGCGGGCCGCCCGCAATGTGGCCCGGTGCAGGGCTTCCTGCTGGGCGAGGATGCGCTCCTGCATGGCGGCGGCGTGCCCGGCCAGAAAGCTGCCCAGCACCTCGCCGGCGCCGATGTGCGCGGTGAGGGTCTTGATCGTGCCGGGCAGCACTGCGGGGCTGCCGAGGCCCAGTTCCACCGCTTCGGCGCCCGCCCGGTACGCCGTCTCCAGGTCGGCCGGGTCGCCGGTGGCGGCGTGCCGCAGCTGCTCGGCGAGGTCGTGGAGGCGGCGACGGGCGGCCTCGGCGGGCAGCGGCAGATAGACACCGGCGGCGACCGCGGCGGCGTACCAGACTGTGCCAACGCAGTCACTGGTGGTGGTTACCGGGCGGGCTGTCTCTCGGGGCGGCGGAATCGTGGCAGCGGTCTCGCGGGCGCTCATCACCGTGCGCGCGGCCTGAACCAGGGCGGCGTCGGTGTAGAGCTCCGCGGTCTGTCGTGCCGCCGCCACGATCCCGTCCGCGCGGGACCGCGCGTCCTCGATCAGCCGGTCCGGCAGCGCGCCGGGCACCGGCTGGTAGCCACACTCGCCCAGGATCTGGTTGAGCGCGGCGATCATCATGTCGTGGGTGACCGGATTGCCCTCGACCGGCTCGGGGGTCATCTCTGGTCGCCACCCTCCCGTGGCTGCTGCCACAGCTCGACGGCCTGGCGACGGCCCAGCTTGAGCGCGGTGCGTACCGCCTCGGGGGTCTTGCCGACCACGTCGGCGATCTCGCTCGGGGTGAGCCCCTGCGCGGAGAGCCGCAGCGCCTCCCGGCGGGCCGGGGGCAGTTTGTCGAGCACCTGCGTGAACCACTCTTCGAGTTCGAGCTCGGTGAGTGCGGGGTCGGTGGCCCGGCCGTCGTCGTACGGCTCCACGTCGGGGACCAGCACCTCGCCGTCCGCGTGGGCGACCCGGGCACGGTGCTTGAGCCAGTGCGAGCGGGCCGCGACGCGCACCCAGGCGGCCGGGTTGGTCAGCGTGGGCCAGCGGCGCAGCGCCTCACGGATCGCCTCGGCGACCGCGTCCTGCGCCTCCCAGACCTTGGCGCCCTCGGCCAGCAGGCCGCGCACCAGGCCCTCCCAGTGGGCACGAAAGAACTGTTCGATCTCGACCGCGGGTGGCGGATCCGGGATGGGACCGCCCGAGCCTGGGTCCGAGCCGACCACCGATGAGCCTCCGTTCGCCGTTGAACCTCCGTCTACATAGGTCCAACGGCGCACGGTGGCGTGACACCGGAGCCCGATCTTTCTCAGACTCCGGCAACTTGCCTTACCGTTTCACAGAGTGCACTCAAGCTGCATGAAGGGTCGATTCACACCGCGATCAGTTTCCGCGCTGACGGGCGTCGATAGACCAGCCAGGTGACTCCGACGCAGACGGCATAGAAGGCGATGAACGTCAGGTAGGCGGCGTCGGCGGTCTTGTATTCCAGGAACGATTGCCGGAAAGCAAGGTTGACCAGCACACCACCGAAGGCGCCGATGGCGCCGGCGATGCCGATCACGGCTCCCGACAGGCGGCGCGCCTCGTGCTCGGACTCCGGGTGCCGGGCCCGGAAGATCGCCGGAATCATCTTGTACGTGGACCCGTTGCCGATCCCGCTGAAGACGAAGAGCGCGATGAACCCGACCAGGTAGAGCGGCAGCGACCGCAACTGTGACGCTGCCAACACCACGCCGGCGCCGACGGCCATCGCGACGAAATTCCAGAACGTCACCCGGGCGCCGCCGAGCCGATCGGCCAGCGCCCCGCCGACCGGCCGGATCAGCGAGCCGAGCAGCGGGCCGAGGAAGGTCAGGTACGCGGCCTTGACCGGCGTGCTGAAGTCCTCGGCGAACTGCACCTGCAGCACCTGCCCGAACGCGAACCCGAAGCCGATGAAGGAGCCGAACGTGCCGATGTAGAGCAGCGACATGATCCAGGTGTGCGGCTCCCGGGCGGCGTCGCGCATCCCGCGCTTCTCGTTGCGCGCCTGGCTGAGGTTGTCCATGAACAGCGCCGAGCCGAGCGCGGCCAGCACGATCAGCGGGATGTAGATGCCCGCCACCACGCCGGGGCTACCGGCGCCGACGGTGGCCAGCACGAGCAGCCCGACCAGTTGCACCGCGGCCACGCCGAGGTTGCCGCCGCCCGCGTTGATGCCCAGCGCCCAGCCCTTCAGCCGGTCCGGGTAGTAGGCGTTGATGTTGGCCATCGAGGAGGCGAAGTTGCCGCCGCCGACGCCGGCCACCCCGGCCAGGATCAGCAGCGTCGAGTACGACACCCCGGGCTCGATCAGGAACGCGCCGAGGATCGTCGGCACCAGCAGCAGCCCGGCGCTGACGATCGTCCAGTTGCGGCCGCCGAAACGCGCCACGGCGAACGTGTACGGGATGCGCAGCACCGCTCCGATCAGGGCGGGCAGGGCGGTGAGCAGGAACTTCCCGGCCGGGTCGATGCCGTACTGCGGGCCGAGGAACAGCACCAGCACCGACCACATGGTCCACACCGAGAAGCCGATGTGCTCGGAGAAGATCGAGAAGATCAGGTTGCGGCGGGCGATCGGGGCGCCCGTGGCCGCCCAGAACGCCGGGTCCTCCGGTCGCCAGTCGTCGATCCAGTGGCCGCGGACGGTCACGGTGGGCCGGTCAATGACGGCGGTCATGAGTCCTCCAGGATGAGCTGGTCGTGGTCGTCCACGCGGACCGCATAGACGGTGAGCGGCGGCAGGTCGCCGGTCGAGCAGCCGGTCGCCAGGTCGAAGGTGTTGAGGTGCAGAGGGCAGACCACGAACTTCAGGTCGATCTGCCCGTCGGCCAGCGGCCCGCCGCGGTGCGGGCAGACGGCGGACAGGGCCCGGACGGAGCCGTCGCGCAGCCGGAAGACGGCGATCTGGGTGTCGTCGACCGCGTAGGCGCGACCTTCACCGAGCGGAATGTCCGAAATATCGCCGAGGATCATGACAGCACCGTCAACGGCAGCGAGGTCCGGAACTGACCCGGGGTGACAGGCGAGGATCGTTCCTGCCAAGGGTCTTTGTAAGCGGCGACCGACGCGGAGATCGCGGCGTCGAGGGAGTCCGCGATGCCCTCGCTGTCGTCCAGCAGGAGCGAGCGCAGATGGTCGATCCCGACCCGGGGCACGAACGCGTAGGTGCGTTCCAGCCAGTTACCGTTCTCGCGGTAGTACTGGATGAACCGGCCGGTGAGCCGGATGACCTCCTCGGCGGTGTCGACCGTGACGAGCAGATCGCCCTTGCGGACGTGCGCGCCGGCCGCTCCGCCGACGTAGATCTCCCACTTGCCGCCGTCGATGGCCACCACGCCGACGTCCTTCACGTACGCCTCGGCGCAGTTGCGCGGGCAGCCGGTGACCGCGAGTTTCAGCTTCCCCGGGCCCTCGATGCCCTGGTAGCGCTCCTCGATCGCGATGCCCAGCGAGGTCGAGTCACCGACGCCGAAGCGGCAGAACTCCGAGCCGACGCAGGTCTTCACGGTCCGGAAACTCTTCCCGTACGCCCAGCCGGACGGCATGTCCAGGTCGGCCCAGATCTGCGGCAGCTTGTCCTTGGGCACGCCGAGCAGGTCGATCCGCTGGCCGCCGGTCAGCTTGACCATCGGCACCTGATGCCGCTCGGCCACCTCGGCGATGCGCCGGAGCTGGGCGGGCGTGGTGACGCCGCCCTTCATCTGGGGCACCACCGAGAACGTGCCGTCGCGCTGGATGTTGGCGTGCACCCGGTCGTTGATGAAGCGGGCGTCGCGCTCGTCGTCGTACTCGTCGCCCCACATCATCTTGAGCAGCGAGGCCAGGCCCATCTTGCTCTTGGCGTCCTCGTCGCCGCCGGGGGTGAGCTTGGCGAAGACCGACGAGACCGAGGTGAGGCGGTGCTCGCGGATCGCCCGCATCAGCTCCGGCTTGGGCATCGGCACGCCGGGGACGTACCAGGACGCGGCCGGGTCGACTTCGACCTCGCCGCCGGCCGCCCACTCCACGATCTGCGCGACGAGCCCTTTGCACGTACCGCAGCCCTTGCCTGCTTTGGTCTTGTCCATCACGCCGTTGACGGTCTTGCAGCCGCCCTGCACGCAGGACACGACCGTTCCCTTGGTGACGCCGTTGCAGTTGCAGACCTGCTCGTCGTCGGCCATCTCGGCGGGGCTGACCTCGGCGGACGGCCCGCCCAGGTCGAACATCAGCTCGGCGCGTTCCTCGGGCAGCGCCAGCCCGCGGTCGAAGGCCTGCATCAGGAACGCGACCTTGCCGATGTCGCCGACGAGGGTGGCGCCGACCAGCCGGCCGTCCCGGATGATCACGCTCTTGTAGACACCCTTGCGGGGCTCGGCGAAGGTCACCACCTCGTCGTCGTCACGCTCCGGCGCGACCAGGCCCATCGCGGCGACGTCGACCCCGGCCACCTTGAGCTTCGTGGCCACCCGCGACCCGTGATAGGCGGCGTCCGCCTTACCGGTGATGTGGTCGGCGAGCACACGCGCCTGGTCCCACAGGGGTGCGACCAGGCCGTACGTCTCGCCGCGATGCTGCACGCACTCGCCGACCGCGTAGATGTCCGGCTCATCCTGAGCGCGCATCTGGTCGTCCACCACGATGCCGCGCTCGACTACCAGGCCGCTGATCTCGGCGACCTCGCTGTTGGCCCGGATGCCGGCCGCGACCACCACCACGTCGCAGGGGATGGTCCGCCCGTCGGCGAGTTTCACGCCGGTCACCGCGTGCTTGCCGAGGATCTCGGTGGTGCGGGCGCCGGTCACCACCTCGATGCCGAGCTTCTCGACACTCCCCCGCAGGATGTCGCCGGCCTGGGCGGAAAGCTGCGCGTTCATCAGGTGCCCGGCGGAATGCACGAGGGTGACGTGGGAGAGGTGGTTCTGCAGGCCGCGGGCAGCCTCCAGGCCGAGCAGCCCGCCGCCGATCACGACGGCACGCTCGTGGTCGCGGGCGTACCGGATCATGTTGCGGGTGTCGTCGAGCGTGCGGAAGGCGAAGACGCCCTGGTGGTAGCCGCGGCCGGAGCGGTGGATGCCGGGGATCGGCGGCACGTGCGCGCGGCTGCCGGTGGCGATGATCAGCTTGTCGTACGGGGTGGCCGTGCCGTCGGAGGTGTAGACGTGCTTGGAGAACCGGTCGATCCGGGCGATCCGCTGCCCGTGGTGCAGGGTGATGCCGTTGTCCGCGTACCACCCGAGGTCGTTGAGGAAGATCCCGGACTCGTCCTCCACGCCGGCCAGCAGGTTGGACAGCATGATCCGGTTGTAGTTGCCGTACGGCTCGTCGCCGAACATGGTGATCGTGAAGTCCCCGCGCCGGGCCAGGATCTCCTCGACCGTCCGGGCGCCGGCCATGCCGTTGCCGACGACCACCAGACGCTGAGGCATCAGACCTCCACCAGGCCCAGGTCGATCACGAGCGTGCCGGTCAGCCCCGCGGGCGCGGCCACCCGCAGCTCGACCGCGGTCCCGCCGTCCAGGTCCTCGACCACCCGCAGCGGCACGTGCACGTCACCCTTGGCGGCGATCGGGAAGTAGCGCATCGGGCGCCCGTCGCGCATCAGCACGACGCAGATCAGCTCGGCCGTCGAGTTGCCGCCGCGGAAGTAGACCGCCTGGGCGACCATCCCGTCCGGCACCACGTAGCCGAGCAGGCCGTCGACCGGGGCCGGCAGGTCGAGGCCCTTGCCCTCGAACCCGAAGACCCCCTGCAGAAATCGTGGGGTGGAGTGCATCAGGTGGTTCCCTCCGGTACGGGCGCGATGGCCACCGCGCAGGCTTTGAACGCCGGCATCCGCGAGTGCGGATCCAGCGCCGGATCGGTGAGCAGGTTGGCGCCCACCCAGTGGAAGGGCGCGAAGATCGTGTCCGGGCGGATGCCGGGATTGAGGCGTGCGCGGAAGACCGCCCGGCCACGGCGGGTGCGCAGCTCGACCAGGTCGCTGTCCCCGATGCCGTGCCGCCGGGCCAGGTCCGGGTGCAGCTCGGCGCGCGCCTCGGGCAGGGCGACGGTCAGCGAGGAGACCCGGCGGGTCTGGTTGCCGCTCTGGTACTGCTGCATGTTGCGGCCGGTGGTCAGCACGTACGGGTAGGCGCGGTCCGGCATCTCGGCCGGGTCGCGGTGCTCGACGCGGTGGAACTTCGCGCGTCCGTCGGCGGTCGGGAAGCCGTCGGTGAACAGCCGCGGCGTACCCGGATGGTCCTCGGCCGGGCACGGCCAGAAGACGCCCTCCTCGGCCTCGATCCGCTCCCAGCTGATGCCGGCGTAGTCGGCGATCCCCCCGGCGCTGGCCCGGCGCAGCTCGGCGAAGACCGCGCGCGGGTCGTCGCTGAAGAACCTGCCGCGGCCCAGGCGGTCCGCGAGCGCTTTCATGACCTCGAGATCGGTACGCACCTCGGGCGGCGGTTCGACGGCCTTGCGGCGGCGCAGCACGCGACCCTCGAGGTTGGTCATCGTGCCGTCCTCCTCGGCGAACTGCGAGGTGGGCAGCACGACGTCGGCGAGCGCCGCGGTCTCGGACAGGAAGATGTCCGAGACGACCAGGAAGTCCAGGGCGTTCAGGCGGTTCGTCACGTGGTTGGCGTGCGGCGCGGACACCACGATGTTCGACGCCAGCACCAGCAGCACGCGGACGCCACCGTCGGTGCCGAGACGATCCAGCATCTCGTACGCGGAAAGCCCTGGTCGTGGCAGCTCGTCGGGGTCGATCCCCCACACCGCGGCGACATGCGCCCGCGCCGCGGGGTCGTCGAGTCTGCGGTAACCGGGCAGCTGGTCGGCCTTCTGCCCGTGCTCGCGACCACCCTGCCCGTTGCCCTGGCCGGTGATCGTGCCGTAGCCGGACGCGTCCCGGCCGACCAGCCCGAGAGCGAGCGCCAGATTCAGCCAGGCCTGCGCGGTGTCGGTGCCGTTGCTGTGCTGCTCGGCACCCCTCGCCGTCAAGATCATCGCCGGCCGCTCGGTCGCCAGCATGCGCACGGTCTCGCGCAGGTGATCGGCGGACACTCCGGTCATCCGCTCCACCCGGTCCGGCCAGTAGGAGGCCGTGGCCGCGCGGACCGCCTCGAACCCGGTGGTCCGGTCGCGGATGAAGTCGGAGTCGAGCAGGCCCTCCCGGACCGCGATGTGGGTCAGGCCGTTGGCCAGCGCCAGGTCCGTGCCGGGCAGGGGTTGCAGATGACGGTACGAGCCGGCCGCCGTCGCCGTCCGCCGCGGATCCACCACGATGTGCCGGGCCCCGTTTGCCCGCCCCGCGTCCAGGTACTGCATCGCCGGCGGCATCGCGTCCGCCGGGTTCGCGCCGACCAGCAGCACGGTCCGCGCCCGGGCGATGTCTTCCAGCGGGAACGGCAGCCCGCGATCCACCCCGAACGAGCGGTTGGCCGCGGTGGCCGCCGACGACATGCAGAACCGTCCGTTGTAGTCGATCGCCGACGAGCGCAACGCCACCCGCACGAACTTGCCGAGCGTGTACGCCTTCTCGTTGGTCAGGCCGCCACCACCGAACGCGCCGACGCTGTCCGGCCCGTACGCCTGCTGTGAGCTCTTGATCCGCCGACTGATCAGCTCGAGCGCCTCGTCCCAGCCCGCCTCCCGCAGCGGGCTCGACCGATCCCCCGGCGTCTTGCGGACCAGCGGCGTGAGCAGGCGATCCCGGTGGTCGAGCAGTTCCGCCGCGGTCCAGCCCTTGGCGCAGAGCCCGCCCTTGTTGACGGGAAAGTCACTCGGCTCCAGCCGCATCCCCCGACGCTCCGGCGTCAGCGTGATGCCGCACTGAAGAGCGCAGTACGGGCAGTGCGTCGCGGTCGCCGGCATGCCGCTCATGCTCCGGCCCGACCGTTACCGTCTCGGTCGCGTCATCGTCACGCGGACGTACAGAACCTCTTACATCCGGGCCGGCGCCGATGTGAGGTCGTAGCGTCGCGCGACCAGGCCGGCCACCCGCGGGTCGTGGCAGAGCGGCGGGGTCACGCGGTCGGCCTTCGCCTGGTGCAGCGAGCGGTAGAAGCGGCCCTCGGCCAGCAGGTATGCGGCGACCGTGATCCGCTCCGCGCCCTGCCGGCGCAGGTCGGCGACCACGTCCTTGGTCTCGTCGCGGCTCGCGTAGGCGACGTGGGCGTCGAGCTGCGACGCGACGTCGGCGATCTCGGCCCGCCAGCCCGGGTCGGAGGAGCCGGCCGCCGCCAGGACGAGCGCGTCGTGGTCCCGGCCGGCGCTCCCCGCGAGGATCTCGGTGAGCAGCGGATCCGGACCGAGCGGCGGCGTGACGACGCTGTCGCCGGCCGCCTCGGCGATGTCCACCCGCACGTGGAAACCGGTGCTGAGCAGCAAGGGGACGATCACCGCTTTGCTCTGCTTACCCATACGCATCACCTCGGCGACCCGGGGCTGTTGGACGTCCACGTACGCCAGGCGGACGTCCAGCTCGGGGCGGCACATCGCGACCGCGTCGACCAGGGCGCGGATCTGCGCCTGCCCGGCCGCCGACCGGGTGCCGTGCGCGACCGCGACCAGCGTACCGGCGCTCATGCCGCCCCTCACGCCGCATCGTCCATGCGCAGCCGGTAGCCGCGTTTGATCACCGTCTCGATGTGTTGTCCGGGGCCGAGCGCGCTCCGCAGCCGGGCCACCGCCACGTCGACCGCGTGCCCGTCGCTGGAGCGCGGCAGCGTCGCCGCCAGCCTGTCCTTGGAGACCACGGCCCCGGGGCGGGCGGCCAGCGCGGCCAGGATCGTCATCGACGCCGGGGGCAGCGTGTGCAGCCGGCCGTCGATCAGCACGGCGTGCCCGCGTACCTCGAGGTCGCAGCCCGCCACCCGCAGCGACGTCGCCCGGCGGGGCAGCTCGTCGGTGATCGTCTTGATCAGCGCGCCCAGCCGGAACCGCTGCGGTGACACCACCGGCACGTCCAGCCGGACCAGCGGGCCCGCGGTCACCGGCCCGACGCAGGCCGCCATCACGTCGGTACGCAGCCGGGCCAGCACCGCGTCGGTCCGCGCCCCGGCGATCATCAGGAACGCCCGCACGGCCGGCGCGCTGGTGAACGTGACCGCGTCCACCTGGCCGTTCACCACCTGGTCGACCAGGCGCCGGACCGCGGTGACGTCCGGCGGCAGTGTCCAGCGGTAGACCGGCACCTCGACCACTGTCGCGCCGGCCACACGCAGTGCCTCGATGAACTCGGTCTGCGGTTCGCCGTGCTCCTGCACCGCGATCCGCGCCCCGGCCACACCCTGGCTGAGCAGCCGTTCCAGGATCTCCTCGGACCCCTCGGTGGCGGCCGCCCACTCCTCGGTGAGCCCGGCCGCCCGGATCGCCCCGCACGGTTTCGGGCCGCGGGCCAGGATCCGCGCCCGCCCCAGCGCGGCGCGCAGGTCGTCGCCCATCCCCCAGCCCTCGGCCGTCTCCAGCCAGCCGCGGAAGCCGAAGCCGGTGGTGGCCACGACCAGGTCGGGGGCGAGGTCGATGCAGGCGGCGGTGGCGGCGCGCAACGCGTCGTCGTCGGCGAGCGGGCCGATCGTGATCGTGGAGGCGGTGATCACCCGGGCGCCACGACGGGCGAGCAGGGCCGCCATCTCGTCGCGGCGCCGTTCGGCGGTCACCGCGACGGTGAACCCGGCGAGCGCGCCGACCTCGTCTACCGATCCCACCGTCACCGGAACCATGCTGTGTGCTCTTGGTGACGCCGCTGCGGCGGGCATGTTTCCGCGCTGTCAAGGCGAGATCTCATCGGCGCCGCCCCGATCGTGATCAAGCGGCTTGACCTCAAGCTTGCTACAGGTTCTAACCTCCCTGAATGAGCATGGAAGTCACCGCCTGGATGTCCCTGCACCACGCGATGAACCAGCGCGACCAGCGGCCGTTCTCCAAGAAGACGCTGAAACGAATCTTCCGGTTCGCCCGCCCGCACCGCGGGCTGCTCGCCTGGTTCCTGGCCGGCAGCGTGCTGTCCGCGGTGCTGACGGTCGCCGCCCCGGTGCTGGCCGGACGGGTGGTGGACGGCATCGTCGACAAGCGCCCGGCGGACCTGATCATCGGGCTGGCCGTGGCGATCGGCGTGATCGCGGTTGCCGAGGCCGGGCTGGGGCTGGTCACCCGCTATCTGTCGGCGCGGATCGGCGAGGGGCTGATCGTCGACCTTCGTACGTCGGTCTTCGACCATGTGCAACGGATGCCGGTCGCGTTCTTCACCCGTACCCGGACGGGTGCGCTTGTCTCCCGCCTCAACAACGACGTGGTCGGGGCGCAACAGGCGTTCAGCGACACGTTGTCCGGCATTGTCGCCAACACCGTGACCCTGCTGCTCACGCTGGCCGTGATGCTCACCTTCTCGTGGCAGATCACCCTGCTCGCGCTGGTCCTGCTGCCGATCTTCGTGCTGCCCGCCCGGCGGATGGGCACCCGGCTGGCCCGGCTGGAGCGGGAGGCCGCCGACCACAACGCGGCGATGAGCACCCGGATGACCGAGAAGTTCTCCGCGCCCGGCGCCACGCTGGTCAAGCTCTACGGCCGGCCGGCCGAGGAGTCCGCCGAGTTCGCCGCGCGTGCTCGCCGCGTACGCGACATCGGCATCCGCACCGCGATGCTGCAGTGGATCTTCATCACCGCGCTCACCCTGGTCGGTTCCCTCGCTCTTGCTCTGGTGTACGGGCTGGGCGGCTTCTACGCCGTCCGAGGTCAGCTGGACGCCGGCGCCGTGGTCGCGCTCGCGCTGCTGCTGTCCCGGCTGTACGCCCCGCTCACCTCGCTGGCCAGCGCCCGCGTCGAGATCATGAGCGCGCTGGTCAGCTTCGACCGGGTCTTCGAGATCCTCGACCTGAAGCCGATGATCGTCGACAAACCGGACGCCCGGCCGCTGCCCGACGGCCCGGTCGCCGTCGAGGTGACGGACGTGACGTTCGGCTACCCGGCCGCCGACGAGGTGTCGCTGGCGTCACTGGAGGACGTGGCGAAGCTGGACAGCCGCGGCGGCGAGACGGTGCTGCACGAGGTCTCGTTCCGGGCCGAGCCCGGGCAGCTGGTGGCGCTGGTCGGCTCGTCCGGCGCCGGCAAGTCGACGATCGCCCAGCTTCTCCCCCGGCTCTACGACGTGGGCGAGGGCGCGATCCGGCTCGCCGGCCAGGATGTCCGCGACCTGACCGCCGACTCGATCCGCGACGCGCTGGGCGTGGTCACCCAGGACGGCCACCTGCTGCACGACACGATCCGCAACAACCTGCTCTTCGCCCGCCCCGACGCGACTGAGGACGAACTCTGGGACGCGCTGCGCCGCGGCCGCATCGCGGACCTGATCGCCTCGCTGCCCGACGGCCTGGACACGATGGTCGGCGAACGGGGCTACCGCCTCTCCGGCGGCGAACGGCAACGGCTGACCATCGCCCGCCTGCTGCTGGCCCGCCCGCGTGTGGTCATCCTGGACGAGGCGACCGCCCACCTCGACTCGACCTCCGAGGCCGCGGTGCAGGCGGCGCTGGGCGAGGCGCTGGCCGGCCGCACCAGCGTGGTGATCGCCCACCGCCTGTCCACGATCCGCAACGCCGACCAGATCCTGGTCCTGGAGGGCGGCCGCATCGTCGAGCGCGGCAAACACCCGGACCTGCTGGCCGCGAACGGCCGGTACGCCGAGCTCTACCGCACCCAGTTCGACCAGCCGGTCGCCGCCTGACGCGGCCTGTGGACAACGCGCGGGAATGTCACAAGTCCGCGCTACATTCCTGCCCACCCACAGGGGTGGGGGTGGCGGCGGGGGCCGCCCGCGAAAACGAAAAACGCGGCCAAGCCGGATGGCCTGGCCGCGCTTCGCGGTGAGTTGGTCGGTTACGGGAGCGAGCGCGGGCCGTGACCCGGCTGCAGGGTGTCGATGAACTCGTGCGGGTCGTGCACCTTGCCGGAGACGCGGGCGGCCTCGGCCTCGGCGTGCAGGGCCTTGGCCGCGGCGGCCGGGTCGGCGCCGACGTTGGCGGCGGCGCGGGCCACGATGTTGTAGGCCTTCTCCGCCAGGGTGTAGGCGCCGCGGTAGTCGTGCTTGGCGAACGCCTTCTTGGCCAGGCCGAGGACGACGTCCGCGGCGCGCAGGTTGGCGGTCACCTTGCGGGCGTCCGGGTCGGCGAGCACGTCGGCGGCCAGGCGGTTCGCGGCCTCGAAGTACGCGGCGGTCAGGAAGCGGTCGCTGTTGTCCCGGTCGAACTGGCTGAAGTCCCAGTTGACGTCGATGTAGGACATCATCGAGTTGTTCTCGTCGCCGACCCAGGCGTAGAAGAAGTCGCCGGACGGACCGACGTCGGTCCCCGACTCGCTGTCCCAGCCGTCGTGCGGGTGGCTGAGGCCCAGGTGGTGGCCGCCCTCGTGGATCTGGGTGGTGGTCAGGCCGTAGCCGGCCTCGACGATGCCGGGCGAGATGAACGAGAAGACGTAGCTCTGCGTGCCGTCGACCCAGTTGTCGTCGGCGTAGCCGAGCGGCGTCGGGTAGTCCTCGCCGGTGGCGTAGTTGATCAGCGGCAGCTCGTAGTCGACGCGGCCGTCGTCATCCTTGGTGCGGGCGATGTTCTCGTCGTTGTAGAGGAACAGGTTGGCGTCCGGCGGCAGTTCCTGGTCGTCGTAGCAGGTCTCGCCGGTGGCGTACTGGCCCTCGAAGCAGGCGCGGTTCTTGTCGTCGACCGAAAAGTCCTGGTTGTCGAAGTCGACGCGGTTGCGCCAACGCAGCTCGGAGACCTCGTCGACGAGCAGATCCGGCTTGATGTACGACGCGGAGGCGTCCACGCCCGGCCAGTCCTCGTACGTGTTGCTGTCCAGGTTGATGCTCTTGGGCAGGCCGGTGCTCGACGGCAGCTCGACCGGGTACAGCGGTGACGTGGTCATCAGCAGGTCGAGGGCCACGTAGCGGGTCAGCTTGGCCAGGTCACCGGAGAGCGCGGCGGGCGAGCGGAAGCCGTTCGCCGCGTACTCCCAGGCGGTCGGCATCCGGTAGTCGGGCTCGCCGTCGCCGTCCACGTCGAGTTCGTCGACGATGTAGTTGGCCATGTTCGCCTCGGGGCCGGCGGACAGGTCGGCGAACCAGACGCGGCGGGTGCTGCCCAGCCCGGTCTCCTCGTCGTCCCGGGTGGTGCCGCCCCAGGCCATCATCTTGCGGCTGTCCCGGTTGGCGCCGAAGTCGTAGCCGGTGTCCGGGTCGGGCTCGCCGGCCTTGCGGTACAGGTGGAACTTGAAGTCGGCGCGGCCGTACCAGTTGATCAGGAAGATCGTGTTGCGCTGCGTGTCCACCCCGCGCGGCGGGTTGTACGCCAGGTATTTCTCGACGGTGGGCGCGTCGATGTAGTTGTTCTCGGTGACGTCCAGGACGTTGTTCTCCTGGGCGTTGTACTCCTCCTGGTACACGGTCAGCGGCGCCTTGGTGGCGAGCTGCTTGAGCCGCTTGAAGAACTTGTCCTGGTACGCCTGGTCGGCGTACTTGACGTTGTAGTCATAGGTGTACTTGATGCCGAGCTTCTCCTGCTCGCCGTACCACTGCCGGGAGCGGACCTCGGGCTCATATGTCTTGGCCAGGCCGGACTCGAACTCGGCCTGGTTGACGTCGTTCTTGTCGTACCCCAGGAAGACGATGTTCACCGGCACCGTCTCGGTCAGCTTGGGCTGGCCGCCGGGTGTCAGGTGAGCAAAGGTCGGGGCGGGTGCCGCGGCGTTCGCCGGCGTTGCCGACGCCCCCACCACTGCGGCGATCAGCGCTGTGATGAGCGCAGCTTTCCGTGTCATGCGGACACGTTGCTACATGCGAATATCTAGGTCAACCCATGAACGGCGGGCAACTGATTCGGACAGCGCGTCGAGGATGCGGGCGCTCGCCACGGCATCATCCAGGGTCGTTCCGTGCGATTTCCCCTCAAAGATGGAGCGCAGGAAACGGTGCGCCTCGATCACCTTGAGGTCGTCCAGACCCATGCCGTTGGCCGACCCGGGCTGGAACGCGGCGTACTCGCCGTGCGCCGGTCCGATCTGGATGGTGCTGACCGCCTGGTCCTGGTACGCCGTCCCGGTGCTCACGCCGAGCTCGCCCATCCGGCGGTAGTCCCAGAACACCGCGCCCTTGGTGCCGTGCACCTCGAAGCCGTACGCGTTCTGCTCGCCCACCGCGACCCGGCTGGCTTCGAGGATCGCCCGCGCGCCGGAGGCCAGGCGCAGCTGCGCCGACACGTAGTCCTCGTTCTCGACCGCGCCCATCTCGCCGCCGGACGCGCGGGTGTGCCCGGACGTGGCGCCGGTCGGCCGGGCCCGCGCCGGCACGAAGACGGCCGTGTCCGCGACCAGTGACGTGATCTCGCCGAGCAGGAAGCGGACCAGGTCGGCGGCGTGGGCGGCCAGGTCGCCGAGCACCCCGCTGCCGCCGCGGGCCCGTTCGAAGCGCCAGCTCAGCGCGCCCTCGGGGTGGGCGGCGTAGTCGCTGAAGAACCGGCACCGGGCGTGCGTGACGGTGCCGAGCTCGCCGGATTCGATCAGGTCGCGGGCGGCCTCGACGGCGGGGGCGTTGCGGTAGTTGAAGCCGACCGCGCCGTGCACGCCGGCCTCCCGCGCGGCGGCGGACACCGCGAGCGCGTCGTCGGAGGTGAGGCCGACCGGCTTCTCGATCCAGATGTGCTTGCCGGCCCGGGCGAGCTCGACGCCCATCTCCCGGTGCAGGAAGTTGGGTGCCGTGATGCTGACCGCCTGCACGTCCGTCCTGGAAACAAAGGTGCGCCAGTCCTCGGTCGACGAGGCGAAGCCGTACCGGGCGGCTGCCTCGGCGGCCCGGCCCGGCACCTCGTCGGCGACCGCGACGAGGACCGGGCGCAGGCCCAGCGCCGGATAGTGGTGCGGCACCCGCAGGTAAGCCTGGGTGTGCACCCGTCCCATCCAGCCGAAGCCGGCCACCGCCACGCCGAGGGTCTCCATACGCTCGACTATGTCAGCGCGGAGATCCCCGGCGGTGCGGGAAATCCATCAAAAAACCCTCCACGGCGAGGGTGCGGGTGGCGGGACGACGGCCGGCCGGTCCGCGCAGCTGATCACGTTGGGCAGGTAGGGCTGGAGCCATCCGCCGTCGTTCCCGCCGAGGTCGGTCAGCCCGAACTCGGACCCGGCCGGTGTGAAGTGGAACGAGCCGCAGTTGTTGACTCCCTGCGCCCCGACGTTGCGCGCGTCGACGTTCGCAAAGGACGCCGATCCTTCGGTACGCGCGGAGACGACGCTCGTACCCGTACCGTCGATCCTCACGTCCTTGAACCTGACGTTGTTGATCTTGTAAAGGTCTTTCACGCCGAACTCGCTGACCAGCATGATCGCGTTGTAGGTGCTGTCGAGGTAGTGGTCGCCGGTGACCGAGACGTCCGCGTCGATGCTGCGATCGAGGGCGTAGAACCAGATCGCGCCGAGCCCGATGGTCCAGTTGAGGTCGAGCGTGCCGGCCCGCACCGTGGTGTTGTCGCGGAAGGTCAGCCGACCGGCGAACGGCTCGGCGCCGAAGCGCGACCCCGCATGCAGGCCGCTCCCCTCCCGCAGCGGGTCGGCGACCAGGTTGCCGCGCACCGTGATGTCCCGCCCGCCGTAGATCGCGATGCCGTTGGCCAGCGTCGGCGTCTGCACGGTGTTGCGCTCGAAGACGTTGCCCACGTTCGCGGTCTTCTCCGCCCACATGGCCAGGCCGTCGTCGCCGGTGTTGCGGATGAAGCTGTTGCGGACGGCCGACCCGGTCACCCCGGTGTGGAAGTTGAGCGCGTCGGCGATCTGGTCGACCACCATGGTGTCGCTGACCGTGAGGTTGCGCATCGGCCCGTCGAACCAGAGGCCCACCTTGGTGTGCCGGATGTGCAGGCCGCTCACGGTCGAGTCGCTGAGCGCGCCGCCGACGCCGTTCACCTGGTCAGTGTCGATGCGCTCCCGCACGTCACCCTCAATGGCGAAACCACGCAGATGTACGTTGCGGCTGCCGCCCTGATCGGCCGGTTTGCCGTAGAACCCGACGCCGGTGTGCGTCGAACCGTCCGGCGCGGGCTCGGGCAGCGTGACCTGGCGGCCCTTGATGATCGTGTGCCAGTTACCGGCGCCCTCGATGGTGACGTCGTCGACGACGATGTGCCGGTTGACCTGGAAGGTGCCGGGCGGCACGTACACCGGCAGCCGCAGCTTGCGGGCCAGGGCGATGGCCCGGTCGAAGGCGGGCGCGGCATCCCGCCGGCCGGTCGGGTCGGCGGTGAGCCACACCGCCTTCTTGACGACGCGCGGCGGGGCGATCTGCTCGGAGTCGAGCAGGTCGACGATGGTCCAGGCAGCGCCGGCTGTCGCGGTCAGCCGCACCTTGTCGCCGGCCCGGTATGTGCGGGCCAGCTCGAGGCGCTGCTCGTCGTAGAACTTCATCGGCCGGAACGGCTTGGTGATGACCGGGGCCGGTGTGGTCGCGGCGGGCACGCACGAGCATTCGGTGATCCACCAGTCCGGGTGCAGCAGGCCGGCGCCGGGGTCGTTGGTGAACGGATACTGGTTGTAGAGATACCCGTACTCGGAAGTCAGGGTCATGGTCCTGCGGTCGTGGCCGCCGACCGTGACGTCCAGGGGAGCACGGATCCCGCCGCCGGTGGGTGCGTCGGGGATGCTGTATCGGACGGTGATCGCGTTCGCGGCCCGGGGCAGCGTGAACTCCACCCACTGTCCGGGCAGGAGCTTCACCGCCGTCCGGCCGGACGCCTCGGCGGCCGGCGTGTACGGCGTGCGGTCGGGGCCGATCACGGCGCCGGTGGTGCGCGCGTTCTCGGCTTCCTGCTCGAGGAACGGGACGTCGGCGCCGCGGCCGGCGACCAGGGCCGGGTCGAGAGCCGCCCGGGTGATCACCGGGTTCGGATGCGACGCCGGGACCGCGGCGAGGGCCGCGGTCAGCAGCGTGACCAGTGCGGAGAGGAGCATCGCCGAACCATAGATGGCCTGTGATCTGCTTCACAAGGGACTGTCTATGATTTCCGCGAAGTTGCCGAGTTCTTTCAGTCTTTGCGCAAGTCTGCCCGCAGCTTCTCCAGCGCCCGGGCGATCAGCCGGGACACGTGCATCTGCGACAGGCCGATCCGCGCGGCGATCTCCGCCTGGGTCATGTTTCCGTAGAAGCGCAGCGACAGGATGCGTTGCTCGCGCTCGGTCAGCGAGGCCATCACCCGGCCCAGGGTCATCCGGAGCTCGGCCAGCTCGAACTCGTGGTCGGCCTCGCCGATGGTGTCGCCCAGCGCCACCGTGCCGTCCCCGCCGGTCACCGGAGCGTCGAGGCTGCTCGCCGAGTACGCCCGTGCGCCCTCCAGCCCCTCCAGCACTTCCTCCTCGGTGATCCCGAGGTGCTTCGCGACGTCGGCCACGGTCGGCGACCGGCCCAGCGTGGCGAGCAGCGCGTTGTTGGCGTTGGAGATCGCCATCCGCAGCTCCTGCGTACGCCTCGGCACCCGCACCGACCACGTGCGGTCCCGGAAGTGCCGCTTGATCTCGCCGAGCACGGTCGGGATCGCGAAACCGGCGAACTCGATCCCGCGCGTCGGGTCGAATCGGTCGACCGCCTTGATCAGCCCGACCGTCGCGGTCTGCAGCAGGTCGTCGGCCGGCTCACCGCGGCCGTGATAGCGGGCGGCCAGGTGCCGCGCCAGCGGAACCCACGCCTCGATCGCCTCGGCCCGGAGCCGGTCCCGGCGCGGGTCATCGACCGGCAGGGCCGCCATCGCCTTGATCAGTTCGTCGGCACCGGCGCGCGCCTGCTCAGTCGAAGTTCTCATGCGTCGACCGTAAAGCGACGCAGCAAACGACGCAACCCGTGGACGGTAAAGTCCGACCTCCGAGTGCCGATGGTCACGGCGTGACCCCCGCCCACCTCGTGCACGTCGGCCGGCAGCCGATCTTCGACGCCGGTGGCAGGCACGTCGCCTACGAGCTGCTCTTCCGCGGCAGCGTGGAGGCGATCGAGGCGGGCCGGCAGGACACCTACGCGACCAGCCACGTCATCGTGAACGCGTTCACCGAGTTCGGGCTGCTCGAGGTGGCCGGCGACAAGACCTGCTTCATCAACCTGACCACCGAGTTCCTCACCGGTGAACTGACCCTCCCGTTCGGGCCCGAGCAGGTCGTCCTCGAAGTGCTCGAGACCGTCACCGTCGACGACGACGTGATCGCCGGGATCACCGCGCTGGTCGACGCCGGCTACCGGATCGCCCTGGACGACTACGTCGCCGGCTCCGGCCACGAGAAACTGCTGCACCTCGCCTCGTACGTGAAACTCGATCTCCTCGACGGCGACCTCAGCGACCTGGACGGCTTGATCGCCTCCCTGCGCCGCTTCCCGCACATCCAGATCGTCGCCGAACGGCTCGAAGGCCCCGACCAGCTCGCGCTGGCCGACCGCTACGGCTGCGAGCTGAGACAGGGGTACGCGCTCAGCCGCCCCCAGGTGCTCACCGCGGCGAGCCTCTCCCCGTCCCGGCTGCGGCGCCTCGAACTGCTCGCCGCCCTGAACGCCCCCGAGGCCAGCCTCGGCACGATCGTCTCGATCATCGCCGCCGATCCCGCCCTGTCCCTGCGCGTCCTGCGCGCCTCCAACTCGGCCGCGGCCGGCGGCTCCAGCAAGGTCTCGTCGGTCCGCCAGGCGGTCGTGATGATCGGCCTCGCCCACATCCGCCAGTGGGCGACGCTGATGGTCATCGACGATGTCGCCGAGGCCACCGAGGATCAGATGGTCACCGCCCTCACCAGGGCGCGCCTCACCGAGAACGTGGCCCGCTCGGTCGGCGCCTCCGCTGACGCCGCCTTCATGGCCGGCCTGGTCAGCGGCGTCGCCGAACTGCTCGGCACCTCGTCCGCGCACCTGGCCGAACAGCTGCCCCTGTCGGCGGAGGTCGCCGACGCCCTGGTCGACGGCAGCGGCGAACTGGGCGAGGTGCTCCGCGTGGTCGACGCGTACGACGCCGGCGACACCGGCGGCGAAGAGCTGGCGAACGCCTACATGGAAGCGATCCGCTGGTCCGCCCGTGCCACCGCCACACCCGGCTGACCCACGTCCCTTTGCTCTGCTTACCCATACGCATCACCGCCGCGTACCTTCGGGCGGGTGCTGCGCTATCTCTGCGCCGCGATCCTGGCGCGTGGCGCGGACGCCGGGGCCGCGGTCGGTTTCGTCCTGCTCGCCGCCACCACGCCGCACCTCGCGCGACCGTCCCTGGTCGGCGCGGCGCTGGTCACCTGCCTGACCGCGCCGCATCTGCTCGGCCCGCTGGTGGCCCGGCGGCTGGACCGGGCCCGCGACAGCCGGCTGCTGCTCGCCGGGGCCTGCGTGGCCTACGGCCTGCTGATCGCCGCGGCGGCCACCGGGCTGGGCCGGGTGCCGATCGTGCTCGTCGCGCTGGCCGCCGCCGGGGCCGGCGTGTGCGGCCCGCTACTCACCGGAGGCTTGAGCAGCCGGCTGTCGGCCCTGGCACCGCCGTCGGAGCGCGCCCAGCGCCGGTCCCAGGGCATGGACTCGGTGACCTACGGCGTCGGCGGCACCGCCGGCCCGGCCACGGTCGCCGGCTTGGCCGCACTGACCGGCGCCCGGACGGCGATGCTGCTCCTGGCAGCCGCCGCGCTGGTGGCCGCCGTCCTGATCCGCACCCTTCCAAGGAGCGGCGACCAGGTGCCACCCAACCAGGTCCCGTCGGTACGCCAGGCGTTGCATCTGATCGTGTCCAGTGGCCCGCTACGCCGGGTGATGTACACGACGGTGGTCACCGCGCTGGCGGGCGGCACGATCGCGGTCATCGCCGTGGCCCTCGGCCCAGTCCTGCACGTCGACCCCGGCACCGCAGGCCTGCTGGCCGCGGCCTTCGGGCTCGGCAACCTGACCGGATCCCTGGCGATGACCGCCCGCCCCCTGCTCGGCGAGCCCGAACGCATCGTCACCAAGGCGGCCGCCCTGATCGGCGTCGCGTACGGCCTGAGCTCGCTGGCTCCCGGTTTCGGCTTTGCCGTGGCGGCGTTCGCCCTGATCGGCGTCCTCAACGCTCCGCTCTTCACAGCCACCCTGGCGGCCCGTTCCCACTATTCGCCGCCGGAGGCCCGAGCCCAGGTCTTCATCTCCATGGCCGCCCTGAAGGTGGCGGGCATGTCAGCAGGCGCGGCCCTCGCCGGCGCCGCGATGGCCCTCGGCCCCCGCACCCTCCTGCTCCTCGCGGCGGCCTTGATCATCACCACCGCGGCAACAACCATCCTGGACCGCCGCCGCTCACCCGAGCCGGCGCACCACGCCATCGCGTCGCGACCCTGACCTGCGCCGGCCCCGGTGATTCGCATCCTCATGGGACATTCGCCGAGGCGGACGGCGGGACCGGCCGGGTCCCGCCGTCCGCGTGCTCAGCGGGCGGGCGTGGGCAGCTGGTGGGCCGTGAACTTCGGCTCCGCCTTCGCCGCCTTCTTCCGCGCCGCCTTCTTCCGCGCCGCCGGCGACGACCCAAGGTCGCGCGTGTAGACCCGGTGGACTTCGTTGGGGCCGCGGAAGGCGATCAGATACGACTCGCCGCCGGCGCCCTCGTACTCCGTCAGCGTCGGTTCGGAAATGGCCGGGTCGGCGTCATCAGGGCTGAGATCCAGCCAGTCGCCCCACGTTTCCGATCCGATGGCGGTCTCGACCACCCGGTAGATCTCATTGCCCTCGCCACGGGCGACGACGACGAGCCGACCAGTCGGCGGGTCGAGCACCGCGACCGGCGGACCGGCGCTGATGAAGTCGCCCACCGGCGTCCACGTGCCGGGGAAGGTGTTGGCCAACGTCTGCTTCTGGGTCAGGACCCGGCCGTCGGCGCTCCGGGCGAACACCTGCAGGATCTGGCCGGGCAGCTTGATCACGGCCGGACTGGCGGTGAATCCGCTGCCCCCGAGCTCCGTCCACGCCGATAGGGTGCCGTCCTGGTAGGTCGCGGTCACTGGGGTGCCGTCCGCGTCGAGCGCGAAGATCGTCACCTTGCGGTCGCTCCCCGCAACCAGGGTCAGCTCACCGGTCAGACCACCGCCGCCGAGCTTGCGCCAGACCAGCAGGTCCTTCGACGTGGTGTCGTAGTGCCGTCCCCACAGAGCACCGCTCGCGTCCAGCCCGAACGCGACCGTCGCCTTGTCGGACAACCGAGCCGCCGCGGGACGTGACTTCAGCGCGCCGCCGAGGTTGAACGCGGGCCCGAAGGACGTGCTGGCGGCCTGGCGGGTGAACGACCAGGCGTCACTGTCCGTCTTCTGTGCGAACAGGCGCGTGTTGTCGTCCGGGTCCACCACCAGCGACGGACGTCCGCTGTAGACGTTGTCGGCCGGAAGCGCCCTCCACACCACACCCCCGAACTCGTCCGGGTCGGCCTGGTATCCGTGCAACAGCAGCCCGACGTTGCTCGTGTAGACGTACTCGATGGCACCGGAGCCCTGACCGGTCGTAGGACGCTGGATCGCCACCGTCGGACTGTTCTGCTGGATCGGGGTGTCCGGCCGGGCCGGCGTCTTCCGGTCGGTCAGCTTGCACGTATCGGTGAGCGGGTAGACGTTGGGGAAGCTGTTCCAGGCATTGCCGAAGTCGACCGCGTGCACCGCCCACCGGTTCTCGTCCTCGACCCACCGGTAGTGGAAGATGTCGCCATCCTCCTGGATGCCGTTGAGGGTGTCGCCACCGTTGGACGTGATGCCCTTGGTGAAGCCGTTCCAGGAGCCGTCCGCGATCCGCTGCTCCTTGATGATCCAGCGCTGGCTGGTCGGCTCGAACCGGCTGCGGTAGAGCGCGCCGGACGGGGTGCGGCTGTAGAGGACGCCAGGCCCCGCCGCGACGAGCAGGTCGTACTGGAGCCAGCCCGTGTCGATGGTGCGGTTGATGGTGAAGACCCCGCCGGCCTCGTCGTACCGGTACCAGCGCAGCGCGCCGTTGCCGTCGATGAGGTAGATGTCGCCGATCTCGTCCACCGTGATCCGGTTGCGGTAGGCGGCGTTGGACGCGTACAGGGTGAAACTCGGGCTGACCCGCCAGCGCTGCTCGAGGGTCGCGGGGTTCGTCTCATAGCTGCTGCCGTTCCACCGGTACTGCCAGAGCCCGTCGCCGTTGATGCCGTAGATCCGGCCGTTCGCACCACCGACCACTTTCGGGTACGTGGTCCAGCTGCGCCCGGTCGACGCGCCGCGGGTTCCATGCGCGACAGTCGCCCGGCCCGGATTGTTGAGCGGGTAACGGTACTGAAGTCCGTCCGTGCCGTGCACGAAGATAGATCCCGGTCCCGGGCACGTGAACGTGTCTGCCGCCTGAGCCGCGGTGCTGCCGGCCACCACCACCGGCGCCGTCGTCACGACCACGGCGAACACGGTGGCGAGAAGTCGCCGACCTCGCTGTCCGTCCATCCTGGAACTCCCCCCGAAGCTGGACAAGCGCCATCAGATGTCGCGACGCTCCGTGCGGGACCGTATACGGAGCGAACATCGATTGGCAACGATTGTTGGCCGGATCATGTGACGGTTGCGGTGGCGGCGAACCGCCTCGGTGTTCGCGCAACGCGGGGAGCAGCAGGACTGGCGGCCGCCGCGGGTGGTGTCGGCGAAGACCCGGCGGCACGGCCGATGGGCGCACAGGCCGAGGCGCTCGCCGCCGGCGTCGAGATTCAGAAGGGCCACCGACAGGCGTGCGCCGGTCACAGCGGGCGTCTAGGGTCCCTTGCCGGGGCCGCTGTTGTCCTCGCCGCCGCCTTTGCCGTGGCCGCTGTTGTCCTTCTTCTCCGGCTTGGGCGGCGCCGGCGGTGCGGCCGGCTTCTTCGCGGTGGCCGGCGTCGTGGTCGAGGTCGCAGGGGTCGCGGGCGGAAAGGTCGCGGCCGGAGAGGTCGCGGGCGGACGAGTGGTCTGGCCGGCCACGGAGAGCTGCGGCGTGCAGACGGTGTCGTTGAGCTTGAATTCGCCGGGCAGCCCCGCCGACTCGCGATAGCTGGCGTCGAACCCGGTCGACACCTTGCCCCCGGCCGCCAGGTTCCGGCCGGTCAGCAGCAGGGCCTGGCCGTCCTGGGCCCAGCCGCTGCTCCAGCCGCGCACCAGTTTCTGGCCCGACGGGAGCTCGAAGGTCAGCTTCCA
The DNA here is from genome assembly GCF_030269485.1 of Actinoplanes sp. NBRC 103695. Taxonomy (GTDB): domain Bacteria; phylum Actinomycetota; class Actinomycetes; order Mycobacteriales; family Micromonosporaceae; genus Actinoplanes. The sequence continues at coordinate 43,757 of NZ_BSTL01000040.1, read as the reverse complement.
ATCGGACGCCGCGGCCCGGCCGGTGTTCCGGACGGTCACCGCGGTGGAGAGGGTGCCATTGAGTGCGCTCTTGATCGCGTAACCGACCTGGCAGGTCAAAGGCGGGACCGCCCCGGCCGCCCGCACGGACGGCAGCGACTCGTCCCGTCCGGCGAACCAGACGACCCCGGCCACCGCGACAACGACCGCGGCGGTCGAGGCGCCGGCCGCGACCAGGCGGCGACGGAGCGGATGGCGGTGGGTCGCGGGGACGTCGATGATCTCGGTGGGGGCGTCCAGCGCGGCCAGCAGCGGCGGCGGCGTGATCAGGCCGGCCGCGTCGGACAGGACGCGGGCCGCCGTCGCCGCGTCGGGGCGGGCGGCCGGCTCCTTGGCCAGGCAGCGCCGGATCAGCGTGGCCACCTCGTCGGGCAGGCCGGCGACCGGTGGCAGCGGCTGCGGGGTGCGGTAGCGATGGGCGCGCAACATCTGGGTGGTGGTCGACGCGTCCCACGGCAGGCGCCCGGCGAGCATCAGGTGCAGGAGCAGGCCCAGGGCGTAGACGTCCGTGGCGGGGCGGACCGGGCCGCCGTCGATGCGTTCGGGGGCCAGGTATGCCGGTGTGCCGAAGATCTGGCCGCCGATCAGGTCGGCCTCGCCGGTGGAGGCGGAGATGCCGAAGTCGACGAGCTTGACCCCGGCGGAGGTGACCATGACGTTGGCCGGTTTCACGTCGCGGTGCACGATGCCCCGGCCATGTGCCGCGGCCAGGGCGGCAGCCACCTGCGCGCCGATCGTCACCGCCGCGCGCCAGGGCAGCGGGCCGCGGGACAGGACGTCGGCCAGGGACCGGCCGTCGACCAGCTCCATGACCACGAACGACGGGTCGCGGCCGAAGTCGTACACCTCGATGACGTGGGGGTGGCGCAGACGGGCGGCGGCGCGCGCCTCGACGAGGATCCGATCGGAGATGGCCTGGTCGGGGGAGAGGACCTTGATGGCAACCTCGCGGTCGAGCACCTCGTCGTGGGCGCGCCACACCACCGACATCCCACCGGCGCCGAGCCGGTCGAGCAGTCGGTAGCGGTTCGCCAGTCTGCCCACCACGACGTATCTCGATGCCCGCCGGGCAGGGTGGCCAAACGCTGAGGTCTTTTTGATGTGTACGCCCACTTGTTACGACCTGGTTACGGGCCGCATTCTCGGGGCGTGGGACTCCTGGAGGACAAGGTCGTACTGGTCAGCGGCACGCAGGGCCTCGGCGTCGGCATCGCGACGGCCGCCGTACGCGAGGGCGCGCGGGCCGTGGTCACCGGCCGCCGTGCCGACGTGGGCGAGGCCTTCGCCGCGCAACGCTTCGACCGGATCCGGATCAACGGCCTGGACATCGGCTGGGACCAGAACGTCTTCGGAGGTATGGACTGATGCGACTGGGACTGATCGGGCTGGGACTGATCGGGCTGGGCCGGATCGTCGCCGCCGCCACGAACTGGCCGCGTTCACCGAGCTCGTCAGGGGCGAGCGCGAGTCGCCGTGCACGGTGGCCGACGCGGTCGAGGCCGGCCGGATCGCCGAGGCCTGCACGACATCCCTGCACGAGCACCGTCCGGTGCGGATCGACGAGGTGAGAGCACAGTGAAGCTGAGCCGGCCAAAAATCGCCGGAGCCCCCATTTCCTGGGGCGTCTGCGAGGTCCCGGGCTGGGGATACCAGCTGTCCCCCGAGCGTGTGCTGCGCGAGATGCACGAGGTTGGCCTGACCGCGACCGAGTACGGCCCGGACGGCTTCCTCCCCGCGGACCCCGAGCCGATCCTCAACCGATACGAGTTGACCGCCCTGGGCGGATTCGTTCCGGTCGTCCTGCACGACGAGCCGGAGTTCCCGGACTTCGACGGCGACGTTCTCGTCCTCGCCGCCGCCACCGGACACGACGGCTACGACGAGCGCCCCGCCCTCGACGCGGCCGGCTGGCGACGCCTCCTGAAGACCCTCGACCGCTTCCACGACCAGGCGGCGGAGAAGGGCATCAGGGCCGTCCTGCACCCGCACGTCGGCACGATGATCGAGACCGGCCCGGAGATCGAGCGTGTGCTCGAGGGCTCGCGCATCCCGCTCTGCCTGGACACCGGCCACGTGCTGGTCGGCGGCACCGACCCGGCGACGCTGGCCGTGCACGCCGCCGACCGGATCGCGCACGTGCACGCCAAGGACGTCGACCACGGCCTGGCCAAGCGGGTGCAGGCCGGCGAGCTCAGCTACACCGACGCGGTGCGCGCGAATATGTACCGCCCGATCGGCCACGGCGACGTGGATTTCGCCGCGGTCGCCGATGCGCTGGGCCGCGCCGGCTACGACGGCTGGTGGGTGCTGGAGCAGGACACCATCCTGACCGGGGAGCCCGCGGGAGAAGGACCTCTGGCCGATGTACGCCGCAGCGTCGACGCCCTGCGACGGCTTCAGAACCGGTAGCGCGTCTGCGAATACGGCGACTTGCCGAACGCCAGCACCTTGACCGGGCTGACGCCGAAGACGTGCGCGGTCCCACCCTCGTGGTGGTAGGCGTCGCCGTCGACCTCGTAGTCCCAGTCGAGCTGCGACCTCCACAGCCCGGCGAGCTCGACCAGCCGGGCGCGGTCGGTGATCCGGGCCGCCGTGCCCTCGGTCACCACGTCGATGCCCGAGCGCATGTCCGGGGTGCCGGTGGTGATCGCGACCCGCGGGTTGGCGGTCAGGTTGACCATCTTCTGCTCGCCGAGCCCGACCGTGAAGTGCAGCGCCCCGCCGTCCCAGATCATCGGCAGCGGGGTGACGTGCGGCCGGCCGTCCCCACGCACGGTGGAGAGCCAGAACATCTCCGACTCGAACAGGATCTTGTCGACTTCAGCCCAGGGCACCGCGGTCGCGTGGGGCTCGCTGAAACGGCCGTCGAACTCGGTGGTCGGTGTGGTCACGGGTCCTCCTCAGGAAGACATCGAAGTAGCACGGCCCAGCAGCGCCCGCCGCTCGGCCGGTGATGTGGTCAGGTCGGCGGCCTCCCGGAAGAGCAACTCGGCCCGGAGGCGGTCACCCAGCCGGGCGGTCAGTTCGGCCTCGGCCGCGGTGGCCGCGGCGTAACCGTCGAGCGCCCCGCCCGTCCGGGCCTCGGCCAGGAGATCGAGTCCGGCTTCCGGCCCGTACGCGAAGCCGTGCGCGACCGCCCGGTTGAGCCGCACCACCGGGGTGGGTTGCAGCATCGCCAGGCGGTCGTACCAGCCGGCGACGACGGACCAGTCGGTCTCGTCCCGGGTGTGCTCGACCGCGATCCGGGCCTGGGTCGCGTACGCGCCCTCGCCGGCGACGGCGGCCAGCGCACGCCCCTCGGCGATGGCCGCGCGGTCCCACCGGCCACGATCCTGCTGGTCGAGCGTGAGCAGGTTGCCGTCCGCGTCCCGGCGGGCGTCGCGCCGCGAGTGCTGGAGCAGGCACAACGCCAGCAGCCCGATGACCTCCGGCTGTTCCGGCATCAGCTGCCGCAGCAGCCGGCCCAGCCGGATCGCCTCCTCCGCGAAGGCCGGCTCGCCGTCGTTGCCGTAACCCCGCGTGAAGAGCAGGTAGATGACGCCGAGCACCCCCGGTAGCCGTTCGCCCAGGGCCGGCCCGGCCGGCACCCGATACGGGATGTTCGCCGTGGCGATCTTGGTCTTCGCCCTGGTCAGCCGCCGCGTCATGGTGGCCTCGGCGACCAGGAAGACGCGGGCGATCTCCTCGGTCGGCACACCGCAGACCGTACGCAGGGTCAGTGCCACCCGAGCCTCCAGCGACAACGCCGGGTGACAGCAGGTGAAGATCAGCCGCAGGCGGTCGTCCTCCACCTCATCCGCCTCCCTGACAGTGAAGTCGGCCGGCTGCGCCACCTCGCGGAGTTTGCGCTGCTCCACGGTGGCCCGCCGGAGCACGTCGATCGCGCGGTTGCGGGCCACCGTCATCAGCCAGCCGCCCGGATTGGCCGGGATGCCCTCGCCGGGCCACCTCTCGGCGGCGATGGCGAGGGCCTCCTGCGCGCAGTCCTCGGCCAGGTCCCAGTCGCCGGTCACCCGGATCAGCGTGGCGACGATCCGGCCGTACGACTCCTTCGCCGCGTTGGCCAAGGCGTCCATCAGAGGTCGAGCGGGTCGAACGCGCGCAGCTCGATCCGCCCGGCGTACGCCATCGGGTGGTTGCGGGCGATCTCGATGGCCTCGTCCAGGTCGGCGACCTCCAGGATGTCGAACCCGCAGATCACCTCGGTGGTCTCCGCGAACGGGCCGTCGGTCAGCAGCAGCTCACCGCCGCGCACCCGGACCGTGGTGGCCGTGGTGGCATCCGCGAGCCGCTCGCCCATGATGGCGCGGCCCTTGTCGTGGGTGTCGGCCACCCACTGCTCGATCGACGGCACGGCCGCCTCGTCGGTCTCCGGCTGGGTGTCGGTGCAGACGAACATCATGAACTTCATCTCGCGTACGCCTCTCGTCGATCTTTGTTCTCACCAGGGTGACGAACGGCCCGCGCCGAACCGGACAGGGTCGCTAAGAAAATCTTGCCGGGGGCGTGTTGTGCGGCGTGATCACCTGGATCGCGCTCGGTGCGGGGTGCGGCCTGCCCTTGAGTACGCCGCTCGCGTGCAACACCGCCAGACAGGCCTGACGCATGTCCTGCCGCAGGTCATGATGCAGCACCGCGGAGAGCCGGCGGTCCCGCAGCAGCGCGGTGTTCTCGCCGTCCAGGTCGTGCGCCACGAACACGTCGTACCGGCGGCCCTCCGCGGCGAACGCCTCCACCACCGCCGCGTTGCCGCCCGCCCCCGCGTACAGCGAGTACACGGCCCGCACCGACGGACTGGTCGCCAGCAGCTCGCGGATGTTGTGGTGCACGGCGTCCGCCCGGTCCTCCTCGTCCACCACCTCGACGATCCGCCGGCCCGGGGACCGCAGGCGCATCTCCGCCCGGAAGCCCATCTCCCGTTCGTCCTCGCCACGGAACGACCCGTGCCCGCGTACCACCAGCACGTCCCCCGCGCGATCCGCCAGCCACTGCTCCACCAGGTACGCCGCGGTCGCGCCGGCCGCGCGGTTGTCGATGCCCACGTACGCCACCCGGCTGCTGCCCGGCAGGTCGGTGACGAACGTGACCACCGGCACCGGCAGCCTCGCCACCGCGGCGACGATCTCGGGCGCGTCCGGCGCCTTGAGGATCACCCCGTCCGACTTGGTCCGCGACACCTTGTCGAGCACCGCGACCAGGTCGGTCACCCCCGGCGAGTCGAGCAGGTGGAAACGGGACCGGAAGGTGGCCGGGCGCAGCGACGGCAACTCGGCCTCCAGGGCGGCACGGACCGCTCCGGTGAACCGGGGCGGCGCCTGCACGACCACGTCCAGCATCACCGTCCGCCCGCCCAGACGCACCTGCGACTGCTGCCGGTCCAGGTCGGCGATGGCCTGGCGTACCTCCCGGACGGTGCTCTCCCGCACCCCGCCGCGCTCGTGCAGCACCCGGTCGACGGTGGCCGGGCTCAGGCCGGCCTGGACGGCGATCTCGCGGATCCGGTAAGGGTGCTTCACGCCGTACACAATGATGGTTTTTTGAGGTGTTCTCAATGGCCGTTGATGTTGTTTCCGGGCCTAGCGTGATCGCATGACAACCTGGTTCACGTCCGCCGACTGCCACCTGGAGGACTTCCGGACCGTGGTCGAGCAGCAGACCGACAAGTCCGCGTTCCCGCACGCCACCGACGTTGTCCAGAACGTCCTCGTCTACTCCGGCGACCTCCCCGACACCACCGAGGTCCGCGCCGAGCTCGCCCGCGCGCTGATGGACGGCCCCGGCATCGTGGTGTTCCGGGGCGCCTTCGCCACCGACGTGGTCGACCGCGCCACCGACGTCTTCGCCGGCCTGATCGCCGACCAGAAGGCGGCCGGCGCCGTGGGCGGCGACCACTTCGCCAAGCCCGGCGCCAACGACCGCGTCTGGGGCGCCCTCGACAAGTTCGCCCTGCGCGACCCCGCCGCGTTCGCCACCTACTACGACAACGACACCCTGGCCCTGATCTCGGCGGCCTGGCTGGGCGCCGGATACCAGGTGACCTCGCAGGTCAACGTCGTCAACCCCGGCGGCCAGGCCCAGGTCGCCCACCGCGACTACCACCTCGGCTTCATGTCCGCCGACCAGTCGTCCCGTTTCCCCGCGCACGTCCACCAGCTCTCGCCCGTGCTGACGTTGCAGGGCGCCGTCGCGCACGTGGACATGCCGGTCGAGACCGGCCCCACCCTCTACCTGCCGCACTCGCAGAAGTACGCGCCCGGCTACCTCGCCTTCCACCAGCCTTCCTTCACCGAGTACTTCAACGCCCACCATGAGCAGCTCCCGCTGTCCAAGGGTGACGCCGCGTTCTTCAATCCCGCCCTGTTCCACGGCGCCGGCACCAACCGTTCCGCCGACGTCCGCCGGATGGCCAACCTGCTGCAGATCAGCTCGGCTTTCGGCCGCGCGATGGAGACCGTCGACCGCACGGCCATGTGCGAGGCCCTCTACCCCACCCTTCTCGCGTACGAGGGCAGCACCGCCACCGTGGTCGCCGCCTCGGCCGAGGGCTACGCGTTCCCCACCAACCTCGACCGCGACCAGCCGATCGGCGGCCTGGCCCCACAGACCCAGGCCGAGCTGATGAGGCAGGCCTTGGCGGAGCGCTGGGATCCGGCCACGTTCACCAAGGCCCTCCACGACCAGGCCAACCGCCGCAGCGCTGCCTGAGCCGCCGGGGGCAAGCCGGGGACCGCGGCCCTCGAAGGACGAAATCCTGCCGTGACGTACGCCACTCTCCAACCGGTTGGAGAGGCCACTCCCAGGGGGCGCAGTGCGGCGCGTAGCCGCTGTAAGACGGCCGTTTGGCAGAGGACGGCCCGATGGTGCGGGAGGCCTGGGCTTTGTGTCCCGCGTACCTTTGAACGGTTTTGAATTGCGGGTTATCGTGGCAGAGCCGGTCGAGAGGCGCTGCGACGGAGGACCCCCTCCGCCACGCTCGACCGAGCCGACGACACCAAGGGCGCCTCCTGTACAAGGGGGTGCCCTTCTTCATGTCCGACAAGCTTCAGAACGTCAACGGCCTGCGGTTCGCGGTCGCGGATCTCGCGCTGGCCGAGGCCGGCCGGCACCAGATCCGGCTCGCCGAGCACGAGATGCCCGGCCTGATGTCGATCCGGGCGGAGTACGCCGACACCAAGCCGCTGCGCGGTGCCCGCATCGCCGGGTCGCTGCACATGACCGTGCAGACCGCCGTGCTGATCGAGACGCTGGTCGACCTCGGCGCCGACGTGCGCTGGGTGTCCTGCAACATCTTCTCGACGCAGGACGAGGCCGCCGCCGCGATCGTCGTCGGCTCCGGCACCGTGGACGCTCCGACCGGTACCCCGGTGTTCGCCTGGAAGGGCGAGTCGCTGGAGGAGTACTGGTGGTGCACCGAGCAGCTGTTCGACTTCGCCGACGGCCAGGGCCCGAACATGATCCTGGACGACGGCGGTGACGCCACGCTGCTGGTGCACAAGGGTGTCGAGTTCGAGCAGGCCGGCGCGGTGCCGCAGGCCACCGAGGACGACAACCACGAGTACCGGATCATCCTGGAGACCCTGCGCGGCACGCTGGCCAAGGACGCGCAGCTGTTCACCCGGATCGCGGCCGGCATCCGCGGCGTCACCGAGGAGACCACCACCGGCGTGGCTCGGCTGTACAAGCTGGCCAAGGAGGGCGGGCTGCTCTTCCCGGCGATCAACGTCAACGACGCGGTCACCAAGAGCAAGTTCGACAACAAGTACGGCATCCGGCACTCGCTGGTCGACGGCCTGAACCGGGCCACCGACGTGATGCTGGGCGGCAAGCTGGCCGTGGTCTGCGGTTACGGCGATGTCGGCAAGGGCTCCGCGGAGACGCTGCGTGGCCAGGGCGCCCGCGTCGTCGTCACCGAGGTCGACCCGATCTGCGCGCTGCAGGCGGCCATGGACGGCATGCAGGTGGTTCGCCTCGAGGACGTCGTGTCCCAGGCCGACATCTTCATCACCACGACCGGCGGCACCGACATCATCACCGCCGACGACCTGAGCAAGATGAAGCACAACGCGATCGTCGGCAACGTCGGCCACTTCGACGACGAGATCGACATGGCGGGGCTGGCCAAGGTCCCGGGCATCGAGAAGGTCGAGATCAAGCCGCAGGTGCACGAGTGGCGCTTCCCGGACGGCCACTCGGTGATCGTGCTGTCCGAGGGCCGCCTGATGAACCTGGGCAACGCCACCGGGCACCCGAGCTTCGTGATGTCGAACTCGTTCACCAACCAGGTGATGGCTCAGATCGAGCTGTGGACCAAGCCCGACGAGTACTCCAAGCAGGTCTACGTGCTGCCGAAGCACCTGGACGAGAAGGTGGCGCGCCTGCACCTGGACGCGCTCGGTGTGCGGCTGACCACGCTGACCAAGAAGCAGGCCGAGTACCTGGGCGTGGCGATCGAGGGCCCGTTCAAGCCGGATCACTACAGGTACTGAGTCAGTAGTTCGTTGAACTCGGCGGGGCGGTCCATGTTGACGACGTGGGCCGCCCCGCCGATTTCCGCCTTGCGGGCGCCCGGAACATCTCGCACGAACCGGTCGACCATGGCGTGGTGGTCGGGCGCGTCAAGCGACCCGATGACGCCGAGCGCCGGGACGCTGATCTCTCCCAGCCGCTCCCACGAGCCGATGACGTGGTGGGGTGCGACCATGCCCGGCTTCACGTGATTGTTGACGGTGTCGGTGATCATCTCGCGGCAGCGGTCTTCCACTGATCGGTCGGCTCTTTCGCGGTAAGGCCCGATCACGCCCTGCTTGAGCGACAACTCGATCCAGGCCGGTGCATCGAGGCGAGCCTGCGCCTCGGCCATCTGTCGTTGGATTTCCAGCATCCAAGGATCGGTGAACGTCGGCTCATTGGTCCCGGCGCCACACACGATCAGGTGCGACACCAGGTGCGGATATTCGAGTGCGGTGTCGGTCGCCGCCCCGGCGCCCATCGACAGCCCGACCAGCGCGGCCCTCTCGACGCCGAGCCGCCCGAGCAGCTCCGCGACGTCGTCGCACTGCCGGAACGGCGTCATCGGCGTCTCCGACCGCCCGTGCCCGCGAGCGTCCACCCGGATCACCCGGAACCGGCCGGCCAGCACCATCTGCTCGTCCCACTCCCGCAGGTCGAGCGCACCGCCGTGCAGGAAGACCACGACCGGTCCGCGGCCGGCCTCCTCGTAGTGGATCATCACATCTCCTCTCCGGAAAGCGGCCCGTCCCCCGCGCGCAGCGCCACCTCGCGTGTGTGTGCGGTCAAGGCGGAGATGACGCGTACGGCAGCAGCGATGTCCCGCGGGTCGAGCCGGTCGGCCAACTCCCCCAGCTCGCCCAGCTCCCGGTCGTGGATCTCGCCGAACACCCGCCGCCCGGCCGGTGTCAGCTCGGCCAGCCGGGACCGCCGGTGCGCCGGGTTGACCACGAACCGCAGGTAGCCCAGTGCGACGGCCGCGTCGGCCAGCCGCTGCACCACCTGGCGGGGCAGCCACAGTGACCGGGCCACCTGGGGCACCGTCTGCGCGCCGTCCATCAGCCGCTCCAGGACCGCCCGCATCGGCATGCTCACGTCGTGCTCGGCCAGCGCGTCGGCGACCGCCTTGGCGGACCACTGGTGCAGTGGCCGCACGTGCCGCAGCACCTCGTAGAGCCCTTCCGCGCCACTCTTCATGACACTCACGGTGTCATCATGACACCGAGAGTGTCAAGTATTGGGTTCGTCATCTAGATCCGGAAGAATGACCGAGTGCATCACGCTGAGGAGTTCCTGCTGTTCGTGCTCGCCGCGATCGCGGTGGTGATCACCGTGCGATGGCTCAGCGAACGCAGCGGCCTGCCCGCCGCCGCGCTGCTGACCCTCGTCGGCATCGCCTACGCGTACCTGCCGGGCCCGAATATCGAGATCAACCCCGAGGTGATCCTCACGTTCCTGCTGCCGCCGCTGCTCTACAACGCGGCGCTGGACTCCTCGCTCGTCGACATCCGGCGCAACATGCGCACCGTGATCAGCCTCTCCGTCGGCCTGGTCATCGCGACGTCGCTGCTGGTCGGGCTTGGCTTCTCGCTGTGGGTCACGGGCGCGACCCTGGCCGCCGGGGTGGCCCTGGGCGCGGCGGTGGCCCCGCCCGACCCGGTCGCCGCGCTGGCCGTGGGCCGCAAGGCCGGCCTGCCGAGCAACCTGGTCACCCTGATCCAGGGCGAGGGCCTGCTCAACGACGCCACCGCCCTGACCATCCTGACCGTGGCGATCGGCGCCGCCGGCGGGGAGAACTTCACGTTCACCAACGCGGTCGGCCAGTTCGTGCTCGCCGCGGCCGGCGGTGTGGTGGCCGGCTACCTGGTCGCCCGGGTGGTCCGGCTGCTCCGCCCGCTGCGCACCGACCCGCTGACCGCCAACGCGCTGTCGCTGGCCACGCCGTTCGCCGCGTACCTGCTGGCCGAGCGCGTGCACGTCTCCGGTGTCCTCGCGGTCGTCGTGGCGGGCCTGATCATCGGCCACGACGCCCCGCGGTACGCCACCGGCGCCAGCCGCCTGCAGACCGGCGCGGTGTGGCGGCTCATCGACTTCCTGCTGGAGGGCGTGGTCTTCCTGCTCATCGGCATCCAGCTGCCGGGTGTGCTCGACGAGCTGCCCAAGTACAAGACCTCCACCATCGTCATCGCGCTCGCCATCACCCTCGGCGTGGTCCTGCTGCTGCGCCCGCTGTGGCTGGTGGCCACCCAGCTGCTGCCCCGCTCGATGCACGCCCGGCTCGGCGGTGAGGACCTGGTGCCGTCCGGCGACGAGACGGAACAGGACCGCGCCCAGCGGCGCGGCCAGGCCTTGGGCGCCAAGGAGTCGACCGCGATGAGCTGGGCCGGCACCCGCGGCGTGATCACGCTGGCGGCGATCTTCATCCTGCCGGTCGGCTTCCCCGACCGGGAGCTGCTGCACTTCTGCGCGTTCGTGGTGGTGCTGGTGACGCTGATCGGCCAGGGTCTGACGTTCGGCCCGCTGGTCCGCCGTCTCGGCCTGCGCGCCAACCGCAACGACGAGGCCCGCGAACGCAACACCGCCCGCGCGGCCTCGGTGGAGGCGGCGGTGGCCCGGCTCGACGAGATCCAGCTCCAGCAGCACGACCACGTCGAGGAGCACGCCATCACGGTCATGCGGCAGCAGCTGGAGACCCGCCTCCAGCGCTACCGGCGACGCCTGGACCTGCTGGAGAAGGCGGAATCCGACCAGGTCCCGGAGTCACCGCAGTACGAGGCGGCGCTGATGGTCCGCCGCGCCGTGATCGACGCCCAGCGCGAGGAACTGCTGCGCTGGCGCGACGCCGGCCGCCTCAACGACGACGGCCTGCGCACCCTGGAACGCGAACTCGACCACGAGGAACACTCCCTTCCCCAACGCAAGTAGCCGGCCGGGATTTTTCTTGCGCGGTTGTCGATCCGCGCCCGTCCCGTTCGACCGTGGGGATGAGAGGGTCGGAGAGCCGGCCCGCCGAACGAGGGGAACCACCGTGGCGAAGTACATGCTGATCATGCGGGCCACCGACGAGTCGCGGGCGAGGGTGGCCGAGACACCGTTCGACGAGGTGCTCGAGAGCATGGGCAGGTTCAGCAAGGAACTGGTCGACGCCGGCGTGCTGCTCGCCCACGAGGGACTGGAGGATCCGTCGAAGGGCGTCGTGGTCGACTTCACCGCGGAGAAGCCGGTGGTGACCGACGGCCCGTACGGCGAGACCAGGGAGCTGTTCGGCGGTTTCTTCCTGATCGACGTCCCCTCGCAGGAGGAGGCCGTCGAGTGGGCCAAGCGGATCCCGCTGATGGACGGCTCCCGATGCGAGGTCCGCCGGGTGCCGACCATCGACGAGTTCCCGCAGGACAACGAGTGGGTCGTCCACGAGCGGGCGTGGCGCGAGCGGACCGGCCAGCTCTGACGCGGCCGCCGCGCCGGATGCCGGCCACCCCCGCGGCGGCGGGGTGGCCGGCCGAGGGGGTGGCGCCGTCAGGCCGGGATGTCGCGGCGACGCAGCGTGACCAGGGCCGTCGCGACCAGGGCCGCCGCCACGACCGTCAGCGCCACCAGCGGTGTCCAGGAGAGGTCGCCGACGGGCAGGTGCGGGACGTGGGTGAACGGGCTGATGTCGAGGAGCCACTGGTCGAGCTGGAGGGTGGTGCCGACCAGCAGGACCAGCAGGCAGATCGACACGGCGCCCCAGGCGAGAGCTGACCAGCGCGGCAGCAGGCCGGTGAGCAGTGCCGCCACCCCGGCCAGCGTCCACACCGCGGGCAGCTGGGTCACCGCGCCGGCCAGCACGTCACCGAGCACGTTGTCGCCGGTGATCGCGCCGTAGGCCGCGCCCGAGACCAGGCCCTCCACCAGCAGCAGCACCGCCGGGCCGAGCAGCGAGAAGAACAGGTGGCCGGCCGCCCAGCCGCGCCGGGTGGCCGCGGCGGTCAGGATCATCTCGGCGTGCCCGGCCGTCTCCTCGTCACGCATCCGCAGCGTGGCCTGCACGGCGTAGCAGGCCGCGAGGATGCCGACCATGCCCGCGATCGACGCGAAGTAGCTGTTCACCATCACCTCGCTGCCGCCCATCCGGGCGAAGATGTCGCCCATCGCGGTGTCCGAGCCCAGGTCCGCCACGCTCTGGCCGACCGCACCGAAGACCAGACCCAGCGCGGCGAAGGCCGCTGCCCACCCGATCAGCAGACCGCGGTGCAAGCGCCAGGCAAGAGCGAGGGGGGTACGCAGGGAGCGCGCCGCCGTGGCCGGACCGGGACGACCGGGGAACAGCCCCGCGCCGAGGTCCCGATGCCCGAGCAGGACCACCCCGGCCGCCGTGGCAGCGGCCGCGAACACCACGGTCAGTTCCGCCGGCCACCAGTCGGCCGCGCCGTACGGGTAGATGTGCTGCACCCAGCCGATCGGCGACACCCACGACAGCCAGGACAACGGCCCGTCGCTCATCGCCGAGAGATCGCCGCCGAGCCGCAGCACGTACGCGAGACCCACCGCGAGGACCGCGATCGAGCGTGCGCCGCGGGCACTGCCGGTGAGCTGCGCGGCGATCGCCGCGAACCCGGTGAACGCCCAGCCGGAGACGGTCAGTTCCACGCCGGACCAGAGTGAGCCGGCGACCGGCAGGCCCTGACCGACCAGGCCGAGCGTGGCGATGACGCCCAGCACCAGGCACGCCGCCATCGTGGTGATCAGCGCGGCGGCGAGGGGCGCGCGCCGGCCGACCACGCCGGCGCCGATCAGCTCGGTCCGGCCGGCCTCCTCGTCCGCGCGGGTGTGCCGGATGACGGTCAGCGCCACGGCCACGCCGAGCATCACCGGCACGAAGCCGGCCCGCCAGATGGCCATCTCGGCCACGCTGTCGCCCCGCAACTGGCCGTAGAGCGCCACGAACCCGGCGTTGGTCCGGCTGATCAGGGCGTAGTCGAGACGCTCGGCGTCGGTGCTGAACAGGCCCTCGATGGTGGTCACGTACGCGGCCGGCAGGATGCCGAGCACGAACACCCAGATCGGCATGATGAACCGGTCCCGGCGCAGGATCAGCCGGATCAGTCTCGCCGTTCCCGTCATGTCAGACGCTCGCCTTCTGGTACTGCCGCAGGAACAACTCCTCCAGGGTGGGCGGCCGGCTGACCAGGTTGCGGACGCCGACCTGAACCAGAGCCCGCAGCGCCTGGTCGAGCGCGTCGGTCTCCACCTCGAAGGTCACCCGGTCGCCGTCGACGCTGAGGTTGTGCACGCCGGTCAGCGACCCCAGGCCGTTCGGCGGGCCGGCCAGCTCCGCCCTGATCGACGTGCGGGTCAGATGCCGCATCTCGTCGAGCGTGCCGGTCTCCACCGCGCGCCCCTCGCGGATGATGGTCACCCGGTCGCAGAGCGCCTCGACCTCGGAGAGGATGTGGCTGGACAGCAGCACCGTGCGGTCGCCGCGCTGCTTCTCCTCCCGGATCACCTCGCGGAAGACCTCCTCCATCAGCGGGTCCAGGCCCGAGGTGGGCTCGTCCAGGATGAGCATCTCCACATCGGACGAGAGGGCCGCGACCAGCGCGACCTTCTGCCGGTTGCCTTTCGAGTACGCCCGCCCCTTCTTGCGCGGGTCGAGCTCGAAGCGCTCCAGCAGGGCGTCGCGGCGCTTGACGTCGATGCCGCCGCGCAGCCGCCCGAGCAGGTCGATCACCTCGCCGCCGCTGAGCGTGGGCCAGAGGGTGACGTCGCCCGGCACGTACGCCAGCCGCCGGTGCAACGCCGTGGCGTCACGCCACGGATCACCGCCGAGCAGGGTGGCGGCGCCGCCGTCGGGGCGCATCAGTCCCAGCAGGACACGGATGGTGGTGGTCTTGCCGGCGCCGTTCGGGCCCAGGAAGCCGTGCACCTCCCCGGTACGCACCCGCAGATCCAGCCCGTTCAGCGCGGTGGCGCGCCCGAACCGCTTGATCAGTCCGTCGGCATCGATGGCCTCGGTCATGACTGCTCCCGCTCTGTGGATCCGATGAGGGAATCCAACGCCTTGAGTGCCTGCTCGCCTTGCTCGGTGGTGAGCATCGGCAGGGTGAAGATCTCGATCGACGCGCGCAGCATCCGGCGGTGCCCGGCCGGCGTCGTCATGTCCTGGCCGAGCACTTGGGAGATCTGGTCGCGCATCAGGAACATGCTGATCTTCATCGCGATCAGCACGGCGAGATAGGCGTCCGGGTCGCCGGGGTGGTGGTCGGCGTGCTGGAGCCAGACTCGCCCGGACTCCATGGCGGCGTCGAACAGCGACGTCGAGCTGGCCTCCATCATGGAGCGCACCAGGTAGGACTGCAGCAGCATCGCGGCCGGGTGCACTGCGGCGAGGATGGCCGGGTCCGCCATCGCGTTGGGCCCGAGCATGCGCTCGCGGATCTCGGTCATCTTGGACATCGCGTACTCGTCGCAGGCCTCGCGCAGGCCGTCCTTGGAGCCGAAGTGATGCCGGAGCAGCCCGGACGACACCCCGGCACGCTCCGCGATGTCGCGAATGGTCGCGGGGGCGATGCCCCGCTCGGCGAAAAGCTCGATGGCCGCGTCGCGGATCCGTGCCCGCGCCGTCAGATCCCCGTTAGCACTACTCACCCGTGTAGTGAACTACACGCCCGTGTAGCCGTCAATGCTCTTCCGGCGCGGAGCGCCGCAGAGTGACCCATTACGCACGCGGAGCGAAGCGACCCTCGGCGAGAGCAGCGGTCAGCACCACCCACCCGGCTACGACCTGATCCGGATCTTCCGGTTCTTGATCTTGAATTTGGGCACGCCATCCAGCAAATCCGGCGATTCCTCGCGACCGTGCATTCCGATAGTCTTTTCGACCAGGAACCATGGTGCGGCGGAAAAGAGATCCCGTGTCAGACGTGCAATTCGATGGCGACCGTTTGCTGGGCATTCTGCTTCGGGTGCCGGCGCTGACCGAGCGGGAGACGCGCGACGCGGTCGTCACCGAGCTGACGAGCGCGCTGCCGCAGCCGTTCGACCCCCGGCGCTCCGACGACGTCCGCGCCGACCTGGCCGCGATCGTGGACGCCTGCGTGGCCCAGCCGGGCGGCGTCCAGACGCTGACCCGCATGCTGCGCCGCGACCACCCCAGCTCGGCCACCGACGACGCCGCCGCCCTCGTCGAGGAGGCCGAGCGGCCGGGCGTGTCGCTGCCGGCCCACCGGATGACCCGCACCGGCATGGTCTGGGGCAACGTGCCGGGCCGCAACCAGCACTTCACCGGCCGGGTGTCGCTGCTGGACAGACTGGTCGAGCAGCTGAAACGCGGCTCGACCACGGCCGTGCTGCCACACGCCCTGCAAGGCATCGGCGGTGTCGGCAAGACCCAGTTGGTCACCGAGTACGTCTACCGCCACCAGGACGAGTACGACCTGATCTGGTGGATCCCGGCGGAACAGACCGCGACCGTGCTGACCGCGCTGCGCGACCTGGCCGACCAGCTCAACCTGCCGGTGACCGAAAACTTGCAGGAGACCGCCCGCGCCGTGCTCACCGAGCTGGCCGGCAGCGACCGCGACTGGCTGCTGGTCTACGACAACGCCGACGACCCGGCGCCGCTCGAACCGCTCATCCCGTCGACCGGCGGGCACGTCATCGTGACCACCCGCAACCAGGCGTGGAGCGCGGCCGGCCCGTCGCTCGAGGTGGACGTCTTCGAGCGCGGCGAAAGCGTGGAGATGCTCAGCCGGCGCACCGCCGAGCGCGGCGACGCCCGGATCGCCGGCGACGACGCCGACCAGCTAGCCGACCGCCTGGGCGACCTGCCGCTGGCGCTGGAGCAGGCCGCCGCGTGGTACCTCGCGACGGCCATGCCGGTACGGGAGTACATCGAGCTGCTGGACAGCCACACCCGCGAACTGCTCGGCGAGGGCAAGCCGCCGGACTACCCGCTGTCCGTGGCGGCGTTCGTCGGCCTGGCCCTGGACACCTTCCGCGGCGACCAGGACGGCGTCGCCCAGCTCTTCTCGCTGTTCGCCTATCTCGGCGGCGAGCCGGTGCCGATCTCCCTGCTGCGCCGCGGCGGCGGCTCCGAGACCAGCGAGCCGCTCCGCGACGTGCTCAACTCCCGCATCGAGGTGGGCCGGGCGGTCCGCACCCTCGGCCGGTACGGGCTGGCCAAGGTGGACCCGACCCAGCGCGTCCAGGTGCACCGGCTGGTCCAGCGGGTGCTCCGCGACACGCTGGCCCCCGAGCAGCAGGAGGAGACGCTGCGCAACGTCCGCAACGTGCTGATCGCCGCCAACCCCGGCGACCCGGACGAGCACGGCGGCTACGAGCGTCAGCTGGAGATCGGCCCGCACATCGAACCCGCCCGGATGATCGCCTCGGAAACGCTGCGCGGCCGCCAGGTGGTGCTCGACCACGCGCGCTACCTGTGGCTGATCGGCGACTACGAGAACTCCCGCTACCTGGCCACCAGCGCCGCCGAAACCTGGTCGCGGGAGACCTGGAGCCCACGGCTCGGGGAAACCGGCGAGCTCACTCTGCTGGCCCGCGCGCAACAGGCCAACGCACTGCGCACCCTGGGCTTCAGCCGGGAGGCCGCGACGATCATGCAGGAGACCTGGGAGGGCTTCCGGAGCAGCCCGACACTCGGCCCGACCCACGAATTCACCCTGATCAACGGCAACCAGATCGGACTCGACCTGCGCATCGCCGGGCGGTACCAGGAGGCGCTGGACTTCGACACCAGAAACCTGCGCAACCACCTCTCGGTGTTCGACCCCGGCGAGACGTACGTGCTGCGCGCCAAGGCCAACCTGGCCGTCGACTACCGGCTGACCGGCCGCTACACCGAGGCGCTGACACTGGACCGGGAGATCGCCGTCCAGTGGGAGAACGTCGGTGGCGTCGAGGCGCCGCTGCTGTACGCCTACCTGAACCAGGCCCGCAGCTACTACAGCATGGGCGCGTACGCGCGGGCGGTGGCCCTGATCGAACGCTGGCTGCCGACGCTGCGCCAGATCACCCGCCCGGAGAACTCGCAGCGCCTGCTCGCCGGCCGGACCTACGCGATCACGCTGCGCAAACTCGGCCGGTTGCCCCGGGCGCTCGAGGTGATCGAGGAGAACCACGGCCAGGTGCGCGCCCGGTTCACCGCCGACCACGAGTTCACCCTGGCGGCGGCGGTCAGCTTCGCCAACGCCCTGCGCGAGTCCGGAAATCCGGAACGGGCGGCCGCCCTGTTCGAGGAGTCGACCCGCCGCTACCGGAGCAACTTCGGCACCGAACACCCGCTGACCCTGGCGTCACAGGTCAACGCCGCGATCAACCTGCGCACCCTCGGCGACGTCGCGGCGGCGCGGGCCATCGACCAGGCCTCGTACGACAGCCTGACCGCTCGGCTCGGCCCCGACCACCCGTTCACCATCTCGGCCGGGGTCTCGCTCGCCTCCGACCACGCGGCGGCCGGCGACCTCGACCAGGCGCAGGCCCTGTCGGCGGTCCTCTACGAAGGCAGCCTGACCGCGTTCGGGGCCGGCCACGACGCCCGCAACAACGCCGAACACCCGTACCGCTCGATCTGCGGCATCAACTACTCCTACGACCTGCGAACGGCCGGCGAGACGGCAGCTGCCGACCGCATCTACCAGCGGTCACTGGAGCAGTTGCAGCGAGCCCTGGGGCTGGACCAGCCCGAGGTGGTGGCGGCGCAGGTTGGGCGGCGGATCGAGGCCGACATCGAGTCCCCGCCGACCTAGAGGCGCGTTCCGGTCTGCGGTTCCGGTCCGGCTTGCAGTTCCGGCACGCGTTGCTGGCACGGGGTGCCGGCTCGCGACTCCGCCACACGACTCCAGCACACGACTCCGCCACACGACTCCGGCACGCGGCCCTCCCGGGAAGGTCTCGTCGGTGCTGGCCTTTGCCCTTGCGGCACTCACGCCGCCTCGGCCACTCACGACGCTCGGCCACTCACGACGCTCGGCCACTCACGACGCTCGGCCACTCGCCGCTTGCGCCGCTTGCGCCGCTTGCGCCGCTTGCGCCGGGCGTGGGTCGGGCCGGGCTGCCAGGCGCCCGAGGTGCCCACTCACCCTCGCTGCCGCCACTCGCTGCCGCGGCTTGGGCACTCGGTGGTAGAGCGCGGCGCGAGTGGTAGAACGCGGCACGAGTGGTAGAACGCGGCACGAGTGGTAGAACGCGGCACGAGTGGTAAAGCGCGGCGCGAGTGGTAAAGCGCGGCGCGAGTGGTAAAGCGCGGCGCGAGTGGTAGACCCTGTCGCGAACGGTAGGACCAGGCGGGTCCAGGCCTCAGATACCGCCTTGCTCTACCACCGCCGCCGCGAGTGGTAGTCAGATGCGGTCGCACCACCTCGGACAGCGCCCGGAACTACCACTGCCTCAGCGAAGAAGTAGGTCCGAACGAGCCAACCGCCTTGAGCTACCACTCCCGCGAGCCCTTCGACCAAATCCGCGGCGACGGCCTCGCGAGACCCCAATGCCCCGCGCTCAAACAGATGCGCGAGACGCCCTTTCCCCTCACCCAAGCAGATGCGCGAAAGTCCTTTGCCCTCGCGCCCAAACGGACGTGCGAGACCCCGCGCCCAAACGGACGCGCGACACCCACGCCCAAACGGACGCGCGACACCCGCGCCCAAACGGACGTGCGACACCCGCGCCCAAACGGACGCGCGACACCCGCGCCCAAACGGACGCGCGAGACCCCGGTCCTCGCGCCAAGTGGAGCCGGGCAAGGCACTACTCGGCCGATCAGGCGGGTCAGAGGCCGTTACGGGCGCGCCACGCCGAAAGTGTCTGGTCCAGGGTGCTTTCGGCCGCGCGTACCGTCGAAAGTGGAATCTCCTCGGCCAGCATCTCGTCGACCGTGCGCCGCAGATGGGCGACCAACACCTCGCCGTCGGCCGTGAGCGCGCCGGATCGCTCGATCGCGATCAGTCCACAGTCGACCTGGATGCGGGCCTCGGCGAACTGGCGCTCGGCATAGGAACCGGCTTCGTCGTCGCCGCGCAGCGCCCGCCATGTGTCGGCCACGCCGGCGAAGGCGTAGACGCCCTGGACCAGGCCGGGCAGCGGGCGCGGGTCGGTTCGCCAGGGTGCGAAGTAGCGGCCGTCGTCGTCCGGGTCGGTCAGCGGGACGACGTCGAGCAGCGCGCTCAGCTTGGAATGCTGGAACTCGTGGACCAGAGTGACCGCGAACTCGTCGGGGGCGGGTGGCAGCGTCAGCCCGAAGACGCCGAACGCGTGCCGGATGGTGGCGCTGCGCGCGGCCCGGTCGGTCTGCTGCAACGGGACCAGGGTGCGCAGCCCGGCCCGCAGTTCGGCGGCGCGTTCCGGCGCACGTGAGGTGAGCAGTCGCCACGCGGCGGCGAATCCGGCCTGCCAGGCGGCGACCGCCTCGTCGCTCAGCCGGTTGGCTGGTGGCACGTGGTGTCCGTGCCGGTACGGGTGCAGGTCGTCCAGTTCCAGGTCGATCCCGTCGCCGGTCAGGTGGCGCACCGGCAGCCAGCCGCGTGTCTCCACGTCCACGCCGTCGATCCGGACACGCCCGCCCTCGACCACCGCGATCGCCTCACGCGGACCGTCAGAAACAGCCGCGCCGTCAAAAACAGCCGCGCCGTCAAACACAGCCGCGCCGTCAAACACAGCGGCACCGTCAGCAGCGGCCGCGCCCCAGCCCGGCAACACCACGTATCCCTCGTTGACCGGCACCGGCAGAGACGCGGAGAGGCCCGCAGCCGCCACAGCGCGCACGACCAGCGTGTTGACGTGCAGGAAGTCGGCGCGCTGGGCGGCGCCTCGTTCCAGCGCCCGGACCGCGATCCCAGACCAGGCGCCGACCAGGGGCGCGCCGACGATCGCCCGGAACGCCTCCGGCGCGGCAGCCCGGGACCGCTCGAGCAGGTCGGTGGCGGCCGCCGCTGCGGCCGCGTCGGGCCAGCTGTCCAGCAGGTGCGCGATCAGCATCAGGTGCTTGCTGACCTGCGCGGCGTGCAACGCTTCGATTGCCTCGGGGCCGCCGCGCCCGGTGGCGATCGCGGCGAACAGCGTCGGACTGACGGAGTGATAGGTCGTCGTCACGGCTCTCCCATGGCCAACAGCCGCTGAATGTCTGCCTCCAGCCGGCGGTGGATGTGCTCGATCAGCAGTCGGAGGTCCTCGCAGTAGACCGAGGGGTTCTTGAATCCGGCGCCCGGCGCGTACCGGTGTGCGTAGTGGCCGCCACCGCAGACCGGGTGGAACCGGCAGCTCAGGCACGTGTCGGAGAGGGCGCGCAGGCCGATCTGCCGGGCTGCGACACCGGGATCGTCGAACGCCGCGTCGAAGGCGTCCCGGGTCACGTCCAGCCCGGTGAAGGCCGCACCCTGGTACGCCGATTTCAGCGCGTCCACCTGCTCGATCGCGCCGTCCGTCTCGATCACGAGCAGCGCCGACGGGCTCAGACCGATCTGTTCGCTGCCGCTGCGCCCCTTCAGCACCAGGCGCATCACGTCCTCGAACAGCCGCACGCGCGGGGCGTCCTGCCTCGGCTTGCCGAAATACCAATGGTCAAAGGCTTTGACGAGCCATTCACCGTACGCGGTGGGCGAGGCGCCGGGCGGCAGCCAGGGCCGGGACTCGTGGTTGGCGTGCGGCAGCAGGAAGTCGATGACCGGCGGCTCGAACTTGGCCAGCTGCTCGAACGTCTCCACCGGGTCGATGTCCGGCGAGACCGTGCACAGCAGCCCCGCGTACAACGTCCGGTTCTCCGGCCTCAAAAGCAGTTCCAGGCCATTGCGTACGGCCGTGAAGCTGCCCTCTCCGTTGCGGAATTTGCGGTGCCGGTCGTGGTCGCGCTGCGTCCCGTCCACGCTGACGCCGCATTTGACGTCGTGTTCGCGCAGCACCGCCACGGTGGCCTCGGTCAGGCGTACCCCATTGGTCTGCATGCCGATCTCCACCACGCACCCGTCCGGCACCGCGGCGCGTAGCTCGGCGGCCAGCTCACCGAGCCGGCGCGGTCCGTAGAGCAGGGGCTCGCCGCCGTGCAGGATGACCCGGACCCGGGTGAGGCCGTGCTCCTCGGCGTGCCGGCCGATCGCGGCGGCGGCGGCCCGGCGGATCTCCTCGGACATCGCGCGGGGGCGGTCCCGCCAGCTCTGGTCGGCCTGCTCGTAGACGTAGCAGTAGTCGCAGGCCAGGTTGCACCGCTGGTGGACCTTGAGGACGAACTCGCGGAACGGCGTGGGTGTCCAGCCGGTGGCGCGCAGGGCGGCCGGGTCGAGTTCCGCGTACGGCCAGCGGGCCGCCGCGCGGTGGGCCTCGCGTACCGCGTCGACCGGGCCGGCGGCGCCGGCCATGGTCATCTTTCCGAGGCGAACGACTGGAACGCGGAGATCACACCGTTCGGATCGTCGAGGGTGTTGATCACCTGCCGGAGGGAACGGCTCATCTCCGGACGGTTGCTCCGTGTCAGCTGGGCCAGCGACAACCGGGAGACGTCGATCACGGGGACGAAGCCCGGGTCACGGCGAACGGGCTTGGTATCCATGGTCGGCCTCCAGAGCGGGCGTGTGGACCCCGTGGCCGGGGGAAGACTTTCGGAAGACATTCGGCAGAAGAGTATCGCCGGGTAGAACGAGGACGGGCCTCGACGGGTTCAGTTGCCCCTTTTTCTTGACAAAGCTTGACAGCGATCAAGGCCTAGGTTGACGGAGGCTCCACGTCGCTGTTCAGGCGCTCGTGATCGGCTGCCGCGGCGACCAGCGGGTGGTCCGGGCCGGCCGTCCGCCGGAGGGCGGCGAGCACCGCCTCGTGGTCCGGTCCCTCGTCCACCTTGCCCGTGGCCTCCCGATCGAGGACCAGGTTGGCGGCGGCCACCAGGGTGTCCAGGTGTTCGGCGCCGCGGATCTCGGTGGCGGTGCGCCAGGCCTGCAACGACAGCGTGTACGCGCCCGGGTGGTCGCCGTCGTGGGCCAGGTCTGAGGCCAGGTTGGTCATCGCCACCACGGCGAACGGGTGCCTCTCCCCCACCGTGGCCCGCAGGCCGTCCAGCGCGGCCGTGTCCAGCCGCCGGGCACCGCCGCGGTCGCCGACGGCGCGCAGGATCACCGCCAGGTTGAGCTGGGCCGCCCGGGTGAGCGGGTTGCCCTGCCCGAAGACCCGCTCGTACGCGCCGACCGCGTCGACCGCCAGCGCGTACGCCTCACCCTCCCGGTGGTCGGCAAGCAGCGCGTTCGCACAGCTCATCGCCGCGGCCAGGGTGATCTCGTGGTCGGCGCCCCAGAACCCGGCGCAGACGCGATAGGTGGCCTCCAACTCCGCGGCGGCAGCTCCGGCGTCGCCCAGCCGGCGGTGGCAGAGCGCCACCATCCGGCGGGCCAGCAGCACGCTCTCGTCGCCCCGCCCGAGCGCCGACCGGCTCGCCTCGAACGCCTCCCGCTGCGCCTCGAGGGCCTCGGCGAACCGGCCCAGCCCGAACAGGTCCTCGGCCAGCCCGTTCACCGCCAGCAGCGTGCGCAGGGTCCGCCGGTGCGCGTCGCCGTCCCGCTCGCGCTGGTACGCCACCTCGAACCGGTCGATCTCCTCGGCCTCCCGGAACTCGCCCAGCAGGCGCAGGCAGACGGCCAGGTTGTGGCGGCCACCGACGGTCCGGTCGTGCTCGTCGGTGAACTCCTCTTTATAGCTCTCGTAGGTCCCCCGATCGAGGGCCAGCGCGGCGCCGTACTCCCCGGCGATGCGCAGGTCGGCGGCGTGGCTCCGGGCGATCTCCCGGGCGAACGGGTGGTCGTCCCGCATCCGGCGCATGGCGTCCGCGGTGATCTCCCGGGCCTGTTCGTACCGGCCCAGCGCCCGCAGCGCGTTGGCCCACTCCCGGCTGGCCAGCAGGACGAGCTCGTGATCGGGTCCGAGGTCCGGCCGTTCCCGCCACGCGGTGACCGCCGCCTCGCCCAGCCGCCGCGCGTCGTCGAGGTCCTTCATCAGGTAGCGGTAGCGGATCTGGTTGTGTACGACGCGCACGGTCGCCAGGTGGGTGGAGTTGATCAGCCGGGCGGGCAGCACGTGCGCCGCCACCGCCCGGTGCAGGTCCCAGTGGCCCTGCCCGTCCGGCCAGCCCCGCCCGGCCTCGGTGAGGATCGCCTGGACGTTGCGCAGGGCTCGCTCCCGGCCCTCCTCGCCGAGCAGGTCGCGCAGGGCGAGACGCATCAGCGGCTGCACCTCGATGCGCTGGTCGGCGGTGTGCAGCCGGGCCAGGCCGTACCGGCTGATCGTCGCGACCGCCTTGGCCAGCTCGATCGGCTGCTGGAGCACCCGTTTGAGCGGCCGGGTGACGTCGCCGTTGCCGCCCTGCCGGAGCAGCGCCCGGGCCACCGGCTCGGCGCCGAACCAGGCGAACAGTTCGAAGACCTGCGCCGCGTACGGGCTGGCAGCCCGCAGTTGTTCCAGCCCGAGCCGGAGCAACGCCGGCACGGTGTGCGGGTAGTACGCGGGCTCGGCGCCGCCGGCGAACAGCCCGGCGTCCGGCTCGTCCAGCCGGCTGACCAGGTCGGCCCAGGCCATCTTGGTGGCGTGCCGCAGGGCCGAGACCTGCTCCAGGGCCAGCGGCAGCCGGCCGAGCCGCAGCGTCAGGTTGCGCGCGAGCTCCTCGTCGATGTCCGGGTGCCGCCTGCTCAGGAACTCGACGGCCTCGTCCTCCTCGAAGTCGGGCACCTCGAGCGCCTTGGTCGTGCTGTCCCGGGCCAGGCCGGGGTCGCGGCCGGTGACGATCACGTGGCCGCCGATCGCCGGGATCAGGCCGCGGATGTCGTCGTGCTCGACGCCGTCGTAGACGAGCAGGAAGCTCAGCTCGCGGCTCTCCAGGCGGTTCAGCACCGCGGTGACGGTCTGTTCGGCGTTCGCGCGCGGTGGCACACCGAGCCGGTCGGCCAGGCCGATCAGGGCGGCGCGGGCACGTTCGGCGCGGTCGGCGGGCACCCACCAGACCAGGTCGTACGCCCCTTCGAAGCGGGTCACGTACTCCAGTGCGAGCTGGGTCTTGCCGACGCCGCCGAGGCCGTAGAGGACCAGCGGCGCCTCGGGGTGTGCCACGTGCGTGGCGCGCATCGCGTCGAGGAGGCGCCCGCGGCCGGTGAAGGCGGCGCTGCGCTCGGGCATCCCGCTGACCAGCCGGTCACCGCGCGGCGCGGGCTCGCCGTCGGTCGCGGCGGCGATCGGCTCCAGCGGCGGCGGAACGGCCGGGACCGGGGTCGCCTCGGTCGGCTCAGCTGGCTCAGTGGGCTCGGCGGGCTCGGGCGCCGCGTCGGACGGACCGCGGCGCGCCCTGATCCACAGTGCATGGAAGTCACGCAGCATCAGCGCGCTGTCCCGCGCCGGGATGGCCTGCAGGCTCAGCACGGTGACGATCGCGTGCACCTTGAGCCAGGTCGGCAGGGAGGCGCCCTTGAGGGTCGAGCTGACCGTCTCGTGCGACACCGACTCGAGCTCGGTGGTTTTGAAGATCGCCCGGCTGATCTGCCGGGCGGCCGGCTGGCCCGCCGCATCGTAGAGAAGGTGCAGAGCCTCCACGAAGTCACGTCTCGGACCCGGTGGTAATCGGTCCCGATCCGGGAGGGGG
Source organism: Actinoplanes sp. NBRC 103695 (assembly GCF_030269485.1). Lineage (GTDB taxonomy): Bacteria > Actinomycetota > Actinomycetes > Mycobacteriales > Micromonosporaceae > Actinoplanes. The sequence goes on along the minus strand of NZ_BSTL01000040.1, from coordinate 18,613 downwards.
ATGGCCACGCAGCACGCTCCGAACCGCGCCCTGGCCGGGTTCTGAAACACGGCCTAATTGCGTCAAGTTTTGTCAGGCCACTCAGGATCGCATGCGGCTCGACCGGCGAACAACCGGCTGATTCGGTGAATCACCGAGCAGAATTGTACGAGAAACGCTCCGCACGCGATCCCCAGTGGATACGCGTGCGGAGCGTGTCGTGATTGTTCAGGCCACCGGGGGTGGTGCCGCCGCGGCGCCGGTCATGATCGCCACCGCCTCGGACATGGAGTGCGACTTCGGGGTGATCACGGTCGCCCGGCGACCCAGCCGCTGGATGTGGATCCGGTCGGCCACCTCGAAGACGTGCGGCATGTTGTGACTGATCAGGATCACCGGCAGGCCGCGGTCACGGACGTCCCGGATGAGTTGCAGCACCCGGTTGCTCTCCTTGACGCCCAGCGCGGCGGTCGGCTCGTCCAGGATGACCACCTTGCTGCCGAAGGCCGCCGACCGGGCCACCGCCACCGCCTGCCGCTGGCCGCCGGAGAGCGACTCCACGGCCTGGCCGATGTTCTGCAGCGTGCCGATGCCCAGCTCGGACATGTGGCGCTGCGCCTCGGAGCGCATCCCGGACCGGTCCAGCATCCGGAACACCGAACCCAGGACGCCAGGTTTGCGCTGCTCACGGCCCAGGAAGAGGTTGTCGGCGATGTCCAGCCCCGGCGCCACGGCCAGGGTCTGGTAGACGGTCTCGATGCCCGCCTCGCGTGCCTCCATCGGGTTCCGGAAGACGACCCGCTGCCCGTCCAGGTAGATCTCGCCGCTGTCCGGGATCAGCGCCCCGGACAGCGCCTTGATCAGGCTGGACTTGCCGGCGCCGTTGTCACCGATCACGGCCAGGATCTCGCCCGGGTAGAGCTCGAGATCGCCGGACTCGATCGCGGTGACCCGCCCGTACCGTTTGGTGATGCCTTTTGCTTGAAGAACCGGAGTAGTCATGCAGCGCCTCCCGACCCACAAGGCCAAGATCGAAGATCATGACGCTCGCTTCGCTCGGTCATGACTCCACCTCCCGACCCACAGGCCAAATCGAAGATCATGACGCTCGCTTCGCTCGGTCATGACTTCACCTTCCGAATCCACTGGTCGAGTGACACCGCCACGAGGACCAGGAGGCCGATCGCGAAGCCCTGCCAGACCACTTCGACGCCGCCCAGCTGGAGGCCGTTGCGGAAGACGCCGACGATCAGCGCGCCGATCAGGGTGCCGAGCACGCCGCCCCGGCCGCCGAAGAGGCTGGTGCCGCCGAGTACGACCGCGGTGATCGAGTCGAGGTTGTACTCGGTGCCGACGTTCGGGCTGGCCGAGGCCAACCGGCCGATCAGGATCCAGCCGCCGACCGCGTAGAGCAGGCCCGCCACCGTGTACGCCGAGAACAGCACGCGGTTGGTCCGGATGCCGGCCAGCCGCGCCGCCTCGATGTCGTCGCCGGTGGCGTACACATGCTTGCCCCACGCCGTGCGCCCCAGCGCGTAGAAGAAGAACGCGAAGAGCACCAACATGATGATCGACCCGTACGTCAGCCGGAAGCCGCCGATCGGGATCGTGGTGCCGGTCCACGACATGATGTCCGGCATGTCCGAGCCGCGGACCGTCTCACTCTTGCTGACCACCGAGTTCAGCGAGAAGAAGATCGTCAGCGTGCCGAGGGTGACGATGAACGGCGGCAGCTTGATCCGGGTGACCAGGAAGCCGTTCAGCGCGCCCATGACGGTGCCGCAGATCAACCCCAAGATCAAAGCCAGGATTCCGGGTACGCCGAGCTTCACGCAGAAGTTGGCCATCAGGATCGACGAGAAGACCGCGATGGCGCCGGTCGCCAGGTCGATGCCGGCGGTCAGAATGATCAGGGTCTGCCCCAGGGCCAGCACCGCGATCACGGTGACCTGCGCGAGCACCAGCGACAGGTTGGGCGCGGAGAAGAACCGCGGATTGACGATCGAGAACGCGATGATCGCCACGATCAGCACGGCCAGCGGACCGAACACCGGATTGGCGTGCAGCACATGCTGGATCTTCGTGGTCAGGGACTCGTTCCGCTGGGTTTCGAACCCCTCGGTTTCCTTGACGGCTGCGGTCATGGTCAGCCCCAGCAGTTCTGTTTGCCCCAGGCGGAGTCCTTGGCCTCGACTCCGGTCTGCGGCTGATCGGTGATCAGAGTGGCGCCGGTGTCCACGAAGTCCTTGCCGGCGGACGCCGTCGGCTTGGTGCCGTCCTTGGCGAACGCGGCGATCGCGGCGATGCCGTCCTCGGCCATCTTCAGCGGGAACTGCATCGAGGTGGCGCCGATGACGCCGGCCTTGACGTTGTCCACGCCCGGGCAGCCGCCGTCGATCGACACGATGGTGACGGCCTTGTCCTTGCCGGCCGCCTTCAACGCCTGGTAGGCCCCCGCCGCCGCCGGTTCGTTGATCGTGTAGACCAGGTTGATCGACGGGTCCTTCTGGAGCAGGTTCTCCATCGCCGTACGCCCGCCGTCCTCGGCGCCGTCCGTGACGTCGTGCCCGGCGATCCGCGGGTCGTTCTCGTCACCGATCCGGTTGTTGTCACCGACCGGGATGCCGAACCCTTCCAGAAAACCCTGATCCCGCTGTACGTCCACCGAGACGCCATTCGGGTTCAGGTCGAGCATGGCGATCTTCGCCTGCTTGCCGTCCTTGTCGAACTTGGCCTTCGCCCACTGCCCGATCAGCCTGCCCGCCTGCCGGTTGTCGGTGGCGAACGTGGCGTCCGCGGCGTCGGCCGGGTCGGTCGGCGTGTCCAGCGCGATGACCAGAAGGCCGGCCTGCTTGGCCTTGTCGATCGACGGGACGATCGCCTTCGAGTCGCTCGGGGTGATCAGGAAACCCTTGGCGCCGGCCGAGATCAGGTTCTCGATCGCCTGCACCTGGGCCTCGTTGTCGCCGTCCTGCTTACCGGCGAAAGACTGCAGCTCGACGCCCTGGGCGGTGGCCGCCTTCTCGGCTCCCTCCTTCATCTTGACGAAGAACGGGTTGGTGTCGGTCTTGGTGATCAGGCCGACAACGGGTTTGTCGCCGCCACCGCCGTCATCGCCACCGCACGCGGCGGCGCCGAAGAGGAGCGTCATGGCGGCGGATGCGGCCAACGTGGACCGCAGCGGATGTCGCATGTTGTCCTCCACATCGAGTGAGCGATCGAGATCACGAGACAACGTTGTCCCCACTAGACGACTCGGAGGATCGACTGTCAACAATGAGTTTCGGATATGTTGCTATCTGTGACCGCGGAATCGCGTCCCACCATGAACGACGTCGCGCGCGCCGCCGGAGTGAGCCTGAAAACCGTCTCCCGGGTGGTCAACGGCGAGACCACAGTCGCGCCGGACCTGGCCGCGAGGGTGCACGCCGCCGTCGATTCGCTGAACTACCGGCCACACATCGGCGCCAGCATGCTGCGCCGCAACGACCGTCGGACCAGGACGATCGGCGTGCTGCTGGAGGATGTCGGCAACCCGTTCTCGGCAGCACTGCACCGGGCCATCGAGGACGAGTCCCGCCCGCGAGGCGTGCAGGTGCTGACGGCCAGCGTCGACGAGGACCCCCAGCGGGAACGCGACCTGGCCGCCGCCTTCACGGAGCGCCACGCCGACGGTCTGATCATCGCGCCGAGCGGACCCGACCAGAGCTACCTCCGATCATTCCCGGACATCCCGGTGGTGCTGGTCGACCGCCCGGGCACCGGCTTCGCGGCCGACACGGTGCTCGCCACCAACGTCTCCGGCTCCCGCGACGCCGTCCGCCACCTCGTCTCCCACGGGCACCGGCGCATCGCGTACCTCGGGGATCATGATCGGGTGGCGACGGCGCGCGAGCGGCACCGCGGATATCTCGCCGCACTCGGCGCGGCCGGTCTTGTCCCCCACGCGGCGCGGCGGCTGCGCCATCCGTCCTACGCGGAGAGCGCGACGCTGGCGTTGTTCGACCGGGGCGCGCCGCCGACCGCGCTGTTCACCAGCCAGAACCTGATCACGATCGGCGCGGTGCGCGCCCTGCGCCGGCTCGGGCTGCAGCGGCGGGTGGCGCTGGTCGGCTTCGACGACTTCCTCCTGGCCGACCTGCTCGACCCGGCCGTCACGGTGGTCGCGCAGGACCCGGCGCGGATGGGCCGAACCGCGGCGCGGGCCCTCTTCGACCGGATCTACGGCGCTGAGGGGGCGGCACGCGAGATGCCGCCGCGCGAGTTCTGGATCCCGACCCGGCTCATCCCCCGCGGCTCCGGCGAGATCCCCGCCTGACGGCGTCGTAGCGTGGGGGTATGCGCTTGCTGTTGATTTCGGATACGCATAGCCGTGCGTTGCCGGGGGTGGTCTGGCAGGCGGTGGATGACGCTGATGTGGTCGTTCATGCCGGGGACTGGGTGGATGAGGCGGTGCTCGACTCGCTGGCCGGGCGGGCTCGGCGGGTCATCGGGGTCTACGGGAACAATGACGGGGCGGGGCTGCGGGCTCGGCTGCCGCTGGTTGCCCGGGGCGAGCTCGGCGGGGTGCGCTTCGCCGTCGTGCACGAGACCGGGGGCAAGGACGGGCGCGAGAAACGCTGCGCTGCCGCCTACCCGGATGTCGATGTGCTGGTCTTCGGGCACTCGCACATCCCGTGGGACACGACCGCGCCGAACGGGCTGCGGCTGCTCAACCCTGGGTCGCCGACCGATCGCCGGCGTCAGCCGCACGCCACCTATATGACCGCGACCGCCGACGACGGGGCCCTCAGTGACGTCGTTCTCCACCCGATCACCTGACGGTCAATGTGGACAGTTGGCTGTCGGTGGGTATACCTGGTGCATGGATTTCATGGCGTGGGTCAACGTGCTCATGGCGATCATCGGGCTCACCGTGGTCGGCCTCGGCGTTCGGATCCTCGCCGGCGGGACGGTACCGCGATGGGTCACGCCCGTGGACGAGCCGGGGCGGGTCGGCAGGTACGCGCTCTGCTTCGGGGCGTTCTTCCTGCTTCAGGTCGTCGGCTACCTCGGCGTGGAGGCCGGCCTCTTCGACGGGCTCGTGCGCGGCCTGCTCGTGCTGCTCGGCTTCGCGGTCGGGGTGTTCGCGCTCGTCAGGTACCGCCCGCGGGTTTCGAGAGGGTGACCACCCACGCAGAATGAAGGGCGCGGCCGGCCGTTATGGACGCGCAGCGGCCAGGCCGGACGTGCCCGGCCTCGGCGGGAGCTGCGGTCTGCAACCACCCACCGAGGCACGACATCTGTCTTCTGATCTTGAATTTCGGCCCGGCCGACCGAGGGATTTCAGCCCAGGTCGACGGACGGGTAGAGCGGGTAGTCCGCGAGCAGCTCGGTCGCCTGCTTGCTGACGCGGTCGGACAGGGCCGGGTCGAGGGTGTACTTGGCCTTGGAGCCCTCGGCCGGCGTGGTCTGGGCGAGGACCGTGTGGATGAGCTCGGCGATCTGATCCATCTCGGTCGTGCCGAGGCCCCGGCTGGTGAGTGCGGGCGTGCCGACGCGGATGCCTGAGGTGTACCAGGCGCCGTTCGGGTCCTGCGGGATCGCGTTGCGGTTGGTGACGATGCCGGAGTCGAGCAGCGCCTGCTCCGCCTGGCGGCCGGTGAGGCCGAACGGGTGCACGTCGATCAGGACCAGGTGGTTGTCGGTGCCGCCGGAGACCAGCTGCACGCCGCGCCGGGCCAGGCCCTCGGCGAGCGCCTGGGAGTTGGCGACGATCTGCTGGGCGTACGTGGCGAAGGACGGCTGCCGGGCCTCGGCGAACGCGATCGCCTTGGCCGCCATCACGTGGGCGAGCGGGCCGCCGAGCACCATCGGGCAGCCGCGGTCGACCTGGTCGGAGAGCTCGGGGCCGCACAGGACGGCGCCGCCGCGGGGGCCGCGCAGACTCTTGTGGGTGGTGGTGGTGACGATGTGCGCGTGCGGGATCGGGTCGAAGTCGCCGGTGAAGACCTTACCGGCGACAAGTCCGGCGAAGTGGGCCATGTCAACCATGAAGGTGGCGCCGACCTCGTCCGCGATCTCCCGCATGGTGCGGAAATTCACCTTGCGGGGGTACGCCGAGTAGCCGCCGACGATGACCAGCGGCTTGAACTCCTTCGCCGTGGCGCGCAACGCGTCGTAGTCGATCTGGCCGGTGGCCGGGTCCACGCCGTAGCTGCGCTGGTCGAACATCTTGCCGCTGATGTTCGGCCGGAACCCGTGCGTCAGGTGACCGCCGGCGTCCAGGGACATGCCGAGCATGCGCTGGTTGCCGAACGCCGCCCGCAACTCCGCCCACTCGGCGTCGTTCAGGTCGTTGACCTGGCGCTTCTCGAACTTCTTGAGGTACGGGACCTCGACGCGGTCGGCGAGGATCGCCCAGTAGGCGACCAGGTTGGCGTCGATGCCGGAGTGCGGCTGGACGTACGCGTACTGCGCGCCGAACAGCTCGCGGGCATGCTCGGTGGCGACCGACTCGACGGTGTCCACGTTCTGACAGCCGGCGTAGAAGCGGCGGCCGATGGTGCCCTCGGCGTACTTGTCGGAGAGCCAGTTGCCCATGGCCAGCAGGACGGCCGGCGAGGCGTAATTCTCACTGGCGATCAGCTTGAGCGACTCGCGCTGATCGGTGAGTTCCTTGGCGATCGCGTCGGCGATGCGCGGCTCGATGGTGCGGACGACCTCGAGAGCGGAGCGGAAAGCGGAGGATTCGGCGTTCATTCGGACCTCTCTAGCATGTCGGAGAGAGCCCAGGCGCGCGGCAGTCGTCGTCGAGACGGGACCGCTCCACGATGGTTGACCCATCCGAACACGCCAGTCACGGCCCGCGCCAAAGCATACCGGTGCCCTTACGGTGATCAACGTGAACGGTGTCGAGATCCTGTTGATCATCGGTTTGGGCATCGCGGTGTCGGCCCTGGCAAAACGCCGCGGCGTGCAGCCCGGCCTGATCATCGTGGTGTTGGCCGCGGCCGTGTCCTTCATCCCCGGCCTGCCCCGGCTGGAGCTGGAGAGCGAGCTCATCCTGGCGATCGTGGTGCCGCCGCTGCTCTACTCGGCCGCCCGCGGCGCCGCGTTCACCAGCCTCGGCGCCAACCTGCGGCCGATCATCACGCTCGGCGTCGCCCTGGTCGTGCTGACCACCGCCGCCCTCGGCGTGATCACCTCCTGGCTGCTGCCGACGATGGGCCTGGCCACCGCATTCGTGCTGGGCGCGGTGCTCGCCCCACCGGACACGATCACCACCGTCTCGCACGGCGGCGAACTCGGCCTGCCGAAACGGGTCACCTCGATCCTCACCGGGGAAAGCCTGCTCAACGACGCCACCGCGCTGACCCTGTTCACCATCGCGGTCGCGGCGGTCAGCGGCGACGAGGCCACCTGGGCGGGCGGGATCGGGCGGTTCCTCTACACCGCGGTCGCCGGGCTGCTGATCGGCCTGATCTTCGGCGTCGGCACCCTCTGGCTGCGCAAACGGCTGCACAACGCGACGCTGGAGACGGCGCTGGTCCTGCTGCTGCCGTTCACCGCGTTCCTGGCCGCCGAGGAGATCCACGCGTCCGGGATCCTCGCCGTCGTGCTGGCCTCGTTCGCCGTCACCACCAACCTGACCTTCGACCCGCAGCACCAGTACCCCGGCGGCCACCTGACCCGGCTCCAGGAGGACGCGGTCTGGCCGGTGCTCGACTTCCTGCTGGAGACGTTCGTCTTCGCGTATATCGGCCTGCAGTTGCGGTTTGTCCTGGAAGATCTCGAATTCGGGCTGGGCCGGACCCTGATCGCTGCCGGCGTCCTGCTGGTGGCGGCCGTCGTGATCCGCCTGGCCGCGGTGTTCGTGCTGTTCGGCCGCTGGTCGCTGCAGTGGAAGATGATGCGGCTGAAGATGGAACGCGACCCCGACTTCAAGCTCCGCTTCGAACAGAACGTACAGAAACGCCGAGGCCAGCCGTTCGAGCCGCTGCCGTCCAAGGAGATCCTGCTGGTCTCGTGGACCGGCATGCGCGGCATCCTCACGCTGGCGGCGGCCGCGGCGGTCCCCGCCGACGTCGAAGGGCGCGACGCGATCCAGGTGATCGCACTGGTCGTCACGCTCGGCACCTTGCTGATCCAGGGGACCACGCTGCGTGCGCTGGCCCGGCGCCTGCGCATCGACCTGGCAGCCGAGCAGTCGCAGGAGGCTTCGATGCGGCAGATGGGTTCGTCGATCATGGCCGAGGTCTCCGGCTTCGAGGCGCAGCGGAACGCCCTGGGCCAGGCCGTCGTCGACCGCCGGCTCGACGAGGCGACCGCCCGCGAGCTGATCGCCGACATCGATCGGCGTCAGGCGGCCGCCGGTTAATTCGGTTTTCTTGCGTACGCGTCGCTACGGCCGCCGGGCCTCGGGGGCGTGCCGGGCGGTTCGGCTGCGCCCGGACACGCCGGTCGGTGTTGTCTGGCCGGAACAGTGGCTCACCCTCTTCCGCCTTCTCGGTGGATAGGCCTGCGTGCTCTGGGCGGGGGCTCGGCTCGTCCTTGGCATCTTTCGGGGGTGGCGGCCTTGTCCGGGCCGCCGCCGCTGCCGCCACCGCCCTTGCCGCCACCCCTGCCGCTGCCGCCACCGCTACCCCTGCCGCCGCCGCCCTTGCCTCCACCGCTGCCGCCACCACCGCCGCCACCGCTGCCGCCGCCACCGCTGCCGCCGCCACCGCTGCCGCCGCCGCTGCTGCCGCCGCCACCGCTGCCGCCGCCGCTGCTGCCGCCGCCACCGCTGCCGCTGCCGCCACCGCTGCCGCTGCTGCCGCCGCTGCTGCCGCTGCTGCCGCTGCCGCTACGGTCAGGCGGGGTGCCAGGCGGACGGGGTGCCTGCTCGCGGTGGTTGCCGCCACGGTCGCGGAGTGCGGGGTTGCGGCGGGTCTGCCAGGCGCCCGGGTGCCCGCTCGCCGTCACTGCGGCCGCTCACGCTCGTAGCCGGACGCGCCAAGTGGTAGCCAGGGGCGGCATCTGCGGCGGGCACACCACTCCTGCCTACCACTCGCGCGGACGGTGGTGGCTGAGAGCGGTATTCGGCGCCGGATACCGCCCTGGCCCACCACTGCGTGCCTGGTCCCACCACTCGCGCCCGGACCCACCACTCGGTGGGTTTGGCCCACCACTCGTGCCTGGTCCTACCACTCGCGCCCGGACCTACCACCCACGCCCGGACCCACCACCCACGCCCGGACCCACCACCCACGCCCGGACCCACCACCCACGCCCGGACCCACCACCCACGCCCGGACCCACCACCCACGCCCGGACCCACCACCCACGCCCGGACCCACCACCCACGCCTGGGCCTACCACTGACCGCGCCTGGGCAGCGCCGTGAGTGGCGGCAGCGACGGCGAGCGGGCACTCGGGCGCCTGGCATACCCGCAGCAACCCCGCACCCGGCAGACGCCGCGGCGATCAGCGCAAGCAGACACCTGGGCTGCCCGGCAACGACGAGCGGGACTTCCTCGCGAGAGTCAGGAACGGCGACTCGGACCACGTCGGGCGGGACCGTGCCGAGAGAAGCGGCCCCGCCCGATCGCCACTGCGGCGCACTGACCCTGGCCGTGAGAATTCAGGACCGCTATGACGTTGACGTCTGCTCAGCCGTAGGCGGCGAACTCCACCAATTCGGCGTCGCCCGGCCGCCAGCCGTCGACGACCAGCGCCAGGTAGCGGGCCGACGTGGCGAGCGGGATCTCGGTGTGCCGTGCGGGCTTCCTGACCCGGGCGACCGTGGGATAGGAGACGCCGTCGGTGGAGCGTTCGATGCGGATCGGCGGGCGGGGGCCCCGCGTCCAGTTCAGGCGGATCGCCGACACCGTCTCCACGGTGCCCAGGTCGACCACCATGCGGCCGGTCGGGCCGGGGCGCCACGACGTCTGCTGCTTGGCGTCGACGGCGTACGCGGGAGAGGTCATGCCCACCGGCAGCGGCGAGGTCGGGAAGGTGGTGCGGCCGCGGGCCAGGTCGGCCGCCGGGGTGATCGGGCCGCCGGGCACGACCAGCGTGCGTGACCGGCCGGCCGCCAGCCGCACCGGGGCCGACCAGGTGCCGGAGGTGAGCGTCACCGCGACCGGCTCGGAGTGCGGGGCGGTGACCGTGACCCGGTGCGAGTTTGTCACGTCGAAGCGGGTGCCGATGGGTGGCTTGCCGGTCACCTTGAAGCGGGGCGGCTCGACCCGGCCGGTCGCCGCCGGCTGGGTCACCGGCCAGGCCAGGCCGTCCCGGCGGACCACCTGCGAGCCGAGGTAGAGCAGGCGGGTGGACGGGATGGTGACGGTCGCGCCGCGGACCGGGTCGGCGGAGAGGTTGAACAGGCTCAGGTAGCCGTCGGCGTCGGAGGCGCGCAGGCCGGGCGGGGTGCGCGGGATGCGGCGGCGGGCCAGGGCCGGCAGGTCCAGGCCGGTGTGCGCGTAGCCCTCGATGAGGACCGGTGACGCGGGGCCGGTGGCCGCGATGACCCCGGTCGCGGTGACCGTGATCGTGCGGTCGGTGCCGTGTGTGACCAGGGCGGCGCGGCCGTCGATGTCGACCCAGCCGCCGGACAGCTCATGCGCCGACGGTACGGCTGCCGCGTCGGACCAGCCGACGGCGTCCACCGAGGTCTGGATCACGTACTTGGTCCCGTACGCGGACTCCCAGAAAAGCCTGACCCCCGCGACCGTGACCGGCGAACCCAGATCGACCGCGAACCAGGCGTCCTGCCGTCCGTATTCCTCCCGGTCGACCGTCCAGCGGGTCTCGGGGTTGCCGTCGGTGGCGTTGGAGGCCGGAAAGGACACATCGGACGACGAGGCGGCGGGCAGCGCGCCCTGGGCGAGGTCGGCGCCGGCGTCGTCGAGGACGCTGAAGGTCCACAGCGAGTAGCCGTACTGGTTGGCGGCCGCGTCGCCCCGCATCCGGACGTAGCGGGCGGTGCGCGGCTCGAACCGCAGCTCGTCCACGTCGCCGTTGCCGCCGCCACCGCCGCTGCCGTCCAGCGTGAGGGTGCCGGTGCTACTGGTGAAGGTGCGCCTGCCGGTCAGCCCCGGCACGCCGGGCATGTCCAGGTTGAACAGTGCCAGCGGCCCCTCGTCGGTGCCGATGCCGGTGCTCGCGTACACCACCGTGCCGGTCGGCAACGTGGCGTAGCCGGCGTAGTTGTCACCGAAGGTGAGCACCGTGGCGGTGGCGTCGACCCCGTCGCGGAGCCTGTCCCACGCCCGCGTCCAGGTCTCGCCCGGGTTGCGTGTGGACGCCGGGAGGAAGGCCGCGGCGCGCATGTCGACCAGCCAGTTGTCGTGCCGTGGCTGCCAGTGCAGGTTGACGAAGCCGGTCTTGGTCGCCGCGGCGGCGAACGCGGCCGGCGTCTGCTGCACGGTCAGCCCGACGTCGGCGCCGAAGTCGCGGGTGCCGCTCGCGCGGGCGAAGAACTCGGCGCTGGTCACCGGCACGGTGGGGTGGGCGCGGCTGCGGTGGAAGAGGTAGGCGATGGCGAGCTCGGCGCGGGCTTCCGGCTCGGAGGCGTCCTCGCCGCCGAACTTCGCGAGGCGGAACTCCGGGTCGTGCCGCAGGTAGGGCTCGAGCCGCACGGCCAGGTCGGCTTCGGCGCGGGCGGCGTCCCGGTCGCCGAGCACCTGGGCGAGGTAGGCCAGCGGCAGCACGTCCCGCCCGTACAGGTGGTAGCGGCTCGTCACCATCGGCATGACCGGCTCGCCCGCGTCGCTGCCCAGCAGCCGGAGCGTGCGCCACAACTGCTCGCCGTTGGGCTGGTGCAGCAGCACCTCGGGCACCGGTTTGCCGGCCGCCAGGAAGTGGATCGCCGCCCGGCCCGCGGTCCGCCACAGCTCGGCCTGGTGATGCGGGTCGACCGCGTCGTCATGTTCGACGACGAAGGTGTCGTGCAGGTTCTGGGCCCGGTTGCGCTCCTTGACCAGCAGCCCGTCCAGCCGTGCCAGGTTGGCGCGGTCCGCCGCCGGCAGCCCGCTCGCGTTGGACGCCCAGTAGCTGAAGCGTTCCCGCAGCGCCGCGTCGTCCTTGCCCCAGGCCAGCCCCGGCGCGATGGCCTGCGCGTAGACGCCCATCTCGGCGAGCTTGCTGTCGCCCTCCCAGCCACCCGCGGCGCCGTTCGGGCTCGAGCCGGCGCTCAGCGGATCGTTGCCGTACGCCAGCCCGAACGCGTAGGCGGCCTGCCCCGACCCGATGGCCGCGACCCGCGTCCGCGTGCGAACGTCCAGGTCACGCCAGAGCAGCCGGGCGGCCAGCAGGAAGTACAGCTCGAACGTGGAGTCCCAGAACAGCTGCCGCCCCCACCCGTCCCCGCCGGCCAGCCGATTGGTACCCGCGAACCGCTTGATCGTGGCAACCGTGTGCGCCCGCAACGTGTCCCGCCCCACACCGGCCAGCGCGGCGTCGTAACGCCGATCGGTGAGCAGCACGGCGTTACCCAGCACCGAGGCGAACCGGAAGTCGGCCGCACTGTAGGCCCCGCTCGCCTGGTCCCACTGCTTCTCCACCCAGCGTGTGTGCAGGTGCAGCACACGGTGATAGGCGTCGGCCACAGGGTCCGCTTTGGGCGGACTCTGCAGCGGATCGGGAACCGCAACGCTCGACCGCGGCGGCAGCGTCACGGCCGCACCGAGCACCCCGCTGAAGGCGAGGAAGCGACGGCGGGACATCGGCACCAATCAGACCTCCACGTCGCGGTAGACGTGCCTATGAATATCCCGCCGAGCCACGCTCCGACAAATCGGAAACTTCTTCGTTATAAAGACGAACACCAATCCGAGACCAACTCAAGATCAACTCACCCCTGGTCACCTCCTCGGCGGTGCGACCCCCACACGGCCTGATCGCCAACGCCGGGATGCTCTCCATCGACACGCGCCGCCGACCGCGCCGCTAGTCGATGAGGCTGGGCAGGGTCGCCGCGGCGAAGAGGAACGCCAGCCACGCGACGAGCGCCCACCAGGGCATGGCGGAGAGGCCATCGCTGAACTCCTGGGCCACGGCCAGCAGCGTCTCGGTCATGGCCGCTTAGGTCGGCTGTCACCGGCCGGAGTTGAGAATTCGCGCGTGTGGGACACGATCAGGTCGGCGAGGCGCTCCGGCTGGCCGTGGGCCAGCATCATGTGGCCCAGGCCGGGGACGCGTTCCAGGCGGGCGCCGGCGATCTGTGAAGCCAGGGCCTCGGTGTGCGGCGGCGGGAACATCGGGTCGGCCTCGGCGGCGATCACCAGGGTCGGCGCGATGATCGCCGAGAGGGGCGGCGGGGTGCCCTCGGCGCCTCGGTAGTGGTTGGCGCCGGACGTCCAGTCGCGGGCCCGCGAGACGGCCTCCACCGCCATGCGGCGGGCCGCGGGACGGTCGAAACCCGGGCTCGCGGTGAAGAGCTCGTAGGCGCGGACCGCCACGTCGATGCGCTGGGCGGGCGTGGTCTGGGGCAGGTCGGCGAGCGCGGCGACCGCTGCCATGAAGGTCGGGTCGGCCGGCGGCAGGCCGGGGTGGTCGCCGGTGATCGGGGTGGTGTTCATCAGGGTCAGCGTGCGGACCCGGCCGGGCGACGAACCCGCCAGCCACTGGGCGATGGCGCCGCCCATCGACGTGCCCACCACATGCGCGGAGTCCAGGGACAGGCCGTCGAGGACCGCCGCGGCGTCGGCGACCAGGTCGGCCGCGCCGTACGGCGACGCGTCGAAGTCGACCAGGTCGGATCGGCCGGTGTCGCGGTGGTCGTAGCGGATCACCTGGAGGCCGCCGGCCACCAGGCGCTCGACGAAGGCGGCCGGCCAGTGGACCGCCTGAGCCTCGGCGCCCATGATGAGCAGGACCGGCGGGTCGGCCGGATCGCCGTCCCTCGTCGTCCACAACCGCAGCTCGCCCGACGTCACATAGGTCATGTGCGCATTTAACCGCAGGGGATCTGTTTCGCCTTGACCTTGGCGCGCAGCACGTGCTCGGCGGCGTCGGTGACGCGGTCGGCGAAGGCCGGGTCCTTGCGCGCCCGGGCGACCAGCGCCTCGGACATCGGCTCGGCGTCCTCCGGGCGGATGCTCAGCGCCACATCGCCGCCGGCGGCCACGAAACGGACGGCACGGTCACCCGGCGGGATGGCGGCGGCGGCCTTCGCGGCGCCCAGGTCGTCGGACATCACCACGCCGTCGAAGCCCATCTTCTCCCGCAGCAGGCCGGTGATGATCGGCTGGGAGAAGGTGGCGATGGTCTTGTCGTCCAGCTTCGGATACGACGCCGAGGAGATCATCACCGACGCCGAACCCGCCTTGATGCCCGCGGCGAACGGCTTCAGGTACGGATCGTCCACCGTGGCCGTGGTGTCCACCGCCTCGGTCGACGTGTCGGTGTTGGCGCGGGTGCGGCCCAGCCCCGGGAAGTGCTTGAGGACGGTCAGCACGCCGCTGTCCTGGGAGGCCGCCACCGCCTGCTCGATGTCCACGGCGACCGCGGCCGGGTCGGAGCCGTACTGGCGGTGGAAGTTGCCGATCGGCGGATTGTCCTCGCCGACCTCGGTCGGCACGGTGTCGGCGACCGGGGCCAGGTTGATCGTCACCCCGATGGCGGCGAGTCGCGTGGCGCTGCCGCGTACCTCATCACGAAGTTTGGTCTGTGAACCGCGACCGAGCCGCTCAGCCGAGGGGATCAGGGGGAAGTCCTTGCCCTTGAGCGTCTGGACGCTGCCGCCCTCCTGGTCGAGGGCGACCAGCAGCGGGGTGGTCGCCTCGGCCTGCAGCGCCCGGATGTCGGCCCGCAGCGCGGACGCCTCGCGGGTGCTGCGGCCGGCCAGGAAGACGCCGCCCAGGTGGTGGCGCTCGATCTCGCCGGTGAGGCCGCGGGGCTCGTCCACCGGCGTACCGATCATCAGCAGTTGACCTGCTTTTTGCTCCAGGCTGAGCCGGCTGACGGCGGTCTCCACGCAGTCGGCCGGGCTTGGCGTCGCGCTCGGCGAAATGTCCGGAACAACGGGAGTGGGAACGGCGGCCGGCGGCGGGGGCGGATCGCCGCACGCGGCGGTCAGCGCGACCGCCGCGAGCACCCACCACAGGCGACGGCGGGCGGTCGAGGCGGTCGCGGTCATCGGCCCAACGCTACCGGAACCCGGTCAGGCGTACCGGCGGCGCAGGTTCGGGTCGGCGATGGCCGGCGCCACATAACCGGCGTCGCCCGCGCTCACGTTGGTGCCCGGCGGGACGATCTCGTCGATCCGGTCGAGCAGCTTCTGCCCGAGCGTCAGGTCGGCGGCGCCGAGCTGGGACGTGAGCTGGTCCATCGTGCGCGGCCCGATGATCGCCGAGGTCACCGCCGGGTGCCGGATGACGAACGCGATCGCGACGTGGACCAGCGACTCCCCGGCCTCGTCGGCGAGCTCGCCCAGGGCGTCGGCCGCCTCCAGCTTGCGCTGGTTCTCCGGCCGGGACAGGTCGTACCGTGCCGGGATCCGCTTGGCCCGGTTGGTCTGCGGCTCGTCGGCGCCCTTGCGGTAGCGGCCGCTCAGCCAGCCACCGGCGAGCGGGCTCCACGGGAGCACGCCCATCCCGTACTTCTGCGCGACCGGCAGCAGGTCGGCCTCGATGCCGCGGACCAGCATCGAGTACGGCGGCTGCTCGGTGCGGAACCGGCCCAGCCCGCGCCGCTCGGCCGTCCACTGGGCCTCCACCACCCGGTACGCCGGATAGGTGGACGAGCCGAACGCGCGGATCTTGCCCTGCCGCTGCAGGTCGGTCAGCGCGGACAGGGTCTCCTCGTCGTCGGTGTCCTCGTCCGGCCGGTGGATCTGGTAGAGGTCGATGTAGTCGGTGTTCAGGCGGCGCAGGCTGTCCTCGACGCCGCGGACGATCCAGCGGCGCGAGTTGCCCTGCCGGTTGGGGTCACCTTTGGTCCCGACCTGCGCGTCCACCGGCACGCCCATCTGGCCGTGCACCTTGGTGGCCAGGATGACGTCGTCGCGCTTGCCGTTGGCGAGCGCCTTGCCGACGATCACCTCCGACTCGCCCTGCGAGTAGACGTCCGCGGTGTCGATGAAGTTGATCCCGGCGTCCAGCGCGGCGTGGATGATCCTGACGGACTCGTCATGGTCGGGCTCGCCCCAGGCGCCGAACATCATGGCGCCGAGGCAGAGCGGACTGACGTGCATTCCGGTACGTCCGAGGCTGCGATATTCCATGCCTCGAACCTATGCCGGATCTTGCCGGTTCTCCTGGTAGACGTCCGGGATCCCGTCGGCGTCCGCGTCGACGCTCTCCTGTTCGGCGATCCGCCGGTAGTGCCTGTTCCGGATGCGCAGCAGCACCGCGGCCAGCAGCGCGGCGACCAGCGACCCGGCCAGCACGCCGATCTTGGCCTGGTCGTCGCGTGCGGTGCCCGTCCCGAAGGCGAGCTCGCCGATGAGTAGCGACACGGTGAAGCCGATCCCGCCGAGCAGGCCCAGCCCGAGCACGTCCCACCAGCTCAGCTCGTCGGCGAGCCGGGCCCGGGTGAACCGCTGCACCAGCCAGGTCGCACCGGTGATGCCGATCGCCTTGCCGGCGACCAGCCCGGCCGCCACGCCGACCGTGATGGTGCTGAGCCCGGCGCCGGCGATCGCCACCCCGGCCGAGAAGAACGCGAAGACGGGTACGGCCAGCCCGGCCGACAGCGGCCGCAGGTGATGTTCGAGGGTCTCCCCCGTGCGTACCGGCACGGTGAACGCCAGCAGCACGCCGGCGACGGTCGGATGCACCCCCGACTCGTGCATCAGATACCAGGTCAGGAGGGCCAGCGGGGGGAGCAGCAGTCTCGTTCTCCGGAATCGCCACGCGAGTCCGAAGAGCGCCACGCACGGCAGCACGGCCAGGAGCGGCAGCAGATGCAGCGACGACGTGTAGAAGATCGCGATGATCGCGATGGCCAGCAGGTCGTCGACCACCGCCAGGGTGAGCAGGAAGATGCGCATCGGGGCGGGCAGATGCGTGCTGATCAGCCCGAGCACGGCCACCGCGAACGCGATGTCGGTCGCGGTGGGGATCGCCCACCCGCGCAGGTGCGGGGTGCCGGCATTGATCAGGACGAAGACCAGCGCGGGTACGGCCATGCCACCCACCGCCGCGACCACCGGCAGGGCCGCCCGCCGCGGATCCCGCAGGTCACCGGCCACGAACTCGCGTTTGAGCTCCAGCCCCGCCACGAAGAAGAAGATCGCCAGCAGCCCGTCCGCCGCCCACGCCGCCAGGGTCAACGGCCCGAGCCTGGTCTCCGAGAGCACGCGGTAGCCGTCGGCCCAGGGAGAGTTCGCCCAGATCAGCGCGATGGCCGCGGCGCCGACGAGCAGCAGGCCGCCGACCGTCTCGGCACGCAGCACCTCGGCGATCCGGCGCGCCTCGGGCCAGGTGCCGCGGCTGAAGAGACTCGGTCCTGACACGGGAAGCTCCTTAAGGGCACGGCTGTGACATCGCCGACCAGACTTCCCGGCACACCTGACGTCGACCCTACCGGCTGGTGGATGGTTGGATCGGCAGAGCCGCCGACCAGATAAGGGACATTTCACATGCGCATCGCCCGTCTCGTCACCGCCGCCGTCGTCGCGGCGGCCGTCGCCGTGATCAGCACCGGCAGCCCCGCGCTCGCCCACAACTCGCTGACCAAGGCGGTGCCGGCCAAGAACGCGACGGTCGCCGAGTCACCGGCGAAGGTCGAGCTGTCGTTCCTGCAGAAGGTCGACGCGACCAAGCTGACCATCGAGGTCACCGACGCGCAGGGGCAGAAGGTGCCGTCGGACAGGCCCGAGGCGGATGGCAAGAAGGGTGTGCTGACGCTGACCGGCACGCTGGCCAACGGGACCTACTCGGTGGCGTACAGCGTCGTGTCGGAGGACGGGCACCCGGTCAAGGGCTCGTACAAGTTCACTGTGGACTCTCCGGCCGCGCCGTCCGCCCCGCCGTCGGCGACTCCCACGCTCGAGACTCCGGCCGCGCCTGCCGCGTCGCCCGAGACCGTCGCTGCCGCCGGCACGTCCGACGACGACGGCCCCGGCGCGGGCTTGATCATCGCGATCGTCGCGGCGGTCGCGGTGATTGCGGCGGGCGCCATCTTTGTCGCTCGTCGCCGCAAAACAACCGAATAGTACGCGTCTCGGGCAAACCAACCGCAATGGCCGAGTCCCGAGCGCCCGAGCAGGGCAATCCTCCACTGTGATCGCTCAGCTACTCAAAGTCACTCATACTTTCGGCTAGTCACGGCTAGCCCTCTCGGCTAGGGTCATCACCACTGAACGGGTAGATGCATGCCCCAAAGCTGAAGAAGAAAACCTGGCCTACCGGGCCCCGGCGATTCGCCGGAGGCCGGGCTCTCCGGACAGGTGACAGGGAGGAAACCAGCATGACCGTCACGACGCAGACCAGTGAAGATGTGACGCTCGCCCCCGCGGAGAGCGCTGCCGACCTGCTCAACGCCATGGCCGCCATGCCGGCCGGGCACCCGTCACGGGCCGCGCTGCGCGACCGGGCCATCGAGGCGTGGTTGCCTCTGGCCCGTCACCTCGCCCACCGCTACTCCGGCCGCGGCGAGCCCACCGACGACCTGATCCAGACCGCGAACGTCGGCCTGATCAAAGCGGTCGACAAGTTCGACCCCG
>NZ_BSTL01000039.1 GCF_030269485.1 Actinoplanes sp. NBRC 103695 | reverse complement strand
CACCATCCGCCGCCACTCCCACCTCGGACAGCAATCCCCGATCAACTACGAAAACAACATTCAAACCACGCCAGCTACGCTGGCGACAGCCGCATAAACCCGTGTCCAAGAACAGGGGTCAAGGCCCCGCCGCCTGGCAACCCGGCCCGACCCCACGCTCGCCGTGAGCCGCGGCAACGACGGCGAGCAGGCACCCCGCCGCCTGGCAACCCGGCCCGACCCCACGCTCGCCGTGAGCCGCGGCAACGACGGCGAGTACGCACCCTGCCGCTTGGCAACCCGGTGAGACCGCCCGGCGAAAGGGCCGACAGCAAGGGCACCACCAGCCGTGGTCGGCGATGCGGGCCCCACCACACCATCACCGCGAACGGTTTCCGGACCGCCGGCTAAACCGCCGTCAGCAGCAGCACGACCAGGGGCGCAAGGCCCTGGAGGGCCACGCTGCGCAGGCGCGCGACGCGAGGGTCCGAGGCGAAGAGCACGATCGACGCCAGGAACATGGCGGCGCAGCCGAAGAGGGTGAGGGTGCGGCCCACCGTCTCGTCGCCGGTGTGCAGCAGGATCACGCCGGCGATGACGCCCGCGGCCAGGAAGAGGTTGTAGAAGCCCATGTTGAAGGCCCACGTCCGGACGGCGTCGGCGTTCTCGGGGCGCACCAGGAAGGCGCGCTGCACGAACGGGCGGCGGAACAGCACGCTCTCCAGCATGAAGAAGACGACGTGCAGCACGCCGGCGATGAGGGCGAAGACCTGTGCGACCGCGTTCACGCGGGACATCAGATCACACCCGACCGGACCGTGGAGCCGCCGGCGGCTGGTCACACCGAACTCGGCCGGGTGGACCGGAGTGGCAGCCGGGCCTGGTGACGACCGGCTAGGCGGGCCGTGACCAGGCTGAGCAGCCGGTGTGGATCAGATGTAGCCGAGCTCGCCCAGCTCCTTGAGCTCGTCGACGAGGTGCTTGACCTCCTGGGCGCGGTCGCGCGGGCAGATCAGCACGGCGTCGGGAGTGTCCACGATGATCAGGTTGGAGACGCCCAGGGCGGCGACCAGGCGGCCGGAGTTGGGCACCACGACCAGGCCCTCGGTCTCGCGCAGCAGGACGCCGGGCTTGGCCAGCGTGTCCTTGCCGACGATCACGTTGCCGCTGGTGTCGGCGGCCAGCACCTCGCCGAGGGTGTGGAAGTCGCCGACGTCGTTCCAGCCGAAGTCGCCGGGGACGGTGCCGACCCGGCCGACGGCCGCCGCGCCCTCCATCACCGCGTAGTCCACCGAGATGCGGGGCAGCGTCGGCCAGACCTCGCCGAGCACCTCCTCGCGGCGCGGCGTGTCCCAGTCCAGGGCGATGCGGCTGATGCCGGAGTGCAGTTGCGGCTGCTGGCGGGCGAGCTCGTTGAGGAACACGTCGACCCGCCAGACGAACATGCCGGCGTTCCAGAGATAGTTGCCCTGCTTGAGGTAACCCTCGGCCACCTCGTACGTCGGTTTCTCCTTGAACTCCTCGACCTTGAGCACCGGGCCGCCGCCGACCGGGCCGCCGCACTGCACGTAGCCGTAGCCGGTCTCGGGCCGGGTCGGCGTGATGCCCAGCGTCATCAGCAGGCCCTGCCGGGCGCCAGCCATCGCCTGCCGGACCACCTCGACGAACGCGGGATTGTCGGCGACCAGGTGGTCGGAGGCGAACGAAGCCATGATCGCCTCGGGTTCGCGGCGGGCGATGATCGCCGCGGCCAGCGCGATCGCGGCGCACGAGTCGCGCGGGGACGGCTCGACCAGGATGTTCTGCTCGGGGAGCGTGGTCAGCTGCCGGGACACCGCCGCGGCGTGGGACACCCCGGTGACCACGAAGATGTCCCTCGGCTCGGACAGCGGGGTGATCCGGTCGGCGGTGGCCTGCAGCAGTGACGCCTCGGTGCCGGTCAGCGGGTGCAGGAACTTGGGGTGACCGGCGCGCGACAGAGGCCACAGCCGGGTGCCACTGCCACCGGCCAGGATCACGGCGTAGAGGCCGCCGAGTTCGTCAGTCATGCGCACCGATAGTAACGACGGTTGGTCATGACTGAGTGGCCGACACCCGGGTCCACGTGTTGACGTGGACCTCGGCACTGGAGGCCCATGTGAACTCCTTCGCTCGGTCGAATCCGGCCTTGGCCAGGCTGGATCGGCGGGACTCGTCCTGGAGGAGGTCGGCCAGGTCGGCGGCGATCCGGTCGGGGTCCTCCGTGGTGTACGCGACGGCGTCGCCGCCCACCTCGGGCAGGGACAGCCGCGGCGTCGTGAGCACGGGGGTGGCGCACGCCATCGCCTCGAGGATGGGCAGGCCGAAACCCTCGCCGAAGGACGGGTAGCAGGCCACCAGGGCGCCGCCGAGGAAGCCGGGCAGGTCCGCGTACCGCAGGTAGCCGGGTCGCAGCAGCCGCAGGTGCGGGGGAACCTCGGCGACGGCGCGGTCGATGTCGTCGTCGTGGCCCTGCCCGCCGGCGAGCACGAGGGCGGGCGGGTGCGGCCAGTCGGCCACCGCGCGCGCCCAGCCGCGGATCAGGTTGGGCACGTTCTTGCGGGGTTCCTTGGCGCCGAGGAACGCGACGTACCCGCTGTCGCTGAGGCCGAGCCGGGCACGGACCCGCGCCTTCTCCTCCTCGGTCGGCGCGTGGAACGCGGTCGGGTCGACCCCGTGGTAGGCCACGTCGATCTTGGTGGGGTCGGCGTCGAGCAGCCGGATGAGCTCGTCGCGGGTCGCCTTGCTGGGCACGATCACCCGGGCGGCGCGGCGCAGCGAGGTCTTGATGGCGCTGCGGAAGAAGGTGCGCTTGGTGTTCTCGTAGTGCTCGGGCTCGGTGAAGAACGTCGCGTCGTGGACGGTGACGGTGACCGGGCAGCCGGCGCGCAGCGGGCAGGTGTAGAACGGCGAGTGCAGCACCTTGGCGCCGACCTGCTGGGCGAGCAGCGGCAGACCGGTCTGCTCCCAGGCGAGCCGGGCGGGCCGGTGCGCGACGGCGGAGGGGCCGGCGATCACCTCGGCTCCGGAGAGCATCCGGCTGTAACGCTCCGCATCCGTCCGTTGGGCGACGACTACCAGGTCGACCCGTTCCGGACCGAGTGCCCCGAGCGCGCCGAGCAGTCCGTCGACGTATCTGCCGACACCTCCCCGGTCGGCGGGGACGCTCGTGGCGTCGACGAGCACTCGTGGGGGGCGACCGGCGGTCACGAGGCAACTCCCAAATTTGTCGGCCAAATCACTCGCAAGAGTACGCCCGAAATGCATCACCGCGATGACGGCGACACCGCGTCGGTGCAACGGTATGACCGATCGACCGGTGGTATCAATCCGGCGTTGGTGTGCAAACACGCAGAGTGACGCCACTACTGTCGTGGGCGATGACCGAGACGATCCTGGCGGCGTTCACGGACGCCGTCCGCCGCGATGCCACCGCCCCGCTGATCACCTACTACGACGACCACTCCGGCGAGCGGGTCGAACTCTCCGGCGCGACCCTGGACAACTGGGTGTCGAAGACCGCGAATCTGCTGGTCGACGGCGTCGGCCTGGGTTCCGGCGACACGGTGGCCGTGATGCTGCCGGCGCACTGGCAGGGCGCGGCGATCATCCTGGGCGCGTTCGCGGCCGGTCTGGCCGTCGACCTGGGGCCCGAACCGCAGCCGGTCGAGGCCGTCTTCACGTCCGCGGAGATCGCCGAGCGGGCCGGCCAATGGCCAACGTCGGAACGGTACGTCACTGGACTGCTACCGTTCGCGCTCGGTTTACACACCCCGCCGCCGGGTTTTGTCGACTTTCCGACTGAGGTGCGGACGTACGGCGACCACTTCCGCCCGATCCAGCCGGTCCTGCCGAACGACTACGCGTTGGCCGGCCCGTTCGAGCTGAGCCACGGCGACCTCCTGGCGGAGGCGCAGGCCCGTGCCGCGGAGCTGGGGATCACGACCGGCGCCCGGGTCCTGATCGACGCGCTCACCCACCCCGACCCGATGGACTGGCTCTTCGCCCCGCTGGCGGCCGCCGCCACGATCGTCCTCTGCGCCAACCTCGACCCGGTCGGCGTGGACCACCGGATGGCCACCGAGAAGTGTTCACTCCTGCTGGCGTGACCTGGCAAAGTCTTCGAATTCGAGCAGCGATGCGGGGTTGACCAGAGCGCCGGCGGCAGCGGCCGACGACGCCGGTGTCCCGGTCAGGATCCGCTTGACCGGGACCTCCAGCTTCTTGGCCGACAGGGTGCGTGGCACCGCGCGTACCTGATGAATCTCGTCCGGGACGTGCCTTGGTGACAGCGCGGCACGCAGCTCTCGCCGGATCAGGCCGCGCAGCTCGTCGTCCAGCTCGAGACCGTCGGCGAGCACCACGAACAGCAGCAGCTCGTCGCCGCGCTCGTCCAGGTGCACCACCACCGAGTCGGCGATCGCGTCGATGTTCTCCACCACCGAGTAGAACTCGGCCGTGCCCAGCCGCACCCCGCCACGGTTCAGCGTCGCGTCCGACCGGCCGGTGATCACGCAACTGCCGTCCTCACCGATGGTGATCCAGTCGCCGTGCCGCCAGACGCCCGGGAAGACGTCGAAGTAGGCCTCCCGGTAGCGGCTGCCGTCGGTGTCGCCCCAGAAGCCGACCGGCATGCTCGGCATCGGCGCGGTGATCACCAGCTCGCCCAGCTCACCGATCACCGGTTTGCCCGTCGGGTCGTACGCCTCGACCTTGGATCCGAGCGCGCGGCACGAGATCACGCCGGCCACCACGGGCAGCAGCGGCACCCCGCCGACGAAGCCGGTGCACACGTCGGTGCCGCCGGACAGCGACTGCAGCTGCAGACCCTTGCCGACGTGCTCGTACACCCAGTCGAAGCCTTCGGGCGGCAGCGGCGCCCCGGTCGAGCCGACGGCCCTGATCTTCGACGCCGGCACCTCGACGCCGGCCTTGCGGCAGGCCATCAGGAAGGGCGCCGACGTGCCGAAATAGGTGACGTCCGGCAGTTCCCACAGCGCACTCAGGGACGGGTAGCCCGGGTTGCCGTCGAACATCACGATGGCCGCGCCCACCGCCGGGGCGCTGACCAGGAAGTTCCACATCATCCAGCCGGTCGTGGTGAACCAGAGGAAGCGGTCGCCCGGTCCGAGGTCGTGGTGCAGGGCCAGCATCTTCAGGTGTTCCAGCAGGATGCCGCCGTGGCCGTGGACGATCGGCTTGGGCAGCCCGGTGGTGCCGGAGCTGTAGAGCACGTACAGCGGGTGATCGAACGGCACCGGCTCGAAGGCCATCGGCTCGTCGCCGGCCAATGAACCGAAGTCGCCGCCGCCGTGGAGATAACCGATCGTGACGACATGCTCGACGGACGGGAGCGCCGCGCGGATCTCGGACACCTCCGATCGCCGGTCGACGTCCTTGTCGCCGTACCGATAGCCGTCCACCGCGACCAGCACCTTCGGCTCGATCTGCCGCCAGCGGTCGGTGACGCTGCGAGGCCCGAACTCCGGCGCGCACGACGAGAAGATCGCCCCGAGGCTCGCCGCCGCCAGGAACACCACGTAGGTCTCGGGGACGTTCGGGGCATAAGCCGCGACCCGGTCACCCTTGCCCACGCCGAGACCCTTCAGCCCGGCTCGGACTCGCCGGACCTCCTCGCGCAGCTGTCCGGCGGTCAGGGTGGTCCGGCTCCGGGTCTGCGAGTACGCGAGAACGACCGGATCATCGTCTGCCAGCCCCGGCATCCGCAGCACGTGCTCGGCGTAGTTCAGCGTCGCGCCCGGAAACCACGTCGCGCCCGGCATGGCCTGATCGGGCAGGGTATCGGTGGGCTCGTCGTACGAAATGATCTCGAAGTAGTCCCAGAGCGACCCCCAGAACGCGGGCAGATCGTCCACCGACCACGCATAGACGTCGTGATAGTCCGAAAAGTTCAGCCCCCGCGTCTCCCGCAGCCATCTGAGGTAATGCCCGATGCGGGACGTTTCGAGCACGTCTGCCGGAGGACTCCACAACACCGAACCCGTCATGACCTCACCTTATTGGCAGATCAGCCGGTTCCAGGCAGCCGTTTTGGCCAGGTAGCGTCCCGAGTCGTGCGTCACCTGCGGTCGATCCTCTACGCCCTCGTCCTCGCCCCCGTCGTGTGGGTGCTGTGCGGGGTCGGTCTGACGCGCGAGACGACCGGGTGGGCACTGGCGCCGCTGCTGCTGGGCGGTGCCGCGTACGCGATCCTGCTCTTCGCCCCGATCTCCCCCGCCGGGCCGGCGCTGAGCGGCCTGGTCCTGCTCGGCGCGGGGGGCTGGGCGCTGGTCGCGCCCGATTCCTACGGATCGGTCTGGCCGGCCGGGGGGCTCGATCTTTCCCGGCCCGGGTACGCCCTGGCGGCGATTCTCGCGCTGCCGTTGGTGAGTACGGCGCTGAGCGCCCGCCGCTGGGCCGGCTACGAACCACCACAAATACCCATCATCGGTACGATCGGCCGGGCCCGTGGCAGGGCCGCGGCGCCGGGCACCCCGCTGGCCTCGGCGCCGACGGCGGCGTTCCGGCCCGAGGTCGACGATGACGGCGACGAGCCGACCACGATCTTCCCGGCGCAGCGGACGGCCTTCTCCGAGCAGCCCACCGAGCCTTTTACCGAGCCTTTCACCGAGCCGGTCCGCACCGCTGACGAGCCCGTCACCCAGGCCCAGCCCACCGAGCCGATCACCGACTCCACCGAACCGGTCACCGAACCGGTCACCGAGGCCCGGCCCACTGAGCCGATCGCCGCGGACGACGAGCCCACCACCACGGTTGTCGACACCGGCGAGCCGACGCGGATCTTCGTCACCCACCCCGACGGCGTCGCCGAGGCACTCTCCCCGGAGGAGATCACCGCCTCCCACCAGGTCACCGAACCGATCGCCGAGCCCGAGGCCGGAGAGCCGACGGTCGCCGAAGAGGAGCGGACGGTGGCGACGGCCACCGACGAGGACGGCGAGAAGACGCAGGTCATCCGGCTTCCGAGAGGTCGGGAGGCCGGCACCGGGCCGACTCGGGACGTAGGCGCCGGACCGACCCGGGACTTCCGCGGCGGAGGCAAGACCTACCTGGACGGCCCCGGCGAGCAGACCCAGGTGATCTACCTGCTGGAACCCACCAACGCCGAGCACGCCGCGCAGCAGGCCGCCAAGGCCCGCGCCGCCGAACAGGAGGCCCGCGACCTGACCGCGCAGGAGAAGGCACGGCAGGCGTTCAAGGACCGGGCCGCGCTGGAACGGGCGCGGCAGGCCTTCGACGAGCGGGCGGCCGCCGAGGCACGCAGCGTCGGCGAGAAGACCAGGATCATCAAGCTGCCGGTCCGCGACGAGAAGCCCCCGGCCGAGGACAGGACCACCCGGCTCCCGGTCACGGAGGACAGGACCACCAGGCTCCCGGTAGCCGAGGACAAGACCACCCGGTTGCCGGTCGCCGAGGAGGAGAAGACCACGCTCCTGGTCACTCCCCCGGATGACGGCGAGAAGACCACGGCGCTGCACATGCCAGACGGTAACGGTGATGACACCACGCTGTTACGGCATGCGACGGTCATGGCCGAGCCGGTCGAGGGCATGGCGGGCGAGTCGAAGTCGCGGTCCATCGTGGATCAGGAGCGCCCGGACCCGGCCGCCGATCCGACGACCCGGCTGATCCCGCCGCAGCGCGAGCCCGAGGACACGCAACGCGAGCCCGAGGACACGCAGCGCCAACCCGAGGAGACTCGACGCCAGCCCGGGGAGACGCAGCGCCGGCCCGAGGAGACGCAGCGCCCGCGCAGCCTGATGGATCTGGAACGTCCCGCCGACGAGAGTTAGCGCCAGACGGAGGGGCCACGGATGGAACGCACGATCGGACCACCCCAGACGAGGCCCCATCGCACCACCAGGACACCCCAGGACCAGCGGGAATCCGCAGCGCCACCGCCCCAAAGCGGTTGCACAATCATCACCCCTCGAACCAGCAGGACCGGCAGCCGGTTCCGCGACCGCTTTCGCCCGATAGCGATCGCGGAACCGGCTGGTCTATGGCCGGGACGTCCGCACGACGCCGGGCCGGTGGTCCGCCAACCACCGGCCTTACCCGAACCGTGGAGGTCGGGTGTCGGCCTGTTCAGGGTGTTCGTACGACCTTGTCGTTTTCTTGACGTCGAGTGTTCTCAGTAGACTGGCGTCGATGCCTGAGGTTCGGTTGCTCGGTCCGGTCGAGATCGTCACGTCCGGCGAGCCCGTGGAGTTACGGCGCCCGCAATCACGCGCGGTGCTGGCGGCGCTTGCCGTCGACGTGGGCCGCCCCGTGTCCGCCGCCACCCTGGTCGACCGGGTGTGGGACGACGAGCCGCCGAAGGGCGCGCAGAGCGTCCTCTACTCCCACATCACCCGTCTGCGCGCCGCGCTCGGCACCGAGAACGCGCTGGT
Organism: Actinoplanes sp. NBRC 103695; assembly: GCF_030269485.1. Lineage (GTDB taxonomy): Bacteria > Actinomycetota > Actinomycetes > Mycobacteriales > Micromonosporaceae > Actinoplanes. The sequence continues at coordinate 64,754 of NZ_BSTL01000039.1, read as the reverse complement.
CCGCCGTCCCGCCGGCTATGTACTGGACCTGGACCCGGACGCGGTCGACCTGCACCGCTTCCGCCGGTTGACCATGCCGCCGACCGGTCCGGCCGAACTGCGGGAGGCGCTGGACCTGTGGCGCGGCGAGCCGCTGGCGGGCATCCGGTCGCGCTGGGCGGACAACGTTCGCGTGTCGTGGCGTCAGCAGCGCCAGGACGCCGCGGTGGCCTGGGCCCAGACGGCGGGTCACGACGCCGCGGTGATTCCCGAGATCCGTACGCTGCTGGACGAGTTCCCGCTGGCCGAGCCGCTGGCGGCGGCCCTGGTGAAGGCGCTGTCGGCGACCGGGCGCACGGCGGAGGCTCTGACCGCGTACGCCGAGATCCAGGCCCGGCTGCGCGACGAGCTCGGCGCCGACCCGAGCGCCGAGCTGCAGACGATCCACCTGGCGACCTTGCAGAAGGGCCCGCTGGCAGGCTCTGCGGCGGCGGACCCGGCGCCGATCCGTCAGCTGCCCACGCCGGTCGCGGGTTTCACCGGCCGTGAGGACGCCATGGCCGCGCTCGACACGCTGATCGACGGCGCATCCTCCACTGTGGTCATCTCGGCGATCTCCGGCACCGCCGGCATCGGGAAGACCGCGCTGGCCGTGCACTGGGCGCACCGGGTGGCGCAGCGCTTCCCGGACGGCCAGCTCTACGTGAACCTGAACGGCTTCGACCCCGCCGGCCCGCTGGACCCGTCCGTGGCGCTGCGGCAGTTCCTCGGCGCGCTGGGCGCCAAGGCGGACGAGATCCCCGACGACCGCGCCGCGATGGCCGCCCTCTACCGCAGCCGCCTGGCCGGCCGGCGCATGCTGGTGCTGCTGGACAACGCCCGCGACCCTGAGCAGGTGCGCCCGCTGCTGCCCGGCGCCCCCTCGACGTTCACGGTGGTGACCTCCCGCAACTGGCTGACTTCCCTGGTGGCCGCCGAGGGCGCGAGCCCGGTGACACTCGATCTGATGACCACCGACGAGGCGCGGGCCCTGCTGGAGCGGCGGCTCGGCAAGGAGCGTGTCGCCGCCGAGCCGGAGGCCGTCGACGAGATCATCGATCGCTGCGCCCGGCTGCCTCTGGCGTTGAGCATCGCCGCCGCCCGCGCCCTGCAGTCCGGCGCGCCGCTGCACACCCTGGTCGACGAGCTCGCCAGTCAGCCGTGGGACACGCTGGACGCGGGCGACCCGCTGACCCAGGTCCGGGTGGTGTTCTCCTGGTCGTACCGGATGTTGAGCTCCGAGGCCGCGCGCCTCTTCCGCCTGCTCGGCCTGCACCCGGGCCCGGACATCTCGGTCGCCGCCGCGGGCGCGCTGATCGGCGGCGACGCGCGGCCGCTGCTCGACGAGCTGACGGCGGCCAGCCTGACCACGGAACACCTCCCCCACCGGTACGTGCTGCACGACCTGCTCGCCGCGTACGCGTCCGAACTGGCCGACGAACCGGACGCCCTGACCCGCCTGCTGGACTACTACATCCGCACCGCCCACGCCGCCGACCGCCTGCTCGAGCCGGTCCGCGACCCGATTCCGTTCCCGATCGGCCCGTCCCCGTCCGGCGCCGATCTCGCGCCGCCGGCGAAGGACTGGTTCGAGCGGGAACACCGCGTCCTGCTGACCTTGCAGGCGCACGCCGCGGAGACGGGTCACCGGCGCGAGGCGTGGCAGATCGCCTGGTGCCTGGACAACTTCCTGCACTTCAACGGCCTGTGGCACGACCGCCTGCAGGCGTGGCGGGTGGCCGTCGACCACGCTGAGGACAGCAGCGCGGCCGCTCACGCGTACCTCCATCTGGGTCGTGTGGACAACCGCCTGAAGCGGCAGGCGGACGCCGAGGCCCACCTGGGCCGGGCCCTCGCTCTTTTCACCGAGCGCGGTGACAAGGTCGGCCAGGCGCACACCCACCGTGGCCTGGGCTGGTCGCGGGAGGCGCGGGGCGAGCTGCGGGAGGCGCTGGAGCACGACCGGTTGGCGCTGGGCCTGTTCGAGGAGGCCGGCAACCGGCAGGGTGAGGCGGACTCACTGAACGCGGTCGGCTGGGACCACAGCATGCTGGGCGATCACGAGGCGGCGCTGGAGGTGTGCGGCCGCGCGCTGGAGCTGCACCGCACGATCGGCGACCGCTGGGGCGAGGCCTCGACGCTGGACAGTCTCGGCTTCGCGAACCACAATCTGGGCCGCTTCGACGAGGCCGTCGACCGGTACGAGCAGACCCTGGCCGTGGTTCGTGACCTGGGCGATCGCTATTTCGAGGCGGACACGCTCACCCGCATGGGCGAGACACACCGCGCCGCCGGCGAGTTCGCCCGCGCCCGGCAGACCTGGCTGCGCGCACTGGACATTCTGGTCGAACTGAACCACGCCGAGGCCGACGACGTGCGGACCAAACTGAACGATCTCCCCTAACTTTTGCTGCGGCGCTGAAATGCGCATTCAGCAAAATTCAGGAGAAATCTTCATGGGTAAACGCCATGTCTTGATCGGGGTCGCGGTGCTCGCCGCACCGCTGGCCGTCATCGCTCCCCCGCCGGTTTCGGCCGCCGCCCGGTCGCTTCCGGTGTTCACGGTCCGGTCCGCCGGGCTGAGCCAGGCGCAGGCCGCGGCGCTGGGCCGCGCGTTCGGGCTGCGGAACGTCGACCGCAGCGCGGACGGCGCCGTCCGCTTCATGTCCACGAGCGGCTTCCTGGCCGTGCCGACGAAGGCCGGCCCGCGCGGCGTCGACGAGGACGGCAACGCGACCACCGCCGCACTGCTCGACCTGGCCGCGCTCAAGCGCGTCCGCACTCTCAACTCTCAGGTCGCCCTGGCCCGGACGGCGAAGGCGCTGGCCGGCGCCAAGCTGGTTCCCGCGGGCGGGCGCGCCAAGGCGAGCAACACGACGGTCCAGACCGTCGACCGCCGCGGCCGCACGACGGCCGACGTCAAGATCGACACCACTGTTTCGTACGCCCGGACGCTGGCCGGCCTGCCCTATGAGGGCCCCGGCGCCAAGGTGCGCGTCGGCTACGACGGCAACGGCGCGGTGACCAGCCTGTTCTACGGCACGCGCGACCTGGCCCAGACCGGCACGGTTCCGGTGCTCGACGCCGCCGGCTCCCTGCAGCGGTGCGCGCGATTCATGGGTACGGGCGTGAAGGTCACCTCCGCGACGCCGTACTACTTCGCCGCTCCCCTGTCGACGAGGCTCACCCGCCTGGAGCCGAGCCTGCGCTGCGCCGGCGTGGACGCCGGCGGCAACGCCACCCAGACGGTCACGCTGCCCGCCACGGTGAACGCGACCCTGCCCACGGTGCCCGCCGACCCGCAGCCGCCGCGACCCCGGGTCGCGCCGCAGGACCGCGCCTACAAGCGGGTGGACGTGGGCAGTGAGGGCACCGGCGTCTGCTCCGGCCTGCCCAACACCAAGACGAACCTGGCCTCGTTCAACAACGCGTTCACCAGCCGGAACATCCCGGTGGAGTTCAGCTGGAGCGACGCGAACGCCTGGGAGCAGGACTTCAAGGACCCGTCCAAGGGCGGCGACGACAGCAACTACGCCGACCACGTCGACATGGCCTACTGGCAGGGCCACGGTTCACCCACCGGCTTCAGCTTCTCCGGTTGCAGCAGCAACGACGACACCAAGCTGTCCAACACCGACGCCCGCTGGGGCAACGGCGACGTCGAATGGATGAGCCTGTTCACCTGCCTGATCCTGGAGGGCACCTCGGGCGGCAAGGCCTGGTGGCAGCGCTGGGGCCCGGCCTTCGACGGCCTCCACCAGATCAACAGCTTCCACACGGTCTCGAAGCACAGCTCCGACCACGGCGTCCAGTACGCCACCTACCTGCTCCGCAGCAACCCGCTGCCGGTACGCAAGGCCTGGGCGGCGGCCTCGATCGACGACCAGCCGTCCGACGTGGTCTGGGCCAACATGGGCGTGATCGGCGCGAACGGGTCGGTCACCATGAACGACTACTTCTGGAACAGGGGCCCGGTGGGTCCGGACATCCCGGCCTCGGCGGTTACCGGTTACTGGTACCTCCGCGGCATTTCCTGACGCATTGACGGGGGCCGCGTCCTTCCCGGGCGCGGCCCCCGATCTTGACCATCCAGCCGACCCCGGCCAGGTGACGGACGGTCTGCTCTTCCGGCATACGCGCCCATATCGTGCTGGATATGTACTTCGCTCAGGGCCTGTGGACCTTCGTCATGCAGCCCATCCCGCTGCTCGTCCTGGCTGCGACGGCCCTGACCTGCTGGCCCTTGGGCGTCCTGGTGGCCAGGCGGTTTCGCTGCCCCCGGGCGGCGGCCGCGCTCCTCGTCGCCGCGACCGGTGTTGTCGTCGCGCTGACCTTGACGCCCAACCCGCCGGAGCCCGCGTCCTACCCGCACTTCCTGACGCTGTTGCACCATGCGCCGGGTCGGCTGCGGGCCCAGGTTTTCGGGCCCCCCACCGACCTCGAGCAGCTCGCCAACATCGCCCTCTACGTTCCCATCGGCGCGTTCGGCCGGCTGGTCTGGCCGAGCATCTTGCGCGCGACGCTGATCGGGCTGACGCTCACTGCGGGGATCGAGCTCTGCCAGTACGACATCATCGGCCGGGCCGGCTCCCTGACCGACATCCGCAACAACACACTCGGCGCCCTCATCGGCGCGGCCCTCACCGCCGCGGCGATCCGCGCCGGCCGTCCCGAAAGGAGCCGCCGATGACCGTCGACCAGACGCTCTCCCGGATCGGTCAGGGCGTCGACCTGCACCATCGCCAAGGCGAGCGTGAGGCCGCCCGTCTCCTCTTCGCGGAGATCTGGGACGAGATCGGCGGGGAGCAAGGCGATCCGCTGCACGTCTCCGTCCTCGCGCACTCGATGGCCGATGTGCAGGACGACGTCCACCAGGAGCTGGCCTGGGACAGGCGCGCGCTGGCGGCGGCCGACCGGATCACCGACGAACGGATGGCGGAGACGGGGATGACGATGCCGGCGGCCGCCCTGTATCCGTCGTTGCACCTCAACCTGAGTGACTGTTACCGCAAGCTCGGGGACCTCGACTCCGCCAGGGAGCACCTTCGCCTGGCGGAGGCTGGGATCGGTGAGCTGGGCGACGACGAGTACGGGCGACTGATCAGGGACGGACTGACCCGGCTGGCCCAGCAGCTGACCTGACCTCGACGGACGAGCCGCACCCAGGCTCTCACAAACGTCCTCCACCCGATGGTGTCTACGACCCCGGCATCGCAATAACGCATTGATCTCGCAGCCGGCAGCCGGCTCATCCTTGACGTGGTCCGGGATTTGATCGCCTTCATCGAGGTCGTCGACCGCTTAACTGATCGCCGACGGACGGGGGCACCCCGATCGCAGCGTAAGCGCTAGCTGAGTGGGTGTTGCGGAATGTTGCACTTCGCGAACCGAATCGAGAATTGGATCTGTATACCGGTCCCGCAGCAGGCTTTCTAAAGTTCTAGGGTCAAGGAGCCACGAACCTTCTGAAGTGGCTGTTGCGGTGGCTGGCGGCCGAGGCTACGCACGGTGACTGGGAAACGGACATCCGGCTGCTGTTACCCGGGGTGTTGAGGGGCATCAGCCCAACCACGTCCACAGGTCAGGTTCTCGTTCAGGCCATCGGCGTCTACGCTGGGACCATGAGGCTGCTCGGATGGTTTCGTCAGTGCGCGGGAGCGACGTGATGCGTTCTCCCGGCCGCCGCCGACCGCGCAAGGGTGACCAGTTGCCTGCCGACAGCGACCTCGACCTCGACGCGATGGCAGAGAAAGTCACCTATGTGATCAGTCCAGAGCATAAGGACTACCTGACGAGCGCTGGCCCTGGGAAGCTACGAAGCGACGCGTCCGCCTGTCCGAGGCACCTCGATTTTGATGACGTTTTGAATTGGCTCAAGGCGGCTATTCGAAATCGCTCGGTGAGTGCTGACTTCGACGGTGATTTTCCGAGGTATGTTTGGGTCCGAGTGGAAGGTAGCGTCTTTGAAGGAAGACTCAGCAATTCAGGGCTGGGCGGTTATAAAGGATACCCGATCCGTGATTACGAAGCTCCGAGCTGGCTAGAATGAGCGAAGGCCTGGAATTCCGCATCGAGTGGCTCGACGCACCCAGCGTCAGCACGCCTGAACTTGCTAACACTTGGGCAAGATACGAAATATGGGTTGCCGGTTCTTGTGTCACACAGGTCGAAGCAGCGGATGGCACATTCCGCCGCTCAGTATATGGCTCCCTTTATCCGCTCGCCGAATGGGTTGCGTCGAACTGGTGGGTCCTGAACAATCATATCCGGCCTTCCGCTGTTGACTCTCACCATTGGACATGGCCAAATGTTCGCGCCTATCCATGGCTCAGCGACCATAACGTTCGTGGCGCCGGCGATGGGATGCCGTGGCCCGATCTGACGATTGTCGGCGAAGGAGCCGTAACGCGCCTGGTCTGGGCGCAAGATTCAAGTCGAAGCCTCGGCCCGATAAGGTTTGCGAGCACTGGCACCGCACTGATCCGAAGTAGCGAAGTTGCCGAGGGACTGACCGCTCTCGTAGATCATGTGCTTGAACGTCTTGCGGAAAACGGATTTCGAAAGACGCGGCTGTCCGAAGAATGGTCGGCACTCGCTGATACTAGTCAAGATGAGCTGGAATTTTGCCAGACTGTGGCCCAAATGGGAATGGATCCATATTCCTTAAGTGACGAGATGGCGGACCGCGTTCTGCGCATCTCATCGACCTTGCCGCAAGAGCTAATGAAAGACTTCTTCGACAGTGTTGATGCGGGATCACTGACCGAGGCGGCCGAATGGATCGATCGAGCCACTATCGCAGCCGAGAGGGCCTCCCGCAAAGCCGAGCAAGATATTTCTGTCCTCAGAAAAGCTGCCGCTTACGCCCGGGATGACGATTCGCTGCCGGCTCTCGAAAGACCCTGGCGCATTGGTTACGCAATGGCTCGCCGAGTGAGGGAGGAACTTCAGATCGATGTGTCTGACAGGTTCGACACCTCGCCGTGGGTGGGAATCAGTGAAGTTAAGGCTGCATCGGGTGGACTGCAGGGCGTTGCAACGGTCGCGAATGATCGGTGCGGGCTGGTATTGGGCGGATCGTATGCCGGCACCCAGGCCAAGAGGTTCAAACGGGCCCAAACCATAGGGCGGGCGATCTCTCAACCTAACAGCCCCTCTTTTCTGATCTCATCAGCTCGCAGTAAAGACGAGCGAGTTGCACGAGCGTTCGCTGCCGAATTGCTAGCCCCTGCCGACGGGATCCGCCAATTCCTCGGCAATCCGACCGGAGACCTGGATACTGCATTCGAACGCGCGGCCAAGCGGTTTGATGTCTCGCCGCTGCTTGTCCGGCATCAATATGACAATCAGCTCGCAAGGGCCTTCGGCTAGGACGTTCTTGCCGGCGGCCTCGCCGACCCGCTGTTGCGGTTCACCGACTGGAAGGCCTGGCCACTCGGCCTGATGGAGACCGCGTCGACGCGGTAGCTCGGTCCTTTCGGACGACCCCGGCAAGCGCGTCCGGAGTTTCACGGCCGAGGTTTGGCGCGGAAACAGCGAACCAGGGAGGCTGAATGAGTGACGCGTTCTACTCGCAGGCGAGGCTGTACGACCTGATGTTCCCGGGCGGCGGCCCCGGAGTCGACTTCTACCGGGCCTACGCCGACCGGCAAGGCGGGAGCGTGCTGGAACTCGGGTGCGGCACCGGGCAGAAGCTGATCCCCATCGCATCCGACGGGCGTCCGTGTGTCGGCCTGGACTTCTCGTCGGACATGCTGGCCGCGGCCCAGCGTAAGGCTGACGAGCGCGGAGTGGCGGTGGAATGGTTGCAGGGCGACATGCGGGCCTTCGATCTGGGCCGCACCTTCGACTTCGTGTTCATCGCCGCCAATTCCCTGCTGCATCTGCACGAGGCTGAGGATCTGGTGAGCTGCTTCCGGTCGGTGCGACGGCACCTGGCCCCCGGAGCACGGTTCGTCTTCGATGTGTTCAACCCGAGCGTGCGTCTGCTCGCCGGAGCCGATGGTGTGCGGCGTACCCGGGAATCGTTGTCGTTCTCGGATCCTGACCGCGGCAACGTCAGCGTCGACGTCGTGGAGATCTACGATGCGCCGGCGCAAGTCACACGCGGGACGTGGCATCTCTCGACCGTCTCCGAGCCCGACTTCGTCGTCGCGCCGCTCGACATCAGGAGCATCTTCCCGCAGGAACTGCCGCTGCTCCTCTCGCTCGGCGGCCTCCGGCTCGTCGAACGCTTCGGCGACTGGTCCGGTCGGCCGTTCGCGACGGATGCGCCGCTCCAACTCTGCGTCTGCGAGTCCGAGTGATGGAAGGCGCGCGAACTTCGGAGCTATACCCCAAGCTTGAGTGGTGGACGAGTCCCTTGTGTACAAGCGCCGGATGGCGGACGCGGTACGACGCGTCCGCCTGACCCGGCTGGCCTTCGCTGCCGGCGTCTTCGTGATCGCCTGGGCGCTGCTGTCCGGCCACGTGCCCTGGGCGGCCGGGATCGCCGTGCTGATCACGGCGGCCGCAGTCGTCGCACTGATCGGGCTCGAGCCCGTGCTGGCCCGGGAGAGGGCCCTGCGTCACGAGATCACCGTCGAGAAGTCCACCCACCCTGAAACGGTGTACCGGCTGGCCGCCTTACGCGGAACGGCCGGCGATCACGCCGAACAGATCTGGCTTCTGCGGGGCTGCGCCCTGCGGGGCGACCGGGAGGCGTACCGGCTCCTGCTGGAGGTGCTCACCGAGCACGGGAAACCGGACGACGTGACGGCGCTGCGATGGACCTGCGTCGAGCGACGGATCCGCCCGGACGACCCGCTCTGCACGCCGTGGCCGGGCATCGACGGGCCGGGGCTGCTGGCCACCGCCGAGCGGCAGCGGCGCATCTATCCCGACGACGCCGGCATCCTGCTCAGCCTGGCCGCGCTGCTCGACGCGGCCGGCCGGCCGGATCCGGCGGTGTGGCGGGCGCTGATCGATGCCCGGGAGTACAGGTTTCATCTGCGGCTGGCCCGGCATCTGGCGGGCACCGGGCAGCTCGAGGAGGCCATCGGTCTGATGCGGGCCGGAGAAGCCGGCAAGCTCCCGAGCTTCCCCGACACCGCGGACTTTCTCCGGGAGCACGAGCTCCTCCAGGAGCTGGAGGAGGACGCCCGGAAGGTGTGGGAGCGGGACCGGAACGCCCGCGCTCTGGCGGAGCTGCGACAACTGCTCACCGACCAGGGCCGGCTCGACGAACTGGCCCAGCTGCCCGACGTGCCGCCGCCGGTGTCCGGCGGGAGTGCGCAGGTGGAGAGGTGGCCCGGCATCAGCGCGCCCAGCTACGACTACGGATCCTCTGGCGGCTACACCGGTTACACCGGCGGCGGCTGCTGATCCCCAGCCGCTGTTCGATGAGGCGCTCCTTCTGAAGGGTGCTGTCAGGTTGGTGTCACCCTGCCCTGTTGCTCCGCCGGATGCCGGAACCTGAGGGTCCGCAGGTAGGTGATGGGGGGCGATGATGCGCAGGACCAAGAGCATCGCGATGGTGGGTGCGCTGCTGCTGATCGGCACGGGCGTCGCCGGCTGCACCACGGTGAGCACGGATTCGGATCAGGTGGCGCTGCACTACGACGCGGGCGCCTTTTCCAGCACCACCTACCAGGAGTGCGTGAAATCCAACAACCGCTCCTGGGACGGCCTCGGCGAGCAGTACTACAAGTATCCGGCCGGGCAGCGGAACTTCGAGTTCAGCGCTGGCAAGGACGCGGAGTCCCCGGCGTACACCGTGGTGTCGAAGGACAACCAGGAGCTGACCATCACCGGGGGGCTGACCTTCCACCTGGACACCTCGTGCGACGACGACGGCGGGGTATTGCGCGCCTTCCACGAGGAGATCGGCCTGAAGTTCCAGCCGGTGCTCGACGACGACGGCAAGACCACGGGGACCTGGCTGGAGATGCTTCGCTTCTACATCGGACAGCCGCTGGCCAAGGCGCTGACCACCGAGGCGCAGAAATACGACTGGCTGGCGCTCTACAACGACCCGGCGACCCGGGAGAAGTTCGAGACGGCGATCAACGCCAGCCTCGGCGCATCGGTCACGGCCACCACCGGCGACAAGGCGTACTTCGAGAAGTTCAACCTGACGCTGCAGAACCCGCAGCCGCGCAAGGAACTGGTCGACGGGCTGGCCGCGGTGCAGGTGGCGATCACCCAGCGGCAGGCGCTGGTCGAGCAGAACGCGACGCTCGACGAGAAGCTCAAGCAGATCCGCAAGCTGGTCGGCGTGCTCGGCCCGGACGGCTACATCCTGTACGACACGTTGCAGCGCTGCCTGAGCGGCGAGGCACCGAAGGGCTGCCCGACCTTCCTGCCGCTGCCACCGGGCGGCACCGTGGAGGCGCCCGCACCGGCACCGGCGCCAAGCTGACCGATCGGCGTGAAACGGCCACCTGGCCGTGTACGTCCGGGCAGCCTTTTCTGAGCCGGTCGCGGGTCGTCAGGGATGCGCCGCTGCTCACCCCGCTGCTTCGATCTTCGTCGTCGAGATCGCCGCGTGGACACGCTCCCACGGGACATCGATGATCGCTGACATGGTTTCGATGTCCAATACGGCGCGGCTTGCGATGGCGATGGTCACGGTCGCCGCGGTCGGCTTGCCACTGAACGGCGTTCCCGCCCACGCGGCCGCACCTCGGGCGGTGGTGGCCGAGGCGGTCCGCGAGCAGGTGGCGGACGGTGGCAGCGCCACCTTCTGGGTGACCGTGGCGGGCCGCGCGGACCTTTCCGGGGCGCGCGCCCGCGAGGGCAAGGCGGCGAAGGGCGGATACGTCCGGACCACGCTGATCGCGGCCGCCGAACGTTCCCAGGCCTCTCTGCGCGGATTTCTGCGGGAACGGCGCGCGGCCTTCCAGCCGTACTGGATCGCCAATGCCCTGCGGGTGACCGGTGACCGCCGCCTGGTCGACGACCTGGCCCGGCGTACCGACGTAGTGAAGATCGAGCCCGACCCGGAGGTGCCGCCGATCGTGCCGGCCCGGCCGGAGGCGGGCAAGGCGCGAGCCGGCGCCGACCCTGAGTGGAACATCCAGCGCATCAAGGCCGACCGGGTGTGGAACGAGCTGGGCGTCCGCGGCGAGGGCGTGGTCGTGGCGAACATCGACACCGGGGTCTGGTTCCAGCACCCGGCGCTGCTCCCGAGTTACCGGGGCACCTTCAGCACCGGGCGGGTCAACCACAACTACAACTGGTTCGACGCGTCCGGCCAGTGCCCCGGCAACACCCCGTGTGACGAAGAGGAGCACGGCACCCACGTGATGGGCATCGAGGTGGGCGCGCAGCAGGTCGGTGTCGCGCCCGGGGCGAGGTGGATCGCGGCGCGGGCCGGAGGTCTCGACGAGTTCGTGGCGGCCGGCCAGTGGATGCTGGCGCCGACCGACCTGACCGGCGCGAACCCGCGGCCGGAACTCGCCCCCGACGTGATCAACAATTCGTGGCGGGTGCGGGACGCGCCGCCCGGCTTCTACGGTGACGTGATCGCCGCCTGGATCGCGGCGGGCATCTTCCCCGTGGTGGCGGCCGGCAACGACTCCCTCGGCGGTGCCTGCGAGACGATGCACTGGCCGCCGTCGCTGGCCGAGGCGTACACGGTCGCGAACGCCACCGCCGGCAACGAGATCAATCCGACCTCCAGCCGGGGCCCGGCGTCGGACGGCCGGACGAAGCCGGACATCTCCGCCCCCGGCTCGGGCATCCGGTCGACGCAGACCGACGGCGAGTTCGCCGAGCAGACGGGTACGTCGCAGGCCGCCCCGCACGTCGCCGGCGCGGTGGCGCTGCTCTGGTCGGCGGCGCCCGCGCTGAAGGGCGACATCGCGGCCACCCGCCGCCTCCTCGACGACACCGCCGGCCCGATCCCGGATCTGAGCTGCGGCGGCACCGCGGAGTTCAACAACGTGGCCGGGCACGGGATGCTCGACGTGTACAAGGCGGTGCAGGCGGCGCCGCGAGCCGACGTGGGCGGCCTGCGCGGCGTGGTCCGGCGGGCCGGCACCGGACGTCCGCTGCCGGACGCCACCGTGCGGCTGAGCGGACCACGCTCCGTCGTGCTCACCACCGACGCCACGGGCACCTACCGGCTGGACCGCGCGGTGCCGGGAACGTACACCGCCACGGCCTCCGCGTTCGGCCACGCGGAGAACACGACCTCTTTGACCGTACGCCGCGGCAAGACGCTGATGAGCGACCTGACGGTGCGGCCGCTCGCCGCCACCACCGTCACGGGCGTGGTGCACCGCGCCGACGGCCTGCCCGCAGCCGGAGCTGTGGTGACGCCGGTCGACGCGCCGGTCCTGGCCCGCACCGACGCGGACGGCCGGTACCGCCTCGACCTGCCGCTGGGCCGGATGGAGTTGCGTACCGAACCCGCCGACCGGTGCGCTCTGCCGCTGGACACTTCGGCCACGGTCGCCGCCGGCGCCCCGATCAACATCACCCTGCCCTTGCGTACGGACGCATACGGCCACACCTGCACAGCCACCGGCTCCTACCGCGCGGGCACCGTCGCTCTGCCGGTGTCCGGTCGGGCAGGTGCCGCCGTTCAGGTGGCGTTGCCGTTCGCGATGCCGCTGTACGGCCAGCCGTACACCAGCGTCTGGGTTGCCGCCGACGGCGTGATCGGCTTCAGTGGCAAGCCGGAGCCCGACTGGGGTGATCAGCTCCCGAGCACCTGGTGGGTCGAAACCCTGCCGCGCTTCACGCCCGAGGTGGCGGTGTTCCCGTTCCATTCCCGCCTCGACGTGGACGCGCAGGCGGGCGTCTTCATCGCGGAGACGGCCGACGCCTTCGTCGTGGAGTGGCGCAACGTCCGCACGCTGAACCGCGTCGGCGAGGGTCGCGGCCGCATCTCCTTCAGCGCGACACTGCATCGGGACGGGAGCATCGAGTTCGCCTACCGCGTGGCGGAGCCGGACGGTTGGACGGCCGGCCGCAACGCCGTCGTCGGCCTCACCGACATCAACGGCGACGCCTTCGCCTACAGCGACCACGACCTGGCCGTCAACGACGGGCTGGGCGTCACGTTGCGGCCCTGAGCCGCGCCCACTTACAGGGTCCGGCCGCATGGTGTACGCCACCCGGCCGGACCCTGATCAACACCGTTGCCGCCCCGCCCCGCAAGGCTCGGAACGAAGCTGCCTCGGTGTTCTCCCCCGATCTCGCCCCCGCGCCCTGTCGCCCGACGTCGCAAGCTCAGCGACCTGGTCGAACGTGGATATCAGCCCTTCAGTCCTGCCCGCCGCAGCAGACCGCGGCGATGGTCCAGTTCCCGCCCCGGTAAGGATCGAGACTCCAGTCCGTTCCGGTGTAGTCATGAGTGGCGCCGTTACCGGTCACTCTCGCCCAGTACGGCTCACCGATGTATGCGCCGGCAACCCGCCCCCAGCCCAGGTCCCGGGTGCTCTGACCCGGGTAGAGGATCGTGTCGTAAGCACCGTGGGTGCAGTTGCCGTCGGCGAGATGGAAAACGCCGACCGCGATGTCACCCCCGTTCGTCAACGAACCCGCGGCAGGCGTCGCAGGACTCCGTACCGGACACGCCGCCGCCAAGACGGGCGCCGGGGCAGCCGACTCGGCAACCCCGAGCACAACAACCGCGGCAGCGCCCACCGCCGCGAGCCGCAGCACCACATTGCGCGTACTGAACATCGCCACTCCCTGATTGATTGGCCTGTGCCTCCCAGCCAATCCATCTACGGAGGAAAGCGGCACCCGCCGGGCTGTTCCGCACTGTCCGGAACAGTCCGGCGACATCAGGACCAGGCATCACCTTCGTACGGCGGCCACCCGCGCTCCTTGGCGCAGACGCGCGCTAGCGGACGGACGCCCGCGCGGACGATCGGATCAGGCTCGCCAGCGCCCACGGGCAACCGGATAGGCGAAGTCGATATGACTCCGGTCAATGGGGATTCGGGGTCTGCATCATGATCGCCTGGCGGAGGTCGGCGGATTCCGCCTGACGAGCGATGTGAGCGGAGACGCGGCCCGCGACCGCGGGAAGGGCGCAGTCCGCTTGGCACAGCTCGGCCAGCTCGCTCGTGATGCGATCCGGATCTTGCTGCGGTCCGAGCATGCGGACCAGGTACGGGTTGAGGGCGGGTACCGCAACGTGTGAGATCAGCGGGTGCAGCGGCCGCACATCCGCCTCGCCCTCGCCGAAGAGATCCTCGTGCAGCTTCTCTCCTGGGCGGAGGCCGGTGTAGATGATCTCGACCGGAGCGTCGGCCTGCTCTGCCATCTGCCGTGCGACCTGAGCGATAGGTACGGGCTGGCCCATCTCCAAGACCAACGCCTCGCCGTCCCGACCGATTGCGGCAGCCTGAATAACGAGCTGCACTGCTTCCTGGACGGTCATGAAGTAGCGCGTCACGTCGGGGTCGGTCACGGTGACCGGGCCTCCGGCAGCGACCTGCGCCGCGAACGCGGTGAGCACCGAGCCACGGCTTCCGAGGACGTTGCCGAATCGGACGCTCAGGTAGGTGCCGGCACCGACGGTGGCGGCATGGGCGGTCAGCCGCTCGGTAATGCGCTTGGAGAAGCCGAGAACGCTGGTCGGGTTCGCCGCTTTGTCGGTGGAGATGTTGACGAACCGCTCGACACCGGCGGCGGCACAGGCTTCGAGAACGGTCTGCGTACCCCAGACATTGCTCTTGACGGCCTCACCCGGGTTGGCCTCGAGAAGCGACAGGTGCTTGAGCGCCCCAGCGTGGAACACAACCTGGGGCCGACGCCGCGCGAAGATCGCCGAGACCCGTTGGGCGTCGCGGAGGTCGGCGAGGATGAGCTCGGGGCTGTCAAGCAGAGCGCGGCCATGAATGGACAGCTGGACGGCGTGCAGTGCGGACTCATCCCGGTCGAGCATCATCAGCTCGGCCGGCTCGAAGCGGTGCAGCTGGCGGCACAGCTCTGAGCCGATCGATCCGCCGGCCCCGGTGACCAGGACGCGCTTGCCCTTGAGGTAGCCGGCGATGGCGTCCAGGTCAGTCTCGACCTGGTGCCGGCCAAGAAGGTCGGCGATGTTCACGTCGCGTACATCGGCAGCAGTCACCTTGCCGTCCAGGAGCTCCGTGAAGGAAGGAACCACCTTGAAGTCCGCTCCGGCGTCCAGGGCGCGACGACGCACCTCCCGGATGATCTTGGCATCCACATTGGCGACCGCGAAGATGACCGTTCGGGCGCCGGTCACGGTCAGAGCCTCCGCGATGCGGTGCCGGTCACCCTTCACTGCGACGCCGTTGACGCGGAGGTTGCGCTTCGCCGGGTCGTCGTCGATGAGACCGACAGGTACGTACAGGCTCATGGGATCTTGCATCAGGGAACGCAACAGACGCTGACCTGCGGCACCAGCGCCGAACAGGAGCACGGGTGTGGCGCTCTGCGCGTTCGGGCGCAGGCGCCGTTCGTGCTGGAGACGCCGTACGTAGCGGACGGCGCACATCACGACAAGCGCAACCGGACCGCCGACCAGAGCCGCACTCAAGGGGAGCGGCCGCCTGGGCATCGCGAGATCTATGGCGACCAGGACGATGACCACGGCCAGCGCCGTCGTGAAGATGGCGCGCACCTCCTCGAACGTGCCGAAGCCGTACCGGCCCCGGTAGAGGAACTGCTGGTGGCCGATCGCGGTGTGCAGCACGACCGCGACGACCACCGCCATCCCGGTGAACGTCATGGGCGCCGCGGCCAGGTCGTCGTCGTACCGCGCCGCGACCGCGGCGAACAGACCGATCGCCCACGCACCTGCATCCACCAGCCAAGGACCGAGGATGCGAGTACGTTTCTCCGGGATCCCGGACTGCCAGATCCGCGCAGGGAATGACATACGGCCTCTTCACGGTGGACATCATCATGGGTGAGGCTCGCCTCGGTGCAGACCCTCACCATGCTCAACGCGCGAAGTATGTCCTAATGCATGCGTATTTCGGGTGATAACGCATATCCATGTGGTGGATGACTCGCCGTGAACGGTGTACCTCAGCCGCATGGACCTCCAGCCTGGATCGTCGTTTCCCACGGACGTACGCCCGGCGTGGTCCACAATCGCGGCCGGACAGCGCCGTCGTCCGGGATCGCGCCCGGCCGGATGGTCACGTCGTAGGTCTGCCGGCCACCCGGCGGCAGGTCCACGGTGAGCACAGACACGGTCCGGTCCCGCTCGATCCCGGTCCCGACATCGACCGTTACGCCGCCGGTCGCAACACCAACCACTGCGCCGCCTGTCGGACTGAAGATCATCACATTGGTACGCGACGTGTAGGTGTCGCCGGAGAGCTCCAGGCCGGTCACGTACTTGGG
Source organism: Actinoplanes sp. NBRC 103695 (assembly GCF_030269485.1). Lineage (GTDB taxonomy): Bacteria > Actinomycetota > Actinomycetes > Mycobacteriales > Micromonosporaceae > Actinoplanes. The sequence continues at coordinate 48,416 of NZ_BSTL01000039.1, read as the reverse complement.
CAGGTTCGCGGTGGGGGCGGTCGAGCCCAGGGTCAGCTTCAGGTGCAGCTCACGACTGCCCTGGCCGTCGCAAGGTCCGGTCGTGAGGTCGGCGCTGTGCGTGAGGTAATAGCTGAGCTTCGCGCCGGTGCCGTCGTTGAGGAATACCCCGACCGTAGGTGCGGACGGGGCGTCGGTGGGCAGGCGACCTTCCAGGACGGTACCGGCGAGGAGGGTCTGCTCGGCCTTGTTGGCCGACCACATGAGCAGGCGGCGCTCGCCGGCCGCGCGGGCGAGCTGAGCGAGCATGCCCTTCGGATTGCCTTGGCCCCGAATCAACGCGCCGAAGGTGGCCTGGGCCGCCTTGGCGAAGTAGACGTCCTGGTCAGACGGGTCGGGATACTTCGCGTACGCCTCGGAGAGCAGCATCCGGACGGCGTTCTGCGAGGTCAGGGCATCCCCTGCCGGCACCTTGACCGCTCCGGTCGCGCGGAGCAAATAGGAAAGAGCAACCGGATCGGTCGCCAGAACGCCGTCGACGGTGACGCCGGTACGCATGCGGTACATGGTCCGCATCAGCGAAGCGGCGGTCGGGAAGTCGGGGCTCAAGTTGACGTCCGACGGGAAGACGGCGGGCCGGTCTGTGTAGAGCATCCGCTGGTCGAGCCCGAGCTTCTGCACCGGAGAGTCAAAGGTCTTCAGATCGCTGGTGGCGGTCCCTTGATCGGTGATGGTGACGGCGCCGTCGTCCGCATGCACGACGATGTACGCACCCGGCATGCCGCCGGTCGCCCGGATCTCCGAGTTGTTCTGGAAGAGCACGAGGTAGTTCCGGGGCCCACGAGCGCCGAGCATGTTGGGCAGCAGTCGTGCCGCCCGGTCAGCCGTGGACACCAGCCGTTCCGCATCGGTCAGCCCGATGGAAAGCCTGGTGACGGCCGCCGCTACCTGATCGGTCAGCCCGTCTGCCGGAATACCGAGCACCTCGGCACGCGCTTTGCCGATCACCGCCAGACCGGCAGAGATCCGAGGCCCCGCGGCCACCAAAGACTTGAGCTCTACGCGGCCGTTCCGTGGGGCCAACGCCCTCGGGTCGAGGCCGCTTGCGACGTCCAGCAACGTCGGCAGACCGCGCCAGGCCAAGTCGTCGAGAACCTTCGCTACCGTGCCCACCGCCCGCACGTCGTCTCCGACCATCGGCGCCCTGCCTGCAAGCGCCCACCCGAAACCGTCGGTGTTGTGGTGCGCCGCCTTCGTCTCGAGTTGCAGCGCTGCCAGGGTGCCCTTGGCTGCGGAAACGTCGCCCGATCTGATCTGCCGCTGGAGCAGGATGAACAGCCCGGCCGCGGTCTGGAGATGCCCCTTGGCCCGCCAGCTCTCCACACCTACCCAGCCGCCCCCGACGAGCAGGACCAGAACCAACCCGGCGGCCACCAAAATCAAAGGCTTCCTTCGTCTCCACGGACGCCGTTTCTCAACGCTGCATTCTGTTATTCGACGCACCCGCTTGAACTGGATATGAGCCGGGGCTTCCGGCGGCTCAAACGCATATCTGTCCTGCTCTGATTTCCCCATGAGTGATCGATCCTTAGAAGAAGCGATACGTCGGACGGCGCGCCCGAACTTGAAAGATCATGACTAAAACTCATATACAGCGGGTTCGTCGAAGAACGCAATCCTCGTCAACCCGAGTTCGACTGTCCGGAGACTCGCGCCAAGACGGCCTCAAACTTACTGAACAGCGCATCACGCGAAAGATCACCTTGGGCCAACAGGCCGGCAGCAGCTCGCGCCTCCGCCATGCGCCGGCTGTCGGCGACGAAGGAGGCGACGACCTTCGCAGCTCCGATCGGGTCGCCATTCGGAAGGATCACTCCTGCACCCGTGCGGGAAATAATGTCCGCCACCCAGCCACCGTGATTGATCGCTACGGGCCGCCCGGCCGCCCAGGCATCGAAAACCTTGTTCGCACTGTCGCCTGCCAGAATCGGCATGTCCTGAACAACCGAGAATGACAGGTCACAAGCCCCAAAGTACGCAACCACCTGATTCTTGGGCATCGGCGCCACGAAAAAAAGATTACGATTGAGGACGCCGAGCTCCTGCGCGAGCTTTTTCAGTTCCGACTCTTCCCGTCCGCCTCCGACGACAGCCAGGCGAATTTCGGGATCAATCCCGACAAGATGCTCTGCCATTCGCACGAGAAAGGAAACACCATTTACGAGACCGAGCGTTCCGGCGTAGAGCAGAAGTGGTCGGTCGCCGAGCCAGGCGGTCGCCGCTCGTAGCTGCTTGCCGAGCACCTCAGCATCGCAGAAGAGGTCCACGTCACATCCATTCTGAATAACCGTCGTTGATTTACCCGGAGCTAACTTCTCAACGTTTTCAGCCATCTTGGGGGAAAGCGCAACAACGTGGGCCGAGCGCCGGTACGCCCAACGCTCGAGACGACGAGCCGCAGCCTTGGCCGGAGCCGACTTCAAGGCACCCAGGGCGATCGGCACCTCAGGCCACAGATCACGGACCTCCAAGACGAACGGAACGCCGTTCCGGCGAGCCGAATAGATCCCGGGGATGGCCACGGTCAAGGGCGTAGAGGTGGCGAATACCAAATCCTGCGGGATCTTCGAGGCCCGTGCACATGCGGCGGCGGCGAATCCCGCGAACGACTTGATCCGGTCCCGGTAGGACATCTTGTTGTTGTACGGGATGGAGGCCCAGTGGATTCGGATCCCAGCGGAACTGGACTCTCGCCACTTCTGCGATGATTCGCCGTCGCCATCGATGTCCGCACTGACCACCTGCACCTCATGGCCACGAGCTACGAGCCTCCTGGCAAACTCGAAGGATCGCGTTCCACCACTCATTTCAGGTGTGCGGAAGTATTGATGGATGTAGACGATCCTCATGAAAATCCTTCCCGCATCAAGTGGCGAGCATTTGCATATACCCGCAGCAGATCTACCTACCACAGGAAGAATAATTCACAAAACTCTGCGACCGGCAGTACGAGTCCGCGCCCGTCACCCTAAAGCGTTGCGATCGTTGTTCTTAGATAGATAAGAATCGGTTGCATCTCGCGCGACCACAGTTTCAGGTATGGCCTGGAAGGATGCACCTATCTTGATGTCCGTCTCGGAGCGCACGCCGACCGGCAAGGTGGGCGACGAGAACAAGATGGCCTTCCGATTGGCAGCTCACTTGTTCGGTGGCCAGCTCACGGTGGCAATCTGCGCCTTTCTCGTCAATCTCCTGTCTTCCAGGGTCATGGGCCCGTCCGGCCGCGGAGAGCTCGCGTTCTACCTTCAGGTCAGCTATGTCCTAGGTGTCATTGGTCTGGCCGGCCTGGATCGCGCCTACCCGGCCAGGGCAGCCTTACGCAACACACTTGCTGTCGGCTCATCAGAGTTCCGGCGTCTGGTCAAGCCATCGCTGATCATGGCTCTGCTCTCCGCCGCCACGATCGCCTTGGCTCTCGATAATGGATCCGTTGGCGCACTGGTCGTCGCCGCGGCGTTGGCCCTGGTGACGTTCGGGAACTGCCTGACGGGCGGTCTCAGGGCCGTCTGCACCGTGGCGAGTTCCGGACGATCATTCTTGACGACCAGCCTGGCCGCGCAGATATCCCTCGCCTCCATAGCGACTGGCTTGAGCCTCGCGGGCGAAAAGTCGACAGCCACGTGGCTCGGCGCTTATGCGATCTGCATCACCGTTCCACCGACAATTTTCTTATGGGCGATCAAGGCCGATAAATCAAAAACTGCGGAACGAAATCCGACCAGCCTGAGGCGGATTCGCCGCTTGGGGCTCGCCTTGATGCCATCAAGTTTGGCATCAATAATCGCGACGCGATCAGACCGCATCATGCTGCCATGGATGGCGAGTTATCAGCAGCTCGGCCTGTACGTCGTCGTCGCGACGGTGTGCGAGATGGCTCAGTGGCCGCTTCAAGCCTGGATCGACGCACATGCACCAGCCTGGCACAGGGCATTCATTGCCGGGAATCTTCGACCGTTCAGGAAGATGTGTCACGTAGCCGTACTCGCCGTACCGGCAAGCGCTGCGGTATATCTGGGTTGCAGATTCGCCGTCTTGCCGCTCTTCGGTGACGCCTACTCGGCCGCAGCAAATCTGATACTCCCCTTGTCAGCCGCTTCCGCCCTTCTGATTCTGAGCCGGTGCGCCTTGGGTCTCGCGGTGGCGATGGGGTCGTCCACGAGTCCGCTGATATCAGATACGTGCGCCATGGTGGTGGCAGTCACCGCCTACGTCTTGATGATTCCTTCGATGGGCGCCCTGGGGGCAGCTTGGGGGTCGTTACTCAGCTACTGCACCGCCGCCGTCGTCTCCATTTCCCTCTGCGCCATTCACGGTCGACGCGCACATAGTCGTTTCGTCAGCAGTTAATTCGGAGCACACAATTGCCACCCTCGCCAATCACGAAGTTTCCCTCAATGAGCGGCCGCCTCAGCCTTGTCGGAATCTCTTCGCTCTTCCTGGTCAGTCTGGGTGGACGATTCGGCCCAGACCCGGTCGAGTCCTGGGATTCCGCCGTCACTGAACCACGAACGTGGGGATGTCTCCTCATTGCAGTAGTCGCCCTCTGCTGGAGGCTCGGTGCAGCGAGCAGCGGATACCATCATCGATGGACAACTCCCGTACGCCTCATCTTGGCCATCCAGCTCCTACAGATGCTTTCGTTCTTCTGGGCGCCACCCGGCGCGCGGATAATCATCTCCCTGACCAACATCTTCGCGCTCATCACTCTGCTGCTGGTGACAGCCGCACTGGTCGGCCCCTCTCCAGAGAAGGCCGCCCGAGTCATTCTCTTCGCCATGCTTCTCGCCGGAATCGTGTACATCCTCGGCGCCCTGGCCGCCGGCCCGGGACCTCAGGGCAGGTATTCCGCGTTCGGGGGCGGGCCCAACGTTTTCGCTCGAATACTCTGCCTCGGCGTCATCGCTTCCATATCGCTGAGCTTCTCGTATCGTCGCCGGTCTCTTCTGCTTCCCATCCCGCTCCTCTTGGGTGGCACCTTCCTCTCCGGCTCACGAGGGGCGATCGTATCCCTCGTCGGGGCCGCGACAGTCGCCTTTGTCATTGTCTTCCGTAGGATCCGACTGTCTCTTCTTTTGCTGATCTCCGCGCTCGGCACCGGCTTGGCGGCGGTCGCGTGGAACGTCCTGAACGGGCACACGAGCCTGTCCGCCCGTTACTCGAGTGACAGTCTTGCTGATACCGACTACTCCCACCGGCCCGAACTGCTGGCGTATGCCCGCGACGTCTTCTATGAGAACCCCGTCTTCGGCGCTGGGCTGGATGGCTTCTTCGCGAAGGTGGGCAACTCGATCGGCATCGCTTACCCGCACAATCTATTCATGTCGGTGGCCGCCGAGACCGGATTGGCGGGCCTCGCCCTCGTCGCCGTTGCACTGATAGCCGTAGTCCGAGACCTGGCGTCGCAGCGTCGGTTCACGAGCGCTCGGTTGGGAATTGCCATGTGCGCGCTTTACGTCGGCATTGCCTCGATGTTTTCGGGCGACTACTACGATGCGCGATTCATGTGGATCTGCCTCATCGTGGCGACAAGTTCCGCGGCCTGGACGGACGGAAAGACTCGGCTCTTCACCCGGGACCCTGTCGATCAGCTGGCGCCTGGAAAGGGTTCAGCTGCGCATAAAGGAGACCTCGCTTGATTCGAAGGCGGCTCAGCGAGCAGGCACGCCCTTGACGGTCAGGCCCGTCTCGACCGAGCGGACCACGCACGCGCCGGCTCCGACCGTTGCGCCCTCGCCGATTGTCAGGCCCTGCAGGACCGCAGCCGTTGTTCCGATCAGCACACGCTCCGCTATGTGGCAGTCGCCCGAGATCGCGGCCAGCGGGTTCACCTGGACGTAGTCGTCGAGGATGCTGTCGTGGCCGACAGTCGCGTTCTGGTTCAGGTGGACGTGCCGACCCAGGCGCACATCTGTCGTGACACGAGCGCCGGGAAACAAAACCACGCCTTCGGCCAGCCGGTTGTCGGGACCGACTGTCGCATCGGGATGAACCAGCGGCGCTGCCGGGAGCCGATGTGGGCCGATCGCCGACGCTACCTTCGCCCGCACCCGGGGATCGCCGATGCCGATGACGTACCTGGTCTCCTCCGGCATCTCGACGAGCTGGCTCACCACGCCTAGGAAAGGCGCGCCCAGCCGCTCGAGCCTGGCCAGGTTGGTGTCGCTCGCCGCGTCGTCGACGAAGCCCAGCACCTTCCACGGCTCGCCGTACGCCTCGTTGATCGCCTGGACGATGCCGAAGACCTCGCGGCCGTGGCCGCCGCAACCGACGATGACCAGCGGCTCAGACATTGGCCGCCTCGTGGCGGCTGCGGCTGCCCATGAACTCGGGCATCGTCACCTCGCCCTCCGCAGCGATGCCGTCGCGCCGCAGGACGGTCAGCACGGTCTCCATCATGATGCGCAGGTTGAGGCCGAGGGTGCGATGCTCCACGTACCAGACGTCCAGGGCGAACTTGTCGTCCCACGAGATCGCGTTGCGGCCCCGCACCTGAGCCAGACCTGTCAGGCCGGGCCGCACCATGTGCCGGCGTGCCTGCTCAGGCGTGTAGCGGTCGAGGTATCGCACCAGAAGAGGGCGCGGTCCGACCAGGCTCATGTCGCCCTTCACGATGTTGACGAAGGTGGGCAGCTCGTCGACGCTGGTCGCCCGCAGGAGGCGGCCCAGTCCGGTGATCCGGTCGGCGTCGCTGATCAGGCCGCGTGCGGGGTCGAGGTCGCGCATGGTGCGGAACTTCACCATTGTGAACACGCGGCCGTGGAGGCCCGGCCTGGCCTGCCGGAAGAACACCGGACGCCCGAGCCGCCAGGCGACCAAGCCCGCGACGGCTAGCAGCACGGGTGCGGTCAGCACCAGCATGAGGACGGCGACGACGATGTCGATGATGCGCTGAATGCGGTCGATCATCGGTTCTTCTCCAGGAAATCGGTGATGCAGTCGATGATTCGCTGCGTGTCCGCGTCTGTCAGTACAGAGCCCGACGGCAACGTGAGGCCTTCACCGAACAGCCGTTGGGCCGCGCCCGTCAGGACGGCGCGGGCGTCGGCGAAGACCGGCTGCAGGTGCATGGGCTTGAAGATCGGGCGCGTCTCGATGTCCGCGGCTGCGAGGTGGCCGGCCAGGTCCGCGGCCTGCCAGCCGGCACGGTCCGAAGCAACCACGATGCTGGTCAGCCAGCAGTTCGCGCCGTCGTCCACGCCCAGCAGTGAAACCCCGTCGGTGCTGGCGAAGACCTTCGCGTACGCCTCGCGGAGAACCCTGCGGCGGGCGATCATCTCGTCGAGACGGCTCAGCTGGGCGCGGCCGAGTGCGGCCAGGATGTTGCTCAGCCGGTAGTTGTAGCCGATCTCCCGGTGCTCGTAGTGCGGCACCGGCTCTCGGGCCTGGGTCGACAGGTGCCGGCAACGGGAAGCCAGCGCCGCGTCGTCGGTCAGGAGCATCCCGCCGCCCGAGGTGGTCATGATCTTGTTGCCGTTGAAGGACACGACAGCCGCGCGGCCGAAGGAACCGGCCGGTCGACCTTCGAGGGTTGAGCCCAGGGACTCCGCCGCGTCCTCGATCAGGGGAATTCCGCGGTCGGCACACAGCGGCTCCAACAAGGAGTAGTCGGCGCATGCTCCGAACAGGTCGACCGGCATAACCGCGCCGACCTTGCCGTCCAGCGCCGACTCCACGAGTGAGGGATCGATGTTGCCGGTCTCCGGGTCGCAGTCCACGAACACCGGCTCCGCGCCGGTGTAGGCGACCGCGTTCGCCGTGGCGGCGAAGGTCAGCGTCGGCACCAGCACGACCTGGCCGGGCCCGACACCTGAGGCCAGTAGCGCAAGGTGCAGCCCGGCCGTTCCCGAGCTCACCGCGACCGCATGAGCAACGCCGGCCCGGGCGGCCACCTCGCGTTCGAAAGCGTCGACGGCCGGCCCGGCCGGCGCGACCCAGCCCGAGCGGAGCGCCTCGACGACATACGCTTCCTCGAGTTCTCCGACGTCGGGAGCGGACAACAGAATCCGGCCGGTCATCGTCATCAATCCTTTCGGAGGGCAGTGCATTTGACGTTCGGGATTCTTTTCGTGTGTTACGCCAACCTGTGTCGCTCGCCGATGGCGGAACGACTCGCGCGGCGGGCATTCGACGAGGCATTCGGTCCGGCGGACATCACCGTCGCCAGCGCGGGAATGCGGGCATTCGACGGGGAGCCGATGCACGAGAACAGCGCACGGGTGCTCGCCGAATGCGGCGTCACCTCGGATCGATTCGTCAGCCGTACGGTGAAAGCATCGACGTTGAGGGACGCCGACCTTGTCCTGACCGCCGACCGTGACCAGAGAGCTGCCTGTCTTGCGCTCGAACCGAGCGCCGTCCGACGCGCCTTCACCCTCCGGCAATTCGCTCGATTCGCGGAAAGAGCGAGCCAAGACGGCGCAGAGGGGGAAGGCATGCACCGACTGCTCAGCGCGGTGAATGCCACCCGGCACACGGCCCCACCCGGCGAGGACGACCTCGCGGACCCCGTGGGGCAGCCGATCGAGGCCTTCCGCACCTGCGCGGCCGACATCTGGAGTGCGCTGCGCACCATCGTCGCCGCTACGAGGTGACCGGCGGAGCCGGCGCCGTGCCCTGCTGGCGGTAATAGACGCGGAGGTCCGTCGTGGGGGCGTCCAGCGGGTCGTTCCCGGCGTGCCGAGGGGTGCGTACCAGACTGCCGACCAGCTCGGAGCGGAAGGGAGAGTCCGGTAGCGGGCCGGCGGCCGGCGCCGGAGTGAGGGCAGGCGTCGCCGTGTCGTAGGTGTAGTAGGAGTACCCGCCGCCGCTCTTCGTCGGCATCATGTTCAGCACGCAGCCGTAGAGCTGGGCGTTCACCTTGGCCAGGGCCTCGGCCGCCGTTGCCGCCTGAGCGACCGTCGTACGCGCGTGGCGGGAGACCAGGATGCAGCCGTCGGCCAGCGTGGACATCACCGCGGCGTCCGTCACCGGCAGCAGCGGAGGCGTGTCGATCAGGACGATGTCGAAGGCCGCGCTCAGCGAGGTCAGCAGGTCGGCCATGTTGCCCGAGCCGAGCAGTTCCGACGGGTTCGGTGGGATCGAGCCGCTCGGCAGCACCCACAGCCCGCTGTCGCCCCACTGCTGGACCACGTCACGGACGTTCGTCTGACCGGCCAGGACGTTGGTCAGGCCGCCGCCGCCCTCCAGCCCCAGGTATTCGGCCACGCGCGGGCGGCGCAGGTCGGCGTCGATGATGATGGCGCGCTTGCCGGCCTCGGCGAACGCGATGCCCAGGTTGCACACCGTCGTCGACTTGCCCTCGCCGGGCAGGGCGCTGCTCACCACCAGGCTCCGCAGCGGGCGATCCACGTTCACGAACTGCAGGTTCGTGCGTAGCTGACGCATGGCCTCGGCGCGAGCCGAATGGGCGCTGCCCTCGGTGATCAGCGGCGACTTGTCCGCCTTTCGGTCGAACGGGATGCCGCTCAGCACCGGCGCCCCGGTCGCCTCGTGCAGGGTCTCGGGAGTGCGGATGGTGCGATCAAGACTTTCCCGGAGGGCGGCTGCCCCGACGCCGACGATCAAACCCAGAGCCAGAGCAAGACCCACGTTGCGTACGGGCTGGGGCGACACGGGCGCGTCCGCCAGCCTGGGCTCGGCGATGATCTGTACGCCCACCGTGGGCAACTTGGAGCCGGGAGGCGTCTCCAGCTTGCTGACCAGGGCCGGGAACTGCACGGCCAGGCGCTGGGCCAGACGCAGGGCCCGCGCCCGGTCGGTGTCGGTGACCGTCGCCTGGACCAGGACGGTGTCCGGAACGACCTGTGCGGTGACCTCCTCCTGGATCTCCTCGGCGGTCAGACCGGCCGGGTCGTCGGCGGCGATCGACTGGGCCAGGCGGTTGCTGGTCAGCACATCCACGTACGACTTGACCCGCTGCTGGGCGAACTGGCCGCCCTGGAACGCCTGGATCACCTCGGTACCCCGGGTGCTGACGAAGAACGTCACCGAGGCGGCGTATCTCGGCGGGGTGAGGAGCGTTACCGCGACGGCAACACCGACCGAAATCGCGACGGCCATCGCGACCAGCCACCACCTTTTCCGGACGGCCCGCAAATAGTCACGCAGGTCCATCGTCATGCCTCCTCTATTCGTGTCCCCGTGTCCGCCGATCGGGCATCGGTTAGAGCCCGAACTGCGCATACTCCCGGCTGTCGATCCCGCGTTGTCCCTATGAGTGCGTGCACTACTGGCGGCTCACTGAGTTAACGGCTCATAGCGCTTCGAATGATGGTTTGGCGCGCAGAAACTCCGAGAGTTTCTGAAATTAGCCCCAAAGATGAAAGCGGCGCTAAAGGAGGTGATGCGCACGACCCAGTGCGGGCGCTGCCCGTTGAATCAATGTCAACCAGAAGCATGAGAAGAGGCAGCCATGAGCCGCAATCGGGCTTTTGCGTTCCTCCTCACGGTCTTCGCCACAGTGGCGATGACCTTGGGGCTCTCGGCCGGCGCCGCAACCGCGGCACCGGCCAAGCCGAAACCGCCGAAGCCGTCGGCCTTCAACAACCACAACTACTACCCGCCGTTGCCACCGATGCTCGTGGTCAACAAGGGTGTGGTGAACTACGGCGCGTCGGTGAAGGCGTCCGGCCGCATGTACGGCAGCAGGGAAAAGGTGATCGTCACCGTCGTCTTCCGGCCGAAGGGATCGAGCCGCTACCGGGTGCTGAAGACAACCCGGGTGCGGACCAGCCGGACCGGTGAGTTCAGCGTCAAGTTGAAGCTGAAGGCGGAGGGAATGGTCGTCATCACGGCCACCGGAAAGGGCTCTCGCAAGAGCGCCTCGGCCGCGGTGTTCGTGTTCGGCAAGCATGGGGGCGGCTGGTGGGACTTCCGCCGGGCGTCCTACACAACCGACGCCACGACGGCCGTTCCAGCCAAGGTCAGTGACGTCCCGAGCCAGCCGCGCAACGTCGCCGGGCTGGCTGCGGCGGGCTTGGGGGTGCTGGCGCTGGCCGGCAGCACCCTCATCACCCGCCGGGTGATCCGCCGCCGTCAGCGAGCCTGACAGCGGCGTCCGCTGTCCCGCCCATGACGGGCGGGACAGCGGGTTTCGCTCCGCTTCCCCTTTGCCGCCCTGCTGATCCGCCGCCACGTTCGGGGATACCGGCGTCAGGAATGGGCGAGAGCAGGCGGCGCCGAACCCCGTCACGTGATCTTCTCCGACGAATGCGATCGCCATGACCTGCGGAAACTCCGGGGCAGCGAACCGGTCGGGCCGATCAGCCGGACGTCGCACAACCGCTCGGGCTACCACTATTGCGTGACTGCGGAAAGGTGCGTCACCGGTTAGGTTCTTTCAGGTCAGCACGGCTGCACCAGATGGGCCGCGAAAGTCGCAGTACCGCGATCCGACCTGAAATGGAGCGAGGAGAAGACCTTGCCTGCTACCACGCTTCAGCACCGTCGGAAGTGCGGCACCCGCACCAAGTTCGCGATCTGCCTCGGCACCGTACTCGCCATGAGCAGCACGGCGGGCATTGCGTTCGCGTCCAAGAACGAGCCGGCATGGATCAGAACGACTCAGGTGACGGTCGACATCAAGACCCGGCTGCCGGTGCCGACCGACGGACCTACTCCGCTTGCGGACAGTCCGGTCGCCTCGCCTGACGCGTCCACGACGCCCGGCTCCGAAAAGAAGCCTCAGAGCGCCGCGAACACCGCACCCGAGGCGTCCACCGCTGAACCGACCACGGCACCGACGCCGACGAGTCCCAAGACCAACGAGCCCTCGAGCTCCGGGTCACGCCGGCCGCCGGAACAGCCGCAAACAAGCGCGCCTGATACCGCCGACCAGCCAGGGGCGAACACTCCTGAGTCGAGCGAATCCACTGCGCCGTCCGACAACCCGTCGCCGAACGGGAGCCCCGGCAGCTAGCCGGAAGGGACGGCCGACGGTTGTCCCAGCCACGAGCCAACCGCCAGCCCCATCCACGTTGTGCGGCATCCGCCTAAGACAACTCGCACAACCGAATTGTAGGAGTACACACGCATGTCGCTGAACAAGAAACGCCTCACCGTCATCGGTTCGGGTGTCGCCGTGGCCGCTCTCGCCATCGGGGGTGTCGCCTTCGCTGCCTTCAACCAGGTGGCGCAGGCGAATCCGACCGGTGCCGGCTCGGAGAAGTTCGAAGCGTTGACGGTCAACGGCCAGTGGCTCGGACGCGACGCCGGAAACCAGACCTACTCGCCCGGCACCAAGCTGCTGCTGCCTGGGGAGGCCGGCGACGTGAAAATCACCTTCTCGAACCCGGGCACCAACACGGTGCAGGGCAAGGTCGTCTCCATCACGCCCGGTGCGACCCCCACGGATGGCTGCACGCCGTCCGTCGAAATCGCCTCGTACAGCCCGGGGAGCGCACTGGTCCTGAATAAGGGCACTACCGTCTCGGTGATCCTGAAGAATGCCGTCAAGCTGAAGGAATCCGCGACGGCAGCGTGCCAGGGCCAGTCCTTCCCGACCGCATTCGACGTCAAGTTCGAGGCGACGCGAGACCCCGCGGCGAATCCGCAGATCCTGACCCCGGCCGCTGTCCCGCCCCCAAACCCCGCCCCGTAGTACTACTTACCGAAGCGCCCGCCACCGCAGTGGCGGGCGCTTCGGCATGCGGATGGGCGGTGGCGAGCACGAACCCGATGGGGTGGGGATCGGTCGAAGGCCGCACGGTCGCGGTGAGCCGCACTTACGGTGCCAGAGCCGATCACACCGAACCTCGGGGATTCACATGTCGTTCCGCCTGACGTCGCGCCTGCTGGCGGCCGTTTCCGCTGCCGTGCTGATGGCCGGCGTGCCTGCCGCGTCCGCAGCCGCCTCGCCGGGCTGGGCGCAGCCGGGTTACGGCCCGGGCCACAACTTCTACAACCCGAGCGAGTCGGTCATCAACGCCGCCAGCCTCAGCAAGCTGAAGCAGCGCTGGGCCACCAAGCTCCCGGCGATCGAGGACTACTCGTGCTCGAAGCCGGCCACGCCGCTGGCCGTCGGCGGGCGGGTCTTCGTCTCCGACGAGACCGGGATCGGCGCCTACCAGGCCGGCACCGGCAGGAAGTTGTGGCATCACACGTTCCGCAACCCCGAGGACGAGACCACCCCGCACCTGGCGGTGGCCGGGAACCTGCTGGTGGCGGGCAACTCCGACTGCCAGTCGCAGAGTGACCCGAACGGCGGCATCGTCGCGCTGGACGTGGTGACCGGCAAGCAGAAGTGGGCCGTGGGGGCCTCCGGTCCGGTCGCGTCGATGGTCGTGGACCAGGGCATGGTGATGGTTGCGGGGTCGTCGAGCTCGACCGAACCCGCCGTGCGGGCGTTCCGGCTCAGTGACGGCAAGAAGCGCTGGACCGCCTCGGGCTACGAGTCGGCGGGTGTTTCGGCTGCGGGGCGGGTGCTGGTCAGCCGCGACCCGGGGGTGGCCGCGTTGTCGGTGGCCACCGGCAAGAGGCTGTGGGGCAAGCCGAACGCGTGGACGGCCGTGGCGGCCACCCCGGCCGGGGATGTCTTCTACGTTGCTGACGCCAAGGGCGGGCTGAGCGCGCTGACCGCCGCGACCGGTGCGGTGCGATGGTCGAGCAAGGTCTCCGGCGGGCTGGTCGCCGCCGACGGCAAGCGGATCTTCCGTACGGTCTTCCACGGCGTCGAGGCCCTGGACGCGAAGACCGGTAAGCGGTCGTGGCTGGCCTACCTCGGGCAGCCGGTCGACCAGCCGGTGCGTGCCGGCGGCCTGCTGTACGCCGGCGTCGGCGACGAGTCGATTGCGGTCCTGAACGCGGCCACCGGCAAGCGCACCTACTTCGAAGCGGGGCCGTACAACCCGGGCGGCAGCAGCCATGTGGTCCTCGCCGACGGTCGGCTCTACCAGGTGGCCGAGGGTGTGCTGCGCGCGTACGCACCCTGACGAAGCGCGTACGCACCCTGACGAAGCACGTACGCACCCTGACGAAGCGCGTACGCACCCTGACGAAGTCACCCCAGGGGCGCGACCACCACGAGGCCGTGACGTGCCGCGTCGTTGGCGAACACACGCTCCTGGATCCGGTCGTAGGCCCGTCCGTAGACGGCGCGGCGGCCGTCGAGGCGCGGGAGCCGGGTGAGCGCCGCGGGCAGGTTCACGACCTCGATGCGCGGCCGCATCGCCTGCCAGATCGGGATGACCGACGCCTGGGTGGCGCGCCAGCGTCCGTCGGGGCCCCGGGTGAACGTGAATCGCGGGATGATGCCTTCGCGGTTGGTGTCGGTCGCGAAGTCGTGCCTGGCCAGGGCGTTGCCCATGCTGTAGACGACCCATTTTCCGTTGATCATCTCGACGGGTTGCACGGAGTGGCTGTGGCCGCCCAGGACGAGGTCGATGTCGGGGTTGGCGGTCCACTCGCGGGCTAGGGCGAGCTGTTCGGGGCCGGGTTCGCGGGCGCGTTCGGTGCCCCAGTGGGGTGACAGGACGACCAGGTCGGCGCCGGCCTGTTTGGCGGCGCGGGCCGCGGCGGCTACCGAGCCCGGGTCGTCGATCCGGTTGGCCAGCCAGGGTTTGCGTTGGGGCCGGAAGTGGCCGCGCCGCTCGTTGAACATGGTCGCGAACGACAGGTGGGCGACCTTGACCCCGTTGACGACGTAGATCTTCGGGATCTTGCTGGCCGCCTCGCTGGTGTACGTACCGGTATGGCCGAGTCCGGTGCGGTCGAAGATGGCGATGGTGGAGCGGAGGCCCTCCTCGCCCTGGTCGAAGGAGTGGTTGCTGGCCGTCGAGCAGCCGTCCCATCCCGTTCGTTCGATGGTGCCGGCCATCTCCGCCGGTGCGCGGAAGGCGGGGAAGTCCATCGGTGGCGACTGGTCCGACAGCGGGATCTCCATGTGGCAGAGGGCCAGGTCCGCAGCGGTCACCGGACCCTTGATCTGGTGGAACACCGGGTCGAAGTAATAGCCGGCCCGGCCCGCCTTCGCGGCGTCGGCGCGGGCCTGGGCCCAGGTCGGCGGGTGGACCAGGATGTCGCCCGAGCCGAGGATCGTGATCTGGTTGCCGACCGGCGGTGCGGCGGCGACGGTCGGATCGGTGGCGCCCAGCCTGCGCAGGATGCCCGCGGGATTGGCGAGCAGCACCAGGCCGAGCATGATCACGGGCGCGGTCATGGCGATGCGGCGGTGCTTCGGGCTGAGAATCACAGCCGGATGACCCGGCGCAGCGCCGCGGAGAAGGCGGAGTCGTCGAGGGTCGAGCTGGAGTTCGCGGTGTCGCCGAACGACGGGCCCCGGGTGACGCCGCGGGAGGATACGAAGCGGGGGTGCCCGGTGACGTCGACGCCGAGGAAGATGCCGGAGTGGCTGACCTTGGCCGGGTCGTCGCGCATGGCGAAGAAGACGAGGTCCCCGGGCTGGATGTCGCCGAGGTCGCGGGGGGCCCGCTCGGGGCTGGAGCCGGCCGCGACGACGGCCGAGCGGGCGTAGTAGGCCATCGCGTTGGCGGTGCGTGGCATGCCGTCGACGGTGGAACGGGTCGTGCCGGTCAGCAACGGCAGGCCGCCGCGGTATCCGTACACGATCCGCAGAAAGCCGGAGCAGTCGAGTTTGCCGAGCCACCGCGGGTTGGCGGGGACGGTGGTGTCGTCGGGGAACGTCCACGGGATGCCCATGAACTCGTGGAAATCCGCGCCGTCGACGCCGGCGCCGCGTTCGATGCCGAAACCGGCGTCGCCTGCGTACAGGTCGCCCTTGTCGTCTCGCCGCGGCGGGGCGCCCCTGAGGTATTCCGTGGTGAACTGCAGGATGTCGGGTTCCGTGGAGCCGAGCGAGGCATGGAACCAGGCGGACATCTCGGGATCCTTGGCCCTCTTCGGTGACCACGGTTCGGGCGCCACCCGTACCCATTGGTCCGTGACGACCTTGGCGGACACGGACGCCTCGACGAAGGTCCTCGGCGGTCCGTGGAACGCCACCGTGCGGGCGCCGTCGGTCAACGTCGCGACGGGTTGCCCCTTGTCGTAGACGATGGTGCGCGGCGGATCGTCGGCCCGGCGCAGCTCGTACGCCCGGGCCAGCGTCCCGCTCCTGGCCGCCTCGGCACGGCTGCCCGGGGGTGGCGTGCTCCAACTCGGCTGGTCGTCGCCGTGCGGCGCCATGAGGACCGCGACGGACCCCAGCACCACGATCAACGATCCGCCGAGAACGAGTATCCAGCGCCTCACGAGCGTCTCCTGCTTCCGATGGATGTCAGACCGGCAGCGCCAGGGCGCCGAAGACGAGGCAGGCGGCGAACACCGACACGGCGCCGGTCACGCCGATGGTCTGCAACGGCTTCTTCTGGCGTACGAGCTGGTAGACGATCAGCCCGGGGGCCACGAAGGACAGCGCGTCGCCCGGGAACAGGTACGGCGCCTGGCGATGCAGCCCCAGGAAGGTGCTCACCTGGACGAGCACACCGAGCCCGATCGTCACGGCGAAGAGCCGCTTGCCGTACAGGATCATGACCTTGGTCGCCAGAACCACGAGTCCCCACAGCACTGTCGTCCCGCCGAGGATCACCACCAGCGACCACGGCGACTGCACCAGGGCCAGGACCAGGTACGAGGGCGTGATGAGTCCGCACGGTGACAGGTTCGTCCACAGGTAGAAGGCGACGGACACCATCAACGAGAGCCCGATCACCACGGCCGCCGTTCCGGACGAGAGGTCGACCGCCACCAACTGGTCGGCGAGATGCATGCGAGACCTCCTAGAGGGCGGCGTTGCGGCTCAGATAAAGCCCGGACCGCTGCCGCTGGGTGATGATCTTCGGCCGTACGCGCGGCTCCACGACGTGCTGCCGGGCGAAGGCACTCAGCAGTACCTCGCCGCGACCGTGGATGTTGCCGACCATGACGACGGTCTCCGCGGCGCGGTCGTAGTCGTCGAACAGCCTCGCGCAGATCAGCTCGCGCAGCTGCTCACCGGTGTGGTGCTCCCCCTCGATGTCGATCACGCGGTCCCGCATGCGGGCGGGGATCGTATGCAGGGCGGAACGCGTCGGTGCGCCGATGAGGAAGACGCGATCGGCGCCGAGTTCCTCGACGATCGCCCCCATCTGCCCGTTGCGCTCGATCCGGTCCGGCCGGCAGTTGATGACGACGCTGAGCCGGCCACGCACCAGGCCGCGGTCGCGCAGCAGGACGAGGTTGTCGACGGTCGACTCGGGATCGTTGGCGGCGAACAGGTTGGCCGCCCGGAAGACGTCGCCCTCGTGCTCGACGAGGTCGACCCGCAGGACGCCCGGGTCGGGGTCGGCCACATACATGGAGGCCAGGGCGATCTCGCGAGGGACGCCGCACAGCTCCGCCACCTGCAGCGCGCAGGCCACATTGCCCTTGAACGTCAGGTACGGGAACGGCGCCATCTCCGCGTCCGAGACCGACTCCGGGTCGGCATGGATGAGTGTGCAGTCGCGCTCCGCGGCCTCCCGGCGCAGGGTGCGCCACACCCGGTCCTCGGCGGTCACGCAGATGCCGCCGATGGGCATCCCGCCGGACAGGGACCGCGCGATGTCCCGCAGCGAAGGCCCCATCTCGTCGACGTGGTCCATCCGTACGTTGGTGATGACGCCGATCTGCGAGCGCACCAGCACTTCCTGGTTCAGCCGCTGCAACTCCGGGTCGACCGCCATGCACTCCAGCACGAGGTGCGTCGCCCGCACCCGGGCGGCGGTCTCGACCACGCCGACCTGCTCGATCACGTTGACGACGCCATGTTTGCGCGTGATCGGGAGCTCGTGGCCGTTCGGATAGATCATCCGCGCGGCGGTGCCGGTCGTCTTCGCGGCGACCACATAGGTCGGGTCGGCCCGGAGCCCGGCGGCGACCAGGCGGGTGGTGGACGACTTCCCGCGGATGCCGTTGACCAGGACGCGAGTCCCGATCGAGTTGAGATTGCGGTTGTGGCGGCGCCGCTCGGAGCCGAGGTAACCACAGATCGACGTCAACCCGACCGCGAAGACCCCTGTCAGGATGAGGGACATACGACGTCGCCAACCTCCCCGAGTCGTACCTATGGCCGCATCGTTAAGACGATGACTGCCCGCACATCAGCAGGTGTAAGTATGTTGAAAACCAGCGATAGCGGCATCAACTAATAGCATTCAAGGCAAACCCGTGTGTACTACCCCAAATGAGGGATGTTGGGGCTCGTTGCCGTCGACACGCAGGCGGTGATAGAGAGGATCATGACGAGCGCCATCTATCGCGACGAATGGGGAATCCCACACCTCGTGGCGGATTCCGTGTCGGACCTGGCATTCCTTCAAGGCCGCGCCGCCGCACGCGACCGCGCGTGGCAGATCGAGGTGGAGCGGCGACGCTCCGAGGGGCGGCTGGCCGAGTGGATCGGCGCGGCCGAGGTGGGGTGGGATCGCTTCGCCCGGCGCGTACGCCTCGACGACACCGCCCGGCAGTCCTTCGCGAAGCTGGACGCCCCGACGCGCTCCTGGGTCCAGGCGTATGTCGACGGCGTGAACAGCTCGCTGGCGGATGCCGACGCTCCCGAGTTCGTGGCCCACGACGTACGGCCGGAGCCCTGGCACCCGTGGACGCCGCTCGGCATCTTCCTGGTGCAGCACATCCTCTTCGGCACGTTCCCCAGCAAGATGTGGCGGGCGCACGTCGCATCGGCCGTCGGGGTTCTGAAGACCCCGGCCGATCCGTTGTCGGGCAGCAACGCGTGGGCGGTGGCCGGTGAGTACATCGCCGGCGACCCGCACCGGATCCTCGAGCTGCCCGGCGTCTACCAGCAGGTCCACCTCACGTGCCCCGAGTTCGACGTGGCCGGGTTCGCCTTCCCCGGCGTGCCGGGCGTACCGCACTTCGGCCACGCCGGGTCGGTGGCCTGGGCGATCACCAACGCGATGGCCGACTACCAGGACCTCTACCAGGAGGAACTGCGCCGCTCCGGCGACTCCGTCCAGGCCCGCGGTGCGTCCGGGTGGGAGCAAGTGTCACGGCACGTCGAGACGATTACGGTACGCGACGCCCCGGCCGTCGAGGTCGAAGTGATCGAGACGCCCCGCGGTCCGATCATCGACCGCGACCTCGCCCTGCGGGTGCCCGCCCGGGTCGAGTTCGAGCTCGGCTTCGGGGCGCTGTTGCCGCTGCTCAGGGCCAAGACCGTCGACGACGTCGTGAACGCGGTGGCGTGCTGGGTGGAGCCGGTCAACTCGGTCGTCGCGATGGACAGCAGCGGCACCCTCGTCAGCCTGGTCGCCGGCAAGGTGCCTCTGCGTGACGACCGGGTGCGACAGGTGCCGGTGCCGGCCTGGGAGCCGCGGTACGAATGGCAGGGGTACGCCCCGCTCCCCCGCTCGGTCCGCGAGGTGGTCGTCAACGCCAACGATTCCCGCCCCGACGACACCGCCGAGCTGGGCAACGACTTCGCGCTACCGGCCCGCGCCAACCGGATCGCCGCCCTCCTGCTGGCCGACACGCCTCCCGCTTCCATCCACACCGACGTGCTCGCCGCGCCGGACCTGTTCGAGGTCCTCTCTCTGATCTCCGACCACCCGCTCGCGGCGCGGCTGCTCGCCTGGGATCGCCGCATGGAGCCGTCGTCGGTCGACGCCGGGCTCTTCGCGGCGTGGCGGCACGCGGCCGTCGAGCTGCTCGCCTCGTCCCTCCCGGAACTGTTCACCGAGACCGGGTACGACCCGCTCTTCGCGCCGTGGCTGGACCCGCGCCAGCGTCTCGGCCGGGCGCTGCCGTCGCTGATCACCCCCGACATCGCGCGCGCGGCGCTCGACGTGGTGACACCGGGGCCCACGTGGGGTTCGTCGCACGTCCTGGCCCCGGTCGTGGTCGTCCCCGAGACCGCTCTGCGATCCGTGGTCGAGCTGCCCGGCGACAACGACTGCGTCCGGTCCACCTCCAGCGTCGTCGGCGTGACCGATGCCTGCTGGAAGGGGTCCGTCGCTCGTTACGTGTGGGAGCTGACGGACAAGTCGGAGTCTCGGTGGGTGGTGCCGTTCGGCGCATCGGGGCGTCCGGACGATCCGCACTTCGCGGACCAGCTGCCGCTGTGGGTCGCGGGTGACCTGGTGCCCGTGTTCCCCGCTCAGCTGACCGTCGAGGAGACCCTCCAGCCGGCCGCGAACTCGCCCGGCTCCAGCGGCGGCGAGTAGAGGAAACCCTGCGCGCGGCTGTACCCCAGCTCGCGCAACATCTCCGCCTGCTCCGGCGACTCCACGCCCTCGGCCACCGTCGACAGGTCGAGGGCCCGGGCGATCTGACTGACCGCGGTCGCCACCGCGGTCGGCCGGGAGTCGATGCCCAGCCGCTCGACGAACGACCGGTCCAGCTTCAACGCCGACATCGGGCAGGTCAGCAGCAGGCCCAGCGACGACGCCGCGGTGCCGAAGTCGTCCAGGGCCAGGTCCAGCCCCAGCCCGCGCAGGCCGTGCAGGGCGGCCAGCACCATCGGCTCGTCCAGCATCGCCGTCTCGGTGATCTCGATGACCAGGCGGTCCGGCGGGATGTCGTACTCGGCCAGCAGATCCGCCACCTCCTCCACGAAGCCGGGCGCCTGGAGCTGGCGGCCGGCCACGTTCACCGCCATCGTCAGATCCCGGGCGTCCAGGTGGTCCCGTCGCCACGCGGCCAGTTGCCGGCACGCCTCCCGCAGGATCCACCGGCCGAGGCGGACGATCTCGCCCGTACTCTCCGCCGTCGGAATGAAATCGGCCGGCGGGATCTCCGGGCGGCCGGGCGGTTGCCAGCGGATCAGGGCCTCGGCGCCGATCACCGTGCCCGTGACCATCTCCACCACCGGCTGGTAGACCAGGCTGAACTCGGGCGTGCCGACCGCCTCGCGCAGCCGGGTGCCGAGTTCGGCGGTCTGGATGATGCGGGCGCCCATGTCCGGGGCGTACTGCTGGATGCCGCCCTTGCCGGCGTCCTTGGCCGCGTACATCGCGATGTCCGCGTTGCGCAGCAAGCCTTCCGGGTCGTCGCCGGGCACGGCCGGGGCCACGCCGATGCTCGCCTTCACCGCCAGCATGTGCCCGTCGACCCGGGCCGGCTGCACCAGGTCGGCGAGGATCCGGGTGGCCCTCGCCGCCGCCTCCGGCGCGCTCACCCCGCGCAGCAGCACCGCGAACTCGTCGCCGCCCAGCCGGCACACCAGATCGTTCGCCCGGACCGCGTTGCGCAGCCGGTCCGCGACCGTGGTCAGCAGTCCGTCCCCGACGCCGTGCCCGAGCGTGTCGTTCACCGTCTTGAAGTCGTCCAGGTCGATCAGCAGCACCGCCAGCCCCCGCGCCACCGCGGCCGGATCGGCCAGCTCGGCGGCCACCGCCTCGCCGAAGGCGTTCCGGTTGACCAGCCGGGTCAGCCCGTCATGGGTGGCCTGCTCGTGCAGCAACGCCTGATGCCCGCGCAGTTCCAGCAGCGTCGCGTCCAGCCGGTTGATCAGGTCGAAGTTGTCCACGAAGGCCAGCAGCTGCCGGCCCACGACCACCGCCGTCACCGCGACCACGCCGACCACCCCGCCCCAGGCCCGGTAGTCGAGGTCGCTCGGCATCACCACGAGGAACGTGGCGAAGGTCGCGGCCACGGCCAGATAGGGCAGCAGGTTGTACGGCCGGCGCTGCCGCTCGCGGCGGAAGTTCGGATCGACCCGGGTCTGCAGCTCCTGCACCCGGGGCCCGACCGCGAACAGCGCCGCGGCCATGATCCGTAGCGCCATCAGCACCGGATGAACGACCCCGTCGTCGCCCAGGATCGGCAGGGTGGTGGTGAGCGCCAGCAGCCCCGCGGCCAGGATCATCGGGATCGAGCCGCCCTTGGTCATCGGCGCGGTCCCGCTGAGCACCATCTTCACCGCGGCGAACGCGGCCAGCAGCAGCACACTCGCCGCGACCAGCGTGCTGATCAGCTCCAGGCCCGTGACGCTGCGCGGGTTGAGGCTGAAACACCAGGCCAGCACGCCACCGCCGAGCAGCACGGTGATCGCGTCCAGATGGAAGCGCAGCCGTTCGCCCTGCGAGCCGCCCGGCGACTTGTGGCTGAGCATCCGCCAGATCACCAGCAACAGCCCGGCGACGTACATCACGGTCGGCACCACACCGCCGTTGATCTCCGCCACCACCGGCCACCCGACCGACCGGACGAACTGGTAGCCGTCCCCGATCAGAAAGGCGACGGAGGTCCCGGCGATCGTGAGCATGTAGCTCCGGACGATCCGGTCGACACCGGGCACCCGCGCCGCCCGCAGGCAGAACCACCCGAGCAGAACATCAAGGGGCAGCTGTACGCCCCAGATGAACCGCAACTTGAAGACGCTGTCCCCGAGCCCCAGCAGCGGCACCAGTCCCGCCACCACCGCGAAGCCCAGAGTCCCGGACACGCCGGGATCCCGCAGCACCTTCCAGGTGCTGCGCCACGACCCGCGGACCCGGCTCACGCCCGAAAGATCGGCATCCGCCCGCCGGAGTCAACGACTTCCACCGCGGCGAAGCCCACGGGTCACCTGACGATGTGATGGTCCTCGGGCTTGGTGTTCAGCAGCCACGCCAGAGGCATCTTGGCCGCCTCGTCGTAGGTGTCTCCGACGAGGACGTGCAGGGTGACGGTTTGCGGTTCGTCCCTGGCGACGGTCCAGTACTGAGGGATCCCCGCCGCCGCATACTCCTCGAGCTTGATCACGCGGTCGACTGCTTCAGATCCCGGCGAGATGATCTCGATCACCAGAAGGAGGTCGTCCACCGGCAGCCACACCGAATCCGCCGGTTCGCGCGCCCACACCGTGAGGTCCGGGATCCGGCCTCCGACGCCTTGCGGCCCGTCAATCCGGATTCCGGCCGCCTGCAGCACCTGCTCCACCGCGAACGCGGTCAAGAGCCAGGCCATGAGGCGGGTGGCGATTTTGGCGTGACCGCTGTCGGGCGGGGGCACGACGGTAAGGACTCCCTCAGGACCGGTTTCATAGCGGTGGCCGTGCTCATCTGTCTCATTCAGCACAGCAAGATCGTCGAGCGTGACGAAGGCGGGCATGTTCCGCCCCACGGTCTCTGCGCTCATGCCATGCATCCTATCGCTCAGCGCATGCGGGTCAGGGCGCCTCGGACGCGCTCCTGGGTGCGGCGGCGGGACTCGTTGGTGGCGCCCAGGACCAGCAGGACCGCGCCCAGCGGTACCAGGACCAGCCACGGGCCGACCAGGGTCATCGCGAAGTGGATCGCCGCGATCACCGTGACCGCCGCGCCCACCACCACCGGGGCCTGCTGCTTGAGCTGGGAGCCGACGATCAGGGTGCCGACCGCGCCGCACAGGAGCAGGACCTCGCGGAGCGCGCCTCCGTCCGTGGTCAGGACGATGCCGACCGTGGGGACGAAGGCCGCCAGCAACGCCGGGCCGTAGGCGGACCAGCTGCTCAGCTCGGGGCGGTTGCGGGCCTCGAGGGTGCCGACGATCAGGGCCAGCGCGGCGAACGGCAGCGTGTACGCCTCCGGCAGCGCCACGTCGGACAGGGTCATGAACAGCCACCAGCCGACCACCTCGAAGCCGACCGCCAGCCAGAACAGGTTGCGCCTCTGGCGGGGCGAGCGGTCGGGGCGGGTCGCGGTCAGGCCCAGCACGGCGCCCCACGCGGCGAACAGCGCGGCCAGGTGCTCCGGCGAGTCGAAGGCGAGCAGGCCGGCCAGCAGGGCCGAGAGGTAGCCGCTCCACTCCACGGTGACCGCCTCGCGGCGGTACTGCGGCAGGCCCAGCCGCGGCATGCTGGCCTCCAGCATGAGCAGCCCGGCGCCGACCGCCAGCACGCCGAACGCGGCCCACGTACGGTCCAGGCCGGCCGCCGACGCCGCGGTCAGCACGAAGCCCTGGCCCATCGACACGGTGAACAGCCAGCCGAGTACCCGGGCGTGCCCGGAGCGGCCGGAGATCGCCGCGACCAGGCCGACACCGACCGCCGCGCCCAGCGTGAACAGGGTCAGCTGCTTGGTGGCCAGCGCCCCGGCGAGACCGGCGCCGCCGGCCAGCAGGCCGATCACGAAGACCACCACGCGGGTGGCTCGCAGCAGCGGCGCGCGGGTGGCGACCGGCGGCGGGGTGAGCGCCAGGCCGAGCATCACCACGGTGAAGACCACCAGCGCCGCGGTGGTCGACGCCGGCCAGGCCGCGTCCAGGCCGATCGGCGCCACCAGCAGGGTGATCGCCAGGCCGGGCAGGATGACCGGCACCGACTCGGCCGCCTTGCCGCCGAAGCCCAGAGCGGCCAGCGCCGCCGCCGTGGTGAGCAGCAGCGCGGCGAGCACGCTGGTGCCGTCCACCGAACCGGCGGCGGGCGCGGTCAGCTCCGGGACCGGGCCCTGCCAGACGGCGCTGAGCTGCTGGAACGGGTCGAACAGGGCGCCCGCGATCGCCGGGCCGAGGGAGATCAGGGCGATCAGGGTGGGCACGATGGCGACGATCACCGCGCCGGTGGCCGGGTCGACCAGCCAGCGGCCGCGCAGCCCGCTCGGCCGGATCTCGGTCCAGCGGCGGCGTTCCACCCAGTAGCGGTCCGGCGAGACGGTCAGGCCGGGCGCCTGGGTGGCGCCGCGCATGAGCTCGGCGATCACCCCGAGCAGGGCGGCCGCGGCGGCGTAGAGCGCGGTCGGGTAGTTCGTCGGCACCGACGCGATCGCGGTGATGGTCGCGCCCGCCACCAGGCCGAACGTGGCCCAGGGCAGGTACTGCGGTATCCACTTGCCGGTCGCGCAGACGGCGGCCAGGCTCAGCGCCGACGCGGCCAGGGCGGCGGTCAGCACGATCTGGGCGCTGCGGCCCTCCCCGGCGGCCAGCGCGGCGAAGACCCCGGGCACGGCGAGCAGCACTCCCGCGGTGGCCGCGCCGCCGATCAGGGCGCGGTGCCGGGGCATCCCGGTGTCGTCCCGGGCCTGCATGGTGGCGTCGGCGTCGGTCTCCTGCCGCGGCGCGAGCAGCGGCTGCGTGGTCCGGCTGAACACCGCGACGAGCAGACCGGTCAGCACGATCAGCAGCATGGCCATCGCGGTCGACCACGGTCTGGCCAGGCCGACCGCGGTGAAATGCAAGGCCACGACAAGGGCGACCGCGGTTCTGGCGTACGCGGCTCGCGGATCCCAGGCGGCGACGGCGGCGACGGCGTACCCCAGCATCACCGCGCCGCCGAGCAGCAAGGGTGACCACCAGGGCAGGCCGAAGGCCGCCGGCGCGCCGATCGTGGCGATCGTCGCGCACACCGCGCCCACGTCGTAGGAGTAGGGCGGCGGGAGCGCGGCAGCCGCGGCGACGGCGACGAACAGCAGCGCGATCGGCCCCTGCCACGCCTCGGCGGGAATGTTGCCGGGGTACCCGCTGAGGTCGGCGCCCCAGATCGGGCCGGGCGCGGCGAGGATGCGCAGCCCGGCGCTCAGCGAGAGCCACGCGCCGATCAGGCCGACGACCACGCCGGCCACGGCGAGACCCCGGACCGGCCCACGACGCCATTCCTCCGGCAGGGCGCGTACGCCCAGGCCCACCGCGAGCACCACCAGAGCCGCCACCACCAGGGGCGCGGCCGGGAACGCGAGCGCCGCCACGCGGGCGAGCGCACCACAGATCGCGACCGTCGCACCCGCGGCGGCGATGTCCGGCCCGTCCAGGATGCGGTCGGCGCGGCGGCCGTTGTCCAGCGACTTGGCGAAGAAGAGCAGACCGGCCGAGGCGAGCAGCAGCGCGCCCACCCAGATGTCCGGGGCGGCGGAACCGGGCGCGAGCAGCGCGGCCAGGGCCAGCGAAACCGCGCCCAGGCCGGTGCCGGCGGTCAGCGGGAGGCTGATGTCGCGGCGGGCCACCTGGAACACCGCGGCGTAGGTGAGTGTCCCGGCGACGGCGAGGAAGCCGACGGCCAGGGCGGGAACGGTGACGTCGCCGGTGGCCGGCGGTCCCCCGCCCGGGTCGGCGACGGCGAGCACGGCGGTGACCGCGGCGCCGGGCAGGGCCAGCGCGGCCGCGCCGGACGCCCAGTCGCCGATCACCCAGCTGTAGATCTGGGCGGGAATCTGCCGGACGGCGATCGCGACCATCACCCCGGCGCCGGCGATCGCGGTCAGCACGGCCGCGGTCAGCCAGGTCGCGCTCAGGGCCGCCCCGGCGCCGAACAGGCCGACCACCCCGGCCGCGCCGACGTGGAAGTAGGCCGAGCGCCGGGTGGGCGCCTTGACGCCGTAGGCGCCGATGCCGATCGCGGCGATGACCAGCGGCCACGGCGCGGTCGACCAGGGCAGGGCGAAGGCGGCGGGTACGGACAGCGCGGTCAGCGCCACGCCCACCACGGCGCCCTCGTGCTGGTACTGCTTCGGCAGCGCCAGCGCGGCGGCGAAGGTGAGCAGCAGCGCGCTGACCGCGAGCAGCCAGCCGGACTGGCCGGCGGCCGCGGCGATGCGGTCGGCGTACGCGGCGGTGTCGGCGTTCCAGACCGGGCGGGCCGCCTGCACCGGGGCGAGCGCGGCCCGCAGCGCGTCCACGGCGACGAGCAGGCCGATGATCGAGAGGGCGAAGGCCGACGCGTACTGCGGGCCGCGCCGGACCTCGGGCGGGATGTTGCCGACGACGGCGCCGGTGCAGGCGACCGCGGCGGCGGCGACCATCAGCGTCCACTGCGGGGAGGCGACCGCGGCGATGCGTGCGGCGGCTCCGATCACGGCCAGGGTGAGCACGGCGCCGGCGATGTTGCGGGCCGTCAGGTTCTCCAGCATCCAGGCGGCGGCCACCGCGATCATCGCGGCGAAGACCAGGAGCAGGCCGGAGCGCAGGGCGTCCGGGACGGCGTCGGCGCCGATCAGCGCGCCGCCGGCGTACAGCAGCGAACCCGCCACCGCCGCGCACAGCAGGGCGAACGTCAGCTCCCGCAGCCAGTCCGCGGACGGCGGGGTGGCCGGCGGCTCCAGCGGGACCGTGCCGGCGGCGGGGGCGCCGGCCGGACGCGGGCCGGGGAAGATGCGGGTGGGCAGCCAGCGACGCCGTCGTCCGCCCAGCCCGCTGATGATCAGGTCGGGTTCCTCGGGCTGCGACTCGGGCCGGGCCGGCGTCAGCTCCGGATCCACCAGCTCGCGTTCGTCGAAGTCACGCTCGCCGACCTCGCGGGCGTCGGCCTCGGCCATGCCCTCGCGGTCGCCCGGGCCCGGCCGCCGCAGCGGCCATTTCGGCACCAGCCGCCCGGTACGGATCACGGTGGTGAGCAGGAGCAGGTCGAGCAGGGCGACGACCGCAAGCGCGAGGCCCCAGCCTGCCGGGCCTTCGATCCAGGGGTACGCGAGCAGCGGCGGAACCGGCTGCACGGCGATGACGGTGGCGTACCGCGGCGCGTTCAGTCGCGTGAACCCGGCGTAGAGGAACCCCGCCACGGCCGTGATCGCGAACGTGATGCCCAGGTAGACGGACGAGCTGACGCCCAGCCCGAGGTTGCTGTCGTGCAGGGCGTACAGGCTCATCGGCAGCAGCACGAGCCCGACCGCGGCCACCGTCTCGGCGGTCGACGACAGGTCACGCCGGGCCATCCACGGCGCGCCGACCAGGGCGATCGCGGCGAACAGGCCGAGCACGAGGGCGCGGGCGGCCGGGTTGGTGACCGCGACCGTGGCGAACACGACGGCGGCCACGCCGAGCAGCAGCGCGCCGAGCACGAGCAGGATGTTCTGCACCGACTGCGAGGACGCCTCGGGGGCGTGCGGCGGGTGCGCGGGCGGCGGCGGCCCGGACTGCGGGCGGCGCGGCGGGGGCGGCTTCTCCGTCGGCGGCGGGTCGTCGACCAGCAGCGTGTTGCCGTCGGTGGCCACGCCTCCCCCGGCCGGGGTGGCCGGGGCGGCCCACGGCGGCGCTCCGGCGTTGGGTGCTGCGTGCGGTGCCGGGCGGGCGGACCGCCTCGGTGACGCCTCGGCCGGGGGCGGCGGCGCGGTCCGCCGCGAGCGCGTCGGCGGCGCTTCGCTCGGCGGCGGCGCCGGCGGGCCGGTCCGCGGCGAGCGCGTCGGTGGGGGCGGCGCCGGCGGCGCTTCCGGGGCGCGCGGCCGGCGCGCCTTCGGACCCTTCGCCTTCTTCTGCGAGTTGGCGTGGGCCAGGATGTCCCGCTGGAACTGAGCCGCCTGAATCTTGCTGGCGATTTCGCCGCGCTGCTTGGCGGCCTTCATGTCCTGGATCTTCAGTTCCGCGATCGAGGCGTCGATGCGGGTCAGTTCATCGTCGTAGCTGTCGGGCTCTTTCGCCTGCGCCACGGCAACCCTCCTCGACCGCTGGGCCTGCTCCTCATACGAGCATGCCGGTCCGACACCTCATTAGAACAGGCTCACCGCAGTCGAGATCTATGGAAATGGGTGCGAACCTGATCAAACCGACGGGTTCGGTCGTCCCATCCCGCGGTACTCCCAGCCGGCCCGCGCCCAGAGCGTAGCGTCCAGACAGTTCCGTCCGTCGATGACACGCCTGGCGTTCACGAGTTCGCCGAGGGTGACCGGATCGGCGTTGCGGAACTCGGCCCACTCAGTGAGAACACACACCAGATCGGCGCCGGTGACCGCGTCGGTCATCGACTCCTCGTAGTTCA
Organism: Actinoplanes sp. NBRC 103695; assembly: GCF_030269485.1. Lineage (GTDB taxonomy): Bacteria > Actinomycetota > Actinomycetes > Mycobacteriales > Micromonosporaceae > Actinoplanes. Next base: position 19,804 of record NZ_BSTL01000039.1, on the reverse strand, counting down.
GCTTCGGCCGGGCGAGGCGGGCGTTGGCCATCCCCTGCGGGTCGTAGACGTGAACGTCGGCACCGGCCTTGGCCAGGGTGTTGGCGATCGACAGGCTCGGCGAATCGCGTACGTCATCGGAATTGGGTTTGAACGCCGCACCCAGAACCGCGATCCGGGTGCCGGCCAGGTCCGGGCCCGCCGGGCCCGGCAGCCGGCCGAGCAACTCCGTGGCCAGCTGGGTCACCCTCGTGCGGCGGCGCTGGTTGACCAGGTCCACCTCGTGCAGGAACCGCAGCGCCTCGCCCGCCCCCAGCTCCTGCGCCCGCGCCTGGAACGCCCGGATGTCCTTGGGCAGACACCCACCGCCGAAACCGACCCCGGCCTGCAGGAACCGGTTCCCGATCCGCGGGTCGTACCCGATCGCCTTGGAGAGCTGCGTCACATCACCACCGGCGACCTCACACACCTCCGCCATCGCGTTGATGAAGCTGATCTTCGTCGCCAGGAACGCGTTCGCCGCGACCTTCACCAGCTCCGCCGTCGCGAAATCGGTCACCACCAGCGGGACCTCACGGTCCTCGGTCGCCGCCAGATCGAACACACCCTTGTGCGAGGCGTACAGCATGCTGTTCGCCCAGTCGGTCTTCACCCCGACCACGATCCGGTTCGGCCGCAGCACGTCCTCGACCGCGAAGCCCTCCTGCAGGAACTCCGGCGACCACGCCACCTCGACCTCGAGCGCCGGGTCGGTGTGTTTCGCGACCAGCTGCTCGACCCACTCGGCCGTACCCACCGGCACCGTGGACTTGCCCACGATCAACGCCCGCCGGCGCAGATGCCTGGCCAGGTTCGACACCGACGTCTCCACGTACGTCAGATCGGCGCCCATGCCGTCCGCGCGCTGCGGCGTGCCCACACAGATGAAATGCACGTCCGCGAAATCGGCCACCTGCTCGTACGACGTCGTGAACCGCAACCGCCCCGACGCCAGATTGCCCCGCAGCAACTCGTCCAGCCCAGGCTCGTGGAACGGCACCTCACCACCGGACAGCTTGGCTATCTTGGCCTCGTCGACATCGAAGCCCAGCACCTCATAGCCCAGCTCGGCGAAACAGATCGCGTACGTGGCACCCAGATAACCGGTGCCCAGGAACGCGAGCCGCGGGCGGGGGGCGCCGGACGGCGGGGTCACGGTGGGGAACGCCATGACGGACGGCTGGGTCGGGTAGGGGATCGTCACGGAGGAGAACTCCAGTCGGACGGGGCCGGGGGGATGGAGCTTCACTTTCTCATGCGTCGTCCGCAGGGGATGACAGGCGTACCCTACGCGCCAGTAACATGGGGCCTGGAACCGTAGGAGGGGAACGCTGATGAGCGAGTTCGACGTCTACCGGCTGCCCGAGGACCACGAGACGATCCGCGCGGCGGTACGCGAGGTGTGCGACGCGCGAGTGGCGCCGAACGCCGCCGAGGCCGACGAGAACAGCGAGTTCCCCAAGGCCAGCTACGACGCGCTGCGGGCGGCCGACTTCCACGCCCCGCACATCGGCGAGGAGTACGGCGGCGCCGGAGCCGACGCCCTGGCCACGGCCATCGTCATCGAGGAGGTGGCCCGGGCCTGCGCCTCGTCGTCCCTGATCCCCGCGGTGAACAAGCTCGGCACGATGCCGCTCATCCTGGCCGGTTCCGCTGATCTGAAGGAGCGCTACCTGCGCCCGGTGGCGGCCGGCGAGGCGATGTTCTCGTACTGCCTCTCCGAGCCCGAGGCCGGCAGCGACGCCGCCTCGATGACCACCCGCGCCGTCCGCGACGGTGACCACTGGGTGCTCAACGGCGTGAAGCGCTGGATCACCAACGCCGGAGTATCGGAGTACTACACGGTCTTCGCGGTCACCGACCCGTCCGCCCGCAGCCGCGGCATCTCCGCGTTCGTGGTGGAGAAGTCGGACGAGGGCGTCAGCTTCGGCGCGCCGGAGAAGAAACTGGGCATCAAGGGCAGCCCGACCCGCGAGGTCTACTTCGACAACGTCCGGATCCCCGCCGACCGGATCATCGGCGCGGAGGGCACCGGCTTCGCCACGGCCATGCAGACCCTCGACCACACCCGGGTCACCATCGCGGCGCAGGCGCTGGGCATCGCGCAGGGCGCGCTGGACTTCGCCACGGGGTACGTCAAGGAGCGCAAGCAGTTCGGCAAGGCGGTCGCCGACTTCCAGGGCGTGCAGTTCATGCTCGCCGACATGGGCATGAAGCTGGAGGCGGCCCGGCAACTCACGTATGCGGCGGCCGGCAAGAGCGAGCGCAACGACCCGGACCTGACCTACTTCGGCGCCGCGGCCAAGTGCTTCGCCTCCGACGCCGCGATGGAGATCACCACCGACGCGGTCCAGCTCCTCGGCGGCTACGGCTACACCCGCGACTACCCGGTCGAGCGCATGATGCGCGACGCCAAGATCACCCAGATCTACGAGGGCACCAACCAGGTCCAGCGCATCGTGATGGCCCGCCAAATCCTCAAATAGCGGACGTTCTGGCCGTTCAGTCGATCTTGATGGCGTGCTTCGCGCACTCGATCGGACGGCGAACGCCCCGCCGGCACCCTGGTCCTGGTCGAGCCGGCCCGCGCCGCGCTGATCGGCATCCTGCTGCCGCACGAGCCGATGACCGCCCGCGGCGTCATCGGGCTGGTTGTTCTCACCGCGGCTCTCCTGATTCCCGTCATAGGATCACGCGGTGACGACGCGGGTGGTGTGGTGGCTCGGCAGCGGGCCGAGTCGCCGGGAGTTCCGTGAGCTGTTCGTCGAGCCGTTCAACGCCGGCCAGGACGACGTCCTGCTCGAGGTCGTCGAGCTGACGTCACGGCCCCGGGAGCGCACGTTCGAGGCGCTGGAGTCCGGGACCGGGCCGGACATCCTGATGGTTCCGCGAGCCGGTCACTTCCGGTCGCTGATCGGCGCGAACCGTCTCCTCGACCTGACGCCCTACGCGGATCGGTACGACTGGCACTCCCGCCTGCTCCGGCCCGCGACCCGGATGTCCACCGTGGACGGCCGGCTGTTCGGCCTCCCGCGCAGCACCGAGACGATGATGCTGCTGTTCGACCCGCGGGTCCTCGCCGGCCTCGGGCACGAGCCGCCGGCCACGCTCGCCGAGCTCGAAGACGTTGCCGCGGCGGCGATGCGCCGGGGGCTGACCCCGTTCAGCGCCGGCTGCGGGGACATGCCGGAGTCGGCCGAGCTGCTCTGGACGCTGGTCGTCAACCACTACGCCGGACCGGCCGCCGTACGCGCCGCGCTGCACGGCGAGCTCCCCTGGACGGACAACGTGTTCGTCGAGGCGGTCCAGCTGCTGCGTTCCTGGTTCGACCGGGGCTGGTTCGGGACCGGCTACTTCACCGACACCATCGAGCAGGGACTGGGCCGCGTGGTGAACGGGACGGCCGCGATGGTGCCCGCCATGACCGGCATGCTGCCCGAGGACAACACCCACCTGGACGTCGTGCCGTTCCCCGCCTTGCGAAACGACGTCGCGGCGCCGATGTGGGTCTTCTGTACGGCGAGCCTGCTCGGCATCAACGCGGCCACCGCCGTGCCCGACGAGGCCGCCCGGGTGTTCGACGCGCTGTTCGACCCGCGGGTGCGCCGCCTGTTCGGCGCGCGAGTCCCGGGCGACTGGAACATCCCGCTGACCGACGCGGACGCGGACGGCCTGACGACGGAGTCCCCGAGGATATTCGCGAAGGCGGCCGTCGGCGTCACCGAGGCCGTCGCCGCGGGCCGGTTCGGCTACGCGACCTGGTCCTTCCTGCCGCCGAAGGCCGAGGCTCTGGTGGTCGACCAGGTCCGCCCGGTGGTGGAGGGCAGGCTCGCGGCCCGCGACCACCTGGCCGAGCTGCAATCGGTGTTCGCCGAGGAACTGGCCGCCGGCGCGGTGCCCGGACTCGACTGAGCGGTCAGCTCATGGGCGGTCAGCTCATGGGCGGTCAGCTCATGGGCGGTCAGCTCATGGGCGGTCAGCTCATGGGCGGACAGCTCATGGGCGGACGGCGAGTCAGGTGGTCTCCCGGATTCGTGCCAGTCGCGGACATCGACGGCAACCATCACCGGCCGTGCAAGCGTCATGGATGGCGACTCATCATGAGTGGGGAGCATCGATGGAGGAGTTCGACTCATTTGTACGCGCCCGGACGCACGCTCTGCTGCGTTCGGCCTACCTGCTGACCGGCGATCAGCAGCTCGCCGAGGATCTCGTCCAGTCGGCGCTCGCCAGGACGCACCAGTCCTGGAAGGACCTGTCGGACACCGGGAACGCCGAGTCGTACGCCCGCCGCACCATGTACCACCTTCAGGTTTCCTGGTGGCGCCGGCGCCGGGTGGCGGAGGTCATGCCCGAGCACCTGCCGGACCGGGCCAGCGGCGACGACCACGCCGGAGCGGTGAGCCTGCGCCTGACGTTGCGCGCCGCCCTGGGCCGGCTCAGCGCCAAGCAACGCGCCGTGCTGGTGCTCCGGTTCTTCGAGGACCGCACCGAACGCGAGGCCGCCGAGATGCTCGGGGTCAGCATCGGCACGGTCAAGAGCCAGACCGCGAAGGCGCTCGCCCGGATGCGAGCCGTCGCCCCCGAACTCGCCGACCTCCACAGCAGGGACGGAGTCCTGTCGTGACCAACGATCTGCACTCGTACCTTTCCGACCTGGCCGAGGAGGTCATCGCGGTGGACCTGCGGGACCGCGTACTCGTCACCTCCCGGCGAGCGACCACCCGCCGCCGCGTCCTGACCGCCTCCGCGGCCGCCGTCGCGGTCGTGGCCGTCGCCTCCGGCGTCGCCTGGGCCGGCCGCCCCGGCCCCAAGGCCGACGGCGTCCTGCCGGCGATCTCCCACTCACCGTCGACCGCGGTCACGCCGCGGCCGTCCGGCTCGGTGTCGACCGGCCTCGTGCAACCGGCCATCCGCAAGGTGCCGCAGATCCTCTACTACCTGAAGAACGACACGGATCTGTACCGGCTGGACGGCACGAGCACCACGCGGGTGCTCGAGCCGCGCGTCGAATCCTGCGGCCTCACGATCGCGCCGAACCGGTCCCGCATCGCCTACGTCACCCCGATCGGCGGCGGCGGCCACCCCGGCGACCTGATCGTGGCGAGGCCCGACGGCCGGAGTGCGAAGACGCTGCGGCCCGACATCCACTGCGGGGGCGGGAGCGGCCCGTTCTGGACCGACTCCCAGCATCTGCTCATCACTCCCGTCGACGGGCCCCGGGTCGTCGTCGACGTACGGAACGGCAGAATCAGCAGTACGCCGTTCGCGGACACCACGGGCTACGTGGCCCGGTCGCCCAACGGGCTGTACGTCGCCTACCGCGAGGACGAGGACATCGTCGTGGCCCGCCACGACGGCACGGTGATCCACCGGGTCGCCCACGGCGACGAACAGGGCCCCGACAGCGGCTTCAGCGTGCAGGGAGTCTCCGACAACGGCCGGTACGCGCTGGCCGGCGTCGACAACACCGACCCCGGCGTCGTCCGCAGAGGAAGAACGGTGGTCGACATGACGACCGGCGACAAGGTACCGCTCCCCGCGGCCATCCCGAGGTCGGAGGGGCGGGACTTCGGCGTCCACCTGACGGTCAGTAACCACCTGCTGGTCCGCGCCCCGGTGGGTACCAGCACCAAGCTGTACCTGGTGAGCCCCACCGGCAAGGTGATGGACACCCGCACCGAGCCGGCCGCCCTGCGCGAGATGGACCTGCTCACCTCGTACTGAACGGAGTCAGCTCATCAGTTTCGCGCGCAGCGCGGCGTCCTTCTCGGCGACCATCTGCTCGAGGCCCGTCTGGAAATCGGTCATCCGCTTGCGGATCGCCGGGTCGGACGCGCCGAGGATGCGTGCCGCCAGCAGGCCCGCGTTGCGCGCGCCGCCGATGGACACCGTCGCCACCGGGACGCCGGCCGGCATCTGCACGATGGAGAGCAGGGAGTCCATGCCGTCCAGGTACTTCAGCGGGACCGGCACGCCGATCACCGGCAGCGGGGTCATCGACGCGACCATGCCGGGCAGGTGGGCTGCGCCGCCCGCGCCGGTGATGATGACCTTGAGGCCGCGGTCGGCCGCCGTGGTGGCGTAGTCGACCATCTTGCGGACCGTCCGGTGGGCCGAGACCACGCCCACCTCGAACGGGATCTCGAACTCGGCCAGCGCCACCGCGGCGGCCTCCATCGTGGACCAGTCCGAGTCGCTGCCCATGATGATGCCGACGACCGGGGTCATCACTCGCCCTCCTGCAACCATCGCGCGGCGCGGGCGGCCCGCGCGCGTACCGAAGAAAGGTCGTCGCCCAGCACCGTCACGTGGCCGATCTTGCGGCCGGGCCGGACCTGTTTGCCGTAGAGGTGCACGCGTGCGCCGGGGTCCTCCGCGAAGAGGTGGTGCACGCGCTCGTCGATCGAGATACCGCCGGGCGCGCCGCCGAGCACGTTGGCCATCACGACGACCGGGGCGGTCAGCGTGGTCTCCCCCATCGGGTAGTCCAGGACCGCGCGCAGGTGCTGCTCGAACTGGGAGGTACGGGCGCCCTCGATGGTCCAGTGGCCGGAGTTGTGCGGCCGCATGGCGAGCTCGTTGACGACCAGTCCGGCGTCGGTCTCGAAGAGTTCCACGGCGAGCAGGCCGACGACGCCGAGCGAGGTGGCCAGGTCGATGGCGAGCTGCTGCGCCTCCAGGGCACGGGCCTCGGCCAGGTCCGGCGCCGGCGCGATCACCTCGACGCAGATGCCGTCGCGCTGCACGGTCTCGACCACCGGGTACGCCGCGACCTGCCCGAACGGCGAGCGCGCGACCAGGGCGGCGAGCTCGCGGCGCAGGGGCACACGCTCCTCGAGGATGATGTCGCGGTCGAGGAGAGAAGAAGCGTCGTCCAGGCTGTTGATCATCCAGACGCCGCGGCCGTCGTAGCCGCCGCGAGCCGCCTTCGCGACGATCGGCCAGCCGTGCTTCTCGGACATTTCCGACAGATCTGAAAGGCCGGTCATCCGTCGCCAGTCAGGCATCGGCGCGCCGAGTGACGAGAGCCGCTCCCGCATCCGGCCCTTGTCCTGCGCGAAGATCAGCGCGTCGGCCGGCGGATAGATCTTGACCCCGTCGGCGGCCAGCGCCCGGATGTGGTCCCCCGGCACGTGCTCGTGATCGAACGTGACCGCGTCACACCCGTCCGCGAACTCCCGCAGCGCCGCCAGGTCGAGATGCGACCCGAGCCGCACATCGGCGGCGACGAGGGCGGCGCTGTCGTCCGCCGACTCGGCCAGCACCCGCAGCGACTGCCCCAACGCGATGGCGGCCTGATGCGTCATCCGCGCCAGCTGCCCGCCACCGACCATGCCCACGACGGGCAACCCTGTTCGACCATCCATGACCCGCACAGCCTAGCGACCCGTCCCAGGTCACAGCCCACGCCCCCGGCAGACCACGACCGATGAAGCACCACTGAAGCCCCCCGCTGGTTGCCTCAGGGGCAACGCAATCACGGCTATCGGAGGGCAATGCCATGAAGAAGACCTGGACCGCACTCGCCATCGCCGGGCTCGCCGGGACGGCACTCGTGCTGCCGGCCACCGCGCCCGCCTCGGCGGCGCCGACCGGCAAGAAGCACTGCGTCACGAACGTCTCGGACGAAACCACCTCCTGCTACGGCACGTTCCGGCAGGCCATCGCATCCGCGACCAGCGGACGGATCACGGACGCGCCGCTGAACCCGGCCGACGCGGTGGCCAGCAAGGCGTTCGAGAAGCGGATCAACGCGATCACGGAGTTGAACAAGGCGGGGGCGACGCAGCTCGCGGTGACGCTGTCGATCGAGTACGACTGGGCCTACGAGCAGACGAACGAAGGCAGCGTCACCTACACGGCCGATTACGGCTGCGACAACACCAACGACGTCGACTGGCAGGTCAACTGGGTCGGCGACGACTGGAACGACCGCATCTCGTCGTTCCACAACTACAGCAACTGCTCGAACATCCACTTCGCGCACGTCGATTTCGGGACGCCGAGCAACGGCATCTACCGCAGCGTCGGGTCGATGGCGGACACCGGCGGCCTCAACAACCAGACGTCGTCGATCCAGTGGGTGTGACACCGCTGAGATGAAGTGCCGAGCCTTTCGCCACCGTTCGAAAGGCATAGGCGGCCCCGGGATCCCGCCGGTGTACTCGAATGCATGACCGGACTACGCGTCGGGATTCTGGGCCCGCTCACTGTGACGGTGAACGGGCGGCCCGCCACACCGAGCGCCCCGCGGCTGCGGACCGTGCTGGCCGTGCTCGCACTGTCCGCGGGTCGCCCGGTACCGCTCGACCATCTCGCCGCGGTGGTCTGGGGTGAGGACCTGCCGATCGACACCCGGCGAACGGTCACCGTCTATCTGACCCGGCTCCGCTGCCTGCTGGGCCGCAGGTCGATCCGCACCGAACCGGCCGGCTACACCCTGGTCATCGATCCGGACGACGTGGACGCGCTGCGGTTCGCCGGCCTCGTCGAGGCGGCAGCGGCGGCCGGCCCGGCGACCGAACGGGTGCTGCTCGGTGCGGCACTCGGCCTGTGGCGCGGGCCGCCCCTGGCAGACGTGCCGTCGGGGTGGCTCGCCGAAGTGGAGGCGACCCGGCTGACCGAGCTGCGGCTGGACGCCCTGGAACGCCGGATCACCTTGGACCTGGACGCCGGGACCGGCGCCGGCCTGGACGCCGAACTCCGCGACCTGATCGCCCGGCACCCGTTCCGCGAACATTTCTGGGCGCACCTGATGACCGTGCTCAACCGTTCCGGGCGCCGCGCCGAGGCGCTGGCCGTCTACCAGCGGCTCTACCGGCTGCTCGACGATGAGCTCGGCGTCGAGCCCGGCCCGGCGGCGCGGGCGGCGCACCGCGAGGTGCTCGGCGGCGACCCGCCGGCCCCGATCATCTGCGACTGTTACGGCTCAGGCCCGGGCCATCACGACCGCCGTCTCCACCCTGGTCCGGATGGGCGCGCCGTACGCCTCGAGTGTCCGGCGCAGGTCGTCCAGCAGCGCGCGCTGAACCGACGGTGAGCGGCGCAGGAACGGCCCCAAGGTTCGCACGCTGCGCAGGACGTCCGCGGCCGCCGTGCTGGTGGCGTACGCCGTCTCCCAGGTCGTGATGTCGGTCAGGCCGGTGTGCTCGCGGATCTCCGGGACCGCCCACGACGGCAACGGCGGGCGCTCACCGGCGTCGGGAGGATGGCGGGCGTACGTCGCCCGGATCGCGGCGCCCAGGCCGGCGTCCTCGTGGACGCTGCGGCGGCCGATCAGCGCCAGGGTGCCGCCGGGGGCCAGCGCCCGCTCGGCCAACTGTGCCCTGGTCACCGGCTCGATCCAGTGCCAGGCCAGCGCCGCCGTCAGCAGGTCCACGCCACCGGGCGGCGGCGTCCACCGCTCGAACGGCGCGGCGGCCACCGTCACGGACGGGAAGCGCGCGGTCAGCACCTCGGCCATCCGAGGGTCCGGTTCGACGCAGGTGATCGCGATGCCGCGGCCGGCGAACAGGGCCGTTGCCTTGCCCGTACCCGCGCCCACCTCGGCCATCGTGGCCGGCGGCCGGCCCGCGTAGCCGAGCACCACCTCGGCGATCTCCAGCGGGTAGCCGGGCCGCTGCTCGTCGTAGAGATCGGCGACTTCCCCGAAAACGGTGCTCACCGGCACATCCTGTCAAGGACACGACTCTTGCGTTGCCTCACCGGCACGAACCGGGTGAGAGTGAATCAAATCCATCGAAGAGATCGGGGGTACGCGTCATGGCCAGCAACGGCAACGGCCTGGGTGGCATCTGATCCTCGGCGCATCACGGCGGTCGCCCGGCGGCGGACGGGCGGGCCGGCCAGGGTCAGTCGCCGAACCGGGCCATCAGGTCGTCGACCGTCGTGGCGGGACGGTCACAGACAAAACCACGACAGACGTACGCGGTGGTCGCCCCACCCTGCAGCGGCCGGTCGGCCAGCAGCGGGACGCCGGGACGGTCCGGCTCACCGGCCACCACCACCGCGCCGGGCGGCGCATGCTTCAGCGCCGCGGCCAGCAAGCCGTCTTCACCGAGATCAAGAGCGACGGCGATTTCGTACGGGCCGGACAGCGCCGCCTCCGCGACCGTCGCGGCGTACCCGGCGAATCGAGGGTGACCACCGATCAGCGGGCCGACCGTCGCCAAGGCCGCGTCGGCAGCGGCTCGGTAACGCTCCTCGCCGCTCAGCGCCGCATAGGACACCAGCGCCGCGCAGACCGCCGACAGCCCCGACGGCGTGGCGTTGTCGGTCGGGTCGGCCGGCCGCGTGACCAGCCGTTCCGCGTCGTCGGCGGTGTCGTAGAACCCGCCCGACCCGGTACCGAAACGCTCCAGCGCCACGTCCAGCAGGGTGCGTGCCAGCGTCAGCCAGCGGCCGTCACCGGTCAGCTGGTGCACCGCGCAGAACGCCTCCGCGACGCACCCGTAGTCCTCCAGCACTCCGGCGGGCGTCCCGACCACACCGTCGCGGGACACCCGCCGCAGCCGCCCGTCCACCAGGTGCCGCTCGGCGAGCACCTCGGCCAGCGCGACCGCGGCGTCGCCGGGCGTCCCGGTCAGCCGGGCGTACTCGGCGAGGGCCGTGATCGCCAGCCCGTTCCAGGAGGCGACCACCTTGTCGTCGCGGGCGGGCTGCGGCCGGGTAGCCCGGGCGGCCAGCAGCTTCGTCCGGACCTCGCGCCACCGGTCGGTCAGGGCCGGGTCGGCGGCGTCGATGTCCCGGGCCAGCACCAGCACACTCGAGCCGTGCTCGAACGTCCCGGCCGTGGTCACCCCGAACAGGTCCGCCGCCCAGACGCCGTCGTCCTCGCCCAGGACCTCGATCAGCTGCGCCGGCGTCCACGCGTACGTCAGGCCCTCGACCCCGTCGGTGTCCGCATCCAGCGCCGACGCCAGCCCACCCGAGGTCGTGCCCAGGTCGCGCACCAGGAAGGCGGCGGTCTCGTCCGCGATCCGCTTCGCGAAAAGATCATCGGTCAAACGCCAGAGCTGCGTGTACGCCCGCAGCAGCAGCGCGTTGTCGTACAGCATCTTCTCGAAGTGCGGCACCGTCCACGTGGCGTCCACCGCGTACCGGGCGAACCCGCCGGCCAGCTGGTCGTAGATCCCGCCGCGGCCCATCTGCTCGGCCGTGTGCCGGACGATCTCCAGGTCGCGCTGGTCCCCCGTGCGCTGGAAGCGCCGCAGCTGGAACAGCATGTTCATGTGCGGCGGGAACTTCGGCGCCCCACCGAAGCCGCCGTTCTGGTCGTCGTGCTCGCCGGCCAGCCCGTCCGCGGCCCGATCGAGCAGCTCGACCGAGATCGGCGCGGTCGGCCCGCCGACGAGTTGCGCGCCACCCACCGCCTCGACCACGGCGGCGCCCTGCTTGACGACCTGTTCCCGCTGGTCACGCCACGCGGTCGTGACCGACTGCAGCAGCTTCACGAAGTTCACCTTCGGGAAGTACGTCCCGCAGAAGAACGGCTCCCCCTCGGCCGTGGCGAACACGGTCATCGGCCAGCCACCCTGCCCGGTCATCGCCTGGGTGGCGGTCATGTAGACGGCGTCGACGTCGGGCCGCTCCTCCCGATCCACCTTGATCGCCACGAACCCGTCGTTGACCAGCTTGGCGACACCCTCGTCCTCGAACGACTCGTGCGCCATCACATGACACCAGTGACAGGCCGCATAGCCCACCGAGATCAGCACCGGCACATCGCGCCGCCGCGCCTCGTCGAACGCCTCAGGGCACCACGGCCACCAGTCCACCGGATTCTCGGCATGCTGGAGCAGATACGGCGAGGTCACAGCACCCAGTCGGTTCACATTGGCCAGCCTCTCACATCGGTAAGGGCCATTACCGAGACTCGAATCGGCGTCACGAGCGCCAAATATGTACACACATGCACTGAGCGGCAATCAGCCACGGTGGAACAGCTGCGCGGGCCCTACTCCCCGGCCTGCAATCCTTCCAGGGCCCGCACGTCCAAGGCGACCGCCTGCTCGTCGTCGTTGTGCAGCAGGGAAGGATCGCCTCGGCAAGCCTGGCGAGATTCCACTCGGCCACCGCCGGCTGGTCGCCGTAGGCGTACCGGCCGCCGTGAATGCCGGCTGATCGCGTGGTCCTCGAGCCGGCGCAGGAGATCGACGTCGCCCGTGGCACGGGCGTACTGGAAGCTGCCGACGCGCAGATGACTGCCGGCGCCGTCACCGAGCCGCGGGCTGAACCCGCCGAACTGATGCCCGGAGTAAGCCTGCGCCACCGGCACCGCGGCTGACTGCGTCCTCATGAATGCCTATAGCAGCGCTCCGCTCTCGACGAGAGCGCGCGCGAAAGAGGCGGCGGTCGCGCAGGCATATTTGGTCCAGACCTCGTCACGTCTTAATCCGACGACGTCGCTGATGCCTCGGATGGCCAGGACTGGAATCTCGCCATCGATCCCCCGAGCCGCGAGATATATGCCGCCCAACTCCATCTCGACCGCAGCGACAGCCCGAGCGGATTCCTGCCACTGTCCCAGCAGTTCAGTGGACTTGACAAGTACATCACTTGCCGCAACGTGTTGCGCTGTCACGAATGGCGGCCTAGAGGTTTCGCCATGTGGGAAATGATGTGACAGCGCCTGTCGCACCCGGTCTCTCCACGCACTATCGCCGTAGTAACTGTCTGAACTGGAATCAGGCACATCGAGTGCCGGCTTCGGCATTCCGACAAGGATTTCCGAGTTCCAAGGTTTCAGCGATCGAGATATAGCAGAAAGACTTGCCAAAAGACGTTCTACCTGTGGGTGAACCGGACCGCCGGCAATGCTGTACGTGTCTCGGCTTCCCTCCTTTACCGCACGGACGGAAAAGTCGTGCAACCTTGATGCGCAGACCACATCGCCAAGAGTGAAGTCCATCGAGGGCACTGCTCCAGCGATGCCGACGACTAAAAGCCAACGGGGCTTGAGGTCCTGGATTACGTGCGTGGCAACGCGCTGCGCGAATCCCTGACCCTGTTCGAGGCAGCGGACCGCCGCGAACTTGTAAGGCCGGCCGTCCGCGGCAGACACCGTGCCAAGTTCGTATCGCTGACTGCCGATCGTGTAGCGGTCCGGTGCAAACCGGTCCAGAACCGCGACGAACTCGTCCTCTCGGATGGAGACGACCGCGAAGTCGATCGTGCCCCGTACTGATTGCAGATCTTCACGCACCGGCGCCTTCAATCCTTCTGGTGACTGCGGTTCAACGTCTGATGACTCTTCGACCGCTCCGACGTGAGTTCCTAGAGCCAATATCGGCTCAGGGAGTACTGGAAAGAACCCGCTCGGTGTCGGACCGAAATCATTGCGTGTTTCGTGCCAGAGTGAAATGCATACCGTCGCCGGCCTTACGGCTGTCCGACTAACGTCCCAATGATCGGCCAGCAGTGCCCAAGATTCCTCGACATTCCCCAACGCATCGTGTGCCAGGCTTAGCAGCCAGGCCATCGGGCGACGCCTCCCACCATTACTAGCAATATTACTGAAGTCGACCAGGCGGATCGCTTCGGCGGCAGCGTCTGGCTCGTTCATGGCTAATGCACAAAAGATTTCACGCGCCAGGAATATGTTACTGGTCGGGTTGGCCTGTCGGGCTGCTGCGGCAATCTCAAATGCTTCGCGCCATCGATGCTCTGCTGCCAACTGCAGGATACGGTGGAGTTCCAGCTGCTCGCCTGCTACTCGCTTCCCAATCTCGCTCCACCAATGACGCACGTCCGAGTCACGTTGCCCTTTGGCAGCGAATTGCGAGATCGCGTACAGCATGGACTCGGACACTTTGTAGCGCTTGGGAGCCCCGTCAAGGCGCTGAAGGCCGCCGAGCCCGAGGTGCATTGCGGTATCAAGGTCGTTATTGCGCGTATGAAGTTCGACGCCGGCCTGGTACAGAGTGAACAAGCTCTGATCGGGCTGGATGCGTTGCAGGCCCTCGTCGAGCAACGCGATCGCCGCGGCATAGTCCTCGCCCCGGACATGAAGTTCGATACCGGCGAGGTAAAGGTCGATGGGGTTCTGACCAGGCTGAGTGCGCTGCAATCCCTCGTCGAGGAACGCGACGGCCGCGGCATAGTCCTCCCGCCGGACATGAAGTTTGATGCCGGCGAGGTAGAGGTGGATCGGGTTCTGACCGGGTTGGGTGCGTTGCAGCCCCTCGTCGAGCAACGCGATCGCCGCGGCATAGTCCCTGCGCCGGACATGAAGTTCGATACCGGCGAGGTAAAGGTGGATCGGGTTCTGACCAGGCTGAGTGCGCTGCAATCCCTCGTCGAGCAACGCGACGGCCGCGGCGTAGTCCTCCCGCCGGACATGAAGTTCGACGCCGGCCTGGTACAGAGTGAACAAGCTCTGACCGGGCTGAGTGCGCTGCAATCCCTCGTCGAGCAACGCGATCGCCGCGGCATAGTCCCTGCGCCGGACATGAAGTTTGATGCCGGCCTGGTACAGATTGAACAAGCTCTGATCGGGCTGGATGCGTTGCAGTCCCTCGTCGAGCAACGCGACGGCCGCGGCATAGTCCTCCCGCCGGACATGAAGTTCGATGCCGGCGAGGTAAAGGTCGATGGGGTTCTGACCAGGCTGAGTGCGCTGCAATCCCTCGTCGAGCAACGCGACGGCCGCGGCATGGTCCCTGCGCCGGACATGAAGTTTGATGCCGGCGAGGTAAAGGTGGATCGGGTTCTGACCGGGTTGGGTGCGATGCAGGCCCTCGTCGAGCAACGCGACGGCGGCGGCATAGTCCCTGCGCCGGACATGAAGTTCGATGCCGGCGAGGTAAAGGTCGATGGGGTTCTGACCAGGCTGAGTGCGCTGCAATCCCTCGTCGAGCAACGCGACGGCCGCGGCGTAGTCCTCTCGCCGGACATGAAGTTCGACGCCGGCTTGGTACAGAGTGAACAAGCTCTGATCGGTCTGCGTACGCCGCAATCCCTCGTCGAGCAACGCGACGGCCGCGGCGTAGTCCTCCCGCCGGACATGAAGTTCGACGCCGGCCTGGTACAGAGTGAACAAGCTCTGACCGGTCTGCGTACGCCGCAATCCCTCGTCGAGCAACGCGACGGCCGCGGCATAGTCCTCCCGCCGGACATGAAGTTCGACGCCGGCGAGGTAAAGCGGCGTTACCCGGAGCCCAGAGTCCGAGCAGTCGGTGATGCCCCGCTCGAGTATTTTGCCGGCATCGACGCCGCGTCCTGACGACTCGAGGAAAAACGCCGCCTTAAGGTAAAGTTTGTCGCGTTCCACCGGACGACGCTCGGCGATGACCCGCTCGAGCAGAGCAACCGCATCTTGTGGCCTGCCGGCCCCGTTGATCAGCTCGCTGAGCACGACCCATCCAGCTACGGGAACGCCATCCCGAGGTGCACCTGAATTGTCGGTCAAGGTGGCCTCGACGGCCTCCACCCCTTGGCTCATGTCCATGAGACGGATGTGGAGAATCCACGCCTCTTCTGATGCGCGGGCCGACGCTACCATTTCCGTAGTCTCAGCCAGCGCCAGCCGCTGATCATCTGCCTCCCCTCGCTTCAGGAGCATGCGGGCGAGGCGAAGATTAAGCTGCGGCGAAGGACTACCACCGACCAACGCCGCCTGCAGCATCAGAATGTGTTCGTCGAGTTGCACTGGATCACTCGGAACTGCGTGGCTAGCCAGGTTTATCCGCTGAAT
Organism: Actinoplanes sp. NBRC 103695; assembly: GCF_030269485.1. Lineage (GTDB taxonomy): Bacteria > Actinomycetota > Actinomycetes > Mycobacteriales > Micromonosporaceae > Actinoplanes. Next base: position 4,089 of record NZ_BSTL01000039.1, on the reverse strand, counting down.
ATGCAGCGCGAATTTCTGGGCCAGCTCGCGCAGTTCGCCTTCTCGCCGGGCAAGTAACAGGTGATGCCGCGCCTCCAAAAAGTTTCCAGCGTTGATAGCGACTGAGACACGCTTCGCCTTGAACGGGCGGAGGTAATAGTCCGCCGCGAGCCGGTGTGCACGAAGCAGTTCGCCAGGGTCGCGTCGAGTCGCTTCGAGCGCCAACTGCCGAACTGTCGGATTTAATGCGTACCAATTCTTTCGCCGCAGCAGGATGAACAGGATTATCAACTGCTCCGCGTTCGCGTCGACGGTGCCGCCTGACACAGTCCGGGCCAGCTCGAGAGCATGTCGCTGAAAAGAACCTCGGTGGACGGCCAGCGCGTGGACGAAACGCAGTGAATCAGCGTCCAGATTGTCCAATGTCTTGGATACTAATCGGCGCTCGAGCCTTTTGATGAGAGCATCTCCGACAAACCGGTAATCTGCGTCTGAAATCGCCGGCTCGTCACCAACGAGTCGTTCAAGCGTCGTGAACTGCAATGCAGCAACTAAGGCTTGCATGGCTCGAGGATTGCACCCGAGCCACCTGGCGAGTTCAACCGCATTTTCGAGTTTGATCTCCTCATCCCGATCGCGGTTGCGGTTGCGCAGTAGCTGCATGAGGAGCGCACCGCCCTGCTGTGGCGGGTACGGGCCTATCCTTCGCAGTGCAACGCCAGCCTCCAGCCACTCCTCCTCATCCACCATCTGAGAGGTCAGTAGCAGAACTCGGCCCGCAGAAGGACTCGAACAGAGTTTTCGAACCAATCCCATGAAATCCGCGCTGGCCTTACCCGTCGGGTCAAGGCAGTGTTCAAAGTTGTCGATTACCAGTAATAGTTTCCCCTTCAGTGCCCTGACAATTCCGGTCGCGATGTTGGACCCTATCGGAATTGTGATATTCGCCTCGTCGGCGAGGGCTCCGGAAATAAGCAACAGCAGGTCGTCGTACGACAGGCCACGCGCAGATATCTCTGCACGCGCAGAATCCCCGTGAAATGCCCCGCGGAGCTTATCCGCGAGATAGGTCTTCCCTAGACCGGAAAACCCTTCGACGACGCACAATGTCGGCCCCGAAGAAATCCAAGATTGTTTCATCCACGACAGCAAGCTCGACTGAACCTGCCCGTCCGCCAGTTCGTATGTCGGAATCGGCCGCCCGTCGGACTCCATGTCGGCGTTACGCTCCGTATCTCGGCTGATCACCTTTCCCACCGTGGCTCGCGCCCGCGGCTCGACCATACCGACCGTGATCGCGAATTCACAGGGACGATCATCCAATCGGGCATCCGCTCATCGGCAGATCCGCGCACTTGGGTCTCGGGAGGACCTGGAGACAGTCGGCCGGGCCAGCCGCTCATCACGCCCAGAGACTGCCTTCGGTCAGTCGCCGGTGCCACCGGTCGAGTTTGGTGGTCTGCTGGGGGTCGGTGATCTCGATGAAGGTGGCGGAGTCGGCGTTGGACCACGTGCCTCAGCGGACTGCCGGAGGCGTTCATCGACGTCGTATCCGGAAGAACGCGGTCCCCAGCGACGCTCTAATGCTGGCCTCAGGTTGATCGGAAACAATGAGCGGCAAAAGCATCGACTGGAAGGGGGCGGGCCAGAGTGCGGATCATGATCGCGGATGATGACGCGGCCATCCGTGAGTCGCTGGAGCGGGTGCTCCAGGTCGAGGGTTACGACATCAGCACCGTCGCCAACGGTCTCGCCGTGCTCGACGGGGTCGGTGGGGCCGACGGTGACGCGCTGGATCTACTGATCCTCGACGTGATGATGCCCCGCCTCGGCGGGTTGGAGACCTGCCGGCGGTTGCGGGCCGCGGGCCGGGATCTGCCGGTGCTGATGCTGACCGCCCGTGACCAGGTCTCCGACCGGGTCGCGGGGCTGGACGCGGGCGCCGACGACTACCTGCCCAAGCCGTTCGCCACCGAGGAGTTGCTGGCCCGGGTGCGTGCCCTGCTGCGCCGGCGCACGCCGACCGACGAGGAGTCGCAAATCCTGTCGTTCGCCGACGTCCGGCTCGATCCCGACAGGTTCGAGGCGTGGCGGGGCGGGCGGTCGCTGCACCTGACCCGGACCGAGTTCTCCCTGCTGCAGGTTCTCGTGCGCAACGCGACCCGGGTCTTGACCCGCGGCGCGCTGTTCGAGGCGATCTGGGGCTTCGACATGAGCACCACCGCCAACAACCTCCAGGTATACGTGAGCTACCTGCGCCGCAAGATGGAGGCCGAGGGTGAGCCACGTTTGATCTACACGTTGCGCGGCCTGGGATACACGTTGCGGGAGACTCCTCCGTGAGCAGGCACAGCCGCCGGGGACCGCGCCGGCTGACCCGATGGTGGCGCCGTCAGTCCCTGCGGACCAGGCTGACGGTGATCGCGGCGACGGCCATCGCGGTCAGCGTGTTCGTGTCCTTCCAGGTGGCCAGCGAGCTGATGGACTCTAAGCTGCGGGCCACCGCCGAGGATCAGCTACACGCCGACTCCCGCATCCTGGCGACGAACGCGGAGCACGCCGGTCTGGCGCAGGTCCAGCTACCGCCGTATCCCGGGTCCGGCCGGCTGATGCGGGTCATCCTGCCCGACGGCTCGACCCGGACGCCGGTCGGGCAACCAGCGCTGCCCCCGGTCAGCGAGCACGCAAGGCGCGTGATGCAGGGCGGGTCGACCGACCTACTGGAGTCCAACGACTGGAACGACGGCTACCGCATCTACACGCTGCGGGCGGGCAACGGCGCGGTCCAGGTGGCCGACCTCGCCGACGACACCCCGATCAACCAGTTCGGGTTCGGCATGCTGCTGATCGGGCTGTTCTGCGTGGTCGGCGGCGCCCTTGTCGGACGCACCGTGGCGCGGACCGGGCTGGCACCGATCGACCGGCTGACCGCCGCCGCGGTACGTGTCGCGCACACCCGGGATCTCGACGCCGACATCCCGGATGAGGGTGGTGGGGAGATCCGGCGGCTGATCCAGGCGATCAACGACATGCTCGCCGCGCTCCGGGACTCCCGGCGAGCCCAGCGGCTGCTCGCCGAGGACGCCGCCCACGAGCTCAAGACCCCGCTCACCAGCCTGCGCCTCAACATCGAGCTGCTGGTCCGGCTCGACCGGCGCGGCACCCTGGACAGCGCACTGTCGGCGGAGAGCCGGACCCGGCTGCTCAACGATCTCGGCGCCCAGGTGGCCGAGTTGAGCACCCTTGCCACCGAGCTGACCGAGGTGGCGCGCGGGGACGTCAGCGACGAGAGCACCGAGTTGCTCGACCTCGCCGACGTGGTGGTGGCCGCCGCGACCCAGGCGCGTTCCCGCGCGCCTGACATCGAGGTCGCGCTCGACGTGGCCTCCGTGTGGGTGAGCGGGCGTCCCGCTGCGCTCCAACGGGCGGTGCTCAACCTCATCGACAACGCCGGCAAGTGGTCCCCCGCGGACCAGCCGGTCCAGGTCCGGCTCCGTGCCGCGGGCGCGTCGGCGGTGCTCGAGGTCGACGACGCCGGGCCGGGCATCGACGCCGCCGACGTACCGCGGGTGTTCGATCGGTTCTACCGTGCCGACAGCGCCCGGGCGTTGCCGGGATCCGGGCTGGGGCTGTCGATCGTGCAGCGGGTCGTCGACGCCCACAGCGGCCGGGTCACCGTCGCCCGCTCCGCACGCGGTGGCGCGCTGCTGTGGGTCGTCCTTCCGGCCGCGGCCCCGCCCGCCCCGCTCGCGCGGCTCACCACCGGAGAGGACACCACGGCGCGCTGACCCGCCCGCCCCGCTCGCGCGGCTCACCGCCGGGGAGGACACCACGGCGCGCTGACCCGCCCCGGCGGCGCGGCGCAGGACAAGCGGCCCACCACCAGGCGCAGGACACCGCGATGCGCCGACCCCAGCCCTGACGCGTGGCGCAGGCAGCCCTGACGCGTGGCGCAGGACCAAAAGGCGACGGCCGTGGGCAAGGCAAAGATCCGGGACGGGTTTGGGTTGCCGTCCCGGATCTTGTTTGTGTTGTTGTGTTTAGCGTTGTAGTGCGAGTTGTTCGTTGTCGGTGTGTGCGTGTCGCCCTCCCGGGGGCGCGGCCGTCGGG
>NZ_BSTL01000038.1 GCF_030269485.1 Actinoplanes sp. NBRC 103695 | reverse complement strand
AACACGGAGGAACCCGGCCGAGCGCCGGGCCCTCACCATGCCTACAGAACAGCTAAAAGCACGCGAATCGCATTCATCGAATCATAGCTATGGGCCGACGGCCAAGCGAAAGACTGAGGCTAGGCGGTCAGTGGACCGCGCAGCACGGAGTCGGGTCGCGGGTCTCGAAAGGGACCACATGGCCGGGCGTCGCCGGCATCACCGTCAGGACCAGAGCGTCCGCTCGCCACCGCGGGCGGACGAAATCGCCGGTGTCCAGGATCAGGGCGGGATCCGCGTCGCCGCCGCCGAGGATCTCCACCCGGTTGATCGCCGACAGGGACAGGACCTCGGACACGGGCAGTGAGCCGGTCAGGGCGTCCACGCCGGGATAGCGGACCGCCCGGGCGCCCTCGCTCGGTTCGGTCACCACCGCGACGTGCGGCCGCGGGGAGCGGGCCATCAGGGTGTACGCCGCCGCCGGCGCCGGGTCGCTGGTGGCGATCCCGTGCTCGGCGGCGGCCACGTCGGGGTAGGACGTCACTTGGGCAGCACCCAGATCGGGTTCGAGTAGAACCACAGGTCGCCCCACGGGTCGGCGTTGCCGACGGCGTCCAGGGCGGGGCCGTACGGGTCGACGGCGGCGCCCATCAGGCCGGGCTGGGTGCGGTTGCCGTCGGTCCCGCGTACGCGGAGGTAGAAGGGCTTGTCGAGACGCCCCAGGTTGTAGCGGACGGTCAGCTTGCCGGTCCGGGCCGAGACCTCGAAGGACTTGACGACCTTCGTGTCGGGTGCCGTGAACGTGTCCTTGTCGGTGACCGCGCCGGTGACCGTGCCGACGATGACGTCGACGCGCTTGAGCACCGGCACGAACTGGCGCCAGTTGGGCACGTCCTGCAGGTCGATGTCGAGGGCCAGCTCGGTGGCCACGCCCCGCTTGACGCGCAGCACACCGCCCAGCGGGGTGCCGGCGCCGGACGCCCCGGCCACCCGGACGCGGGCGTCCAGGTTCTTGATCAGCCGGCCGTGGTCGACCCAGACGCGGCCGTCACGAAGGCCGTCCATGACCGCCTTGTAGCTGCGGGTGCGCGCGCCCACGTTGGTGCGGCCGTAGAAGCCGGGCCAGAAGTCGCCGGCGCCGGTGTTCACCACGCCGGTGTAGACCGGGTCGTTGTACCTGCCGTTGACCTCGAAGTTGCTGTTCGGGCCGCGGTCCGACTGGTCCAGATAGTTGACGTGGCTGTCCGAGTTGACCGTCACCCACCAGGCGCGGCCCTCGGCGAGCAGGCTGTCCCAGAGGCCGCCGACGGTGGCGGTCATCCAGTCGAAGCCGCCCCACGTGCGGTACGCCTCCAACGGGTAGCCGGGGTACGACGCCGCGGACGGGTTGTTGTCGTAGTAGCCGCGGGCGCCGCCGCGGCCGTTGGGGGCGGGGATGCCGGCGGCCTGGTGACCGGGTGCGCCCTCCATGCCGATCGCGACGGTCGGGTCGGCGTCGCGCCAGTTGCGGATCTCGTGCGGCGAGTCGATGCCGCGGCGGGCCGGGTGGTTGGCCAGGAACAGCGCGCCTTCGACCTTGCGGGCGCGGACCTGCTCGCCGAGGAACTGGATGCCGGCGATCGCGGCGGCCTCGTTCTGCGCCTCGGTGTTCGTCGCGGGCAGCTGCGAACCGTCGTACGCCAGCTCGAATCTCTTGAGCACGTCGACCTCGTTGCGGCCGGGGTGCACGAAGACGGTGGCATGCTCGGCGCCCGGGATGTTCCACTCCAGACCCTGGAAGGTGAGGAGCTCCTTGAGCTCGGCGCGGGTGGCCAGGATGTCCGGGTTGACCTTCTCCACACCGATCTTGGCGTGCGCGTTGCTGCCGTGGTCGGTGATGACCAGCCAGTCCAGACCGTAGGCCTGACCGTGCTTGGCCTGGTCGATCACCCGGTACTGGGCGTCGGAGCTGTACTGGGTGTGGATGTGGTGGTCGCCCGCGAGCCAGGTCAGCCCTTGCGGAGAAGCGGGGGAGGCGACGGCGGGCGACGAGGGCGAGGCGAGCACGGACGCGGCCGCTCCGGCGCCGAGAAGTCCGGCGCTTCGCAGAAACCCGCGGCGGGAGACGTCCGAGGCTGACAGTTCGCCGTCGGGGATGGTCAGATCAAGAGCCGGGGGTACGTCCGCAGCGCCGCCGACGTGATCATGATGATGATGGTGGTGGTGGCCGTGACCCATGGGCGAGCTCCCAAACGATCTTCAGAGTTGACCGCCTGACTGTCTCGGGGCCACCTCAACACCACATGTCGCCGAGTTGACGCGGGAACGAACAGCTCACCCGATGACGGGCCGGAACATTCCCGTCACGACACTCGCGGCCAGGGCGGCGGCGGAGAGCAGGGCGGCGCCGGCGACCAGGGTCCAGTCGGCCGGGCGGAAGATCTGACGGCGGGCGTACGTCCGGGGGGTGCCCGCGTCGAAGCCGCGCGCGTCCATCGCGGTGGCCAGCCGCCCGCCCCGCCGCAGCGCCCCGACCAGCAGCGCGAACGCCGTGGACGCGAAGAGCCGCAGCTTGGCGACCGGGTTGCGCCCGGCGTCCAGGCCCCGGGCGCGGCGGGCCAGAGTGAGCGCCTGCCACTGGAGCCCGAGCAGCGGCAGCAGCCGGAACGCGGCGAGCGCGCCGATCGCGAACCGCGGCGGGGCCTTGGCGTTCTGCACCAGCGCGTCGGCCAGGTCGGTCGGGTCGGTGGTGGCGAACACGATGATCCCGGGCAGCGCCACCGCGAAGACGCGCAGCACCAGACCCAGCGCGCCGAGCAGCACCCCGGTGGTGATCTCGATCGGGCCGGCGTCGACGAGCACGGTGCCGGTGCGGTCGGCGGCGAACAGGACCATCGTGACCAGGATGCCTCCGGCGGCGAGCAGGAGCGGCCACGCGCGCCGGGCCAGTTCGCCGTAGCGGACGCCGAAGAGCGGCAGCAGCGCCAGCTCGATGGCCAGGCCGAGCGCGGGAGTGAGCGGGTCCAGTGTGGACACCAGCGGGAGCGCGAAGATCAGCGCGGCGGCCAGCTTGGCGACGGGATTGCGCCGCGCCAGGGGAGCGGTCGCGCGCGCGTCGGAGGCGAGAGGCGTGATCATGCGCGGCCCCGCGAGAGAACGAACGTTCTGTCCGATAGTGACGAGACGAAGTCGGCGTCGTGAGTGACCGCCACGATGCCGTGTCCTTCGTCACGCAGCGACGCGAACAGGGCGGCCAGCTCGATCCAGGTGCGCCGGTCCTGGCCGAAGGTGGGTTCGTCGAGGATGAGCAGGCGCGGGGCACGGGCCAGGGCGGTGGCCACACTGAGCCGCCGGGCCTCGCCGCCGGAGAGGGTGTAGGGGTTGGCGTCGGCGAGATGCGACAGCCGGAGCCGGGAGAGGAGCTCGTCGACCCGCGAGCCGGCCAGCTCGTCTCGGACCCGGGACGTGATGAACTGGTGCTCCGGATCTTGGAAGACCGACCCGATGCGACTGGCCAGGTCACGTGCGCGCCACGTCCACGGCTCGCCGCCCGGTGCCGCCCAGATGGTGCCCGACGTGGGCCGGAGCAGCCCGCCGAGCAGCAGCGCCAGGGTCGACTTGCCCGCGCCGTTGGGACCGGTGACGGCCAGGATCGACGCCTCGTGTGCCTCGAGGGAGACCGGGCGCAGACGGTGCTGGAAGGTCGCGTGCTCCGCGCGTACCAGAGAAGCACCTGGTGGAAGAACGGCCTTGTGCTGGGGCAGCGGGCGGCCCGGCACCCAGACCCCCTCGGCCGCGAGTTGGTCGCCCAGCTCGGCGAAGATCGCGGCCGGTGGCCCGTCGGCGCGCACGCCACCGCCGGGCTCGAGCACGATCACCCGGTCGACCAGCGGCAACGCCTCGGCGACCCGGTGCTCGACCAGGATCATCGTGGTGTCCCGGTCGACCGCCTGGGTGAGCGCCCGCCGGATCAGCGCGGCGCCGTCGGGGTCGAGGTTGGCGGTGGGCTCGTCCAGGAGCAGCAGGCCGGGCCGCAGCGCGAGGACCCCGGCGAGGGCCAGGCGTTGCGCCTCGCCGCCGGAGAGCGCCGAGGTGGGGCGGGTGATCGGGTACGGGAAACCGACCCGGTCCAGCGCGTCACTGACCCGCGCCCAGATGTCCTTGCCGGGCACCCCGCGGTTCTCCGGCCCGAACGCCACGTCGTCGCCGCTGCGAGCCATCACCAGCTGGGTCTGCGGGTCCTGGAACAGCAGGCCGACGTGCTCGCGGGCCTTGCGCGGCTCCAGCCCGTCGATCTCCGCGCCGCCGGCCGACTCGCCCGAGTCGTCCGGCAGCAGGCCGGCCAGCGCGGCCAGCAGCGTGCTCTTACCCGCCCCGGACGGGCCGAGCAGCAGCACCCGCTCGCCGTGGGCGATCCGCAGGTCGACCTCGCGGACCGCCCAGGCGCGCCGGCCGGCGTGACGCCAGCCGAACCCGCGGAGGACGACCTCAGACAAGCTCGCGTTCCCGGCCGGCGCCGAAGCGGTCCAGCACCCCGGTCGGCGCCAGCGCCCGGACCAGCAGCCAGCTGCCCGCACCGGCCACGATCGTGCTGCTGACCATGGTGAGCAGTGCGTACGGCACCCGGTAGTCCCACAGGTCGTAGGCGGCGTTCCAGGCGAAGAAGTCGAACACCGCCGCGCTCAGGCCGGTGAGCAGGCCGGCCAGCAGCGCCGCCGGGAGCCGCCACGAGCGGTAGAGCAGGATGGCGAACGCCAGCTCCGCGCCCAGGCCCTGGACCAGGCCCTGCGGGATGACGACCGCGCCCCACTGCGCGCCGAGCAGCGCCGAGATGGTCGCGGCCACCGCCTCGGTGAACAGGGCGGCGCCGGGCTTGCGAATGATCAGGCCGCCGAGCACGGCGGGAATCAGCCAGACGCCGTAGAGCAGCGTCTGTGCGGGCGGGAAGAACGCGAAGGCGCCGCCGGTGGCGCCCCACAGGATGTTCCACGCCCAGAAGATCACGCCGAACGTCACGGCGATGATCGCGGCGATCACGATGTCGATGGTGCGCCAACGGTCCATGCGTCTCATGGAGATGCCTCCAACTCCCTGCGCTGGCATTACCCAGATCAGGTTCGAGGGTCTGCGGTCGTGGCCGCACTCTCAGCGCTCAGCGCTCCCCTGTCGGACTTGCTTATGTTTCGATGAAGCTAACACCGTACGGTCGTACGGAACAGGGGAGACGTCACATGCAGGTCAAGGCGCGTGGTCTGAGTTTCGAGGTAGTGGCCGAGGGGCCGGAGGACGGGACGCCGGTGCTGCTCCTGCACGGCTTTCCGCAGGATCATCGGGAGTTCGATCTGATGCTGCCCCGGCTGCACGCCGCCGGGCTGCGCACGTACCGCTACGACCAGCGCGGCTACGCGCCCGGCGCCCGTCCGGTGGACGTGTCGGCGTACCGGCTGGACGAGCCGACCGCCGACGCGGTGGCGATCCTGGACGCGCTCGAGATCGAGCGGGCGCACGTGATCGGCCACGACTGGGGCGCGCAGGTCGGCTGGCTGCTCGCCGACGGCCACCCGGGGCGGGTGCTGTCCCTGACCGCCGTGTCCGTGCCGCACCCGCGGGCGCTCGCGATGGCGTTGCGGGTCCGGGCGTCGCAGCGGGCGCGGTTCGCGTACATGGCCGTCTTCCGCTCCAAGATCGCGGAGCGGTTGCTGCAGGTCGGTGACGGTGCCCTGCTGCGGCAGATGATGAAGGCGATCGGCGAGCGCGCCTCGCTGTACTCGGACGCGATGCGCGACTCGGGCCGGCTCACCGGCGGGCTGAACTGGTACCGGGCGCTGGACCGGGAGGTGCTGGCCGGCGTCGGCACGATCCAGGTGCCCACCACGTACGTCTGGTCCGACAAGGACCCGGTGGTCGGCCTGACCGCCGCGCTGCGCACCGCCGACTGGGTGGACGCCGACTACCAGCTGGTCGCCCTGAGAGGGATCAGCCACTGGGTTCCGGAGGAGGCGCCGGACGCGCTGGCCGACGCCGCGCTGGCGCGCATCGGCGTTTGACAATGCGCTGAGCTGGGAAAGCGGCCATCCATGCCGCCGGAGAAGAAGAACATGCCGAACGAGACGGAGAAGGCCCGCTGGGACCGCAACTTCGCCGATCTTCTCCAGGAGTTGCGGGTCGCGCAGACCGGCGTGCAGATCCTTTTCGCGTTCCTGCTCACCCTGCCCTTCAGCAGCGGATTCCCCAGGGCGTCCGCGTTCCAGAAGGACACCTACATCGTCGCGCTGATCTCAGCCGCGTTCGCCACCGCGATGATCATCTCCCCGGTCGCGTTCCACCGCGCGCTGTTCCGTCAGGGCCGCAAGCCCGAGCTGGTCCGCTTCGCGCACCGGATGGCCACCGGTGGCCTGGCGTTCATGCTGATCTCGATGGTGAGCAGCGTGTTGCTGATCACCGACTACCTGCTCAGCATCTGGCCGGCGGTGATCCTGACGGCCGTCACCGGGGTGTGGTTCCTGAGCTTCTGGGCGTTCCTGCCCTGGGCGCGGCGCAACTGGGGCGACGACGTGAACGGCGACGGCTTCATCGACGACGCCCCGAAGGACTCAGGCCAAGCTGCCTGAGCTCCAGCGCGGCCAGCGCGTCGACCGCCTCCGCGTCGCCGTTGCGCCAGGACTGGGCGATGTCCGGGCCGAGCCGGGTGAGCCGGTTGAGCGGCTGCGAGGCGAGCGCACGCAGGGCGAGCAGGTCCTTGCCGGCCGGTTCGTCGCGCACCTTCGCCGCCACCCCGGCCCGCCGCATCCACCGCACCCGCAGCGGCAGCCAGAGAAACAACACCAATGCCAGGGGTACGGCCACCAGCAGCAGGGCCAGCACCAGTGCCAGGTTCTGAACGATCTCCTGCTGCTCGCGCCCCGCGTCGGCCAGCGAGCGAGCCGCCTCGGCCGCCCTGGTGAACGGCGCCGTGAGCTCGTCACCGACCAGCGGAACCTTGCCCACCTTGCCGCCCGCGTCGGCCAGGTTGTCGGCGAGGCCGGTGCCCGCGCCCTCCAGCTTCTGTCCCGGTACGCCCAGTTTGAGCACCAGGTCGTGCACCCAGAAACCGGCCCGGATCCAGGCGTACACCCAGATCACCACGGCGAGGTCGAGGAAGAGTTGACGGATGGCCAGGGGGAGCCGGTCGGCGTAGAGCTTCACCCCGCCTATTTTGGGGTGGCGCAGCAGTTCGTGCAGGTTCCGAAAATCTCGAGCGTGTGCGAGACGTCCTGATAACCGTGCTGGGCGGCGACCTTGTCGGCCCAGCTCTCCACCGCCGGGCCCTCCACCTCGACCGTCCGGCCGCACGACCGGCACACCAGATGGTGATGGTGACCCTGGCTGCAGCGGCGGTAGAGATGCTCGCCGCCGGGCGGGCGCATGACGTCGATCTCACCGGCGTCGGCGAGGCCTTGCAGGGTGCGGTAGACGGTGGTCAGCCCGACCCGCTCGCCTCGGTCCCGCAGCATCGCGTGCAGGTCCTGAGCACTGTGGAACCCCTCCACCTCGGCGAGGACGCTGCTGACCGCGCTGCGCTGGCGCGTGTTGCGTACCACCTCGTTCACGAGCGGGCCTCCCTGGCATGGCTGACGGCGTCGGCGACGATGTGAGCGATGTGCTCGTCCACCAGTGAGTAGGCGATCTCGCGGCCGCGCCGCGCGCCGCGCACCACCCCGGCGCCCCGCAACACCCGCAGATGCTGCGACACCAGCGGCTGCGGAGCTCCCAGCTTCTCCACGAGCTCGTGCACGCACCGCTCGCCGACGCCCAATTCTGCCACAATCGCGACCCGGATCGGCGCCGAGAGGGCCCGGAGCAACTCTCCCGCGCCCTCGTAGGCCTCGTAGCCCGTCGTCACCTCAGTCATGCAATACCACGTCCGGTGGTTCTTTCTCGGCGCTGTGCGGGCGGGCGCGTCCGCGGACGGCGCCCGCCACGGTCAGGGCCAGGAAGAGGGCCAGCGCCACGATCACGATGGTCGCGCCGGGAGCGGTGTTCGCCTCCGCGGAGACCACCACGCCGGCCGCCGCGGCCACCACGCCGCCCGCCATCGCCACCGCCATCGTCGTCCGGAAACCACGGGTGACCTGCTGCGCCGCAGCGACCGGCACGACCATCAGAGCCGAGATCAACAGCAGTCCGACGGTACGCATGGCGATCGTCACGGTCACGGCGGTGGTCACCGCGAGGAGCAGATTCAGCGTACGAACCGGAAGGCCGGAGACCCGCGCGTACTCCTCGTCGTCGCAGACCGCGAACAACACCGGCCGCAGCAGCAGCATGGCCGCGAGCACCGCGACGCCGAGCACCGCGATCACCACCAGATCGGTGCCGGACGTGGTGGTCAGCGAGCCGAAGAGGTACTGCACCAGGTTGGCGTTGCCGCTGTCGTCGGAGAGCCCGACCAGCACCACGCCGCCCGCGATGCCGCCGTAGAACAGCAGCGCCAGCGCCAGGTCGCCGGAGGTGCGGCCGCGTTCCCGGACCAGTTCCACGCCGACCGCGCCGATCGCCGACACGATCACCGCGGTGAGCACCGGCGACTGGTGGAACAGCAGGCCCACGCCGACGCCGGTGAGCGCCACGTGCCCGATGCCGTCACCGATCAGCGACAGCCGCCGCTGGACCAGGTAGATGCCGAGGGCCGGCGCGGTGATCCCGATGATCAGCGCTCCGGCCAGGGCCCGGAGCATGAAGTCGTACTGGAGCAGGTCCATCAGTTGCGTACCCGATCCGTCGGCGCCACGCAGATGCCGGGCCGTTCCGCCTCCGCGTGCGGATGCACGTGGTCGTGGCCCGGCTCGGCGTGATGCCCGGCCGGCTCCGGCACCGCGCCGTCGTGGGCGATGCGTCCCTCGTGGACCACCACCGCCCGGTCGATCAGCGGCCGCAGCGGGCCCAGCTCGTGCGCCACCAGCAGCACCGTGCCGCCACGCCCCTGGAACCGGCCCAGCGTGGCGGCGAACGCCTCCTGGCTGGCGGCGTCCACGCCGGCCGTCGGCTCGTCCATGATCAGCAGGTCCGGCTCGCCGGCCAGCGCGCGGGCGATCAGCGTGCGCTGCTGCTGGCCGCCGGACAGGGTGGCCACCGGGTCGGAGGCGCGATCGGTCAGGCCGACGTCGGCCAGCGCCGCCCGTACGGCGGAACGGTCTTTGGAACCTGAGAAACGCAGCAGGCCGCGCCGGGCGAGGCGGCCGGCCGCGACGACCTCACCGACCGTGGCCGGGACGCTGCTGCCGGCGCCGACCCGCTGCGGCACGTAGCCGACCCGGGCCCACTCCCGGAACCGCCGGCGTGGCGTGCCGAACAGCTCGATGTCGCCGTGGCTGAGCGGGACCAGCCCGAGGACCGCCCGGATCAGGGTCGACTTGCCCGAGCCGTTCGCGCCCAGGATGGCGACCACTTCGCCCTGGGTGACGCCCAGGGACACGTCGTGCAGCACCTCGCGGGCGCCGTACCCGACGGCCGCGTGGGTGATCCGCACCGCGTCAGTCATGGGAGCACCCTAGGGCCTGGGTCAGCGCGGTGAGATTCGACCGCATCATCGAGAAGTAGTCGGCGTTCGGATCGGTCCTGCCCTCGATCGGGTCCAGCACCGCCGTCCTCGCACCGACCTCCTTGGCGATGGTCTCGGCGACCTTGGGGCTGACCAGGGTCTCGAAGAAGATCGTGGTGGCGCCGGTCTCCTTCGCCTCCCTGGCGACGCCGGCCAGCCGCTGCGGGGACGCCTCGGCCTCCGGGGAGATCCCGGTGATGCCGACCTCGTGCAGGTCGTAGCGGGCGGCCAGATAGGCGAACGCGGTGTGGCTGGTGACGATCTCGCGGCGCTGGCAGGTCTTCAACGCGGCGGCGAACTCCCGGTCGAGCTGGTCGAGCTCGCCGTGCAGGGCGGCGGCCCGGGCGCGGTGGTCGGCGGCGTGCGCCGGGTCGGCCTGGGCGAGGCGCTCGCCCAGCTTGTCGCTGATCGTGGCGAATCGGATCGGGTCCAGCCAGACGTGCGGGTCCTTGCCACCCGCTGCCTGCTCCGCGTGCTCCTCCTCGCCCGGCCCGTGGTCATGCGACTCGGAGGCGGCCAGCAGCTCGACCGTGCCGCCGACGTCGAACGCCTTGTCACCGGCCTCCTGGCCGACGGCCTGGTCCACGGCCGGCTGGAAGCCCCGGAGATAGACCACCAGGTCGGCGTCGCTGATCGCGCCCACCTGCCGGGGGTTGAGCTCGAGGTCGTGCGGCTCGGCGCCCGGCTTGGTCAGGTCGGAGATCTGGACCTGGTCGCCGCCGATCCGCTGGGTCAGGAACTGGAGGGGATAGAACGCCGTGACCACCTGCGGGCGGCCGTCGCTGCTGCCACTGGCTCCGCTGCCGCAGCCCGCGGCGACCAGGGTCAGCGCGGTCAGGGTGGCGACCAGGCGAGTTCTCATACCGGCAACTGTGCCGACAATGACAATGGTTGTCAAAAGCAGTTTCTACAGGCTCTTCGCCACCACGGTCGCGAACAGCAGGGCCAGCAGGATCACCCGCACGACCCGGGTGCCCGTCTTCTGCACCGGCCAGGTCGTGAAGGTGAGCGCGGTCAGAGCGGCGCCCAGCACGAACAGCACAGCCCCGCCGATGATGCCGGGCAGGAAGAAGCCGGCGATCAACATCACCAGTGCCACCAGGAAGGCGACCGTCGGGCTGACCCGGGAGAGGCGGCGCAGCAGGTTGTCGGACGATGTCACGTGAGTGCTCCTGATCTGACGTGCGTACGCTCTTCGCATGCTCGTGCTCAACCGGTTCGTGGTCCCCGACGGCGGCGAGGACGGCTTCGCCGAGCGGGGGCACGCCGCCCTCGCCGCGCTCGCCGCCAGCCCCGGATACGTCTCCGGGCGCCTCACCCGTGCGCTTGACGATCCCGCGCACTGGGCCCTCGTCACCGAGTGGGAGTCGGTCGGAGCCTACCGGCGGTCGCTCGGGCGCTTCGACGTGAAGGTCCATGCCACGCCCTTCCTCTCCCAGTCCCAGGACGAGCCGTCCGCCTTCGAGACGCTGGCGAGCGCGGAGCCCGGCGGCGAGGTGGACCTGGTCGCCAGTGACCGGGCAGCCGAACCCTGGCGCTGAGCACTACGCTTGACGACATGACCCAGGTCGACCAGCCGCCCCATTACGGGCCGGCCGCCGTGCCGCCGTCTGGGCAGCCTCAGTCTGGACAGCCGCCCTATGGGCAGCCTTCGCCGGGGCCGCTGCCGGTGCCGCCTTCGCCGGGGCCGCTCCAGGCGCCGCCTCCGCCGCGGGGGCCGGGTGTGGTGCCGCCCTTCCCGGCGCCGCCCACCGAGGGCCGCCGCCGGCGCATCGGGCTGGGCCTCGGCATCGGCGCCGGTGTGCTCGTCCTCGCCTGCGGTGGCGCGGTGGCCGCCCTCGCCGGGCTGGGCGTGGTCATGACCAACGCGCTCAACGAGCAGGCCCAGGTCGTGATCGGCGACTACCTCGACGACGTCAAAGCCAAGCGGTTCGGCGAGGCGTACGACTCGCTCTGCGCACAGACCCGGGCCACCCTCAGCCGCGCCGAGTTCACCAGCGAGGCGCAGACCGGGAAACCGATCCAGTCGTGGCAGGTCGGCGACCTCGACCTGGCCAGCGTCGACCTGGCCGTCCCGGTCGACGTGACCTACGCCGACGGTGGCTCCGGGAAACTCAACGCCTACCTCGGCCAGGACCGCGAGACGGGCCAGTTCCAGGTCTGTTCCGTCGAGGAGTAATCTCCTGACCTGTCCTTTTCCTATCAATCCAGCGTCCCCGCCGACAATCCAGCCGGCGTAGGAGGAACATGCCCGCCGACCGTATCGACGCCGTCGTCAGCCTGGCCAAGCGCCGGGGCTTCGTCTTCCCCTCCAGCGAGATCTACGGAGGCACCCGTTCGGCGTGGGACTACGGTCCGCTCGGCGTGGAGCTGAAGGAGAACGTCCGCCGGCAATGGTGGAAGGCGATGGTCCAGGAGCGCGACGACATCGTCGGCCTCGACTCCGCCGTCATCCTCAGCCGCGACGTGTGGGCCGCCTCCGGTCACCTCGACGCCTTCGTCGACCCGCTGACCGAGTGCCAGTCCTGCCACAAGCGGTTCCGCGCCGACCACCTGGAAGAGGCGTACGAGGCGAAGCACGGCTCGCTGCCGTCCTCGCTCCAGGAACTCAACTGCCCCAACTGCGGCAACAAGGGCACCTTCACCGAGCCGAAGATGTTCAACGGCCTGATGAAGACCTACCTCGGCCCCACCGAGAGCGCCGAGGGCCTGCACTACCTGCGCCCGGAAACCGCCCAGGGCATCTTCGTGAACTACAACAACGTGGCCACCGCGGCCCGCAAGAAGCCGCCGTTCGGCATCGCGCAGGTCGGCAAGAGCTTCCGCAACGAGATCACCCCCGGCAACTTCATCTTCCGTACGCGTGAGTTCGAGCAGATGGAGATGGAGTTCTTCGTCGAGCCCGGCAGCGACGAGACGTGGCACGAGTACTGGCTCGAGCAGCGCTGGAACTGGTACATCGGCCTCGGCCTGAGCGAGTCCAACCTGCGCCGCTTCGAGCACCCGCAGGAGAAACTCTCGCACTACGCGAAGCGGACCGTCGACATCGAGTACCGCTTCCAGTTCGGCGGCACCGAATTCGCGGAACTCGAAGGAATCGCCAACCGCACCGACTTCGACCTGAGCACACACAGCAAGCACTCCGGCGTCGACCTCTCCTACTTCGATCAGGAGAAACAGGAGCGCTGGGTGCCGTACGTGATCGAGCCGGCCGCCGGCCTGACCCGCGCCGTACTGGCCTTCCTGCTGGAGGCCTACGACGAGGACGAGGCGCCGAACACCAAGGGCGGCGTGGACAAGCGCACGGTGATGCGTTTCGACCCGAGGCTCGCACCGGTCAAGGTGGCGGTGCTCCCGCTGTCCCGCAACCCCGAGCTGTCGCCCAAGGCCAAGGAACTCTCGGCCCTGCTGCGCCGGCGCTGGGTGGTCGAGTTCGACGACTCGCAGGCCATCGGGCGCCGCTACCGCCGCCAGGACGAGATCGGCACCCCGTTCTGCGTGACCGTCGACTTCGACACCCTGCAGGACAACGCGGTGACGGTCCGCGACCGCGACACGATGAAGCAGGAGCGGGTGTCCTTGGACAACATCGAGGACTACCTGATCAAGCGCTTGCCTGGTTGTTGAGGTGGCTGGGCTGGTTGTGTGTGGTTGTTGAGGTGGCTGGGCTGGTTGTGTGTGGTTGTTGAGGTGGCTGGGCTGGTTGCATGCGGCTGCTGAGCTGGCTGGTCGTCGCTTCGCTCCTCCGGGCATTTCGCCCCGAGTAGCTGACGACTTGGCCACGAAAAAGCACCTCGGCTTCGCCTGGCACTTTTTCGCGGCCAAGTCGTCAGCGGGCGAAATGCGACTCTGGTTGCGCTGTTGTTGGCTCGATCTCTCTGCCATGCCCTCTCTCCCACGTCCGTTCCGTTCGTTCGCTCGTTTGCTCGGCCGTCGTCCGCTAGGCCGTCCGTCCGTCCGTTCGCTCGGCCGTCCGTCCGTCCGTCCGTCCGTTCGGTCAGGCGTTCGGCCGTTCGTCCGTTCGGTCGGGCGTTCGGTCGGGCGGGCGTTCGGTCGGGCGGGCGTTCGGTCGGGCGGGTGATCGGGCGCTTTTCGCTCTCCGCTCTTGGTTTGGGAGCGGCGTAGCGCGGTCTCGGCGTGGGGTAGGTGCTTTAGGGCGGGTGGTTCGGTGGACGTTGACGAACATGTTCGTTACGATCGTGTTCGTGAGTCCACGACGTGAGCCTGTCAGCCGGCGGCAGCGGCCGGCCAAGGCGCCGCTCAGCCGGGAGAGTCTGGTGGGGGTGGCCTTCCGGGTCATGCGGGAGGAAGGGCTGGAGCGGGTCACCATGCGGCGGCTTGCCAGTGAGCTCGATACCGGGCCCGCTTCGCTCTACGTCTACGTGCGCAACACGGTTGAGCTGCACGGGGCGTTGCTCGATGAGCTGCTGGCCGACTTCGTCCTGCCGGGGCTCGACACGCCCGTCGGGTGGGAGGAACGGCTGATCGACCTGCTGTGCCGGTACACCGAACTGCTGCACGGCTATCCCAGCCTGGCCCGGTCGATGCTGACCTTGCTGCCGCACGGGCCGCGCTATTTGCGGCTGATCGACTGTGTGCTGGGTCTGCTTCACACGGGCGGCGTCTCGGCGCGTAACGCCGCTTGGGGTGTTGATCTGCTGCTTCAGCATGCGACCTCGACCGCCGCCGAGCACGGCACCCGGGAGGAGTCCGTGACCGGGGAGGACGAGATGGAGACGCTGGCCTCGGTGGCGGCTGAGGCGTCGCCGGAGCGGTATCCGCATCTTGCCCGGGCGCGGGAGGAACTGTTCTCCGGCACCGGACGTGAACGCATGCGGTGGTCCTTCGAGGTGCTCATGAAGGGCATCAAGACCACCTGACTTTCAGCTTTGGGCCCGGCCGCCGGCCGGGCTGGTTTTTGGCCATCACGAACATGTTCGTTACGAACGTGTTCTGGAAGGAGTAGTCATGAAGGTCACGATCATCGGTGCGGGGCTGGGCGGGCTCACGCTCGCCCGGGTCCTGAGCCTGCACGGCGTCGACGTGGAGATCTTCGAGGCGGAGGCTTCGGCGGCGGCCCGGACACAGGGCGGCATGCTCGACATCCACGAGGAGAACGGGCAGGTCGGGCTGCGTGCGGCGGAGCTGATGGACGAGTTCCGCGCGATCATCCACCGCGGTGGGCAGTCCGTCCGGGTGCTCGACAAGGACAACTCGCTGCTCTTCGCGGAAGGGGACGACGAGACTCGCGGCCGGCCCGAGGTCGACCGCGGTGAGCTGCGGCGGATCCTGCTCGAGTCGCTGCCGGAGGGCACGATCCGGTGGGGCATGAAGGTCACCGGGGTGCGCCCGCTCATCGAACCCGCCCACGGAGTCGAGGGCAGCGGCGAGATCGAGGGCCGCGAGGTTGAGGGCCGCGGGGCGGAGGGCGGCGCGGTTGAGGGCCGCGAGGTTGAGGGCCGCGAGGTTGAGGGCCGCGGGGCGGAGGGCGGCGCGGTTGAGGGCCGCGAGGTTGAGGGCCGCGAGGTTGAGGGCCGCGGGGCGGAGGGCGGCGAGGTTGACGGTCGCGGCGTTGAGGGCCGCGGGGTGCAGGGCGGCGCGGTTGAGGGCCGCGGCCGTTATGAGGTCGAGTTTGCGGACGGGACGAGCGTGACGACCGAGGTGCTGGTCGGGGCGGACGGGGCCTGGTCGCGGGTGCGTCCGGTGGTGTCGGGGGCGCTTCCGGCGTACGCGGGAATCTCGTTTGTGGAGATCGACCACCGCGATGCCGACGCTGAGCACCCTGGGCCTTCTCGGGTCGTGGGGGACGGCATGCTCTTCGCCGTCGCGCCGGGGCAAGGGTTCCTCGCCCACCGGGAGCCGGACGGCAGCCTGCACGTCTACGCCGCGCTCAGCAAACCCGCCGGGTGGATCGGCCAGATCGACTTCGCCGACACCGCGGGGGCGAAGAAGCTGCTGGCGGACGAGTTCGCCGGCTGGGCGCCGGAGCTGCTCGCGCTGATCGCCGAGGGTGACGGCGAGCTGGTTCCGCGCACCATTCACACACTGCCGACCGGGCATCGCTGGGATCCGGCGCCGGGCGTCACGCTGGTCGGGGACGCGGCGCACCTGATGTCGCCGTTCGCGGGGGAGGGCGCCAACCTCGCCCTGCTCGACGGTGCGCGTCTCGGCGAGGCGATCGTCGCGCACCCGGGTGACGCCGGGGCCGCGCTGGCCGCGTACGAGGAAGAAATGTTTGCTCGCAGTGAGCGTGCCGCGGCCGATGCCGTCGCGGGGTTGGCGATGGTCCTCGGGCCGGACGCGCCGCACGGGCTCGCCGGATTCTTCGCCGCGGCGGGGGAGTGACGATGACCACGATCGGGGTGATCCTGGCCAGCACCCGGCCCGGACGGAAGGGCGAGGCGGTGGCCCGGTGGGTGCTCGACGAGGCCGGTCGGCGCGACGACGCCCGCTTCGAGCTGGTCGACCTGGCCGAGCACCACCTGCCGGCCGTCGACGAACCGTTCCCGCCCGCGCTCGGCCGTTACACGCTGGAGCACACCCGGGCCTGGGCGGAGACGGTCGCCCGCTACGACGGGTACGTCTTCGTCACGCCCGAGTACAACCACGCCCTGCCCGGTGGGCTGAAGAACGCGCTGGATCGGGTGTACGCGGAGTGGAACACCAAGGCCGCCGGCATCGTGTCCTACGGCGTGGAGGGCGGGATCCGCGCGGCCGAGCAACTGCGGCTGGTCCTCGGCGCTCTGCGCGTGGCCGACGTGGGGCCGCACGTGGCGCTGAACATCTTCACCGACATGGACCCGGGCGACCGCCATCGGGCCGCACTGACGACCATGCTCGACGACGTGGTCAGCTGGAGTGCCGCGCTCGCGCCCATCAGGGCGGCCGCTGAGAAGCCCCTCAGGGCTTCCGCTTAGAAGGTGAAGCCGCCGGGGCGGTTGTTGCGGTCGGCGATCAGGCCGGCCAGCGTGGCCACCGCGATCTCGGACGGGGTCTTGCTGCCGATGTTGAGGCCGACCGGGCGGTGCACGCGGGCGATCTCGTCGTCGGGGACGCCCAGGTCGCGCAGGGCGGCGACGTGCGGGCCCTCGTGGTGCGGGTTGCCGAGGATGCCGATCCAGCGGGTCCGGGCGGCCAGCGCCTCCTTGAGGATGTCGCCGATCTCGGGGCGGTGGTGGTCGGTGAGGATCACGTCGGTGTGGTCGTCCAGGCCGGCCGCCGCCAGGTCGTGGACCAGCTGGTCGCCGTGCGGGCGGGCCACCGGCGGTACCTGGGTCGGGTCGGGTTCCACCAGGATCGAGTGGAAGCCGAGCTCGCCGGCGAGGCGCAGCATGAACTCGGACGTCGGCGTGTGGAACACGGCCACGAGTTTGCGAGGGACCACGATGACACCCTCGCACACTCGCGTGGCAACCTGGAGACCATGACTGCGCTGCCTTCGTCACGCCCTCGTGGCCCTCGCCTGCCGCGCCGTGGTCCGGCGCCGGCTCCTGCCGCTCGGTGCGCTCGGTCATGACACTGAAACTCGGCACGCACGCCGTGACGCCTCCCGTGGTCCTGGCGCCGATGGCGGGCATCACCAACGTCGCCTTCCGGCGGCTCTGCCGGGAGCAGGGCGGCGGCGTCTACGTGTGCGAGATGATCACCACGCGGGCGCTGGTCGAGCGGATCCCCAAGACGCTGAAGATGGTGGCGTTCGCCGAGGACGAGGACTTCCGCAGCCTGCAGCTCTACGGCGTGGACCCGGATGTCACCGCGGCCGCCGTGCGGATGGTCGCCGAGGAGGGGCTCGCCGATCACATCGACCTGAACTTCGGCTGCCCGGTGCCCAAGGTCACGCGGCGTGGCGGTGGGTCGGCGTTGCCGTGGCGGCGCAAGCTGTTCGGCCGGATCGTCAAGCAGGCGGTCGAGGCCGCGGCGCCGGCCGGCGTTCCGCTCACGATCAAAATGCGCAAGGGCATCGACGACCACCATCTGACGTACGTCGAAGCCGGCCTGATCGCCCAGGACGCGGGGGTCTCGGCCGTCGCCCTGCATGCCCGCACCGCCGAGCAGCGCTACTCGGGGCAGGCCGACTGGGAGGCGATCGCCACCCTCAAGCAGGCCCTGGACGTGCCGGTGCTGGGCAACGGCGACATCTGGGAGGCGAGCGACGCCCTGCGGATGGTCGAGCAGACCGGCTGTGACGGCGTGGTCGTCGGGCGCGGCTGCCTGGGCCGGCCGTGGCTCTTCGCCGACCTGGAAGCGGCGTTCGCCGGGCGGCCCACGCAGGCTTTGCCGACGCTGGGTGAGGTCGCCAAAATCATGTCCCGGCACGCGTATCTGCTGGTCGACGCGCTGGAGGACGAGAAGCACGGCTGCGCCGACTTCCGCAAGCACGTCGCCTGGTATCTGAAGGGCTTCCCGGTCGGCGGCGATCTGCGGCGCAGCCTGGCGATGATCTCGTCGCTGGCCGAGCTGGACGACCTGCTCGCCAAGCTGGACCCGGCCGAGCCGTTCCCGCGCGAGTCGCTCGGTCAGCCGCGCGGGCGGATCAACGCCCCGGGCAAGGTGTCGCTGCCGTACGGCTGGCTGGACAGCCGTGACGACGACACCGTGCCCGAGGGCGCGGAGATGGAGAACAGCGGCGGCTGACTTCTGGCCGGGTCTTGAAACACGGCCTAACCGAGGGTCGCGCGGTCGGCTGCCTGCCGGCCGGAGTGCCAGCCCTCGTCGCTGTCGACGCGGAAACCCCGGGAACGGACCGTACGCGGGAAGGCACGGTCCATCGTCTCGCGGACCTGGACGTCACGGGAGGCCAGCACCGGCAGCACGTTGCCGCCCGCCTCGAGGGCGGCCGAGGCGGTGACCGCTTCCAGGCGTTCGCCGATGCGGACCGCGTACGCGATCAGGAACGAGCGCCGGAACGCCTTGATCCGGGCCTTGCCGGTGCGCGGCTCGGCCCCGATCATCGCCCGGTGGCTCTGCACCAGCAGCGACGTGTAGACCAGCTCAACCGCGGCCAGGTCCGCCTCGAACCCGAAGACGGTGCTGAAGCCCAGCTCCGGCGACCACACGGTGTGGCAGCGGTTGGCCCGGGCCACCGCGTTCAGCAGCGACGCCTTCTCACTCTCGTACGGATGGTCCACGCCGATCCGCCGCGCGAACGGCACCACCTCGCTGACCTGCGACTCGGCCAGGGCGGCGTCCAGGCTGTACCGGGCGATCAGTTCCTGCGCCTTGGCCGTGTAGCTCTCCGCCTCGGCGGGGAAGTCGGTCGCCTCCGCCTTGGCGAGCAGCGCCCGCACCCGGTTGAGCAGCCGCGGGTCGGCGCCGGTGGCAGGGGCGGCCGCGACCGTGCCGGGCGGTGGCAGGAGCACGTCGATCGGCGGGAGCGCGCGCAGCGTACGCAAAAGGGCCAGGGCCGAATCGAGCAGCGTGACCCGGTCGACCCGCCAGCGGCCCGCCGCGGCCCGCAGGTGATCGTCCTCGCCGGACCACCACACCGCGGCGCCCAGCTCCCGGGCCTGCTCGAGCCAGCGCGGGTCGACCACGCGCACCTCGGCGAGCCGGGCGGCGAGCGCGTCCACCACCAGCCGGGCCTCGCTGGGGTCACCGCGCCGGGCCACCACCCGGTGGAGTTCGGCCGGCTGCCACCCGCGGTCGGTGAGCCGGCCGACCGCCTCCCGCACCGACGCCCACACGACGGCGTCCACCTCGGCGACCGGCGACACGGTGAGAGTGTCCAGCCCGGCCTCCCAGCCGACGCTGCCGCCGAGCATCCCGGCGACCGTCTCCCGCACCATGTTCACCGACCAAGCGTAGGGCCCTCGATCGCGTCCATGACCAGCGCCGTCGTGGCCGGGCCCGGGCCGCTCCGATCGACTTCGCACGGCGGCGCGAGGAAAGCCGAACCCTCACCGCGATCGGGCTCTACGCAGGGGCGACCGCCGGGGCGGGGCGGACGCGGGCCCACATCAGGACCAGCTGGGCGACGGCCAGGAGCATCAGCGCACCGGAGACGGCGGCCAGCCAGGGGAGCATGCGGGCGTCGACGGCCGGCTGGGCGAAGACGTCGCCGTAGCTGACGTGCCAGCCGATCTGCACGGCGGCCGAGATCGTCACCAGGGTGCGTGCCCAGCGCAGGCCGTCGGTCCAGCGGCCGCGGATCACCACGACGAGGTGCACGACGATCAGCGCCGCCAGCAGCACGGGCAGCCACGGCATCCGCCACACCTCGCGGAAGGAGTCGCTGTAGATCAGGCGAGGGTCCAGCATGGACGGCCGGAGATAGGCGGCGCCGAGCGCGGCCAGACCGGCGATCGAGGCGGCGCCGGCCAGGCGGGACGCGTGGTCGGGGTCGGGCATCCGGCGTGGCCGCCACGCGAAGGCCGCGGGCCGCCGGGCCTGGATCAGCGAACGGCCGGCGAAGAACACCACGATCGCGCCGATCCAGGCCGGCAGCCAGAGTGCCGACAGCCCGGCGATGGAGATCATCGCGCCGCCGGCCAGCACGGCGATCAGGAAGATCCGGGTGTCGCCGGCCGGCACCAGAACGAACGGCCGGTGGTAGCGGACGGCGGTCTCGGCCGGTGTGCCGTACCCCCGGAGCAACTCGACCGCCATCGCCTCGTCCGGTTCGCGGCCGGTGTCGCGCGCCCGCTCGGCGAGCTCATCGGCGAGCAGGCCGCGCAGCTCGTACGCCACATCATCGCGCCGCCGCAGCGGCAGCTGGCGGCCGACCGCGGTCACGTAGCTGTCGATCACCTCGGTGGTCTTCATCGCTCCTCCAGAAGGGTGTCCAGCACCGTGACCTGCCTGCGCCAGGTCTCGGTGAGCAGCTTGAGCGCCCGGCGCCCGTCGGTGCTGAGCCGGTAGTAGCGCCGGGGCGAGGCGCCGGACGTGTTCCACGAGCTCTCCAGCAATCCCTGCGCCTCGAGCCGGCGCAGGAGCGGGTAGAGCGTGCCCTCCTCGACCGGCAGCCCGGCCTCGGTCAGCGATTGGCGCAGCTCATAGCCGTACCGCTCGTCGTGCAGCCCGGAGAGCACCGCGAGGACGAGCGTGCCGCGTCGCAGCTCCGCCTCGAGCCGGGCGAGAACCTCATCCATAGCGACACATCATACTGTGCGCCACACAGTAGGCAAGCCAAAAAGCCGGCGGGGAGAGCGAAAGCCCTCCCCGCCTACGTGCCGGACATCGCCGTCAGACGTCGAGGTCCGATTCGATCCGCTTGAGCTGATGGCGGGCCATCGCCAGGTTGGAGCGGTCCCGGCGCAGCGCCACGTACAGGAACAGGCCCTTGCCGGAACGGCTGGTCAGCGGCCGGATCAGGTGGTACTGGGTGTCCAGCGTGATGAGGATGTCCTCGATCTTCTCGGTGAGGTTCAGCATCTCCATCGCGCGGAGCTTGGCGCGGACCACGTCGGTGTTGCCCGCGGCGGCGACCGTCAGGTCGAGCTCCTTGCCACCGCCGGCGGTGCCGAGCGCCATGCCGCTGGTGTGGTCCACCAGGGCCACGCCGATCGCGCCGTCGATGTCCATGATCTCTTTGAGTGCGGTATCCATGTCGGGCATGCGCCTTCCTTACTAATGGGGTGGTGGATGGTCAGCCGGCGGCTTGCCGGCGCCGGATGTTCGTGGGCAGGGTGGCCATCGGGGTACGCCGGGCGAGCGGCGTCGACGGCCCGGGCTGGTGCGGGATCTCCGGGCGGCTCGGCGTCACGAACTCGAGGGTGAGCAGGGCGACCAGCCGCCGTACGCTGCGACGGGCTTCGAGGTGCACCATCGCCAGGTTCGCGTTGCTGGTCGTCACGACGGTGAGCAGGGCGTCCGGACCGGCGGCGTACGAGGTGATGTAGCCGCCGTCGCACTCCACCACCGACTCCCGCAGCTCGCCGTGGTCGACGGCGTGCGCGAACCGGCGGGCCAGCGCCAGGTGTGCGGCCGCCAGCGCGGCGAGGCTGTCCGGTTCGATGCCGTGGGCGTCGTGCGCGACCACCATCCCGTCCGCGGTGGCGAGCACGCTTCCGGACAGTTCCGGCAACCTGTACCGAAGGTTGCCGAGTTCCTCGAGCACCGCCGGGTTCACCATGCTCGGCCTCCTTGTCGTTTCGGGGGTGCGCGCGTCACCGCAGGGCCCGCAGTGCGGTTCGGATGCGTTTCAGCAGGACCTCGTCGGCGCCGGGCACGTCCATCGGGGGTTCGCCGGCAAGGTCTTTGGGGAGCTTGGCGCCGGGTTTTCGCCGGGCCAGCCGCGGTGGCCGGTAGACGGTGCCGTTGGTCACCGGATCACCTGTGTACGGGGCCGGCGTCGCGGGCGGGGGATCCTCGACGGCCGTGGCGGTGCGGTGGGTCACCACCGGCACCATCGGCCCCTCGTCGAGGGTGACCACCGGGCGGGTCACGCCCGCCGCGGGCGCTGTGCCACGAGCGCGCGGAAGGCGTACCAGATCAGGGTCGTCGGTCTTGGGGTCTCTCTCCGCGGGCCGCTCGATCAGGCCGAGCGCCGCGAGCCGGCGCAGCTCCTGGATGGTGGCGAAACCGGCCCGCCCGAGCAGTTGCGCCAGGTCCGCGGGGGTGCGCTGGCCGTCCGCGTGCACCAGCAACTCCCACTGCAGCGCGGTGAGCGTGATCCGTTCGAGCGGCGCCCGCGGCACCGGGGTGACCGGCGCCGAGTCGATCAGCGCGTTCGGGAAGATCTCGTCCAGCAACCGCGAACGCCGCCGTGACTCGCGGTTGACGGCGGCCGCGTCGACCCGCACCACGGTGCCCAGCCAGTGCCCGGCGCCGGGCCGGAACTCGACCGGTGCGCTGGCCGAGCCGAGCGCGAAGTACGCCGCGTCGTAGATCGCGCCGAGTACGCAGAGCTCCAGCTCGCCCTGCGTCAGGTGCCCCTGGTCGAGCAGCAGCCGGCCGACCCGGGACTGCGGCGAACCCGCGTCCAGCGCCGCCTGCCAGGTACGCGCGGCCAGCCGACCGGACGAGGTGAGCAGCTCGCCGACCCCGGGCGAGGCCGGCGACTCGGCGTAGATCACCGCGCCGTCGTGCAGGTAGACGGCGCCGCCCGGGGAGCCGCCGGGGTGGCCGCCCACCACCAGCGCACCGGTCTGCCGCTCACCCGCCACCTGCGTGAGCAGGCGCCCGGGAGCCGCGGTCTTGGTGGGGCTCACATCTGTCCTTCCGGCTGATGGCGGCTGTGGCGTCTACATCGGACTAGGTGGCGACCAGTTCCGCGGCCAGGGTCTGCATGCGGCGCCGGGCGACGGCGAGGTTGCCGTGGATCCGGTCCAGCCACACGTAGAGCACCAACCGGCTGTCGAAGTCGGTCTGTACCAGCCGGAGAAGGTGGTAGCCCCCCGCGGTGGTGATGATCAGGTCTTCCAGGAGGTCGTGCGGCACGGCCGAGACGAACAGCGAACGGCTCGTCGCGGCCTGGACGACGTCGGCGGTGCCGGCCGCCGCGGCCTCGTGGTCGGAATTGGGTGCGGCCCCGGTGGTGGCGACCGGGAACCCGGTGGTGTAGTCGACGATGCTCGCCCCGACCGCGCCGGGGATCGCCATGGCCTCCTGCAGGCAGTGCTCCACGCCGGGCACTTCTCTCCTCAGCGTTGTGTTCGTCCCGCCGTTCCCCGGCCCGGGCCGCTGGCGGGTGCGGGCGTCATTGCCACGCGCGGCCGAAGGTTTCGCCTTGGTTCTGCGTGCTGCGGCGGCGTTGCGAGCTTTCCGCGCCGTCACCGTGGGCCATCCTGCGGGCACTGTGTGACGACAAGTCGCACCCCGTGTGCGTCCTCTTCGGCCGGTTTCACGAAGCCGGTCTGAGCGTGGATCGTCGGGCCCGGTGGGGCGGGCGTGCGGCCCATATCAAGCCGAGCAGGTGCCGCTCGCCTTCGACGAAACGCACCGTCGCATTGTCGCCGCGCAGGACCGCGCGGGTGGCCTCACCGGCCGCCGCGAGGCAGCGGGAGGCCAGCTCCGGCCGGCTGACGTGCCCGTCCTCGATCGACCCGCCGGCCGGGATCCGGCCGGACGCCACCAGACGCTCACCGACACCCGGGCAGGCCGGCGACTCGGCGTGGGTGATCTGTCCGGCGACCAGGTACAGCACACCGCCGGGTGACCCACCGACGTGCAGGGCGCCGGTCCGGCCGGCTTCGGCGAGCTCGTACAGGATGTGCCGCAGGGACGTGGAATTCACGTCGACTCCTTGGATGGGGTGGCATCGGCTGAACGCATGGTGTGCGGCCATCGAGCGCCGTCGCCGGACGGCCGGTGCGTTGTTCCGCCGGTAACCCCTGCGGTGAATGTGCGTAACATGATCGCCACTTTCGATGGCGTTTCGATGGCGTGTTGGGGGATCGATGAGTGTTCGGTGGGAGCAGATCGTCGTGGACTCGGAGGACCCGGCCCGGCTGGCCCGATGGTGGGCCGAGGCGCTGGACTACCGGATCGTGCACGAGGCGCCGGAAGAGGTGGAGATCCGGCGTACGCCCGACGAGATGCCGGGCCTGCTCTTCACCCCGGTGCCGGACGCCAAGACGGTGAAGAACCGGCTGCACATCGACCTGCGGCCGGAGGACCAGGAGGCCGAGGTCGAGCGGCTGGTCGACATGGGCGCCCGGCCGGTGGACATCGGCCAGTCCGACGTCGGCTGGGTGGTGCTCGCCGACCCCGAGGGCAACGAGTTCTGCGTGCTCTCGTCGAGGAAGAAGTAACCCTAGTAGCGGAACTGGCCGATCAGATCGGTCAGCTCGCCGGCCGCCGAGCTCACCCGTTCCGCCGACCGGCGGGTGGTGTTCGCGTCCTCCGCCGTCGACTCCGACGACCGGGTGATGTGCGCGACCGTGCCACTGATCTCGGCGGCCGCGGCCGACACGTGACCGACGTTGCCGGCCATCAGTTCGGTGGTCGCCGACTGCTCCTCCACCGCCGCGGCGATGGCGCGCTGCCCGTCGTCGATCTGCCCGATGATCTCGGTGATCGTGGCGATGGCGGTGGCCGTACGCTCGGTCATCGACTGGATCGCCGAGATCTTCGCGGTGATGTCGCTGGTCGCCTGCGCGGTCTCCTGCGCGAGGTCCTTCACCTCGCCGGCGACCACCGCGAATCCCTTGCCGGCGTCACCGGCCCGGGCCGCCTCGATCGTCGCGTTGAGGGCCAGCAGGTTCGTCTGCTCGGCGATCTGGGTGATCAGCTTGACGATGTCGCCGACCTCGCGGCTCGCCCCGCTCAGCGCGTCCACCGCGGTCGCCGTCTCGGTCGCGCTCTCCGTCGCCCGGGACGTGGTCACCGACGCGTTCGACGTCTGCCGGGCGATCTCCCGGATCGACTCGGCCAGCTCGCCGGTCGCCGTGGTCATGCCGGTGACCAGCGACGACACCTGCTGAGCGGCGGCGTCGGCATTGCGCGCCTGCGCCGAGGTCTGCTCGGCCGAGCCGTCCAGGTTCCCGGCCAGCCCGCGCAGGTCCTCGCTCGAGGCGGTCATGGCCGTCACGCTGGTCGCGGTCGCCGCCACCGTGGTACGCACGGCGCTCAGCGCCTCGTTCAGGGCTTCGCCCATCTCCCCGAACTCGTCACCGTGCGGCACCCCGGCCTGGACGGTCAGGTCCCGCTTGGCCATCGCGCGCAACGCCTCGAGCATCCGGCGCATCGGCCGCCGGATCGCCCGGATGGTCAGCGTCGCGGCCAGCACGTTCATCAGCACGGCCAGGGCTGTTACGAGGACCACGATCCAGGCCGCCTGATTGGCCGCCTGCCGTCCGCTCGCCCCGGCCTCGCCGACCGCGGCGAGCATCGCGTCGTCGATCGCGCCCAGGTCGGTCTCCAGGGCGTCGAACTTCTCCAGGAACGCCGGCAGTTCGTCCTTGGCGCCGGCCACGACGCGTTCGGCGGACGCGCCGTACTCCACGATCGCCGGACGGACCCGTTCGTATTCCGCGGTCAGCGACGACGGCGCTTGCGCGGCGGCGAGGTCGAAGCTCTCCAGCATGGTGGCGGCATGCTCGCGCACCCCGTCGACCTCGAACCTCTCCCGCTGCTCGGGCGTGGTGGCGTACATCGCGGCCATCACGTCGGCGCGCAGGCCGTCATGCATCATGTCGGCGTTCCACTGATGGCTCATACCGTCGCTCACCCGCGCGATGTCCTTGCCTGCCGCGGCCTGACCGGCGGACCCCCAGGTCGCGGCGCCGGCGACCAGGATCGCGGCGACCACGCCGGCGATCGTCATCAGCAGCAACCGCGCGACGATGGTCAGCCTGACCTTTACCCCAGCCTCCACACGTATCTCGTCGGCACCTCCGACCGAGCGCTTAGGCTGAGCCGCATGACGGCCGATGCCGAGCGCTGGGCGCCGGAGCCTGCTAAGGACAGTGGGTACGGGCGCACCCAATTCGAGCGGGACCGCGCCCGCGTGCTGCACTCCGCCGGGTTCCGCCGGCTCGCCACCAAGACCCAGGTGCACACCGCCGGGTCGGACGATTTCCTGCGTACGCGTCTGACCCATTCGCTGGAGGTCGCCCAGATCTCCCGCGAGATGGGCGCGCGCCTGGGCTGCGACCCCGACGTGGTGGACACCGCCGGCCTGGCGCACGACCTGGGCCACCCGCCGTTCGGCCACAACGGCGAGGGTGCGCTCGACGAGGTCTCCCAGTCGTGCGGCGGCTTCGAGGGCAACGCGCAGACGCTGCGGGTGCTGACCCGGCTGGAGGCCAAGGTCCCCGGCGCCGGCCTCAATCTGACCAGGGCCTCTCTCGACGCCACCAGCAAATACCCGTGGCCACGCAAACCCGGAAACCGCAAATTCGGGGTGTACGCCGACGATCTGCCCGTTTTCGAGTGGCTCCGTCAGGGCACCCCCGGCGGGGAGCGGCGCTGTCTCGAGGCGCAGGTGATGGACTGGGCCGACGACGTGGCGTACTCGGTGCACGACGTCGAGGACGGGGTGCACGGCGGCTACATCACGCTGCGCCACCTGCTCGACGACGCCGACGAGCGGGCCGCCCTGGTCGCCGACGTCGCCGCGGTGTACTCGTCGTCGCCGCCCGAGGAACTGGCCGCCTCGCTCGACCAGCTGCTCGCCGACGAGGTGGTGGCCGCCGCGGCGGATCACGACGGCACGTTCCGCAGCCAGATCGCGCTGAAACGGATGACCAGCGTGCTGACCGGCCGGTTCGTCTCCTCCGCGGTCGGCGCCACGATCAGCCGGCAAGGGGCGGAGCGGGTCCGGCGGTACGAGGCCGACCTGGTCGTTCCGCGTACGGTGCGTAACCACTGCGCGCTGCTCAAGGGGATGGCGCTGCGCTACGTGATGCGTCTGCGCGCGGCCGAGGAGTGGTACGAACGCCAGCGGACCATCCTGAAGGACCTGGTGGCGGCCCTGTGCGAGCGCGCGCCGGACGGCCTGGACCCGGTCTTCGGGCCGCTGTGGAAGCAGGCCGGCGACGACGCGGCCCGGCTGCGCGTGGTGATCGACCAGGTGGCGTCGCTCACCGACCACGCCGCCGTCGCGTGGCATCGGACCCTCGTGGCGGACGCCTGACCGCCCGAGGCAGGATGTACCGGTGGCCAGGGTCAAGGATGAGGACATCGCACTGGTCCGCGACCGCACGTCGATCGCCGACATCATCAGCGAGACGGTGACGCTGAAGTCCGCGGGCGGCGGCAACCTGAAGGGGCTGTGTCCCTTCCACGACGAGAAGACGCCGTCGTTCACGGTCAGCCCCGCCCGGAATGTCTATTTCTGCCACGGCTGCGGCCAGGGTGGGGACGCGATCAAGTTCCTGATGGACGCGGAGCACCTGTCGTTCATCGAGTCGGTGGAGCGGCTGGCCGGCCGGGCCGGCATCCAGCTGCGGTACGACGAGTCGCCGAACGACCGGGGCGCGCCGCGGCAGCAGCCGGGCCAGCGGCAGCGCCTGATCGCCGCGCACGCCGCCGCCGCGCTGTTCTACCAGGAGCAGCTGACCACGCCGGGCGCGCGGATCGCCCGGGAGTTCCTCGCCCAGCGCGGCTTCGGGCGCGACGCCGCCGAGCGGTACGGCTGCGGTTTCGCCCCGGACGGCTGGGACCAGCTCACCAAGCACCTGCGCCAGAAGGGCTTCACGCAGGACGAGTTGAACGCCGGTGGCCTGGCCAAACCGGCGAAGTCCGGCTCGCTGATCGACCGTTTCCGGCGCCGGCTGGTCTGGCCCATCCGCGATCTGGCCGGTGACACGATCGGCTTCGGCGCGCGCAAGCTCTTCGACGACGATGACGGGCCGAAATACCTGAACACCCCGGAATCGCCGCTCTACAAGAAGTCGCACGTGCTTTACGGCATCGACCACGCGAAACGGGAGATCGCCAAGCAGAGCCAGGCGGTGATCGTCGAGGGCTACACCGACGTGATGGCCTGCCACGAGGCCGGGGTGCACACCGCGGTGGCCACCTGCGGCACGGCGTTCGGCACCGATCACATCGGGGTGCTGCGCCGGTTGCTGATGGACTCGGACAGCGTCGCCGGCGAGATCATCTACACCTTCGACGGGGACGCGGCGGGACAGAAGGCGGCGTTGCGGGCGTTCGAGGAGGACCAGCGGTTCGTCGGGCGTACCTTCATCGCGGTCTCCCCGGACAACATGGACCCGTGCGAGCTGCGCCTGGCCAAGGGCGATCTCGCGGTGCGTGACCTGGTCGCGCGCCGGGAACCGCTGGTCGACTTCGCCCTGCGGCAGACCCTGTCGCGCTTCGACCTGGACACGGTCGAGGGGCGGGTCGAGGCGATGCGCCGCGCGGCGCCGTTGGTGGCCAAGATCAAGGACAGGGAAAAGCGCCCGGAGTACGCCCGGAAGCTCGCCGGTGACCTCGGCATGGACCTCGACCCGGTGCTGCGCGCGGTGAACCAGGCGCAGGCGGCCGACCGTGAGGTGCCCGCCCAGCGTCCGGCGCCGGACAGCCCGCAGCGCCTGGTCGAGCGGGAAGCGCTGAAACTGGCGCTTCAGTACCCGGTGCTGGCCGGTCCGATGTTCGACGCGCTCGGCCCCGAGACGTACGCGGACCCGGTCTTCCAGGGGATCCGGCAGGCGGTCGCGCAGGCGGGCGGCGCGTCCGCGACGACCGGCGGCGCGGGCTGGATCGAGGCGGTTCGCGACCTGTGCGCCGACCTGAGCGGCAAGGCGCTGATCGGCGAGCTGTCGGTGGAGCCGCCCCGGCGCGACGGCGAGGTCGATCCGCACTATGTGTCGAGGGTGCTGGCCCGCCTGCAGGTGGGCGCGGTGGCCACCCGGATCCGTGACCTGAAGTCGAAGGTGCAGCGGATCAACCCGGTGGCGCACAAGGATGAATATCTCGCGCTGGCCGGCGAGCTGTTCTCGCTGGAGCAGCACGCGCGGGCATTGCGCGACCAGGCGGCGGGGGGACTGTGAAGCTTTTCGGACGACGACCCAGGTTGCCGGTGGCGTTGCGCCCCGAGCTGGCCTCCGACGAGCGGGTGCTGGCGTGGGCCGCGATCGGCGACGACGCCGCGCTGGTCGTGACCAATGTCGGCCTGTGGCTGCCGGGCAACGGGCGGCTGGGCTGGCACGAGATCCACAAGGCCGCCTGGTCGGGCCGCGAGTTGCGGATCATCCCGGCCGAGGTGGCCCAGGTGCGCGACGACTACGCCGTGCTGGTGGACGCACCGCCGATCACGTTCCTGCTGCTGGAGCCGGGGGAGGTGCCCGATCAGGTACGGACCCGGGTGACCCGCTCGGTGGCGTACACGTCGCATCATGCGCTGCCGCAGGGCGGTGTGCGGGTGGTCGGCCGCCGGGTGAGCGGGATCGACGGACTCAGCTGGGCGGTCCGGTACGACTCGGGCACGCCGGTGGACGCCGAGCCGGTGATCGAGCTGACCGGCCAGCTCGTGAACGCCGCCCAGGCGGCCACGGCGCCGCCGCTCTGAAACCGGTCGAAGTTGTCGTACCCGGCCTCTAGGGTCTCCCGGTGTGACCGATGAATCGCTGATCCACGCGCGGGGGCTGGTCAAACGCTTCGGTGAGTTCACCGCGGTGGCCGGCATCGACGTCGACGTGCGCCGCGGTGAGGCGTTCGGCTTCCTGGGTCCGAACGGCGCAGGCAAGAGCTCGACCATGCGCATGATCGGGTGCGTGTCGCCGCCCACCGAGGGCGAGCTGCGCATCCTGGGCCTCGACCCGCGCACGGACGGCCCGGCGATCCGGGGCCGGCTGGGCGTCTGTCCACAGCTGGACAATCTGGACCCCGAGTTGACCGTGCGGGAAAACCTGACGACCTACGCCCGGTTCTTCGGCGTCCCGCGCCGGGTGGCTCGCAGCCGCGCCGACGAGCTGCTCGACTTCGTGCAGCTGCGGGAACGGGCGGACAGCAAGGTCGAGCCGCTGTCCGGCGGCATGAAACGGCGGCTGACGATCGCCCGCGCGCTGGTGAACGAGCCCGAGATGGTGCTGCTCGACGAGCCCACGACGGGCCTCGACCCGCAGGCCCGGCACCTGGTGTGGGAACGGCTGTTCCGGCTCAAGCAGCAGGGCGTGACGCTGGTGCTGACCACGCACTACATGGACGAGGCCGAGCAGCTGTGCGACCGGTTGGTGGTGATGGACGGCGGGCGGATCGTGGCCGAGGGCTCGCCGCGGTCGCTGATCGAGCGTTACTCCACGCGCGAGGTGGTCGAGCTGCGGTTCGTCGCCGAGTCGCAGGAGGTCTACGCCGACAAGCTGGCGGGCCTGGGCGAGCGGGTCGAGGTGCTGCCCGACCGCATCCTGCTCTACGTCCCGGACGGCGACGCCGCCGTGGCCGAGGTGCAGAGCCGCTCGCTGAGCCCGGCCAGCGTGCTGGTGCGGCGCAGCAGCCTGGAGGACGTCTTCCTGCACCTGACCGGCCGGACCCTGGTGGACTGATGCGCGCCACGGCCTACGTCCTGGAGTACCACCTGGTCAGCTACCGCCGCGTCTGGCGGGGGAGCGCCCTGTCCTCGTTCCTGCTGCCGCTGCTCACCGTGCTCGGTTTCGGGCTGGGCGTGGGTGCCTACGTCGACGGTGTCGACGGGGTGCCCTACCTGGACTGGCTGGTGCCGGGCCTGATCGCGTCGACGGCCATGCAGGTCGGGATCGGCGAGGCGACCTGGCCGGTGCTGGGCGGCTTCGAGTGGCGGCGCACCTACTTCGGTCACGCCGCGGCCCCGTTGCGGATCTCCGACATCCTCGACGGCCACCTCGCCTTCGTGGTGTTCCGGGTGCTCACCACCGTGTCGGCGTTCCTGCTCGTGGCGGCGGCCTTCGGCGCGCTGCACTCGTGGTGGTCGCTCGCGGTGCTGCCGATCGTGGCGCTGGTCGGGCTGGCGGTGG
This sequence comes from Actinoplanes sp. NBRC 103695, assembly GCF_030269485.1. GTDB lineage: Bacteria > Actinomycetota > Actinomycetes > Mycobacteriales > Micromonosporaceae > Actinoplanes. The sequence goes on along the minus strand of NZ_BSTL01000038.1, from coordinate 49,472 downwards.
CGGCGCCGACCTTCGCGTACTCGGCGACGATCCGGTCCGAGGGCTATCTGTCCATCCTGATGCGGCTGGGGATGCTTCCGATGTCGCTGTTCTCCGGGGTGTTCTTCCCGATCGACCAGATGCCCGACGTGCTGGTCGGGCTGGCCTACGCGCTGCCGCTGTGGCACGGCGTCGAGCTGGCCCGGCTGGCCACGCTGGGCCTCGCCCCGCAGTTGCCGGTCGCCGCGCATCTGCTCGTGCTGGCCGCCTGGATCGGCGGCGGCTGGGTGCTGGCCCGGCATCGGTTCCGCCGCCGGCTCGTGGTCTGAGGGGGACGTCTGATGGTCACACTGGCACTGCCGCGACTCTTCGCCTCGGGCGGGTCCGCGGGCCGGGCGTTGTCGATGGTGGAGCGCAACGTCTCGGCGCTCCGCGGCGCGTACTGGATCGTGGTCGCCACCGGGCTGTTCGAGCCGGTCTTCTACCTGCTGTCCATCGGTGTCGGGGTGGGCGCCCTGGTGGGTGACATCCCGCTGCCCGGCGGCCGGTCGGTAGCCTACGCCGTGTTCGTGGCGCCGGCCTTGCTCGCGTCGTCCGCGATGACCGGGGCGCTGTCCGAGACGACCTTCAACTTCTTCGGGAAGATGAAGTTCATGCGGCTGTACGACGGGATCCTGGCCACCCCGTTGCGGCCGATGGAGATAGCGTTCGGCGAGCTGTCCTGGGCGATGGTCCGGGGCAGTGTCTACGCCGCCGCCTTCTGCGTGATCATGGTCGCGATGGACCTGACATCGGCCGGCCGCGCGGTGATCGCGTTCCTGGCCGCGGTCCTGGTGGGCTTCGCCTTCGGCGGCGTCGGGCTGGCGATGACCACGTTCATGCGCAGCTGGCAGGACTTCGACCTGATGTCCTCGGCGCAGTTCGCGCTGTTCCTCTTCTCCGGCACGTTCGTGCCCGCCGAGTCGTACCCGGTGGTGCTGCGCTGGCTGGTCGAGGTGACGCCGCTGTACCGCTCGGTCCACCTGATCCGGGGGATCAGCATCGGCACCTGGAGCTGGGTCCAGCTTCTGGACGTGTTCTACCTGCTGATCCTTTTCGTCGGCGGGGTGACCGTGGCGGGCCGGCGGATGGGGCGCCTGCTCCTCAAGTGATCGCTGACCTCGGGTAACGCTCCATGTCGATGGGTTAGACGCGCGACCCGGGGGGCATCCCTCCAGGAGAGCTGAAGCGATCCCTGGGCGGAAGGAACCGCGATGAAACTGCTAGGCCGTCACGACAAGGAGCCGGCGGTGGACGAGTCCGACGACACCGAGCGCGAGGGTCGCAAGGCCGGTGAGCGGGATGTGGCCACCACCCGGACCGGTGACGACAGCTTCGAGGTCGGCAACCCGCCCGGACCGGACGCGGGCCCGGACACGCCCACCCAGCTGCACGGCAAGGGTGTCTTCGCGGCGGTCAAGCGGACCTTCAAGCAGTACTCGCAGGACAACGTCTCGGACTGGGCCGCCGCGCTGACCTACTACGGCATCCTGTCCATCTTCCCGGCCGTGATCGCGCTGATCTCGGTGCTCGGGCTGGTCGGCAGCGACGGCAAGGCGACCGTGACGTCGACGGTCAAGGAGGTCGTGCCGAACGCGGACATCCAGAAACTGGTGAACACCGTGCTCGGCCAGGTGAGCGACCCGAAGACGGCGGGCCTGGCGGCGATCCTCGGTATCGCACTGGCCTTCTGGTCGGCGTCCGGTTACGTCGCCGCGTTCATGCGCGCCTCCAACGCCGTCTACGACGTGCCGGAGGGCCGGCCGATCTGGAAGACCCTGCCGATCCGGCTGGGCGTCACCGCGGCCATCGGCGTGATGCTGGTCGCCTCCGCGGTCATCGTGATCTTCACCGGTGACCTGGCGTCGGCGGTCGGCGACCGGATCGGGCTGGGCGACCAGGCGGTGCTGGTCTGGAGCATCGTCAAGTGGCCGGTGCTGGTGATCCTGGTCAGCCTGATGTTCTCGATCCTGTACTGGGCGTCGCCGAACGCGAAGACCGGCGGCTTCCGCTGGGTCAGCCCGGGCGGCATCTTCGCCGTCGTGCTGTGGGTGGCGGCCTCCGCGGCGTTCGCGATCTACCTGGCGAACTTCGCCGACTACAACAAGACGTACGGCACGCTGGGCGGCGCGATCGCGTTCCTGGTGTGGCTCTGGATCTCGAACCAGGCCATCCTGCTGGGCGCGGAACTGGACGCCGAACTGGAGCGCGGACGCGCGATCGCGGCGGGTCACCCGGCCGACGAGGAGCCGTTCCTGGAGCTCCGGGACGACCGGAAACTGAAGAAGGGTAGCGAGAAGGGCCTCGCATCCGAGTAGAAACTTGCCTCCTCCAGGCGGAGGCGCTTGGCGAAAGGCGGTCGTCCCGAGTGGGGGCGGCCGCCTTCGTCGTGCCGTTGATCATCAACGCTCAGTTCCGGAACGATCTTCTTTGCGTACTTCCGGGCCATCGCCGTAGGTGGCGTGGAGGGTGTGTTTCCGCTGATCGGAGGGGTTGCAAAACCAAATGGGGGAGGGTCCGCGGACTTTTGATGTGGAAAACAAAAGTTGGTAGAGATCTTCTGGAAGGTATGGACTGGAGCGGCGGAAGGGGCCTAGTGTGACCGGCACGACACAGCATCGTTTCGTGGCTGTGAACCCCTGCCGGAGGTACCCGTGCACGTTGCCGACGCCCCCCACCATCGGGTGCTTCGCCTGTTGCGCGACGAGGGCCCGGTGTCCCGCGCCGAGCTGGGCGACCGGCTGGAGCTGACCCGCCCCCGTCTGCTCGCCGAGGTGGAGCGACTCGTCGCGGCGGGACTCATCGCGGAGGCGGGCATGGCCGCGTCCCGTGGCGGCCGGCGTTCCACCCTGGTCGAGTTGCACCCGAGGCTGCGGTTCGCGGCGGTCGACCTGGGCGCCAGCTCCATCGACATCGAGGTCACCAACGGGCGCCTGGAGCCGGTCGCGGCATACCGCGAGACCGCCGACATCAGGCAGGGACCGAAAGTGATACTGCACCGGGTCAGCGAGCTGCTCGCCAAGGCTCGCACGGACGGTGCGTTCGACAAGCTCGACGCCGTCGGGATCGGCGTGCCCGGCCCGGTCAGCTACCGCGACGGCGTGCCGGTGTCGCCGCCGATCATGCCCGGCTGGGACCGCTACCCGGTGCGCGAGGTGCTGGCCCGCGAGCACGGCTGCCCGGCGGTGGTGGACAACGACGTCAACATCATGGCGATCGGGGAGCGGCACGGCGGGGTCGCGCACTCCGTCGACGACTTCCTCTTCGTCAAGATCGGCACGGGCATCGGCTGCGGGATACACCTCGCCGGCGACGTCTACCGCGGGGTGGACGGCTGCGCCGGCGACATCGGGCACATCCAGGTCGACTCGCACGGGCCGATCTGCTCGTGCGGCAACACCGGCTGCCTGGAGGCGCTGTTCAGCGGCTCGGCGCTGTCCCGGGACGCCATCGCCGCGGCCCGCAGCGGGGAGTCGCCGTCGCTGGCCGAGAGGCTCGCGGCCAACGGTGAGCTGGGCGCGCGAGATGTCGCCGAGGGTGCCGCCGAGGGCGACGTGACGTGCATCCGGCTGATCCGCGACGGCGGGCGCCGGGTCGGCTCGGTGCTGGCGACGCTGGTGAGTTTCGCCAATCCGTCGATGATCGTCATCGGGGGCGGGTTGGCGCTGCTCGGGCACATCCTGCTGGCCGAGATCCGCAGCGTGGTCTACCGGCGTTCGCTGCCGCTGGCCACCGGCAACCTGCCCGTCGTTTTAAGCGAACTGGGCAGTCGAGCAGGCGTCACCGGCGCCGCCGTGCTCGCCAGCGACACCTGCTTCGAGCAGGCGTCATGACGACCCCGGCAGTGCGAGAGCAGGCGTCATGAGCGCCCCGCAGCCACGAGACGGTGAGGTGGAGGACCAGGTGGCGAGTGAAACGCCCGCGGCCGCGGAAGCACCTGTGGTGCTGGAACTGACCGATGTGGTCAAGATCTTCCCTGGTGTACGCGCGCTGGACGGTGTCCAGCTCCAGGTGCGCGCCGGCGAGGTGCACTGCCTGCTCGGGCAGAACGGCGCCGGGAAGTCGACCCTGATCAAGACCCTGGCCGGTGTGCACACCGCCGACGAGGGCACCATCATGTGGCAGGGCGAGCCGTTCGCACCGGCCAACCCGCAGGCCGCGATGAAAGCCGGCATCGCCACCATCTACCAGGAGCTCGACCTGGTCGACGACCTGTCCGTCGCCGAGAACACGTTTCTCGGCCACGAGGACAGGCGATTCGGCTTCGTGCGCCGCGGTGCGATGGCCCGGCGTACGCGGGACATCCTGGCCCGGCTCGGGCACCCGCAGATCCCGCCCCGCAGGCTGGTCCGCAGCCTGCCCGCGGCCGGCAAGCAGATCGCCAGCATGGCCCGCGCGCTCTCGCACGACGCCAAGCTGATCGTCATGGACGAGCCCAGCGCCGTGCTCGCTCATGACGAGGTGGGCAACCTCTTCCGGATCATCCGCGAGCTGACCGCCCAGGGCATCGCGGTCATCTACATCTCGCACCGGCTCGAGGAGATCCGCGAGATCGGCGACCGGGTGACCGTGCTCAAGGACGGCCGCACCACCGCCGCGAACCTGCCCGCGCGCACCACCCCGACGCGCGAGCTGGTCAACCGGATGACCGGCCGGAGCATCGAGTACGTGTTCCCGCCGCGGGTCGCGCCGGAGGACACCGAGGTGCTGCTGGAGGTGCGGGGGCTCTCCCGGGAGGGCGAGTTCGCCGACGCCTCGCTCACGGTCCGCAAGGGCGAGATCGTCGGCATCGCGGGCCTGGTCGGGTCCGGGCGCTCCGAGCTGCTGGAGACGATCTTCGGCGCGCGCGCCGCGGACGCCGGCACGGTGATCATGGACGGTCATCGGATCACCACCGTGGGCGGCGCGGTCCGGGCCGGCATCGGGATGGCGCCGGAGGAACGCAAGAGCCAGGCGCTGCTGCTGGACGAGCCGATCTACAAGAACATGACGTTGTCGTCGTTCGCGACGTTCGCCACGGTCGGGTTCACCGACACCGGCGACGAGCGTAAGGCCGCCGACAAGGTCGCCGCCTCGCTCGAGCTGCGGCCCCGGGACACCGGCCGCGCCGTGCGAACGCTGTCCGGCGGCAACCAGCAGAAGGTCGTGGTCGGCCGCTGGCTGATCGGCGGGACCAAGCTGCTGCTGCTCGACGAACCGACCCGGGGCGTGGACGTCGGCGCCCGCGCGGAGCTCTACCAGGTGATCCACGACCTGGCCGCGAACGGTGTCGGCGTACTGCTGGTGTCCAGCGAGGTGCCCGAGGTGCTGGGCCTGTCCGACCGGGTCCTCGTGATGCGCGAGGGCCACCTGATCCACGAGGCGCCGGCCGGCGACCTCGACGAAGCCACGGTTCTCGACCTCGTGATGGCGGGGTCGCTGTTGGAGGGGGAGCTGGCATGACCGCCTGCACCGAGCGGCACCACCCGGCGCCTGCGGACGGCGCCGCACGCGAGGGCCAGAAGGGCATGCCAAAGGGAGGCGCAGCATGACCGACACGCAGGTGGCGAAGCCGGCGCCCGCGCCGGACGCCCCGAACAACAAATCCCGCGAGAGCTGGTTCAAGGGTGACGCCGCGGAGCCGATGCGGCGCAACCTCGGCCTGGTGGGCGTCCTCATCATCCTGGCGATCATCGGCATCATCACCCGGCCGGACCTCTACGGCGACGCCACCTGGGTCAGCAACAACGTCTTCACGATCCTCCAGCAGGCGTCGGCGATCGGCGTGGTCACGGTCGGCATGACCTTCGTGATCATCGGCGGCGGCATCGACCTGTCGGTGGGCGCGATCGTCGCCATCGCCGGGGTCTGGTCGACCACGCTGGCGACTCAGGGCTACGGCGCGGCCGGCATGATCTTCACGGCCATCGTGGTCGGCGTCGTCGTCGGGCTGATCAACGGCGTGCTGATCTCGTACGGAAAACTCGTGCCCTTCATAGCGACCCTCGCCATGATGGTCGCCGCCCGGGGTCTCGCCGCGCAGATCTCCGGCAAGCAGACTCAGGTGTCGGCGAACGACACGATCAACAGCATCGCGTCCACCAAGATCCTCGGGATCCCGATGCTGGTGATCATCCTCGCGCTCGTGGTGGCGGCCGGGTGGGTTCTGCTCAACCGCACCACCTTCGGCCGGCGCACGGTGGCGATCGGCGGCAACCCCGAGGCGGCCCGGCTCGCCGGTATCAACGTCAAATTCCACACCGTGCTGCTGTACGCCCTGTCCGGCCTCTGCTGCGGGATCGGCGCGATCATGCTCACGTCCCAGGCGACCAGCGCTCAGGCCGCCATGGCGAACCTGTACGAACTGGACGCGATCGCCGCGGCGATCATCGGCGGCACGCTGCTCAGCGGCGGACGCGGCACCATCGTCGGCGCGCTCTTCGGCGTGCTGGTGTTCAGCACCATCACCAATCTGTTCGCGATCAACAACCTTCCCACCGAGGTCCAGAACATGGTCAAGGGCGGCATCATCGTCGCGGCCGTACTGGTCCAGCAGTTCCGGTACAAATCGCTCACCCACCTCCTGGGACGCACCAAGAGCTGAAACTTTCACCCTCCTCACCCCTAAAATCAGGCGACCGGGAACGGCCGCCAGGTCACCCCTGGAGAAAACATGTCGAACTTCTCTCGCCGCCGCATCCTCTTCGGCGGCGCCGCGGTCGGCGCCGGCGCCCTCCTCACCGCCTGCACCAGCAACGAGCCCGAGAACAACACCCAGATCAACGCCAGCAACGAGGAGGCGAACCCGAACGCGGCGCCCGGCGAGAAGGTCGTCATCGGCTTCTCCGCGCCGGCTGCCGACCACGGCTGGATCGCGGCCATCACGAACAACGCCAAGGCGCAGGCCGGGGCGTACAAGGACGTGGAGCTGAAGTCGGTCGAGGCCGGCGCCGACGCGGCCGCCCAGCGGGGGTCGCTGGCCACGCTGATCTCGCAGAAGCCGACCGTGATCGTGATCCTGCCGCACGACGGCAAGGAGCTGAACTCCTCCGCGCTGGAGGCGACGAAGGCCGGCATCCCGGTGATCAACCTGGACCGCGAGTTCCCCGACGCCCTCGCCTACCGCCTGCTGATCAAGGGCGACAACTACGGCATGGGGGTGGCCGCGGGCAACTACATCGCCGCGCAGATGAAGTCCAAGGGCGTCACCGCCCCGATCATCGGCGAGATCGCCGGCATCGACGCTCTCCCGCTGACCCAGGACCGGTCGAAGGGCTTCAAGGACGCGCTCGCCGCGAACGGTTTCCGGGTGGCGAACCGCCGTGCGGCCGAATTCACCGCGGACAGCGGCCAGCGTGAGGCGGCCGGCCTGCTCCAGGCGCTGCCGAAGATGGACGCCCTCTGGAACCACGACGACGACCAGGGCATCGGCGTGCTGGCCGCGATCACGCAGGCCAACCGCAAGGAGTTCTTCATGGTCGGCGGCGCGGGCTCGAAGGCCGCGATCGACGCGATCGTCAAGGACGACAGCGTGCTCAAGGCGACCGTCACCTACAGCCCGTCGATGGCTTCCTCGGCGATCTCGCTGGCTCGCCTGATCGGGCAGAACAAGGGCATGTCGGACCTGGTCGAGCTGCAGGTTCCCAAGCAGATCACGCTGGCTTCGGAGACGATCACCAAGGAGAACGCGAGCCAGTACGCCAAGCTCGGGTTCTGATAGCACCGCTACCAAGGGAGTTCAGAGATGGGGCAGCTGCGGGTCGGCATGGTCGGCTACGCGTTCATGGGCGCCGCGCACTCTCAGGCGTGGCGTACCGTCAACCACGCCTTCGACCTGCCGCTGTCGGCTCAGCTGTCGGTGGTGTGCGGCCGGAGTGAGGCGGGCGTCGCCGAGGCGGCCGCCAAGCTCGGCTGGGCCTCGCACACCACCGATTGGCGATCGCTGATCGACCGGGACGACATCGATCTGATCGACGTCTGCACGCCGGGGGACTCGCACGCGGAGATCGCGCTGGCCGCGCTGGCCGCGGGCAAGCACGTGCTGTGCGAGAAACCCCTGGCCAATTCGGTGGCCGAGGCGCGGGAGATGGCCGCGGCCGCGGAGCAGGCGAAGATCAACGGGGTACGCACGATGTGCGGCTTCAACTACCGCCGGGTGCCCGCCGTGGCTCTGATGCGGAAGCTGATCGCCGACGGCCGGATCGGCACCATCCGCCACGTCCGCGCCGTCTACCTGCAGGACTGGATCATCGACCCGCAGTTCCCGCTGGTCTGGCGGCTCCAGAAGGACAAGGCCGGCTCGGGCGCCCTGGGCGACATCGGCGCGCACATCGTGGACCTCACGCAGTTCGTCACCGGGCAGCACATCTCCTCGGTGAGCGCGCTGACCGAGACGTTCATCAAGGAGCGCCCGCTGCCGGCCGAGTCGTCCGGTCTGGCCGCCGCGAGCAACGGCTCCGGCACCGGCCAGGTCACCGTGGACGATGCCGCGCTGTTCATCGCCCGGCTGGACGGGGGAGCGGTGGCCACCTACGAGGCCACCCGCTTCGCCACCGGCCGGAAGAACGGGCTGCGGGTGGAGATCAACGGCTCGCTCGGTTCGGTCGCGTTCGACTTCGAGCGGATGAACGAGCTGGAGTTCTACGACGCCCAGCTGCCCAGCGCCGAGCAGGGCTTCAGCGTCATCCAGGTGACCGAGGGGGACCACCCGTACATGTCGGCGTGGTGGCCACCGGGGCACGGCATCGGGTACGAGCACTCGTTCACCCACGAGATGAGGGACCTGATCGAGGCGATCGCGACCGGGCAGGACCCGACGCCGTCGTTCTCGGACGCGCTCCAGGTACAGCTGGTGCTGGACGCGGTGGAGCGCTCGGCGGAGTCGTCGCGCTGGATCGAGGTGGAACCCACGACGGTCGCGATGGCCTAGGCCGGCCGTGATCGCGACGCCCCGGGTCGCGACGGTTCGTCATCAAAGGAAAGAACGTTCGTTCTTCTCGCCGCGGGCTGGCGAGGGACGGCGCGGTTGCGCCCCGCGCCGGCGAGCCCGCGGCGGGTTACGTCCCCGGTGTTGCTCGGGTCGGGCCGAGCAGCACCGGGGATCATGCTTTATGACAGCCAGGCGTGTTGCGGATGCACGCGGTGATCGGCACGTGTGATCGTTTCGTGCACGCCCGTTTGTGCATTTAGTGCACGAGGAAAACGCTCTCACGTCACGCTCAGTTGACATTCAGATGAAGAATTCGAGCAGCTCACACCGCGCGTGACCATCGTCGGAGACGGATACTCAGCTTCCCAAAGGATCATGTTCGCGGTGGTCACGGGGTCGCACGGCTCGTGCGCCGCTGATCCGTGGGTAAGCCGACTCTCGTATCCGGGGCCGTAAGACCCCCACGGATGGAGGCGTCATGGCAACCCGCCGGACGACGGAACGTCGATCATGGCCGATCCCGACCTTGGTCCATACTGGAGCCGGATGCACGGGCGAATGCACGTGCAGATGCGCTGGTGCACCACTGGGAGGGATCTGATGCGTCTGCGTCACCGTTCCGGACGGCTCGTCCACCTCAGCTCGGGCATCGACGTCCACGGGACGCGCGACCTGCCCGCTGTGGTCGAACGGATCGACGCCTACGCCACCGAGGTTCGCAGCCGGCTTGATGCCGGTGTCCTCGCCGTGAGCCTGTGGCTGCCCCCCACCCTCGCCGCCGCCCTCGCCGTCGACGGGCGTCTCCGCACCCGGCTGCGTGGTGAACTCGATGCCCGAGGCCTCGAGGTCGTCACGTTGAGCGGAATGCCCTACGCCGGGGGCGGCGGCGAGAATCCTATCGAGGAGCCGGACTGGAGCGACCCGGACCGCCTCGAGTACACGCTCGACCTGGCCCGCGTACTCGTCGACCTGCTGCCCGACGACGCGGTCCGCGGTGCGGTCACCACGATCGGGCTGGGCCGCCGCGCGGGCTGGGACGACGCCAAGGAGAAAGCCTGCGGACGCGTCCTGGGCCGGCTCTCCGCCGGGCTGGCCGAGGTCGCCTGGCACACCGGGCGCGCGGTGCGGGTCGGCCTGCAGCCCGAGCCCGGCAACGTGCTGGACGCCACCGACCAGACCATCGCCGCGCTCGCCGGCGTCGGCAAGGAACGCATCGGCATCTGCCTCGACCTGGCCAACCTCGCCTGCACCTGGGAGGACCCGGCCGACGCGCTGGACAGGCTCACCCAGGCCGGGCTGTCGGTCATCCAGGTGCGCATCGCCGCCGCGGTGGAGGTTCCCGCCCCGCCGGCGGCGGCCGACATCCTGCGCGGCTACCTGCCCGCCGGTGACCGCTGCCCGATCACCAACGCCGGGGGCGCCTACCTCGACGAGATGCCCGCGTCGGCGGACGACTTCCCGCCCGGGCCGTGGCGGGTCCGCCGGCACGTGCCGCTGGCCGAGGTGCCGCCCGCGCCCCTCACCGCCACCACGGACGTGTGGCGGGCGGCGCTGCGCCATCTGATGGGCGGGGCACAGCCGGGCACCGAGTGCCTGGACGTGCACGCCGCCCCGCGGGGCGAGACGCCGCCAGACCGGCCCGCCGGGACGCCCGCACCGGCCGACTCGATCGCGTCGGAGCTGGCGTACGCGAGCAATGAACTCGCCAACCTCGGCCTGACGCCTCCCGCACAGGCTCGCGCAGCCTGACCCTGCTCCCTCCTGGACGGGCTTGCGCAGCCTGACCCTTACTGCCTTCCCGGACGGGCTCGCGCAGCCTGACCCTGCTCCCTCCTGGACGGGCTTGCGCAGCCTGACCCTTACTGCCTTCCCGGACGGGCTCGCGCAGCCTGACCCTTGCTATTAGAGTCTGAAACGGCTCTGCCGTGGTGCGGCAGACCGGCCCGGGAGGCGCAAACCCGGCCGGTCCGTTCCGCCGCGCCGACGGCTCGGGCCAGGGGTTCGGCTGCCCTCGCCGTCCGTTCTTGCACCATGCGATGAGGGAGATGACAGTGGCGCGACCCATCACGCTTTTCACCGGCCAGTGGGCCGACCTGCCGTTCGACGAGGTCTGCCGGCTGGCCTCCGAGTGGGGCTACGACGGCCTCGAGATCGCCTGCTGGGGCGACCACTTCGAGGTGGACAGGGCGCTGGCCGAGGACGACTACATCGACCGGAAGAAGGAGCAGCTGGCGAAGTACGGCCTGTCCGTGTACGCCATCAGCAACCACCTGGTCGGCCAGGCCGTCTGCGACCACCCGATCGACCAGCGGCACCAGGACATCGTCGGCCCGGTGATCTGGGGCGACGGCGACGCGGAGGGCGTCCGGCAGCGGGCCGCCGAGCGCATGAAGGACACCGCACGGGCCGCCGCCAAGCTCGGCGTCAAAACGGTCGTCGGCTTCACCGGCTCGTCGATCTGGCACACCATCGCGATGTTCCCGCCGGTGCCCGAGTCGATGATCGAGGCCGGCTACCAGGACTTCGCCGACCGGTGGAACCCGATCCTCGACGTGTTCGACGAGGTCGGGGTGCGCTTCGCGCACGAGGTCCACCCCAGCGAGATCGCGTACGACTACTGGACGACCCGCCGCGCGCTGGAGGCCATCGGCAACCGCCCCGCCTTCGGCCTGAACTGGGATCCGTCCCACTTCGTCTGGCAGGACCTCGACCCGGTGAACTTCATCCTCGAGTTCAAGGACCTGATCTACCACGTCGACTGCAAGGACGCGAAGGTGCGCACCGGCGACGGGCGGCGCGGACGGATGAGCTCCCACCTGCCCTGGGCCGACCTGCGGCGCGGCTGGGACTTCGTGTCCACCGGCCACGGCGACGTCCCGTGGGAGGACTGCTTCAGAGCCCTCAACAGCATCGGGTACGACGGGCCGATCTCGATCGAGTGGGAAGACGCCGGGATGGACCGGCTGGTCGGGGCGCCCGAGGCGCTGCAGTTCGTGCGTCGGCTCGCCTTCGACGCGCCGACCGCCGCCTTCGACGCCGCGTTCTCGTCCAAATGAGTCCGGGTAGGGGGCCGCGAGGCCCCCTACCGGATATCTCAGTACGTGGTGCTGGTGCTGGTGGTGCTCGAGCTGTTCAGCTCCGTCGACTTGTCGTGCAGCTTCTGACCGAGCTTGGACTGGTCGAGCTTGTCCTTGCCCTCGGAGTACAGCTTCGTGGCCTGCGCCTGGGCAACGCCCGCCGCCTCCTGGACGGTGGGGTGCTCCCACACCTTCTTGGCGTTGGCCCGGATCTCTTCGTACTTCTCCCGGCCGGCGCGGCTGCCAAGGACGAAGCCCGCCGCCAGACCACCGATGAACATGAGCTTTCCGCGCATGGCGGCTCCTTCCGCTCGTAACTTGCTGTCTGCGCCACTGCATACCCATCGTGCACCGAGCTCATGCCTCGTGCCGGGTTTCGCCTGGTTGGCGCGCCGCGGCCCAACCCCGTCGACAAGGGGGGTGGGGGGTCATGTACTGTAGTCCCGGTCGCCAGGGGAGCTCTCCTCTGAGGCGACGGCCTTCCCCGATAGCTCAATTGGCAGAGCAGCCGGCTGTTAACCGGCAGGTTATAGGTTCGAGTCCTATTCGGGGAGCCGCCAGACAATGGGATCCGCCGCGGCGGATCCTTTTTCTGTTTAGGCTGGTCTGCGTCACATGATGCAGGGTGAGGTGCTTGTGTCGCAGCCCGTGAAGGTGGACGTCGTCATCGTCGGCGGCGGTCTCGCCGGGCTGGCCGCTGCCCGCCGCCTCGACCGCGCCGGCGTCGAATGGCTCCTGGTGGAGGCGAGCGACCGCATCGGCGGCCGGGTCGCCACGGATGTCGTCGACGGCTGGCGCCTCGACCGCGGCTTTCAGATCCTCAACACCGCGTACCCCCGGCTCCCCGCCCTGCTCGACCTGGACGCGCTCGACCTGCGCTACTTCACCTCCGGCGTCCTGGTCCGCCGCGCCGGCGAACTGCACCGGCTGGAGAACCCGCTGCGCGAGCCGCTGACCAGCCACAGGTCGCTCACGTCTGATGTGGGCACGCTGACCGACCGGCTTCGCTTCGCGGCCCTGGCCACGAAATACGCGACAACCCCGGTGCCACGGCTGCTCGCCCAGCCCGAGTGCACGACCCAGGAGGCGCTGCGGCGAGCAGGCCTGTCCCATCGCATCATCGAAGAGGTCCTGCGGCCGTTCCTCAGCGGCGTCTTCGGCGACCGCTCGCTGGAAACCTCCAGTCACGTGCTGGCCATGGTGCTCCGCTCGTTCGCCCGAGGCCGCCTCGGTGTCCCCGCCGCGGGCATGGCCGCCCTGCCGGCCGCGATCGCCGGCCCCCTCCCGTACCCCCAGCTTCTGGTCAACGCCAAGACCGTCGGCGTCGGACGCGGCCAGGTGATCACCGACGGCGGCGAGATCAGCTGCCGGGCCGTCATCGTGGCCACCGACCCGGCGACCGCCGCCGGCCTGCTGCCCCGCCTGCCGATGCCCGCCATGAACGGCTTGACCACGTTCTACTTCGGCGCCGACCACGCGCCCATCGACGAACCGACCCTGCTGCTCGACGGCGACCGCCGCGAGATCATCGCCAGCACGGTCGTCATGAGCAACGCGGCCCCCGAGTACGCCCCCGCCGGCAAAAGCCTCATCGCCGCGTCAGTGGTCGGCGTCTCGGCCCCGTCCGGCGCCTCCGAGCAGGTCATCCGGGTCGAGCTGGCCCGCATGTACGGCGCGCCCACCGACGACTGGACCCTGCTGAAGGCCGTCACCCTGCCCCACGCGCTGCCCGCCGCCCCCGCCCCGCAAGGCGACCTCCGCAAGCCGATCTCCATAGGCGACGGCCTCTTCGTGGCCGGCGACCACCGCGACACCCCGTCCATCCAGGGCGCCCTGGCAGGCGGCTGGCGCACCGCCGGAGCGGTCCTGACGGCACTGGGCGCGGCCACCGTACCGGCCTAGTTCGGTGGCTCCGGGTAGTGCCCGGAGGATAGGATCGCCGCCGGTACGAGGCGTCGTGTACCGCCGCGTACGGGGTGGTAGCTCAGCAGGTTAGAGCAGTCGACTCATAATCGATCGGTCACGGGTTCGAGTCCCGTCCACCCCACGATATGGCATTCGCGTAAAATGTTCATTTCGTGATGCTCGCGATACACCGCTTGAGCTGCGGAAACGCTCTTCACTGTGGAGTTGCACCCTCCCACCGACAGCCGGATCGGCGGAGCGGTCCACCCGAATTCCGTACGGGCTGAAGGCCGCCCTGGCCAGCCCTGCTGGCCTGCGCGTCAAGGCGGGGCACATCGGTACCGCGACCACCGATGACAGCCCCCGAACCAATCGCAGGCGACCGCACGCAGCAGCCAAGCGCACCACGAGCGAATCTCGGTGAGCTTCGACCTGGCCCGTGCCGAGATCAGCTCCATACCCGCACACAGATCATCAACTACAGACGGTGACATTCACTGTCTCTTGGCCGCATCCGGATTTGCCGAGTTGAGTGCACGGGATCTGCCCGACAAGAGTGCGGTTCGGTAACCGCGCAAGAATCGTCAAGTGGTAGTGCTGGCCGAGCGGTACCGTCCCACCGTGTCGTCGGGAACCAGACAGTTACTTCAGCTCCTCGCCGCGGTCAACTCCCGGTTGAGTGGAGACGTCTCGCTGCCGATGCTGGCGGTGTGGGCGCGCCGGTCCCGGTTCGATCTGCACCGCCGGTTCCGGCGGCTGGTAGGCGAAACCCCGAAGGCGTACACCACGCGGGTCCGGCTGGCCCGTGCCGCGGCAGAACTGGTGTCCAACGGCCGTCGCGTGTCGGCGATCGCCTCCGACCAGGGATTCGCCAGCCACGAGGTCTTCACCCGGGCGTTCACCCGCCACCTCGACCAGAGCCCGCTGCGCTACCGTGCCCGCGGCTTGCACGTCGCCGGCCGGCTTACCGCCGCAACGCACGCCTCGGCGGTGAGTTCGACGGCACCCTGCATCAGCCTGTACCACCTCCGCATCACCGAAAGGAAACCCGCTGTGCCGCTGCAGATCTCGGTTCGTGCCGTGCCCGCCTTCCACGCCCTCGTGATACGTCGTCGGATTGCCCGCGACGAGATCGCGGCTGCGCTCGCCGAGTGCCTCCCCACGGTTTTCGGCTACGCCCAGCAGCACGGCCTGGCAATCACCGGGCCGCCGTTCGCCCGCTATCCCGAGGTAGGAATGGGGTCGCTCGTCATCGAGGGCGGTATAACGATCGCCGAACCCCCGTCAACGGCACTCAGCGACAGGATCGAGGCAATCACCATTCCCGCGGGGCGCGCGGTGGTGACCGTCCATCGAGGACCCTACGACAGCCTGCCCGAGTCTTACCAGGAGATCGAGAAGTGGATGCGTGACCAGCAATTGTCGGCGGCGGGAGCGCCGTGGGAGACATACCTGACCGATCCCGGGGAAAGCCCCGACCCGGCAACATGGGAAACCGAAATCGTCCAGCCCGTGCGTGACACCCAACGGACATCGAACTGACGGCCGACGCCGTGCTCCCCGCCCTCTCACACTCTCGTGGCGCTCCGGGGGCGCTGGCGTTGAGGACCGCGGCGACGCCGCGTGAGGGATGACTACCTTCTCTGCTTCCTGTCCCGGCGCCGCGCCTTCCGGCCGTGCCCCACTCCAAACGGCGGTCTCCACCTACCTCGGTACGGCTGGGCGGCCAAGCCCGGATGGGCGACGAGGCAGAACCCCGCCACCGTCGTCCGTGCCCTGGCCGCCCGCCCGATGCGGGCCCCACCAAAGCTAGGACAGGAGCGAGCGCGGGTTGAAGGTGGCGGCTCGCCGTCCGCCACGGGTGGCGGCGGAAGGCCCGCCGCGGCGGGCGAGGCGGCCGCCGAGACGGAACCACTGGACCGTCCCGTCCGGGCCGCGGACGAAGTTGGCGCGCGGGCCCTCCTCGGTGCCGCCGCTCAGGGGCAGGTCGACCACGTAGTCCTTGCGGTAGAACGCGTACCCGTCCCTCGCCTGGCCGTCGAACATCAGCACCAGCCGGCCGCCGTCGGCGACGAATTCGAACTCCCCCGTGTAGACGGTGCCGTCGAAGTCGATCGTCTGACCGGAGTAGCGGCCCACGTACGGCGCGAGCTCGGCGTCGGTGAGCTTGAGCGGCGGCGCGGGGATGTTGCCGACCCCGGCGAAGCGGCGCAGCGCCCAATCGCCGACGAACAGGTCGTCGAGCAACCGGGTCCCGGTGTCGGAGTTGGTGAGCACCGTGATCGCGAAGCCACGGGCGGGCACCATCAGGAAGCCGCTGTGCTGTCCGGCCCAGTCGCCCCCATGCTGCACCACCGTGGGTCCCTCGGCGGTCGGCCGCAGCATCCAGGTGACGCCGACGCCGTCCAGCTCGACGTGCAGGGTGCCGCCGGGGCCGGGACGGGACCGCATCGCGCGGATCGAGCGGCCGCTCAGCACGCGACCGCCGTCGCCCAGATGGAATCGGGCCCACCGGATCTGGTCGCGGGCGCTGGAGATGAGCGCGCCGGCCGGGTGGATCGAGCGTGGAATCCACCAGGACTCAGGCGAGACCACGATGCCGCCGGTGGCCCGGTCGTAGACGTGCGGTTGCGCGACCCGGGCGCCGGGGATCTCGTCCAGGAAGAACCCCGATCGGGTCAGGCGGAGCGGGTCGAGCAGGCCTTGCCGCACCTCCTCCTCGTACGGGCGGCGCGTCACCACCTCGATCAACCGCCCGGCGAGGGACAGCGCGGCGTTGTTGTAGGCGAACACCCGACCGGGTGGGGTGAGCTGCGGGAGGCGGTCCATCGCGGCGACGTAACGGGCGAGCGCCCCGGCGTCGTCGCCGGTGTCAAGGTAGGAGTCGCCGAGCCAGCCGGCCGAGTGGTTGAGTATCTGCCGGACGGTCACCGTTGCCGACGCCGCGGCGTCGGCGGTCCGGAAGCCGGGAAGGTAGCTTCGGATCAAGGTCAACTGCATTGTTCTGCCGCCGTTCGGGCGCGGCGCCTCACGAACGCTGTCACGCTCGACGATCACGCCGTCGTGGCGGGTGCTCGTAGTGGTGTTGGTGTGCCAGCGGGTCGGTTCGTACAACGAAGTCGATCACTTCCCAGAGTTCGCTGACCTTTTGGTCGTTCAGAGCCTCGGCTCGGGCGAGGTTGACCGTAAAGCGGGCTATTCGGCGCCACCGAGACAGCGTCTACCGCTGTAGCTGCCAGTCACTGGGCGGGGATCGACAATCCAAAGTGATGTGGTCGTCGTAGTCGGTACCTTTGCCCCAGGTGCCGAACACCACGTCGATCCAACTTTCACGCACCCGGGCGTGGTTGTTGCAGGTGGCAATAAACATGGCGTCGAAAGATCGTCACGGCTGACCATGCGCCAGGTCCGCTGGCTGAGTTGCCCGCAAGCAGTCACACAGCTTTTTTCGGCCAGTGACTTTCACGTAAGATCGCTGACGATGTCAGCGCCCCATGTCACCCGGCAATCCCTTCCACAGTGCCTTCCGATCCGCTCGCCCAAGCCCATGACCGAACTCCCGGCTCGTATCTGGTCGTACGATCAGTGGGAGAGAATCCGCTTAGGGTGCTTAGCGCCCGATATGGACGCAAAGTGGGACGTCTTCGTCGAAGGCCAAACGGCATATCTGCATTGCCAACGAGGTGACTGATTTCGACTGGGTCCGACCTGCGCCACCCATCCCAACTGTCGGCGTGCTGGGTGCGCTCGACCACCCGTGAGCAATCTAGGCAGCGCCTGAATTCTCGCGTCAGGAACGTCCCGTCCTCGCGACGGCTGCTCGACTCGACCGACCGCGCCGGCAGCGCACCACCGCACAGCGGGCATCGCTCGTGGGGATCGGTCAGTGGCGCTGGCTTGGTCGGTGGTAATTCGGGGTTGCCCAGCGGCCAGGAGGCAGGAGCGCCGAAATCCGCGGTAGTACCTCGGGCAAGGGCGCGGCATCTGCGGTACCGGGTTCATCTTCCGGCCGTAGGGCGTCGCCAGATCCCACGGCCTCGTGGCGGGCATCGACCGCGAGCCAGAAGGCTTCCTCGTCGCCGTCGCTGATCCGGGCATACGCGGATGACGCAGCGAACAGCAGGCCTTCACTGTCGAGAGACATCCGCTCACAACGGCCCTCGGCGATGTCGATGACGACAGGGTGCTCGGCCAGGGAGTCGGGGTCGGCGATGATCTGCTCCACCGTCCGACGTCCCAGACCGACAAGCCCAGCTCTGAAGGACGAGAAGAGGTCATCGGAGAGGAAGCCCGTAATGAGGTGACACGCGAGGGCCACTCGCGGTGTGTGCAACTGGTCGATGACCTCACCCAGAAGGTCGTCGAAATCGAGGATCTCGTTGCGTGGCAACGTCATCAACTGTGTGACCAGAGCTTCGGCGACCGCGGCTTCGGCAAACCTGCCCGCCGTGGCGCCCGCATCGACGCGGGCTTGATCCACGATCCGCCAGAACTCGTGGATCTCCATCACGACAGTATGACGGGGTCATCCACCCCGCCCATGGTCGACGGGCCCCCATCGCCGGCTCGACATAGGGCGCTCACACCGAACATCCGGATCTGCCGCTGAGCGAGGACGTCTGCAGCGTCGGGCGTCCTTCCCCGCCTGCTCGGGGAGGGCTAGCAATTTGGGGCGACAAGTTCCGCGTAAGATCGACGGTGATGTCAGCTGCCGTGGTCACGCGAAGGTCCCTGCCGCAGTGCTTTCCGATCGTTTCGCCGCAACCTTTGACCGCGCTGCCGGTCCGTGTGTGGTCGCATGATCAGATGGAGCGCATCCGCAGAGGTTGCATCGCCCCGGATATGGACGCGAAGTGGGACGTCTTCGTCGAAGGCAACGTGGCCTATTTGCATCGCAGTTGGACTGGGTTCGGGATCTTCGAGGCAACCTTCGCTACGGCGAAGAGCGGCTGGCGTGTTTCGGCGGCTGTGGTGGAGCGGGAGCCCTCCCGGTACCGGCGCAGCACTGACCGGCTGGAGCGGGTGATTCTCGAGCTCGTTATCAGCTCGGTCCTGCTTGGAGAGCCGGCGGCGGAACTTCGGGCCGAGATGGTAACGCCTATGAGGAGGCCGTCCGCTAGCCCTCGCGAAGGCGGTAGTTAACGTACTGAGCGACGACCTTCACGGCGCCCTCATCTGCCGCTGAGCGTGGGCGTCGGCCCGCGGCGGGTGGTCACGCGCGGACGCCTCCGCGGGTCGTGCTGAGCACGCTTATGCCGAATTGCGGGTGCCGGGCGGCGTCCTACACCGCAGGAAAGAAGCCTCCGTCGACCACGAATTGTGTGCCGGTGAGGTAGCGCGCGCGGGGGGACGCCAGGAACGTGACGAGTTCGGCGACGTCGTCTGCCGTGCCGAACTCACCTAGTGGGATCCTGAACAGCTCTGCCTGCCGCCGTCGTGCCTCGGTGACGTCGATGCCCGACTCTGCGGCCACCTGGGTGAGCCGGTTGCTCAGGCCCGTCGTTTCGATAACGCCCGGGTTCACTGTGGTGACGCGGATGCCGTGCGGTGCCATGGCGTTTGCCAGGCCCTTGCTGTACGCGCTCAAGGCGGCTTTCGCGGCGGCGTAGGCCAGCGCTGCCGGCTGTGGGAGCCGCGCGGCGCCGGAGCCGATGTGCACAACGACGCCGGAGCGCTGGGCCATCATGGTGGGTAGCAACTTGCGGTCCAGCCGGACGGCGGACAGCAGGTTGCTGGAGATGTCGCTGGTCCAATCGCCGTCGGTCATGGCCAGCACCCCCTCGGGGACGCGGCGCTGACTACCCGCGTTGTCGATCAGGACGTCGATTCCGCCCAGGATGTCCAGGACGGCTGTGGCCAGGCGGCGAGCGCCGCCTTCCGTCGAGAGATCCGCGGCCACGAACGTGCCGACGGGCTCGGGCACCGGCGTTCGCGCGGCGACGACGACAGAGGAGCCTGCGGCGACGAAGTGCTCGGCAATTGCCGCCCCGAGTCCCCGGGTGCCGCCAGTGACGAGGACTCGTTTGCCTGTCAGGCCTGTGGCGGGAACGGCGACTGACATGGTTCACTCCTATTGTCGATGTTCGACGAACATCGACGATTGAAGGGGAGGGGCGATGACACGTCAAGCAATCCATCCAGACATGACTGAGGTCACCCTGCCCCGGGTGCTTTCCGCTCTGGGTGATCCGGTACGGCTACAGGTCGTCCGGGTGCTCAGTGACGGTGCCGAGCATCTGCGCGCCGACTTTCCCCGCGCTGTTGCCGACTCGACGCTCAGCCACCACATGAAGACTTTGCGCGAAGCTGGTGTGATCTTCAGCCGCCCCGAGGGCACCCGGTGCTACGTCTCTCTGCGATCCGAGCTCGACGACCGCTTTCCTGGCCTGCTGCGCGCCGTACTCGACGCAGACGCAAACTCCGCCGAAGCCGGTTCCGCCTCGGCATTCTGTTGAAGCGCAAGCACGAGACCTGGTGAACTGATCTGGTTCCCCTCTAGGTCAAGGGATCATGGCGACTTTGTTTAGGCTTCTTTGTGGCGGGTCCGGGTTGTGACTTCTCCGAAGAGGCGGCTGTCGGGATCAGGCCGTCCGCGCTGGATTGCAGAGTCGCTCCCGAGCGTCCTCCCGGGCCCGTTTCACCAGTTCCGGGCGTTGTGGCGTCATGGAGCATCCGCTTGTGGACGACGTCGGACAGGTGGCGTTTGAGGGCGCGGAGCGCTTCCATCGTGGTTTTGCCTTCGGCGAGACGGCGCCGGTAGTAGGCGCGGCCAGGTGTGTCCCGGCGCAGCTGGACGATGGCCATGATGTGCAAGGCACGGTTGATGCGTCGGTTGCCGGCGCGCCATCAGCGGACGCGCCCCGGTGTGTCGCCGACCCGGCGGACGTTCATGGCCAACGCACTTGCCGATGAGGGATGCGACAGGTTCGGCTCCGCGCTAAGGGCGCGGGTTCTGGTTCTGGGCTGGTGACAGGTGGGCGCGTTGGCCCTGTGCGCCGAAGAGGGTGAGCAGTTCCGCAGGCTGACTGTCGGCGCTGCCGATCCAGTGCGGTACGTGGGTGTCGAACTCGGCGGCTTCGCCGATGCCGAGTTGGAACACCTGCTCGCCGAGCACGAACCGGACGCTGCCGTTGAGGACGTAGAACCACTCGTACCCGTCATGGGTCTGCAGTTTCATCGTGGCCGCCCGCCCTTGGGGCGGATAGATCACCTTGTACGCCTGGATGCCGCCGGCTCGCCTGGTCAGCGGAACCACCGTCAACCCGAACCGCCGCACCGGCCGCAGGTGGATGCGGGGGTCTCCGGTCGGGGGCGCCGCGACCAGGTCATCGAGGGGGACGCCGTGCACCCGGGCCAGCGGCAGGAGTTGCTCCAGCGTCGGGCGGAGCTTTCCGTTCTCCAGACGCGAGAGTGTGCTGGCCGTGAGGCCGGTCTCGGCTGCCAGTGCGCCGAGCGTGGTGCCTCGCGCCCGGCGTAACGCGCGTAGGCGCGGTCCGACGTCGGCGAGAAGGTCCGCTTCGCGGTGATCCATGGTCCCACTCTTGCGGATCGGCAAGTTTTCTTGCAAGCAGGGAGGAGCGGTGGCGATGCTGGCGGCGGAGGTGTCACTGATGATCGCAACAGCGACGGCTGTGCAGTCTGCCCGACGGTGCTCGCACGGCGCAACGATGACCATGGCCGCTCTCAGGCTGACGACGGCCTTCTTCACCGCCGGAGCAGCCCGGTGAGCGCGCCGAGCTACGGCCGGCACCAGCAGGCCGACGCCGAGTCGTTCTGGGAGAAGCACTACCGCAGCCGGCGCGCCGGGGCAGGGCGCGCCAACCCGTTGCTCGTCGAGGCGGCCGCGGCGCTGCGGCCCGGCGCGGCTCTGGATCTGGGCTGCGGGGGCGGCGGCGACACCATCTGGCTGGCCGAGCGCGGCTGGCAGGTCACCGCTGTCGATATCTCCGAGACCGCCGTCGAACGAGTGCGAGCGCGCGCTGACGAACTCGGCTTCGGATGCAGGGTCACCGCCGAGGCGCACGACCTGGCCCGCAGTTTCCCGAGCGGAACCTTCGACCTCGTGTCCGCGCAATATTTCCATTCCCCTTTCGCGTTGCCCCGCGCTCGGGTGCTGCGTACTGCCGCACACGCACTGCGCCCCGGAGGTCGGCTACTGGTCGTCGATCACGGCTCCACCGCACCCTGGTCCTGGAATCAGGATCCGCACGCGTACTACGCCACTCCCGGCGAGGTCGCTGCCGAACTCGCCCTCGAACCTGAGCAGTGGCCCGTCCTGCGCGCCGACATGCCGCGGCGCCGGGCCACCGGTCCTGGCGGGCGGACCGCCATCGTCGCCGACCATGTCCTGCTCATTCGGCGGGCCGGTGCGTGAGGCGGCGGGTGACGGACGCCGGGCCACCCTGGACCGGCACCGATGAAAAGGCCACCCTGCTGGGATTCCTCAACTACCTGCGTAGCTCGGTCGCGGGCAAGGCCGCGGATGTGCCGGAACCGCAGGTCCGCACCGGTGGCGTCCCCTCCGGCACCAACCTCCTGGGCCTGATCAAGCACCTCACCCGGGTCGAGCAGTTCTACTTCCTCGGCGAACCGATCAACAGCATGCGCCGCACCATGCAACCCACCCGCGAGGAGACGGTCGACGGCTTACTCGCCGACTACCGACGCACGATCGAGCAGGCGAACGAGGTCGTCGAAACCTGGGCAGACCTCACGCTCGACGCCCCTCGCCCGCCCGGCCGCAACCTTCCACCGACGAGGAGGTGGGTCCTGGTGCACATGATCGAGGAGACCGCCCGGCATGCCGGCCATGCCGACATCCTTCGCGAGCAGATCGACGGGTCCACCGGCCGCTGACGATCTGCGCCGACGCGACATCCGGACCTGCCGCAGACAACACGGGTCCGCTGCGCCCCGCCGTTCGCTGCCGCGCTGCATTCAGGCCAGCTTGGCTACCCTGGCCGAGCCTAGTTCGTCGTACTCCAGCAGCAGATCCGTTTCAGGGTTCGGTGAAGGCCTGCCGGGGCGTATTGCTGGTCTCGGAGGCGTGTTCGTGTCGGCATCGGAAGGTGGCAGGCGATGACGTCGGCCGTTCACCGTGTCGGACTCTGGCGCTTCCACAAGGCTGCTCCGACGGCGATGAGGCTGATCAGGAAGGAGTAGACGGCGCCGCGTTCGAAGAGGCCGATGAGAATGTTGGCGCCGGAGACGAGGATGCCCATGAAGATCACCATTGAGGTCAGGCCGAGAGTGCCCAGCACGACCAGAGTGCGCCCCAAGCGGTGTGAGATTCCGAGGTGCCGGTGTGCGAGGCCGATCAGGATGGCCAGAACGTTGCCTCCGACGAACAGCGCAAAAGCGCCCAGACTGTGATACGTGTCTGTGCCGTTGGCCACGGCCTCGGCAGATCCTGGGAACAGGCCGACGAGGACTCCACCGACGGCCAGTAGGGCCGCCATCGCGACGACGCCCAGCCGGCGCACGGCTCGCATGCCCCTCAGCATGACGACGCCGGCGAACGCGATGAGCCCGAACAGGACGAAGCCGGTGTTCATCACCGCGGCGAGTGGTGAGTACATGAGCTGGTCGAACACTGTGGAGCGGTCGTGCACTCCGAGGTCGCTGATGAAGTGGTAGGTGTAGCTGTAGGGCGGGTCTGTCCACGCTGCGGCGGTGATGAATTCCGCGACGAAGAAGACGACACCGCTGGCGATGAGAGCGGCGCCCGCCGCGCGGCTCTGAGCGACCGGTGCCGACGCAGGGGAAAGCGTACGGTCAGCTGGCTCGGTCCGAATGTCGGTCATGGTTACTCCTGGGGTTGAAGCTCGTGGCGGAATCCGCCGACGGGCGCGTCGGATCGGCGTCGAGCAAGGGAGCGCCGAACCATCGGCGGGCGGATTGGTCGAATGTCTCGCCGTCGGAGTTCTGGTCACTTGCCCAGGCGACGACGCCGTCGGGGCGGATGAGCACGGCGTGGTAGCTGAGGTGGTTGCGGGCCGGCTCGGCCAGGTACTGGATTCGGTCTTGCCAGCCGGTGACCGCGTTGTGGAGTTGCTGGTCGGGGGTGAAGTCGAGCAGGACGCCTCGTCCGGTCTGCAGGAGGGCGCCGAGCAGGGTGCCGTCTTCGAGCCGGAAGTCGGGGGCGTTGCGGCCGATGAGTGGGCGGTCGTCGCCCAGGTCGTAGCGGTTGGCCGTGCCGGAGGTCCGTTCCCAGACGTAGGTTGTCGCGTCCGCGGTGGCGAGCAGGTCGCTCATCAGGGCTTGGAGGGCCGGCGCGTACGGATCTGGCCGCATGACGGCCGCTTGGGCGCGGGACCAGTCCAGTACTCGCATCCCGATCGGGCGTCGTTCCTGGGTGTAGGTGTCCAGCAGATCGCCGGGGGCGGTTGCGTGCACGGTTGCGGCGAGTTTCCAGCCCAGGTTGAGGGCGTCGCCGATGCCCAGGTTGAGTCCTTGGCCGCCGAGCGGGGAGTGGATGTGCGCGGCGTCGCCGGCCAGGAACACCCGGTGGTGCCGGTAGCTGGTGGCCTGCATGGCCCGGTCGGTGAAGCTGGAGGCCAGCTCGACCTCGTCCACGGTGACGTCGATGCCGGAGACCCGGCGAAGGACGGTCTGCAGGTGTTCGGCCGTCAGCGGCTGGGAGCGGTCGAACGCGCCGCCGTCGAAGTCCATCATGCCGATGTAGCCGCCGCCGGGCATCCGCAGGTACATGCCGGTCGGGGTCACGTTGAAGCCGGGGCTCAGCTTCTCCCGGCCGGTGACGGTGCCGGTGAACAGGTAGCCGGTCAGTTGTGGTTCGGTGCCGGCGAAGTCGAAGCCGGCCAGTGTGCGCACGGTGCTGCGCCCGCCGTCACAGCCGACCACCCAGAGACCCTCGTATTCCAACGCGCCGGCGCGCACCACCACTTTGTCGTCGTGCTGGGCGAGATCGGTGACTTCGACGCCGCGCCGGATGTCCACGCCCAGCTCGATCGCCCGCTCGGCGAGCACCGACTCGACCGCGTCCAGGTCGGTCAGCATCCCGTCCATGGCCGGGCTGGGCAGGCGCAGCGGCAGGGCGTCAAGATCCACCTTCGTCGGATCGAGCATCATGCCGGCGAAATGATTCACCGAGCGCGGCGCCGACGCGTGGTCCGCGTCGAGGTCGGCCCCTACCTCGGCGCGGCCACCGGACGCGGCCAGCAGCTGCTCGAGCATCCCGCGGCGGTAGAACGCCTCGACCGAACCGGCGTTCAATCCGCGCAGGCCCAGCGGGAACTTCCGCCACGGCGAATGCGGCTCCGCCTCGCGCTCAAGGACCACGACGGAGCATCCCGACAGGCCCAACTCGCATGCGAGGAACAGCCCCACCGGGCCGCCGCCCACGATCACCACATCACGCATCAGAGGTCTCCTTGCTCAGTTGAACAGCGACGGGTCGATGGAGTCGGCGAGGACCTGGTAGCCCGTGTCGTTGCCGTGCAGATGATCACCGGTGTGCAGGTCGTCCTGGATGCGGGAGGGGTGGGCGGGGTCGCGCCAGGCGGCGTCGAAGTCCAGGACACCGTCGAAGGCGCCGCTGGTGCGGATCCAGGTGTTGATCGCCTGTCGGGCGGACTCGCTGCCGGTCGTGTGGGTGTCGGAGCCTTCGTCGGGGGTGATGGTGGTGGCGTAGACCTTCACCCCGCGGTCGTGGGCGCGGGCGATCAGCTGCCGGTAGCCGGCGATGACGTCGTCGGAGGTCACCGGCTCGCCGGGGAACATGGCCAGGAAACCGGCCAGGGCGTCGTCGTCGCGCGGCACGTTGGCGATGCTGATGTCGTTGTGGCCCAGTGAGACGATGACGTGGCCGAGGCCCGGTGTTGCCAGCACGTCGCGGTCGAAGCGGGCCAGGCCGGATGCGCCGAGGCCGTCGTTGAGCATCCGGTTACCGCTGATGCCCTGGTTGCAGACGTACAAGCCCCGTTCGGCCAGCAGCTCCGGCCAGGTGCAGTTCGCGTCCGGAGTCGAGCCGAAGCCGTCGGCGAGGGAGTCGCTGAGCACGACGACGGATGTGGCCGGGGCGCCGGGAACGACCTCGACGGCCGCGAGCAGGGCCCGTGCCGGCAGCGGCTCAACCTTGTCGGGCAGGGCGGCCTCGGCGACAGCGTTGCCGGCGATGATCCAGCCGGTTTCCAGCGCCGAGTCGTGGTAGGTGCAACTCTGCACCAGTTCCGGCAGGTACAGGCTGATCGACAGCTTGGTCAAGGCAGGCAGCGGCAGGTCGATCGGATCGCTGAGGATCGGCGCACCGACCGGAACGGTGACGGCCGACCGGCCGGCGAAGGTCAGTACGCGGGCGGTGCCCTCCTCGACTGCGCCCCCGGCGGTCGCGACGCCCACCTGGGCCGCGCCGATGGTCAGCGGGGTGGTCCCGTACTCGTTGGTCAGGCGCACGCGCACCTGGCGTCCGCCGCCGCTGATGCGCACCACCTGCCGCAGGGTCACGTCCGCGAACGGTGGCACGTCGTCCAGGGAGCCGAGCCCGGCGTCCGGCGCTTGCGGCGCTGCACTCCAAGTCCGTACCCAGCCGATCGTCTCCGTCATTGGTGCCTCCGTGGTTCGTCAGTTGTGCTTCGTGTGCGAGCCGCCCGACGATTCGGGCTGTCCTCGGCTGCACGTCAAAGCTGACGGAGGCCGCTCACACGGCGCTCTCACGGCGCTGGCACGTAACGGTCACCGGCTCACCGGAGGCAACCGGAGGTTGCGTCGAGCCGGACTATTCAGAAGGCGGGTGCGGTATCAGCTGAGCGGGGTCAACCACCATCGCAGCCTCGTCCGCGGCGAGCGCCCATCCACGGCCGACGGCGTCGGCGTAGGTTTCGTCGCCCAGCGCGGCACGTCCTTGACGAGCGAGTTCGCAGATCCAGGGATCGGTGTTGTCGTGGGTGCCGCGCAGCCGTGACGCGGCGCCGAGCAGGACCGCTGATTCGTGAGGCTTTCCGTACGCCGCGGCGAGTTCGGCCGCGTGCACCGCCACGACCGCCAGGATCGGCAGATCCTGGGCCTTCCGCGCCGCGGTGTAGGCCTGCGCCAGCGCCTGCTGCGCGCCGGGCAGATCACCTGTTCTCGTACGGAGCGCCGCTCGCAGTGTGCCGAGCAGGGTGCGGACGTGGTCGTCCGGTGTGACCGTGCCGCTGCGCACTGCCTGTTCGGCCCGGTCGAGCAGGGCGGCGGCGCGGTCTTGATGGCCGATTCGCAGCCACGATTCGGCTTCCCGCGCATCGACCAGCAGCCGGAGCTCGGCCGAGGCCGTGTGCAACGCCTGTTGCCGGACGGCCTCGATCATGGTGATGGCCTCGTCGGTGTTGCCCTGTCGCAGGTGCAGGTTGAGCCAGCGCAGATCGCTGTCGATTTGGTCGCCGATGCTGAGCGCGCCGAACTGACCGGCCAGCGTTCGGGCTTCCCGCAGGTCGGCGAATGCGCTGTCAAGATCGTCGTACTGGCGGAGCTGGGCCCGCATGGGCAGCGTCGCGGCTTGGCCCCACCGGTCGCCCACCGCCTGGAAGCAGGCCAGGGCCGCGTCCACCTCGACTCGCATGAGGTCGACCTCGCCGGTGTTCTCTGCGATCTGCGCCTGGAAGAAGTGGGCTAGTCCGGTCAACCATGCGTCCCCGGAGCCGGTCAGCTTCGCGAACCCTTGCCGCGCGGTGTGATCTTCCTGCAGGAAAGCAAGCAGAACGGGGCCGAAAACGGCGTAGGGACTCGGGAGCTTGGGATAGCGGAGCAGTTGGTCAGCGACCTCCCGCATGCGGGTTCGATCGTCGGTGATCTGCTCGGCGGTCATCTCGTGATGGATGTCGGCGCGGCTGAGCAGCAGTACGGCTTGAGCGCTGGCGCGTTGCGGGGTCGGTTCGCCACCGGGTACCGCGAGTGCCTTACCCAGCCAGTAGGCGGCGTCGGGATTACGGCCGGACAGTTGCCAGAACCACGTCAGACTCAGCGCGAGAGCGACGGCGCCGCCAGCATCGCCGACGTCGCAGCGCCAGCGCAGGGCGGCCAGTGTGTTGTCGTACTCGGTGCGGATGATGTGGATCGCGGTCAGCTGCGCCGGTCCGCGCAGCTGCGGGTCGTACGCGTCCATCAGCCGGGCGAGGTAAGCCCCCGCCAGGTCGCGGGTGGCGGCTAGCCGGCCGGTATCAGCAAGACGCTGGATGCCGAACTCGCGGATCGTCTCGAACATCCGATAACGGCCCGGGTCGGCTGCCAGCTGCACCAGTGATCGGTCGACCAATGCCGCGAGCAGCTCGGGGATGTCGCCGGCGGCCACCGTGGTGCCGGCGCAGACCGCGACGGCGGCGGCGGACGTGACGCCGCCGGGCAGGACCGAGACACGTTCGGCGACCTCACGCTCGTCGTCGCTGAGCAGATCCCAGCTCCAGGCGATGACCGAACGTAGCGTCCGGTGCCGTGCCAGCGAGGTTCGGTTGCCGGTGGACAACAGCCGGAATCGGTCGGACAGCCCTTTGGCCAGCTCCGGCAGCGACAACGTCCGCAGCCGGGCTGCTGCCAGTTCGAGAGCCAAGGGAAGCCCATCCAATCCGCGGACCAAGCGCAGAATATCGGGCAACGCGGCCTCGTCGATGTCGAAGCCGGGGCGTACGGCGGCGGCCCGTTCCTGAAACAGTCGCACCGACGCTGTCCCCAGGATCTGCTCGTCGTCGTCGTCCGGGCCGGGCAGGGCTAGTGGACCGAGCGGCACCAGCGCCTCGCCGTTGACGGCGAGGGGCTCACGGCTGGTGGTCAGCACGCGTAGTCCGGGGCAGCGAGACAACAGCGCCGCGCACAGGTGGGCCACCGCTTCGATCAGGTGCTCGCAATTGTCGATCAGCAGCAGGCACTCCCGGCCGTCCAACTGCTCGACGAGGATGTCCAAGTCATCGCCGTCGGCCCGCGTACGCGCGTCGAAGAGAGCGCCGCCGCGCAGCCCGATGGCCGCGAGCACTGCGGCACCGACCTTGGCCGGCTCGGCCACCGAGGAAAGATCGATCATCCAGGCGCCGTCGTGATACTCGTGGCGGCGGCGCCGCGCGGCCTCGAC
Source organism: Actinoplanes sp. NBRC 103695 (assembly GCF_030269485.1). Lineage (GTDB taxonomy): Bacteria > Actinomycetota > Actinomycetes > Mycobacteriales > Micromonosporaceae > Actinoplanes. The sequence goes on along the minus strand of NZ_BSTL01000038.1, from coordinate 20,506 downwards.
CGCGAGCCGCGTCTTGCCGGCGCCGCCCGGGCCCAGCACCGTGACCAGGCGTCCGCTCGCGAGCAGTCCCTCGATGCGGGCGAGGTCGCCGTCGCGGCCGATGAGGCTCGTCAGCGGCGTTGGAAGGTTGCTCGGTTTCGGTTTCACCAGAGCCGCCGGGGCACGCAGGAGATCCACGTGCCGCTCTCGCAGGGCAGTACCCGGATCGACGCCCAGGTCATCGGCCAGGGCCTCGCGGACCCGCTCGTACAGACTCAGGGCCTCGGCCTGGCGGCCTTGCGCGGCGAGCGCGTCCATGAGCAGCGCCGCGGCACGCTCGTGAACGGGCTGATCGGTCAGCAACCCAGCGAGACGAGCCTCGGCCGCGCCGGCGTGGCCTAGCGCCACCTCGGCGTCGGCCAGGTCGACGATCGCCTCGACCGACAGGCGAGCCAGCCGCGTGGCGGCGGGCGGCGCCACCGCGGCAACGGTGGCCGGCTCCGCGCCGGGATGCTCACCCCACAGCGTCGAAGCCTCGCCGAGCAGAGCCATCGCCGCGATCGAGTCGCCGGCGCGCAACCGATCGCGACCGGCGGTGGCGAGTTGCTCGAACCGCAGCGCGTCGACGTCGGCAGCGTCGACGTCCAGACGGTAACCGCCCACCGCCTGCTTGACGCTGCCGGGCGACCCGAGAACGCGGCGCAGCCGTGAGACGAGGGACTGCAACGCGTGGGCCGGCCCGGCCGGTGGATCCTCCGGCCAGATCGCGTCCACCAGCACGTCCTGGTCGACGGGGCGTCCCCCGGCGAGCGCCAGCCGGGCGACCAGCCCCCGCAGTCGGGCACCCGGAACTGCCACGGCTGCCCCACCCCGAGTCGCCCGGAAGGTGTCGAGCAGCGTGACCCGGAGCATCGCACTCTCCTCCACCTACTGATCTTCGCGCGAACACCCCGAGACTTGACCTGAAGGGCGTCGTTTCCGTGCGCCCGTTTCCATATTCGGTCGCGTGCCGACCGGGCCCAAGATCTCGTTCGGCCTCAGCCCGCTCTTCGATCGACATGCTCACTCCTCATCGGGAAAGTCGTTGACTGCCAGGAACCAAAGTCCAGCGCACTTTCTGGATCGCCGAGAGCAGAACCACTCGCTGCGACGAAGGAAGACTGACGCGTGGCGCTCACACGACGCACACACGAGGCTCATGCGCTTCTGCCGGCGCGATGCTCACTTGGCAGATCGGGTGGTAGGCGCGCAGCGTGGCGACTTGGACCGCGCCGATAGCAAGGTCCTCGGTGACGAACCTGCGCAGCGAGGGTCGACGAGTAGTTCGGCCGTGGGGTCGGCGCGGGCAGTTGGGTAGTCCAGAGGTGAAATCTTCGTACGAGCGGCGTGTGTGGCCGGTGCGAGCGGCCGATGCCAGCCTGACGCCGTAGGTTCCGGTACCGGCGTGCAGCGACTGGAGTACGGCATGGATGACGCGATCGCCCTCATCATTGGTGCGGACAGTGCGCTCGGCCGCGCCGTCTGCCGCGAACTCGGACGGCACGGCTTCTACGTGGTTCTCACCGCACGAGACGGCCGCCGCGCGGTGGAGACCGCCGTCCGGCTCCGCGCCGACGGGATCGGTACGACCGGCCTCGAGCTGGACCTGGTGGACCCCTCGGCAATCCACGACGTGACCGAGCACCTCAGAAAGCGGTTCGGCTACCTCGATGTGCTCATCACGAACGAAACGCCGTACCTAGGTCACACCATGCTCAGCGAGGCGATGGCGCACATCGATGGAACCCGGACGCTGCTGCAGCGGGCGCTGCCCCTGCTTCGGCGGTCGCCGACTCCTCGGATCGTCAACGTGTCAGCCGAAGGCGGAGCGGCGCCGCTGGATCACACCCACCAGGTCCTCACCGTCTCCATCGCCATGCAGAATCCTGGAACGGCGCTCCTCGTCAACACCGTCGAGACGGGCCGGCCCGAATCCCACCCTGATCACGAGGACGACGTACACGCCCCGACTGCCGCCCAGGCAGCGAGGGACGTCGCCTGGGCGGCGCTGCTGCCGCCGGGCGGACCAACGGGCAGTCTTATCCTCCGACGTCATCCGTCGGCGGATGCAGCGACGGCGAAACACCATTGAGTCTCGCCCGGCATTACGGGCATTGCCGAGGAGGGCGTGTGATCCGTTCCGCTCCGGTTCACCGGTCGACGGCGCTCGGGCCGCCGGGCGCCCCGGCGACGGACCAGCTCGACGATGCCGCCCACCGCGGTCGACAGCGCGAGGCCGATGGCGAGAGCGAGCAACGGATTCTTGGCGAAGGTAGCGCCGCCGAGCACGCCCAGGCCGGCGTGGTAGGTCCCCCAGGCCACCGCGCCGATCGCCGACGCCGACGCCGCAGTGAACCGGGACAGCGGCACCCGGGCGGTGCCGCAGGCGATGTTCATCGTCAGGCGGCCGCCCGGCAGGAACCGTGAGAGCACGATCAGCCGGCCGGTCCGGCGCTCGAGCCGCCGGCCGATCCCGGCGACGGCCCGGCCGACCCGCGGGAAACGGCCCAACAGCGCTGGCCGCTGGGCCACGCGGCAGGTCGAACAACGCCCGTAACGGTTGCGGGCCGACCCGAGCCGGGCTTTGGTCAACACGGCCAGATGACCCGGCGCGAACGGAGTTGCCACGACCCGGACCACACGCGACGTGACGGACTCGACCAACAGCGGGACTCCCGGCGGTAAGGCATGTCCTGGCGGACGTACCTCTCCTACCGGAGTCCCGTTGTCCGTTGCACCACCACGCCCACTTGACCAAACACCGCCGCGCTCAACTACCCGGCATTGCCGCTAGCCCACGCTGCCGGTGGCGTACTACGCCTTGCGCACACCGTGCTTTGTCGGCCGGATCTGGACGTTCGGATCATTCCGCAATCTCACGGGAGGGGTCAGACGCCCTGGGTCCAGAACTCCTCGGCCGAGCCGTTGAACGACCCCGGATCACCTGCGAGGAAGAACTCGTCCCACGTCGGTCCGTCGGAGAGCTCCCAGTGCTCGACGGCCACGCCGTCGGAGAAGCGCCACGCGCCCATGCCGACGCGGGTCCACGTCCATTCGCCGCGCGAGGTGCGGAACGTCCCGTGGACGATGCCGTAGTGGTCGTCGGCGAGGATCTGGTCGAACTCGAGGGGTTCGACGTTGGCGTCGGCCAGGCCCGCCCGCCGCTTGGTGTAGCGGCGCATGAAGTCCATCCCTCCGGTCGCCGCCAGGCGTACGCCACCGGTGTGGATCACGAAGTCCGGCGACATCCGCTCCATCACTTCCTTGACGTGCTCCCGGTGCCGCCGGACGCGCTCCTCCTCGCTCAGGCTCGGGTCGGCGGTGATCGCTGCGCCTCCTCGATACAGCTCGGCCAGCCACAGGGCGTTGGGATGGGTGTCGGACAGCACGGGGGCTCCTCCCGGGTCGGTGAACGCCGTCATCATACGGCCCTATCATATGAGAATCTCATATCGCTCAGCGGATTGTATGCCGCCGCGTCGACCGCTACGGTGGGTCTATCTGATAGAAGTGTCTTACTTAAGATCGGAATCCATCGTGTTCATCGTTGCGGCAACCGACAGCGTGCGCCTCGCTCCGGCCTGGGAGCGCGTGACAGAGGCGGAGTGCCGCCGTCTGAGGGAGGTGCCGGCGGCCAACGTCGGCGACGCGCTGCAGCGGATGACCGTCATGGACGGCGGCATCCGGTTGTTCACCGAGGGCCCCCCGCTGGCGGGGAGCGCGCTGACGGTGGACGTCCGGTCGGGTGACAACCTGGCCATCCATCGGGCGCTCGACGAAGCCCGCCCGGGCGACGTTCTGGTCGTCAACGGCCACGGGGACATGACCCGTGCGCTGATCGGCGACCTCATCGGCGAGATCATGGTGAACGCCGGCGTGGTCGGCGCGGTGATCGACGGCGCCGTCCGCGACGTCCAGGCGCTGTCCGGGATGAGCCTGGCCGTCTACGCCCGTGCGGTCACCCCGGCCGGGCCCTTCAAGGACGGGCCCGGCGCTATCGGGGTCCCGGTGGCGGTCGGCGGCGTGGTCGTGGCCCCGGGTGACGTGTTGGTCGGTGACGCCGACGGTGTCGTCGTCGTTCCTCGGCACCGCGTCCGGGAGGTCGTGGACGCGGTCGATCGGATCGGCGAGAAGGAGAACAGGCTCCGGCAGCGCATCCTCGCCGCGCGTACCGGCCGCCCGGCGGTGGCCCGATGACCACCATGCCGCCCGCCTTCCGGGTCGCGGAGCTGCGCCGCTCCTCGCGGCGTCCCGCCCTCGCGCCGGCGCCGCCGGGTGCCGTCTCGCTGGCCATGGGCGAGCCGGATCTCCCGACGCCGGCCCCGGTGATCGAGGCCGCGATGGCCGCCCTGCGCCGGGGCGAGACCCACTATGCCGACCAGCGCGGCCTGCGGCAGCTGCGCGCTGCGCTCGCTTCCAGGCTGCCGGCGCACCCGGGCCGGACGTGGACCGCGGAGGATGTCGTGGTCACCCATGGCGCCACGGCGGCGCTGGCGGCCGTCGTCCTGGCGATGATCGGCCCCGGCGACCGCGTCGTCATCCCGGAGCCGGCCTACTCGCTCTACGCCGACCTCGTCGTCCTCGCCGGTGGAACCGTGGATTTCGTCCCGCTCGCCTCGGACCTGCACTGGGACCTGGACGCGCTGGCCACCGCGCTTCCCGGCGCGGCGATGATGATCTTCTCGAATCCGTCCAACCCGACCGGCATCGTGCACCGCGAGGAGGAGCTCGAAGCCCTCGGGAAGTTCCTCGACGGCTCGGACACCCTGGTCGTGAGCGACGAGGCGTACCACCGGCTGGTCTACCCCGGGCACGCGCAGATCTCCTCGCTGGAGGTCGCCTCGCTGCGGGACCGGACGGTGTACGTGCAGACGTTCTCCAAGACGTACGCGATGACGGGTTGGCGGGTGGGCTACTTGGCCGGGCCGCGCGAGGTGGTGGACGCGGCGGCGCACGTGCACCGCACCGTCAACGGCTCGGTGAACACGGCGGTCCAGCACGCCGCCCTTGCCGCGCTCGAGCTGCCCGACAGCGTCGTCGATGCCATGGTCGACACGTACCGGCGGCGCCGCGAGATCGTGGTCGCGAAGCTCTCCGGCGTTCCCGGCGTGCACCTCGTTCCGCCGGAAGGCGCCTTCTACGGGTTCCTCCGCTACGACGACGACCTGCCCTCCGAGGTGGTCGCCCGGGAACTCGCCGAGCGGAAGGTGATGGTGCGGGCCGGCGCCGAGTACGGCCCGTCGGGCGAGGGGTATGTCCGGATCTCGTTCGCGGCATCCGACGACGACCTGCGCACCGGGCTGGACCGCATCGTCGCCCATCTCGGCGATGCGCCTGTCTGAAGACGAGGTCAGGCGAGGGTAAGGTGGACCGGGCCGGCCCACTCGGGGGCGATATCCTTCGGCTGTTCTCGCACAGGGCGGAGGGGGCCGATGTCCGATCAGCAGGTCTCGCCACGTGGGGGACGCAAGCTACGGAGCGACACCCGCCGCAACCATCGGCAGCTGCTGAAGGCCGTCGGTGAGCTTGCCCGGGAGGCTCCCGATCAGCTCACCATGCAGGCCGTCGCGTCCCGGGCGGAGATCGGTCCGGCCACCGCCTACCGCTATTACTCCTCACTGGACGACGTGCTCGCGGCGTACGTGCTCAGCGTCGTCGAGGAGCTCCGCGACTTCAGCGTGACGTCGACCGCGAAAGGGCGGCCGCTGTTCGACTCGGTCGTGAACAAGTGGGTGGATCTGCTGGCCGAGCACGGCCCGGCGCTGGTTCAGCTTCGGTCCCGGCTGGGCTATCTGGAGCGGCTCAAGAGCGGGAACGCGATCATCGTGGCCATGCGGGATGCCTGGAGTGAGCCGGTGCGGGGGCTGCTCGACGACATCGGACTCCCGGACACGATGATCGAATACGCGCTGTTCCTGGCCAATATGATGTTCGATCCGCGGGAGATCCAGGATCTGCTGCGGCAGACGGAGATGTCTCGCCAGGAGATCATCACGCGGCTGACCGAGGCCTACGGCGGAGCCATGCGCGGGTGGGCGCGCGCAGGCTGATGCTTCCGGGCCCCGTTGGATGCCGGCCCGGACTCGACGAATGCGGCGCATCGGTTATAGCGACACCGTAACGCTGCGTACCCGAAAAGCGGAGGAAGCGCAGGGTTCCCTCGTTCGCCTTATGTGATAAGGTCGTCTCAAGTCAGACGCACGTATCCATCTGCCGACGCGGAGGCCAGCAGTGGCACCAGCGCGATTTCTTCCGGGTGAGCACGGCACGGCGCTGCCGCCGCACAGCAATGACTGACGCCGCGCGCGAGGTCGCGAGCCGGATGGCCGCGGCGGCCGAGGAGTGGCTGGACTCTCTGGACGTCGACCAGCGCCTGGTCGCGGTCGGACCGCCCCCGGCCGCCGGCAGCGTGGCCGAGGCTGAACGTACCCGCTGGTTCTACACGCCCACCGATCACGGCGGCCTCACCTTCCACCGGCAGCGCCCGGCTCAGCACCGGCTGGTGATGCGGCTGGTCGCGAGCGGACTGTCGGAAGCCGGGTACACCACCGTCGCCACCGTGCTCGGCCTGGAGAACGTACTCGACCGCGTCGAGGGCTTCTCGGTGCACTGGGGCCGGGAACGCACCCGCGACCCGGGTATGTACTACCTGCGGATCTTCGGCGAGCCCGGCGGGACGCGGCCGTGGGGATGGCGGTTCGGCGGCCACCATGTCTCGCTCAACTACCTCGTGGTCGACGGGTGCGTCGTCGCGACCACGCCGTGCTTCCTCGGCGCCGACCCGGCCGTGTCGCCGCTCCTGGGCGGGGTGAAGCTGCGTCCGCTGGGGACGTCCGAGGACCTGGCCCGCGAGTTGGTCCGCTCCCTGCGCCCCGACCCCGCCCGCGCGGTGCTGCTGGCGCGCGCCCCGAACGACATCGTGGCGGGCAACAGCACCCGGATCGGCGACGGTCTGGTGAAGCGCCGCGAGCTCTGGCGCCCGGGCCAGCACGTCCCGGACCGTGCCGACGAACCGGTCACCGGCCTCGATGGTGCGGACCAGCGGGCGCTGGCCCTCACCCCCACGCCCAAGGGCGTGCCGGGCTCCGAGCTCGACGCCGCTCAGCGGGAGCTGCTGCGGGCACTGCTCGGCACCTACCTCGACCGCGTTCCGGACGAGATTTCGCCGATGTCCCGCTACGACGACCCGGGGGAGCTGGACGCCGTGCACCTCGCCTGGGCCGGCTCGATCACGGCGGGCGAGCCGCACTACTACCGCTTGCAGGGCCCGCGGCTGCTCGTCGAGTGGACCAACATCCACCGCGGGGTCAACCACGCGCACGCGGTGTGGCGGGACCCGGAGACGGACTTCGGCGGCGACGTCCTGGCCGCCCATCACGCCGCCCACCACGCGCGATGAGGAGCGGGAGGTGACGGACATGGCCCAAAAGACGCGGCCCACACTGCGGGGATCCTTCGGCATGTGCGCGTCGACGCACTGGCTGGCCTCCGCGACGGCCCAGTCCGTGCTGGAGCGGGGCGGCAACGCGTTCGACGCGGCGACGGCCGGCGCCTTCGTGCTGCACGTGGCCGAACCCCATCTCAACGGGCCGGGCGGCGATCTCGTCGCCGTGTTCGCGACCGCGGCGGGATCGTCCCCGCTGGTGCTGGTGGGACAGGGCCATGCTCCTCGGGGAGCGACGATCGAGCACTTCCGGGCCGAAGGGCTCGACCATGTCCCCGGCGCGGGCGCCCTGGCCGCCGCCGTCCCGGGCGCCGTCGACTCGTGGCTGACGTTGCTCGCCGAGTTCGGGACGTGGGAGCTCACCGACGTCTTGGACTTTGCCATCCACTACGCGGAACACGGAGTTCCCGTCGTACCCCAGATGGCTCGGGTCCTCGCCACGGTCGAGGACCTCTTCCGGACCCACTGGCCCACCTCGTACGCGCTGTGGATGCCCGACGGGCGAGTCCCGCAACCGCATGACACTCTCGTCAACCCGGTCTACGCACGGACCCTGCGCCGGCTTTGCGCCGAGGGCACCGGCGAGACCCGAACCGCCCGGATCGACTCCGCCCGGCGCGCCTGGCGAACCGGCTTCGTGGCCGCCGCCGTCGAGGAGTTCTCGGCAACCCCGCACCGGCACTCCTCGGGCAGCGACCACGCCGGCGTGATCGGCGCCGCCGACTTCGCCGACTTCACGCCGTCGGTCGAGCCCACGGTCACCGCGGAGTTCCGGGGTACCACGGTGGCGAAGGCTGGTCTGTGGTCCCAGGGACCCGTGCTGCTGCAGGCCCTCACCATTCTCGACCACTTCGACGACGCACAGATCGACCCGTCGACCGCCGGAGGAGTCCACACGATCATCGAGGCGCTGAAACTGGCGATGGCCGACCGAGAGGCGTACTACGGGCATCTGGATCCCGAGGACGCGGAGACCGTGGTGCGCCGGCTGCTCTCCCCTCGGTACAGCACGGCACGCGCCGGCCTGATCGGACCGGCCGCGTCGACCGTGTTCCGGCCCGGTGACATCGGCGTCGCACCGTACGCCCCGCCGCTGATCACCCGGCAGCCTTCCGTCCGGGCCGAAGGCGTGGGCGAACCGACCGTGCAACAGTCCGGCGAGACCCGCGGCGACACCTGCCACATCGACGTCGTCGACCGCTGGGGCAACATCATCTCCGCCACCCCGTCGGGCGGGTGGCTGCAGTCCTCCCCGGCGGTGCCGGAACTCGGTTTCGCGCTCGGCACGCGGCTCCAGATGACATGGCTGGACCCGGCTGCCCCGTCGCGTCTGGCGCCGGGGCGGCGGCCGCGGACGACCCTGTCGCCGACGCTGCTGCTGCGCGCCGGCCGTCCCGTCGCCGCGCTCGGCACACCGGGCGGCGACCAGCAGGACCAGTGGCAACTGCTCTACCTCGTACGCACCCTCGCCCTGGGGATGGACCCGCAGGAGGCGATCGACGCGCCCGCGTTCCACACCACCGCAATGCCGAGTTCCTTCTGGCCGCGGACCTGGACGCCGGGAGGACTGGTGATCGAGGAGCGAGCAGGCCGGGCGGTCATCGACGAGCTACGCGACCGCGGCCACGACGTGACCGTCTCCGGACCGTGGAGCCTCGGCCGGCTGTCCGTGGTCACCCGCGATCCGCACAGCGGCCTCCTGCAGGCGGCGGCGAACCCGCGCGGCGCCCAGGGTTATGCGGCGGGCCGATGAGCCGGCTCGTCACACCGGTGGGTCTGATGCTCGCCCTCACCTTCGCGACCGGCATCGTCGACGCGGTCGGATACCTGAGCCTGGACAAGGTGTTCGCGGGCAACATGACGGGCAACGTGGTCATCCTCGGCATGGCGGCCTCCGGCACGACGGATCTGCCCGTGCTGGGACCGGTTCTGGCGCTGGTGTTCTTCCTGGTCGGCGCGTCCGTGGCCGGGCGCGTGCTGCGCCTCGCCGGCCCTGGCTGGAGCCGCCGATGCACGGGTCTGCTGAGTGTCGTCGGAGTGGTTCTGGCCGGCACGGCGCTCGGCCTGGCCCTGCTCGGGGCGGGCACCCCGGCCAACCGCGCGTCGATGGCGTCGTTGCTGGCCCTGGCCATGGGCGTGCAGGCGGCAACGGCACGCCACCTGGCCGTCAAGGACGTCACCACCGTGGTCGTCACGTCCACGCTGACCAGCCTCGCGGCGGACTCGCGGCTGGGCGGCGGTCACGGTCAACCGGCCCTGCGGCGAGGCGCCGCCGTCACTCTCATCGCCGGCGGAGCGGTCGCCGGCGCGGCGCTATGCCAGCTGCACGAAGGCCTCGCGGTGGCCGCCGCAGCGCTGGTCGTGCTGGCGGTGACCGTCCTCGGCCACGCCTGCGCCGGCCACCCGGCGAACACGACCGGTCCAGCTGTCCCGGGCCTCGGCGCGATCACGGCCAACACCCCCCGAAAGAAGGCAGGACGTCCATGACCGCACCCACGGCTCCTCCGCTTCGCCGCGTCGGCAACGCCGCCGTCGTTGCCGTAGGTATCCTGGCCGGCGCCCTCGGCACGCTCGAATCAGTGGTGTCACCGACGCTGCCGCTGTTGCAGCGCGAGCTGTCGATGGATCCCGCCCAGGGCGCCCTGCTGAGCATCGCGATGCTCATCACCGGCGCCCTTACCGCGCCCATCGCCGGCGTCCTCGGCGACCGCCACGGCGGGAAGCGGGTGATGATCTGGCTGATGGCTGTGGTGACGGCCGGCGGCCTGGTGTCCTCGCTGGCGCCGAACCTCCCGGTGCTGCTGCTCGGGCAGGTCCTGGAGGGCGCGATGGTGGGCGCGATGCCGCTCTCCTTCATCCTGATGCGCAAGCTCCTCCCGCCCGACAGGTCCCCGGTGGCCATCGGGGTGGTCAGCGGATTCTTCGTCGGCGGCGGCATGCTGGGGACGCTGATCGCCGGCCCCATCGCCGAAGGGCTGTCCCGGCACTGGATGTTCGCCATCCCGACCATGGCGATCGTCGTGGCGACCGTACTCGTCCACCGGCTGTTGCCGGACGATCAACCGAGCCGGACCGACGCCAGGATCGACTGGCCCGGCGTGCTGCTGCTGAGCGGCATCGTGCTGACCTTCATGGCCGGGCTCGCGACGGCGCCCGACATGGGCTCCCAGCCCCTCCTGCTCGTCGGCGTCGTCGTCCTCCTGGCCGTCTTCGTGACCGGCTGGATCGCCGTCGAGCGTCGCGCGGCCACGCCGATGTTCGACCTGGACCTGCTGGCCCGGCCGGCGATCTGGCGCTCCTATGTGGTCACCTTCGCCGTCTGCATCGGCGCCGCGCTGTCGATCTACCTGGTTCCGCAGCTGTTCGCGGTGTCCGGCGACGGGTACGGCTTCGGGGCCAGCTCCACCGACATCGGGCGATACCTGTTGCCCGCCGCCGCGATGGCGGCGATCAGCGGGCCGCTGGCCGGGCTCGGGGTGCGGCGCTTCGGCTCGACCGCCGTGGTCGCCGTCGGCATCGTGCTCATGACGACCGGCTTGATCGGCATGGCTCTCATCCACACCGAGGTCTGGCACCTGATCGTCGGCAAGGCGCTGATCAGCCTGGCCAACGGCGCCTGCATCACGGCGCTGGTCATCAAGACCGCCACCGCGGTCGACCAGGGCAACACCGGCACCGCCACCAGCTTGGTCCTGGTCATCCGTGTGCTCGGCTTCGCCACCGGTGCCCAGATCGGCGGCGCCGTCCTCACCGCCGGGACCCCGGCCGGGTCGGACATCCCGGCCGAGTCGGCCTACGTCACCGCCCTGGTCATCGCCGCCGCCGTGACGACACTGTCCCTGCTAGCCCTCCGTACCATGAGCAAAGGAACCAGAAAATGATCCCTGCTGAGCCGACGAGGGGCACCAGCACCACGCCGAGAGGCACCGTGCTGATATCCGGGGCCAGCGTCGCGGGGCCCGCCCTCGCGTTCTGGCTGAACCGCCACGGGTACGCGGTCACGGTGGTGGAGAAGGCGGGCACGGTCCGCAGCGGTGGCTATCCCATCGACGTCCGCGGCACCGCGCTGGAGGTCGTTCGCCGGATGGGCCTCCTCGAGCGTCTGCAAGAGGTGCACATCGACCTGCGCCGGTTGACCTTCCTGGACGGCGACGGCAGCGAGGTGGTCTCGCTCCACCCACATGCCGTCACCGGCGGTGTCGGAGGACGAGATCTAGAGGTACGCCGGGGCGACCTCACCGACGCCCTCTACGCCGCGGTCCGGGACGATGTGGAGTTCGTGTTCGGCGACGCCATCGACACCCTCGACGAGCACGACCACGGCGTCGACGTCACCTTCCGCGGAGGTGGCCGGCGCACGTTCGACATCGTGATCGGGGCCGACGGTGTGCACTCGGACACCCGGCAGCGGATCCTCGGCCCCGAACAACAGTTCCACCGCTACCTCGGCTACTGCTTCGCCGTGTTCACCATGCCCAACACCTTCGGGCTCGCCGACGAGACCGTGATGTGGAACAGCCCCGGCCGGGCCGCCGCGCTCTACGCCGCCGGCGAAGGCGACGTGCACGCCTTCCTGAACTTCGCCCAGCCGGAGCCACCGTTCGAGGCCTTCTCCGACCCGGAAGCCCAGCGGAGCCTGCTCGCCTCGGTCTTCGCCGACGCCGGATGGGAGGTCCCCGGCATGCTGGCCGCCATGCACAAGTCGGACGACGTGTACTTCGACGGGGTCAGCCAGATCCACCTGCCCCGCTGGTCCAGCGGCCGGGTGGCGCTGGTGGGCGACGCCGCGCACGCGCCCTCGTTTCTCACCGGGCAGGGCACCAGCCTCGCTCTCGTCGGCGCCTACATGCTCGCCGCCTCCTTGGCCGAACGGGACCACACCGCCGCGTTCGCCGCCTACGAGCGCGACACCCGTGACTTCGTGACCGTGAACCAAGGGCTGGCCGGCCGGGGCGGCGCCACTCTCTTTCCGACCACCGCCGAGGAACTGGAGCAGCGCAACAACCGGCTGCGCAGTCTCAGTGCCATGCCCCCCCGCGGGCGGACGACCGGCGCATTCGGCGCTCACGCTGCCCGAAGTCGAGCCCCTGACGTGAATTGATGGTGGTGGAATGCGCCTCGCGGGGACACATCATCGCGCCGGGGTATGGCGGTATGCCTCCCACAAGCCCCGCCGATCCTTGGCTCCCAGTGCCTCAGGCTCAGCGGTGCTCGGCCGGATGCTGCCGGAACCAGTCACGCGGCGGCGAAACGCCACGAGACGGAGCGTCCGGACCCATGCACCGAGCGAACCACACCGTGGCCGGGCTCGGCGGGTCAGGATGTCGCTGCCGGGCGCCTCGGCCCGGCGGTGACCTACTCGCAGACCGTCGTCCTGGCCTGAAGCCCGACGAGCAGGCCGTCCTGGCCCGGCCGGCCACCGGTCATCGACGAGCCCACGATCATCACGCCGACGTTGAACCCGCCGCCGGATGAGCTTGGCGTGACGCACTGGTCGTCGCGTCTTCTCGCCGATCACCTGACTCGTGAGGGGACGCCGGTCAGCTTCGCCGAGGTTGCCCGGATCTGGCGGGACTGGGGGCTGCAACCGCACCGGGCCGAGACGTTCAAGTTCTCCACCGACCCGCAACTGGAGGCGAAGATCCGCGACGTGATCGGGTTGTACCTGGACCCGCCGGTCAGCTTTAACGCCCTCCTTCAAGGAACCGGTGTCGTCGATGATCACGCACCGCCCAGGTCGCCGAGGTGCTCGAGAAGGCGACCGGCTGACGCAGGATGACCAGGGTAGTGACCAGGGCTGCTGATCCGACCATGGCGGCTTACCTGATTAGCCTGAGGCAAGCGTGTCTGTGCGTCGCGACGGGTCCGGCCCCGGGCGGTGGTCGCTCGGGGCCGGGCGCGCGTCTCGCGGATCGGTCAGGGGGCGGGGTAGAACTTGTTGATCTCGGCGATGACCAGGGCGGGGCGTTCCTCGATGAGCCAGTGTCCGGCGCCGTCGACCGCGGTACCGGTGGCGGTGGGAGCGGCGTCCCTCATGGACTGTTGCGAAATCGCGGTCCAGGCGGGGACCAGGTCCATGCTGAGCAGACGTACGGGAATGGTCAGCGGAGTGCGCATCAGGGCCGCGTTGTCCTTGTCGACCTGAGGCCAGTCGCGGTAGAAGTCCATGCCGTTGTGCAACACCTGCGGCCGCGAGTAGACGCGGGTGTACTCGGTGATGTCGCGGGCGGGCACCGGCTCGGGCAGCTTCGAGACGAGGGGGTAGAAGTTGGTCAGGAAGTAGCCGACCCGCCCGGTCAGCAGTCCCTCGGAGAACGGCTGCTGGTTGAACGAGAAGTGGAAGGCGAGCGGGACGAGGTCGGCGAACTTCAGGCTCTTGCCGACCAGGGCGAAGTCCAGGTTGAACAGGCCGGCGACCTGCTGGCGGTACTGCGCGGCCAGGGCGTAGGCGACGCCCACTCCGATGTCGTGGGCTACGACTTGCACGTTGCGCTGCACGCCGAGGCGGTTGAGGAGTAGGTGGACGTATTCGGCCATGACGTTTGGCGTCATCGCGCGCGGGGTGCCGGTCGAGTCGCCGAGTCCGGCGTGGTCGATCGCGATGACGGTACGGCCGGGAAGCAGCTCCGGCATGATGTTGTGATACGCGTACCAGCTCTGCGGCCAGCCGTGCAGCAGCACCATCGGGTTCGGCCCGTGACCGCCGATGACGTAGTGCATCTGAACGCCGTTGATGGTGGTGAAGCAGTGCCGGAATTCGCGGTTGAACGCGGCGTTCTTCCGGGTCGCGGCGTCGTAGTCGCGGCTGAGCGGACGCTCGGGGGCTACACAGGCCGGCGCCTTGGAGTGCATGGCCGCGGCAACCGGCTGCGGTGGGTTCGCTGAGGCGGTGAGCGTGCCGCCGGCCAGTGTGACGACGGTCAGGACGACGGCGCCGATCAGGACGCCGAGTCGGCGTTGGGCAGACACCATCATGTCGAGTTCTCTCCGTTCGATCGGATCGGATCAGTGGGACGGGTGGCGTTGACGCAGGCCGCCGAGGACCACGGCGCCGGCGATGGCCGCGATGCCACCGACGAGGAGCGGGAGTTCGGCGGCCAGCTGGTCGACCAGGACACCGCCGGCGATGGCGCCGGCCGCCACCGCGATGTTGCAGACCGTCACCATCACGCCACCGATCTGCTCGAGTCGGTCGGGCTCGGTCCGGGCGCCCCAGCTGAGCACGGTGGTCGGCACTCCGCCGAAACCGAATCCCCAGACGACGGCGGCGGTGAAGAGCCCGGCGATGGACGTGCCGGTGGCGTACATGCTGATCATTCCGGCGCCCAACACGGCCGGGAAGAGCAGGACACCCACCCGCGGTGCCCGGTCTGCGAGGGGTCCGCTGGCCGCGGTGCCGAGGAAGTTGGCTACGCCGAAAACGAGAAGCAGCACGGCGAACCCGCCGCTGCTGATGCCGGACATGCTCTGCGCGGCGTCGCGCACGTAGGTGAAGCCGCTGAAGTGCCCGCTGAAGATCAGCAGGATGGCGAGCAGCCCGCCCAGGACGATCCCGGAGTGCAGGACCGATCCGAGCGCGCGAAGTCCGCTCACGGCCACGGGCTTGACAGCCGGCAATGTCGCGACCTGTACGGCCAGGGCGAGCGCCGCGACGCCGGCACCGAGGACGAAGACGCCGCGCCAGCCCCAGACGTCGCCGAGCCAGGCGCCGAGGGGTACGGCGGCGACCGTGGCTGCGGCGACACCCGAGTTGATCACCGTGAGGGCGCGGCCCACGTGGCCGGCCGGCACGAGGTGCGCGGCCATCGCGGTGGCCATCGCCCAGAATCCGCCCAGCGCGACACCGAGCAGCAGACGCGCGGGCAGAACGGTGTAGAGGCTGGGCGCCACGGACACGACCAGGTTGGAGACGATCGCCAGCAGGGTCAGGCCGATCATGACGCGCCGCCGATCGGCCCGCGGTACCACCACCGATATCAACAGCGCCGAGAAGGCGGCGGCGAAGGCGGTCACGCTGACCGCCTGGCCGGCCGCGCCGTCCGAGACGCCGAGGTCGCCGGCGATGCGCGGCAGCAGGCTGGCCGGCAGGAACTCCGACATGACAATGGCGAAGATGCCCAGACCGAGGGAGACGACCGCACCCCAGGCAGGCGTTTCTCTTCCGGCGGCCGGCACCTCGGTCGACGGGGAAGTGGTGGTCAACGTTTCGTCCTCTCCTCCATGGGCGATGCCTTGACGACGCTAGGAACGGATCACCGGTGCGCCCAGAGCCCCGATTAGCCGGGGGTCCGGCAGGGCCCCGGCTAATCGGCCGACACCGCCCTACGCTGGGGTGGTGAGTCAGAAACCGAATGCCTTGGGCACGTATCTGAGCGCTCGCCGAGCGCTGGTGACGCCGCAGCATGCCGGCATTCCGGAGACCGGCGTACGACGCGTTCCGGGGCTGCGCCGCGAGGAAGTCGCGATGCTCGCCGGCATTAGCGCCGACTACTATCTGCGCCTGGAACGGGGCCGCGACCGCAACCCGTCGCCGCAGGTGCTCATGGCGATCGGACGTGTTCTGTGTCTCAACGATGAGCACATGGCTCATCTGCTCTCACTGGTCGCGGACGCACCGCGGACGCTCCGGCCCCGTCAGCGCAAGGAAGTCGTGCCGGACGGCGCGCTCGCCCTGCTCGACGGTCTCGTGCAGCCAGCCTTCATCGAGGGACGCTATTTCGACATCCTCGCCGCCAACGATCTCGCCCGCGCGCTCTCGCCTGGACTCGACGTCGGCGGAAACCAGCTGCGCGACTTCTTCCTCGACTCGGCGCAGCAGACCCTGTATCCGGAGTGGGAGGCGATGACCGAGTGCTTCGTCGCCAATCTTCGCCAGGCGGTCGGACCCGACATCGAGGACCCACGTTTCATCGAGCTCACCGGCGAATTGTCGCTGGCCAGCGTGTCGTTCCGCCGGATGTGGGCGCGGCACGAGGTACGCGCGCAGTACGGCACCCCGATCCGGTTCAACCATCCGGAGGTCGGCGACCTGGTCCTCAACCGGGAACGGCTGGCGATCAGCGGGGCGGACGGACAGTGGCTGGTGATCTACCACGCGAACACGGGGTCCCGCGACGCCGAAAAGCTGTCGATCCTGGCCTCGGCCTGTCTGCCCACCCGGCAACCGCAGCGGCGATCCCAGCCGGACGAGGCATCCCGGTCGGAGAACCACCGTTGACGACCATCGGCATCCTGGGCGCCGGTCAGGTCGGGCGTACCCTGGCCCGCGCGTCGGTCATCAACGGGTACGACGTCGTCATCGCCAACTCGCGCGGACCCGAGACCCTGGCCGGTCTCGTCCACGAGCTCGGTCCACGTGCTCGATCCGCGCCGGCTGCCGAGGCCGCCGCGAGAGCCGACTTCGCGATCATCGCCTTCCGTTACACCCCGCACGACCGTCTCCCGGTCGACGAGCTGGCGGGCAAGGTCGTTCTCGACACCAACAACTACATGCCCGGCCGCGACGGCATCTATCCCGAGGTGAGCGCGGGACACAGAACCGTTCACGAGTTGCGTCAGGAGCAGCTGCCCACGTCCAGGATCGCCAAGGCTTTCTCGCACGTGCAGCACCATCCGCCGCTCCGGCCGGACACGCCCGACGACGCCCTGCCCGGTCTCTTCCGGCTGGCCCGGCCGGTGGGAGCCCCAGACCGGACAGCGCTGGTGGTCTCCAGCGACCACCCGGACGCGGTCGAGCTCGTCACCGGCCTCTACGACCAGTTCGGGTACGACACCGTCGACAACAGTCCCCTCAGCGAATCCTGGCGCAGCGCTCCCGGCACGCCGATGTGGCAGTTCAGCGTCGACGGGCAGAGCCGCGACGAACTGATCCTCAACCTGAGGCGGGCAACGCGTCCGCGCGGATGAGTGCGGGGGCCCTGTCAGTCCCCCCAAGCCGGACGGCCCTGGCTGAAGAGCCGGTGGGTGGTGCTGAAGCGTTCGCGATAGGCGGTCGGGGTGATCGAGAGGTGGCGCAGGAAGGCGCGCCGCATCGTCTCGTCGCTGCCGAAACCGCTTGCCTGGGCGGTAGCCGTCACTGGGACGCCTCCGGTCAGCAGCCGCTGCGCCACCTCGATGCGGCTGCGCTCCACGAACCGGGTGGCAGTCATGCCGAGCTGCTCGCGGCACAGGCGCGTCAGGTGACGCGTGGACACCCCCGCTCGCAGCGCCATGGACGTCAGTGTGTGATCGGCGGCGGGGTCGGCGGCGACCAGGTCCAGCATGGTGCGCAGCGGGCCGGCCGGCGCTGCCGGCACGTCAAGCCGGGCCGAGAACTGGGCAGTGGCTTGTTCGTGGACCTCGTGCCGTCCAGTTGCTGGTTCACGAACGTGCGGTCCTGCGTGGTTCCCGCCGACTGGGAACGGCTCCGGCGCATGATCCTCGGTAGGGCCGGCCACCGGTGCGAGGTGTGCAAGGCCAGCCCGGACCCGTCGGCCAAGGTGTGGCTGGAGGCCCACGAACGCTGGACCTTCGATCCCGCACAGCGGGTGCAGCGACTCGGCCGGCTGATCTGTCTCTGCACGCCCTGCCACACCGTCACCCACTACGGTCTGGCGGGTCTCCGTGGCCGTGAACGCGAAGCATTCGCCCATCTCGTCGCCGTCACCGGCATGACCGAAGCCCAGGCACGGAAGCACGTCGATGACGCTTTCCAGCTTTGGCGGGAACGCTCACGACTCACGTGGTCGCTGGACCTTTCCATGCTCACCAACGCCGGGATCACCCCAGCGCAACCACCGGCGGCGGGGCAACGAGCCACGATCGCCGACGACACGCTTACCGCCGTCCGGACCCCGCCTCGTCTCCCACGGGAACGCTGAACGCACGCCGATACCGTCGCGTCGATGAGTCAGCCGGTCGCAGGCACGGCTGGCGTGACATCGAGACCTAATCCGGAGTGCGATACGTATGAGAGCGGGCCGGCGGTCTGGCCCAGAGGCCGGTCAATAGATCACCAGCAAATAGAATGCGGCGGTTCGCATGGTGCAACGTCCGGTCCACCTATTCGCTGACCTGCGCGGCCGTTCAGGTCGGTTGAGGCATTGCGCGAACCGCGCCGGCGGGGAGTCGAGTTCGTGCTGTGCTCGCGAAATCGAGCGGTGACGTCACGCGGTTGTCTGCTGCCATGGGTCGATGAGGGAGATACCGGTGTCGGCGAAGTCCTTCGTGTTGCGGGTGGCGAGGGTCGCGACCTGCGATCGGCAGATGGCGGCGATCTGGCCGTCGAATCCGCTGATCGGGTTGCCGTCCGCTTCGCGGCCGGCGACCAGGTCGGCGTAGGCCGTGGCGGCAGCGAGGTCGAAGGGTAGGACCTGGCGGGGGAAGGCGGCGAAGATTTCGTCGGCTGCCTGGTGCAGGTCGCGCTTGCGGTTGCCATCTGGTAGCCGCGCGATGCCGTAGCGGATCTCAGCGACGGTGACCGACGTGGTGTAGAGACCGGTGGTGGTCGTTTGCTGTAGCCAGGCGAGCACGGCCGGAGCGGGTGTGGCACGCATGAGTTCCGAGACGACGTTGGTGTCGAGGACGATCATCACTCGCTGAAGTCCGCCGCTCGGGGTGGGGTGGTTCGGGCCGGGACGTCGAGTTCGACTCCGCCGAGCTGTCCGAACCGCTCGGTCAGCGCGCTGAAGAGGTCGGTTCGGGGGCGTTCGTCTTCGGTGGCGGCGGCGGTGAGGATCAGGCGGATCTCGGCCTCCATGGACCGGCCGTGCCGGGCGGCTCGGAGGCGCAGCTTCTCTTTGACTGAGTCGTCCAGGTCTCGGATGCTGAGGGCTGCCATTGCCGCATCTCCTCGTCACTCGGCGTTGATAGCAATGCTAGCGTACGTCTGCGACGGGTACCGCCTGGCCACCCTTACTGGTTCCGGGAGACGGCGAAGAGTTCCTTCAGCATGGCGCATCGCCGACACCTACCCGCTGACCTCGGTCGCCGAGCTGATCGGACGTGGAATCCCGACCGTTGTCGTGCCGTTCGTCAACGCCGCGTTGGCTGCGCGCGCACCCTTCCAACGCGCCCTCGCCAACCTCCGCGCCGAAGGTGTCCGAGTCGTGTCCGGCCCGGATGACAACTGGGAGCCCCACCCGCCTGGCGAAGGCACGGAGACCCAGGAACTCTTCCCCTGGCGGATGGCGTTGCAGCTCGCCGAGGAGGCCGCCCACCGGCGGGTGCACCCTTAGCGCGCCGATAATGGCCTAATAGGACATCCCCCGGTCGCCACTGACTCAGGTTGGAAGGACAAGATCGAGGGCCTCGCAGCAACGCTGGCATCGTTCCTCACCGTGGCGGGGATCCGGGTCACCGCCGGAGCTCGCACCCAACGTCAGTACGGGGCGTCGCGTGGTTGCACGCCGAGCAGGCTGAGCAGCACCGGCAGGTTGCGGATCCAACTCGCGTAGACCTTGAGCGTCCGCTGCCCCTCAATCACCAGTGAGCCGTTCTCGATCTCGACGGCGCGGATTTCAGCGATCGGGATCCGAGTCTTGCCCCACGTCACGGCCTGGCCATCCACCACCAGATCGCCGTCGATGGGGAGCGGAAATATGACCGGCTGACCGGCCGCCAAGCGTTCGCGGGCCCGGTCGAGCTGGATCGGTGTCACACCGCGGTACACGCTCCGGGTGATCGACTCGATGCCTGCGAACCGCTCAGTCAACGAGATGGGCGCCACTGCATCCTTCTCCAGCGTCAGATTCCGCTCACGGCGGGCCAGCCGCCCGGTGACGGTATGCACGTCGATCGACGTCCGCCACACCGTTGTGATCTCAGACCAGGCCAGCGCCTCGGTGCGATTCCGGGCCGTGTAGACGAGCCCGCCGCTGAACAGGTGGACCTGCTCGACACCGGTCGCTCGCATGGAGCGTGCTTTCCATCCTGCGGCGCCTAACCTCAGTCTTTCGCTTGGCCGTCGGCCCATAGCTATGATTCGATGAATGCGATTCGCGTGCTTTTAGCTGTTCTGTAGGCATGGTGAGGGCCCGGCGCTCGGCCGGGTTCCTCCGTGTTGCT
>NZ_BSTL01000037.1 GCF_030269485.1 Actinoplanes sp. NBRC 103695 | reverse complement strand
GCCGTCGCGACCAGGTACGACAAGCTGAAAAACCGTTACGAGGCAACGGTAACCATCGCCTCGATCATGATCTGGCTCCGCGCCAAACCCGACCGGAGCCGACCATGATCCGTCAGATGCGCTCTAGCTTCTGGGCTGCTGGT
Source organism: Actinoplanes sp. NBRC 103695 (assembly GCF_030269485.1). Taxonomy (GTDB): domain Bacteria; phylum Actinomycetota; class Actinomycetes; order Mycobacteriales; family Micromonosporaceae; genus Actinoplanes. The sequence continues at coordinate 85,849 of NZ_BSTL01000037.1, read as the reverse complement.
GCAGGCTCAGGCCGCTGAACTGGATACAGCCTCGCTCAGCCAGCTCATACAGTGGTACAGGCAAAAGCCATCGACGATGGGCTGGCCAGGTCACACTGTCCACCGTTTCGAGCGACGAGACGTCAAGATCATGATTTGGGACGCTCCGGGACAATGCGACTGGTGGATTTCTTCACCGGACGTTGCCGCACTGGGGGACATGGTCCAGCAACTGCTACCCCTGTCAGACCTGCGCGCTTCATTATGGTCGACCGACGCCGAGGGCACTGCCCTGATACGCCGAGCTCGCAGCAACGCCTGAGGACAGATGCCACAGCCAGCGTCGTCCGCCCACAAAATGTCTCCTCCTTCACAGTCGTCACAGCACATCGGCGGGAAGCCCCGGGACGCCGTCCAAGTGGGGCCGCACGCGGTCATGCCGATGTGAGTGCACGCACAGACGAACCGATTGCTGCGGCGGTTCCGCACATGCGCTGAGGTAAGTGCTCCACCTCATGGATAAGAGGTCGGGTGCCCTTCCACCTTCGAGCGGGTGGGCCATGCCCCAAAAGGACAAGAACCAGGTACTCGCTACCAGCTGGTCATAGCCCACCCTTCGTGCGTCAGACGGCTTTCACCGCGCCTGCCGTCACGGTCCAGTTCTCGCCGATCGCACTCGAGCAGACCGGGGAGGCGAGTAACAGCACCGCAGGGGCTACCTCCTCCGGCTCGGCCAGCCTGCCTGTCAGCATGCCGCCCTGGGACGGCAGTACTTCGAGCAGGGCGCTGTGCTCCATGCCCAAATGTTTCGCAAGGTTGGCGACGTAGCCATCCGGACCCTCCTGGCTGTAACCGCGTACCCCGGAGGGGGTGACGGTATTGACCCGGACGCCCTGAGGTGCCAACTTCTCCGCCAGCCCCCGCGACAACGAATTGAGGGCTGCCTTCGCGGCGGCGTACGGCATAGGAGCCGCGCCGGGCCGCAACGCAGCGTCCGAGCTGATGTTGACGATGGCCCCGCGTGCCTGCGTCAGTGCCGGCAACGCGGCGCGGATCGTACGCACGGCCGCGGACAGGTTCAGCGCGAACAGGTCCGCCCAGACTTCGTCGTCTCCGTCGAGGGGATCGTCGAAGGCGGCGGCCGGCGGGTTGCCGCCGCCGACATTGTTGACGAGGACGTCGAGGTGGGGGCCGGCCGCGCGAACCATCTGCCGTGGCCCGTCCGGGTCGGAAAGGTCAGCGGCGATGAAGGTGGCCTCGGTGGCGTCGAGCTCGGGGGTGCTGTGCCGGGCGACGGCGACTACCGTGGCGCCCTCGGCGAGGAAGGCCTTGACGATGCCGAGGCCCAGGCCCTTGCTGGCGCCGGTGACGAGGACACGTTTGCCCTTCAGCTCCAGATTCATGATTTGTAACTCCCATCGAGCGAAGGTGACGCCTTATCGTTGCGTCGCATCAGCTGGCATCCAATGCCAGCAGAGCAGCCAACCAATGCCGCGCGGTTATCAATCGCAGGTAGAGTCGCCGCCGTGGAGACGCGTGAACTGCGGTACTTCGTCGCTGTCGCCGAGGAGTCGAACTACGGGCGGGCAGCCAAGCGGCTTGGCATCGCGCAACCGGCACTGACCCGGACCGTGCAGAAGATCGAGCGTCACCTCGGCACAAAGCTGTTCGAGCGCACCGGCCGTACGGTCGCCCTCACCCGAGCCGGCTCGGTGCTGTTGCATGAGGGCCGCAACGCCTTGGACGCGGTGGAAGCAGCCGCCCGCCGCACCCGCCGGGCTGGAGAACGGACCGGCCTGATGCTGGTCACCCGGGCCGGGGTCGCCGTCGACTTGCTGGCGCAGCTGCTCGACGCGTACGCCGCCGAGCCGGACGCGGTCACCGTCGAGGTGGCCCTGGTCCAGCCCGGGGGCGCCGAGCCGGAGCAGATGCTGCGCGACGGACGTGCCGACGTCGCTGTCCTGCAGGAGCGGTGTTACTCCGCAACCGGCCTCGAACACGAGGTGATCGCCGTCGAGGGTCAGATGGCGGTCCTGCCTGTCGGTCATCCGTTGGCTGCCCGGGCCACGCTGACCTCGGACGAGCTTCCCGGGTTGCCGCGACCCCGCTGGCCGCTCGCCGACGGCACCTATCCGGACGGCCCAGGGCCGGCCATCCGCGACGCGACGGAGCTGTTCCAACTGATCGCACTCGGCCGCGCCTGCGCCGTCCTGCCCGAGTCGGCCCGCCCGTCCCTGACCAGCGGCGTCGTCTCGGTCCTGATGACCGATGCCCCGCCGATCACGACGCACCTCGTCTGGCCGTCTCGGAGCCGGTCGCGGGAGGTCGCCGCGCTCGTCAGACTGGCCACCTGGTAGACCCAGCGGTAGCGGAGAATCGTGGTTCGTAGTACGCCTCCAACAGCAGACGGACTACTTCCCCGACGAGTTTGTCCGTCCATGACGGCAGTCCCAGCGGTCGTTTCTTCGTCCCCTTCTTCTTGGGGATATAGACCCGCCGGGCGGGCAAGAAGCGGTAGCGTTCGTGGCGCATCGCGTCGATGACGCGGTCGATCTTGCTCAAGGACATGCTGTCCACGGTCTCCCCGTCGACCCCGGGCGTCATCGCTCCGTGGTTGGAGTACAGACGTCCGTAGGCCATCAGGTACAGACTCGGGTTGAAAAGCTGTCGAAACAAATCATTACACGGCAGACCACGCCTGCCGCGCTCACGCAGGACATCCAATACCGTTTCGGCGCTCTGCATTACGCATACCTCCCGGTTCTATGACGTCCGATCACCTGGTCTCCTTCGCCCTGCGGACGGCTTTCCCGTCCTCCTCGGCAGGTCGTGACTCCTGCGACTACTACGAGACCTCCGTCGCCATAGGACTCGCGTCCCGTAGGCGATCCAACGTTCGTCCTTGTCGTACGTATCTAGCGGAACTTAGGTGGCCAACACATCTCCTTGAATACCCTCACTGGGCATCGTTCCGCGCTCCGGAGGTTGCATCGGCAAAAGAATGATACCGACGCAGGACGCGGCACCGGTTCAGGCGTCTTTCCGGTGGATGGCGGCTCGCATCACTGGAGATTAGGCTTCAGGCAATTCAGCTTTCACCGTATTCCGCGGGTCTCGCAGCACCTCGCATCCCTACGCCTGGATACGCCCGCTACTTTCCTGGCATGCTCTGGTCCCCTTCACCTTTCGGATCCAGGTAAGCCATCGGACCCAAGAACCTCCCTCCGAGTTCTTCCCGGCTGCGCCGGGGGATACAACAAGGCGCCTCGTGGCGCACCTCATCTGCCGCCGATATTGCGCGCAGCCCTCAGTCGATGTCTGTCGGCGTCGAGCGCATAAAGCTGACCACAGGCGCTCGCGGCGGGCTGCAGATCAGCCTGCTGCCTGCCGATCATCGAGTCGGCTGAGAACGGCTGGGGGCAAATCATTCGCTTCCAGCCGGTAGGGTTGCCAGCGGTCGTTCGTCTGGGCTTTTATCGACGCCCGGAGCGGTAGCGGCCGGCTTCATCGGTTGTGCCAGCGGACTCGGCGAACGTCGCGCTCGGCACGAGCCAGGCTTTCATGACAGCTCCGCGGTCAACGTCCACCGCGACGAAGAGCATGTCGAGATTGTCGCGCGACGCGAAGGTCTCGGACCGAACGAACGCGTAGAGGCCCTCGGATTGGACACGCTTACTGTCCGACATCCTGGGCTTTGACCTACACAGCGAGCGTCGCAGTAGACCCACGGCGATGAAACACCAAGTCGATGCCCTCATCGTCGACAAGCGTCGTCGAGACGTTGAGGGCGCCGCGGGTCGCCATAATGCAGAACGCCGCGATCAAGTGCTCGGCCGCCTTGCCCATGCGGCTGGCGTCGGCCGGACTCGAGCCGGCGCTGGCATCGTCCTCGCCTTCTACGCCGACCACCGTATCGGCGTTGGCTCCCCGGACGGGCTGGGGCGGCCGGCCGGACGGCACGGCTTCACGCGTTCGATGCCCTGGCAACTCGACGATGCACCCCCATCCGCTTTGATACGCGGGCAATGCCGTGATCCGCTCGGTCGCAAACGCTTCGGCCGGCTGGAGGCACGGCGTGAACCGATGCCAGCGGGCGCTGCCGTCGTTAGCCAGCACGGTCCGTAACCGGTGCTCCAGCACGCCGCCGGGACCGGTCAGCTCGCGCCGCGGTGATCATGGTTCAGGCGCCGCGGAGCAGGGCTCGCAGCAATCGACCCGGCTCGGTAGCCCGTCGCATACGCCGTCACACCGGGTAGACGCGGTACTGCAGCTTTTCGTCGTACCGAAGACCGGTGACTGCCGTGATGATCGACCAGAGGAAGTCCTCGTCCGGGCCCCAGGACGGCAGGGCAATCTCGGCCTCGACCGGCAGTGGCGTTCCTTCGTCCTCGACGGCCACACCGTCGGCGTAGACGTAATGCCGGGTGCGTTCGCCATTCGTGAACAGCGTGAAGCCGTATGTGCTCGAAACGCTGCTGAAGAAGACCACCAAAGCGTCGCCCGGGTCGGTCGGCTCCCAGCCCATGACCACATCCATCATCGGGTTCCAGACCTGCACCCAGCCACCCGACTCGGCGGCATAGAGGGCGTCGGGCTTGAGGGCGCTTGTAGCCTGATCGGCTCCGACCAGTTCGCCGCTGAAATCTGTGATGGCGAGTTCGTCCACAGCCTCGTCTACCGTCACGTTCTGACGGAAAAGCACCGAGGTGTTCCAACCCATGATCAAAACCTTTCCTTGTACGGCGAGGCCGCCGCCCATTGTTCAGGGCGGCACCGTCAGAACAGCTGCGGCTTACAAAAACGTCTCGGCGGCGGCCAGAACACCGCAAGCATCCCGCGTCCGGAAATCCGAGACCGCCAGGAATTCCCCCACACCCGCACTTTAGCCCGCTCGCTTGACGGCCAGGCCACGTCCTGAATCTCCGCCCGGACCGGCGATGGCCTACGGCACCGCCTTAGATCTTGATGTTTGATCAAAACAGCGCTCCGAGCGTTGTCAGCGGCAGATCCGGATGCCCGCTGAGTGAACCGGTCCGCACCCGAACTCATCTCAGGATCGCCAGGACCATGGTCGCCGCGCCGGCGGCGAGGACGATATCGATCAGGATCTCGTGAGTGTGGGTGCCGATCCGCTCGACGACGCGTCGCGCCACCACAGAGCCGATCAGGAGAGCACTGCCGATCAACACGCCACGCATGACAATGGCCGGGGAAAGAGCGTCCGCAAACCCGAAGGTGGCCAGCTTTCCGGCATAGAGCAGCAGCGAGCTGGCGGCCTCGCTACCAAGGAACGCACCGCCACTCAGCCCGTAGGCTGTGAAGATCGGCACGCTGATCGGCCCGGTGGAGAACAGTATTCCGGTGAGGAATCCGACCGCCGCGCCGCCAAGCGCCAGGTGCCACAGGCGGAACCGCCAGTGCGCGACGGCACCGCTGCGGCGTGCGGCGATCATCGCAAGGAAAAACGTCGCTATCGCGCCGTCGGCAACCTGCTCCGGGATCGTCAACAGCGTATGAGCGCCGAGAACGGCGGCCGGTACGCCGGGCGCAGCGTAGGCCACGGTGGGTTTCCACGCGATATGTCGCCACCAGACGACGACCCGGCCTAGGTTTCCCATCACCGCGGCGATCCCCATCACCGGAACCGCGACCCTTGGCCCGTACGCCCAAAGAAGCACCGGGAGTAATACCAGAGATGAGCCGGTTCCCACCACCCCGCTGAGGACACCGGCGATCAGCGCGAGAACGAGCAGCGCAGCGGGTGCCAGCATCAAACGCCTAGCGAACTTCGAAACTCAACGGCGGAACTTCGGTGTCGTACCCTCGCTGAGTGCCCGGCGTCGCATCCATGCCGTGGAGGCTAGCGAACATCACGAGTGCCGTGGCACCCGCTCACCGGCACGAGCGTGCGTTGGGCCGCCCCCGAGGTACGCGTCACGCGCGCTGATCCCGGTGGCGGCGCCCTGACCCCGGCCGGCAAGCCCTGCTCGCCCTGGCCCACCTGCGCAACGGCGACACCCTGACCCGCTTGGCCGCCGGCTTCGAGATCGGCGTCACGACGGTCTGGCGTTACGTCCGCGAGGCCGTCGACCTGTTCGCCGCGACCGCCGACGACCTGGACACCGTCATGACCCGGATCCGGCTGCTGGCGTACGCGATCCTCGACGGCACCCTGATCCCGATCGACCGGGTCGCCGACCAGAAGCCGTACTACTCCGGAAAGCACAAGCGACACGGCATTGCCCGTGACCTGCACCGTCACGATGAAAATGGCTCGCTCAATGACCGCCTGGTGCAAGCGACGGATGGGCTTGCAACGTGTCCGCCACGACTGATGCAGTGTCGGGACGTGACAGCTGAAGCATCCAGCGAAGACCCGTGGGCGTCGTGAGTTCGACCTCGCCGTACAGCATGACTGGCAGCTGCCTGTTGTTGGTGAACCGGCGGTCGGGACCGCCGCTCTTGTTGACGTACTGCCAGGTCGTGCCGACTCGGTCGCTGTCGCGCGGCACGCCTCCGCTCTCGACGAATTGCAGCGTGTGGCATGTCGCGTGGAGGTCGCGGTAGTCCAGTTCGCACCACTTACTGGCGGAGCGCATCAAGATTCTGTCGGGCAAGAACGCCAGGCTGTGCTTGCCGCTTCTGAACGTGGGCAGGTCAGTGTTGCTAACCACCCGACCGTGCGGGGAGGAGGTAACAGAGACTCGGTCCCGACTCACAATGTGGTCCGCTCCGGCGTTGATTTTTTGATGGTGGAAGTTTTGAGTTTTTCCTTGTTGCACGACCCGCCAGATCGCGCCCACCTGTGCTACCTGGGGCCATGCGCTGCGAAGCCTCGCGTGCCAGTCCGCCAATGAGCCGTCGACCTCGTAGTCAATTCTCACCTTGTGACCAGCACGCAGCACAGCGAGTGTCACCGTCGCGGCCGAGCCGATGACTAGCACTATGAGCGGCGGCCAATTGACAGTCTGGGTTGAGGTGACCACCGCAGACGTGTAAGCCCTCAGAGACCGGGGCCCCTTCGGCGGTTTCGAAGGGGCTTCCTGTATGTCGCGCCTGCCGCCGGGTGCACCGACCCTCATCCGGACGTTGACACCAGACCCTGATCACAACAGATGTCTAGCGCGGGCCGTGCCAGGCGAACAGATCGCCCGACGAGTCGGCGGCGTAGACCATGCCATCGCCGGCCACCAGTTGTTCGACGTAGCCGATCTCGTCGGACCGCCAGATGACCTGGCCGCCGGCCGGGTCGAGGGCACACACTCGCGAGTCGACCCTGGTGAAGAGCAGGCCGTCCGCGGTGTGGAACGGGCGTTCCAAGCCGTCGATCTGCCAACGGTGCTCGCCGTCGCGCGCGTCAAACCCCGCGGCGCCGCGCCCGTTCCACCATCCCACGCCGGGCAGGTCCTCCACACCCAGGATGATCGTGTCATCGACGACCGCGGCGCATTCTGGAGCCGTGTCCTGCGCGATCCATCGGTCAGCGCCGGTGGCCGGATCGAGCACGACGACATGGTCGTAGCCAGCCGCGACGATGTGATCGGCGCCGGCCGCGATGAGGTGCCCGGCATCGGACGCCCTTTTCCACTGCGTCGCGCCGGTGCGCGCGTCGAGCGCGTGCAGTTCCGTGCTGGTGTCGGCGATGAGTCGCTCACCGGCCGGAATCAGGGTGGAGGTGAACCCGACGAGTCTGCGCCTCCAGAGTGTTGCGGTCAGCTCCGGGTCGACCCGCCGATACTCCCAGCCGTACGTGGCCGGATCGCCCTGCCAGTTTCCGCCGGTGTAGAGCTTTCCGGATTCAGCGACCACGAATGGGGTGTTCTCATCGATTCTCGCGAGTCGTTTGCCCGTGCTCAGGTCGACCGAACTGAGCCGGTTGCCGCCGACGTAGGCCCGGCCGCCCACGAACGCCACGCCGTTGCTGTACACCCGCCCCTGGCCGGTCTTGAGGCGCCAGCGAACGACGCCGGTCGCCGATTCGCGCGAATGGACCGTGCCGAACTCGTCCACCGCGCAGAGCTGGCGACCGACGGGGTGAAGGGCGGCGACCGGCGAACCCAGCGGCGCGGTCCAGGCGAGCGGGGTCTCGGCGGGCCACCGTCGCGAGCCGGTACGGGGTAGCTCGGGGGTCGGGACTGTTCCGGCCACCACGTTTAGCAGCGCGCCGACGCTGAGCCCGGCCGCCGCGCCGATCAGATGGCGGCGGCTGATCCAATTCTCGCGATCCCGCATGGCCGCCTTCTCATTGACGAACACCAGTAGAGTGAGGTCTCCGTGAGCGCAGGTGGCCGAATGGTATCCGAGACCGTCTACTACGAACAGCACGGCGTCCGCGTCACCTCCTCCGAAATCCTCATCGGAACGGTGGGACATCCGCTCCGCAGCGACATGCGAGTAGCTGTCGAGCGACGCGGGCAGCTGCTACCGCGCTGGTTGATCGCGGTCTACGCAATGGCGCTCACCACGCTGTCGTGCACCTACTGGATCGAGCCGTCGGGCCGCCGGTTGATCGTCTATTGCGCGGTCTGTGTCGTCTGCGGCTATCTTTCCGGGTCCGTGTGGAACGCGGCGGCAAAAGATCGAGTTTCGCTGTCGCTCACCGGCCGCGACCACCTTCTTCTCATGACCTTTCCCGACCAGTACGTCGAAATCCACGCCGGCGACCCACACGTGATCGGCGGGATCAGCCGGGCTATCCAACGCGCCCTGGCCGAGCTACGCCGATAAGCCCACAGCGCCCGAGGCGATTGCCCGCACGTTTCCGGCGATGTTGATCAGTGCCGACGTCCCAGGGGCGATCTTGTGACGTGCTAAAGGTTTGATGCACGGTCCACAGTCACCGGAAGGCCCGGCGCCGAACGGGACGAACGGCGAGGCTGTGGTCGTCCTGGCGTGCTCCCGTCGGACCTCGGCTCGCCAGGCCCGCGCGGCGGTCCATGTCGCTTCGTCAGTATTGCGGAGGCGAGTACGGGACCTTGCCCGGTGACCTACCCCCCATTATGGTCTGTCTAGCGGTACGAAGGGTCCATCCAGCGGACCATTGGGTAGTCGGGAGCCTATCGATGAAGACACGTGCCCTCCTTCCGGTCCTGCTCGTCGTCGCTGTCACGGTCGGGCCGTCGACGGCGTTCGCGGTCGAGCCGGCCGGTGGCGCCGGGCGGTCCGAACCGCCGGGCCTGGTCCCGACGGGCGCGGACATGCCGGCCGTCGGCGGCAACCTGGCCAACCAGCATTACTCGGCGCTGACGCAGATCAACCAACGTAATCTCGGCAGGCTGGCTCCGGCATGGCGTACGCATGTCTCGGCGGTCCCGCCCATCAGCGACGACGTCGGACAGCAGACGACGCCCATCGTGGCCGACGGGGTGATCTATCTCGACACACCCGGCGGCGAGGTGATCGCCGTCGACGGCGCGACCGGCCGGCCGAAATGGAAATGGGCGCCGGAGGGCTTCGAAGCGGCGGACACCCGCCGCGGAGTCTCGATCGGCGGCGGGAAGGTCTACACGCTGGCCGGCGGCGATCGCATCGTCGCTCTCGACAAGGACACCGGTGAACAGGCCTGGGTCTCGCAGCCGGCCGCGCAGGCCGGCGTCGACCTGGGCAACATCGACCGGGTTGCGACGGTGTACAGCGACGGCGTCGTCTACGCCCACGCGGCCAACGGTGACCGCGCCGCGGTGGTGGCAGTGCGCGCGAGTGACGGCGCGTACCTGTGGCATTTTTTCGGCGGCCCAGAGCGCGGGACGATCTACAGCGACGTCAACGGCAGATCTGTCGACGCCGACGCCACCTGGGGTCCGGCGCTGCCTGACGGTACCGAGTGCGGTCTGGTCGGCGGCGCGACGCCGTGGATGCACGGGGCTGTGGACCCGGAACTCGGCCTCTACTACCTGACCTTCGGCAACCCGCGCAGCTGCCGCAGCTCACAGGACGGCTCGCTGCGGCCGGGGGACAACCTTTTCTCCACCACCATGGTGGCGCTCGACCGGAGAACCGGCGCGTACAAGTGGCACTACCAGTCGATCCGGCACGACGTATGGGACATGGACAACGTCCACCCGCCCACGCTGGCGGACATCAGAATCAATGGCCAGAAGCGCAAGGTGGTGTTCTACGGCAGCAAGTCGGGGCACCAGTTCGTGCTCGATCGCACGAACGGCAAGCCCGTCCTCCCCGTTGTCGAGAAGCCGATGATCCAGGATTCTCGGCAGCGCAACGCCGCGACGCAGCCCTTCCCCGCAGAGCGTCTGCTTCCGGAGTGCGTGGCCTGGCAGAAGCTGGACCCGCGTACTGTCCCGGGTGACCCGTGGCGCGCAGTGCCGAACTACAACGGATACCAGCCCGACGCCGACGGCAACTTGGTCTTCAACCCGGACAGCTATGTCAAGGCCGATGAGCCGTTCCTGACGTATCCGCCGGGTTCGACCGCGGACCACCGCCGGGGCTGCATGTACGACCCTCAGTGGGACCTGCCGATCCTGTCGACCACCAGCCCGAACGGTGGTGGCGACTGGTCGAACCACTCCTACAGCCACAGCACCAACATGGTCTACTACCCGTACGGCGTGAACCCGGTCGCGCATTGGAACGGCGCCGCGTCCAACGGCCAGCGGGCCATCGGTCAATACCAGACCGGCGGCATCCTGGCCTACGACGCCTCGACCGGCAAGATGAAGTGGCGCAACCACCTCGGTACCGACATGGCGCACGGTCAAGGTCCTCTGACGACGGCCGCCGACCTGCTGTTCGTCGGTCAGATCGACGGCCGCCTGCTGGCGATGGACGCCCGCAGCGGCGCCGTTCGGTGGCAGTTCCAGACCGGCTCGGGCATCGCCGGGGCCCCGATCACCTACCTGGTCGACGGAGTGCAATACGTCGCGGTGCTCGCCGCCGGCTCCACGAATCCGTACGGCGCCTCCGTCACGCAGGGCGACTCGCTGTGGGCGTTCAAGCTCGACGGTGCCTACACGACGGAGTCGGGCAGCCAGGAGGGGCCGGACACCGCTCCGCTGACGATCCGCCGGCCTGTGCAGGGCGACCCGGTGGAGGGCGCGACGGTGCGCAATACCGTGCTGCTGGGCCGTCAGGACCGCACCACCGACACCGCCGCAGCGCGCGACAGTACCTCGCAGCGCGGCATGGCCCCGACGCACCTGCGGGTGCCGGTGGGAACCACCGTGACCTTCCTGAACCCGGGGGCGGAGACCTTCCCGGACAATCCCAACCGGCTGTCGCACTGCGCGACTCAGTACTTCGAGGGATTGTTCAACCCGCGGCTGGCCCCGGGGGAGCGTTTCGAGTTCACCTTCGACCGCGCGGGTGAGTACTACTTCAACGACTGCACCGACCCGCGGCCGGCCGGCAAGATCGAGGTGTATCCGACTCCGCGGGATCTGCCGGGCGCACTGCGGTTCGTACCGTCGACCCTCGACCTCGGCTCACGAACCGGCGTCTTCACCGGGGTGCGCGGCGTCGTCACGGCGACGGTGCGTCTCCCGGCCGGCTACCGCCTCGACGGCGACGTCGTGTTGCGGGCGCCGTTGTCGCGGACTCCCGTCGCGGCCAAGCACACCACGACGCTGGGCCGCACCCTTGTCGTGACGTTCGACCGGGCTGACCTCGACAACAACGTGCCTGTGGGCGATGCCGTGCCGTTGACGTTGGTGGCCGAGTTCCAGCATCAGGGCAAGCAACAACAGCTCACCTCGACGGCCACGGTGCGGGTCGTCAAGTAGGACATGCCGGCTGGTCGTGCGTCTCACATGCCCGCAGTGAGGCGCTCGGCCCGCTCGTCGTACGCCCGGAAGGGGTCCTTGCCGAGACCTGTCCGCTGCGCCTGGTGATTCAGCTTGAGATGCAACCGGTCGTCCAGAACTCGGCGGCGGTCGATGGCGGTCATGAGATGGCGTTTCGGTTCGCGAGGTGGGCGCGTGAGGCGGCGATGGCGAGACGTGCGTGCTCCTTGCCGCCGACCTGGGCGACCAGCCGCGCCTTCGGGACTTCGAGGGCGTACGGCAGGCCGGGCGGCAGCGCACCGAGGATGCCGTGGATGTCGATGCCGCCCTCGCCGGGAAAGAGCCGTTCGAACCTCGCGGTGTGGATGAGACCTTCGTTGGTGTCCGGCACGGCGGGCGGCGCGTCGCAGAGGTGTACGAAGTGGAACCACTCCGACGGCAGCTCGCGGAGGTCGGCGACGCTCGACCCGGAGCGGGCGAAGTGCAGCAGGTCGACCAGGATGCCCGCGTTGGATGCGCCGGCGCCGCGGAGCACCCGGACGGCCGAGTTCAGATCCGGTGTCTCGGTCCAGGACGGGAACTCGAGGTCGACCGTGAGCCCGAGGGGCCGGGCCATCTCGCACAGCAGCGCGAACCGATCGGTCTTGCGGGCGCGATCGGGATCGGGCAGCTGCGCGATGACGTGCCGTGCCCCCAGCTCGGCCCCGGCCTCGAGGAATCGCTGGAAGTCGCGTGGATCTTCGTCGGGGCTGATCCGGGCCAGTTCGATGTCGAGGACCTCGACGCCGGTGGCGGCGAGCCGGACCTTGGTCGTACGCATCAGGGCGGGGTCGGTCGCGAGGGGGTAGTGCGGTTCCTGCGGGGTAACTCGGGTCAGCCGCAGGCCGACATACCGGTATCCGGCATCGGCGGCGGCGTCGACCAGCTCGGGTGGGGAGAGGCTGAGCGCGGTCAGATGGGCGAGCGAGAAGTCGGGCTGCCGGTCCGTGGCGGTGGGCGAGGTGTGCCGGAGGCTGAGCAGGCGGCGCTCGCGGTGGGCGGCCATCCGGACCGGGGCGCTGACCGGCCCGCCGTAGCCGTCGTACCGGTCGATGCGCTGGACCACCGCGAAGAAGACGCGGTGGCCGAGCATCTCGGTGTAGAAGTGCAGGTAGGCACCGGTGTCGTCGCAGTCGTACAGGATCGAGTTCGTGCGTAGCTCGGCCAGCAGCTCGGGCGGCAGGGCGAGACGGGCATCGAGGTCGGTGTAGTAGTTGTCCGGGATCTTCAGCAAGGGCGCGCCGCGGGCACGCATCGAGCGAGCGCTGGCTATGGCGTCCGTGGTGCGGAACGCGACGTGCTGCGGGTTCGGGATCACCGGGGCCCAGTCGCCTCGGCGAAGGGGCGCGGTGTTGAGCGAGATCCGCACGTGGCGGTCCGCATCGCCGGCTGCCCGGGTACGGATCATCCCGAACGGTGCTGCCACCTCGGAGGTCTCGCCCGCCCGCAGGCCCAGCACCGCACCGTAGAAGAGGGCTGCCTCGTCGAAGTCGTCCACCGGGGCGGTGAGGGAGATGTGGTCCGTGCCCGTGATGTGGCCGGCGTCGGGAACGGCCTCGTCGCGGGGTTCGAAGTCCTGCAACCAGTTGCCGGCTTCGGCGCCGGTGCGTACCAGGAAGAGCGAGGTGCCGTCCGGCGCCGCGATCGAGGCCAGATCCGCCTCGGCGGGCTCACGCAGGCGGGGGAGCACGGGAGAGAGCAGTCGTTCGGCACGTTGGGTGGACCGCATCGGATCCGCGCTCTCGACCGCCAGCGCGCAGACCGTGGCCGTGCCCGGGGTGACCGTACGTTCGGCGGCGAAGTTCAGCAGTATGCGGGCCTTGCCCTGTTGCCACAGTTGCACCGGCTTGGAGCGGTGCTGGCCGGCGTGCCGGAAGCCGAGTGCCGTCAGAGCGCGTTCCAGCACCGGGCCCGAGACGGCGTCGACCGCGAGTTCGGTGAAGACGATGCCGCTGACGCCGGGCGCGGGTGGCAGACCGTGCACCCGGAGCCGGTCCCGGATCGGGGGAGGTGCCGTCACGGCGACCGCCTCGCGCAGGCTGAGCAGCGACCGCATGCCATTGATGGCGGCGTGACGCGGATCGGCCTGGCGATAGACGTCGTCCGAGACCTCGAGCACCAACGGACCGGCGTATCCGGTGCTGAGAACGTGCCCGACGAAGGCGGTGAGATCGAACGACCCCAGTCCGGGGAACAGGCGCTGATGCCGGCTTCGTTCGGCCACGTCCATGGTGGAGGTGGCCGCGTCGGCCAGCTCGAGCTGGAAGATCTTGTCGCCGGGGATCACCCGGATGCCGGCCGGAGCCTCGCCGCGCGAGAGGACGTGGAAGCTGTCCAGGCACAGGCCGAGTGCTGCGTGGCCGGCGCGGCGGACGATCCGCCAGGCGTGCGGGACGGTGTTGACGAAGCGGCCCCAGGCGAGAGCCTCGTAGGCGAGGCGCAGCCCGTGCGTCTCGGCGCGGGTGGCCAGCGCGCTCAGCTGCTCGGCGGCGAGATCGTCGTCGTCCACGGCCTCGGCCGACATCGAGGAACAGACGACGACCGTCCGCACGCCGATCTGCTCGAGGACGTCGAAGGTACGCTCCGCCCGCCGCAGGTTGGCGGCGAAGGTGTCCGGCGGCACCGCCTCGATGTCGGGCATGGCCTGGTAGGCGTCGACGGTGAGTCCACGCCGGGCGCACTCGTCGCGGATACGGCGCGGCGACCACGATGTGGTGACGAGGTCACTGCCGGCGAGGGTGATGCCGTGGAACCGTGCGGCCGCCGCGGCGGCCAGCTTGTCCTCGAGGATGCCGGAGAGGCATGTCGTGCCGACGGAGAGCTGGAATACGGTCATGCCTGTCCTCCTCGACGAAAGGACGCCGGTCAGCCCAGGTAGGTCGGGCGGATGGACGGCGGGATGGGTCCCTTGTTGCGCCGGCCCTGGCCGATCTCCTCCCAGGCGTGAGCGAGGATGCCGACGCTGCGGCTGAGGACGAACAACCCACGTGCCAGGGGTGCCGGAAATCCCAACTCGGCGTAGACGACCGCGGTGACACCGTCGATGTTCATCGGCACGGGCTTGCTGCGGCCCCGGTTCAGGGCGGCCTCGACCGCCAGGGCGGCCTGCAGGTGAGCACCCTCCACCACCCCTGCGGCGACCGCCTTCTCGACCAGGCCCAGCAAGGGATCACGACGAGGGTCGCGGGTGTGGAAGCGATGGCCGAAGCCGGGAAGGTACTTCACGCCCCGGGCCCGCCAAGCGCCGATGACCTCGTCGGCCGCCTGTGGCAGCGCCGTTCCGGTCGCCGCCCGCTCGCAGATCTCGTCGAGCAGCACCACACACTCCTGGCCGGCGCCCCCGTGTGAGTCGCCGAGCGTGTTGATCGCGCTGGCCATCGCGTTGTTCAGGCCGACGCCGCAGGTGGCGGCCATCCTCGCCACCGCGATGGAGGGGGCGTGCGGGCCGTGGTCGACGCCGGCGACCAGGGCCGCCTCGAGCAGGCTCGCCTGGGCGTCGCTGGGCCGTCCGCCGCGCAGCATCAGCCAGATCATCGAACCGAATCCGGTGGTCCCGATCAGGTCCTGAACCGGGATCCCGCGGAGTTCGACATGATCGGGCTCGATGCGGGACACCGCGGTGCCCCACCAGTCGGCCGCCGCCGCATCGCTCATGGCGTGACACTAGCTGCCGGTCCGACGTGCGGTCCATAGGGACCGCAGAGTGGATCAGAATCCGCGAAACCTCTGGTTGTGCCGTACGAAACATCGTCCTTATATTGGGCCGGACCTTATAGCGGACCTTCTGGTCTGCCTGGTGGACCACGGAGGTATGGGCATGACAGAACTTCCACGGCGGGCGGTCCTGCGAGGGGCAGCCGTCACCGCCGCGGCGACAGCGGCCGCGGCGACATCCGGTGCGCAACCGGCGGCGGCCGGCACCCGGCACGGCGGCGGCACCGAGCCGACCACCAAGCAACCGATCACCAGCCGGGTCCCGCGTGGGCTGGACGAGTACTTCGACCCCTACTACAACGTGGTGCGTGGCCGGGTTCCGGCTTCGTACCACCCGTGGGTGGCCGACCGGCAGGACCGCATCCTGCTCTACACGCGCACCGCGGGCCCGCGCCACGCCCACCTCGGCCCGGCGCTGCCGGCCGGCCTGAACCCGGCGCTGACCGCCGCCCATGTCCTGCAGAACGCCGTCATCAGGTGGATGGGCGAGGTCGGGGTCCAAGTGGACTGGACCGAGGACGTCACCCAGATGCCGGGGATCGGCAGCACCTACAAGGCGGTCGTCTTCGGCAGCACCAGCCGTGACACGCTGTGGAAGCACGGCACCGCGGTGCAGCCGGCCTTCGCCGTGAACACGACGACCGGCGCCCACCTCGACGCCGCCAAGACCGCTCTCCGGCAGTACATGCGGGCCGGCGGCGGTTTCGTCGGCATCCACAACGCCATCGGCGGCACCGAGTACAACTGGCCGTACTACGAGGGCCTGTGCGGCGGAACCCAGTACTACGACCACGGCGCCAACCAGGAGGGCACCGTGGTCACGTACGCGAGGGATTCGTCCACTCAGGGACTGCCGCAGCGGTGGCAGTTCAAGGACGAGTGGTACAACTGGATGCCCTTCCCCGAGCGGGTCAAATTCCTGCTCGGCGTTGACGAGTCGACGCTCGCCACGAGGTCGGGCACCCATCCCGGCCATGGGAAGTTCCATCCCATCTCCTGGTGTCAGTACTACGACGGCGGCCGTTCCTGGGTGACCGCCCTCGGCCACGACTCCGCCGCCTGGACCGACGGCTCCGGCTTCGTCGGACAGGCCTTCTTCAAGAAGCACATCGTCAACGGCATCCTGTCCGCCATGGGCAAGCTCCCGTTCTGCGTCTGAGCCGGGGGCGGGAGCAGCGGAACTCGGCCGGCCCTGTTCCGGCCGGCGACGCTCTTGACATCGGCATGTTTCGAGGTCGATAACTAACGTACCAGTCCGTACAAAGGCGCTGGAGGTTCGGCACGTGGCCGGCGATCGATATCTGGTGGGTCTCATCGGTGCGGGTATCGGCACCTCGATGAGCCCGGCCCTGCACGAGCGCGAGGCCGATCGCCGCGGTTTGCGGTACCACTACCAGCTGATCGACATCGAACGGCTCGGGCTGTCACCGGCCGACGTCGGCGATCTGGTGTCGGCGGCCGGCCGGCTCGGGTTCCGTGGCCTGAACATCACGCACCCGTGCAAGCAGGAGGTCCTGAAATATCTCGACGACCTCGCTCCGGAGGCCGCCGAGCTGGGCGCGGTCAACACCGATCGAGGCGGCGATGACTGATCCGTCAGCGGCCTGCGTCCTCGGCCAGCAACCGGGCGCCCTGGGCCCGCCACCGGCGCAGCACGTCGGGCAGCTCGCTGTTGTGCTCGCCGAGCGCCGGAGGCGCGGAGTCCGGCGCGAGCGGGACCTCGTCGAACAGGACCCCGCTGCCGCTGACCCGCAGGGCCCCGGTGGCGTCACCCGGGGCGCCGGGCGGGAACGGCAGATCGGTGACGAAACCACGGCCGTCGAGCTGCTCCAGGGCGACCGCCTGGGCCACGGTGAGGATGCGTGCGGCGGGCACGCCGGCCGCGGAGAGCCTCCGCTCCCACTCCACCGCCGGCCGGTCGCGCAGGGCGTCGTTGAGCAGGTCGTTGAGCTCGTGGCGGTGGGCCTTGCGGGCTTCCCGTCCGGCGAACCGGGCGTCGGTGATCAACTCCGGCCGGCCGACCAGGCGGCACAACGTCTCGAACTGTTCCTGCCGGTTCGCCGCGATGTTCAGCGGGCCGTCGGCGGTCTCGAAGGTCCCGGAGGGTGCCGCGGTGGCATTCTGGTCGCCCATCGGGGCCGGCTCGACCCCGCCGACCAGGTAGTTGGAGACCGCCCAGCCCATCGCCGACATCGCGGCCTCGAGCATCGAGACGTCGAGGAAACGGCCGCGGCCGTCACGCTGCCGCCCGGCGAGTGCGGCGGCGATGGACAGTGCCGCGGTCAGTCCGCCGACGGTGTCGGCCACCGGGAAGCCGACCCGCAGCGGCGCCGTCTCCGGCGTACCCGTCACGCTCATCATCCCGGACAGTCCCTGGATGATCTGGTCGTACGCCGGAGCCTGGCTCATCGGGCCGATCTGCCCGAATCCGGTGATGGCGCAGTAGATCAACGCCGGGTTGAGCTCGCGCAGCCGCTCCCACGGATATCCGATGCGAGCCAGCACTCCGGCCCGGTAGTTGTCGACCAGGACGTCGGCGCAGCCGAGCAACTCCTCGAAACTGGCGCGACCCGCCGGTGCCTTGAGGTCCAGCTCGACCGACTTCTTGCCGGCGTTCTGGGCCAGGAACGACGCCCCGAGCCCGGCCGCGTTCAGCTCGGGTACGGGGCCGAGCTGGCGGGCCAGGTCGCCGCGGCCGGGCATCTCCACCTTGACGACCTCGGCGCCGAGCAGCATCAGGTGGTAGGTGCAGTACGGCCCGGCGAGGACATTGGTCAGGTCGAGGACGCGGACACCGTCGAGTGGACGATCCTGCATGCGCGACGCTCCTTCATCGGTTCAGTAGGACGAGCCCAGGGGGTGCTCGAAGCCACGCTCGTTCATCTGCGCGGCCGCGGCCTGGAGTTCCTTGACGAACGTGGCGACCCGGTCCTCGGTGAACCGGACCGTCGGCCCGCTCAGCGAGAGCGCGGCGACCACGGTGCCGGAGCGGCCCAGGATCGGTACGGCCGCCGCGGACAGTCCCTCCTCGCGTTCGCCGTGACTGACCGCGTAGCCCTGTTCGGTCGCGGTGTCGATCCACTCGCGCAGCTGCCGGACATGCCCCTCGCCGTCGGGCGAGGAGCGGGCGATGCGTTCCAGCAGCGGGTCGGAGGCGTTGCGCAGCAACACCTTCGCCGAGGCGCCACCCCACAGGGGCAGTTCGTCACCGACGTGCACCACGTGGCGCAGCGGTTGCGGGCTCTCCTGCTGGGCGATGCAGATCCGGACGATGTCGCGGACGACGTAGACGTTGACCGTCTCCCGCTCACGAGCGGCGAGTTCCCGCATCATCCGCTGGGTCTCCGGGGGGAGCTCCCAGCTCCGGTGGGCGAGGTGGGCCCAGCGCCAGAGGCCGGGACCGGCCATGTATCCGGAACTCGTCGCCCAGAGCAGACCGCTCTGCTCGAGCGTCTGCACCATGCGGATGACGGTGGTCTTGGCCAGGCCGGTGGCGGCCACGATGTCCCGGATCGCGATCAGCGGCCGGTCCTCGGTCAGCAGGGACAGGATGTCGAGGGCCCGCTGAACGCTGCGGACGCCGCTGCTCTCCGGAGCCGGCTCCTCCGAGGCGGTGGTGGGTGTCACGGCGGCTCACTCTCTCTCGGTCGCACCGGGCGTCCCGGTGTCGCGGACTCCCCGATTCTGCCGCCCGGAGGGCGGGTTCATCGCTCCGTAACTTTTCGACCCGTCCTATTGCCAGGAGCTCGCGGCCACCCGTACGTTACACCGTAGTCCACACAGCGGTCCATTATTGCCTATGGCGAACCGTCTAGCGGACCTCAAAGGAGGAACGGATGCTCGATTCGATCGGCGTGGCGCCCGCGCCGGCGCTGCTCGGCGGCAAGTGGATCGACGACGGACCGGTCGCCGAGCGGGTGGGCCCGTTCGTCCGTACCGTGGTCAGCCGGGCGCGAACCGCGGACCCCGCCGACGCGGTCGCAGCAGCCGAGTACGCACGGTCCGCGGCCCGCTCGGTCGCCAAGCTGGCCCCGGCCACCCGGGCCGCGATCCTGGACCGGGCCGCCGCCCTGGCGACCGCGCGGCGGGAGACCGTCGCCCGGCTCCTCGCCCTGGAACTGGGCAAGCCGGTCAAGGACGGTCTCGGCGAGCTGGACCGGGTCGCCGACACGTTCGCGGTCTGCGCCGCCGAGGCCCGCCGGATCGGCGGCGACGTGCTGCCGGTGGCCGGCTGGGAGCGCGGGATCGGCAACACCGCCCTGACCTACCGCGCCCCGGCCGGCGTGGCCCTGGCGATCACCCCGTTCAACGCACCGGCCAACCTGCTGGCCCACAAGCTGGGCGCGTCGTTCGCCGCCGGCAACAGCACCATCGTCAAGGCGCCACCGCAGGCCCCGGCCGTCTCCGCCGCCGTCGTGGCGCTGCTGCTGGAGGCCGGAGCGCCGGTCGAGGCGGTCCAGCTGCTGCACGGCGGCGGTGACATCGGCGCCGCGCTGTGCGCCGCGCCGGAGGTCGCCGTGATCAGCTTCACCGGCAGCGCGGAGACGGGTGCCGCGGTGGCCCGGGCGGCCGGCGCCAAGCGGCTCGTCCTCGAGCTCGGCGGCAACGCCGCCACCGTCGTCTGCGACGACACCTTCCTGCCGGCCGCGGCGCGCAACTGCGCGCGCACCGGCTACACCAATTCCGGGCAGAGCTGCATCTCCGTACAACGGATCTACGTGCAACGGTCGCGCTTCGCCGAATTCGTCGACCTGCTGACCGCCGAGGTGCAGGCGCTGAAGGTCGGGGACCCGCTCGATCCGTCGACCGACGTCGGGTCCATGGTCGACGACACCGCCGCCGAACGGGTGCTGTCCTGGGCGACCGAGGCGGTCGACGGCGGTGCGCGCATCACCGTCGGAGGCACCCGCGACGGCGCCACGCTGGCCCCGACCGTCGTGGCCGGCCCACCCGCCGACGCGTCGATTGTCGTCCGCGAGGTCTTCGGCGCGCTGGTCACGGTCCTGCCGTTCGACGACTTCGACACCGTCCTGCGGACCTGCAACACCAGCCGGTTCGGCCTGCAGGCCGGGCTCTTCACCAACGACATCGGCCGCATCCTCACCGCCTGGCGTGAACTCGAGGTCGGTGGCCTGGTGGTCAACGGCTCGTCCAACTTCCGCCTCGATCACGTGCCCTTCGGCGGCGTGAAGGACTCCGGCTTCGGCCGCGAGTCCCCGCACCACATGGTCGAGGACTACACGGTGATCAAGACCCTCATGCTGCGAGGCCTGTCGATCTGGGGAGAGAACTGATGACCGCCGCCGACGCTCTGGTCGCTCAACTGGCCGGCTACGGGGTCGAGTACGTCTTCGGCACCTGCGGCCACACCAACATCGCCCTGCTCGATGCCATCGGACGCAGCCCGATCGAGTTCGTCATCGCCCGGCACGAGCAGACCGCGGCACACGCCGCCGACGGCTACGCCCGCGCCAGCGGCAAACCCGGCGTGGTTCTCATGCACGTCGGCCCCGGAATGATGAACGGCGTCACCGGCGTCGCCACGGCCGCGCTCGACTCGGTGCCGCTGATCGCCATCTCCGGTGACATCCCCTCCTACATGTACGGCCGCCATCCGCACCAAGAGGTCAACCTGCACGCCGATGCCGATCAGACGGCCATCTACCGGCCGTTCGTCAAGCGGGCGTGGCACGTGCACCGGGTCGAGGACCTGCCCCGCTTCACCGAGCGGGCGTTCTGGACGGCCACCTCCGGCCGGCCCGGCGCCGTCCTGCTCAACGTGCCGATGGACGTCTTCTCCCGGGAACTGCCGGATACCCTGGCCGGCTACCCGCTGCCGCGACACCCGACCCGGCCCGACCTCGCCCCGGACGACGCCGAGCTGATCGCGGCGGCCCTGGTCTCGGCCGAGCGGCCGCTGATCTACCTCGGTGGTGGTCTCGGCGGCCCGGCCGGCCGGGCCGCCTTGCGGGCGCTCGCCGAGCACCTCGACATTCCGGTCGCCCACTCGCTGATGGCCAAGGGCGCCCTGCCGGACCGGCATCCGCTCGTGCTGGGCATGACCGGCTTCTGGGGGCTGGCCGAGACCAACGCTTACGCCCGGGACGCCGACCTGGTGCTCGCCCTGGCCACCCGTTTCGCCGAGACCGACGCGAGCTCGTGGGACCCGGAGTACACCTGGCGGTTCCCGCCGAGCCGGCTCATCCAGATCGACATCGACCCGGCCGAGATCGGCCGCAACTACCCGGTGGAGATCGGCGCGGTCGCCGACGCCGGCCGCGCGGCACAGCAGATCCTCGACGCGGTACGCCGCCTCGCACCGGCCGGCGCCGACCGGCCCGAAATCCGCGAGCGCATCGGGACCGCCCGATCGGACCTGTTCGCCGCCAGTGCCGACCGCGGCCGCAGCGACCAGTTCCCGCTGCGCCCCGAGCGGATCCTCGCCGACGTGCGCGCCGCACTGCCCGACGACGCGGTGCTGGTCACCGATGTCGGCTGGAACAAGAACGGCGTGGCCCAGTGCTACCCGCTGCCAGACGGCGGCCGGTTCATCACCCCTGGCGGCGCGTCCACCATGGGCTTCGGCCCGGCCGCCGCGCTGGGCGTGCAGATCGCCCAGCCGGAGAGCGTGGTCGTGGCCCTGATCGGCGACGGCGGGATGAGCGCTCAACTGCCGGCCCTGCCGCTCGCCGTCGAGCAAGGGCTGCCGGTGATCTTCCTGGTGATGAACAACCGAGCCCACGGCACCATCTCCGACCTGCAGGCAGGCGCGTTCGGTCAGAGCTACGGGTGTGACTTCGTCGATCCGGACGGCAACCCGTACAGCCCCGACTTCGCCGCGCTCGGCCGCGCCTGCGGCGCTGACGGTTACGCGATCGCCGAGCCCGGCGAACTCATGACCGCCCTCAAGACGGCGGTGGAACGGCGCCGCCCCGCGGTGATCGACGTGCCCATGGTCAACGAGCCGGTCCCCACCCCCGGCCACTGGAACATCAAAGACATCTACCAGGGCAAATTCGACTGACCCCCTCCCCGATAGAAGGTGACCCGCTCATGCTTCGACGCCGCGCCACCGCCATATCCGTCCTCACCGTCCTCACTGCTGTCCTCGCCACCGGGTGCAGCGCCCCCGGCTCGGACTCCGAGTCGTCCGGCGACGAGTCCGGACCCATCAAGATCGCGCTGGTCGACGCCCAGAGCGGCCAGCTCAGCTCGCTCGGCGCTTGGGAGCTCAAGGGCGCCCGCCTCGCCATCGACGAGTGGAACGCCCAGGGCGGGATCAACGGTCGCCAGATCGAGCTCGGGGTCTTCGACGACCAGGGTGACCCGACCGTCGGCACGAACCTCGCCCGCAAGATCGACAGCGAGGGCTACATCGCGATGATCGGCACCGCGGAGAGCGCGGTCACCATCGCCATGGCGCCCATCCTCAAGCAGGCCGAGATCCCCAACATCACCTCGGGGCAGTCGCCGGGACTGGTCGCGGTGAACAGCGAGTTCCTCTTCCTCAACGGCCCGACCAGCACCACGTACGACGAGACCCTGGCCAAGCACATCGTGGATCAGCAGGGCATCAAGAGCATCGCCATGATCAGCAACAACGGCGGATACGGCAAGGGCGAGCACGACGCGTTCCTCAAGGCGTTGACGAGCCGCGGCGTCACACCGGTGGCCGACCAGGTGGTCACCACCGACCAGAAGGATTTCAGCGCGGTTCTCACCGGGATCCGGCAGAAGAACCCCAAGGTGATCTTCCTGGGCGCTGAGGAGGTGGAGTCCGGCCTGATCGTCAAGCAGGCCCGCGATCTCGGTATCACGGCGACCTTCGCCGGTGCGGCGCCGCAGGGCACACCGGTCTTCCTCGACACCGCCGGCGCGAAGAACGCCGAGGGAACCATCGTCAGCTCCCCCTACCTGAGCAACGACATCAACGACGCCGCCAAGAAGTTCGCCGCCGCCTACCAGGCGAAGTTCAACGAAGAGGCCGAACTGCACGGCGCCAAGGCCTACGACGGCACCCAGATCCTGCTCACCGCGCTCAAGTCCAGCAACGTGGCCGGCGGCAAGGAGCTCGCCGAGGCCATCCGCGCGACCAAGTACCAGGGTCTGCTGGGCGACTTCGCCTTCGACAAGACCGGCGTCGGCATCTTCGTCACGTCGATCGGCACCATCCAGAACGGCAAGCTCGTCGCCGCCGCGAGCTGACGGGCACAAGGAGAACCATGCAGGTCTTTCTGCAGACGATCGTGGGCGGCGTCAGTCTCGGCGCCGTCTACGCCCTGGTGGCGCTGGGATTCTCCCTGGTCTACCGCACCATGGGTCTGGTCAACTTCGCCCACGGCAACGTCGTGACCGTCGGCGCCTACCTCGCCTCCACCTTCTACCTCTCCACCAGGCTGCCGTTCGCTCTCGCCATGGTGGTCGCGATCGCGCTCACCGGCGTCATCGGCCTGGTCATCGAGCGGGTCCTGCGGCCGCTGGAGAACCGGGACTTCGACCTCATGCTGATCGGCACGATCGGCTTCGGCATCGTCCTCGACGCGCTGATCATCATGATCTGGGGCGCCACCGGACGGGCCGTTCCCTCACCCGTGCCGTCCGCGCCGATCGAACTCCTCGGGCTGCGCATCCGCACCTACGACCTGGTGGTGCTCGCCATCGCGGCCGTCGCCACGGTGCTGCTGGTGCTCTTCCTCTCCCGCACCAAACGCGGGGCCGCGATGCAGGCGGTCGCCATGGACCACGAGGCGGCCACCGCGGTCGGCATCCACGTCGGACGCAGCAACGCCATCGCCTTCATGATCGGCGCCGGCCTCGCCGCGCTGGCCGGCGGCCTGGTCGGGCCGCTGCTCTACGTCAGCCCGGCGCTCGGCGGCGCCCTCGGCATCAAGGGTTTCGCCGCCGCGATCCTGGGCGGCTTCGGCAGCATCCCCGGCGCGATCGTCGGCGGGCTCGCCATCGGGATCCTCGACTCCTTCATGGCCGGGCACTTCCAGGGCTACGGCGAGCTGTTCACCTTCCTGATCTTCACGGTGATCATCATGGTGCGGCCGACCGGCATCTTCGGCGAGCGGACGGTGAACCGGGCATGAGAAAGAAACTCGCGGTGGTCGCGGTGGTCGCCGCCGGCGCCTGGTTCCTGCCGTACGGCCTGGACTCGTACGCCATCCACGTCGCCAACGTCATCCTCATCTTCGCCGTCCTCGCCATCGGCCTCGGGCTGTGCATGGGCGTGGCGGGACAGGTCAATCTGGCCCAGGTCGCCTTCTTCGGCGTCGGCGCGTACGCCACCGCCATCCTCACCACCAAGGCCGGCCTGGGCTTCTGGGTCGCCGCCGTGCTCGCCATCGCCGCCACCGTCGCGGTCGGCCTGGTCGTCGGCACCCCCGCGCTACGCGTGCAGTCGCACTACCTCGGCATCGTGACCCTCGGCCTGGCCCTGGCCTTCACCAACTGGGTCACCAACGCGCAGGTCTCCGGCGGCGCCGAGGGAATCTCGTCGATCCCGGGCCCGGCCCTGCCCGGCGTCGACCTGGACAGCGAATACCTCTACTACTACCTGGAACTGATCGTCTTCGCCCTCGCACTCGCCTTCGGGCTGTTCCTGGTCCGTACCCGGCTGGGCCGGCGCATGCGGGCCATGCGCGACGACTCCCTCGCCGCCGGCGCCCTGGGCGCCGAGGTTCCCCAGCTGCGCATGGCGGCGTTCCTCCTGGCCAGCGTGTACGGCGGCGTGGGTGGTGTGCTCTACGCCGGGCTCATCCGCTACGTCGCGCCGGAGTCCTTCGGGATCGCCAACATGTTCCTGCTGCTCGGCATGGTGATCATCGGCGGCCGGCAGAGCCTGATCGGCTGTGTGGTCGGAGCGGTGGGCCTCGCCCTGGTCCGTGAAGGGCTGGTCGACCACCCGACGGTCGCCCAGGTCGCGTACGGCGCGGTCGTGGTGCTCGTGGTCGTCTTCGCGCCCACCGGCCTCGCCGGACTGCCCGCCCGCGTCCGTGCCGCCCTAGCACGCCGGCGGCAGCGGCAGGGCGCCGCCGCGCGGCTCGGCCCCTTCCAGCCCTACCCGGCCGCCGGCAGCAGGTCCTCCGGCCGCCCGATGCTGGACGTGTCCGGGGTGACGATGCAGTTCCGCGGGCTCCGGGCGCTGGACGAGGTGTCGCTGACCGTGTCCGAAGGGGAGATCCGCGGCATCGTCGGGCCGAACGGCTCCGGCAAGACCACGCTGTTCAACGTCGTGAGCGGGCTGTACCGGCCGACCGCGGGACACGTGCGGTTCCGTGGCCAGGACATGACCGGCAGCCGCCCGTACCGGCTGGCCCGGGCCGGAATGTCCCGCACCTTCCAGAACCTGCGGCTGTTCGGCGACCTCACCGTCGAGGAGAACGTCCTCGTCGCTCTCGACCGCAGTCCCACCCTCGCCAGCTGGCGTTACCTGCTCGGGCCGATCAGCATCCTGCGGCAGGACCGGGCACTGCGGCGGCAGGCCGGTGACCTGCTCGACCGGTACGGGCTCACCGAGTTCGCGCAGTCCCCGCCCCGATCGCTGCCGTACGGCATCCAGCGCCGCGTCGAGATCGCCCGCGCGGTGGCCGCCGCCCCGTCGCTGCTGCTGCTGGACGAGCCGGCCGCCGGCCTCAACGGCGAGGAGGTACGCCAGCTCAGCGAGATCGTCCGATCCATCCGCGACAGCGGCATCACCGTGATCGTCATCGAGCACAACATGGGACTGGTCATGTCCCTGTGCGAACGGATCACCGTCCTGGCCGGCGGCCGCGTCATCGCCGAGGGCGAGCCCGCCGACGTCGCCGCGACCCCCGCCGTCATCGAGGCGTACCTCGGCGACTCGATGAGCACCGACGATCTGCCGTCCGTCCCGGAGGTGACCGCATGACCGCGCTGTCCCAGTCGTCGACCAGCACCAGCCGGGCCCTCACCGTCGAAGGGCTCACCGTCCACTACGGCGGCGTCTGCGCCGTACGCGAGCTCAGCTTCTCCGTACCGGCGGGGGAGGCCATCGGGGTGATCGGCGCCAACGGCGCCGGCAAGACGTCGACGCTCAAGGCCGTGATGGGCCTCATCCCACGCCGGGTCGCCACGCTGCGCTTCGGCGACATCGACCTGAGCCGGGTGAACGCCCGTTCCATGGTCCACCACGGCATCGGGTACGTGCCGGAAGGCCGCCACGTCTTCGCCGGTCTGCCGGTCGAGAAGAACCTTCTGCTCGGCGCGTACGCCCGCAAGTGGAACGCCGAGACCCGAGCGACCCTCGGCGAGGTGTACGAGCTGTTCCCGGTGCTCGGCGAGATGCGGCACCGGCTGGCCGGCGCGCTGTCCGGCGGCCAGCAGCAGATGCTCGCCATCGGGCGCGCGCTGATGTCCCGTCCCCGGCTGCTGCTGCTCGACGAGCCGTCCATGGGACTCTCGCCGAAGCTGGTCGAGGACATCCTCGCCGTGCTGCAGCGGCTGCGCACCGAGGGGCTCAGCCTGCTGCTGGTCGAGCAGAACGCCAAGCTGACCTTCGAGGCCACCAGCAGCTGCCTGGTCGTGGAGAACGGCGAGGTGGCGATGAGCGGCACCTCCGCCGAACTGCGCCACGACCCGCAGGTGCGCCGCATCTATCTCGGCCTGTGAAACTCGGCGAACCGCTCCAACTCGGCGGGCACCGGCTCCGCAACCGGGTGGTCATGCCGCCGATGGAGCGCAACAACGGCACACCTGACGGCCGGGTGACCGATCGCTACATCGACTATCTGAGAGCGCGGGCCGCGGGAGGCACAGCGCTCGTCTTCACCGAGGCGACCTACGTACGCGCCGACGGCCGGGGCCGGGTGCGGCAGCTCGGCGCCGCCGGCGATCACATCGTTCCCGGGTTGCGTGCCCTGGCCGACGCGGTGCACGCCGAGGGCGCCCTGCTCGGCGTCGAACTCAACCACGCCGGCCGGGTGGCCGACCCCGCCGTCGCCGGCTCCCAGCTCTATACGGAACCGTGCAGCGGCTCGTGGTAACGATCCGAGGTGATGTTGAAGGTACCGCCGCGGCGGCAGCCCTCGTTAGTTCACGGTGGCGAAGGCCTCGCGGAACCGCTGGAGTGCCATCTCGGAGTCATCAGATGCCCAGCCTTCCAGGGCGACCACTCCCTGGTAACCGAGGCGGTCGAGCGCCGAGGCCACCGCCGGATAGTGGATCTCGCCGGTACCGGGCTCTTGCCGGCCGGGCACGTCCGCGACCTGGATCTCGCCGATGAACGGCAGTGCCCGCTCCACCAGTTGGATGAGGTTCCCCTCGCCGATTTGCGCGTGGTAGAGGTCGAGGTTGAGTCGTAGGTGAGGGCTACCGACGGCTTCGACGAGGGCGAGAGTGTCCTCGGCTCGCGCGAAGGGTGTGCCGGGGTGGTCGACGGCAGTGTTCAGGTTTTCCAGGGTGAAGACGCGGCCGGCTCGTTCGCCCAGCTCGGCCAGTCGGGCCAGGGTATGGGCGGCGGTGAGCCACATCTGCGGTGTCACGACGGCGGCCGGCACCACCGGGAGTCCTTGGCCGTCCAGTCCGGTGCCGTGGATGTTGAGCCGCGGGCAGTCGAGGCGCTCGGCGATCTGCAAGGACTGTTGTGCGGTCCGCAGGAGTTCATCGGCGCCGGCGGGGTCGGCGAGCGTGCCGGTCAGGTAGCCGGTCATCGACGACACGGTCGCGCCGGTCTTGACCAGAGCGTCGATGTCCTTATCGGCCCAGTTCCACATCTCGGCCTCGAACCCGAGTTCGGCGATCCGCGCGACGCGCTCGGGGAACGGCAGGTCGAGGAACATCATCTCGGCGCAGACGGCCAAGCGGAAGCCGGTCACGCCGTCACCCGCACAGGCTGGCCGCAGGCCGCCGACTCGGCGGCAGCGAGGGCGATTGCGAGAGCCTCGCGTGCGTCGTGGCCAGTGACCAGTGGCGGTGTGCCGGTGCGGACGGCCTCGATGAACGCGGTGAGCTCGGCGACGTAGGCAGCGCCGAACAGCTCTTGGTCGCTCTGCACGGTGGCGATCGTGCGCCCGCCGGAACCGGAAAAGGTCATCGCGGTGCGGCGTGCGTCGCCCACCGTCGCGGTGCCCGCCGAGCCGAACACCTCGGCGCGAACGTCGTGGCCGTAGGTGGTCTGGAAGCAAGCCTCGGCGAAGCCGGTCGCGCCGTTGTCGAACTTGACCATGACCGCGGCTGTGTCGCGGAGACCGCGGTCGCGCCACTGCGGCTCGACCAGCGCCTCGGCGACGGCGTACACCTCGACGGCGGCCGCGCCCGGGTTGAGGAACCGCAGCACGTCGAAGTCGTGGATGAGCGTCTCGAAGAAGATCGTGTTCGGTGGGACGCGGGCTGGATCGAAGCCGCCGGGGTCGCGAGTCAGCGACCGCAGCAGCCGCGGCGTACCGATCTGGCCGGCGTCCAGCAGAGCCCGGGCAGCCGCCCAGTCGGCGGCGAACCGCCGCTGGAAACCCACTTGCAACACCACCCCCGCAACCTGTGCCGCAGCGACGGCGCGGTCGGCGTCGTCCAAGGTCAGCGACATCGGCTTCTCGCAGAACACGCTCTTTCCCGCTCGAGCCGCCGCGACGACGAGGTCGGCGTGCAACCGCGCCGGGGCGGCGATCACTACCGCGTCGACCTCTGAGTCGGCCCACACCTGGTCAGCATCGGTGTAGTGCCGGTCAGCGCCGAGGTCCTCGCCGCCCACCGGATCGGCGACGGCCACCAGCCGAGCGCCGGGCAAGCGCCGACTCACGGTCTCCGCGTGGAACAGGCCCATCCGGCCCGCTCCGATCACTGCAACACCGATCTCACTGGAACGTTCCATGCGATCGAGGGTGAGCCACGGCGGTAGGCGGCGTCAAGAGTTGGCCCTGGAACGTTCCAGTCATACGATGTGCAGATGGCGAACGCAGAGGCCCGGCCGACCCTTGCCGACGTAGCCGCTCACGCCGGGGTGTCCAAGTCGCTGGTGTCTCTGGTGATGCGCGACGAGCCCGGTGCCGGCCCCGAAACGCGGCGCCGGGTCCTCCAGGCCGCCGACCAGCTCGGCTATCACCCGGACAGCCGGGCGAGATTGTTGCGCAGCGGCCGCAGCCGGCTGCTCGGCGTCGTGTTCGGCATCCAGCACGCCTTCCACCTCGACCTGGTCACTGCGCTGTACACGGCCGCCCGCGACCGCGGGTACGAGCTGGCGCTCAGCGCCGTCACCCCGGACCGGGACGAGGCCGAGGCGACCGCAGGGATGCTCCAAGACCGGTGCGAGGCCCTGATCATGTGCGGGCCGCGGACACCGGCTGCCGAGCTGGCCAAGCTCGCGGCCCGGCTGCCGGTCATCGTCCTGGCCCGCAACGTCCGGGTCACCGACGTCATCCGTACCGCCGACGACGAAGGACTGCGCCAGGCCGTCGAGTACCTGAACGGGCTGGGCCACCAGCGCATCGCCCACATCGACGGCGGACGTGCGCCCGGCGCGGCGGACCGGCGGCGCGGATACCGCGAAGCGATGGCCGCGCACAGTCTGGATACTCACAACCGCATCATCGAAGGTGGCCTTTCAGAGGAAGACGGCGCCGCAGCGGCCCGCCGCCTGCTCGACGAGGGAGACCGGCCGACCGCGATCACGGTCTTCAACGACCGCAGCGCAACAGGTGTCCTCGACGTCCTGACCCGCGCCGGCCTGCGCGTCCCGGAAGACATCAGCGTCGTCGGCTACGACGACAGCCACCTCGCCCGCCTCGCCCACATCAACCTGACCACGATCGCCCAAGACACCACCGAGATGACGAGGCTGGCCGTCGACCGCGCGATCGCCCGCATCGACGGCAGCGAACTCACCAACCGAGCCTTGATCGTCGCACCCCAGCTGATCATCAGAGGAACGACCGCGCCACCCGCAGCCTGAGGCGTAGATCAAAGCCCCGGCGGCGAGGTTAGCGTCAGGGGTTGCGAGCAGGGGAGGAACTCGCGTGCTGAGCCGGCCTGTTGACCTGGTCCGGGCGGTGCCTGAGCCGGGCAGCAGGTCCGTGGCTTGCGAGATGAAGTGGGACGGTTTCGAGAGACCCTGATGTGTCTCGGCTGACGATCGACGTGCGTGGCTCTCTGGCCCCGGCTCCGTTGAGTGGTCGGCATGGTCGTCGATCGTTCGACAAGGGCCGACGTCGCGCGGCACCCGCCCTGCGGCGATGGTCGTCGTAGCCAGGACGCGAATCGCACGACAGTAAAGGTTACTTATTGACTTACATCGATGGATAGGCTGAAGTGGGCGCATGCGCGTGCTCCCGCCGCTGGCCGCGGCCGTCCTCGTCGCGACGCTGGCACCCACCCCGCCCGCGTCCGCGGCGCCCGCACCGGCCGTCGAGGCGATCACGCTGATCACCGGCGACCGGGTCACGCTCGCCCCCGACCGGCCGGTCCGGCTGGATCCGGGGCCGGGCCGCCGGAACGTCGCCTACCGGACCACTGTGGAGGACGGGCACACGTTCGTCGTCCCGGCCGACCAGGAGCCCGCCATCGCCTCGGGGCGGGTCGACCGGCGGCTGTTCGACGTCACCGCGCTCGAGGAGTTCGGGTACCGCGGGAACACCCCGGTCCTGGTCCAGAACGGACGGTCGGTCTCGCCGGTGGGGAACGGCGCTGCGGCGCTCGCGGCGGCGAAGGCGGGCACGAGGATCTGGCTCGACGGTAAGCGGGCGGTGAGCCTCGACCGTAGCGTGCCGCAGATCGGCGCGCCGGTCGCGTGGGCCGCCGGCTACACCGGCGCCGGGGTGAAGGTCGCGGTCCTGGACAGCGGCGTCGACGCCACCCACCCGGACCTGGCCGGCCGGATCGCCGAGTCGGCCGACCTCACCGGCGGGTCGGACACCGACGACAAGGTCGGGCACGGCACCCACGTCGCGTCCACCATCGCGAGCGACGGCGCCACCTACCGGGGTGTCGCTCCGGACGCGCGGCTTCTGATCGGCAAGGTCTGCCCGGACCGGTACTGCCCGGACTCGGCGATCCTGGCGGGCGTCGACTGGGCCGCCGCCCGTGGCGCGAAGATCGTCAACCTGAGCCTGGGTGGTGCCGACTCTCCCGGCCTCGACCCGCTCGAGCAGGCCGTTGAGCGCTACTCGGCGGAGAAGGGGATGCTGTTCGTCGTCGCGGCGGGCAACGACGGGCCGTACGAGTCGACGGTGTCCAGCCCGGCCTCGGCGGACGCTGCCCTGGCCGTGGCGGCCGTCGACCGTGATGACGAGGCGGCCGCGTTCTCCAGCCGCGGCCCCCGCGCCGACGGTGGCGCGATCAAACCGGAGATCTCCGCGCCGGGTGTGGGCATCGCCGCCGCGAAGGCCGCGCACGGCACCCTCGGCACGCCCGTCGACGACACCCACGTCGCGATGTCCGGCACCTCGATGGCCACCCCGCACGCCGCGGGCGCGGCCGCGCTCCTCGCGCAGCAGCATCCGGACTGGACCGGCGAGCGCATCAAGGCGGCGCTGATGGCCTCGGCCGAGCCCACGGCCGGCGTGCCGGTCCTGACCCAGGGCGCTGGCCGGGTCGATCTCGCCCGGGCGATCCACACGCGGGTCGTGGCCTCGCCGGTCGGCCTCTCCTTCGGGACGCAGCGCTGGCCGCACACCGACGACAAGCCGATCGAGCGTACGGTGACCTATGCCAACGCCGGCCCGGACGCGGTCACCCTCGACCTGACGATCGACAGCCCCGCCCCGGCCGGCGCCTTCACCGTCACACCGTCGCGGGTCACGATCGAACCCGGCGCCACGGCCGGGGTCCGGGTCGAGGCCGACACGGGCGCTCTCGGCGCGACGTACGGTCGGGTCGACGGGGCCGTGGTCGCCGCCTCCGGTGACACCCGGGTGCGGACACCCTTCGAGATTCTCAACGAGGCCGAGGCGTACGACCTGAGCGTGCAGATCCTGGACACCGACGGCGCGCCCGCGCGGTCGCTGTTCACGAGCTTCGCCCGCAAGGACGCGTACCAGTACCAGACACACCCACGCCCCGACGAGAACGGCGTCGTCCAGCTGCGCCTGCCGCGGGGCCGGTACGCGATGGTCGCCTCCGTCTTCGGCGCGGACAGCAGCGCGGACCTGTGGCTGCCCGAGATCAACGCCGACCACGACCAGGAGCTCACGCTGGACGCCCGCGAGGCGAGCCCGATCGACGTGCGCCCGGTCGGCGACGACGGCGTGACCGAGGCGCTGGGCGGCTACTCAGTGGAGAACCGCAGCGCGCAGGGCTGGGGCATGAGCTACTCGTTCAGCGCCTGCTGCGGCGGGTTCACCACGTTCGCGCACCGGGTGGGCGTGGCCGGGCCGCCGCCGGCCAAGGGTGAGCTGTGGGGCTACCTGATGAGCACCTGGACCACCGCCCCCGGCGCGGCCGACGCCCGCGTCTACCCACTGGGCTCGTACTTCACGGATCGGCTGCCGACCGGCTGGACCCGCCACGTCGACGTGACGACGCTGGCCGAGTCCGAGGTCACGCCGCCCGCGGTCGAGCCCGGCAACGCGTACCTCCAATGGGCGTTCTTGTACTCTGCCCGTCGCCGGGAGCAGGGCGCCGGCCAGGGGGTCGAGCTCACCGGCGCCAGACAGGTCCGGACGTTCTTCCCGGCCCGGGCCGACGGCCTCCTCGGGGCCTACCGGTTCGACGAGCGCACGCCCACCTACGCGAACAGGTGGACCGCGGCCTCCCCGCCGATCGGCCGTCGCCTCGGGACCGTCGAGCGGCTCGCGCCGTGGCGGCCGGTGTACGGCCCGGCTCTCACCCCGGTCGGCGAGGGCGCCGATCTGGCTCGGTACGCCGACGACACGGTGGCCGCGCCGGCCCGGTACGCGCTGTTCGGCGACAGCGCGGGCAACGTCGGCTGGATCCCGGCCGGTTCGTACGCAACGACGATGAGCCGCCTCGACGTTCCCGGCGAGATCGCCGCCGACGCGAACGGCCGCTTCCCGCTGCCGCCCGAGCCGGGGCGTTACCGCCTCGCGATGACCGGCACGCCCCCGGCTGGCTTCACCTCGAGTACCCGTGTCGAAGCGACCTGGGAGTTCACCTCCGCGCACAGCGACGCGGCCCGTACGCTGCTGCCGCTCTCGGCACCGCACTTCGAGCCCCGGCTGGACGCGGGCGGCGGCGCGCCGGGCGGGCAGCGGTTCACCGTGCCGGTGAGCGTCCGCTCCTACCCGGGCGCCGGGGAGACGCGCCGCATCGCCGCGGAGATCTCCTACGACGACGGCGCCACCTGGACCGCCGCGCCGGTCAAGGGCCGTCGCATCACGCTGCGGCACCCGGCCGGCCCGGGCCACGTCTCCCTGCGCGCGACCGTGACTGACTCGCACGGCAACACCGGAACGGTGACCATCCTCCGCGCCTACGACCTGAACGGGTGAGCCGCATGCGCGTCCTTCCCTCGATCGCCGCCCTCCTCACCGCCGCCGCGCTGGTCCCGGCGCTGCCGGCGTCCGCCTCGGCGTCCACGCCCGCGACCGGGATGCCGGTGAAGGACGAGGTCACGCTGATCACCGGCGACCGCGTCACGCTCTTCGACGGCGGCGCCGTCACCGTGGCCGAGGGGCCCGGCCGCAGCCGCGTGACCTTCCAGCTGACCCGCGAGGACGGCCACCTGTACGTCGTGCCCAGTGACCAGCGCGGCGGCATCACCAGCGGGCGGCTGGACAAGCGGCTGTTCGACGTCACCTCGCTGACGGAGTTCGGCTACCGGAGCCGTACCCCGGTCCTGGTCCAGAACGGATGGTCGACCACCGGCGCGGCCGACGGCGCCGTGGCGCTCAGGAGCGCCGCCCCGAGGGCGAAGATCTGGCTCGACGGCAAGCGGAGGATCAGCCTCGACCGGAGCGTGGCGCAGATCGGCGCGCCGGCCGCTTGGGCCGCCGGGTACACCGGCGCCGGCGTGACCGTCGCGGTGCTCGACACCGGCGTCGACCACACCCACGCCGACCTGCGGGGCCGGATCGCCGGGACGCGCAACTTCACCGCGGACCCGAGCACCGACGACACGGTCGGCCACGGCACCCACGTCGCCGCCACGATCGCGAGCAACGATCCGAGGTACCGCGGCGTGGCGCCGGACGCGCGGCTGCTCATCGGCAAGGTCTGCGAGGGCCGGTACTGCACCGACTCGGCGATCCTGGCCGGCATCGAGTGGGCCGGCGACAGCGGCGCCCGGATCGTCAACATGAGCCTCGGCGGCGATCCCACCCCCGGCATCGATCCGCTGGAGGAGGCGATCAACCGGATCTCCGCCCAGAAGGGGACGTTGTTCGTCACGGCGGCCGGCAACGAGGGCCCGGGGGAGTCGACGCTGGGCAGCCCGGGCACCGCGGAGGCCGCGCTCTCGGTGGCCGCGGTGGACCGCGAGGACCGGACCGCGCCGTTCTCCAGCCGCGGCCCCGACCCGACCGGCGCCGTGCTGAAGCCCGAGATCTCCGCCCCCGGCGTCGAGATCGCCGCGGCCAAGGCCGCCCACGGCTACCTCGGCACGCCGGTCGACGACACGCACGTCGCGATGAGCGGCACCTCGATGGCCACCCCGCACGTGGCCGGGGCCGCCGCGCTGCTCGCCCAACAGCACCCCGGCCTCTCCGGCGGCAAGCTCAAGGCGCTGCTGATGGGCTCGGCCGCGGCGCCGGTCGGCGGGAGCGTCCTCGAGCAGGGCGCCGGCCGGGTCGACCTCACCCGGGCGATCGGCCAGACCGTCACCGCCTCGCCCGCCGGCGTCTCCTTCGGCACCCAGAGCTGGCCGCACGACGACGACAAACCGATCGAGCGTACGGTCACCTACGCGAACCCCGGCGCCGAGGCGGTCACTCTCGACCTGTCCTTCGACGTCAACGCCCCGGGCGTCTTCCGCGCCACCCCGTCGCAGGTGACGGTCGCGGCCGGCGACACGACCACGGTCGGCGTCGCGGCCGACACCTCGGGCCTGGGCGACGCGTACGGGCGGGTCCAGGGCGCCCTGGTCGCGACGGCCGGGTCCACCGTGGTCCGCACCCCGCTCGACGTGCTCTACGAGGACGCCAAGTTCGACCTGGGCGGCACCGTGCGCGACTCGGCCGGGAACCCGATCGGCGGCTACCTCGGCCTGTACCGGACCGACGCCCCGGGGAGCCAGGACTGGATCAGGATCAACGACGACGGGACGTTCAGGACCAGGATCGACGGCGGGCAGTACGGCGCCGTCGCGCAGGTCGACAACGAGGCCGAGGCCGCCTACCTGGCGTACCCCGAGCTGACCCTCGACCGGGACAGGACGATCGAGATCGACGGCCGCCGCTCCTCGGTGGTGGACCTCCGGCCGGCCGGTGCGGCCGGTCTGACCGAGCAGTTCGGCACGGCGCGGATGGTGCACAAGGGCCCGCAGGGTCACGGGCTCGACCTGGTCATCGGGGCGTCCGGCGGATTCGGCGGGCTGGGCGTTCCGCTGCGCCTCGGCGGCGAGGGTCCCAGCCTGGACATCATGAGCGTCTGGGCCACCCCGGTCAGCACCGCCGACACCCAGGTCTACAGCCTCGGCTGGAGCTTCCCGATCATCCCGGCCCGGCTCACCAGGCGCGTGGACCCGAGCAGGATGGCGCTGATCGACGAGCGGCTGCCCGCGACCCCGGCCGGCGACCACGTCATCGTCCTGAGCACCATGGGGTCGACGAGGAGCGTGACGGACTCCGGGTTCGGCGTCCAGATCGACGTGCCGGGCGCCACCCGGATCCGGCGTCGGGTGACGACCACGCGGGAGAGCGTGCGCTGGCGGAGCCAGTTCATCCACACCGGCCCGGATTTCCTGGGCAAGCAGTTCGCGTACGCCCCGCCGGTCGGCTACCGGCCCGGCACGGTGCAGGTGTCGACGCCGCTGGCCCCGGTCTTCGGGCCGTCGCTGACCTGGATCGGCGACGGCAACGACCTGTCCCGCACGCGCGACGTGGTGCGGGTCCCGGCGCAGACCGGGCTGCTCGGCGACTCGGCCGGCAACCGGGTCTGGAGCCCGGCCTCGGCGGTCACCACCCGGATGAGCCGACTGGATGTGCCGGGCGAGATCAGCCCCGGCCCCGACGGCGCCTTCACCTTGCCGGCAGAGCGGGGCCGATACCGCCTGGAGCGGCAGGCCGACGGCGTCGACGCGAGCTGGGACTTCCGGTCGGCGCGCACCGGCGCCGCCACGCCGCTGCCGTTGTCGGTGCCGCGTTTCAGGCCGGAACTGGACGCCGCGGGCGCCGCGCCCGGCGGGCAGGCGTACGCCGTGCCGGTGACGGTCCAGTCGTACCCGAGAAGCGGAGCCGGCAAGCCGAGCGCCCTCACCGCCCAGGTCTCGTTTGACGACGGCGCCACCTGGGCTTCCGTGCCGGTCCGGGACGGCCGGATCCTGGTCGATCACCCGGCCGGACCCGGTCACGTGTCCCTGCGAGGAACGGTCACCGACAGCCGCGGCAACACGGGCTCGGTCACGATCATCAGGGCCTATGCGCTGCAGGATCCCGCGTCCGCCGGGCCCGCGCACCACCAGCTTGCCGGCGCCGGCTGACGTGCGCGTCTCCGGAGCGCACCCACACGGTCACGTCACCGACTGATGGCGTCCGGCGGGGGCACCTCGGTGGCGTCGGTCAGCTCGGCTTGCGGACCCAGGCGCTGTACTGGGCGGATCCCATGACCTGGCTGGCCTGCGCCGCTACACGAAGCAGCGGGCGAGCCTGGCCGACGCCAACGTCGAACCCCTCGAGTTCGACCAGATCCTCGCCGACGACCACTACGGCATCGTCCACGGGACGTTCCGCACCTCGCGCGGCGAATGGAAATGGACCCGCGTCGGCATGGGCGCGTGGCGCTTCTCCGACGGCGTGGCCGTCGAGCACTGGGAGCTCTCCGACGGACCGACGTGGGACGAGTTCTTCCTCGCAGGTGACCCGGGGACGTTCACGGGCTCAGCCGAGGAGTTCTGGACCCACGGCGTCTGACCCGGCGAGAGTCGACGGACCCCCGAGCCGGGCCGCCATCGGCCGCATCGACTTACGCCGCCCGTCCAGCAGCGGCCCACGCAGATACGTTCCGCCTTTCACCCGCTGATCAGACCGGGCCAAGGACGCGAACACGTCCGCAGCGAACGCCTCCAAGCGTTGCCGCACAACAGAAAGCTCATCCGGAGTCACTGAAGCATGAAACTACCCACCCCCACCCAACACCCCCAACGCGTGGACGGCGCCCAACTGCGCAGTCCGCAGGCCGGGACGAGAGCCGTCCTCGTTCATCTCGAGATAGCGGAACCGGCCGTCGAGCGATTCCAGCACTTCTGCGGGGTGGGGAAGTTCAGGGTCTGTGCCGCGCCAGACGGCCCTTCCGTCCTGTTCGACTCGGAGATGGAGATCGGCCTTCCCGTCCTGCGAGCCGCGCATGAGGTCCCACCGTGCAGTGCTGTTGCTCGATGTCCACGCCGGCCCGCTGGTCGCCACCGTCGCCCGAGGTCGGGAGGACGAGGTGTGGCAAGGGTTCCGGCTCGCGGTCGGGCAGGGATTCGCCGGCCGGGTGGCCGACCGCGTAAACCGATCGTCGTCACCGATGTAGGGTCCAGCGAGGTCGTCAGCGCTGTTCTGCGGCGAGGGGCATCGGATCGTTACTCGGCGCACGTACGCGTTGATCAGTGACCGGCCCGCCGAGGTCCTCACCTACTTCGACCGACCCTGGACCTGCCGGTCGGCGCCGTGCTTGTCGGCTACACCGACGGCCTGACCGAACGACGCGGCGAAGTGACAGATGAAGGACTGCGACGGCGGCAAGACCGCTCTGCTCGGGCCGTTGGCGGTCTTCGCGGCGTCTGACGCACCGGTCGGTACATGATGATCAGGCACGGTCGGCGTTCAACTGGCGGCGGCTGAGTCATGCCGGAGTGCCGGGAGTCAGCGGGATTGTCTGCCGTTACCAGCGAGAAGCCGTGTTCCAGCTGTCCACGAGACCCCGGCGCCTCAACAGCGGTGATTCGGCGCCGCCGACGAGGGTACGCAGACCCTGTGGAAAACGACGTTGATGACCGGTTCGTACGTGTACGGGGCGCCGCGGAGAACAATCTTCGGAACGTCGACGTCGACATTCCCCGCGACGCCATGGTCGCCTTTACCGGCGTCTCCGGATCGGGCAAGTCGTCGCTGGCCTTCGGCACGCTCTACGCCGAGGCGCAGCGCCGGTACTTCGAGTCCGTCGCGCCGTACGCGCGCCGGCTGTTGCAGCAGGTCGGTGCGCCGCACGTGCAGGAGATCACCGGCCTGCCCCCGGCCGTGGCCCTGCAGCAGCGTCGCGGGGCACCCAGCTCGCGGTCGACGGTCGGCACCATCACCACGCTGTCCAACCTGCTGCGGATGCTCTACTCGCGTGCCGGGACCTACCCGCCGGACGCCCCGCGGCTGGAGGCCGAGGCGTTCTCCCCCAACACCGCGGCCGGCGCCTGCCCACGGTGTCAAGGACTGGGCGTCGTGCACGACGTCGCCGAGGAACTGCTCGTCCCGGACCCGTCGCTGAGCATCCGCGACGGGGCCATCGCGGCCTGGCCGGGCGCCTGGCAGGGCGCCAACCTGCGCAGCGTCGTGAGCGGCCTGGGGATCGACATCGACCGGCCGTGGCGCAAGCTCAGCAAGAAGGACCGGGACTGGCTGCTCTACACCGACGAGCAGCCGTCCGTCCTCGTCGAGCCCGAGCGTGACCGCATCGACAGCGGCTACTACGGGAAGTTCTGGAGCGCCCGCCGGCACGTCATGCACGTGCTCGCCGACTCCACGAGCGACCGGATGCGCGAGCGGGCGATGCGGTTCGTCCGGAGCGTGCCCTGCCCGGTGTGCCACGGCAGCGGCCTGCGCCCGGAGGCACTCGCGGTGACCTTCGCCGGCCGCACCATCGCCGACGTCAACGCGATGCCCCTCGCCGCCGTCGTGGCGCTCCTGCGGCCCGCCGCGGGGATGTCCGGGGCCGGTGCGGCCACGCCGACCGCCCGGTCCGGGGAGACGACCGAGGTCGCGGTCCGGCTCTGCGCCGACCTGGTCGCGCGCGTCGAGGTGCTGCTCGACCTCGGCCTGGGGTACCTCAGCCTCGGGCGCCGCTCGACGACGCTGTCGCCAGGCGAGGCGCAGCGCCTGCGTATCGCCACCCAGTTGCGTTCGGGGCTGTTCGGGGTCGTCTACGTGCTCGACGAGCCCTCCGCGGGTCTGCACCCGGCCGACGCGGAGCCGCTGCTGGACGTGCTGGACCGGCTGAAGGCGGCGGGCAACTCGCTGTTCGTCGTGGAGCACGACATGGACGTGGTCCGCCGGGCGGACTGGGTGGTCGACATCGGCCCCGGCGCGGGCGAGAGCGGCGGACGCGTGCTGTACAGCGGTCCGGTCCCCGGCCTCGAACCAATCGAGGAGTCCGCCACCAGCCGGTACCTGTTCGGCCGGGCCGAGTCGCTCGACCATCGACCGCGTACGCCCCAGGGTTGGCTGCACCTGCGCGGCGTCTCCCGCCACAACCTGCACGGCGTGTCCGTCGACGTGCCGCTCCGGGTGCTGACCGCGGTGACCGGGGTGTCCGGTTCCGGGAAGTCGACGCTGGTCACGCAGGTCCTTGCCGAGGTCGTGCGCGTCCACCTCGGGCTGGCGAGCGACGAGCCCGACGAGGCGGTGCTCGACGTCGACGTGCTGGACGCGGCAGGGCTCGACTCGTTCGACCGGCTGGTCCGGGTCGACCAGCGGCCCATCGGCCGCACGCCCCGGTCCAATCTGGCCACCTACACCGGGATGTTCGACGCGGTGCGCAAGTTGTACGCGGCGACGGACGAGGCGCAGGCGCGCGGGTACGCGGCCGGGCGGTTCTCCTTCAACGTCGCGGAAGGCAGGTGCGAGACGTGCCAGGGCGAGGGGTTCGTCGCGGTCGAACTGCTGTTCCTGCCCGGGACCTACGCGCCGTGCCCGGAATGCCACGGCGCGCGGTACAACGCGGAGACGCTGGAGGTGACCTACCGCGGCAAGAACATCGCGGACGTGCTGGCGATGTCCGTCGACGACGCCGCCAAGTTCCTCGCCCACCTACCGGCCGCCTCCCG
Source organism: Actinoplanes sp. NBRC 103695 (assembly GCF_030269485.1). GTDB lineage: Bacteria > Actinomycetota > Actinomycetes > Mycobacteriales > Micromonosporaceae > Actinoplanes. The sequence goes on along the minus strand of NZ_BSTL01000037.1, from coordinate 45,295 downwards.
GAGCCTTGAGACGCTCCGGGAGGTGGGGCTGGGCTATCTGCGGCTGGGCCAGCCGGCGACCGAGCTCAGCGGTGGCGAGGCCCAGCGCATCAAGCTGGCCACCGAGTTGCAGCGGGCGCGCCGCGGCCACGCGCTCTACCTGCTCGACGAGCCGACCGCGGGGCTGCACCCCGCGGACATCGCGCTGCTGCTGCGGCAGCTGCACCGGCTCGTCGACGCCGGCAACACCGTCGTCCTGGTCGAGCACGACCTGGACACGATCGCCGGCGCCGACTGGGTCATCGATCTCGGCCCGGGCGGTGGGGACGCGGGCGGCCAGGTCGTCGCGACGGGCCCTCCCGCCGCGATCGCCGAGGCCGGGGACAGTGCGACCGGGCGCCATCTGGCGCGCCGCCTCGGACGTTCCTGAGCGTGTGGCCTCCCCGCCCGTCAGCGCTTCATGCCGTGCTCGATCGCTTCGATGATCCGTCGGTGCAACTCGGCGATGCTGATGATCGCGTCCACCGAGCCGACGTCGACCTTGCCTGTTGTTGGCAATTCAGCCACCTGTCAAGCGTCGGCCGACGGCCTAACGTGCTTGGTGTGACCACTTCCAGCACCAGCCTCGCGTTCGTCGTCAAGCTTGTCAGCCCCAGGAAGTGATAGGTCAGGGCCTGCCTGAACCGCCGAGCTTACCGACCGGCGCCGGCTGCGTCCGGACGACAATCTGGCCGGCCGTCTTCTCGACGAGGAGAGCCGGATCAGCGACGCGTTGTCCGACGCCGTGCGAGCCGCCGCCCACGGCCACCTCGACGACCGGATTGACGGCCTGCGAGCCCTGGTGAGCGCCCACTGCCGCCGCGAGGAGCGGGAGGCGTTCCCGCAGCTTCGCAGGAGCGTCCCGATGCCGGAACGCAGGGAGATGGGCCGGGTGCTCCGCGCCGCCGCCGAGGCGGCCGCCGACGCCGGTCCGCGGGACGCGACGACGGCTGGACCGCGGGCCATGGCACAGACGGCGGAACGCGTCCGCGATGCTCTCGCCGGCTGGTCCTGAGGCGCAGCGCGCTTATACCCCGCCGTGGGTGAGCCGGGCTCATCCGGTCCGGGCGGAGAGTCGAGACGGCCCGTGCCTTTCGGCGCCGACAGCGGGCCGGTACTGCTGACGTACGAACGCATGGGAATGGGAGGACGGCATGGCAGACACAGTTACCACGCGGACGGACGAGGACATCGAGCGTGAGGTGCTGCGTGAAATGACGTGGGACGCCGAGGTGGCACCGGCTGAGATCGGCGTGACCGTGGAGAACGGCGTGACGACATTGACCGGCGCGGTGAGCACCTTCAGCAAGAAGTGGGCCGCCGAGCGTGCGGCGCTACGCGTCCGCGGGGTCAAGGCCGTGGTCAACGACATCGAGGTACGGCTGGCCTCCGCCCACGAACGAACCGACGTCGATCTGGCGCAATCCGTCGCCCGGGCGCTCGAGTCGGACACTCTCGTGCCGGACGACAGGGTGAAGGTCTCGGTGTCCGGCGGCTGGGTCACCCTGCGCGGTGAGGTGGACTGGGACTATGAGCGGTGTGAGGCGCAACGGGTCGTCCGTAACCTCATCGGTGTCAAGGGGGTCAGCAACCTCATCACGGTCCGGCGGCGTACCGGCCCGTCGCCCGACGAGCTCAGGGAGAAGATCGAGGGCGCCCTGGTGCGTACGGCCGAGACGGACGCGAAACGGATCCACGTCACGAGCTCCTGACGAAGCGCCCCGAGCAGGCCCGCGGGCTGCTCGCCGAGTTGGGCAGCTCCACGTCCGCCGCGCTGCGGGAGCTCAAGGCGACCGTGGGTTTGCTCCGCGACTCCGACGACGATCCTCCCTCCGGGGTCGCCGAGCCGGCGCCGGGCCTGGCCCAGTTTCCTGAGTTGATCGAGGCCTGCTGGGCGGCCGGGATCGACGTCACCCTGCATACCTACGGGCCGCGCGGGTCGCTGCCCCCGCTGGTCGAGCTCACCGTCTTCCGCGTCGTCCAGGAGGCCCTGACCAACATCACCAAACACGCGGTACACCCCGTCGTCACGATTACCCTGGCGTACGCCAAGGACACCTTCTCCGCTCACGTGTTGAACACCGGCGCCCGCCCCGGCCCGGCCGGATCGGACGGTTACGGGCTGATCGGCATGCGCGAGCGTGCCCGTGCGGCACTGGCCGGGAGAACGTGCGGCTCAACCAGGTGATGAGGTTCGAGCAGCGGCCGACGGTCCAGGCCGAGATTGTGCATTCGGTGGTGGTGGCCGACGAGGTGTGGGGGGAGTGGCATTTCTACGACGAGGACGGGAAAGCTGAGCGCGGCGTCATTGTCCTGGTTGTCGACCGTGATCAGGATCTGATTCGCAGCTCGCGCTTCTACATGGAGGTTGTGAAGGACGCCTTGTTCATGTAGCAAGGCGGAATCTTCCCGCCGCCGTCGAACCACAGTGAGCTGTAGTTCGACGGCGGCGGGCCCGGCCAAGGAGTCTTCATTGTGGCGACTCGGATGGAAATGTCGCCGACCAGTTGAGGCGCGGTCGCGTGCCCTCTCCTTCGTCATCGCCAAGTGGACATATGTGCGCATGGTAAGAGGACATACGAACAATCTGCCTCCAATCTCGGTTTTCGACAAGCCATGCGCCGCCAGTGCGGTTATCTCGCGTTCACGGTCGGCCGAGGGGGAGAGTGGCCTTGGAGGTCGGGTACGGCGCTGACGCCGCCGGGGCGGGACAGGAAGCGCTCGATCGGCGCATGGGTGGCAGCCGGTGACAGCAGCGAGGCTACGGCGCAGCATCTGGTTGATATCGGCCCAGCGGATCAGTTCCTCGGACACGCTCGGGTCGCGTTCGTAGTCGCGGGCGGCATTCCCTGTACGGATCCCGAGATTGTCGCGGTCAGCTTGAGCGGAATTCTGCGAGCGGGTCCGTGACTGCTTGGCGCCATCGATCACGATGGCCGGTGGCCAGCAGACGGTAGTAGATGGTTTCGCGGCGTTCGTCTCCGGTGGCGCCGTCATGATTGCCGACGTTATGGGCCAGCAGGTAATGCGCGAACAGAACGCTTCCGGCTGCTCCGGTGGCCTGCGTCGGCATTCCCAGTTCGATCCTGGGGTAAGGCCCGTCGTTCATGTCCTCGACCCGGGTCAGGGCATCGGCTCCGCGCTCGGCGAGATACCGGCCGAAGCGTACGTGCGTACCTGGCCACATCCAAAGATTGCCGCGGTCCTCCTGGCGATGGTCTGTCAGCCAAATGCCGGCCAACATGGTGAAAGTTCCTGGACGACCGTCAGCCTCGCCCGGTGTCAGGCCGTCAACGTGTGGGCCGCCCGGCCGGTGCGGCCACGGCGGCGTAGTGATCGCGACCTGCGCGAAGTCGGGCTCCTGCACGTCAAGATCCGACCGCAGCAGCTGCGCGGCCAATCGCGACAACCCCACCTCTCGGTAGAAGGCGAGCAGCGGATGCCCATCCGCCGGGAAACGTGGCCACAGAAAATGGGGGCCGACGTGTCCGTCGGGGGCAGGGTCCGCCGCGAGGAGATTGGCGACCAAATGCTGACCCGCCGCGATCTGCTCGTCAGACAAGACATTGGGGATTACGACGAAACCGTCGTGGCGAAAGTCGGCTACCGTTTTGATCGACCGGCATGACGCCATCGAACCAGCCCCCGACGGCGGAAACAAACGAGTTTCCGCCACGGTATCCATCGCGGAGCCCCGTCGTCTCAGTCCGTCAAACACAGGGACCCGAGGCGAGTGCACTCAACTCGGCATGTCCGCGTGGGCCGGTGATCGTCGGGGCCAACGATCCTGCCGGTTTGACGCGCGGTGGACGGCTGTCCGGTAGGTGTAGAGACACGTCGGCGACCCGGACCAGGTCTTCCTTGGCGAGACCGCCGCCCGGGACAGCCGTTGCGACTCCGACGCTGACTGTGAGGAAACCGCTGGGCGACGGCGCGTGCTCCTCGCCTGCGCATCTTCGCTGCGCAGCTGCGGGTGCTGGACGATCCCGCGTCGATCGCGGGCACTTGATCGATCCCGAGGGTCGTCAGGTCCGGGCGTTTGAGGGAGGCCGGGTTCGGGTGCGCTGGGCGTCTTCGCGCCACCTGTCGCCGCGCCTGACCAGGTAGTTCGAGGAGACGTACCGCCAGGGAATGATGGCCAGGATGACGGCGACCCAGAGGATCTCCGTGGTTGATGCCCAGGTGTCCGGGTCCATCTTGTCGTCCAGCCACAGTGGCAATGCGACGGCTGCGAGCCAGATCAGTTTCCAGGCCGCCTCGAACAGCAGGATCGGCAGCATCTGTACCGGATACCGCAGTCCGAGCAAGGCGAGGAGGGACATCGCCACCAGCATGCAGGTGACCACGCTGGTCATCACCGGCCACGGTTGGTCGTGGTTGAACAGGAGGGGCCATTTGTACGCCACCAGACCGCCGCCGAGTATCAAGTACCCCAGTCGCAGCAGGTGCAGGCGCCGCAGGGGCAGTTCACGCGGTGCAGGGCTGTGATCGAGTGACGGATGAGTTGTTGCGGCTTTCATCAGATGTCTCCGTCGAGTTGTGGTGATGCGGCGGCCGTCGGTGGTGCATCGACGAAGCTGATCTCGACTCGCTGGACCGGACGCTGAACTGGCATGTCCGCCACGGTAGGGACGGTGCCGGGCGTGGCCATCCGTGGCAGTACGGAGTCAGTACTGAACCCGACCTGCAAGATCGAATCAGTGGCGGTCGTAGTACCTTCGGGGCATGGCCGCGTCTGCCCGACGATCCGGCAACCTGCCTGCCGAAACGTTGAGCTTCGTCGGCCGCCGTGCCGAGTTGGCGGAGGCCAGGAGGCTGCTGACCGCCGCGCGCCTGGTCAGCCTGGTCGGCCCCGGCGGGGTGGGCAAGACGCGCCTGGCGGTCCGGATTGCCGCTGATCTCGGGCGGATTCTCCCCGGCGGCGCCTGGCTGGTGGAACTGGCCGACGTCCGGGACCCGGTGCTGGTGCCGAATGCGGTGATGGCCGCTTTCGACCTGCGTGACCAGGCCTCGACCGAGCCGGTGGATCTGCTGCGGTCGTACCTGCGGGACAGGGAACTGCTGCTGGTGCTCGACAACTGCGAGCACCTGCTCGACGCGACGGCGCGGCTGGCCGATGAGGTGCTCCGAGCCGCGCCGGGAGTACGCGTGGTCGCGACCAGCCGGGAACCGCTGTCGGTGGCGGGCGAGCATGTGCTGCCGGTGCCGCCGCTGGATCTGCCGTCGCACGCCGAGCCACTCGCCCGGACGGGCCTGAACGACGCGGTCCGGCTGTTCGTCGTGCGGGCTGCCGCGGCGACGGGCCGCTTCGAGCTGACCGAGGCGAACCGGGCTGCCGTGGTCGACGTGTGCCGGCGGCTGGACGGACTGCCGCTGGCCATCGAGCTGGCGGCGGTGCGGACCCGGGCGCTGAGCCTTGAGCAGATCCGCGATCGGCTGAGTGACCGGTTCGAGCTGCTCACCGGCGGCAACCGGGCGGCGCTGCCACGCCACCAAACCCTGTACACCGCGACCGAGTGGAGCTACAACCTGCTCACACCGGCCGAGCAGACATTGTTGATGCGGCTGTGTGTGTTCGCCGGCAGATTCACGCTCGATGATGCGGAAGCCGTCTGCTGCGCCGACGACCTGCCGGCAGCCCAGGCGCTGAACCTGTTGTCAGCATTGCTGGACAAGTCGTTTCTGAGTAAGGAGGATGCCGCCGGGCTCGCCTGCTACCGGTTGCCCGAAACGATGCGAGAGTATGCGCGGCGCAAGCTGCGTGAGTCCGGCGACGAGGATGCCGTGGAGCTGCGCTGCGCCGACTACTACCTGGACCGATGTCAGCAGTTCGCCGTGACCGGCCGGTACCGCCTGCTGCCGTCGCTGGCGTGGCTGGACCTGGAGATCGACAATATCCGGGCCGCACTGCGAACGTGCATCGACCGTGACGACCTCCACCGCGCGGCCGGCGTGGCGACGGCTCTCATCTGGTACTGGATCACCCGTGCGACGACCGAGGGGGTGCGCTGGCTCGACGAGTTACTGACGGGCCACGTCGGCGATCCCTGGACGTATTTCGCGCGGGGCTTCCTGGGCGTGATCCAGAACGACAAGGATGCGGCAACCCGCGTACTCGATCGTGGTGTGACCGTGGCCCGCGCGGCCGGACGGCCGGACGCGCTGTCGCAGATTCTCGCCATGGCGTCGATCGCCGCTACCGGGCGCGGCGACCAGGGGTCCGCACAACGACTTCTCGATCAAGCCCGGGCCATCGCCGGCACGCTGAACGATCCGGGCACCTCCCTCATGACGTACCAGGCCCAGGCACTCAAGAGCCTTGCCGACGGTGACCTCGCCGCGGCCACGACGGCGGCCGCCGAAGGCGCCCGGCTCAGCCGTGAGACCGGCGACTTCTACAGCCTCGGCATGATGTTGATGAACCAGGGCTATGCCGCGCTCCGATCGGGCGCCTTCAGGGATGCCGAGCAGTGGCTTACCGAAGGCCTGCGGATCGCCCACGAGATCGACGACCGGGTGGCGCAGTGCTACCTCCTCGGCGCGCTCGGGTGCTGCGCCGCGGCCGACCGAAGGCCGCAGCCGGCCGCGAAACTTCTCGGCGCGATGGAGAGCCTCCGCGCCGAGATCGGAGCCACTGTCCTCCCGAGCGTGGCGCCGGCGCTGGCGCTGGCCACCCGGTCAGCCACCGCAGCGCTCGGTGTGGCGACCTTCAACTCGGCCTATCACGCCGGCCGGCAACTGAGCCGAGAGGCTGCGGTAAGGCTCGCCCTGCGCGCACCCATCGCAACAGCGCCGGCAGTCCAATCGAACCCGGGCACTCTCAGCCGGCGCGAACTCGATGTCGCGCGGCTCGTGGCCGACGGTCGGAGCAACAAGGAGATCGGCACCCGGCTGTTCATCTCCGAGCGCACGGTGGAGAGTCACGTCCGCAACATCCTGACCAAACTCGGCTTCACTTCGCGAACCCAGGTCGCCGGCTGGATCGCGGCTCAACGCGCGCCAGACACTTCCGAGTAGCTCGCTGAGGCCGGCGTACCGGGTCGTCAGACGGCACCGTGGGACCGGTGCGGCAGGACGCCGCCCGGGCCGTGCCGTGGGGCGGCCCTGCGATCCCCGCGGCCGGCACCCGGTCCAGCGAAAATTCCGTGACGGGCACCCTGAAACCTGGTGGGCCACCGACGCCCAGCTCGGCTGATGGGGACCCGACGGAAACACCCGCCTCGTGGTCGCGACCACCGACCCGGCCGACCCGGCCGTCCTGCCGGACAACGCAACCTGGTACCTGGCCACGAATCCGCCCCGGCCCGGCGGGCCGCACGACACCCCCAGCGCAGCCCATGTGTCCACGGTGAACAGTTGCCGGACGGCAATTGCCTCGATGAGTCGATATAGATGAACCGTTATCTCACCGGCTCGCCCCGACTTGACTACGATTCAGGCATTGACCGATCGTTCTGCGTCTATGGGATTGCAGACGCGACCGGCTGTTGCTCCGGGCCGCTATGCGACGATGCCGTGCTGGGCCGGGCGTGATCCTGAGTAGGAGAACCAGATGCCCCCACGTTTTCCCGTCCAGCGAGTGGTCTCCATCGTTCTGTCCACGGTGTTCGCGGTCGCGACGGTCGCGACGGTCGGCGCGGCTCCGGCGGCCGCCGCGCCGACCGGCGATATCCGGCTCGCCGGTGTCGCCAACGCCGTTTCCGGAAGCTACCTGGTCATCTTGAAGGACAACTCGGTCGCCGCGCGAGGACCCGCACGCGGCGCGGCGGTCAGTTCGAAGGCGACCGCACTGATCCGCTCCTACGGCGGCGCGGTCAGTCAGGTGTACGGCGCGGCGGTCACCGGATTCGCCGCCCGGATGAGCGAGTCGGCCGCGAAGCGGCTCGCCGCCGACCCTGACGTGTCGTACGTCGAGCAGGACCAGGTCTTCTCGACCACCGGAACCCAGTCCGGCGCCACTTGGGGCCTGGACCGGATAGATCAGCGCAATCTGCCGCTCAGCACGACGTACACCTACCCCAGTACGGGGCCTAACGTGCACGCCTACATCATCGACACCGGCATCCTGACCAGCCATAGCGAGTTCGGGGGCCGGGCGACCAGCGGCTACGACTTCGTCGACAACGACAGCAACGCCACCGACTGCAACGGCCACGGCACCCACGTCGCCGGCACGGTCGGCGGCTCGACCTACGGCGTGGCCAAAGGCGTCCTCCTGGTTGGCGTACGCGTGCTGAACTGCTCGGGCAGCGGGACGACCGCCGGAGTGGTCGGCGGCATCAACTGGGTGACCAGCAACGCGATCAAGCCGGCCGTTGCCAACATGAGCCTCGGCGGTGGGGCGAGCACGACCATCGACAACGCGGTGGCTGCCTCGATCTCCTCGGGTGTCACCTACGGCGTCGCGGCCGGCAACGGCAACATCCTGGGCCGCCGGCAGAACGCCTGCAACTATTCGCCGGCGCGGGTGCCGACGGCGATCACCGTGGGCGCGACACAGAACAACGACGCCGCCGCCAGCTTCTCGAACTTCGGCACCTGCGTCGACATCCTTGCGCCGGGCGTGAACATCACGTCGTCGTGGTACTCCAGCACCACCGCGACGAACACGATCAGCGGCACGTCGATGGCCACTCCGCACGTCGTCGGCGCGGCGGCGCTGGTGCTGCAGGCCAATTCCTCGTATACCCCGGCGCAGGTCTCCTCCTTCCTGACCGCTAACGCGACCACCGGTGTGGTGACCAACCCGGGCACCGGTACCCCGAACCGCCTCCTCTACGTCGTCAACTGAGTCCATCGATCGCGACGCCCCGGCCGCTTGCGGCCGGGGCGTCGTCGTTCCCGGACCCCTGCGTCCGGTGTGGACGGGCGCGTGTTCACCGTGTCGTGGCACCGCGACGGGATTCATGACCGCGAGTAGACCATCGCTCACCGGGCGTGCTTGATCAAGAGCGGTGCTACCAGCGGGTAAGCATCGAGGCCATTCAGGTGTCACTAACCTAGAGTGACTTCGGGCTTCATTGCTTTCAGCAACCAATACTCTGGTGTCATCTGCATGACGGTATGGCGCTGCGATCATAGGCGATATAAGTGCTGCTCCACGGCGCCTGTCGCCGGGTGGAAAGTTGACTTTGTTCATCGACTTTGTTTACGGCACCGTAACCGGCCGCCCTTACGCTTCACGCAGCGTTAGATCCGCGCATGTCAATGCGTCGATCTGTGCGCCGTCCGGTTCGCTGTACCCTGCCCACGAAGCGGGAGTCTGATGAGCACCTCGTCCCCACCGTTCGAGCCCGTTCTGGTCCTCACCGGGGGGTCAGGGATCGAGCCGAGCCCATACCTGGCCGCCGCTGCCACCTCGGCGGGCGCCACGGCCGTACTGGACCTGGACACCGGTGCCCCCTGGTCGCTGCGTCTGCTACGGCAGGCCGCCGCCCTCGCCGGCGGGCCGGTCGGGGTGCGCGTCCCGGCACAGTGCGCGGCCACCTCCGGGGACGTGCTGAACGCCACCGGCGGCCACCTCGCGGTCGTCGTGCTCACCGCCGACTCCGCCTGGCCGGTCGCCGGCCTGACCGCCGAGCACACCGTGCTGGTCGAGGTCACCAGCGTCGACGAGGCCCACCGGGCCGCCGACGCGGGGGCACACGGTCTGATCGCCCGCGGCATGGAATCCGCCGGCCGGGTCAGCGACCTGAGCACCTTCGTCCTGCTGCAACGCCTGATCGCCGCGGGCGTCGGCGACCTGCCCGTATGGGCGGCCGGCGGCATCGGCCCGCGGACCGCCGCGGCCGCCGTCACCGGCGGTGCGGCCGGCGTCGTTCTCGACAGCCAACTTCTGCTCATGCCCGAGGCCGACCTACCCGACGATGCGCGCGCCGCGGTCGCGCGCATGGACGGCACGGAGACCGTCATCGCCGCCGGACTGCGCGGGCTGCGGAGCCTGCGCGGCGACCTGCTCGGCATCGGGCCGGACGGCGTCCTCGCCGCCGGATACGCCCGCCGCTGGGCCGACACCGGCGCCGCTGTCCGCGCGGTCCTCGGGGCGATCCGGTCGGCCGCGACCGACGAGACCGCGGCAGCCCTGCTCGCCCCCGGCGGCCCGCTCGCCGAGGCGCTCGGCATCGACCTGCCGGTCGCCCAGGGTCCGATGACGCGGGTCAGCGACGAGCCGGGCTTCGCCGCCGCCGTGGCGGAGGCCGGGGGCCTGCCATTCCTGGCGCTGGCGCTTGCCGACGCGCGCCGCACCGAGCAGATGCTCACTGGCGCGGCCGCGGCCCTCGGCGACCACAAGTGGGGCGTCGGCGTTCTCGGCTTCGCCCCCGACGAGACCCGCGCCGGGCAGATGGAGGTGATCCGGCGGCTCCGCCCCGCCTACGCGATCATCGCCGGCGGCCGACCCGCGCAGGCGAAAGTCCTGGAGGACGAGGGCATCCGCACCTTCCTGCACGTACCCTCGCCCGGCCTGCTACGGCAGTTCCTGCAGGCCGGGTCGCGACGGTTTGTCTTCGAGGGCGCCGAGTGCGGCGGACATGTCGGCCCCCGGGCAAGCTTCCCGCTCTGGGAGGCGCAGCTCACGGTGCTCGAGGAATTCCTGGAGGACAACGGGAACACCGAGATCCAGGTCTTCTTCGCCGGGGGCGTCCACGACGCGCGGTCGGCGGCGATGGTGGCCGCACTCGCCGCGCCGCTGGCCCGGCGCGGGGTGCGGATCGGCGTGCTGATGGGTACGGCGTACCTGTTCACCGAGGAGGCGGTGAGGCACGGCGCGATCCAGCCACTCTTCCAACGCGAGGCGATCCGGGCCGAGCGGACCGCCCTGCTGGAGACCGCGCCCGGGCACGCCACCCGCTGCCTGCGGACCCGTTTCGTCGACGACTTCCACGAGCTGCGCAGCGGCCTCGAGGACGCCGGGGTGGAGCACCGGCAGATCTGGGAGAAGCTGGAGATGCTCAACGTCGGCCGGCTGCGGCTGGCCAGCAAGGGCCTGCGCCGTCACGACGGCCACCTGGTCGCGGTCGACGAGGCCGGGCAGGCCCAGGACGGGCTCTTCATGGCCGGCCAGGTGGCGGTGCTCCGCGACACGGTCACCACCGTCGCCGATCTGCACGCCGACGTCACCGAGGGCGCGCGGCGGCTGCTGGCCGCGCGGGTCGCCGAACCGGACGAGGAGCCGGTCGCCGTGGCCGACCCGCTGGACATCGCGATCATCGGCATGGCGTGCGTGTTCCCCGGATCCGCCGACCTGCCGGGCTACTGGCGCACGATCCTCAGCGGGGCCGACGCGGTCACCGAGGTCCCCGCCGATCGCTGGGACGCCGGCACCTACTACGCCCCCGAGGTAGGTCCCGGCCAGGCCGGCCGGATCAGCGTCTCCCGGTGGGGCGGCTTCATCGACCCGGTGCCGTTCGACGCCATCCGGTACGGCATTCCACCCTCCGCTCTGGCCAGCATCGACCCCACTCAGCTGCTCGCCCTGGAGGTGTCGCAGCAGGCGCTCGCCGACGCCGGGTACGCGTACGACGCGGCCGGCGCCGACCACTCCCGCACCGGGGTGGTCTTCGGCGCGGAGGCCGGCGGCGACCTGGCCGGCGCCACGTCGCTGCGGGCGCTGCTCCCGGCGTACATCGGCGAACTGCCGGCCCAGCTGGACGAGCAGCTGCCGGTGATCACCGAGGACTCCTTCCCCGGCGTGCTGGCCAACGTCATCGCCGGACGGGTCGCCAACCGGCTCGACCTCGGGGGCCCCAACTTCACCGTGGACGCCGCCTGCGCCTCCTCGCTCGCCGCGCTCGACGCCGCCTGCAAGGAACTGGCCACCGGCGGCAGCGACCTGATGATCTGCGGGGGCGCCGATCTGCACAACGGCATCAACGACTACCTGATGTTCACCTCGGCACACGCGCTCTCGCCGACCGGCCGTTGCCGCACCTTCGACAGCTCGGGCGACGGGATCGCGCTCGGCGAGGGTGTCGCCACCGTGGTCCTCAAGCGGGTCGCTGACGCCGAACGCGACGGCGACCGTGTCTACGCGGTGATCAAGGGACTGGGCGGCGCCAGCGACGGCCGGGCGCTCGGCCTCACCGCGCCGCGCGCCGAAGGGCAGCGGCGGGCACTGGACCGGGCGTACGCGATGGCCGGGATCAGCCCCCGCGAGGTGGGCCTGGTCGAGGCACACGGCACGGGGACGGTGGTCGGCGACCGCACCGAGCTGGAGACGCTGACGCGGCTCTACACCGAGGAGGGCGCCGAACCCGGTTCGTGCGCTCTCGGCTCGGTCAAGTCGCAGATCGGGCACACCAAGTGCGCGGCGGGCCTGGCCGGGGTGATCAAGGCGGCGCTCGCGCTGCACCACGGGATCAAGCCACCGACGATCAACCTGTCCCGGCCCAACCCGGCCTGGTCGGCCGACCGCAGCCCGTTCGTCTTCCACACCGAGGCGCGCCCCTGGGCTGCGCCGGCTGCTGAACGGGTGGCCGCGGTCAGCGCATTCGGCTTCGGCGGCACCAACTTCCACGCGGTGCTGGCCGCGCACCCGGCCGGCGCAAGGCCACGGCACGCCCGGCAGGACTGGCCGGCCGAGCTGTTCTGCTTCCGCGGCGCCGACCGGGAAGCCGCGCATCGCGGCGTGCGGCGGCTGGTGGAGCGGGCCGGTCAGCGGGCGGCGTCGCTGCGGGAGCTGGCGGCTCGGTGGGCGGCGGAGTCGGACGCCCGCACGGGTCCGGTGCGGATCGCCGTGGTCGCGCACGACGTCGACGAGCTGACCACGCTGCTCGGCCGGGCCCTGGCCGGCGACGACAGCCCACGACATGGCCTGATCCAGCCGCCCGAGCACACCGGTGACCCCGGCCGGGTCGCGTTCCTCTTCCCCGGCCAGGGCAGCCAGCGGCCGGGCGCGCTCGCCGACCTCTTCGTCGCCTTTCCCGAGCTGCACCACTACCTGGACCTCGGCCGGGACTGGGCGGATCTGTTGTTCCCGCCGACCGCCTTCGGCGCCGAGGCCGAGCAGGCCCAGAAGGATCTGCTCCGGGACACCCGCAACGCGCAGCCGGCCCTGGGCGTCGGCGGGCTCGCCGTCGACCACCTGCTGCGCCGCGTCGGCGTGCGTCCCGACCTGGCCGCCGGGCACAGCTACGGCGAACTGGTCGCGCTCTGCGTCTCCGGCGCGTTCGACCCGGCTACGCTGCTCGCCCTGAGCCGGGAGCGGGCCGCCGCCATCCTGGCCGCCGCCGGCGACGATCCCGGCACGATGGCCGCCGTCAGCGCCACGCCGTCGCAGATCGAGCAGGTGCTCACCGCCGCCGGCATGGCCGGCGCTGTGGTGGTGGCCAACCACAACGCGCCCGCGCAGACCGTGATCTCCGGCGCCACCGCGGCGGTCAAGGCGGCCACCGCGGCGCTGACGGCGGCCGGGCTGACGGCACGTGCCATTCCGGTCGCCTGTGCCTTCCACAGCCCGGTGGTCGCGGCCGGGAGCGAGAGCTTCGCGCGGGTGCTGGCGGAGAGCACGATCGCTTCCCCAGCCGGGGAGGTCTGGGCCAACCGTACGGCCGCGATCTACCCGTCCGATGCCGACGGCGTACGCGCGGAACTGGCCGCCCAGATCGCCGCGCCGGTCCGCTTCGTCGACCAGATCGAGGCGATGTACGCCGGTGGCGCCCGAGTCTTCGTCGAGGCCGGCCCCGGCCAGGTCCTCACCGGGCTGGTCGGCGCCGTCCTCGGTGACCGTGACCACCTCGCCGTCGCTGTCGACGGCCGCTCCGCCGACGGCCTGACTGCCCTGCTGCTCGCGATCGGCCGGCTCGCCTGCGCCGGCGTGCCGGTGAACACCGGCTGGCTGTTCCACGGCCGCTCCGCCCCGGCGACACGCCCGGACGGCCCGCCGCGTCCGGTGTGGACGGTCGACGGCCACCTCGTACGTGACCCGAACGGTGCCTGCCTGCCGGGCGGTCTCCGGCCGGCCCGACGCATCTCCGAGGAGATTCTGATGACAACCACCAGCCAGCCGGCCGCGGACGGTCCCGGCGCGTTGCTCGCCGACTACCTGCGGACCACCCGCGAGCTGATCACCTCGCAGCGGGAGGTGATGCTCGCGTTCCTCGGACGACAGCCGATCGCGGCGTACCCGAGCGCCGAGAGCATGCCGGCGATGCTGGTGCCCGAGATCATCGCGGAAGCGGCGGCCGCTCCGGTCTCGCCGGCGCCTGCGGCGATGCCGATCCCGGCGCTGCGCCCGGCCTTCGACGTGCAGTACGCGGTGCTCGCGGTGATCAGCGACCGTACCGGCTACCCGGCCGAGCTGATCGAGCTGGACCTGGATCTGGAGGCCGACCTCAGCATCGACTCGATCAAGCGGGCCGAGGTAGCCGGTGAGGTGGCCACCCGGCTCGGCCTCACAGTCGACGGCGACGAGGCTCAGCTGGAGGAGTTGGTCCGCGCCCGCACGGTTCGCGCCATGGTCGGCTGGCTCGACAGCCGCATCAACGGCGCGGGCGCGGATGTGGCGGCCCTTACCGCGGCTCCCGGGACCGGCGTCGCGGTGGCCGGCGCCGCGCTAGATGTGCACAGCGCCGTGCTGACGGTGATCAGCGACCGTACCGGCTACCCGGCCGAGCTGATCGAGCTGGACCTGGATCTGGAGGCCGACCTCAGCATCGACTCGATCAAGCGGGCCGAGGTAGCCGGTGAGGTCGTCACCCGCCTCGGTCTCGCCGGCGGCAGTGACGAGACCGAACTGGAGGATCTGGTCCGCGCCCGCACCGTGCGCGCGATGGTCGACTGGCTGGACGGGCGCATCAACGGGGCCCCTGCTGCGGCCACGGCGGGGGCGCCGGATTTTTTTGAGCCCGCGCCGGCGGACGCCGGCGCGGGCATCGCACCGCAGCGGCTCGTCCCGGTGTGGCGTGCCGCCGAGGGGCACGGCGGCACGGCGGCACTGGCGGGCGCCCGCTTCCTGGTCACCGGCGGCTCGGCCGCATGCGGTGCGCTCGCCGGCCTGCTCGCCGAGGCCGGCGCGGCCGTCATCACGGGCGATGATCAGGACGTCGACGGGGTCGTTCTGCTCGACGGTCTGTCCGGGACGGGTGCACCGATCCTGCCCGGCGCCTTCCCGTTGCTGCGGCGGGCCCTGGCCGGCGGGGCGCGCTGGATCCTCGCCGCCGGGCGGCCGGGCACCCGCACCGACGGGCTGCGCGGCCTGTTCCGCACCATCGCCCGGGAGTACCCCTCGGCGACGGTCCGCTGGGTCGAGGTCGACGCCACGGTCGAGGACGACGCCGTCGCGCCGCTGCTGCTGGCGGAACTGGGGGAGACCGCCACCGTGCCGGTGGTCCGGCGCGGGCCGGCCAGCCGGTTCCGCGACGACCTGGAACCGCAGGGCCTGGGGGCGCTGGCCGACGGCGGCGCCGGCCCGGCCGGCGACGGAGCCGCCGAGGCCCGTGCGCTCGGGCTCGGCCCCGACTCGGTCATGGTGCTGGTGGGCGGCGCGCGGGGCATCACACCCTGGTTCGCGCGGGTGCTCGCGTCGGCCGCGCGGTGCCGGATCGAACTGGTGGGCCGTACCCCTCTGCATGATGGCCCGGCCGGGCCGGACCTGCCCGCCGGAATGGACAAGGCGGCGCTACGGTCGGAACTGGCGCGGCGAGGCATGCGCTCGCCGGCCGAGATCGACCGGGTGGCCGGCGCCGTGCTCGCCGCCCGCGAGGTCGAGGCGACCATCGCCGAGCTGCGCGACCTGGGTGCCGCGGTCAACTATCACGCCGTCGACGTCCGCGACGCGGAGGCCACCCGGCAGCTGATCACGAAGATCCACGACGAGTACGGACGGATCGACGGCGTCGTCTACGCGGCCGGGATCATCGAGGACAAGCTGATCGCCGACAAGGACCCGGAATCGTTCAACCGGGTCTACCGGACCAAGGTCGACGGGGCCGCGACCGTGCTCTGCGCGCTCACCGAGTGCGCGGCGCAGCCCGCGTTCGTGGTGCTCTTCGGCAGCATCGCCGCCGCCTACGGCAATCGCGGGCAGAGTGACTACGCCGCCGCCAACGACGCGCTGGACTCGCTCGGCGAACGGTGGGCCGGCTCCACCGGGCACCGGCTGGTCACCATCCACTGGGGACCATGGGCGCCCGGCGCCGGGCACGGCGGCATGGTCACCCCCGAGCTGATGCAGGCGTACGCCCGCCGGGGCATCGACCTGATCGACCCCGAGGAGGGCGCGCTCAGCCTGCTACGCGAGCTCGCCTGGGGCGAGGCCGGGTCGGTCGTCTACACGGCCGCAGGATGGCGAGAGTGAACTCCGGCGTGCAACAGCCGACCGCGATCGTCGGCATGGCCGCGATCCTGCCCGGAGCGGGAGACCTGGCCACCTACTGGCGCAACCTGACCGAGGGCCGGGACGCGATCACCGAGGTGCCGGCCGGCCGGTGGGGCGGGCCGCACTACGATCCCGACCAAGCGCACCGGCCCGACCGCCTCTACTGCAACCGCGGCGGGATAGTCGACGAGTTCGCCACGTTCCAGCCACTGAGCTACGGCATCATGCCGAACTCGGTCACCGACATCGAACCCGACCAGCTGCTCATGCTCGACGTCGCGGCAGCCGCGATCCGCGACGCCGGCGGCGCCGAGCGGATGCCCGCCGCCGACCGGATCGGCGTGATCATCGGCCGCGGCGGCACGCTCAGTCCCGGCCAGGCCCGGCACGCCCAACGGGTCCGGCTGCCCACCCAGGTCATCCAGATCCTGCGCGAGCTGATCCCGTCGGTCACCGATCAGCAGATCGAGGCGGTCCGGCGGCGCTTCGACGAGCAACTCGGCCCATGCCAGCCGGAGGGGCTGATCGGCCTGGTGCCGAACCTGGCCGCCTCCCGGGTGGCGAACCGGCTCAACCTGCGCGGCCCGGCGTACACCGTGGACGCCGCCTGCGCCTCGTCGCTGCTGGCCGTCGACCAGGGCATCTCCGAGCTGGCCGCGGGCAAGCTCGACGCGGTGCTGGCCGGGGGCGTGCACCACGTGCACGACATCAGCTTCTGGTCGGTCTTCAGCCAGCTCGGCGCACTCTCCCGGCAGGGCCGGATCCGGCCCTTCGACGCGAGCGCCGACGGACTGCTGATCGGCGAGGGCACCGGGGTTGTCGTGCTCAAACGACTTGCCGACGCGGAACGCGACGGCAACCGGATCTACGCGGTGATCCGCGGCACCGGCGTCTCCAGCGACGGCCGCTCCGCCAGCATGTTCAACCCGGCAAGCTCGGGGCAGGCGCTCGCCATCCGGCGGGCCTGGCAGGCCGCGGGCCAGGACCCGCAGGCGCCGGACGCGCTCGGACTCCTCGAAGCGCACGGAACGGCCACCCCGACCGGGGACGCGGCCGAGCTGAACACGCTGGCGGAGGTCTTCGGACCGCACCGGGGCGGCCCGCGCGCGGTGATCGGCTCGGTCAAGTCGATGATCGGGCATGCGATGCCGGCCGCCGGCATCGCCGGACTGATCAAGGCGGCCCTCGCCGTGCACCATGGCGTGCTGCTGCCCACGCTGCACGTCGACAACCCCCGCAAGGAACTGGCCGCCACCCGCTTCACGACCATCAACAAGGCGGCGGCATGGGAGGGGCCGCGCCGCGCCGGCGTCAACGCGTTCGGCTTCGGCGGCATCAACGCCCACGTGATCCTCGAACAATGGAAGGCGCCGGCCCCCACGCGCGCCCGTGTGGTGATCACCGAGCCCGAACGGGTGCTGCGCCTGGCGGCCGCCGACCCGGAGGCGTTGGACCGGCTGCTCGACCGCCCCGGTGACACGCCGGGCGACGGGCCGTGCCGGCTGGCCGTCGTGAATCCCACCGAGCAGCGCCTCGCCATCGCCCGCCGGATGGTACGCCGCAGCGAGCCGTGGCGGGGCGGACGCGACATCTGGTTCACTCCGCGCCCGTTGCTGGACGCGGGCGGCGGCAAAGTGATGTTCGTATTCCCCGGCGTCGAGGCCGAGTTCGCGCCGCGCACGGCCGACATCGCCGAACGTTTCGGACTGCCGGACCGCGAATGGTCGGCCGCCGATCTCGGACAGCACGGCACCGGACTGGTCGAGGCCGGCGTGCTGCTCGACATCGCACTCAAGAAGATCAACATCCACCCCGACGCGTACGCCGGACACAGCCTCGGCGAATGGACCGCCGCACGGGTCAGTGGGCTGATCGGCGCCGGTGGCGTGGACGAGTTCCTACGGGCGTTCGAAGCCTCGTCGGTCGAGGTGGCCGGCTACGCATTCGCCGCGATCGGCGCCGGCGCCGACCAGGTCACGCCGCTGCTCCCGGACTATCCCGGCGTGGTGCTGTCGCACGACAACGCTCCCGCACAAAGCGTGGTCAACGGCCCCCGCGAGCTGATCGACCGGCTCGTCGAGGACCTGCGGGACCGCCGGATCATGTGCCAGGCGTTGCCGTTCCGCTCGGCATTCCACACCCCGGCCTTCGAGCCCGGGCTGCGTGCGATCGCCGCGGCGCTGGGCCGATTCGAGATCAGACCGGGCGGCCTTCCGGTGTGGTCCGCGACGCTGGCCGCGCCGTTCCCGGCCGATCCGGCGCGGATCAGCGAGACATTCGTGCGGCACATGGTCACCACGGTGCGCTTCCGGTCCACCGTGGCCGCCATGCACGACGCGGGTTTTCGGGTCTTCCTACAGGTCGGAGCCGGGCAGCTGGCCTCGTTGATCGGCGACAACCTGCACGGCCGCCCGCACCTGGCGATGGCGGTCAACGTGGCCCGGCGCTCCGGCCTCGACCAGCTGCGGCGGGTCGCGGCGGCGCTGTGGGTGGAGGGTGCGTCGCCCGACTTCGCAGCGCTCGATGCCGAACCGGGGCGATCCGTGCCGGCGGGTGCGCGCATTGTCGAGCCGGGCGCCAAGCGCGGGCCGGCGTTCCCGCTCGATCTCGGCGGGCCCCAGATCTCGATGGGCGCGGACGCGGCGCAAATCCTCGGCATCAGCCCGTCCAGCCCGGCGCGGCTGCCGTCCGCGGCGATCCCGGCGCGCGCACCGATGTCCGCGTCAGGTCCAGCCCGCCCGCCTGCCTCTGCGGCCGGTCCGGCGCGCATGCCCGCCGGTGCCCCTGCGTCCGGAACGGCGCCGGCTCTCGCCGGGAGTACCGAAGGGGCCGCGATGCTCGACGCCCTCGGCCGGCTCGCCGGACACTCCAGCGCGGCGGCGGAACTGGCGGCGCTGCTGACCGAGACGGCCACCGACGCGGTCACCATGCTCACCGGAACGACCCGGCCGGTGAACGGTGCCCCACCGGCCGGTCGGGTGTCGCCGGCCGACGGCGCTCGATCCGCCGCCGGCACGCAACCCGGCAACGGGACCGCCGTTACGCAACCGGCGATCCCCGCCCGGCTGCCGGTCGCCGGTCGCCGGTCGGTCCTGCGGGTGTCGATGACCGACATGCCGTACCTGATGGATCACTGTTTCTTCGCGCAACCGCCGGACTGGCCGGACGCCGAGGACCGCTGGCCGGTGGTTCCGGCCACCACGGTCGCACAGCACATGATGGACGCCGCGGCCGCACCCGGCATGCGGGTGGTCGCCATCCGCGACGCCCGGTTCAGCCGCTGGCTGATCGCCGTCCCCGCGCAGGACGTCGAGATCACCGTGAAGCCCACCGGCCCGGGCGAGGTCTCCGTCGCCTTCGGCGGCTACGCACGCTCCACGGTGGAGCTCGCGCCCGCCTATCCGGGTCCGCCCGCCGGCGTATGGCGGCACGCGCCTGTCACCGAGCGGCCGCCGACGATCAGCGCCAAGCGGATGTACGCCGAGCGACTGATGTTTCACGGCCCGCTCTTCCAAGCGGTGACGGCGGTTCACGCATACGGTGACATGCACGTCCGCGGGCGGGTCACCGCGCCCGACGTCCCCGGCGCCCTGCTGGACAACGCGCTCCAGCTGATCGGCAACTGGATCATCACGACCCAGCCGAACCGCACCGTGGCGCTACCCGTCCGCCTGGGCCGGGTCCGCTTCTTCGGGCCGCCGCCGGCCCCGGGCACCGCCGTCGAGGTGGTGGCCCGGATCCGGCAGGTGGACTTCGAGCAGATCGTCGGCGGCGCCCAGTTGATCGTGGACGGCCGTGTGTGGGCGCAGATCGACGACGTGGTCGACCGCCGCTTCGACAGCCACCCGACTGCCCGGGTCGCGGAGCGATTCCCGCAGCGGCACGCCATGTCGCAGCTACAGTCCGAAGGCTGGACGCTGGTCCACGAGTACTGGACCGACCTGGTGACCCGTGGCATGGCGGCGCGCGGGATCCTCGGCGCGGCCGGCGGAGCCGAGTACGACGCCAAGCCGCCGGCGGTCCGCAGGCAGTGGCTGCTCGGCCGGATCGCCGTCAAGGACGCGGTCCGCTTCCGGCAATGGGAAGCCGGGCACACCGACGTCTACCCGATCGAGCTGACCGTCACCAACGACGCCGGCGGGCGCCCACGAGTGGCCGTACGCGAGGATCGCGGACTGATCGAGTGCGACGTCTCGCTGGCGCACTGCGGCGACCTGGCGGTCGCGATCGCCCGGCCCTACCCGCCCGGCGCCGACCGGGAGGCACCCGGCGTCGGCATCGACGCCGCCGAGATCACCACGCCGCAGGAGAGCACCGTCCGCCTCGCGCTCACCACGGACGAAGCGGACCTGCTCGGCCGGCTCGCCCCGGACGGAGGACGGGACCTCTGGTTCGCCCGGTTCTGGGCCGCGAAGGAGGCGGTGGCCAAGGGCGAGGGCACCGGCCTGCGCGGGCGGCCACGGGACTTCGTGGTGTCCGCCGCCGGCGCCGATGAGCTCACCGTCCGGACCGGCTCCCGCACGTACGCCGTCAGTCACCGCGAAGTCGGCAATCCACCGGACCTGCCGCCCCGCCGCTACATCGTCGCCTGGACCTGGGGCCCCCACCCAGCCTGAAACTGTTGAAGGAGCCTTCGTCATGCCCGTCGACAACGCCACCGTCACGGCCGAGGTAACCCAGATCCTGCGGACCGTGCTCGGTGACATCGAGCCGGACGTCCCGGTCTCCGCAGAAAGCACGTTCCGTGACGACCTCGGCATGGAGAGCATCGACGTGGTGGCGCTCGCCGGCCGGTTGCAGGCCCGCTACGGCGGCGTGAACTTCGCCCGGTTCGTCGCCACGCTCGACGTCGCCTCGATCGGCGACCTGAGCGTCGGTCACCTGGTCGACCACATCGTCGCGGAGCTGAACACCCCCGTGCCGGCCGAGGGAGCACGGTGAGCTTCGTCCAGGCGAACGGCGTCACCCTGCACGTGCAGGAGCTGGCCCCCGCAAGGTCTGGAAGGCCGCCGACCGTGGTGCTGCTGCACGGCCTGGCCGCCGACACCATGGCCAGCTGGTTCTTCACCCTTGCCTATCCACTCGTGGAGTACGGGTTCCGGGTGGTGCTGCAGGACCTGCGGGGGCACGGGCGCAGCGAGCGCCCGGTCAGTGGGTACGCCCTGGACGACTTCGTCGACGACCTGGACGCGTTGATCGGCCTCCAGGCCGACGGGCCGGTGCACCTGTTCGGCAACTCGTTCGGCGGCACGATCGCGTACGCCTACGCGGCCCGGCACCCGGACCGGGTCGCCGGGATCGTGGCCGTGGAGTCCAGCCCACCCACCGAGGAGTGGCTCGCACGCCTGCGCGAGCGGTTGCGCCACCGGCCGAGGATCCTCGCCACGAGCGCGCCCCGGTCCGGCGGTGTGCGGCTCGCCGACACCACCCTGCGTGACGACCTGCCTGCCAGCCGGCTGCCGGACCCGGCGGCGCTCGCGGCGATCCGCTGCCCGGTGCTGTGTCTCTACGGCGAGCGGTCCCCCGCCTACGAACTGGACCCATCGACCCGGCGACTGCTGCCGGCAGCGCGGACCGAGGTCTTCGCCGGCCAGCGACACTCCCTGCTGGTGGACCAGCCGACCGAGGTGTGGGCCGTGGTGACCGCCTGGCTGGACACCGAGTTCCCCCGTGGAGGATGACATGGAGCGATCGATCATCATCAGCAGCGGACGATGCGGGTCGACGATGCTGTCGGACCTGATCGTCGAGGAGCCGGACACGCTCTCGGCTCAGGAGTTCTTCATGGCGATGCCGTGGCGCTCCACCGGCGAAGCGCTCTCCGGCAGCGCGTACTGGGAGTTCATGAGCCGGCCGCGGGCGGACGTCGCCACGCTCTTCCGGATCGGGCTGGCGCCCGAGGAGGTCCGCTATCCGACGACCGGTCGATGGGCCACCGACCTCGGCAGCATGCCGCACGTCATGGGCATCACGCTGGCCAAGCTGACCGACGACCCGGACACGCTCTACGACCGGCTCGGCGAGCGGGTGCCCGGCTTCCCCCGTCAGAGCATGGTCCGCCACCACCAGGACTTCCTGGACGTGCTCGCGGAACTGCTCGGCCGGCGGCGCTGGGTGGAGCGGTCCGGCGGCTCCAGCCTGATCACGGCGCGACTGCTGGCCGGCTACCCGAGCGCCCGCATCATCTACCTGACCCGCAACTGGGCCGACACCGCGCGGTCGATGAGCAGACACCCGATGTTCCAGCTGGTGCAGCTACGGACCGAGGCGCTCAACCGGTTCGGCGTCGACCCGTTCGAGCTGGCGCCGGGCGATCCGGTGACGGACGAGATGCGGCCCTACCTGCCGGAGCGGATCGACGCCGTACGGCTTCGTGAACGCGGCGCCGACCCCGGCAAGTTCGTGCACCTGTGCGCCTTCATGAGCGGCCAGGCCGAGCAGGCGCTCGCCGACTCGCCGCCGGCGCACCTGCTCACCCTCGCCTACGAGGATGTGCTGCTCGATCCGGTCGGGCAGCTGACCAGGGTGGGCGAGTTCCTGCTCTTCGACGATCCGGCCGGCTGGGCCGACCAGGTCGGCGCCCGCGTCAAGGCACCGGCCGGCAGCGCGAGATGACCCAGCACACCGAACGGAGAATCCTAGTGAAGATTGTGGCGCTGGCCGCCGGACTTCTTCTCGCCGTGACCACGGCCGCCGGGCCGGCGGCAGCCGCACCCAGCGGGGACGGGTACCGGTTCGCTCTGCTCGCCAAGGCCAAGCCCGACGAGTGCTTCGCCGGCGTGGGCGTCCCCTATCCGGCCGGGCCGCCGTGCGCCGGTGGCATCAAGAAGGTCAACCAGGCGTACGTCTGGGGCTTGACCCGCGTCGGTGGCGACGTCTGGTTCGGCACCGGCGCGAACGTGCACTGCCTCACCAGCGGCGCCACGCTCAACGCGATCGAGCCGGTGCTCAACGACGATTGGGTCTGCGAGTACGGAGAGAGCCAGTACAGCAAGGCCGACGCGGAGATCCCCGTCTCGGTGGGCGACATGCGGGCGCCGGAGGTGTGGGTCTACAACGAGAGGACGAGACGGTCGGTCAACAAGTCGGCCGAGATCCGCGCCCGGTCCGCGGACGACCTGTACCGGCTGAAGCACACGATCGGCATGCGCGCCGCCGGCACTTTCAAGGACGTGGTGCTGCTCGGCGGGCCCAGTACCGACCAGCGGCTCAACATGTTCGCGTTCGACGCGCGCACGAAACGGTTCCTGGGCTCGCACACGTACGACACGTACGGCAACATCCGCACCTTCCTGGCCACCCGTGATGCGCTCTACCTCGGTGTCGGCACCGGCCGCAACGGCAGCACCGGTGGCGCTGTGCTGCGCTGGACCGGTTCGAAACGGTTCCCGTTCGACTTCGTCCCGGTCGGCGCCCTGCCCGTGCAGGCAGCCGACCTGACTCTGCACGACGGCCGGGTCGCCGCGACCAGTTGGCCGGCCGAGGGCTCGGGCAACTCGGCCGAGAAACTCGCGGGCGTCTGGCTCAGCCCGCCGCTGGCCGACGGGGAGCCGGGCCTCAACCCGCAGGACGCGGCCGGCTGGCGGCAGGTGTGGAACGTCAGCCGGTACGAACCGGACCGGGTGACCGCCGCCACGTACGGCCTCGGCGGCGTCGCCTCCTACGGCGGCTACCTCTACTGGGGCACCATGCACGTGCCGACCAAGGCCACCAAGGTCCACCAGAGCCTCTTTCCGCAGACCACACCCGAGGCCAAGCAAGCGCAGATCGTCAACACCCAGCGAGCGGTCTCCATCTTCCGCGGCAAGAACCTCGGCACCGACCAGCAGCAGGTCGAGCTGCTCTACGGCAGCACGGAACTCCCGGCGTACCGTCCCGCCACCGCCTCCTGGGAGATGGTGCCCACCAACAACACCCCGCTGAACGGCAAGTCCGGCTTCGGTCAGCCGTTCAACAACTACACCTGGCGGATGGCCGTCAGCGGCGGCAAGCTCTTCGTCGGCACGATGGACTGGAGCTACCTGCTGCACGACCTGCTTCCCGAACCCCAGGACGCGGCCGCGGTGTCGCGGGCCGCGGCCGGCCCCGACCCCGAGCAGTACGGCGGCGACCTGTGGATGTTCCCGTCCCCCGACAGCCCCGCCACGGCGGTCAGCACCAACGGCGTCGGCAACAACCTCAACTACGGCGTCCGCAACATGATCGTCCACGGTGACGGCCTCTACCTGGGAATGGCCAACCCGATGAACCTGCGCACCGACACCACCGACGACATACCCGAGGGCGGCTGGGAACTCATTTCGATGACCAAGAGCTGCCGCTAGGACGAATCTGCGATCACGACGAAAACGCAACTTGTCGCCTCTGCACGCGGTGCAGGCGACGCACCGTTTCCGTTGACGATTCGAGCACCGACAAGGCGTCCCTCGCTCAACGCGGCAAAGCCAAACAGAACGCGCCGGTCTACGGCTGGTCGGTCTGGGACTGGTCATCACCCGCGACGGCGGGATCCCGCTGCTGTCACACCTACCCCGGCAACCACCGCGCAGGTCCCCAGCCCATCCAGACGACGCAGAACTCTGGCCGGTCACCCGGTTCCCGCTGATGCTCGACGAATTGACACCTGCTGCCATCAGCACTCTGCTAACCGAAGTACGCCCCGACATCGTCATACCCACGCCCCTGACGACATCCACTCCGACCACCGGCACTCCCTCGTCCTGCATGAGCCCTCGCCTCTGCCGCGGGCCGGGATGGCGTTCGTGCCGTTGCTGGATCTGCACCGCAGACTCGACACCACCGGATCCGACCGCCACGATCCCGGCACCGTGCTGATGCTGGTGCAGCTCGCCGCGAAGTACCGTCGCGGCCGCAGGCGTGCGCGTGGTGGTGGCCGAACGTGGCTTGGGCCGCCGGGTTCCAGGCGACGATGCGGCCGGTGGCGTCGATCGCGATGTACGCGTCGGATGCGACGGCGAGCACTGCCTGCGGCTGCTAGTGCTCCGTTGCTGCCCGACGCCGCCAGAATCGCGCGGTCCCGATTCGAGGTCAGCGAACTGAACAGGCTCACCCAATGCTCGTCCTGGATCTCGCAAGGACGCTGCTTCGGAACCCTCGGGTTATACCGGATCCGACCCGCCGCCCGGAAGCGGAGAGGACGAGGCTGCCGCCCGGATCGATGCGGCGGTGGCGTACGCGGTCGAGCTGACCGGGTTGATGATCGGCCCTTCGCCGCGCTAGCTCACCGCGCGGACGCCGTCCTTCTCCAGAATCGCGATGCCTCATGAGACACACCAACCGCATGCCGCCAGCGGGCCGGCCGCGCGTTTAGAGCGACGAGGATGTGCGGCCCCGTGGAGGAATACCGCGTGCTCTAGCGGGCCAGGCGCTCCAGCAGTTCGCCGAGCAGTCCGCGTTCGCCGGGGGTGAGGTCGCCCGGGTCGTTGTCGACCAGCGCACGCAGCGTCAATGCGGCGCTTGCGCGGGTCGCGGAGGCGTCGGCGGAGGGCGTGTGCAGGACTCCGGCCAGCGCGGCCTCGCGGACGCGTCCGGACAAGCCGAAATCCGGCTCCGGCTGGCTGATCAAGGTGAGCGTGATGCCGACGTTGGCGGCAAACACCTGTTCGGCAGCATCGGCCGCCGGCACCTTGAGCAGCCCCCGGGTCGCCGCCGCGGTGAACCGCTCACGCAGCGCGGCGTGCGCGGGAGCGGTGACGGCGCAGGGCTTTCCCGGCTCGGCGCGGCCATAGAGCAGCCCGTAGAACGATGGGTGCTCCAGCCCGAACTGCACGTGCCTGTCCCAGCCCTCGCGCAGATCGTTCAGTGGGTCGCCCGAGTTCTCGACCGCCGTGTACTGGGTGAAGCCGTGGTTCGCCACGGCGTCGATCAGGCCCTGCTTGCTGCCGAAGTGGTGGTACAGCGTCGGGGCCTGCACCCCGGCGTGTTCGCACACTGCCCTCGTGGACACCGTGGCGCCGCTCTCCAGCAACTCGGCTGCCGCGAGCAGGAGTCGATCCCGGGCGTTCTGCATGCTTGCTACAGTAGCGCATGTAGCGCTACATTGCTTTCTATAGCGGAAGGAGAAGTCCATGAGGACTTGGTTCATCACCGGGGGAACGCCCGGAGGGTTCGGCCTGGTCTATGCCGAGGCCGCACTCAACCAGGGCGATCAGGTGGTAGTGACGGCTCGTCGGCCCTCTGAACTGCAGGAGTGGGCTGAACCGCACGGCGACCGTGTCCTGGTTCTCGAGCTCGACGTCACCGATGCCAACCAGGTGCATGCCGCGGTCAAGACGGCAGAGGAACGGTTCGGCGGAATCGACGTGCTCGTCAACAACGCGGGCCGCGGCTGGTACGGCTCGATCGAGGGGGCCCCCGACGAGACGATCCGCCGCACGTTCGACCTCAACCTGTTCGCCGTCGTCGAGGTGATCCGCGCGGTCCTGCCCGGCATGCGGGCACGCGGCGACGGCTGGATCGTCAACATGTCGTCGGTGGCAGGCCTCGTCGGCGGACAGGGGTTCGGCTACTACTCGGCGGCGAAATTCGCGATCGAAGGACTCACCGAGACACTGCGCCAGGAAGTGGAGCCGTTCGGTGTGCGCGTGCTCGCCGTAGAGCCGGGAGCCTTTCGCACCAGCGCCTTCTCCTACTTTCAGAACGAGCCCGTCAACGAGACCGTCGACGCCTACGTGCCGATGGTCGAAGCCGTCAAGGCGGCGTTCGTGGACCATAGCGGCAAGCAGGCAGGTAGCCCTGTTCGTGGCGTGCAAGCCGTGATCAGCGCGATGAACGCACCCGTTCCACCGCAACGAATCGTGCTCGGTAACTCCGGCTACGACGTCGTTGTCGCGATGCACGAGAACACACTCGCCGAGCTGCGCGCGAACGAAAAGCTCTCACGCAGTGCGGACTTCTGAGCCTGTCGCAAAAAGTGGTTTCGGCGACCCGCGCGGGAGTTGACCACCCCGCGACCGTGAGGAATCTCGTCGGTTGGATTGAGTCACCACACACAACCGACCTAAGAAGCCTTCATCAGGATGCCCCCGTATGCCTGTGCCGACCTGACCCCTGGTCGGCATCTCGAGCCAATCACCGCGCTGCGCGGCCCGTGACGGGCCGCCGCCTCATCGGCATCGTGCCGCTGAGGTGCTGCAAGGACACACCAGCACGCACTCGCGTCCTGGCACCCGAGAAACCGGAGAGTAGAAATAAACGACATCACGCTGCCCAACGCTGTCGAGAACTTCATCGCGGCCACCAATGCGCACGACGCGAACGCGCTGGCCGCGGTCTTCGGCGACGGGGCCACCGTGCGCGACGACGGGAAAACCTGGGCCGGCGAGGCCGAGATCCGCGAGTGGATCCAGGGGCATCTGATCACCCCCAAGATCGTGCTCACGCCGACCTCGTTCGCGGACGGCCGGCTGGTGGCCTCCGGGGACGGCGACTTCCCCGGCGGGCCGCTGTCCTTCTCGTTCGTGTTCGGCATCAAGGACGACCAGGTCATCGACCTCGCGATCGCCCCCGTCTGATCCGTCACGGCTGGGGCTACCAGCACTTCGCGAACAAGGACGCGCCTCTGAAAGAACTACTGACCACTTGGTCGCAGACACACGACGTGGTCCTGGCCGATCTCGACGACGCCTGCGATGTCATCTGGGGCACGATGTACGGCATACCCTCGCTCGGCCACCTCGGCACCGTCGGGAACCAGCGGGCCCGGCGACTCGCCGGGCAGGCACTGCCCGCGATCCTTCTCGGCTGGCGAACCGAGGCACCAGGCAACGTCCGCCACTGATCGGCTCACATACCAGTACTCTCAGGTCGCCGGCGCCTGCCCCCACGACAACAGCTCTCGCCGAGTGCAACAAGGAATCTGGCGGCGCTGAGGGCGTGCGCGATATCTACACGGAAAGTGGGCATCGCGGTCGACGTCGCGGTATTGATTTGGATCTTGTACAGAGCGAGGTCGCGGAGGGCTTTGCGCTGGGGGACTTGGCCAGTGCTGATGATGATGTGGAGGTGCGGCAGCTCCGGTACTTCGTCGCGGTTGCCGACGGAGCTGCACTTCGGACGGGCCGCTGACCGGCTCGGCATGGCACAGCCCGCGTTGTCGCGCGCCATCGGCCCGGAGTCCCTCGCCTACGCCCGACAGGTGGAGATCATCGGCGCCGCCCTGGGGCGCCCCTTGGCGGTGCACGAGTTAACCGTGGCGCAATGGCAGGCGTCAGCCGGGATGCCTTAAGAGTGGTTTCGCTGTACAGGCACCCACTGGCGTCGATGTCTATAGTTGACCGATGTTGGGTGTCATGGTGAGTGCGCTCGGTGGGCCGGAGGTCTTGCGGGTGGCCGAGCTACCGGAGCCTGAAGCCGGGCACGGGCAGGTCATCGTCCGGATTCGCGCGGTGTGCGTGCACCCGGCCGATCTGGCCGCCACCACCGGTCAGATTCCCGGCGGACCGGTGCCGCCACCGTTCCTGCCCGGGTGGGACATCGCCGGCGAGGTGACCGCGGTCGGTCCCGGCGCGGCACAGTTCCGCGTGGGTGACCGCGTCGTCGGGATGATCCCGTGGTTCCAGACGCGGGGCGCACCCGGCGGCTACGCCGAATTCGTCGCCGCCGACACGAGTTGGTTGGTGCCGCTACCGGACGAACTCGACTTCGTATCCGCGGCCACCGTGCCACTCAACGCCCAAACCGCACACCAGGGACTGGTCATGGTGTCACCGGAGGAGCCCCCGGCCGGCACTCGCCTACTGGTCACCGGGGCCGGCGGCGGCGTCGGCGGTTTCGTCACCCAGTTGGCCGCCCGCCGCGGCTACCGCGTCCTGGCCCAAGCCGACCACCAGGACGAACCGTGGGTACGCGGCCTCGGAGCCCACGAGATCGTCCCCCGCGCCGTTGATCCGGCCACGGTGGGGCCGGTGGCCGCGGTGTTCGACGCGGTTCCTCTCGGCCCGGCGGCGGCCGCCGCTGTCGAGGACGGCGGAGTCGTGATCACCACTCGGCCGACGCCCGCGATCGCTCCCGAGCGTCGCGTACGGCAAGAGGTGCAGCTCATCCAGCTCGACCGCGAACTCCTGGCTGATCTGGTGGAGCAGGTAGCCACCGGGCGGCTGCGCACGCGGGTGGCGACCACTCTGCCATTGTCCGAGGCAGCCGAGGCGCACCGGCGTGTACTGGCTGGCGGCCTGCACGGAAAGCTCGTTCTGATCCCGGGCCCGGCGGCCGGGTGAGCGTTGGCGGCCGGCCTTTTTCTCAGTTCAGCACCACTGATCGGTGTGAGCGGAGGTAGGCGTCCGTCTCACTCGCGCAGGAGCCGCCGCGCGGCGAGAGATACCGCAAGACACCCTGGTATTCAATGATCTCCCCGGTGTGAACGGGGTCCGTACAGGCCACTGACCAGCGACTTCGCCATTGACCTGCACATCGGCAGTGCCGTTGAGAGCCGCCCGGCGCGTCGGAGATCCACCGCTGAGCGTCCTCATCCCAGACGGCCGGTGGGTACGGGATGACGATCCACTGATCGTCGCTGATGCTGTCGCAGGCGGCGCGGACCCCTGCACGGTCACCGCGGCGACATCATGCAGTCCTACCGCGCCGGGCAGGAATACCAACTCGGCGCGCTCGGACTCGTCCTCAACGCGGTCGTGCTCTTGAACACCCGCTACATCGACCTCGCCGTCACCGCGCTACGCGCCCAGGGCTACCCGCTCCGCGACGAAGACGCCGCCCGCTTGTCGCCGCTCGGCTTCGCGCACATCAACATGCTCGGGCGCTACACCTTCCCCGCCCCGTCGAGTGCACAGCGGCTCAGTCCTCTACGCGAACCGGACACCGACGTCGGCTGACGCCATTACGCCTGCTGCCGCAGGACGCTTGGTGCAGCCGGTGAACAGCTGCGGCGCGCTTGATCCCGCGAATCGTCGATCCGTTACGGTGCCCGGTCTTCGAGGTCATCGCGCGCGCCCATGCGGCCATGAACGGCTTCTGGGTCAGCATCGCCGGGCCGGCCCAATGCGCGCCGGCCACGCCGTCGGCGGTGCTCGGCCCGCACGGCCACGTATTGCGACACGCTCGCTCGGCTGGTTCGCCCCCGCCGGGCAGATCATCCACAACAGGACCGGCATGGCCGGTCTGATCGGGCTCGGCGGGGCCGGTGAGTGCGGGGATCGCCTACCGGTCCCTCTCCTGGGCGCGCAGCTGGTCGGCCAGCCGTTCGAGTTCGGCCGCTTCCGTCGCGGGTGAAGTGTTGCTGAGCCCGCTGTGTGTGGCCGTCGGGCTGCGCAGGAACCGCCGGATGACGGGCACGAGCACTCCGTCAGGCAGAGTCAGCACCGCAGCGATACCGCGCGGGACCGGCGGCGTCGGCAGGGCGGCCAGGTTCTGCCGCATGCGGCGGATCAGGCCGCGGACCGCGTCCGGATCGCCGGCGAACGCCGCCGGGCCGCCCGCCGCGAGCACTGCCTGCCCGAGGGGCACCACCATCGCGGCATGCGTCTTGAGCCGGGCATCCATCCGCGGCTCGGCCTTGGCGTTGATCCCGGCGGTGCGGAATATGTGCACGATCCGCTGCAGTCGAGGGCTTTCGTGCCCTCCGGGTCCGCCGATCTGCATCGGGACGCGGCGGATCACGAAGCTGCTCGCGCGGTGGCGCACCACGTCGCCGTCCATCGTGCCGCCGCCGGTGGGGAAGCCGAGCAGCACCCGCTCGTGGCCGATCACCGCGCCCAGCGGCTCGGCGCCGGCCGCCCACGCGTGCAGGAACAACACGTCGCCGTCGAGGCCGGCGACCGATTCCAGGACGGGGTCCACCTGATGGGCGCGGACCAGGACGGCGATCAGGTCGTACCCGCCGGCCGGGTCCTCGACCACCGGCACCGGCACCCGCCGGACGACCGGGCTGTCTTCCTCGGCGAGCTGAATGCCGTGCCGGCGCAGGGCGGCCAGGCGCTGGCCCCGGGCGAGGATCGCGACGTTGTGCCCGGCCTCGTGCAGGCGGGCCGCGAGCAGGCTGCCGAGGACCCCGGCGCCGTATACGAGCAGCTTCATGCCTGCACCGGCGCGGGGACGCTCACGGCCGGGTCGGCCGGTGCGTCGTCGAGTTGGTGGCGCAGTTTCTCGCCTTCGACGTCGACGTTGGGCAGGAGCCGGTCCAGCCATGGGGGTAGCCACCAGGCGGCCTTGCCGAGCAGGGTCATCACGGCCGGCACGATGGTCATCCGGACGACGAACGCGTCGAAGAGCACGGCTGCGGAGAGCGCGAAGCCGATCGATTTGATAAACGTGTCGGGGGCGATGATGAATCCGGCGAAGACGCTGATCATGATCAGCGCGGCGGCGGTGACCACTCGTGCGCCGTGGCCGAGGCCGGTCATCACGGCCTCGCGGGGCGCGGCGCCGTGCACGTAATCCTCGCGCATCCGGGTGACCAGGAAGACCTGGTAGTCCATGGCCAGGCCGAACACGATGCCGATCACGACGATGGGCAGGGAGCTGACGATCGGCCCGGTCTGCTCGACGCCGAGCAGGTCGGCGCCCCAGCCCCATTGGAAGAGTGCCACCAGGGCGCCGAAGGTGGCGGCGAGGCTGAGCAGAAAGCCCAGGGTGGCCTTGATCGGTACCAGTACCGACCGGAACACCAACATGAGCAACAGGAATGCCAGACCCACGACCACTGCCAGGTAGGGCAGAAGGGCGTCGGTGAGTTTGGTGGAGACGTCGATGTTGATGGCGGTCAGGCCGGTGACGCCGATGCTCGCGCCGGTGATGGTGCCGTCGAGGTGGCGGATGGCGTGTACGAGGTCTTTGGTGGCGGTGTCGCCGGGTCCGCTGGTGGGGATGACGGTGATCATGGCGGTGTCGTCGGCGGGGTTGACGGCGGCGGCGGCCGCCGTGGCGACGTCGGGCAGGGCGCTGATTTTCTGTACGACCTGCTCGGCGGTGGCCTTCGCGGCGCCGGCCGGGGTGTCGACCACGACGATGAGGGGCCCGTTGAAGCCGGCGCCGAAGCCGGTGGCCACGAGATCGTAGGCCTTGCGCTGGGTGGTGTCGGGTGCGGCGGTGGCGTCGTCCTGAATGCCCAGTCGCAGGTCCAGGGCCGGGATCGCGACGACGCCGAGCGCGGCCACGGCGATCAGCAGTGCGGCGACCGGCCGGCGGCCGATCGCGCGGGCCCAGCGGGTGCCGAAGGTGGTCTTGCCGGCCTCGGGGTCGCGGGTGCGCTGAGTGCGGGCGCGTCTGCCGAGGATCCGGCGGCCGGCGAAGCCGAGCATCGCGGGCAGCAGGGTCAGGGCGATGATCACGGCGATGGCCACGGTGAGCGCGGCGGCCAGGCCCATCTGGGTCAGGAACGGCACGCCGACCACGGAGAGGGCGGCCAGCGCGATCACGACGGTCAGCCCGGCGAACACGACCGCTGAGCCGGCGGTGCCGACCGCTCGACCGGCAGCTTCCTCGGGTTCGCGGCCGTCGGCGAGTTCGTGGCGGTAGCGGGAGACGATGAACAGGGCGTAGTCGATGGAGACGGCGAGGCCGAGCATCAGTGCGAGGATCGGCGTGTTCGAGGACAGGTCGATGAAACCGGTAGCGGCTGTGATCAGGCTGATGCCGATACCGATGCCGAACAGCGCGGTCAGCAGCGGCAGGCCGGCGGCCACCAGGGAACCGAACGTGATCACCAGTACCACGGCGGCCACCGCGACACCGATCACCTCGCCGAGCCCCTGCTCGGACTGCGGCTGCAGCGCGTCACCGCCGACCTCGACGCTCAGATTCTTCGTGCTGGCCCGCTCGGCGATGCCGGTGAGCGCGTCGCGGTCGCCGTCGGTCAGCTCCTGCGCGGCCACGCGGTAGGTCGCCTGGGCGAAGCCGACGGTCCCCGCCTGGTTCACGGCGCCGGACTGGAACGGGTCGTTCACCGAAGCCACCTGCGGTGCTTGGCGCAACTCGGCGACGACCTGCTCGACGGCCGCCTTCGTAGCCGCGCTGGTGAGCTGCTGTCCGGCCGGCGCGGCGAACACCACCCGGGCGGTGGCGCCGTCGGCGGAGGCCTGCGGGAACCGTTCCTGCAGCAGGTCGATCGCCTGCTGCGAGGGCGTGCCGGGAATCCGGGCCGCGTCGGACGTCGGACCGGACAATGTCGCGGCGCCGGTCACTGTGACCGCGAGGACCGCCAGCCACAACCCGACGACCAGCCATCGCCGACGGAACGCGAACCGGCCAAGCCGGTACAAAAACGATGCCATCTCGGGTCTCCTCCGGAGGTTTTGGTCTCTCCGTAAGCTAGCCGATCGTGCAGTCGTACGCTGCACGATCGTGAAGAAGCTCACTTTACGATCGTGCAGTGATTTCCTATACGGATGTGCAGCTATGGGGTGAACGGTCGTCCCGCTAAGCTTGCTGGCAAAGACAGGGTTCAGTCAGGAGCGCGCATGGTCGTGACAGCAGTCAGGGCAGCCGATAGCCGGCAGCGGTTCATCGACGCCGCGATCAGCTTGTTCGCCCGGCACAGCTTCGCCGGCACGTCGCTGCAGATGATCGCCGACGAGGTGGGCGTCACGAAGTCGGCTGTTCATCACCACTTCCGCACTCGCGAGGAACTGCTCAACGCGGTGATCGAGCCAGTCCTCGGCGGGCTGCAGGCGGCGGTCGAGGCGGCCGAGGGACAGCGCGGCCGACGGGCACGCGCCGAGCGCATGCTCACCGGCGTAGTCGACCTCGCGGTGAGAAATCGCATGCTGGTTCCCATGCTGGTCGGCGATCCCGGGGCCATCGAGATGCTGCGCTCCCGCACCGAGGTGGGCGAACTGGCCAACCGGTTGAACATGCTGCTCGCCGACATCGACCCCGGCGTGGGCGGGTGGATCAAAGCCGACATGGTCATGGCCGGGATCGCCGGCGGGATGAGCGCACGAACGAGCGGCCTCGACGACGACGTCCTGCGCCGGCACCTGATCGAGGCCAGCCGTCGCACCCTCGGGCTACGCGCCCCGCGCGGACTCCGCTGACCCGGCGGCAGCCGATCCCGCGTCTGACCCCGGGCAAGGGATAGCCGGTCGTCCAACCACGGAGGTTACGGGGTCATCTCGATCTCGGTGGGCGCGTGGGTGGGCTGACCCGTGCGGCGTAGGTGAGGGCCCCGGCGAGCAGCAGCCCGGCGGCGGTGAGCGCGGCGGGGACGCTGTCCGGCGGCTGGATCAGCCAGCTCAGACACTGCCGCCAGGCCGGGCCACCCGGGACGGCGATCATCGCCTGCAGCGCCGACCAGTTGTGTCGATCTAGACCGCACCGACCCCGGCGGCAACGAATCGAGCGATCCGGGTCGAGGTTTGTTCCGACAGCCAGGCCAGGCGGACTCGGGCCGGAGCGAGGTCGTTGACCCGGATCAGCCGGACGCCGCGCATGGATGGAGCTTCTTCCACCATCGGAAGCGGCACGAACGCGATGCCGTCGTCGTTGCGGACGTGCACGAACAGCTGAAGCAGGTC
This sequence comes from Actinoplanes sp. NBRC 103695, assembly GCF_030269485.1. Lineage (GTDB taxonomy): Bacteria > Actinomycetota > Actinomycetes > Mycobacteriales > Micromonosporaceae > Actinoplanes. Next base: position 10,471 of record NZ_BSTL01000037.1, on the reverse strand, counting down.
CTCCACCTCCGCGCCGGCCAGGGGCGCTCCGTCCAGCCAGTAGTCGCGTTCCTGCGGGGTGCTGCCGGCCCATCCGAGGACGTGGTATGGAAGCAGGTCGGTGCGGTCGACGACGTCTCGCCACGCGAACCGCTGGTTCTCCGGCACCATAGCCACCCGCTCCTGGGTGGCGACCAGTGTGGTGTCCAGCCCGGTCTCGTCGAATTCGCCGCTGACCAGGGCGACGTCGGCCGCCCCGGAGCGCAGCGACGCCAATTGCGTACGCCAATGGGCCATGACCGGCTCGATCTTCTCGCCGGGGCCGGCGGCGATCAGGTCACCGAGCGTGTCGTAGTCGCAGGCGCGTGCGCTGACCCGGAGGGGTGGGATCTGCGCGCTGGTCTCCCGGGACTGCCGGACGGCCGCGGCGACTTCCTGGTTGATGGCACGCGCCCGGTCGGCCAGGATCCGGCCGGCCGCGGTCAGGACGGATCCTCGCGGCAGGCGGTCGAGCAAAGCGACCCCGACGGACCGTTCGAGGGTGGCGATGGCCCGGGTCAGGGCGGGCTGGGTCATCCCGAGGCTCGCGGCGGCGTGCGAGATGCCGCCCTCGTCAGCGACGGCAATCAGGTATCGCAATTGGCGAAGTTCGACGTCTGCCACCCCGCCAGTCTGACATGCACGTACGGCATGGCTCGGCATACCGGAAACGGCCTGGCCACCAGACGGCGACGGGCGAAGGATCTTGGCTCATGACCACAGTTCTCGTCCATGGTGTACCCGAGACCCCCGCCCTCTGGGATGCCCTCCGCCGGCTGCTGCCCGGTGACAGCGTGGCCCTGCGACTCCCCGGCTTCGGCTCACCCCGCCCTCCGGAGATGACCGGGAAGGACGCGTACGCCGCTTGGCTCGCCGACGAGCTGCGGACTATCGGCGGTGACATCGACCTGGTCGGCCATGACTGGGGCGGCCACCTGACCATGCGGGTGGTGTCCGCCTTCCCCGGCGTAGGCGTCCGCAGCTGGGTCTCCGACGTCGCCTACGGCTGGCATCCCGACTATCAGTGGCATCCGATCGCGACCATGTGGCAGAAGAGCCCCGAGGGCGAGCAGTCCCTCGCCGCCGTCCGCGCGGGCACGCCCGGAACGTTCGGCCAGTTGCTCGGCCCGCGCGGCCTGACGGCCGAGGTGGGCGCCGACATCGACGCGGCCCACGACGAGACGATGGACGGCGCGATTCTGGCGCTTTACCGCTCGGCCTGGCCGAACCTCGACGCCGACTGGAGGACCGGGCCGATCGACGTTCCGGGCCTGGTCCTGGTGCCGACCGGCGATGTGCTGGACGGCGTCAATCCGGAAGAGGTCCTCATCCAGAACGAGCAGGTCGCCCGTAGGACTGGCGCCCGCCTGCAAACGCTCGACGACGTCGGCCATTACTGGATGCTGGAAGACCCCCAACGGGCCGCAGACACCCTGCATGCGTTCTGGGCCAGCGCCGGAAGCAGCTGATCGGCATCAAGGAATGGGTCGAACAAGTCACCCGGCCTCTCTCCGTCGGCCGGCCACCGTCCGCCGGCGTAGAAACGCCGACGACGCCGCAGCGGCCGGCCTGCGGGTCGTCGACTCGTCCAGGTCGCAGTTCGAGGCGGAGCTGCCCTTCACCCGTCCCGCACCGGCTGTGCGTACCCATGCTGGGCCGACTTTCGGAACTGCAGCCGCGGCATCAGCGGGCGCTTTAGGTCGCGTTCGGGCTGCTTCCTGGTACGCCGGACCTGTTCCGGGTAGGGCCGGCCATACTGGGTCCGCTGGCCTCGACGGCCCGAGCACAGCCGGCGGTGAGCCTGGTCGATGACGCGCATCGGCCGGATGTCGCGTCCCTGGCCGCTCTCACGTGGTGGCGCGGCAGATCGTCTCGAAGCCCTGTTCCACCGCGACGTAGTCCTCTCATCGACGTGTCCGGAGCGTTCAAGATGCTGAGTGCCGCACTATTAGGGCTGGGCTGTCACCGCCGGAAGGCCCTGGCGGGGAGCCGGCGCCGATATCCCGGACATATGGGGGCGCCGCCCTCCCCATTCTGTAGGGCGACAGCGCTCGGCCGCCAGAACGACGGCCCCAGACGGGGCGGTCAGGGGACGAGGGCGACGAAACCGAGGCCCGTCGTACGCTCCGCCAGATCGAGAGCGGCCGCCGGGTCGTCCAGGCCGACCGTCAGCAGCTCGACCGCGGAGAGGTCCAGCTGACCGGAGCGGACCAGGTTCCACACCGTGGTCACCGTTTCGTCGTCGCTCATCCAGGAGCCGCGCACGGTGAGCCGGCGGTGCATCAGGTCGCCGTACGGAATGGTGAGGTCCTGGCGTACGCCGCCGATGAGCACAAGGGTGCCGCGCGTTCGCAGGCTGTCGTAGGCAGCCAAGGTAGCGTCCGCTGTCGGCGTGGCGCCGAGGGTGTCCAAGGCCACGTCCAGCGGGCCGATCGCTGCCGCGTCCGTGGTGCGGTCACCGGTCAGCTGGTGGGTTCGCACGCGGGGGTCGAGCTCGGCCAACCGAGCGAGAGCCTTGGGGTTGCGCCCTACCGCCGTCACCGTCGCCGCGCCTTCCGCCAGCGCCACCAGTACCGCCGCGCCGCCAAGCTGGCCGGTCGCACCGATCACCGCGATGTCGCGGCCGGCCAGCGGGCCTGCTGCGTGCAAGCCCGCGGCGGCGATGCAGAGCCACGGCAGGAACGACAGGCGGGCCGGATCGGGGTAGTTCTCGGCACCGGGTAGCTTGACCAGCGTCTCCTTGGCGCACAACGCGCGCTCGGCGAAGACACCGTCGTGCCAGACCGCACGCATACGATCCGTACGATCGCTGCCCGCGCCGGAACCGCCCAGGCCGACCCACCCCACCAGGATCTCGTCGCCGCCACCCGCGTCGAGCAGCGCCGTGTCCAGCACGATGTCGCCCGAGGCGACGTGGAACACGTCGGGCGCGACATCGGTCACCCGGGCGATACAGGAGGGTCCCAAGGTCAGGGGGACCGGCAGGCCACCGCGATTACCTGTCACCACCATTTTCGTGTACGCCGGGAGATGCGCGGCGAGCACCTCCACGAGCACGCCACCGCCCTGAAGCGTCGGCGGAGAAACCTCAGAGAGGCGTACGTGATCGTCTTGTGCAGCAACAGTCCAAGCTCGCATGAGGCAAGCTTCACGCGACGGTAAGGTGGTATCCAGAATCGCTTTATTCTGGTATTGGAGGTTCCAGGGTGAGCGTCGAACTGGGCACGTTCCTGCGCAGCCGTCGAGAGCGGGTAACACCCGCCGACACGGGCCTGCCGGTCACCGGGCGCCGCCGCACGCCCGGGCTGCGCCGCGAGGAACTCGCCCTGCTGGCCGGCATCAGCGCCACCTGGCTCACCTATCTCGAGCAGGGCCGCGACGTGCGCCCCTCCGGCCAGGTGCTCGACGCCCTGGCCCGGGCGTTGCGCCTGACCGTCGCCGAGCAGGAGCACCTGCGCCGCCTCGCCGGTGGCGATGCGACCGTGGAGGCCGCCGGTGAGGAGGCCGCGCCCGAGGTCGCGGGCGTCCCGGCGTTGCTGGGCGACAATCCCGCGTACGTCACCGGCATCTGTTACGACATCCTCGCGATCAACGACACCGCTGTACAACTGTTCGGTGGCATCGGCCCGGGGGGCAACGTCGTGCGCTGGATGTTCACCGAGCCCGCCGCTCGCGAGATCCTGGTCGACTGGGAACAGGAGGCGCGCAACATCCTGGCCCGGCTACGGGCGATCGCGGGACGCAATCCCGGCCACCCGCGCGTGACCCAGCTCGTGGCCGACCTGCACGAGACCAGCCCCGAGGTGCGCGAGTGGTGGCCGCAGTACGACATCCAGTTCAGCCACGCCGGCCGCAAGCGCCTCCGGCATCCCCGGCTGGGTGTCATCACCATGTCGCACGCCGCGTTCCACGTCGCCGAGCGACCGGAGCAGACGCTGGTGGTCTACCACCTGCCGGGCGACGCAGACCCGCTCGTGCGGGCCGCCACCGCGCCCGCCTAGCGTTTCAGCCATTCACCACGCCCGCCTGATCGACGCCCTGCGCCGCGACTCCGACTCCGACTCCGACCACAAGATCCGCAAGGCGGAGTCCGACACCACTGATCCGCAGGCGATGAGACCTGTGCGGTGCTGCCGATCCGGCCGTGGTACCAGCTGGATCCGGAGCCGGCCAGCGCGGTCGCGATGCCTCATTGTGACGGCCAGTGCAAGGCCCATGCTTCATTTTTGGTCATCAGTAGGCGCCGAGCGAGCCGATCAGGGCATCGACGTTTTGGCGAGCTCAATGCAGACATGCCGCACCCTTAGGTGTAGCATTATATTCCCTTTCAATTCTATATGACCTGACGGCTTATATGGGACTCTCCCATGCTGTTCGAGGAAGACTAATGGAACTGGATGACGCCACTAAGGCATTGTTGACGCAACTGGCTCAGGTAAGCGATACGCCTCTGCAGGAAATGCCACTCCAGCAATCGCGCGGTCTGGGGGAGATGCTTCGCGCGTTAGTGGGCCCGGGGCCCGAAGTTTTGCGAGTTGAGGATTTGACACTGCCTACGGGGTTGAAAATCCGTGTTTTGACACCGCGGCCGGATCCCAGGGCCATCCTCGTGTACTTCCATGGTGGTGGCTGGGTGCTCAACAGCATCGACGATTTCGATAAACTCGGCCGCACCCTCGCCGAACGGACCGGTTGCACCGTGGTGCTGGTGGATTATCGATTGGCGCCCGAACACCCCTATCCCGCGGCCCTCGACGACGCCTGGTCATCAGTTGGCTGGATCGACGCCCATCGTGCCGAGCTGGCTGTCGCGGGCGCACCTTTGATCGTGTCCGGTGACAGCGCCGGCGGCAACCTCGCTACCGTCACCGCCCGAAGAGCCCGCGACGCCGGGGCCCCGGAGGTCGATCTGCAGATTTTGTTGTATCCGGTGACTGATTCCGTCCTGGACGGCCCTGGATACCACGAACCTGAGAACCAGACGCTGATGCTTAGCCGCGACCTCATGGCATGGTACTGGGATATGTACGTGTCCGACCCCGCCGACCGTGTCCACCCCGACGTCGCGCCGCTGCGGACACCCAACCTGTCAGGCATGCCGGCGACAGTTATCTTGACCGCGTCGAACGATATCCTTCGCACCGAAGGGGAGTCCTACGCAGCGCGTCTGCGGGAGGCTGGGGTAGATACCGAGATCGAGCGGTTCGACGGCCAGATGCATGCCTTCCTCAATTTCATCGGTATCCTACCCGGAGCCACCGCCGCCATTGATTATCTGACCGCGGTCATCGAGAAACACGTCTGCAAACCCTAGTTGGAGCCCTTAACCTCGCGCCTTCGTTAAAGGCAACCTCATGCACCGGTGGCGCTGGGAGGTCAACCTGAGGCACCTAAACTGGACGTCGCTCGATGGGACACATCCGTCCGCTGAGCGTGGTCGGCGCCCTGCCCGGCGGCGGGTCGGGCCGCGCCACGAAGAACCACGAGAAACGACGAAGAACAAAGAGACATCATGAAGGTAGGCATCATCGGAGCGGGCAATATCGGCAGTGCGCTGGCGCGCAGACTGACCACCATCGGGCACGAGGTTTCCATCGCGAACTCCCGCGGTCCCGAGACCCTGCAAGACCTTGTGGCGGAAACGGGCGCGCATGCTGTCCTGGCGACCGAGGCGGCCCGGGACGCGGACATCGTCGTCGTCACGATCCCGTCGAAGAACATCCCGGATCTGCCCGCCGGCCTGCTCGACGGCGCGGCAGCGGGAGCGGCCTTCGTCGACACCGGCAACTACTACCCGCGGCAGCGCGACGGCCGGATCGATGCGCTCGAGAAGGGCACACCGGAAACCCAATGGGTCCAGGAGCAACTCGGCCGGCCGATGGTGAAGGCATTCAATAGCATTGTTGCCCCACACCTGCAGGACCTCGGCAAGCCCGCCGGCACACCCGGGCGAATCGCCCTGCCCGTGGCCGGCGACGACCCGGCCGCCAAGGCCAAGGTATCGGCCCTCATCGAGCAACTCGGCTTCGACGTGGTGGACGCGGGCGGCCTGGACGAATCCTGGCGCCAACAGCCAGGCAGCCCCGTCTATCTGGCCGATCTCGGCCCCGAAGGCGTACGCAAAGCCCTCGCCGTCGCGAGCAAAGCCCGCCCCGAGGAATTCCGCGCCACCGCGTCGAGCCCGGGAACCTACGCCGAACCCGCCTGAAACATGGGAACGCCCGCACAACGGGTGACTCGAATCAGAGTCAATTGATCGAGCTCGACGCGCTGTTCGCGACCGGGCTCATGGGTCCGCTGCACAGCTTCAACCACAAGAGCACAGGATCTGACCGGTTCGGGAGGGCTGGTCAGTTGAGTGCGGCGGTGATTACGCACGTCACCGCCCCGGAGATCTTCAGAACCGCCAGGGCTATTGCATAGTCGGGTTACCCCTGGTCACGGTCGGCTTTCCGGTGGTTACGGCGTCGATGAGGTCGCGGGGACGGTGGTTGGCGCGTCGGGTGGCTTCGGCGATGGTGGTGGTGGCGACGTGGTGGTATCCGATTGCTGTGTTACGGAGCGTGGCGAAGACGGCGGGTCCGCTGCCGGTCCGGGCCTGGGATCACAAGCAGGGTAAGACAGCAACGAGGCTCTCGGGAGGGGCACTTTCTTGGTCGATTGCTCGTCTTACCGGGAGCCTCACCTCAGCCCGCAACCTGCCCCGGGGTGCGCCTTAAACTGCGCAAATCCAGTCGGAAAACGCTCATAGATCCCCTTCCGCGTTTCGTGGCGCACAGCCTCTTTCATCCCGCGTAATGGTCAGATTGAACATGCTGTAGGACGAGGATGGCCTGCACGATTGGGGTGGCGCGACGGGGCTCGATCAGGCCGTGTTCATTGGGCCGCGGCCAGGTCGTGGGTTGAACAGGGCAGGTCGTATACGGCACGCTCTGCTGGGATTCCGACGTTGGCGCTGGCCCTGCCGTTGGAGGAGATCGAGTTCGCCATGGCAGACGTCGCCGGCGGCCTCAAGTCGCTGCTGGTGGCCCGGGTGATTGCCGGCATGAGATCCTTGCTGAGTGACGACGGCGCTGCGGGATGAGCTCGCGGACTTCCTGCGCCGTCGCCGTGCGGCTCTGTCACCCGTGGCAGCCGGTCTTCCTGCGGGCCTGCGACGGCGGACGCCGGGCCTGCGCCGCGACGAGGTGGCGTACCTGGCGAACATGTCGGCGAACTACTACGAGCGCCTCGAGCGCGGCTGTGCTCCGCAGCCGTCGCCGACCATCCTCGCGGGCCTGGCCGACGCGCTGCGGCTCGCGCGGGAAGAACGCGAGTACCTCTACCGCCTCGTCGGGCACGCCGCACCGCCGGCTCCGCTCAGCGGGGACGCCGACCCCCAGCTGGTCGCGGTGATGGCCGCCCTGGACGTCACCTCTCCTGCGTTCATCTGCGACGACATCGCCACCGTGGTCGCTCAGAACCCTCTACACACCGCGCTCTTCGGGTCGATCGCCGGCATGGCCGGCCTGGAGCGCAACATGATCTGGCGCTGGTTCTGCCTGCCGCACGCGCGTTTCGCCGGGGGGCCGGCCGAGGCCATCGAGGGCACCGGCCGCGGGTACGTCGCCGACCTACGGGCGATCGTTGCCCAGCGCCGCCACGACTCGGCGGCGGTGGCGCTGGTCTGCGACCTGCGGGAGAGAAGTGCCGAGTTCCGCGAGCTGTGGGCCGAACACCGGGTATCGGCACCGAGCTGTCCGACAGTCTCGATCGAGGACGACCGGGTCGGCCGGTTGGACTTCTGGTGCGCCGTGGTCATGAGCCCGAACTCGTCGCAACGGCTTGCCATCTTCCGGGCCGTCGAGGGAACGTCCACCCGGCAGCGGCTGGCCGGGCTAGCCTCGGATCAATTGTCAGAGGCACCGCATGCCGTCAGTCGGCAGGATCGCTGACATGGAACCAGTCACCATGATCGGTATCTTCTCCGTCGGTACCCCCGAGCGCCAGGACGACATGATCGCCGCCATCGACACGACCGGCGCCGTCATGCGCGACCAGCCGGGCTTCCGCGGCGCGGCCGTGTACGCCAGCACCGACGGCACTCGGGTCGTGAACGTCTCCCACTGGAACAGCACCGAGGATCTGCTTGCGGCTCGCGAGAACCCGGCCGGCCTCGAACCGGCCCGCCGCATGTTCGAGATCGCCATGCCCGACCCTATCCAGTGCGTCCTGCGCTCGGAGTACCTCTCGCCGTCCGCACCGGCCAGCGACAGCTGAGGTCTCCGGCCTTCGCGACTGCCGATCAGGCACCCCAATGCGGACGGCGGGACGCGCAGGGCGGTGGAGTGTCGTCTACCAATTCGTCGTTGACGCTGTCTCGCCGGCCGCTCCTGAAAGCGAGCGATCATGACGACCGCCTCGATCCCCACTGGTACCCAGACGATGACGGGGAGGTCGGATGGAGGTGGGAACTCGCCACCACCATCCGACCTCCCCCGGGCTCCCCAAGGTGGCTCACCGCACCTTCTTGACCAGCGCACACTCATCAATATATTTACCGAGAGTGATGTTCATGTCTGAGCAGATATCTCGTCCGAACGATTTCAATCTTGGCATCATCGCTGAGTTTCGACGCAGCAGCGGCCGAGTGGAGTCGCACAGATTCGCGAGCCGAGTCGTCCTGCTGCACCACATCGGCGCGAGGACCGGCCGTATGCGGGTGACGCCGCTCGGAGCCATGCCATACGAGGACTCACGGATTGTTGTTGGGGTTCCGACTCCATCGGGAGGTCCGACTTGGGCGATGAACCTGCGACTTCGCGCTGCGGATTAAAAGTCATCAGTTATGCCACTTTGCGAACAAAGTCCGTTCCTTCTAAGCGGATAGTTGGCGGTCCGGCGAGCATGTGGTTAGTCCGGCAACGTTGGCGCTGGTCCGGGCCGTCCCCGCGGTCCGCGAAGTGGGTGCCGGTCGCCGAAATCCGGTGCTGGTACGGCGAATCCGTGGGGCTCCGAAACGTCAGAGCACCCACGGAGCACCCCAAGCGCCGGCCTGTCGCAGGCGCGGCACATTTTGGTAGGTGGCCGACACCAGCTGGCCGAGCCGATCGTCTTGGTGCTGCGGTGCGCCGTCGCCGTGCGCATCCGCGATCTCGCCGCGCGGCGGGTGTGGACACGGGGCAGGTTGGGTGATCGGCTTGGTGGAGGCGATGCCCGCCGGCCGGCGGCCCGGCTGGTGGGCAGGCAGTGTCCGGGAGCTGTGCGTAGCAGCGGCGATCAGTGATCTTGGCCTGAATCTCGATGGGTGGTCCGACGAGGTGGAGCGCCAGGAGTTCGCCACGCTCCTGGAGGAGGCAACCGACCAGTTCGGCGCTCGGGAGCCGGTAACCGCGGGCGAGGCGGCCGGATGGATCGTTCTCGACGACCTGCCAGTGATCTTTCGCGGTGACCAGCCCATGGATACCAAACCTGTCGCGGAGCTCGCCCGTGCGCTGGCCGACCTGCTACGCGGGCAGCTTGGCCCGCCGCCGCCCGGGACGTGGTGGTTCTACGGTTCGCCAGGTGGCCGTTCCACACTTCGTATGCGGGATCCCGGGGCCGACTGCTGATGGGGTCCTTAGTTGAGTTTGCGGCTGGGGAGCTACGGGGCCGGCCTGGCCGTCAACGACGACTGCGAGGCGTTGAACGTGCACGGCAAGACCGCTTATGCCCGTTCGGCAGGATATGCAGGGAAGCCGTGCTGGGATAGATCATGTGTCATCGAGCCGGTCGCGTTTCTGGGGTGCGACGACGGTCTACGCCGGTGCGGTGCTGGCTCTGCTGGTGGTGTCGTTCCTGACCGAATCCACCGTTGGGCCGGTCATTTATCTGGTGGCCGCGTCGCTGACACTGCCGGTAGGGATGCTGATCTATCCGGCGCTCTGGATCAACTCGCTACTCACCAGTGCTGTGGCGAGTCTCTTCCGGCTGGGGGACCGAGGCTCCGAGGTGTTGACACTCAGCGGTGTCGGCACAGTGTTCGTCCTGGCGGCAATAGCGAACGCACTGGTCCTTGCGGAGCTTTGGGATGCCCGGCGGATTCTCGGCGACTGGTTCGGCCGGCACAGGAATCGGTAGACAAACCAGTCACGGCTCAGCCGATGCTCACCGTTTACGGAGCCAGATGGTGGATCTCTTCCGGGTAGCGGCGTTCGCGAGCGGATACCGCGGGGTCAGGCCGCTGGCGGACACGGCGATCGTGGACGCGGTCCGGAAGCTTTGGTGGGAAGGAGTGTGTGACACGTGGCAACTGTGGCGATGTTACGAGCGGCATGACACCTCCTGTGATCATCTTCTCCGCTCAGCTGAGTTCCCCCCGGTTTGGTGGAGCCTCTCAAACATGATCGACTGATCATGGGGAGGACGTTCTGTGGCCGCACCGAAGAAGTACCCCGACGAACTGAGGGCGCGTGCTGTGCGTCTGTATCGCGAG
>NZ_BSTL01000036.1 GCF_030269485.1 Actinoplanes sp. NBRC 103695 | reverse complement strand
CGAACTCCAAATACCAAGCCCGCGGCCCGAACATCGACCGGCGCAGCTACCAGGCCACCGCCAGCATCGACGTCATCAGCCCCGACCCTTGACAGCCAACGTCCCGCCCTAACTGAACGGCGTTGGAACTAGGCCTCCCCGCCTCCGGCGTGATCCGTCCCGGTGACGTGGCGGTCCTGCCGGGGCGGGTTCGGGTCAACGCGCTGAAGGCGGCTCTGGGCGCAGACGCCACCACCCCGATCCTGTCGGTCACCGACACCGCCAAGGTGGTGACGGTGCAGGTTCGCGGCGGCGAGGCGGACACGGTCGGGTCAGCCGGCAAGGTTTCGGTGCTGCTGCCCGACGGCTCGTCGACCCCGGGCCGCGTGATCGACGTGGCCCGGCGGGCCACCGCCGGCGACGACACGTCGAACTCCTCGGGTCAGACCGACCAGGTCACCTTCTCCGCGGCCGTCGCGGTGACCGACCCGAAGAAGGTACGCGACTGGGAGTCGGCCCCGGTGCGCGTCGAGTTCGCCGCCCAGACCCGTAAGGGAGTCCTCGCGGTGCCCGTCGGCGCCCTGCTCGCCACCCGTGAAGGCGGCTACGCCCTGGAGTCCGAGGCCGGACAACTCATCCCGGTCACTGTCGGCCTGGTCGCCCGGGGCATGGTCGAGATCAGCGGGTCCGGCGTCGCCGAGGGCACCCCGGTGGTGACGGCCTCGTGAGTGCCGTCATGGAAGTCCGCGAGGTCGCCAAGGTCTATCCGGGCGGTGTCCACGCGCTGGACCGCGTCTCGCTGCGGGTGGAACCGGGGGAGTTCGTGGGCATCGTCGGGCCGTCCGGATCAGGGAAGTCCACGCTCCTGCACATCATGGGCACGCTCGAGCGGGCCACCGGCGGGACCGTGCTGCTCAGCGGGCATGACGTCGGCGACCTGCCGGATCGGCGGCTGTCGGCGGTGCGCGGTCGGCTGCTGGGCTTCGTCTTCCAGCAGTGTTACCTGACCGCGGGACTGACCGCGGTGGAGAACGTCTGCACCGGCCTGATGTACGCCGGGGTCGCCGCGTCGCGACGCCGGTCCCTGGCGCTGGCCGCCCTGGACCGGGTCGGGCTCGCCGCCCGGATCGGGCACCGGCCGCACGAGATGTCCGGCGGTGAACGCCAGCGAGTGGCCATCGCCCGGGCCCTCGTCCACGAACCGGCGCTGATCCTCGCCGACGAACCCACCGGTGCCCTCGACGGCGCGAACGGCGCCGGCGTGCTGGCGTTGCTGCGGCGCCTCAACGAGGAAGGAACGACCATCGCCGTGATCACGCATGACCGCGAGATCGCCGCCGAGCTGCCCCGGCGCGTCGAGGTCCGGGACGGCCGGATCGTCTCCGACGTCCGGCAGCCCGCGGGGTCGACGGCATGACACCACTTCCACGCACGGTGCGGCTTTCCCCGTGGGACCTCGGCCGGCTCGGGTTGCTCGGCATCCGTACGCGTCCGGGCCGAGTGGGTCTGTCGGCGTTCGGCATCGCGATCGGCATCGCCACCATGATCGCCGTGACTGCCATCCCGGCCTCCGGCCAACGGGCTCTGATGGATCAACTGTCCGCGCTCGGGACCAACCTGCTCCAGGCGTCACCGCAGGAGACGCCGCAGGGTGCCGTTCCGTTCCCGCCCGAATCGGTCGACATGGTCGCCCGTATCGGGCCCGTCTCGATCGCCAGCGCCGTGGCCAACACCCACACCAAGATCTCCCGCAGCGACCGCAACGGGGAGCAGGACTTCGCCGGCATAGCGGTCCTCGCCACCCGGCTCAACCTGCCCGAGGCCCTGCACCTCCGGTTGCGAGCCGGTCGTTTCCTGAACCAGGCGACTGCCGCTCTGCCCACCGTCGTCCTCGGTGCCGACGCCGCCATCCAGCTCGGATTCGACCACCTCACGGCCGACCCGCCGCCGCAGGTGTTCATCGGCGGCCGCTGGTTCACCGTGATCGGCATCCTCGAGCCGATCCCGCTGGCCCCCGACATCGACAGCACCGCCCTGGTGGGCTGGCCGGCGGCCGAGAGCCAGCTCGGGTTCGACGGGCAGCCGACGGTGATCTACACCCGGGCCGCCGAAGCGCAGATCGACGCGGTACGTGAGGTGATGGCCCGTACGATCAATCCCGCCGCACCGGGGTCGGTGACCGTCTCCCGGCCGTCGGACGCCCTGGCCGCCAAACGCGCTACCGAGAGCACCCTGTCCACCCTGTTTCTCGGCCTTGCCGCCGTAGCGCTTCTGGTGGGCGGTATCGGGGTGGCGAACACCATGGTGGTGGCCGTCCTCGAACGACGCCATGAGATCGGGCTGCGCCGGGCGCTGGGCGCCAGCCGCGGCCAGGTCCGCATCCAGTTCGTCATCGAATCGGTGGTGATGGCGTTCGCCGGCGGTGGCGCCGGGCTGCTGCTGGGCGTGGCCGCGACGATCGGATACGCCCGCTACCAGCACTGGCCCGTCGTAATCCCGCTGGCCTCAGCGGGAATCGGCCTCGGCGCCGCCGTGGTGATCGGCGCGGTGGCCGGCCTCTATCCGGCGGTCCGGGCGGCTCGCCTCAGCCCGACCGAGGCCCTGGCCGGATAGAACGACCGGTCCGCCGGCCGGAGCTTCACACGCTGCTTTCTCCCGATGAACGGGATGCGAGGAAGACAGGTGCCGGCTACCCAGCGGTCACCCCGCTCGTCGCCGCGATCTTCGCCCTTCAGCGCGTCGAGGAGCGGCGCACCTCAGGTTGAGAACCGCCCGGAGACTCGCCTGGCAGAGGCTTTGATCGTGGTGGACGTCCAGGTGGCGTTCGTGTCCGGGGCCGACGCGGTGCCGGCGGCAGAGCCTTTGACGGAAGCCGTCCGAGGGCTGGTTACGAGGGCGCGCGCGGGCGGGGCGCTTGTCGTCCACCTGCAAAACGATGGCCCGGCCGGGGCTGTCGACGAGCCAGGCACACCGGGTTGGGAGCTGTATCTACCGATCCAGGAGGGCCTCGACGAGGTGGTTGTCCGTAAGACCGAGTTGGGCAGGCTTCTTCGAGGACAACTCGGTCGTGCACACGGTCGAGGCGGAGTCTGCGCCCGGCCGACGCGTTGGTGGAGGAGATCCGGGAGCGGGGCCGTAAGGGTGGCCTGGCGGCGGCACGGGCGGCCGGCCGCAGCGCGTAGCCTGCTGCGGGCATGATCAGCGGCTGGCCTGGATCTTCATCCCGCCGCGCATCACGTTCCCGATGTGGTCGCCGACGAGCAGCGCGTGCGGCTGGCCGGGATCGATGGCGCTGACCTCATCGAGGCGGGCTAGCTGCGCGGTGGTGAGGTCCACCGTCAGGGCAGCCAGGTTGTCCTCCAGTTGTGCGGGGGTGCGGGCGCCGATAATGGGGGGCGGTCACGTCCGGGTTGTGCAGGAGCCAGGACAACCCGGCCTGCGCGGGGGTGCAGCCCTGCTCGGCGGCGACCTCCTTCAGGATGTCCACGACGTCGAGGTTGCGTTCGGTGACGGTGCCGAGCGCAGCGAAGTTGAACCCCTTGCGGGTGCCGTCGCCGGAGGCCACTCCGGCCACATCGGCGCGGCTGTATTTGCCGGTCAGCAGCCCGCCTGCCAGCGGGGAGTAGGGGATCACGGCCAGCCCCATCTCCCGGGCCATCGGGATCAGGTCACGTTCGCCCGTACGCTCGAGAAGGTTGTACTCGAGCTGCAGCGCGACCAGCGGTGACCAGCCCCGCAGGTCAGCGATCGTCTGCATACGCGAGATCTGCCAGGCGGGGGTGTTGGAGATCGCCACGTGCAGGACCTTGCCCTGCCGGACCAGATCGTCCAGGCCGCGCAGGATCTCCTCGACCGGCGTCGTGAAGTCCCACACGTGCAGGTAGAGCAAGTCCAGGTAGTCCGTGCCCAGCCGCTGCAGGCTCGTGTGCACCGAGGCGAGCAGGTTCTTGCGTGAGCCACCTGTGGAGTTCGGGTCGCCCGGCCGGCGCAGCGTCGAGTACTTCGTCGCCAGCACCAGGCTCTCCCGGCGGTCTCGGGCGAACTCACCCAGCAGGCTTTCCGCGCTGCCGTAGCCCACCGCGGTGTCGAGAAAGTTGCCACCGCGTTCGACGTAGCGGTCGAACAGCCGACGCGCATCATCCTTCTCGGCGCCCCAGCCCGTCTCGGTGCCGAAGGTCGCGGTGCCCAGCGCCAGCGGGGAGACCCGCAGACCGGAACGGCCCAGCAGGCGGTAGTTGTCGAGGGCGAACGACATCTTTGTTCTCCTGAAACTCGTGCGGTTGTCGGCAGAAGTCTGCGACCGCCACGAGCCGGGGATAAGGGAGAGAACTTCCTGGGAAAGCCGGTCCTACCCGCGCGCTAGCATCGACCTCGATGAGCGACACTCTTGATCCGGACCGCGAGCTGGGCGCGTTCCTGCGGACCCGGCGCGAACGCCTCGACCCGCACGACTTCGGGCTCCCGGAGCGCCGGCAGTCCCGCCGGACCCCGGGCCTGCGCCGCGAGGAAGTCGCCGAACTGGCCGGGATCAGCGTCGACTACGTCGTACGGCTGGAGCAGGGCCGCGGGCTGCACCCCTCCGTGAACGTGGTGGAGGCCCTGGCCCGGGCACTCCGGCTGGCTCCCGACGAGCGCACCTACTTCTTCGACCTGGCCCGTGCCCGTTCCCGCCGAGCCGGCGAGTCCGCCACCGCCGCCGCGGCACCGCTGGCCCGGCTGGTGGCCGACCTGTCGCCGCTGCCCGCCATGCTGATCAACCACCGCTTCGACATCCTTGCCTGGAATTCCGAGATGGCGCGCCTCCAACTCGACTTCGACACTCGGCTCCCGCCCTCCCGGCACAACTCGGCGTGGCTGTGCCTGATGCGCCCGGAGATGCGCGACTACTACCTCGACCGCGACCGCGTCGTCCGCGAAGGCGTCGCCCACGTGCGCGCCGCCTGGGCCGCGCACCCGCGGGACCGGGCGCTCGCCGACCTGATCGCCGAGTTCAGCACCGACGAGGACTTCGCGCGAGTGTGGGCCGAGGGCGACGTCAAATCGAACGGCCGCGGCAGCAAGACCATGCGGCACCCCGAGGTCGGCACGTTCTCGGTGCACTTCGAGACGCTCGCACCGCTCGGCGACCGGGACCAGCACCTGGTGATCGGCCGCCCCGCGGACGACGCGAGCCGGAGGGCGCTGGACAGGCTGTCCGCGACCACAGCCGCGTAGGTCCTGTCTTGCGGATCCTGTCCCTCGGGACAGCGCGCGGACCGGGGTCGCCAGATCCTTGCGGCGGAGCCGCTCGAGGCCGCCTGCGGGCGTGCTGTCCGTGTGCAGCCGTGCGCCGTCGCGGCACAGCGGCGGGGTGCGCTGGAAGCTCCGGGTGCGTCCTCATCGCCCCGGCCGCAGGGCGATAGTACTGCCGCAGCTTCCCTTTTTTGCCCCCAATCGACGATTAGTTCGGAAAGTTTAGTAATAAAAATCATATTACGAGGTCCACATGGGAGCGTTACCACCGCTGTCACCAGGTAGATCAGTCAACCCGGTCACGGAAGATCCGGAAAGGGCCTATTCCGGCTTCGTGTTAGCTTCAGTGCCGCCCGTCGACGGGCATCAATTGATACCCATTTGTAATGCAGACCTTTGGGGGCGACTTTATGTCGGAAGCCGATCAGTTTCTGCACCGCTCATCGTCCGAGATCCCCTATTTCAGCCGGGACGGTGAATCGTATCTCGCCGAAACGCCGTTGCGTGACCTCAAGAAGAGCAGGCCGCTTCGGGTGTTGTCCGAGGAGGACTTCGATTTCTGGCAGACGTACGGCTATGTCGTCGTCCGTCAGGCGGTGCCGGCCGAGGACGCGCGGCGGCTGCTGCGCTTCGCCTTCGAATTCCAGGGCTACGACCCTGATCGGCCGGCGAGCTGGTACCCCGAGCGGGAGTTCGCCGGCGACCTCGATCGGGACCTGCACATCCTCGGCTTCGTCGAGGCCTATCAGCACCAGTACCTCTGGGACAACCGGCAGGCACAGCGCGTGTACGACGCCTTCGTCGATGTCTGGGACACCGAACACCTGTGGGTCAGCCTGGACCGCCTCAACCTCAACCCGCCGAACGTCGGAAGCCGCTCCCGCGACCACATCCCGCCGACCGAGCGTGGTTTCGACATCAACCTGCACTGGGACGTGGACACCACGCTGTCCGTGCCGGCACAACGGGTGCAGGGCATCGTCGCGCTCACCGACACCCGTGACGAGCTGGGTGGCTTCCAGTGCGCGCCGGAACTTTTCCGGCAGTTCGAGGAGTGGCGGCTGCGTCAGCCGGCCGACCGGGACCCGTACCGGCCGAACGCCGACTACAGCGTGTTCCCGGTGATCCGCCCCCAGCTCGAGGCGGGCGACCTGCTGATCTTCAACGGCCTGGAGCCGCACGGGGTCGCCCCGAACACCTCGGCCGACCGGGTGCGCGCGGTGCAGTACCTCACGATGATGCCGGCGCTGCCGTCGCATGAGCGGCTCGTCCAGTCCCGGGTCCGGTCGTGGCGGGAGCTGACCACGCCGGACTGGAACGCCACCCTGGTCGGCGACCCGGTGCGGCACGAGTCGTTGCGCTACGGTTCGGCCGAGCTCACCGACCTGGGCCGGCGCCTGCTCGGCGTCGACGAATGGTGACCGCGGGCGTCCGGCGGGCCTGCCTGGCCCTGCCGACGCATCGTGAATGCGCCGCCACCATCACGGCCGTCGCCGCCGAGGCGGCCTACGGCGCCGCCACGTTCGGTGTCGAGATGACGCTGCTGATCCTGGACTCCTGCGACCCGGAGACCTACGCCGGACATGTGGCGGCCGTCCGGGACCTGCCCGAGATGCCCGGCGTCGCCGTGCTGCACCTCGACGAGCCGGCCCAATCCAGATTCCTGGACCGGGTGATCGCCGGCGCCGGGGTGGCCAAGCCCGAGCTGACCGCCGAGCTCATGCTGCCGGACCGGGTCTCCTACGGGGCGTGCACCAATCGGGCGTTCCTGATCGCGGCCGCCCTGGGTTGTGAGTCGGTGCACCGGCGCGACTCCGACGCGTCGTTCCAGCACCACGACGGCGCTCCGCTCTACCCGATCCACCATGAGCTGGCGGCGATCGGGCGGCCCGCGGCCGACGTGGCAGCCGAGACGACCGAGGTCGCTCTCGACCCGAGGCACCTGGACAAGCCGGTGGTGTCGGTGGGTGGCTCGTTCCTCGGCGACCTGTCGGTGGACATTCAGGAGATCCGCGATCGTGACCCGCGGGCGTACCACGAGATCGTCAGCCTGTGGGCGCCGCCGGGTGCCACCGAGCAGGAGAAGGCGGAGCTGGTCGCGGAGTCGTTCACCGGCGCTCCGGACGGTGAGTTCCGGGAGGACCGGTCCGTGCTCGCGCTGGTCGACCCGATGCGGGTCGACATGGCCAACATCAGTTATTTCCAGGTGCACGAGGATGTCCCGCTGCCACCTATGAATGACACGATCGGAAGCGACTACTTCCATATTCATCTGGTGCCCGAAAGCACCCTTCCCGGCGTCCTGCACAATCGGCACGTCGTCAACTTCCACACCCCGGACCGTAAGGCCGACGCCGCGTTCCTCGACTATCACCTGCGGCTGGTCAAGTTCTTTCTGTCCATGCTCTATCTGCATTTCGTGTACGCACGGATGCATGCGGCCGGAGAGCGTTTGCTGGACGAGCGGCACCGGGTCCGGGCGCCGATGCTGGCCGCGATGGTCCGGGAGAGTACCGGCCTCGACACCGCTCCGAACGTCCGGGTGCTGGACCAGCTCGAGCGCACCTACCGGCGGCTGGACGGGCGCTTCGCGCGGGTCGCCGACCGGCTCGCCGACGGGCGGGAGCTGCTGATCGTCCAGGCGCGGCAGGACATCGAGGACTTCGCGCTGCTGATCGAGGTGTGGGAGCCGCTGATCCGGTCGGCTCGGGCGTGCGGACCGGTGGGACTTCGTTGATGCCGGACAGTGTGCCCCTGCGGTCCGCCCTCGCCTCGGCGACGTCGGACGGCATCATCTACGACCTGACCGGGATCGTGCAGCGGCACGATGATCTGCTCCGGGAGTTACCCGGAGCCCGCGTCCGGTTCGCCGTCAAGGCCTGTCCGGTCGACGATGTGCTGAGCGCGCTGGGCGGGGCCGGGGCCGGGTTCGACGCGGCCGGGCCGTACGAGATCGCCCAGGCTCTGCGCACCGGCGTGCCGGTCGAGCGGGTCCACTACGGCAACACCGTCAAGTCCGATCGGGACATCGCCGAGGCGTACCGGATGGGGGTCCGCCTGTTCGCGACCGACAGCATCGCCGACGTACGCGCGATCGCCGCGCACGCGCCCGGCTCGCGGGTGTTCAGCAGGCTGGCCGTCAGCGGGTCGGGCGCACTCTGGCGACTCACCGGCAAGTTCGGTTGTTCCCCGGACGAGGCGGTGGAGGTTCTGGACACCGCCCGGTCGCTCGGGCTGGTCCCGGCCGGCCTCTCGCTGCACGTGGGCTCGCAGCAGATGACGGTGGCCGCGTGGCGGAACGCGTTCGACGTCGTCGCCGCCGCCCTGGCCGGCCTCGTCGCACGCGGTATCGACCTGGACCACGTCAACCTCGGCGGGGGCCTGCCCGCGCTCGGCTATCTCGACCGGAGCGGCCGGCCGCTGCGCCCTCCGCTCGACCTGATCCTCACCGCCATCCGCGACGGCATGGCTCGGCTTCGGACGGTGGCCCGCGGCCCGCTCGGCTTCGTCATCGAGCCCGGCCGGCACCTCGTCGCCGACCACGGCGCGATCCGGTCGCACGTCGTCCGGCTGACCGGACGTCAGGGTCGCGACGGCCGCCGGGAGCGCTGGCTCT
This sequence comes from Actinoplanes sp. NBRC 103695, assembly GCF_030269485.1. Classification (GTDB taxonomy): domain Bacteria; phylum Actinomycetota; class Actinomycetes; order Mycobacteriales; family Micromonosporaceae; genus Actinoplanes. The sequence continues at coordinate 84,767 of NZ_BSTL01000036.1, read as the reverse complement.
ACCTGAGCTGCGGACGGTTCAACGGGCTGTACGAGCTGGATCAGATCCAGTACCGGCTGGAGTTCCCGGGACATGCGGACGGCCACCGGGTTCCGGCAGTGGTCGCCGGGCCGACCTGCGACAGCGACGACGCGTTCGACCCCGGGTCACCCGTCCTGGTGCCGTCTGGCCTGCGCTCCGGTGACCCGGTGTGGATCCTGTCGGCCGGCGCCTACGCGGTGAGCTACACGACCGTCGGCTTCAACGGTTTCGCGCCCCTTCCGTACCACACGGTCGGCGCGCTGCCGAGGATGGCGCCGTGCTGACGGCAATCCGCCCGGTCCGCGCCGCCGACTGGCCGGCCGTCGTGTCCCTGGAGTCCGCGGCGTACCGGGATCTGGGCCTGTCCGAGGACCCTGGGCTCCTGCGCGGCCGGGCCGGCGCCGGAACTTCATTCGTGGTCGAGGCCCGGGGGCGGGTCGCCGGTTATCTGCTGGCTTTCCCCTTCCCGTACGGCCGGTCGCCCGACCTTGCTGCGGGTGGAACCGTCGTGTCCGGCACGGGCGGCCTTCATCTGCACGACCTCGTGATCGCAGCGGAACACCGCGGCGGCGGTCTGGGCAGCCTCCTGCTCGCCCACCTGCTCGACATGGCCCACGACGGCCCGTACCGCCGGATCTCGCTCGTCTCGATCGCCCGCAGCCGAACCTTCTGGGCCGGTCACGGCTTCCGTCCCCGGCCGGAGGTCGTGGTGCCGGACGGCTACGGACACGGCGCCGTCTACATGTCCCGCCCCCTCTGAGCAAGGAACAACCCATGGTCCAGTCCCTGTCCTTCCGCCGCTCCCAGGTGGCGATCGGCGCCCTGTTCTGCTTCCTCGGCTTCCAGTACGGCACCTGGGTCTCGCGCATCCCGGCGCTGAAGACCCATCTGGACCTCAGCACGGGTGAGGTGGGCCTGCTGCTGCTCGCCCCCGGCATCGGCGCGACCATCTCCTTCCCGCTGGTCTCCCGCCTGATGAAAGGACTCGGGTCGCGGCGCCTGTCGTTCGTCTCGGCGTTCGGACTGCTGGTGGTGCTCGGCGCGCTGGCGTTCGTGCCGAACCTGCCGGTCGCGCTCGCCGTGCTCTTCGTCGACGGCCTTCTGATCGCCTGCCTCAACGTGGCGATGAACGCCCAGGGCGCCGCCCTGGAGGTCACGCACGAACGCAACACCATGGCCCTGCTGCACGCCGTGTTCAGCGGCGGCACCTTCACCGCCGCACTGATCGCATCCCTGGTGACTACGTTCACCACGGCGTTGCCGGTCCACTTCGCGGTAGCCGCCGCGCTGCTGCTCACGATGCTGGTGGTCGCCGGAACCGGGACGATCACCACGGACGCACCGGCCGAGGAGCCCGTGCGCACGAAGCGACGCTGGTCGCTGTCGTCCCTGGCGGTGCTGTGGTTGTGCGTGGCGATGGTGTTCGCCGAGCTGGCCGAGGGCGCCATGAACGACTGGTCGGCACTCTACCTGCGGGACGTCGCGCACGCCGGCACAGAGCTCACGCCCCTGGGCATCGCCACCGTGTCCGGCACGATGGTGCTGGCCCGGCTCTTCGCCGACCGGTGGCGGGCCCGCTGGGGTGACAAGCCGGTGGTGCTGGCGGGCACGACCCTGGCCGCCGCCGGTCTGGGGGCCGCTCTGCTGCTCGGCGGCTGGCTACCAGCGCTGATCGGCTTCGCCTGCGTGGGGCTGGGAATGGCGGCCGTCGCCCCCGTCATCTACGTCGCCGCGGCCAAGCATGGCCCGGAGGCGCTCGCACTGGTCGCCGCGACGGGTACGGCGGGTCTCCTGGTCGGACCACCGGTGATCGGCCTTGTCGCGCAGGCCACCGATCTGGTCTGGGGAATGGCCGTGGTGGTTGCCGCGATCGTGCTGATCGCGCTGGCCATGACCAGGATCCGGGTGGACGCGCCGGACGAGGACTCGCCCGAGCCGTCGCCGGAGCGGGTGGGCTGACAGCGCGCCAGGAACTGGCTGGTGGCCTGCCGTGACGAGGCGGTGACCGGTGTCCGGAGCTCGAACTCGTGAATGGCCCGGACGTCGAATGGTGGTGCTCCTGGTCGCCCCGGACTCAACCGCGAGCGGCAGGAAGGGCCGACGGTTCCGGAACCGATATGAGCCCATTTCAGGTTGTCCGCGGCGCCTGCGGCCGGGTATCGTTCGGTATCGATTCGACGGGGACGGCCCACGAGCGGGCCGATTCGGCACTTTCGCGCAGCTGTGAACGCTCCGCGACCCGCCGCGTCAGTGCGCACGCCGCCCTGACACTCGCAGCGGTTCGTGATGGCCGATCGAGGAGAGGACACACCGGGGGCTAAAGGTCTGGACGTTTCGCGCCGTCACGTCGTCATTCTTCACAGTTTGCAGATGGTCCTGCACGGCCCAGTCGTGCAGGACCATGCTTCGTGCCGTCCGACAGGGGTTCCCACCGATGGTGAAATGGCTTCGGCAAAGTGTGGAAGCGCAATTCTTCGCCGAGCTCTTCCGAGCCAACCGGCCGCTCGCCATCGCCTGGTACGGCCTCATCCTGCTCCGGGGCCTGATCCCGGCCGCGATCGCCGTCTCGGTCGGTCTGCTGATCGTCCGGGTGCAGAAGGATGCCCCGATCGGCGGGACGCTCGCGGTGGTCGCTGTGCTGTTCGTGGTCAGTCAGATCCTGCCGCCGCTGCACGCGCAGATCGGCTCCAGCCTGGGCAGTCAGATATCGGCCTGGCTGGACGACCAGTTGCTGTTGTCCACGACCACCCCGGCCGGACTGGGGCACCTGGAGTCCTCCGAGCTGACCGACGACCTGACCCTGGCTCGTGACTTCGACCTGGGGTTGACCGGCCCGCCGGTGTCGCTGGCCATGGGGTTCATCGGGGCCGGGCTGGTCGATCTCGCGATCGGGCTGGCGCAGGTCATCGTGCTGGGTGCCTACCACTGGTGGCTGGCGGTGCTGGTCGGCGGAGCTTGGGTGGCGACGCACTGGATACTTCGGACGGCGACGGTGTGGGACCGGCTGACCGGCGAGCTGGCCGAGGCGCAGCGGCAGGCGGAGTACTCGTACCGGCTCGCCATGGACTCCCCGGCGGCCAAGGAGGTTCGGCTTTTCGGGTTGTCCGGCTGGATCGTGGAGCGTTTCGCCCAGGCGCGGCGCCGGCTGGTCGAGGTTCGCTGGCGTACGACGAAACTGCCCGTGCACCGGATCGCGTTGACCGTCGTCCTGCTCGTCGGGGTCAACGGGTTCGCCTTCTGGTGGCTGGCCCGGGACGCGGGCACCGGCGCGATCGGCGTGGGCGCGGCGATCACCTTCGCGCAGGCCGCGGTTGGCGCCGGAGCCCTCGGGTTCGGCGGACTGAGCTGGGCGTTGCCGCATACGGCGCACGGTATCGCGACCGTACGCCGGCTGCGGGAGCCGATGCAGGCGGCCGGAGCCCTGGCCACCACCGGGAAGCGTCCGGCCGAGGCCCTGCCGGCGCGGGAGATCCGGTTCCGGGACGTGCGATTCGCCTATGCGGGTGGACGCCCGCCGGTGCTCGACGGCCTGGACCTGTCCATCCCGGCCGGTTCCTCGCTGGCCATCGTCGGAGTCAACGGCGCCGGGAAGACCACGCTGGTCAAGCTGCTGTCCCGGCTGTACGACCCGGATGGCGGCGGCATCGAGATCGACGGTGTCGACCTGCGCGAGTTCGACATCGCCTCGTGGCGCAGCCGGGTGACCGCGGTGTTCCAGGACTACAACAAGTACGACCTGTCGCTGCGCGAGAACGTGGCACCGTTGGGCAGCGCGACAGACGACGAGATCCGGGCGGCGCTCGCCGAGGCAGGCGCCACCGGCTTCGCCGAGCTCGACACCGTCCTGTCGTCGGCGTACGAGGGCGGCAAGGATCCCTCCGGCGGCCAGTGGCAGCGCGTCGCGCTGGCCCGTGTGCTCTGCTCCGTACGCCAGGGTGCCGGTCTTGTCATCCTCGATGAGCCCACCGCCCAGCTGGACGTCCGCGGCGAGGCCGAGATCTTCGGCCGGCTCCTCGCGGCCACCCGCGGCACCACCACCGTGCTGATCTCGCACCGGTTCTCGACGGTGCGGCATGCCGACCGGATCGCCGTGCTCGAGCACGGGCGGGTCGTCGAGTTCGGCACGCACGACGAGTTGTATGCGGCCGGTGGCCGGTACGCGCGGATGTACGACGTCCAGGCCGCCCGCTTCGGAGAGGACGACAGCAATGACAACAACGACAGCGTCTTCGCCTGAGCTGCCACCGTCATTGACCGCGCTGTGGCGGTCGCTACGGATGGGATTCCGCGCCGAGCCGCTGCTGCTGCTCGCCGGTGCCGCGACAACCCTGGCCGCAGCCGTGCCGGACGCCCTGTTCGCGTGGGGTTTCAAACTGTTCAGCGAGGCGGTCGTCCGCGCCGACCAGCCAGGGACTTTGAAGGCGGCGTTGCTGCTGGGCGGGCTGGCCGCGGGCGGATGGCTACTCACCAACGCGTCGGAGCGGACCAACCTGCGGCTGGCCGAGCGGGCTGCCGTACACATCGAGTCGTATGTCGCCCGGCTCCAGTCGACCGTGACGACCATCGAGCACCACGAGCGGACCGATCATCTCGACCTGCTCGAAGTGTTGCGCGACCACGCCGGGACGCTCAGCCAGCTGTACCGGTCGCTGTTCGCCACGTCGGGCGCGGTGCTGCGGCTGGTGCTGACCGTCGGCCTGCTGATGACGGTTCACCCGGCGCTCGCCGTCCTGCTGGTCTTCGCCGCGCCGACGTTGCTGGTGGCGATGCGCCGGGCGGCGATCGAGAAGCGGATCGAGGAGAACGGCGCCCAGGACCGGCGGCGCGCCCGGCACTGGTTCGTCCTGGGGTCCAGCGCCGGACCCGGCAAGGAGGTGCGGATAGCCGGGCTGCAGGAGCGACTGCGCGCCGACCGGCGGCGATCGTGGGACCGGTCGTACCACGCGCTCAACCGGGCGCAGTGGATCACCACGGCGTGGCAGTGCACGGTCTGGTGCGTTTTCGGGGCGGCGCTCGCGGCAGCGGTGTCCTGGGTGGCGTACCAGCAGGGGACACCCGCCGAGCGAGCCGGCGCGGTGGCCCTGGTGCTGACCGCGGCCGGCCGGTTGTCGCTGTTCATCGGGCAGACGATGAGCGAGACGTACTTCCTGCGCGGCATCTGGCTGGACGCGTCGCGGCGGCTGACCTGGTTGGAGAACTTCGCCGCGGCGCACCGGTCCGACGCCGACCGCCCTGTTCCGGAGCGGCTGGCCACCGGTATCACGTTCGAGAACGTGTCGTTCCACTACCCGAAATCGAACCGGATGATCCTCGAGGACATCAACCTCACCCTGCCGGCCGGACAGGTGGTCGCGATCGTCGGCGAGAACGGCGCCGGGAAGACCACGTTGATCAAGTTGCTGTGCCGCTTCTACGACCCGACCGGCGGGCAGATCCTGATCGACGGCGAGCGGCTCGACCGGCTGCCACCGGACGACTGGCGGGCCCGGATGTCCGGCACCTTCCAGGACTTCCAGCGCTTCGAGTTCTCCGCGGCGCAGACCATCGGGCTCGGCGACCTGGCCCGGATCGACGATTCGGCGGCGGTGGAGGCGGCGGTCGAGCGGGCCGGCGCCGGCGAGATGCTGAGCAAGCTGCCCGCGGGGCTGGACACCCAACTGGGCGTGTCATGGCGGGACGGCGTCGAGATCTCGTTCGGGCAGTGGCAGCGGCTGGCGCTGTCGCGCGGCTTCATGCGCGACGACCCGCTGGTGCTGGTGCTCGACGAACCGGCGGCGGCCCTGGACGCCGAGACCGAACATCAGCTTTTCGAGCGGTACGCGGCGGCGGCCCGGCAGCCGTACGGCGGTCACGGTGGCCGCATCACCTTGCTGGTCTCGCACCGGTTCTCCACGGTTCGGATGGCCGACCTGATCGTCGTGCTGGACGGGTCCCGGGTGGTCGAGGTCGGCTCGCACGCCGAGCTGATGGCGGCCGAAGGCAAGTACGCCGAGCTCTACGGCATCCAGAAGGCGGCCTACCGCTGAGGCGGCCGGCGACGAAAGGACAGCTCATGCCATTCACCCCGAACGCCACCGGCGCGAACCTGCGCAGCTTCGCCGACGTCGACAGCTCGGACAACCCGGAGGCGCTGTTCCGGTCACTTGAAGTGGGACGCGCGACCAGCGGCATGCTCCAGGCCGAGGCGGAGGTAATGCGCCGGCTCCGGCTGGACACCGCGCAGCGCGTCGTCGACCTCGGCTGCGGGCCCGGCACCGACGCCCGGGCGATCGCCGACGCCATGCCGTCCAGCGGAACCGTGGTCGGCGTCGATCTCAGTCGCCTCATGGTGGACGAGGCCCGCCGCCGGGCCGGCACGGCGGACGGCCGGATCGAGTTCCTGGTCGGGTCGGCCACCGATGTGCCGCTGGAGAGTGGGGCGTTCGACCGGTGCCACGCACAGGCGATCATGCAGCACGTGCCGGACGCCCGCGGCGTGATCGCCGAGATGGCCCGGCTGCTGCGGCCGGGTGGCCGAGCCGTAACCCTCGAGTTCGACCTGGGCAGCACGATCATCGACCACCCCGACCGGGCGACCACGAGGCTGATCCTGGACAGCATCACCGATGCGGCGCTTGACGGCTGGATCGGCCGTCAGTTGCCACGCCTTCTGCGCGAGGCCGGTTTCGTCGAGATCGAGACCGCACCGCAGATGGTTTTCAACGAGTTCGAGTTCTTCATGTTCACCATGCGTCGACCGGTGGCCCAGCTGGTCAAGGACGGCGTGGTCACCGGGCGGCTGGCGGTCCGCTGGATGGGCGAGCTGGAGAGGATGCACCGCGAAGGCCACTTCCTGGCCGGCTCCCTGGCCTTTGTTGTCTCCGCGGTGCGTGGGAACGGCTAGAGACCCTTCGAGGTTGAGGTCTGGTCAGGCCGTGCTGCCGGGTGTGCAAGGTGCCCGGGCGCCTGCTGCACCCTGGTTGCCGCCGCTCGCGCCCGCTGCGGGGTTGGGGCGGGGTGTCCGCTCACCCTGGTTGCCGCCGCTCGCGCCCGGGGCGGGGTGTCCGCTCACCCTGGTTGCCGCCGCTCGTGCCCGGTGCGGGGTCGGGGCGGGGGTGCCTGCTCGCCCTGGTTGCCGTTGCTTGCGCCCGGTGCGGGGTCGGGGCGGCTTGCCAGGCGCCCGGGTGCCTGCTCACCGTTGCTGCGGCCGGTCGCGGCCGTGGCCGGGCGCGGTTGGTGGCCGGTCGCGGCCGTGGCCGGGCGCGGTTGGTGGTAGGAGCGGACGTGGGTGGTAGACCAGGCAGGCGGTGGTGGGCCAGGGCGGTATTTCGGCGTGGATGCCGCGCTGGGCTACCACGGTCCGCGCGCGTGGTAGCTCAGAGCGGTCAGCGGTCTCGGATAGCGCCTGGTCCTACCACCGGCCGCGCGAGACCGGTCGGCCAGAGCGGTCGTGGCGGGCCGTCCAGGCCGGATGCCGCCTTCGGCTACCACTCTCGTGCCCGGCTACCACCGCAGGCTACGGCTACCACCCTCGTGCCCGGCTACCACCGCAGGCTACGGCTACCACTCTGGTGCCCGGCTACCACTGACCGTGCCCGGGCAGAGCCGCGAGCGGCGGCAGCGACGGTGAGCAGGCACCCGGGCGCCTGGCAGACCAAGCGAAAGCCCACGCCCGGCGAGAGCGCCGGCAGCAAGCGCATGCACCGAGGAGCCCTGGCAACCCGAAGAGTCCCGGCAACCCGAAGAGTCCCGGCAACGTGAGGAGTCCCGGCAAGGCGAGCCGGACCTCCACCGCGAAGAGTCTCTAGTCTAGTCGGTCTCAAATCCCCTGCCGGGGACGTCGCCGGCGGCGTGAAACGGCGGGGTTGCTCGTCCCACCCGCTCAAACACACCGGCCTGGTCCGGGCTTTGACCGGCCGACCGGTCCACCACCGGGCCGGGACACCGCCATGCCGGACCGACGGGAATCGCCGTTCGTCGTCCGACCGGTCATAGCGGCGGGTAGGACTCGTTGACCCGGAAGAGTGCGAGGAGGAGGTCGGCCGCGGGGGACCGCGGCCGCACCAGCTCGGCGTCGGGTACGTCGAGGATCCGCACGGTCACCTGCGGCGCTATGTCGCACCAGGCCGTCAGCTCGGGGCCGGCCCGATCCAGGTCGGAGCCGGCGACGACGGTGATCCGGGTGTGGCCGGTCTCGTGCGGGATCGGCGCCGGGCCGCCGACGCCCAGCACCACCAGATGGTCGGCGTCGGCAGCCAGACCGGCGGCCGCGTCGCCGGCGGTGACGACCACGACTGTCGGCGTCAGCACGGGCAGGGCGGCCAGCTGGGGCGCGATGCCGGCGGGATTGTCGAGCAGGTGGACCTCCAGGCGCGGACCCGCCGGTGCGAGCCAGGTGCGGAAGGCGGAGCGCGCGCCGTGACCGCCGGTGAGGATCATGCGTACGGTCGGCGCGGTGGTCGCCGGGACCGGTCGCAGCCGCATCATGTCAGGGGCTCCAATCCGTACGACACAGAGACGTGGTTGCCGCCGTGCCGGCCGACCGCGGCGTTGATCGGCCCGAACCGGGCGAGCACCCCGGACAGTGACCGCGTCGGCGACCAGGCGCCCGGTGCGAGCACCCCGGATTTCTCCATCAGCCGGATCAGGTGCGGGTCGAAGGCGACCCAGCGCCCGTCGACCAGGAACTCGGTCCACGTGTGCAGGCCGGCGAACGGCGGGACCAACAGCAGCCCGAACGACGAGCGGGCGGGTACGCCGAGCTGCCCGGCCCGGCGGAGCAGCACCGCGGTGGCGAGCAGGCAGTTCGCCACGCCGGTCCGGTCGAAGAACGCCAGATCACGGCAGAGGATCTGCGGCAGGTGCAGGTATTCAGCGTGGTCCAGCGCGGTCAGGACGTCGCGTACGGCAGGCGGTGCCTCCGACGTGTGCCCGGACGTCCGTACCTCGAAGGTGTCCTTCCCGGTCAGCCGCATCTCGCTGCCGGACAACGGTGCCGGCTCGGGCCCGTCGTCGAACAGCAGCTCGAAGTCGCAGTCGCCCCGGTGCCCGGACACCAGGCAGCGGGGCTTGGCGGTGACCCGGTACGCGGCTCCCGCGCCCGCCGCCAGCCGGTCGAGGACGCGGCGGAGGCCGACCTGCGCGAGATACCACACGGATCGTCGGCGCAGGGCGGCCGACAGGTTCAGCAGGTCCCGGTCGTCGTAGCGGGCGCGACCGGGTCCGCCGACCCGGGGGAGGCCCGCCGTCTCGGCCGCGGCAAGCACGTCGGCCGGCAGATTGTGCACCGAGCGCGCGTGCGCGGCGGTGCTGGAGAAGGCCCGGTACCGGTCCGGGATGACGTGCAGCGCACGGACGGCGCCGGATGTCGCCAGGGTGACAGTCATCGGGCCACCACTCCCGCCAGCACCGGCCGGTCGACCTTCCCGTTGACGTTGAGCGGCAGTTCGTCGACCGGATGGAAGCGTTGCGGCACCATGTATTCGGGAAGCCGTGCGGCCAGCAGCGCGGGCAGCCGATCGGCCAGGGCCGGGTCGCCGCGGTAGGCCGCGATGAGCACGGTCTCGCCGTCCTCGTCGGTGGTGACGACCGCGCAGTCGGCCACCGCGTCGATCCCCCGCAGGGCGTGCTCCACCTCGAGCAGCTCGACGCGATAGCCGCGCACCTTCACCTGGTGGTCGATCCGTCCCAGGTAGCGCAGGCCACCGTCGGGCGTCCGGCTCACTCGATCGCCGGTCCGGTAGAACCGCCGCCCGGCGAGGTCCAGGAAGCGGCTCCCGTCGTCGGCCGCGGTGAGGTAGCCGGGCGTGGTCTGCGGTCCGGTCACGCACAGCTCGCCGTCGTCGAGCACGTGGTCCAGTCCGGGGTGCAGCGCGCCGATCGGTACGACGCCGTTCGGTTCCGGCGCGGCGGCCGGATCCCAGCGGTGCACGGTGCAGGCGATGGTCAGCTCGGTCGGCCCGTAGAGATTATCTACAGTGGACCTTGGTGCGGCGCCGTGCCACGCCAGGGCGTCCTCGTGGGTCAGCGCCTCTCCGCAGAACAGGCTGCGCTTGAGCGTCGACAGCGACGCCGGCCGCAGTTCGCCGATTCGACGCAGCAGCCGGATCGTGCTCGGCACCGAGAACCAGGTGGTGACGCCGTTCCGCTCCACGAACGCGGCCAGCCGTACCAGTCCGCGCGGCGGGAGCACCGCGAGCCCGGCGCCGACCGGCCACGCCATGAACGGCCCGAACATGAACAGGTCGAACGTCGGGTCGAAGGTCTGCACCAGCACGTCGGAGGCCTCGATGCGATGGTGCTGTTGCGCGCTCGCCAGGAAGTGCGCCAGGTTGCCGTGGGTGATCGGCACACCCTTCGGGCGGCCGGTGGAGCCCGAGGTGAACATGATGTAGGCCAGGTCGCGGGCCGTAACGGCCCGGGGCGCGCGGGGCGGTCCGCCGCTCGGGTCGGCGAGGCGCAAGCTCTGGCGAGGCGATCCTGGTACGCCCGGCAGCAGCTGTTCGCCCGGCCCGTCCACGATGACCGTTTCCGCACCGGCCGCCCGCAGCATCTCCGCGGTGCGCTCCGGCGGGAAAGCCGGGTTCAGCGGCACGGCCACCGCACCGGCGTACATCGCGGCGAGCACACCGAGATGGGCGACACCGCTGTCCTGGGCGAACACGCCGACCCGCTGCCCGGGGGCGAGTGATGCGGCCGTGCGGGCGGCGGTTCCGACCAGGTCGGCGTACGTGATGGTCGTTTCTCCGACGACCAGGGCGGGCCTCGCGGGCGACTCCCGGGCGACCCGGTGGATGCGGTCGAGAAGGTCGCTCATCGCTGGTCCGCCAGCAGTTCGCCGAGGGTGGCCCACATCGAGCCCGGGGTACTGAACTGGGTGCCGGTCAGCAACGAATCGGGGATGTTCACGCCGAACGTCTCCTCGAGCTCCAGGATCAGGATCAGGGTCGCGAACGAGTCGACGCCCAGGACCGGCCACGCCTGGTCCGGATCGATCGGCTCGTCCGGGGCGACGAACCGGCAGTGCCGCCGCAGCAGGTCCTCGAACGCCGGCGGCCAGGTCATGCCGCGGCCTTCCGCAACGCGTCCAGGCGCCGGAAACCGCGGACGGCGTCGGCCACCGGCACGCCGAAGTCGATCAGACAGGCGATCTCGTCGACGTCGGCATCGGCGATCCGCCGGACGACCGCCAGCGCGTCGGCGACCGAGCCGAAGAGGCCGTCCCTGCGCAGGTAACGCTCGTACGCCCGCTCGGAGACGGCCCGGGCGCGGCTCTCGCTCAGCGTCGTCTGCCGCCGGGTACCGTCCGGGGCGTTCACCGAGCCCACGTTGAGGTCGAGCGAGCTGGCCAGGTAGCGGTAGAGCGGCTCGCGGACCACCTGCTCGGCGCTGTCCAGGTCGGTGTCCAGGTAGGTGTGCATCATCAGCGTGACGTGCCCGCGGCCCGGCTGCCCGGAGGAGGCGTACGCACTGCGGTAGCGGGTGATCTTCGCGGCCAGGTCCTCGACGCTCTGGGTGAGCAGGTGGGTCAGCACACCGACGCCGGACTTGCCGGCCGCCTCGAACGTGTCCGCCGCGCCACTGCTGGTCAGCCACATCGGCAGCGTGGCCTGCACCGGCGGCGGGAAGACCCGGTACTGCTCGCCGGGTGCCGCGTCCGAGCCGCCGTACGGCTCGCCCGCCCACAACCGGCGCAGCTCTCCGATGAGGTCGACGGTGCGCTGCTTGCGGTCCTGGTACGCCTCCGGCCTCAGCACGAAGTCGCGCGGGTGCCAGCCGGAGGCCAGCGAGATCCCGGCCCGGCCGTGGGAGACGTTGTCCACCACCGACCACTCTTCGGCGATCCGCAGCGGATGGTGCAGCGGTGCCACCACGCTGCCTGCCCGGATGCCGACGCGGCTGGTGACCGCCGCGACTGCGGCGGCTGTGATCGCCGGGTTGGGGAAGATGCCTCCGAACGGGTGGAAGTGCCGCTCCGGCGTCCACACCCCGGCGAAGCCGTGCTCGTCGGCGAACCGCGCGCCGTCCAGCAGGAGCCGGTAGCGATCGTGGTCGGCTGCGCCGTCGTCGGCGAAGTAGAAGAAACTGAGTTCCACCGTGATCTTCCTTCGTGTGCTGGCCCGGTCAGCGCCGGGTGAAGAAGTACGGGTCAGGCGCGCAGCAGCGTGCAGGCCCAGTGCATGCCGTTGCCGGTGCTGGTCAGGGCCACGAGTTCGCCCGTGCGTACGCCGTCCGACGCGCGCAGCAGTCCGAGCGCGATCAGCTGGTCGGCCGCGCCGAAGTGGCCGTGCTCGCGGGCGAGATCAGTGTTGGTCCGTGCCCGCGTCAGCCCGCAGTGCACCCGGTAGTCCTTCAGGGTCCGAGCGTCGGCGTTCATGTGCAGGACCAGGTCGATGTCCTCCGGACGTACGCCGGCCCGCTTGCAAGCACGTTCCAGCACCTCGCGGTTGCGGGTGCGGTTGTACCGGACGAACTTGATGGTCGACCGCAGGTTCGAGCCGAGGAACCGCTTCATCAGGTCGGCCGGGTTACCCATCGGTGTGGGGGCGGGGCCACCCGCGACGAACGGCTGCCGCGCGCCGCCGATCTCCATCCGCAAGACATCGCTGTACCGGCCGTCGGTGAGCACGTCGGTGGCGAGCCATCGCTGCTCGTGGTGCCCACGGACGAGGACCGCGGCGGCCGCGCCGTCGGACACCACGGCGGTGGCCGAGTCCATCCGGTTCCAATACGCGTCCGGGATCCGGTTCGCCACGATCAGCAGGGCGACGCGGTACTCGGAATGAGTGGCGAACTTGCCGGCCACCGTGTCGAACGCCGCGACGCCACTGCTGCACGCCTGGTTCACCAGCACCGCCTCGGCCCGGACCGCGCCGAGGCGGGACTGCACCGAGGCGGCGGCGTCCCAGTACAGATACTCCGGCACGTCGGCCATCGCGAACACCACCAGGTCGACCTCGTCGGCGGGCACGTCCGCCTTCGCCAGCGCCGCCGTCCCGGCCCGGACGGCGAGGTCGGTCACGCCGACGCCGTCCGGCGCCCGGTAGAACGTCTCGAAGCCCAGATCCCGGATCCGGCCGACATCCTCGACGTACTCCGGCGCGCAGGCGAGCACCGGCGCCGGTTCGCCGAGGACGACGCTCGTCGAGCGGATCCCGAACGTGCCGGTCATCGGTTGATGCGGGTCAGCGAGACCTCATCGCTCTCGCCCCGGCGTTCGCGGACCCTGCGCTCCACGAAGATCCGGCGGGACCGCGCGATGAAGTACTCGCCCGCCGTGACCGGCGCGTGCCTCGGCGGGTTGTCCTCGTCGAAGCAGGTCGGGATGCACGAGATCATCGCGTCCGGGTTCGGCTGCTGGAAGAACGGGATCGAGATGCGATCGAGGTGCGCCAGGTCGTCCGGTGGGTTCACCACCCGGTGGATGGTGCTGGCCCAGCGGTTGTTGGTCCACTGCGCCATCAGGTTGCCCAGGTTGATGACGAACGCGCCCTCGATCACCGGCACGTCGAGCCATTGCTTGTCCCGGTCGCGCACCTGCAGGCCGCCGCCCGGTGTGTTCTCCGGGTAGAGCACCGTGACCGTGCCGAAGTCGGTGTGCGCCTCGGTCCGCAGTGGACCGTGCTCGCCGGGCTCGGCGGCGGGCAGGAAGTAGTTGGCGGCCAGCGGCGTCATATGGTTGTCGATCTTGTCCTCGAACCAGTCCGCCGGCAGGTCCAGCGCCAGCGCCAGCAACCGATGCAGCCGCCGGGACATCGCCTCGATCGCGAGGTAGTAGGCCAGCCACGTCTCCTTGAACCCGGGTAGCGCCGGCCAGCGGTTCGGAGCGATCAGCTTCTCGTCGCAGACGCCCGGCTCCTGCTCGCCGCCGAGCAGGGGCTCACCGATCCGGCAGGCGGAGAACTTCTGCAACGACCGCCAGGTGGACCAGCCGCGGTGCAGGCTGTCCATCGGGTCGTACGCGATCTCCCGCTTGACCTCCTCCGGCTGAAGGAAGAACTTTCGGGTGATTTCGCAGGTCGCGTCGATCAGCGACTGCGGCACGCCGTGCCCGACGACCACGAAGAAGCCGCTGGTGCTGCACGCTTGGCCGATGGCCCGGGCGGTGGCGGCCTCGCGGTCCGGGTTCGGCGTCCGGGTGAAGCCGAGGTCGATCACCGGCACGAAGCCCTCGACCAGCGTGATGTTCGGATCGTGCGGGACCGTCTCGGAGTCGGCCATCGAAGGGATCCTTTCCTGAGGGTATGGCGGGTCTGGTGCCGGCACGGCAGCCGGGTCGTCAGCGCGGGTCGTCGCGGTCATGCCGGCACGCTCACCGCGAGCAGGCGCTCGTACGCCTGGTCCAGCCCGGCACGCAGCCCGGCGGCCAGTTCGTCGAGGTCGTCCTTCTGATAGACCAGGGCCGGTGAGATCTGGATGCAGCTCGGGCCGGGGGAGACCACGACCCCGGCCGTACGGATCTCGTCCATCACCCGCACCACGTCGGCGTCGGCCAGCTCCCGTCCGTGGAGCCGCAGCCGCACGGCTCGGAAACAACCCACCCCGCCGTCGCCGGCGACCAGCGGATGATCGGCCAGCCCGGCGATCACCCGGGTCAGCCCGTCGCCCACCACCCGGCCGCGCGCGAACACGGTCAGCCGGCGCATCTCGGCCAGCGTTGCCAGGATGGCGGCGCAGGTGGCGGGCAGCCCGGCCGACGTCTCGGCGTGCGTGAGAACCGCGTCGTGTTTCTCGAAGGCGGCGCAGACCTGGTGCGAGACGAGGATGGCCGCTGCCGCGCAGGTTCCGTTGGTGAGCGCCTTGGACACCAGCATCAGGTCCGGACGGGAACGCCATTCCGTGCTCGCGAAGACCGGCCCGGTCCGGCCGAAACCGGTGGCGACCTCGTCGGCGACCAGCAGAAAGCCGTACTCGTCGCGCAGATCGTGGAGGGCTTCGAGCATCGCTGGCGGCAGTGGGTGGGCGCCCGTGCCGAGCACCGGCTCGACCACGACCGCGGCGATCCGGTCGCCCTCCTTCTCCAGCAGCGCGCGCAGCTCGGCCGGGTCGGCGTGGCTGACGTGCCGTATCAGGCTCTGATCGACGCTGTAGTAGCTCTGCGCCAACGCCATGCCGCTGAGGCCGTGACTACCGTACGTCAGGCCGTGGTAGCTGCCCCGCAGCCCGACGATGATCCGGCGGCGGTACTGCCGGCGCAGGGACCAGAACTGCCGGGCGATCTTCATGGCCTGGTCGTTGGCCGATCCGCCGGAGGTGGCGTACGCGACCCGGCCGAAGTGTTCCGGACCGGCCAGGTCGAGCAGCTGCCGGGACGCCTCCACGGCGAGCCGGTGCCCGCCCCGGAACAGGGACAGGTACGACGCGTCGCGCAGGGCCTCGGCGACGGCCTCGGCGATCCGGAGGTTGCCGTACCCGAGGCTGACGTTCCACAGCCCGCTGGTGGCGCAGAGCCGCCAGGCGCCGTCCTCGAAGAGGATCCGGGTGCCTTCGGCACGCACCGCGGTGCGGCCCGGGTCGCCGAACCGGCTCGGCGGCGTGAGCGATTCCCAGAGCGGATAACGGTCGGACGGTGTCATGGCATCTCCTGGTGAACGCGGGCCGCGGCCGCGGCGCGGGCACCCCGGAAGCAGGCGGCGGTGAACAGTTCGTCGATGAGCAGGGCGGGCACGCCGCCGATGAGGATGCGGTAGCGCCGGTACGCCTCGTCCGACGCGGAGCCGCAGGGCGCCCAGCTGATCAGGTCTCGGTAGGTCTCCACCCGGGTACGCCGCAGCACCCGGCCGATCGGCTCCGGCGTTACCAGCAGGTCCCGGCGCAACTCGGCGGGCAGCGCGTCGAGCAGCAGCAGCGAGGTGGCCCGGACGTAGGTGACACCGGACCGCGCGCCGGCCAGCCGGGTGGTGCGTTGCAGCAGGGCGGTCCCAGGCGGGGCGGGCAGCAGGCTCTCGTGCTCGGGGTCGGCCGGCACCGGGAACTGCTTCAGGCCGGCGGTCACGATCTGCTCGCCGACCATCAGCTCGAGCATCGGCGTGACCGTGCCGTCGGAGGCGATCAGCATCCGGCCGGCCAGACCGAACGGGTCGGCCGCCGGTGCGCCGGCGGCGATCACGAGCGGCCGCCGATCGGGCCGGTGACGATTTTTCCGGTGGCCGAGCGCGGCAGTTCGGCGACGATCGTGATGGACCGCGGCACCTGGTGGGGGGCCAGCTTGTCGCGGCACCACCCGACCAGGTTCTCGACCGGTTCCGGCGTACGCAGCACCACCAGCGCCGTCGGCACCTGCCCGCGAGCCCGGTCCGGCGACGCGAAGACGTAGGTCTCGGCGACCGCGGGATGCGCGGCGAGCACCCGCTCCACGTCGCCAGGGGAGACCTTCTCGCCGGCAACGTTGATCAGAGCGTTCACCCGACCGGAGAGCTGGAGCACCTGATCAGGCCCGGGTGGCCGCACCAGGTCGCCGGTGCGGAACCAGCCGTCCGCACCGGGCAGTGGCCGTACGCCCTCCGGCCCGAGCCGGCCGAGCGCCAGCGAATCGGACCACAGCAGCAACTCCCCGGTGCCGTCCGGGCCGACCGACGGATCCACCCGGAACCGCACGCCGGGCAGCGGGCGGCCCACGGTGCCCGGTGCCTCCGTGCCGGTCAACCGGCCCAGCGTGATCGCCCCGGCCTCGGACGAGCCGTAGCAGTTGTACAGCGTGAAGACATCCGCCTCGACGATCGAGGTGATCGCGCCGTCGGCGAGTGGCGCGCCCGCCGACACGGCCTGGCGGAGGCCGCCGAACCCGTCCGGCAGCGCCCGGCCGGCCAGCAGGCCGTAGTGGAACGGCAGCGCGATCATCGTGACCGCGCCGGACCGCGCCGCCACCC
Organism: Actinoplanes sp. NBRC 103695; assembly: GCF_030269485.1. Lineage (GTDB taxonomy): Bacteria > Actinomycetota > Actinomycetes > Mycobacteriales > Micromonosporaceae > Actinoplanes. Next base: position 67,899 of record NZ_BSTL01000036.1, on the reverse strand, counting down.
GCCCGAGCTGGCTGGGCACCGAGCGGGACGGCGCGAAGGTCACCGGCGCGCCGGTGAGCAGCGGACCGGCCAGGCCGTAGTTGAAACCGTACACATGGAACAGTGGTGTCGCGTTCAGCACCGGCTCGTCCGGCCGGTAACCCAGGAACGCAGCGACCCGGCGCGCGTCGGCCAGCACCGCCTCGCCGGATCGCACGACGCCCACCGGCACACCGGTCGACCCCGAGGTCAGAAAGGTGTGCGACCCGGGCGGCCGGCTCGCGTGGCTGGTCGCCCCGGCTCTCGCGGGCAGCAGCCCGTCGTCGGTCACCGTGGCCAGCGGCGGCGGCTCGGGCAGCGCCGGGTCGACGTGCACCACCGCCAGGCCGAGCGCGTCGCAGGCCAGCGTGGCTACGACGGCCGCCGCCGGATCGGTCAGCCGCAGTGCCACCGGCTGTCCGGGCGGGATCTCGCGACCCAGGGCGCCGCCGAGATCGTCGGCGGCGGCGAACAAGTCGTCGCGGGTCCAGGTCCGGCCATCGGCGGTGAACGCGACCGCCGAGCCGGGTACGCCGTTCGCGCGCACCGCGGAAGCGAACATCATGCGGTCCTTTCCAGGTGGGCGGGCAGATCGCAGAGGCGGTCAAGCCGGGGTACGCCCGGAGGACGCTCGCCACGGCTCCCGACGAGAACGGTGCGGACGCCCGCGGCGATCCCCTGCGCCGCATCGGCGGCGGTGTCCCCGACATAGACCGCATCGGCGGCGGTCAGGTCGAGGCGCCGCAACGCCAGCCACAGCCCGGCAGGGTGCGGCTTGGGCTCGCGGGTGTCCTCCCGGGCCACCGTCAGCGGGATGTCCGCGCTCGCGGCGGCAAGCAACCGGGCGGCCTCACGGCGGGACCGTCCGGTGCAGACGCCGAGCACCAGACCGGCCGACCGCAACCGCCGGACCACCTCGTGCAGCCCGTCGGCGGAGGGGTCACCGGCCGCCGCGACGTCGTCGGCGAAGCCGTCCCGGTACGCCCGCCACCCCGCCGCGAACGCGTCGGGTCCGGTCAGCGCCCGCACCGTGTCCCGGTCGGTCACCCGCTGCGCGGCCAGCAGCGCCGCGGCGGAGGCGGGCGGCCGCCCGGCCGCGACGGCCGCGCGACGCAGGGCAGCGACATGCGGCCGCCACGAGTCGACGAGCGTGCCGTCGAGGTCGAAGACGACGCCCCGGATCATCGTCATCGGGCCGCCTCGGCGGCGCCGGGCGCCAGCCCGGCCTCGACGGCGTCCGGGGTCGCCGCGACCACGTCGAGCGCGCCGGTCAGCAGCGCCATCGCCATCGCCGCGCCGGAGGCCATACCCAGTCGCATCTCGAGGCTCAACAAGGGTTTCAGGCACAGCTCGGCGAGCAGCAGCCGGTGAACCGGCTCATTGGAGAGGTGCCCGGCGATCAGATGCTCGCGTACGGCCGGGCAGAGCCGCACCGCGATCAGTGCCGCGACTGCCGTGATGGCGCCGTCGAGGACGATGACCCGGCGGTCGGCGGCGGCCGCCAGGATGAGGCCGACGTTGCCCGCGATCTCCAGCCCGCCCAGGCCCGCCAGCAGCCGCAGCGGGTCGTCCGGCAGGGCGGCGGTCCGGGCCAGTGCCATCTCGATGAGCTCGCGCTTGCGCAGCACGGTGGCGTCGTCCACTCCGGACCCGGCGCCGACGGTGATGGCGGCCGGCACGCCGAGCAGCCGTGCCGCCAGCGCGGAGGTCGCGGTGGTGTTTCCGACCCCGATCTCGCCGACGCCGACCATCCCGGACCCGGCCAGCCGCTCGACGGCGTACCTGGCCCCGTTCGCCAGCGCCAGCTCGGTCTCCGCCCTGGTCATCGCGTCCCTCACGCACAGGTCGGCCGTGCCCGCGGCGACCCGGTAGCGCGGGTCTCCGACCGGTTCGGCCAAGCCGAGGTCAGCGGTCTCCACCCGAGCAGGCACCCTCGCGGCCAGCCGGTTCACCGGTGCCCGGCCCTCGTTGATCAGGGCCAGCACTCGTCCGGTGAGGCCGTACCGGAAGCGGGAGGTGCCGTGAGCGGCCACACCGTGGTCACCGGCGAGCACGCTCACCACCCCGGCCAGCGGCTCGGGGCGTGTGGTGCGCCGGATCCCCGCGACATGCAGCACCGCGTCGTCGAGCCGGCCGAGGCTGCCCGCGGGGCGGGCGACGGTGAGCTGGCGGACCTGGGCGAGGCGCGCCTGCCGGCGGTCGGGCGGCACGACCGCGTCGCACAGTTCGCGGACTCCGGCCGGCAGATCCACATGGGTCGGGTCAGGCATGGGCGAGCAGACTCTCCGCAATGGCCGCGACCTCGGCGGCATACCGGTCCAGAGTGAAGTTGTCGAGGACCCGCCGGCGCGCGGCGCGGCCACGCTCGGCGGCGCCGGGGTCGGTGAGGGCGTCGGAGATGCGGCCGGCGAGCATGGCCGGGTCGAGCCGCCGGGCGCCCGAGGGCCCGTCGACGGGCACCGGATAGCCCACCGAGCCGTGCGGGATCAGCTCGCGCAGGGAGTCGACCGCGGCGGCGACCACCGGCCGCTCCAGCGCCATCATCTCCGCGCAGACATAGCAGAACGACTCCCAGAGGCTGGGCACGACGGCGACGTCCGCGACCGACATCCAGCCGAGCACCTCCGAACGGGGCAGGTCGCTGAGGATGACCAGGTCGTCAGCCTGTGCGCGCAGATGCGGCGCCTCCGGCCCGGCCCCCAGCAGCACCAGCCGGACCGGACCGCCCGGAACGAGCCCGCGGTTGATCCGGGCGACCGCGTCGACCAGGTGCCCGAAGCCCTTCACCGGCACCAACCGGCCGGCGCCGACCACCAGGCGCGCGGGCGAGTCGCCGAGTAACGCGGCCTTGCGCCGCAGCGGCGCCGGGTCGGCCCGGACCGCGTCGATCTCGGTCAGGTCGACACCCAGGTGGACGACGCTGCCACGGTCCTCGATACCGGGGTAGTGACCGGTAATCGCCTCCTGGAGCGCCCGGCTGATGTAGACGGTGTGGTCACTCGACCGGCAGGCGTTCTCCTCGAGCCGGACCAGATCCTCGTGGACGCCGCCGACGCCGGTGGTGACCCGGTGGCCGTCCCGGTCGTACGGGGTGATCGCTCGGAAGTCCTGGAGCAGCACGTTGATCAGCGGCGCCGCGTGCCGGCCGCGAAACACCGCCGCCTCCGGCCAGCTGAACAGATCAGGCACCACCAGCGCACCGGGCGGCCCGTGGTCGGCGGCCAGCCGGTCGGCCGCCGCGAGGATTCGCCGCCGCGCCGGGATGCTCTGGTCGTAGACGCTGCCGACCGGCACGCGCTTGACCAGCACGCCGTCCACCGTCTCCTCGGTCTCACGCGCGGCGCCGGGCGCAGTGGTGAGCACCTGGACCGGCAGCCCACGCCGGACCAGCCCGACCGCGAGATTTCTGGCCACGGTGCTCGTCCCGCCCACCGTGTGTGGTGGGTACTCGCGGGTGAGCAGGAAGGTATTGCGACGCACCCCGTGCACCTCCCGATCGTCGGCAGTGCAATTGTTTCGTGCACATGAATAACGAACACGAGAAATTGCGGTGCAAGTTGAAGAGAGGTCTCGCGAATCCGTCAGCGCAGACCGCGTAGAACGGCCCCGCGGCAACAATGCCGAGGTGGCCGCAAAGGTATTACGCCCGATGACGTATGGAGCCCCGTGTATCCAGCTGATCACTGGATCGATGTGATCAGTTAACCCGATGCCGCGATCACCCGCAACCCTGTAGTCCGGCCGTGCCGGTGGCGAGATCCTCATATCCGCAGCTCAGAGCCGAGGAAATTGCCGGTTCCGGAACCTGGAAGCCAGTTCTGGCGCCTGATGACCGACGGTAAGACATTCACGAACGCCTTTGTGATCTATTTGAAAGGGGGCAGACAGCGAAGCGGATCCGTGGTTATCCTCATTCGCATCCCGGCGTCGGCGAGACGTCCGCTCCTGCCTTCCGGCCGCACGAGAATGGAGAAACGGGGAGAATGATCGAGCGTAAAGAGGTCGTCGAGACCGTCGTGGAACGGCTGCGCGAGGTGGTGCCCGAGTCCCGCGAGGTGACCGTGATCGACGACCACATGGACCTCCGGGACTTCGCCGGTTTCGACTCGCTGGGCATCCTGGAGCTTCTGGTCTGGCTCGAGGAACAGTTCGCGATCGCCATCCCGGACGAGGAACTGGTGGTGGAGAACTTCAACTCGGTCGGGAAGATGGCCGACTACGTCATCGCCAACCGTTGACGGCGCCGCAGCGATGAGGCGCCGGCCGGCCGGGCCTCCGTGTCAATCGACGGGATGAGCGCCATCGTCATCATCCTCACCTCCTGCCTGCACGCCTCGATGCACGCCGAGACGGAGTGGCCATGAGATTTCTGCGCATCGGAAGACCCGGCGGGGAACGGCCCGCCCTGCTCGCGGAGGATGGCCACCGGTATGACCTCAGCTCGATAACGCCGGACGTGGACGGTGCTTTCCTGGCGTCCGGAGGCCCGGAACGGGCCCGGTCCGCGCTCGACGCAGGCGTCTTGCCCGTCGTCGCCGACGACGCTCGGACCGGCTCGCCGATCCGGGTAGGAAAGATCGTCGGAGTCGGACTGAACTACCGCGATCACGTCAGTGAGACCGGTGCCTGGGAGCCGGAGGAGCCGGTGATCTTCCTCAAGGCGGCCGACACGGTGGCCGGTCCGTTCGACGATCTGCTGATCCCGCGCAACAGCACCAAGACCGACTGGGAGGTGGAACTGGCAGTGGTCATCGGCCGCACTGCTCGATACCTCACGTCGCCCGCCGAGGCGTGGGCTTGTGTCGGCGGGTATGTGCTGGCCAATGACGTGTCCGAACGGGAGTTCCAGCTGGAACGCGGCGGACAGTGGGACAAGGGCAAGTCGTGTGAGACATTCAGCCCTCTCGGCCCCTGGCTCGTCACTCCGGACGAGGTGCCGGATCCGCATGCGCTCGACATGCGGTTGTGGGTCAACGGCAAGGAACGGCAGGCGGGCAACACCAAGAACATGATCTTCCCGGTCGACCACCTGGTGCACTACCTCAGTCAGTTCATGGTGCTGTACCCGGGCGACGTCATAAGTACCGGCACGCCGTCCGGGGTGGCCCTGGGCCGGCCCGACCCGAAGCCTTACCTGCGTGCCGGTGATCTCATCGAGTTGGAGATCGAGGCGCTGGGCCGGCAACGCATGCACGTCCGGCAGTCCTGACCGCAACGCAGCCAAGCCGGGAGGAATCTCGTGACACGCATACGTCCGCCGGAGGGCGGCGGGAGGAGCGGGCCGGTATGACCTCGGTCAGCGTGGTGATGCCGACCTACGGCAAGAACGAGTATCTAGAATACACCCTCGCCTCGCTGGTGCGGCAGACGCACCAGGACTTCGAACTGATCCTCGTGAATGACGGGGGTGATCCTTCCACCCGCGACCTGGTGGCGGCCTACCGGCGCCACTTCGGCATCACTTACCTGACGCCGCCGCACGGTGGCCGAGCGGCCGCGCGCAACCACGGGTTGCAGGCTGCCGACGGCGACAGGGTGCTGTTCGTCGACGACTGTTGCATCGCCACTCCCGATCTCGTGCGGCGCCATGCCGGCCATGACCCCGGCACGCTGGCCATCGGCTGGAAACGTCGCGTCGCGACGGTCTGGAAGGGCGGCGGCCGGCTGACCGCCGACGACGCCGAGAGGGCCCTGCTGCACGACAGATTTCCCGAGTGGTCCAGCGGCGGCTCCGCAGATCAACGGCTGATCGAACCCTCCGACCTCATCGAGGACTTCACCTCCACGGCGGCGCGCATCGATCTCAGCCACGACTACGACAACCACCCGGACATCGTGCACATGTTCTCCCCGGAACTCAGGGGATACGCACTGCCGTGGACGCTGGTGACCACGGGCAACCTCTCGGTCAGCCCGGAGGCGCTGGCTGACATCGGCGGATTCGACGAGACCTACCGCGGCTGGGGCATCGAGGACACTGATCTGGGTTACCGCCTGCATCGGCACGGCCTTCGCACTGTCTTCGACGTCGACGCGGTGAATCTGCACCAGTTGCATCCCCAGGGCGACGGAGCCGTCGAGTTCGCGGTCCGGCGTCGCGGGGCGGAACTGCTGCGTAATGCGGAGCACTTCTGTCGCAACCACGGCACCCTCGAGACTTATCTGTACTGGCAGTTCGTTACCCGTAAGCACGGCCTGCTGCAGATCAATCAGCTGTTCCATGAGATCAGCGCGGTCGAGTCGCCGACGGTACGCGACGAGATTCTCAGGCTCTACGCGTCGGCGTTGCCTCCGTCGCCTTCCGACGTTGTCGCGCCACCGAATTTGTACTGCGCGGCGGCGCCGTTGCCGACCGGCTGACCGGGTGAAGCGGGCGAAGGTCCCGCCTCGAGGATCAAGGTGTTCAACAGCATCGCCGATGCCAGGACCGCAGTGCGAGCCGCAATCCACAGATCGGGCTGCACGGTCCGGGCCGCCACTTGGGAGCGTTGTCATGCCGGAGAGCGACAAATTTCTGTACCGGTCATCGTTCGAGGTGCGGTACTTCAGCCGGGACCTGAAGAACGGACGGCGCCGGGGCCCGGACCGCGCCTGCCTGGACCGCGCCTACGACGGGCCGACCGCGATGAGCGTGCCGGCGTGACCACCCGACCGGCCTTCCCGATCCCGCGGCGAACCCCCGACCATCCGCCGGCCGAGTACCGCGAGGCCGGGACGATGAGCCGGTGCCCGCTGAGCTACGGCGGCGACGCCTGGCTGGTCAACGGGTTCCAGGCGACCCGGGAGATCCTCGCCAGCAGCGACGACTTCAGCGCCGACGACACCGTCGACGGTTTCCCGGCGATGCCGATGGCCTCGAAACACCGCACGCCCGGCCATTTCCTCACCATGGACCCGCCGGAGCACACCCGGCTGCGGCAACTGGTCTCGGCGCAGTTCACGCCGGGCCGGGTGCGCCGGATGATCCCGGCCATGCGTGAAACCGTCCTCGACCTGGTCGACCGGCTGATCGACACCGGGCCACCGGCTGACCTGATCGCCGGCCTGGCCGTGCCGCTGAACATGGCCGTCGCCTCGCAGATGCTCGGCACCCCCGGCTCCGACGCCGAGTTCTTCCTCGACGTGGTCCGCGAGCTGCAGACCTTCGACGCCTCACCGGCCCGGCGCAAGGCCGCAGCCGGGCGGATGACTCAGTACCTGCGCCGGGCGATCCCGGAGGCGGCCGACCGCGGCGGCGACAATCTGCTCGGGCTGCTCGCCGTCCACCTCGGCACCGACGAGGGATTCACCCTGGACGATCTGGTCGGCGTCGCCAACCTGGTGATCATCGCCGGGTCCGAGACCACCCCGGCGCTGACCGGGCTGACGATGTTCTCGCTGCTGCGAGACCCGGAACAGGCCGCTCTCGTACGCGAGGACCCACCCCGCTGGGCCAAGGCCGCCGTGCACGAAGCGCTGAGATACTGGACCTTGGTGCAATACGGCATCGCCCGGGTGGCGGTCAAGGACGTCGACGTCGCCGGGCAGCGGGTACGAGCCGGTGAGGCGGTCGTGCTCAACCTGCCGACCGCGAACCGCGACCCGGCCGAGTTCCCCGACGCCGACACCTTCGACATAACCCGTGACATGCGCCCGCATCTGGCGTTCGGCCACGGGATCCACCGCTGCCTGGGCGCGCCGGTCGCGGTTGCCCAGACCGAACTGGCCGTGGCCGAGGTGATGTCGCGTCTGCCCGGGCTCCGGCCGGTCGTGTCCGAGGATCAGCTCGCCTTCCGCGCCGAGATGCTCATCCACGGCCTGCGTGCCCTGCCGGTCCGCTGGTGACCGGGCTGTTCCCTCGATGCACTGGTCCGAGACCCTGCACCGCGAGCCGGACGGGCCGGCGTCACCGATCTCGCCGTCCGGGCCCGGACCGCGGCTCTGCACAGCCAATTGGCAACAGCGTGCGCTGGGCCCGCACGTTACTGCGGCCTGACGTGAAGAAAGGAACAGGATGGACGTCTCGGTCGTGGTGATCACCCACAACCGGCCGGACCGGCTGCGGCTGGTGCTGGCCGCCCTCGCCGCGCAACAGGGCGTGGCCGGCGGCTTCGAGGCCGTCGTCGTCGACGACGGCTCCGTGGTCGACCTCACCTCCAGCTTGGAGGGGCACGGCGACCTGCCGATCCGCCTGGTCCGGCAACGGCAGACGGGCTGCGCCGGAGCACGCAACACCGGCATCAAGGCCTCGTCGGCGGAGATCGTGCTGTGCATCGACGACGACGTCCTCTTCGGCACCGGTTTCGTCGCCGAGCACCTGGACACCCACCGCCGGCACGGCGCTGCGGTCGTCGTGGGGGACCGGTACAACACGTACCTCGCCGACCTGACCACCCCGGAGAACCGCGTCATCCTCGCCGAGGCCACCGAGGGCCGGTGGGAGCGGCTGCACCGCCGCAGCCGCCGGGACTACTTCGCCGCGCAGACCCTGACACTGTTCGACCGCGACCCGAGGGCCCAGCCGATCCCGTGGCTCTGCTTCGTCGGCCGCAACGTCTCGTTCCGGCGCGCCGACGCCGACCGGGTGGGCGGCTTCGACGAGGGTTTCCAGCAGTGGGGCCTGGAGGATCTGGAACTCGGGCTGCGATTGCACCGGGCGGGGGTGTCGTTCCACTACGCGCCGAGCGCCAGGGTGTACCACCTGGAGACCCCCCTGGCGGCGGACAAACTCGACGGCTTGAAGCAGAGCCTGCGCTACTTCGAGACCAAGCATCCCGGAGTCGAGTCGGCGACGCTGGGCCGCTTCCTCTTCGGCGAGTGCTCGCTGGAGCAGATGGCCGCGTCGGTGACCGCCGGCCGGGTGGTGGACGTCGATCCCGAGCAGGCGCGGACCTACTTCTTCACTCGGCGCTGAACGGCCCGGCGTCCAGTGCGTCGTTCCGCAAAGGCGGTAGAAAGGTTGGTCCGGTCGGGACGAGTGTGAATACTCCGGGTTCTGTGCAGACTTGCTAATGCGACGGATCGGCGTAGTGCACCAGCTCGATCAGCAGTCCGACGGGTTGACGAAGGTAAAGGAACGTAACTGTCATTCCTTTTCGCGCGCCGGCACAGGGTGTCACCCTGACCGGGCTGAATCCGTTCGTCCGGAGCCGCCTCGTCTCTATGTCAAGATCGTCCACCGTGAAGGCGATGTGATAAAGGCCCGGGCCCTCGCGTTCCAGAGGACCACTCACGGCAGAGTCCGGCACGGCCGGCGCCACCAGTTCCACGAATGGCGCCTCGCCACTGAAACCCCAGAATTCGCAGTTCACGCCGAACGCTTCGGCTGACCCGCTGTCGGTCCGGCCCATCCCCAGTGCGACGAACGCATCATGGGCCGCCGCGGGGTCGGCCAGGCGCAGCCCGACGTGGTCGATGCCGAGAATCATCGGAGGCCTCCGGCGAGCGGCATGCCATGGATGCGTTTCAGGTCAACGCGTTTGTCGAGATTTCTGGCCGGCGACCCGCCCGGAACCGTCTCCGCTCGGGTTGGCCACCGCAGATCGCTGGCCGGCAAGGCAGGCCCTCGGCGACGGCTGAGCCCCGGCGTGCGCTCCGGTGACGGAGAATGCCGCATCGCGGCGCACCGCGTCCACAGTGGTAGCTCATGTCGCATGATCGGCAACTCTAGTGACTGCATTGTCGGCGGTCCAGTATGTCGAGTGTCCGAGATGCCTTATCGGCAACGTGTTGCCAGCTTGACGGTGCTCATGCGAAAATACGTCGGTCGATGCATTGAGAGTGTTCTGCGCGCCGGAAGGTGTCGTTTACAGTGCCGACGCACGGTTCCACGAGATAACTGGACGGGCGTGACTGGCAGGGGAAAGGTCCTGCCTAAGGTGACACCGGTTTCCTGCTCGCCGAAAAACGATGGTTCTGCGGCATCGCTGGGGATCAGAAGGCTGCCAGATCCGCGATGAGAACGACCGTCGCGAGGTTCTCTAAGCAATTTTCTCGTCGCCGAAGTGCGCGCTCGCCGCCCCGAGCCGGGCCGTTGAGGACCCGTCGAAGCCGATGTGATCGACAGGAAGGTTCGCGATGAACGCCGCAGAGGACGACATCTCAGGTGTGCTCACGGAGTTCCTCGGGAAGGTCGTCGGCGACGTCGACCGGCTCGGGGAGGGCACCCGGCTGATGACCGACGGGCTCCTCGACTCGATGGCCACCGTCGAACTCGTCGCGTTCATCGAGGACCGGTTCGGCGTCGAGATATCCGACGAGGACCTCGACCCCGACAATTTCGAAACGCCTGAAGCCATGGTTCGGCTGGTCAGACGGAAGCTCGGGGAGAGCGGACGATGACCGGCCTGATCAAGTGCGTGATCTGGGACCTCGACGACACCGTCTGGGCCGGGACGCTGGCGGAGGGCCGCGGGGTCCGGCTCAGCACCGAGGTCCGAGAAGCGATCGAGACCCTCGACCAGCGTGGCATCCTCCAGTCGGTCGCGAGCAAGAATGCCTCGGGCCCGGCGCTCGCTGAGCTGTCCCGGCTTGGCCTCCACGACTACTTCCTGGCGCCGCAGATCTCTTGGCAGCCCAAGTCGGACCTGGTGGCGGAGATCGCACAACGACTCGACGTAGCACTCGACGCCGTACTGTTCATCGACGACTCCGAGTTCGAACGGGCGGAGGTGTCGTTCAGTCATCCGCAGGTCCGCTGCGCCGGCCCTGAAGACCTGCCCGGGCTCCTGCGGCGGCCCGACCTGAATCGCCCGATCACCGCGGACGGCCGCAACCGGCGTGCTCTGTATCGGCAGGCCGAGCAACGCAACGATTTCGAGAAGTCCTTTCAGGGTCCGCGCCTGGAGTTCCTCCGCTCCCTGGACATGAGGGTCGATCTCTCGACGGCGACGATCGAGCACCTGGAGCGGGCCGCCGAACTCACCGAGCGCACCCACCAGCTCAACACCACCGGCGTGACCTTCACACCCCAGGAGCTGGCGCGGCTGATCGATTCTCCTGACCACCTCGTCCTGGTCGCCGAACTGCAGGATCGGTTCGGTTCGTACGGCACGATCGGTCTTGCCGTGGTCGCCCGCGGTGTGTCGGAGTGGCGTATCCGGTTGTTCCTGATGTCCTGCCGCGTCATGGGCCGCAACATCGGCGGAACCATGCTGACGTATCTGGAACGGCGGTGCGCGGAGGACGGGGTCCAGCTGACCGCTGATTTCCTCGCCACCGAGGTGAACGCGCCCATGTACAAGGTGTACCGGCTGGCCGGGCTGCAACCCGTCGGCGACCCGGATGCTGACGGCGTACGCACCCTGGTGTTGCCGCCGCGTCCACCGCGCTCGTACCCGGACTATCTGACTGTCACCGTGCCCGCGAAGACGGGCGGGTTCAGCACTCCAGCAGGAGATCCGTTCTAGCGTTCCGTGCGGGCCTGCCGGGTGTAGTGGCATCTCCCTCACCTTCGGAAGGGAGCCGGTCAAGCCCTACACCGTGGTCTTCGCGGAGCAGGGCGACGAGTGCAGAGAAGAAGACATCAACATCGACTCCCGGACCGGCGCTGGTGTTGACCTTCGGCATGCGCGTGATCGGGTACGGCCTGCGCGATCCGGGAGTCTGAGGCTGCGCACTACTGCTCACATGCCCTGCGCTGTGGTCCGCCGCGTCGGCGGAGCAGCGGGTCGGCGCTCCACTCCTCACCGGGCCAGCGTCGCTGGTCGACCTCACCGATGGCGTCGGCACAGCCGGCCACGTACGCCGCGAACTCCGCCCCGGTGGGCAGATCCCGCGATGCGCCCGGGTGGGCGTGGTCCAGCCGTCGCCTGAGCTGATCCTCGGTCCAGGACGTGGTGTAGCCGTGCATCGCCGACCGGTGCCCGGCGTCGCTCGTCACCGCGGCCAGCAGGGCCCAGCACGCCAGCTCGCCGATCATCGCCGCGTGGATGTGCTGGGCGGCGTCGTCGCCGGGGAGACGGGCGGCGAGTGCCACGACCCGGTCGACCTGCGCGAGCACCCGTGCGTTCGGCTGCACCGGCCGCACCAGCTTCGCCAACTCGCCGGGATTCTTGATCAGCTTGGTGCCGAGGTAGACCGAGAGGGCCTCGGTGGAACCCTCGAAGATCCGGAACAGCCGGTAGTCCCGGAAGTGCTGACCGACCGTATTGGTGTCGAGGAACCCGCGAGCCCCCAATACCTGAAGAGCCGCGTCGATGGCGCTCCAGCCCAATTCGCAGCCGAGGATCTTCGCGCAGAAATACCAGGCATCGGGTACGTCGTGGCCGGCGTCCCGCCAGGTCGCGATTCGCCCGATCAGCGTTTCCACCGCTTGGACGGCGGCTCCGGCCCCGGCCAGCAACTGACGTATGCGCCCGTTCTCGGCCAGGTAGCCGGTGGCGACCACGCGGCCGGAGGTGAATCTCTGGACCAGTTCAAGAGAGCGCATCGCCGCCCCCGCGGCCATTGCGGCGAGCACGATCCGGCCGCCCATGAATGCCGCTTTGGCCGTGCTGAGACCGTCTCCCTCGCCGCCCAGCACGGCCGAGGCCGGCACCCGGAGCTCGCGGAAGCGGAGATCGTATTGGGGTACCCCGCGCAGCCCCAGGGTCAGCATTTCCGGACCGATCTCGAAACCCGGTGTGCGGCTGTCGACCAGGAAGCCGGTAATGCCTTGGGGCCGGCCGTCGTCGTCCCGGACGAGCGCGAAGACGTTGACGTACCGGGCGTCCCCGCCCAGCGAAATCCATTTCTTGCGGCCGTTGATGGTGTAGGAGCCGTCGGGGTTGCGGGTCGCGCTGGTGGCCATCCCGCGCAGGTGGGAACCGATTCCGGGCTCGCTGATGGCGCTGGTGGCCAACGCCTGTCCGGTAGCCAGGCGGGGCAGCACACGGCTGCGGACGTCCTCGGCCGCCGACTGTTGGATCGGTGCGGTTCCGAGAGTGTTGTGCACCGCGCAGAAAACGGCGAGATTGGCGTCTATCGCCCCGAGTTGGGTAAACACCCGGTTCATGTCGGTGTGGGACAGATCCTGGCCGCCGAATTTCTGCGGAATCTGCAGGCCGAGCAGCCCGGCATCGGCGAAATCCGAGGTCAGTGCCGGCGGCAGGGAACGACGCTCGTCGACCAGCCGGGAATTGAGGAAATTCCGGGAGTAGGCGCGCAGAAATTCCACCATCCGCGTCGCCGATGACGGCTCCGGCCGGTCGTCTGCCGCTGTGCCGAAGACAGTGTCGTGACCGAGGGCTTCGACATTCATCGTCCACTCCACGGATCGGTACTCGATATCACCGTCGGCGGCGGCCGGCGACTTCGTGCAAATTGCACGGCAGGCGGAACTAATTGATCAATGATCCGCCTTAAGTTTGCCTATTCGACCGAACTCTACAACGGGCCCCTCGGTTTCTCAACGGGGTCAAGCCGCTACCTAGGGTCACGAAATGGGCCGGGCAGCTGTCCGTGGAAGTGCTGCCCGGCCCGGTGATCTTCGGGCTACTCAGCCTCGCGAGCGTGGATCTGCGCGACCATCTCCGAAGCCAGCGCCTTGATCGTCTCCAGCCCGGGGCGCCCCCAGGGACGTGGTTCGACATCGACCACGCAGACCGTGCCGAGCGTGACGCCGGTCCGGTCGATCATCGGAGCGCCCAGGTACGAGCGGATGCCGATCTCGTCCACCACCGGGTTGCTGGCGAAGCGGGGATAGTCGCAGACGTCATCGAGCACGAGTGCCTTGCGCCGGACGACCACGTGCGGGCAGTACCCGTGCTCGCGCGTGAATGTACGACCGGCCAAGGCGGTCCGGATCGCCTCCGGGATGGCCGTGCCGGCGTACAGCCCACCCAGGTACTGCCGGTCGGTCTGGACGAAGTTGACCATGGCCAGTGGCGCCCGGGTGACGTCGCCGACCCGCCGGGCGAACTCGTCGAGCTGCGGATCCGCGTCGTCACCGAGGCCGAGCTCGTGCAGCCGGCGCATGCGAGCGGGCAGTTCCAGATCCGCCGGGGTGAGGGGATGGTGTCCGGAAAAGTCGTAGATCATGCCGGGACTCTCCTCGATCATTGTCAGGCCGGGAGGCCAGGAGGTGGTGGATCAAGCCGATCAGGACGCCGGTGGCGGATCGCTGATCGCGTGCGTCGCAGTGCACGATCGGGACGTCCGGCTTCAGGTCGAGTGCGCTGCGCATGTCGTCCAGCTCGTACCGGCAGGCGCCGTCGAACTCGTTGACCGCGATCACGAAGCCGATGCCGCGGGACTCGAAGAAGTCGACGGCCGGGAAGCAGTCCTCCAGCCGGCGGGTGTCGGCCAGCACGATCGCCCCGACCGCGCCGTTGGACAGCTCGTCCCACATGAACCAGAAGCGCTCCTGCCCGGGGGTGCCGAAGAGGTAGAGCACGTGCTTCTGGCTGATCGTGATCCGGCCGAAGTCCATCGCGACAGTGGTCCTCGACTTGCCCTCGACGCCGGTCAGCCGGTCCGTGCCCACGCTGGCGGTGGTGAGCAGCTCCTCGGTGTGCAGCGGCTCGATCTCGCTCACGGCTCCGACAAACGTGGTCTTGCCGACGCCGAAGCCGCCCGCGATCAGGAGCTTGAGCGCGGACGGGAACTGGTCAGAGTCGTCGTTCGAGGGCATTGAGAATGATCTCCAGTACGGCCGGGTTGGAGGAATCGGCCAGCGGGTCCGGGGAGCGGGCATCGACCACGCCCCAGTCGACCAGATCGGACAGAAGGATCTTGGTGACCACGGCGGGCAGCTTCAGCCGCGCCGCGATCTCGGCGACCGTGGTGACGCCGTGGCAGAGCCGGAGCGCTTGGGCGTGGTCCGGCCCGAGCTGACCCTGCGGCTGGCGACCGGTGGCGATCACCATTGACAGCAGGTCCATCCGGATGGTCGGTTCGGTCCGTCCGTCGCTCACCGTGTACGGCCGGATCAGCCGGCCCGCGGCGTCGTCGAACCAGTGCCCGCCGTCGACGTCCAGGACGCTCACCGTCCGCGCACGTCCAGAACGCCGGACGTCGGCCGGGCCGGCGTCGACAGATACGGCCGTACGCTCTTGACCATCTGCGCCATCTCATAGCCCAGCACCCCCGGGTCGGCCGTTTTCCCGGCGACCACCGCGAGCACCGCCCCGGAACCGGCGGCCGAGACGAACAGAAGGCAGTCGTCCAGCTCGGCCAGGACCTGGCGGACCCCGTCGCCGCCGAGCCGGGACCCGGCACTGCGAGCCAGCGAGAACAGCCCGGAGGCGACCGCGGCCAGGTGATCCGCGCCGTCGTCGTCCAGCCCGTGCGCGGCCTTGCGCAACCCGTCCGACGACAGCAGCAGTGCGCTCCGGGTGTCCGGAACGCGGTCGACCAGTCCGGACAGCAACCAGGCGAGGTCTCGGGACGTGCGGGGGGAATCGGTGAGCGACATGTGAGCTTGGCCCTTCTGAGATCCGTGCCGGTGGTCAGCCATGACTTCCGGCTTCGGGTACGTCTGCTTCACCCTGCGAGACACCGTTCATGAACGACGCCATCAAGCCTGGCTGGTGTTCGCCGGCCGGTTCCGTCGCCGGGCGCGGCGGCCCGAGCTGCAGTTGCGGCGCCATGTGGGTCTGGCTGCGGCGCCGAGGGAGCGCAGGCCGCGACGGGGTGGCCGCGGCCTGCTGGTGGTGCGGGGTGACGGTCGCGGTGGCGTCCGGGCGGGGACCGGCGCGGCGGCCACCGGCGCGTGGCAACTCGCCGCCGCCGCCGAGGGCGTGAGCCGGTGCCGTGGGAGCCGGCGTGCGATCGTGCGGCGTCACGGCCGGCCAGACCGGCGGCCGGGTGATCTCGGCGGTTCCCTGGCCGCGGCTCGACGAGCGGTCCCGTACCGGAAGGGCTCGTCGGGCCGGCTGCAGCGGAACTCGTCTCTCCAGCGGGGGCCGCTGCTCGTCCCCCGGAGCCGGGCTCGGTGCCGCCGCGGGTGCCGGTGCCGCTGGGGATGCCGAGCCGATCAGCACCGGTGGCAGGATGATCACCGCTTGGGTGCCGCCGTAGATGTTGGTCTGCAGCTGCACGACGATCCCGTGCTGCTGGGCGATCATCGAGACCACGTAGAGCCCGATCCGTCCGTCCCGCAGCAGGTCGTCGAGGTTGGTGTCGTCCGGGTTGATCAGCAACTGGTTGACCCGGTCGAGGTCGGCGCGCTGCATGCCGAGCCCGCGATCCTCAACCTCGACCGCCGTGCCGGCGGCCACCTGCTGGGCCCGGAGCAGCACCTGCGTGTGTGGTGGCGCGAACATCGTCGCGTTCTCGATCAGCTCGGCGATCAGGTGGATGACGCTGGCGACGGAGTGCCCCGGCAGGGTGCCGTCGATCGGGGGAACCAGCTTGACCCGCGAATAGTGCTCGACCTCGGCGATCGCTGACCGCAGCACCTCGGTCAGCGCCACCGGCCGGCTCCACTGCCGGCGCGACACCGACCCGCCGAGCACGGCTAGATTTTCCGCGTGCCGCCGGATCCGGGTCGCCAGGTGGTCGACCTGGAACAGGCCCTTCAGCAGATCGGGATCCTCGACCTCGTTCTCCAGCCCGTCGAGCAGCTTGATCTCGCGGTGCACGAGTGATTGGAGCCGCCGGGACAGGTTGACGAAGACCTCGACATGCCGGCCGGCGGCGTGGTCGGCCGGCACCCGGGCAGCCGGTATCGCCGGAGCCTGCCGGAGCCGCTCGGTTAGTTCGTCGACCTCGGCGCGGGCGGCGGCCAGCTCCGACCGCGCCTCGGCCAGAGCGGACCGGGTCACGGCGGGCGCGGTACGCCGCCGGACCGTCCAGGCCGCGAAGCCGAACGCGGCCAGGGCAGCGACACCGGCGAGCAAGAAAGGAGTGGCGGGCATGAGCATCCTTGTTCTTGGTGATGCGGCGATATCCCGGGAAGGCCATTCACTGTAGAGCGGCGCAGGATGCGTTACCAAAGCCGGAACTGGCTGGTAATCGATCTGATGAATCGGCTTGCCTCGATTCTGATCCACATCATCTGAATGGGTGAATCAATCGTGACAAGCGACCTGAGCCGACGTTATGGTCGCGCTGGCGTAGTGCGTTCGCCCAGGAAGGCCCGCGCGGCGGGGACACGCCGGTGCCTCTCCCGGCCGGCAGCGGATCGAGCTTGAGGAACACATCGCCGACATCGTGAACCCCCACCGAGACCGTCCGTGAATGTGAACGATCGTGGTGGGGGTTGACGTGTCCGGCTCTCTATTCGCACACGACGATTGCAGCGCGCGAGCCGCCGAGATCGGCGCCAAGAGCGTCGATCCATCCCGGAACGTTCACCAAAGCAGGACGGGGAGCCGGGTGAGCGCGCGGGTCAGCAGGGTGGAGCGGTAGTGCAGTTCGGTGGGCGCTCGGCGGAGATCGGGGAAGCGGGTCAGCAGGGCGCTCAGGGCGATGCCGACCTGGAGGCGGGCCAGCGGCGCACCCAGGCAGTAATGGATGCCGTGGCCGAAGGAGAGGTGCGCGGCGCCGGTACGCCGGATGTCGAAGTCGTCGGGACGGACGAAACGCTCCGCGTCGCGGTTGGTCGCGGCCAGGGCGACCATCACGGTCTGGCCGGCGGCGATCACGGTGTCCGAGCCGGGCGGGCGCCACGGCTCGGTGGTGAAGCGCCTGGTGGACAACGGCTGCGGGCCGTCGTACCGGAGAATTTCCTCGACGGCCCCCGGCAGCAGGTCCCAGTCCGCACGCAGAGCGGTCAGTTGCTCCGGGTGGTCGAGCAGGGCGAGCGTGCCGTTGGCGAGAAGATTGGTCGTGGTGGCGTGCCCGGCCACCAGCAGCAGGAAGGTGGTGGCCCGGAGCTCGGAGTGGCTCAGCCGCCCGGCCTCGGAGTCCCTCGCCGCGATCAGCGCGCTCAGCAGGTCGTCGCCGGGGTTCTCGCGCTTCTGAGCGATCAGGCGGTCGAAGTAGTCGTTGATCTGCTCGACGTGCGCGCGGGCGGCGTCGGCGTCGGCGGACGGCTCGAAGATGCCGGCGCACAGCTCGGCGAACGCCGTCCGGTCCAGCGTAGGCACGCCGAGGAGCTCAGAGATCACGGTGACCGGCAGCGGGAAGGCGAACTCCGCGATCAGGTCCCGTGGACCGGCGGACCGTGCCATCCGCTCGACGAGATCGTCGGTGACCGACCGGATGAGCGGGGCGAGGGCCGCGATCCGCCGGGCGGTGAACTGCTTGGACACCAGCCGGCGAAGTCGCGTGTGGTCCGGCGGATCGCTGGAGATCATGCTGGTCCCGATCGCGCCCGGACCGACGCGCCCGGTGACCCGGAGCCAGTCCTTGCTCATCGTCGGCTCGGTGAGCGCGGCATGTCCGGCCTCATGGCCGACGATCAGCCACAGCCTGCTGCCGCCGGGGAGGCGTACGAAATGCACCGGCGCCCGGTTCCGGAGGCGCGCCAGGACCTCGTACGGGTTGCGGTAGAGCGCGTCGGCGTCACGGGACAGGTCGACGACGTTCTCGGCGGGCGCGGCGGCTGCGCTGCTCACGGCTTCTCCTCAAGCTGGGGGACGGTCTCGGGGTGCAGCTTTCCGGCGGCCACGCGCCACAGACGGGCCCGGTCCGCAGTACGGCGCATCTCGCCAGGGAGCGCCGAGGCGTGACCGTCCGGAGCGGTTGCCGGGTTCAGGGGTGGATCCAGCAGCTCCGACTGGGCACGGCCGAGGGGTGACGCGCGGGCGAAGGCGTGTTCCTGGAAGGAACGCAGGACGCCACTCCGCCAGGCGTCGGCCATCGCTTCGTCGCCCCGGCGGGCCGCGGCCAGCGTGCCGGACACGGCGGTTCGCAGGTCCTCGGCGCGACGGTCGCCGCGCCAGCAGAGCACGATGACCTCGCGCCGGGCGGAGGTGACCGTGGTGCGCCCGATCACCGCGAGTTCCGTCTGCGCCGCGGCGGCCAGCGCACGGGCGACCGACCGGGAGAACGGCGCCGGTTCGGCGACCGGCACGGTCAGGACCAGCAGGCCGTCCAGCTCGGCCGGGAGCCGGAGCGCAGGCACGCCGGCGTCCGTACGGGCCGGCGGCGGGGGAGTGGCAGCGCAGGCCGGCAACGCCTCGGCGATCACCTCGAGCAGCGCTCCGGGGTCCGGCAGCGGTCCGGCGAAGGTCAGGACGGCGGCACCGGGCCGGTAGCGCTCGCCGGTGAAGGCATCGACGTGCGCCGGCGTGATCCGGCCCACTGTGTCCACGGTGGCACGGAGGGCGTCCGCCAGACCTTCGCCGGGCAGGGCCGCCTCGGCGGCCGCGGGGCCCAGCAGGAGCAGCGGGTTGACCGCCGCCGCGCGGGACTCCACGTTCACCGCGGCGCGCTCCGCCTCGAAAGCGGTGCTGCCGATGGTGTTCCGCGGATCGAGGATGCGGGTGAGCGCGCCGACCATGCTCTCGCTCTGCTCGGCGAGCCCGGCCATGGTGAACCTGGTCTCGGTGTTCTCGGTACGCCCGGTGATGTGCAGCCCGGACCCGGTGACGGCGGCGATGCGGATGTGCTCGGTCAGGTGGGCGGTTCCCCAGAGGTGTACCGGGTCGGCGCTCGATCCGGCGGCAACCCGCAGGCAGGCGCCCGCCGTATGCGCCCCGGGCAGGTCGGAAAGGCGTACGCACAGCCCGGAGACAACGAACTCGGTGGCCGTCACGCCGGTGATCCGATCCGGGCGAGCTGATCTGGGCGTACCTCTCCGGTGATCGCGATGGCGGGCGGCGCCGTCTCGTCGAGCCGCAGGTCCAGGCCGTGTGCCGCCCGGTACGCCACGGCCCGCGCCACATCGGCCAGGGAGGTTCCGCCGCGAGCGACGGTGCGGTGCTCCTCGACGGCGCCGAAGGGCTGGTCCACCTGGGCGAGCAGCAGCGCGCGGCATCGCGTGGCGGCGACGGCGAGCTCCGCGGACGGCGGTTGCGACACTGCCTCCCGTATGCTCAGGAGCAGCACCTCCACCGCCTCCGCCGCACTCTCGGGACTCACCAACGCGTATCCGCCGATGCTCGGCGCCGCGGCCATCTCCCAGCTCATCGCCGCCACGCCGTAGGCGAGCGGGCGCTCCCGACGCAGTCGGCGGATCAGCAAGCCCTCGGCGCCGGTGCCGAGCGTCTCCACCGCGAGCGGCAACGCGCCGGCCGGGGGCGCGGCATCGTGCAGCGGCAGCCGGACCGCCACCCGCGTGCGCGTCTCGTCCGGCATCGGGACGGCGACCACTCCACCGCGCCAGGCCCGCCCGCCGGTACGCTCGTCGATCCGCCGGCCGCGTGCCGGCTGTGTTCCACCCGCGTGGTGCAAGGCGATCCCGGTGGCGTGGCAGCGAGCCAGATGACCGGCCACGTCGGACGTCGTGATGCGGACGATCGAGTCCTCGTCGCCCAGCGCTCCGGGGCCGGAGCGACCCAGCGCCGCTTCGTCCACCGCGTCCAGCATCCGGAGATACAGGTTGCCGGATCGCTTGTGGAGCAGCCGCAACTGCGCCGACCTGAGTTGCGCGAGCCGGCTCTCCGGCGGCGGATCGAGCCGCGAGTTCAGGTAGCCGGGCAGAAGGTCAAGATCGCCCATGGCGGTCCAATACGAGAAGGACGACGCGTACGCCTCCAGCCGGTGCCGGGTGCGCCAGCCCAGCCGTTGCGGCAGGTCGCCGGCGGCGATCCAGCGTGCGACCAGCGCGGACAAACCTTCTCGGCCCACCGGGTCGTCGCGGTGGCCGTACGGCAGGTCGACGATCGCGGCCGTGGATCGATGAAGGCCCACGGGTGCGACATCGGTCATCGGGAATCCGCCTCCCGTGCCCGGCGGAGCGCGGCCAGCGCGATCGGCAGCGCGACGACGGTCGCCGCGACGCCTGCGCCGGCCAGCACGGCGCCCACTCCCAGATGTGGCGACAGCACGGTGGCCAGCCCGAGCGAGCCGCACTGCGCCAGCACCAGGAAGGACCGGCGGAAGGCGATGACCCGGCCCAGCACGGTGGACGCGGCACGTTGCTGGCACAGCAGCGTGGGCGCCATCGCGAAGAGCAGGTTGTGCGCCCCGGCCAGGAGGCCGCCGAGGAAAACCCAGACAGGCCCGGCGTGTGCCGACCACACCACCGCGCCGACCACCGGCGCCGCCGTCGCCGCGCCGATGGCCAGCATGACCGTGGGGTTCAGGTTCGCACGGCGACGGGCCACCGAGGCCGATGCCACCAGCCAGCCGGCGCCCATTCCCGAGGAGAACAACCCCGCCTCGGCGATTCGCCCGCCGGCGCCGACCAGCAACAGCGCGAACTGTGGGAGGGCACCGAGGAAGAGGAACAGCGCCGCCTCCGCCAGTACCCCGGTGCGCAGGACACGATCGCCGAGAAGGGCGCTCAGGCCCTCGCGCAGCATCGCCACGGGACGTCGTCCCGGCCGGGCGGGCGCGTCCCGCCGGCGGACCCGCAGGATCAGCAGCGCCGCGAGCAGGAAGCTGGCCGCGTTAGCCGCGACCGCCCCGCGGAAACCCAAGCCGGTCGCGACCGCCGCGCCCACCAGCGGGCCCAGAGCCAGGATCGTGCCGGTGGTCACCTCCTGGGTGGCGTTGGCCGAGGTCAGCCGGGACGCCGGGACGAGCGCCGGGGTCAGGCTGGGCACCACCGCCGAATTGACCGCGCCCAGGGCGCCCAGCACCACGGTCAGCACGTAGTAGAGCGCGATGTCCCGCGTGCCCAGCACCGGCAGTAGCGCGGCGGTGACGAGGGCGGCGAGCAGGTTGAGCAGGACCGCCAGGCCCCGGCGGTCGAAACGGTCGGCGAGGACACCGGCGTACGGCGAGAAGACCACCCGGGGCAGGAGCTGAACGACGAACGCGACCCCGGTCAGAGCGGCCGAGCCGGTCACCTGAAGCACCCACAGCGGCATGGCGATCGACTGCGCGGCGTTGCCGAGACTGGAGATCGACTGTCCCGCCCACAACCACCAGAAATCCCGTCCCAGCCGTTCGCCGCGCTCATCCGGCGGGCGCGACGGTACGACGGCCGCCCGGCCGCTCATCGCACGAGCAGTTCGCCGCGGTACGTGTCCACCGCCGCGACGGCCAGCTGGGCCTTGGTGCGGGACTCGCGTGGCCGGTCGAGCCACGCGTCGACGGCGTCACAGAACTCGTCCAGCGCCTGGACGCAGGCCAGCGAGGACTGATTCACCTCGATCTCGAAGCAGGCGTACCGTTCGATCGGCTCGATGCCGCCGGCGGGCAACCGGAACTCGACCAGGTCAACGCTGAAGACGCACGGAAAGTCGCCGGGCAGCCGGCCGAACCGTTTGATCCGGCGCTGGCTGGTGATCCCCGCTGTCTCCAACGGGCCGTTCACCAGCCCGTACGTGAGGATGTGCCGGAGCGGGAGCGCCGTTCCCGCCGCCAGCACCGCGGACAAGGCTTGCGGATCCACCCGCTCGGAGATCTCCAGGGCGTCCCTGCGCCCCTCCCAGAGCAGGGTCTGCTTGACCCCGATCCAGCCGATCCCGGCCAGCCGTCCCTGGTTGGCCGCGATACGCAGGGAGTGCCCGGCCGTGGTGAGGCTGCGCCCGCGGTCGTCGAGATAAAGGACGCCCTGGGTGGCGGTCATCGGCTCGGAGAGGCCGGTCAGGCCGCCGGTGACCGTGGGCGAGTCCAGCCACCGCAGCGGATCGGCGGCCGCCACGTCGTGGTCCAGCGCCCACTTGCTCTCGTGCTCGACGCCGACGATGCGGGTCATCGGACCGTCCTTTCGGTTCCGGCGGCGGGGAAGAGATGGAAGACGTCCACGTCCTCGCCGGGCAGGTGGAAGAGGCGGCGGCAGGCCTCGCGGACCACGGTCACGGATTCCCGCGGAGGCTGGAAGTGGCCGGACTTGGTGTTCGCAACCACCATGGACACCCGGTTCGCGCCAATCAGCACGATCTCCCCGGCGGCCCGCGCCAGCAGGCGCTCCGGTACGAGCATCGGATGCGCCACCGGAACACCGTCCACGGTGGCCCGATTACGCCCGAACACCAGATCAGCCAGTACGAACGGCCGCGTCCAGACCAGCAGCCGGTCCATCTCGTCGATGACGAACATGTACGACGCGCCTGGCCGCAACAGGTCGAGCGGGGTCTCCGGGTCGCGGATCTCGATGGTCTGCGCGAGCACCCGCCCGCTCACCCCGCTGTACCGCCGCTCGAAGATCTCCCGGTCGAACCGCAGCAGCGGGGGATCGACGGAGATGATCTCCCGGCGGGGCGGCGGGGCGGCGCCGCCCGAGGCGAGGTACGCCCGTGCGATCTGTTCCCGCAGGTCTCGTACGCGCTGGGACACCCGTTCGTGCCCGCGCTCGGCGGTCAGCACCGTCCGCAGCGAGATCAGCTCCTCGTACAGCACGAACACCGAGGCCTGCGAGTGCGGGCCGTAGGTGTCCCGGACGCTGCGGCCGAGCTCGGCGAAGCGATCGAGCAGGACACCCGTGTGATCTGTGGTCATCCGGCCTCCGTCGGGGGCCGAGGCCGGGGACGAACGTCCCCGGCCTCGGATCACACGAGACTGACCTCGGTCAGGTGACCGTCAGACGTCGTCGGGGTGGGTGAAGCCGGCCTGAGCCATCTCGAGCGCCTCGCGGCCCTCGTCGGTGGCGTCGAGCTCCCGCAGGTTCTCCACGATCGCCTCGACCTTCAGCAGCTCCTGCGCTGACACCAGGTTCTCGGACATCCTGTGCTCCATCTGTAGTCCAACAAGGGGCGTGTCGACCAGCGGTGCGGCCGATCCCGCGGCGACGAGATCGACGCTAACGGCAGTCGATCTTCTGCCGCTCTGCGCCGACTCGCATCGATGATCCTCGCTGTAGATCAGATGTAGATCGGGTTCTCGTACCATCCAGTCCTGTGGCAGGAAGCAGGAGTGGCAAGACGGTCCGGTTCCGTACGTGGTTCCTCCTCGCGGTGACGGCGCTGATCCTCGGCGCCGGCCTCGACGGGCAACCCCCCGCCCAGAACCACCGCGAACAGGTGATCCTGGCCGATCCACCCGATCCGAACTGGAACAACACCACGTCCGGCGTACCAGGCCCAGGCATGTGAGCCCGGCGGTCTACCGGCGAGCGGCCGCCGAGACCGTGTCCGCGACCCGGGCGGCCTCGGCCTCCTCCGGCAGGCCGAGCGACGCGTACAGGTCCCGGGCCTGGGTGAGCGGGTGCACGGCGTCCGCCGCCCGGCCGTCCGCCGCCAGGACCCGGCCGAGGACGAGCAGGGCGTTCGCCTGGTCCCGTTCGGCGCCCAGTTCCGCGCAGCGCCGCACCGCCTGCCCGGCCTGCGCGAGCGCCTCGCCGGTGCGGCCGAGCGCCAGCAACGAGTCGGCCAGCCGGTAACGGGCCTGCGCCTCCCGCTGGCGGATACCCGCCGTCAGGCACACCTCGGCGCACGCCGTGAAATGCTCGACGGCGGCCTCGTACCGCTCCCGGGCGTGGCCGGTCAGCCCGAGCACGTAGAGCGCGTAGCTGACCCCCGCGTCGTCCCCGATCTCCCGGGCCGAGGCGAGGGCGGCCACGCACCCGGCGAGCGCCGCGTCCGGGTCGCCGCCACGCAGCCGGGCCAGCGCCGCGTTCACCTCGCTCGCCACCTGGCCGGACCGCTGGCCGAGGTCCCGGGCGAGCGCGGCCGCCCGGCCGAAACAGGACACTGCCAGCGGATAGTCGTGCCGGAGCTGGGCGACCAGGCCGAGGTCGTTCAGCGCCTGGCGCAGGATCACCGGATCGTCACCGGTCGACGAGGCGGCCACAGCCCTGCGTGCGTACCTCTCGACCTCGTCCGGCCTTCCCCGACGCATCGCGATGGTGCTGCACACGAAGTACGCGCGGCCGAGGATCCGCTGATGGCCGGGGGTGCCGGGCGCGGGTTCCCGCATCCGGAGCGCGGCTTCGGCCAGCGCCGGGGCGATCGAGGCCAGCCGGTCACGGCGCAGATCGTCGGCGAACGGGCCGACCGCGATCAGGAGATCGACCGCGAGCCGCACCACATCGGAGCTGCCGAGGTCGCCGGCCTTCGCGCATGCCGTGACAACGATGTCACCCGACAGCGCGGCCCACTCCCGCGCGGAGCGCAGGTCGGCGAGATGCATCCCTGGCACACCCGGCAGGTCCGGGCCGAACACGTCGCGCGCGGAGTCCCCCGGCACGGCGAGCACGAAGGCGCGGCGGGCCGTAGCAAGCAGCAGCGAGAGCAGCCGGACCAGCGCCGCCCGCTCTGCGTCCGGGTCACCCTCCCGCCCCAGGGCGAAGGAGTGTAAAAGCGCATGGATGCGGAAACGACCCGGATACTGCTCGGCCAGCATCGCCGCGTCGACCAGGCCCTCCATCCGCAGCTCCGCGTCGTGGGGCGCCAGATCCAGCACGGCCGCCGCCTCCGGCAGGCCGAACTCGGCGCCGGCGACCGCCGCGAGCAGGACAAAGTCCTGCGCCTGCCGTCTCGGTAGCTGGCGGTAGCCGAGCTCGAACACGGCGCCGACGGCGAGCGAGCCGGTCCGTAACTGGTCGATCCGGTGCCGTCCGTCCGCCAGCCGCTCGGCCATGGACTGCAGCGTCCGCTGTGGACGTGAGGCGAGCCGGGAAGCAACGATCCGCACGGCCAGGGGCAGCCCGCCGCAGGCGTTCAGAAGCGCGACGGCATCGTCCGGCTCGGCCGCCACCCGTTGCTCGCCGATCCGGCGACGGAGCAGGGTAAGCGCGTCCTCGGCGTCGAACGGCTCCAGCGTGAGCTGCGCGGACAGCGGCAGTTCGTCCAGGCGCGACCGGCTGGTGATCAGGACGGCGCACCGCGGCGTACCGGGCAGCACATCCCGGATCTGGTCGGCGGTGGCGACGTCGTCCAGCAGAACGAGAAGGCGGCGGGTGTCGACCAGGGAGCGCAGCAGACCCCGTCGCTGGAAGGGGCTGTCCGGGATCTGCTCGCCCGGCGCCCCGAGGGCCGCCAGCAGCACCCCGAGCAGGTCGGCGCCGGTCATCGGCCGGCCCGAGCCGTCCGGTTCGCTCAGATCGACGTACAGCTGACCGTCCGGATAGTGCTCACGCACCCGGTGTGCCAGGTGCACCGCGAGGCTGGTCTTGCCGACGCCGCTCATGCCGATGATCGCCAGGACCGCGGGCGACGTACGGTCCGCCACCGTGAGCACCGCCTCCAACGCCGCCGTCTGCTCGGCACGACCGACGAAGTCCGGCAGGTCCGGCGGCAGTTGCGCGGGTACCGGCAGCCACTGGCCGGCATGCTCGCGTGGCGTGCCCGGCGGCAGGACCTGCCCATCCGGCCGGGGCGCGGCCGGAAGCAGGCTGACGTCACCGCGAAGGATGCGCTCGTGAGTGCCGGTCAGCTCCGCCCCCGGCTCGACGCCGTGCGTCTCGACCAACAGACGACGGGCGTCGTGGAAGACCTCCAGGGCGTCCACCTGCCGGCCCATGCCGTACAGGGCCCGCATCAGCAGCACGTAGGGGCGCTCACGCACCGGGTGCTCCGCGACGACCTCGATCAGCCGGAGCTGCGCCTCCTGGTGGTGGCCGAGGCGGAGGGCTGTCTCGGCGTACTGCTCGGTCAAGGCGGCCCGCAGTTCGGTCAGACGGTTGCGGCTGCGCTCCGCGAACGGGCCGGGCACCCCGGCGAGCGGCTCACCCGCCCACAACGCGAGCGCATCGGCCAGCGACTGCCGGGCGACGTGCAACTCCTCCGCCGCGAGGGCGCTGCGGGCCTCCGCGGCGAGATGCTCCGCTTTGGAGACGTCCACCGCCAGCGGATCGACCGCCAGCCGGTATCCGTCCCCCTCAAAGACCAGGACGTCTTGGGTCGCGCCCGCTCTGGCGAGCAGCCCGCGCAACCGCCACGCGTACGTGCGGACCGTGGCCGCGGCCGTCGCCGGCAACTCCGTGCCCCACAGGGCGTCGACCAGCCGGGCCATGGACACGGCCTGATCGGGCACCAGCGCGAGCGTGGCCAGCATGGCCTGCTGCTTGGGTGGCCCCACGTCCACCAGCGCACCGTCCCGCCGCCGCACCCGTACCGGCCCGAGAAGCAGGAACCCGACGCCCTTGTCGTCTGACATCCCTCAGCATTCCGTTCTCCCCCGGGTCGTGCCGATGCCCAGGAGCAGCGTCGACGGCGGACAAGTGTGCGTGCTTCCTGTCAGGGTGAACCACGGTGTCCATGGGGGTCGTCACCCTGCGGTAGACACCTGCTCCAGCTCTCGCGGGGGGACGGGACCTAGCATGCGGGCAGAACCGGTCGGCGGCCGTCAGCGACCGCGTCGATCCCAGCCTGCTGCAATTGATGTCCCCCTGGCCGGACAACCCGGCTGTGTGTACACATGGCCTTCGACGTGCTGGCGTCCAACCCGATCGGGCACGCGCTGTTCCACGGCTGGGCACACTCGCACAACCTCATGCACATCGTATTCACCGACCCAGTAGCCCGCACGTTTTACCAGACCGGCCCGAAACCGGCCACCGAGTTGTGCGCGACCTTGAAACGCGGCCTCACCGGACCACTCGCCCGGCTGCTGCTGGCCGGCACCCTGCCCGGCATCGTCGTCGGCGCCTGCATCCGCGTCTTCGCCATCCCCGGACCCCGCGTCTTCCGGCTCGTGGTGGCCCTCGTGCTGCTCCCGCTAGGGCTCTGGCTCCTGGCCCGCGCCGCGCGAGGCGGTGCCGCTGAGCGGCCACCATTGCCATGGCGCACCGTCCTTGCCCTCGGCGCCGCCGTCGGGACGCTCGGCGGCGTCTACGGCATCGGCGGCGGTTCGCTGCTCGGCCCGATCCTCGCCGGCCGCGGCACCCCGATGACCATGATCGCGCCTGCCGCCTTGGCCTGCACCTTCGTCACCTCGACGGTCGGCGCCGCAACCTACGGCGTGCTCGCTCTGACCACCAGCGGCGACATCGCACCGCACTGGACTCTCGGCGTGCTCTGCGGCGCCGGCGGCCTGATCGGCGGCTACCTCGGCGCCCACCTCCAACGGCGAATACCCGAACGAGCCCTGCGGATCCTGCTCGGCGGCCTCGCCACCACCCTCGCCTGCCTCTACCTCGTCCAGGCAGCACCCCTGCCGTAGGGCGGCTCCGGCGAAGACGGCGGCGGGGACGGCGGCGGGGACGGCCTGGCGGCGACGGTACGAGATCTGACCGTATGGGAGATGGCCTCCTGCCGTGCTCAGGTCGCGTCCGCGCCCTGCCTGCTCTCGCCTTGGGGTGCCGCGACCGGCTTCTTGTCCTCGATCCGCGTTCCTGCCGGGGCGGGGGAGACCGGGATGGTCGTCGTGCGGCGGCGGTTGCGGACCGCGCCGAGGAGCAGGTCGATGGCCAGGAAGGCGACCAGTGAGACGCCGAGGACCGGCAGGAAGTAGCCGATCGCGAGGATGACCGGGACGCCGGCGATGATGGCCCAGGCGGGCAGCTGCTGCCAGGCGCCGGGGCCGACCGGCGGGGCGCCGACGATCGCCCGGGTGCCGTTGCGGGTGGGGCGGCGCTGCCACCACATGCGGTAGCCCCAGATGATGACCGTGATCAGGCCGATCGCGAGGGCGGCGAGCAGGAGCTGGTTGGGCAGGCCGAAGAGGTCGCCCATGTGGGCGTAGATGCCGATCTGGGTCAGCTTGGCCATGACCGGCCAGTCCGCGTAGTCGATGCGGTCGGTGACCTGGCCGGTGGCGCCGTCGACCGCGATGCCGTCGCGGTCCATGGGCCAGAGGGCGCCCATCTCGGTGATGTTCCAGGCGGTCTGGTTGTCGGCCGGGACGGTGATGGCGGGGCTGCCGGTGATGCCGTTGGCCTCGGCGACCTGCCAGACCTCGTCGATCTGGGTGAGGTCGGCCGGGGTGCCCTCGGCGGGTGCGGCGCCACCGCCGTGGTGCCCGCCACCGGTAGCGGCCGGTGTCGCGCCGGCGAGCTCGGTGCTGACGGCCGGGCGGCTGCCGTGCAGGGCGTCGACGGCGTTGCCGAAGTTGACCCCGGCGTAGTCAGACCAGGTCAAGCCGGTGGCCGACAGAAACAGCAGACCGATCGACAGCCACAGGCCGGTGGAGGCGTGGAAGCTGCGGGTGCGCCGTACCCCGCGCCCGGCCTTGAGGTCGGGACGCAGCATCCGCTTGCCCCGCTGCCTGCGGAACCACAGGATGACGCCGCCCAGGGCGATGACCCACAGCCAGCTCGCGGCGAGCTCGGAGTAGAAGAAGCCGACGGTCCCGAGGTTGAGGTTGGTGTGCAGGTCGTCGAACCAGGTCCGCAGCGGGGATGAGCCCCACCAGGTGGTGAGCTGTCCGGTGACCTGGGCGTTGTAGGGGTTCACGTACACCGTGTGGGCGTGTTCCTCGTCGAGCTCGGGTGAGGTGAAGTCGATCTGGGTGGTCTTCTCGCCACCTCCTGGGCGGATCGCCGTGATCGCGCCCTCGGGATGGGTGGCCCGGGCCGCCGTGAGCTGCTCGGACAGTGGCTTGACCGTGCCGCCGGGAGAAGAGACCACGAACTCGTCGGCGTAGTAGGCCCGTTCCATCTGCGGGGTGAACGCGTACGCCAGACCGGTCAGCGCGGCGACCAGGAGGAACGGGGCGACCAGGATGCCGGCGTAGAAGTGCACGCGCAGCAGTAACGGTCCGATGCTCTTCGCGGACTTGGCGGACCGGGCACGGGCGGCCGGCGGGGCGTCGGTGGGCGGCGCTTCGGCGGACATGGAAACTCCTCGATCCGATGCTGAGACGGCGTGACCGATCTATCGGTCGCCACCGGCGACGGATTAGTTCCCGGGAAGTTCTCAGACTCGCGGCCGGAACCAGGACGGAGGGCGGAGCGACTATCCGAGCATGAAGACCGATCCGCGGCCGCCGTTGCGCCTGGTCGGCCCGGACGAGCGGGCACCGCGACGGCTCGACACCGCACGCTGGGGGCTGGCTGCTCGCCACGCTCACCGTCGCCGACCTGATGGCGGGACGGGTCGGCGTTGCCCGCCTCGCCACCCGTGGCCTGCTGCTGCTCGGCTGTCTGCTGGTCGTCCACCTCAACCGCCGACGGCCGGCCGAAAAGCCGGCCGGGCCGGGAACTTCCCCGGCACCGGGCGCGACCAACGAGGGCCAGACCTTCCGGGAGAACGGATCACATGCGTACCGATGAGCTCGCGCGCGATCAGGTCAGATCGACCTCACCCCGTCCGATGGTGACGTCATGACGACGCGGCGTGGGTTGCTCGCCGGAGGCGCCGTCGCGGGCCTCGGCGCGGCTGGCGCGCTGAGTGCGCCGGCGGCGGCCGCCAACCCCGACGACACGGGTACGGCCATGGTGCCGTTCTTCGGGCCGAGGCAGGCCGGGGTCACCCAGGACCCGCCGGCGCACGCCTCGTTCGTCGCGCTGACGCTCGCCGCGGGCACCGACCGGCGCGGGCTGGGCCGGATGATGCGACTGCTCACCGACGACGCGGCGCGGCTGACCCAGGGCATGCCCGCGCTGGGCGACACCGACGCGCAGCTGGCCGTGCTGCCCGCCCGGCTGACCGTCACGTTCGGGTTCGGGCCTGGTCTCTACGCGCGGGCCGGCGTGAAGTCGCCGGTCGCCGACCTGCCCGCCTTCACCATCGACCGGCTGGAGAAGCGGTGGTCCGGCGGTGACCTGCTGCTGCAGATCTGCGCCGACGATCCGCTGACCGTGGCACACGCCCAGCGGATGCTGATCAAGGACGCCCGCCCGTTCGGCGCGGTGCGCTGGGTGCAGACCGGGTTCCGGCGCAGCCCCGGCGTGCAGGCACCCGAGCACACCCAGCGCAACGTGCTCGGCCAGCTCGACGGCACCGCCAACCCGCGCGGCGCGGTGATGGACACGGCGGTGTGGAACCCGGACGGGTCGACGACCGCCGTGGTGCGGCGGATCCGGGCGGAGATCGAGAAGTGGGACCTGCTGTCGGTCACCGACAAGGAGCTGTCGGTGGGCCGCAAGATGGACTCCGGTGCGCCGCTGAGCGGGACGGGTGAGCACGACGAGCCCGACTTCACGGCCCTGGACGCGTCGGGGCTGCCGGCGATGCCCGACTTCGCGCACGTCACCCGCGCGCACGTCGTGGACCCGGAGCTGAAGATCCTGCGCCGGCCGTACAACTACGACGGCGCGCCGAACGCCTTGGGCCAGCCGGACGCCGGCCTGATCTTCGCCGCCTTCCAGCGTGACGTCGTCAAGCAGTACATCCCGATCCAGAAGCGCCTCGCCGACAAGGATCTGCTCAACGAATGGATCACGCCGATCGGCTCGTCCGTCTTCGCCGTCCCGCCCGGCTGCGCGCAGGGCGGCTGGATCGGCGAGCAGGTGCTGGCGTGAGGAAGGCAGGTGCTGGCGTGAGGAAGGCAGGTGCTGGCGTGAGGAAGGCAGGTGCTGGCGTGAGGAAGGCTCTGCTCGCCCTGGCCGCGATGCTCGTGGTGCTGCTGCCCGGCACCCCGGCGTGGGCGCACGCCACCCTGGTGTCGGCGGACCCGGTCAAGGACGCCACGCTGACCAAGGCGCCCGCCTCGGTGACGCTCGTGTTCAGCGAGAAATTGAACCCGGACTTCACCACGATCGCGATCAGTGACGCCGGCCGGCGGCGCGTCGCTGCGGCCGAGCCGTCCGTCGACGGCGACATCGGCTCGGTGACGCTGAGCGAGCCGCTGGGCAACGGCGGCTACACGGTCGCCTACCGTGTGGTGTCCGTCGACGGGCACACCGTTCAGGGGTCGTACACCTTCACTCTCGCCGACCCGACGCTGCCGCAGCCCGCTGCGGCGACCTCGGCTGTCGCGGCCCCGCCGCCGGTCGGCGAAGGCAGCGGCGGCGGGATTCCGGCGCCGGTGCTGATCGGGCTGCTCGGCCTGGGAGCGGCCCTCGCGGTGGTCGCTGTGGTCCTGTGGCTGACCGGGCGCAGGCGGGCGGCCGGCCGAGATCGAGCCGCTGCCGCGGGTTGAGCCGTCGGCCGGGTCGATCCGCCGTTCACGGCTCGATGCGGGCTCGAGGGGTGCCGAAGGTGCGCCGGTAGCGGTCCGGGCTCGTCTGGAGGTCGCGCTGGAAGTGGGCGCGCAGGGCGGTCACCGAGCCGTGGCCGCTGCGCTCGGCGACGGCGGGCATGGGCAGGTCGGTGGTCTCGAGCAGCTGACGGGCCAGGTGCAGCCGCTGCTCGTGCAGCCAGCCGGTCGGCGTGGTGCCGGTCTGCTCCCGGAAGCGGCGGGTCAGCGTGCGAACGCTCAGATTGGCGTGGCGGGCGATGTCGGCAACCGTGACTGGTGAGGCCGCGTGCTCGGCGAGCCAGGCCAGCGTCGGGGCGAGCGATCCGTCGGTGCCGGCCGGCGCGTGGTCGATGAACTGGGCCTGCCCGCCTTCGCGGCTGGGCGCCATGACCACGACACGGGCGGTCCGGCCGGCGACCGCGGCGCCGTGGTCGCGCCGGACCAGGTGCAGGCAGAGGTCGAGGCCGGCCGCGACCCCGGCGGAGGTGAACACCCGGCCGTCGCCGGTGAACAGCGACGACGCGTCGACCTCGACGTCCGGATAGCGCCGCCCGAGCTCATCGGCGGCAGCCCAGTGGGTGGTGGCGCGGTGGCCGTCGAGCAGCCCGGCCTGGGCGAGCACGAACGCGCCGGTGCAGATCGACACCGTCCGGGCGCCCCGCGCGGCTGCCGTCCGCAGGACCTCCAGCACCGCGTCCGGGGCGTGGCGGGGGATGGCGATGCCGGGGACCACGATCGTGTCGGCGTCGACGGCGTCCTCCAGTTCGTACGGCGACTGGATCTGGTAGTAGGTGTTGCCCGACGCGCCGGCGCTGACGGCGGGGCGGACGCCGCACACCCGGACCTCATAGGGGTAGCCGCCACCGGTGAGCCGGGTGCTGCCGAAGACCTGGCACGGGATCGCGAGGTCGAATCCGACGACGCCGTCGAGGGCGAGGACCGCGACGACGTGCGGCTCACCGGACACGGCCGCTCCTCAGGGGCCGGGTGGTGACCCGCAGCAGGCCGTCGTCCGCCTTGTCGACGATCGCGGCCACCTCGAACACATCACGGACCAGATCGCCGGTGAGCACAGTGGACGGTGATCCGTCCGCGACGATCCTCCCCTCCTGCAGGACCACGACCGTGTCGGCGTAGCGGGCGGCCAGGTCGAGGCCGTGCAGGGCGGCGACCACGGTCACCCCGAGCCCGCGCACGAGCTCCAGGATCTCCAGCTGATGGCGTACATCCAAATGGTTTGTCGGCTCGTCGAGCACGAGCATCCGGGGCTGCTGGGCGAGTGCGCGGGCCAGCAGCACGCGCTGCCGCTCGCCGCCGGAGAGCTCGCCGACGCGGCGGGTGGCGAAGCGGGTGAGGCCGGTCTGCTCCAGGGCCTGGCCCACCACGTCGTGGTCCTTGCGGGAGAGCCGGTCCAGGCCTTTCAGATGCGGGGTACGCCCCATCGTCACGGTTTCGGTGACGGTGAACTCGAAGCCGGAGTGGTGCTCCTGCGCCAGCACTCCGGTGCGCCGGGCCGCCCACGCCGCCGGCATCGCCCAGATGTCCGTGCCGTCGACCAGCACCCGCCCGGAGTCGGGACGCCGCGCGCGGTAGACCGTGCGGAGCAGAGTGGACTTGCCGCTGCCGTTCGGGCCGAGCAGCGCCGTGAAACCGCCGTCCGGGACGGTCATCGACACCTGGCCGAGCACCGTCGTCCCGCCGAGGGCGACCGAGACCCGCTCCACGTTCAGGGTCACGGCGATCCCTCCGCGGCCAGGCCTCGGGCGTGCATCACGAGCAGGAAGAACGGCACTCCGATGAACGCGGTGAGGATGCCGATGGGCAGTTCGGTCGGCGTGATGAGCATGCGGGCGGCGACGTCCGCCCACACCAGGAACAGTGCGCCGAGCAACGCCGTCACGGGCAGCATCCGGCGGTGGTCGGCGCCGACCAGCATCCGGGCCAGGTGCGCGACGATCAGCCCGACGAAACCGATCCCGCCGGACACCGCCACCACCGTACCGACCAGCAGCGTCGTCACGAGCAGCAGTTCCAGCCGCAGCCGGCTGGCGTTGACGCCCAGCCCGGCCGAGGCCTCGTCGCCGAGCACGAGTACGTTGAGCCGCCGGGCTCGCAGGAGCAGCCAGAAACACCCGGCGACCACGACCGCGGACGGCGCGCCGAGCACGCTCCAGTTGGCGCCCGACAATGCTCCGAGCAGCCAGAAGATGATCTGCTGCTGCGCCGACGAGTTCTCCGCGCGGGCCAGCATGAACGACGTCACCCCGCCGAGCAGGTGCCCGCAGGTCACCCCGACCAGGATCAGCCGCAACGGCAGCAGCCGGCCCCGGTGCCGGGCCAGCAACAGCACCACGGCCATCGCCGCGGCGGCCCCGGCGAAAGCCGCCACCGGCAGCGTCATCGCGCCGAGCGCACTCACACCGGTGGTGATCACCGCGACGGCCCCGACCGACGCGCCGGAGGAGAGGCCGAGCAGGTACGGGTCGGCGACCGGGTTGCGGACCACGCTCTGCACTACCGCCCCGGCCAGCGCCAGCCCGGCGCCGACCACCGCGCCGAGCAACACCCGCGGGAACCGCAGCCGCCACACGATCAGGTCGGCGTTCGCCGCGGTGTCGCCGCCACCACCGAGATGGTGCAGCAGAATCGAGGTCACCTCGCCGGCCGCGATCCGCACCGGTCCGATGCCGGTCGCCACCACCACCGACACCACGACGGCCGCGCCCAGCACGCCGAGAATCATGGGGTACGGCACGGTAGCCGCCTCGAGACTCCGGCGGACCCGGACGGCTGCGACGCTCACGGATGCAGCCCGGCCGCGACCTGCTCGAGCGCGTCGACGTTGAGCGGGCTGGGGAACTGCGTCAGGTACTGAGACACGGACAGCACCCGGCCGCTCCTGACGGCGGAGGTGTTGGCCAGCAACGGGTTGGCGCGGATGGAATCCACCAGCGCCTGGCCTTTGAGCTTGGCGAAGCTGTAGTCGGTGACCACCACGATGATTTGCGGGTCGCGTTCGACGATCTTCTCCGGCGACACCTGCACGCGGGTGCCGGTGACGTCGGCGAACACGTTCTGCCCACCGGCCGCGGTGACCACGGCGCTGGGGATGGTCGACGGGCTGGATGTCGGCACGGGCTGCCCCGCCACCGGATTGTCCGGCAGGATCAGCACCGTGGGCTTCGGCCCGGCGCCGGCCTTCGCGGTCACCGCCTGCTCCCGTGTCTTCAGTTCGGCGACGAGTTGCTCGGCGCGAGTCTCGACCCGGAACACCTTGCCGATCCGCAGCAGGAAGTCGTAGGTAGGCGCGAGTGTGGTCAGCGGCCCGCCTGGGACGCAGGCGGCGAGCCCTTTCGCGTCCATAGTGGACAGGTCGGACTCCTTCGGGCTGCCCGGCGCACCGCCGAAGGTGGACGCCGAGGTGAGCACCAGGTCGGGCCGCTGCGCCGCGACCAGTTCGGTGGTGGGCATCGAGTCGGCCGTCAGCACGGTCAGCCGGGCCAGCTCGGCCTTGATCGGGCCCTTCTCGACCGAGAACGGCTTGGTGAAGCCTACGGCGGTGATCCGGTCGCCCAGCCCGAGGCGGACCATCGACTGCGCGGCGTAGCCGTCGAGCACGACCACCCGCCGCGGAGCCTGCGGGAATGTCACGTTCTTACCCGCGCAGTCGGTCACGGTGACGCCCGCTTCGGACGCGGCAGGCGCGGTGCCGCCGCACCCGGTCAGGGCCAGTAGCAGCATCGCGGCGCCGAGTCCGCGCTTCACGACTGCCACACCTCGCCCTGCCGCTCGTACTCCAGGCCCTCTGCCACCCGCGTCGCGACCTCCGCGCCGCAGAACCGCTCCAGCAGCCACAACGCCAGGTCGATGCCGGACGTGATCCCGGCGGACGTGACGACATCGCCGTCGTCGACGACCCGCGCGTCCACCGGCTTCCCACCGGCCCGCGCCAGCGCCTCGACCGCGCGGTGATGCGTCGTGCACGGCCGGCCGGCGAGCACGCCGGCCGCCGCCAGCAGCATCGCTCCGGTGCAGACCGACGACAGGACCAGATCCGGGCGTACGGCCTGCCGCAGCGCCGCCGCGATCCGCCCGGAGTCGAGTTCCGCCGCCACGCCCGCGCCCGTCGACCCGAACCCGCCGCCGGGCACGAACACGACGTCGGCCCGCTCCGGCGCCCACGCCTCGACCGGCGCCAGCCGCAACCCGCCGATCGTGGTCACCGGCGCCGCCGGATCCAGCGCCACCAGCCGCACCGTGACGTCCGTCCCGATCCGCCGGGCCATCGACCAGGTCCCGAACGGGCCGGTCACATCCAGGTCGTCCACACCGTCGAAGACCACCACGTCGATCCGCACCACACCTCCAGGCCTGCCACCGGACGCCGCTGAGGCCCGGTGCGCTGATCAAGTCCACCGTCCGCGCCGATCCGGGAAAAGCGGCCGGTGAGCCAACCTGCGCCCGCTTCACGCCACGCCGTCAGGCGCAAACCGTCTCGTCGTGTGAGTCGTCCTGGCGCGTCATCCGGTTCCCGGCCGGTTCGGTGTCGCCACATCAGGGAGCTTTCTCCGAAAGCCGAATGCCCAGGGAACTCCGGCGGATCGGATCACGACCAACACCCCGTAGACCCCACGAAGGAATGGACCACATGCGTACAAACAAGCTCGTGACGATCACCCTGGCCGTGGCCTTGACCGGTTTCGGCCTGGCCGGCTGCGGCGACAGCACCGACGCGGCGGGCGGCACGCCGTCGACCACGCCGTCGGCGGCCGCGGAGGCCCAGGTGCTGACCGTCAAGGACCCCTGGGTCAAAGCCTCCGGAGCCGGGGTCATGACCGCCGCGTTCGGCATCCTGGTCAACGACACCGACGCCGACGTCACCGTGACGGGCGCGGAGTCGCCGGCCTCGCCGATGGAACTGCACGAGATGACCATGAAGGACGGCAAGATGATCATGCGGCCCAAGGAGGGCGGCTTCGTCATCAAGGCCAAGAGCACCCACGAGCTCGGTCCCGGTGGTGACCACCTGATGCTGATGAAGCCGGCCGCCGCGATCGAGGCGGGCGACGAGGTGTCGTTCTCGCTCAAGCTGTCCGGCGGCAGGACCGTGGACTTCAAGGCCATCGCCAAGCCGTTCGCGGGCGCGGGGGAGAGCTACGACCCGAGCATGCAGATGCCCCCGTCGGGCATGCCGATGTCACCGATGGCCCGGTAGAACGGTGGTCCGTGCGCCGCACTCCCGTCTTCTGCGCACGGCGCTGGCCGCGGGCATCATCGTGACACTCGGCGCCTGTTCCGGGACGAAGGTGCCGGATGCACCGGTGGCCCCGGCCGGCGCGACCGCCGGGCCACGGACGACGTATCCGCTGACGATCGACAACTGCGGACGCAAGGTCACCTTCGCTCAGGCACCCCGCCGGGTCGTGCTGCTCAACGGGGCCTCCGTGGCCGAGGTCGAGTCGATGATCGCGCTCGGTGACGGTCGAGTCGTCGTTCGATCTGCTGACCCAGCTCGGAATGATCTTCGACGTCCAGGGCCGGGCGGCGCGGATCGTGCAGGAGACGCGCTCAGCTCTGGCCGCGCTCCCCGCACCGGCGGGAGAGCGCAAGCGAGTGCTGGCCGCCTACCCGAGCATGGGGTCCGCGATGGGCCTCGAGGTGCCGGCGGTGTTCGGCGGCGGGATCTTCGACGACATCATCACGCGGGCCGGCGGCGTCAACGCGTTCGGCGGCCTCAGCGACCAGCAGCTCGGCGCGATCAACGTCGAGGCCTTGGCCGCGGCGAACGTGGACGTGCTGGTGATCGGGCTCTACCAGCCGGACGACGATGCCAAGAAGTTCGCCGGGCAGTTGTTCGCGCAGTTCCCGCAGTGGCCGGCGTCGAGGACGAAGACGTACACCTCGGTGTCCGACAGCTTGTATCTCGGGCCGCTGAACGCGGTCGCGGTCGCGGTCAAGCGGATCAGCGATGGCGTCCGCGCCGCCGGCTGAACGGGTCCGGCGGATCGGCCCGGCGGCGGCCCGCGCCCACCTCGTGCCCGATCGCGGTTCTCGCGCTGACCTTCGCGCCCGCGGTGATCGCCGGGCTGGGGATCGACGTCAACCGGTTGCGGCTCGGGCTGCTCGCCGCGGCGTCGCTGCTGACCGCGACGATCGTCAGCGTCGCCGGGGGGATCGGCTTCGTCGGGCTGCTGGTGCCACACGCGGTCCGGCTGCTCGACGAGCCGACCAACCACCTGGACATCGGCGCGCAGCTGGAGCTGCTCGACCTGGTCCGCGAACTCGGACTCACCACGGTGGCCGCTCTGCACGAGCTCGACCACGCGGTGGCGTACTGCGACGCCGTCGCACTGCTGGATCAGGGCCGGGTCGTCGCAGCGGGCGAACCGGTCGCCGTGCTCACCCTGGAACGCCTGGCCGACGTCTTCGGCGTACGCGCGGCAGTGACCACCCATCCCCTCACCGGCCGGCCGCACCTGGTGTTCGCGACGGCCGCGCATCAGTTTCGAAAGGAGCACTCACGATGAGCACTCAGCGCGTCCCCGACGCCCGGCTCACCGCACCGCACCGCCGTGACCATGTCCGTCTGCAACGGCCTCCGGCACCGACCTCGCCCTGCGCATGGTCGAGCGCTACTTCGGGCGAGCCGTCGCACACCGGACCGCCACCTACCTCGAATACCAGGGCCCCGGCTGGATGCACCCCGACAGCAACGGGCGGTTCGCCGAGCACGCGGGGAGTTCACCGGGAGAGCCGGTGTGCCCGGTCTGCGGGATGCCGGTATCGCCCGAAACTCTGCTCGGACTCCAGCACGATGGAAGCACCTGGCAGTTCTGCAGCCGGTGGTGCCGGGCGCAATTCGAAGCCGCGCCGGAACGATTCAGCGGCGCGGTTCACTGACTCGCCGAGCTCACCCGGCGGCCGCCTCGGGAGCCACCAACGCGATGAGTTCGTCGCGGGCGCGGGCCACCCGGGAGCGGATCGTCCCGACCGGGCAGCCGCACACCTCGGCCGCCTCCGCGTAGGACAGGCCGAGCACCTGGGTCGCCACGAACGCCTCACGTCGGTCGGCCGGCAGCCGGGCCAGCAGGTCCTCCAGAGCGACGTGTTCGTCGAAGCGGGTCTGCCCGTGCTGATGGACGCCTTCCGCGGCGGC
This sequence comes from Actinoplanes sp. NBRC 103695, assembly GCF_030269485.1. GTDB lineage: Bacteria > Actinomycetota > Actinomycetes > Mycobacteriales > Micromonosporaceae > Actinoplanes. The sequence goes on along the minus strand of NZ_BSTL01000036.1, from coordinate 28,823 downwards.
CGCCCAGTCGGGCACCGCGGCCGTCGGCGGCCGGCGGTAGGCCTGCCTGAGGTGATCGGCGGCGACCCGGCGGGCGATGGCGAACAGCCAGGTGCGCACCGAGGAGCGGCCGGCGAAGGAGGGAAGGGCGCCGAACGCCCGCAGATAGGTCTCCTGGACGAGGTCGTCCGCGTCGTGCAGGCCGGACAGCGTCACCAGGAAACGACGCACGGAGCGCTGGGTGGCCCGGATGAGCGCGGTGGAGGCGTCCCGGTCGCCACGGCCGGCGGAGAACGCGAGGGCGAGCAGTTCCGGCTCGTCCATCGGGGGCGGCTCCTTCACGTCGGCGGGTGCGGCGACCCGGCGTACCGAAGTGGTCGGTGCGCCGTGGCGAGAAGTTCCAGGCCGGTGCCCGGGAACTTTTCCGGCCCTGCCGGCGACAACTGACTGGACGTACCGATCAGAGAGGTTTGCTGATGAACCGCACCCTGCTCCGCCGCGCCGGGGTCGTGACCGCTGTCGCCGCCGACTCCGAGGCCTCGGCGCCGACCGCCCCGGCTGCCGATACCGAGGCGTCGCCTGAGTCCGAGGACAGCGGCGGCACCAGCGTGTGGGGCATCGCCGGCACCGTCCTCGGCGTGGCGGCCCTGGTCCTGGCGCTACTCGCCTACCGGCGAGCCAACCAGCCGAGCGCCTGAGCGGATCAGTGATCCCCGCCGCCGTTCGCGGCCGGCTCCGTCGGGGCACGGCGGCGGCCGAGCAGGGACGACAGCAAGGCGGCGACGGCGATCACCAGCGCCGCGATCGCGATCACCAGCGGTGTCTTCGACGGCGCGGGCTCGCGGATGTCCTGAGCCGCCGCGGACGGCGTAGTCGGCTGGACGCCGGGCGCCAGCGGCTGACCATGCTCGTCGAGACCCTCACCGCCGGCCGTCAGGTTGAGCACCACGGCCGGCGCCTCGGGTTCCGGCTGGCCGTCGACGGGTTCGTCGATCCAGCGGACCAGCTCGCCGTCGTCGTACGTCTGCAATGCCTTGAAGACCACCCGGTCGGCGGCCGGCAGCGGGCCGACCGAGACGCCGAACTCCTGATAGTCGGTGCCGCCGACCCCGTCCGCCGCGGTTTTCGCTATCCAGGTGACCGACAGGACGCCCTGGGTGAGGGTCTTGCCGTTGACGGTGACCGGCTTGGGTAGCGCGCCGCGGGCGACCTGGGCGGTCCAGCCGACGGTCTGGCGCACGGTGGTGCCGATGATCGGGTTGTCGGTGGGGAAGAACAGCTGAACCTTCGTGGTCTTGGCGTCCGAGCGTTCGTTGGGCACGCGGAACGTCAGCACCGCGAATCCGCCCTGGCCGGCTTCGGTGGGGCTGACGGAGACGTGCGCGGACGCGGCCCCCGCGGGAATGACGGCCGTCGCCAGCACGACCCCGGCCATCACCGCGGCGGATGTGCGTAGCCACCAGGTGCGCATGTGTCTCCTCGTCGACGCGGATGATCTCTGTCCGGTCTATGGTCGTTCAGCGAGGGCGCCGGGTTCCCGGCAACGGCGTTCCAGACGACAGGGAACTGATCCTGCTCGGGCGACGACTACTTCGTGAAACGGCCTCGTCGCTCGAGGCTTCTGGTGAGGGAAGGGTGTCATGCAGATCGCGATCGTCCTCTACCCCGGATTCACCTCCCTGGATGTCATCGGCCCCTACGAGGTGCTGGGCCGCCTCCCGGACACCGAGGTCGTCTTCGTCGCCGAGCATCCCGGTGCCGTCCGCAACGATCTGAACAGCCTGTCGATCAACGTCGCGGCGACTCTCGACGACGTGCCGAGCCCCGACGTCGTCCTCATCGGAGGCGGCCCGGGCCAGGCGGAGCAGATGTCCGACGGCCCCCTGCACCGATGGTTGCGAACCGTCGACCGGACGAGCACCTGGACGACCTCGGCATGCACCGGGTCCTTGATCCTCGCTGCCGCCGGAGTCCTCGACGGACGGCGGGCGACCACTCACTGGGGTGCGCTCGACCAGCTGGCGGCCTTCGGTGTGACGCCGGCGAAGGACCGGGTCGTCATCGACGGTCACTACGCGACCGCGGCGGGCGTGTCGGCGGGCATCGACATGGCTTTGACCCTGGCGGGCCTGATCGCGGGCGACGAAACGGCACAGGCCGTACAGCTCATCATCGAGTACGCGCCGGAGCCGCCGTACAGCGCGGGCTCTCCGGACTCCGCGCCGGCGGCCGTCATGGAGAGGGTGATGAACTGGCCGTGGTGACGCCACCGGGTTTGCTTCACCGGCGCCACGATCCACTGCCACACGTTTCGTCGGCCCATGCAAGGTCGCGGTGCGGGGGCGACGGCGGCGGGGCCGGCCGACGCGGCCATCAGGGCCAGGTTCTTCGGTCGTGAGAGCGTGGCGTGCAGTCCGCGATGTCGCTGGTCCCGGTCGGTCCTCCGGCCGGCCGGGACCAGCGACACCAGCGGTTCAGGCCAGGTCGTAGCGGTCCAGGTTCATCACCTTGACCCAGGCGGCGACGAAGTCGTCGACGAACTTGGCCTTGGCGTCGTCGCCGGCGTAGACCTCGGCCAAGGCTCGCAGCTCCGCATTGGACCCGAAGATCAGGTCGGTCCGGCTTCCGGTCCAGATGAGCGACCCGGTCGCGTCGCGTGCCTCGAACAGGTTCATGTCCTCGGTGACCGGCCTCCACGTGGTGTCCAGATCGAGCAGGTTGACGAAGAAGTCGTTGGTGAGATGGCCGGGAGTCTTGGTGAGGACGCCTACCGTCGACTGCTTGTAGTTGGCGTCGAGCACGCGCAGACCGCCGAGCAGCACCGTCATCTCCGGCGCGGTCAGGGTCAGCTGATTGGCCCGGTCGACCAGCAGGAACTCAGCCGGCAAGCGGTGCCCCTTGCCGAGGTAGTTGCGGTACCCGTCGACGGCCGGCTCGAGCGCGGCGAACGACTCGGCGTCGGTCTGGTCCTGGCCGGCGTCCGTACGGCCCGGGGTGAACGGCACCGTGATCGGGTGACCGCCGGCCGCCGCGGCTCGTTCGATCGCCGCCGCGCCGGCCAGCACGATCAGGTCGGCGAGCGAGATCCTCTTGTCGCCGGACTGCGCCGCGTTGAACGCTTGCTGAACGTCCTCCAGGACGGTCAGCACACGAGCCAGCCGATCCGGTTCGTTGACCTCCCACGAGTTCTGCGGCACGAGCCGGAGCCGGGCACCGTTGGCGCCGCCGCGCTTGTCGCCGCCCCGGAAGGTCGACGCCGACGCCCACGCCGTGGCGACCAGCTGCGGCACGGTGAGGCCGGAGGACAGGACCGTCTCCTTGAGGCTCGCGATGTCGGCGGCGGTGACCAGTTCATGGTCGACGACCGGCACCGGGTCCTGCCAGATCAGCCGCTCGGCGGGCACCTCGGGACCAAGGTAACGCTGGATCGGGCCCATGTCGCGGTGGGTCAGCTTGAACCAGGCCCGGGCGAACGCATCGGCGAACGCCGCGGGGTCGGCCAGGAAGCGCCGCGAGATCTGCTCGTACACCGGATCGACCCGCAGCGCCAGGTCGGTGGTCAGCATGGTGGGTTTTCGCGGGCTCGACGGGTCGAACGGGTCGGGAATGATCTGTCCGGCGTCCTTTGCGACCCACTGGTGCGCGCCGGCCGGGCTCTTCGACAGCTCCCACTCGTACCTGAACAGAATCTCGAAGAAGCTGTTGCTCCACCGCGTCGGCGTCGTGGTCCAGGTGACCTCCAGTCCGCTGGTGATCGCGTCCGGGCCCTTGCCGGTGCCGAAGTCACTCGCCCAGCCGAGGCCCTGCTGATGGATCGGAGCTGCCTCCGGTTCGGCGCCCACATGGTGTGCGGGACCGGCGCCATGAGTCTTGCCGAAGGTGTGACCGCCGGCGATCAGCGCCACGGTTTCCTCATCGTTCATCGCCATCCGGCCGAACGTCTCCCGGATGTCGCGGGCCGATGCCATCGGGTCCGGGTCGCCGTTGGGGCCCTCCGGATTGACATAGATCAGGCCCATCTGGACGGCGGCCAGTGGCTTTTCGAGATCCCGGTCGCCGGTGTACCGCTCGTCACCCAGCCAGCTGGTTTCGGGACCCCAGTAGACGTCCTCGTCAGGCTCCCACACATCGGGCCGGCCGCCGGCGAACCCGAATGTCGTCAATCCCATCGACTCCAGCGCGACGTTGCCGGCCAGGATCATCAGATCGGCCCACGACAGACCCTGGCCATATTTCTTCTTCACCGGCCACAGCAACCGGCGTGCCTTGTCCAAGTTCGCGTTGTCCGGCCAGCTGTTCAATGGCGCGAACCGCTGCTGACCGGCGCCCGCGCCGCCGCGGCCGTCGCTGATCCGGTACGTGCCCGCGCTGTGCCATGCCATCCGGATCATGAACGGGCCGTAGTGCCCGTAGTCGGCCGGCCACCAGTCCTGCGACGAGGTGAGCAGGTCGGCGATGTCCCGCTTGACCGCTGCCAGATCCACCGCCTCGAACGCCTTCGCGTAGTCGAACGAGGCGCCCAGCGGATTGGTTTCCGCCGGATTCTTCGCCAGGATCCGCAGGTTCAGCCGATCCGGCCACCAGCTGCGGTTCCCGCCGCCCTGGGTCGGATGCACCGCACGGCCATGTGCCACCGGACAGGCCGGCGCGGCGCCGGTGGCCTCGTCATGATCGATCGCCTGGTGTTCGCTGGGCGTCGCGGGCGTCGCGGGCGTCGCGCCCTGCGCCGCGTCGTGAACCACGGCGTCGTGATTGTCGGACATCAGTTCCCCTCATCGTTGGTGGACGACCGGCGTTCGTCAGGGGTGTGCCGGCGCGGCCGGCGCCCGGTGATCGTGCGGAACGGGATCCGGCTCCGGCTCCGACACCGCCTGGCCCCGGTCGTCGGTATTGAGAGCGAGGAAGATCGCCGCCGCCGCCGCCCCGCCGATGATCTCGGCCACCAGGTGCACCCAGATGGCCGACCAGGAGAAAAGGCCCATGGCCGCGCCGCCGAGGGCAACCGCGGGATTGAAGGCACCGCCGGAAATGGCGCCCACGGTGAACGCGCCGGCCATGACGGTCCCGCCGATCGCCAAGCCGTAGAAGGAGTTGTCGGGGTGGCTGCGACTGGTGGCAACGTTGAGCACCACGTACGCCAGCGCGAAGGTGAACAAAGCCTCGACGGCGAGTGCCATGCCGATCTCCCGACCCGTGAACGACAGTGCGGCCGGTCTCGGTCCGGTGACGACCAGCCGGGTCGTGCCGGCGGCCAGCAGCGCGCCGGCGGCCTGGCTGACCACGTATCCGCCGGCGGCGGCGCGGTCGATCCGGCCGCGGAGCAGTACGGCCAAGGTCACGGCCGGGTTGAAGTGCGCACCGGAGACATGACCGCCCGCATACACCATCACCATGAGAACCCCGCCGATCGCCAGCGGCGCCAGCGTGTTCATAGTGGTCACCGCTATGCCGACGGTCAGTACGAGAAAGAACGTGCCAACGAACTCAGCCGCGTATCTACGCACAGGTGTCCTCCTTTTGGCAGAACAGGATTCAGGCAGATTCGACCCGTCGCCGGCGGGAACCGGAACTCGGACACCATGTCGTTACGGCTAGGGTCAAAAGGTTCTTCTTCGCTTACCGAGAAATCTAAACGACATTTACTGTTCTGAATCTTACGGATTCATTAATCGAATTCTCAAAATGTCATCTGTCGGTAAGAGATTTTCGGCCTGCGGTGCGGTAGGGATGCGTTCTCGTGGCAATGCCATGTGGGCAGGCTGCGGCAGAAGATCGAGACCGACTCCGGCAACCCGGAGCACGTGGTGACGGTCCGCGGGCTCGGGTACAAGTTGCAGTTCCCAGGGGTGAGCCGGCAGGTCAGCCTGGGGATTCGTGGACGGCGAGCAGGTTGCACAGGTCGCGGACGCCTGGCGTCGACCAGACCAGTCCGCTCGCCGCGTCCTTGGCGTCGGTGGAGTCGACGGGTCCCTCCAGGATGACCACGCCGTTCTGCACCATGACGGTCACCTGCTTGCCTCGGATCTGGCTCGTGGCGATCAACCGGCTGGGGACAAGGTCGAGGAGGAACTCGTCCGGGACGTCCAGCACGGCGGTCACCGCCGCATCCCGCCCTGGTCGTACGCCAGATCAGCCGATCGCCGGGGGCCTTGACCACGTGCGCCCGTTGCAGACGTGCGGTGCCGCGGCGCGGCACCTCGAGCGCCAGGCAGCCCAGAACCACAGGACGGACAAGATTGAAGTCTGGGCGAGCCGGGCGTACGTCATCGGGCCATCCGTCCACAAGGGCTGCTGGCCTGCCCGTCCGGGGTCGGTGACAGCCTATTCCCGTGATGAACGGATGAATCTTACGAAGCTCTGACGGTCCGGCGCAGGTCTGTGCGACCAGCCCGACCGGGAGGCTTCGTCTCGTAGATCGTGCGGCACCCGGTCGTTTCCGTCGGCTTGCCGACGATCAGACGTCGGCTGGGTGGCAGCAGGCGGACGGCGGAGAACTCGGCTGCGGGCAGGCCTTACGTAGTTCTTACACCCGGCGCCGGAGTTCAACCGGCCAGGCGGCAGTGCCGTACCGGATGACGGAAGGCACTGTTCGTTCGTCGGAGGTAGGGCAGACATGCGTAGGAGAACTGGTATCGCCGTGGCCGTGGGCCTGGTGCTGACGGCTGGCGGGGTGTCCACGGGAATCGCGTCGGCGCATGAGAACCCGGCCGGCAAACGATCCGAGGCGAGCAAGGGCGGCGCGGACAGGGGACGCGGCGGGATGGTCTTCGTCCAGTCGAACGACCCGGAGCACAACTCGATCCTGGCCTTCCGGCGCGCAGCGGACGGCAAGCTGACGGCCGCCGGCGAGTACCCGACCGGGGGCCGCGGCGGCGCCCAGAAGGACAACCCGTTCGACCCCCTCGCATCCCAGGAATCCCTCGTCTTCGACCGCCGGAACAACCTGATGATCGCGGTGAACGCCGGCAGCAACTCCGTCACCACCTTCCGAGTAAGAGACGACAAACTCACCCACCCGCGTACGGTGAAGTCCGGCGGCGATTTCCCGGTGAGCATCGCCGTCTCCGGCCGGACGGTCTACGTCCTCAACGCCGGCGGCGCCACCAACGTGACCGGCTTCCGGCTGAGCCGCGACGGCCTGCACCCGATCGCCGGCTCGACCCGGAAGCTGGGCATCACCAACGCCGCGGTGCCCCTGTTCACCGACTCCCCGCCGCAGGTCGGCTTCAGCCCCGACGGCCGGCACCTGCTGGTCACCACGAAGAGCAAGAACACCATCGAGGTTTTCGCGGCGGCCCACGACGGCAGGCTCTCCGCCAAGCCGGTGACCACCACGTCGACCGGGGACGTACCTTTCTCCTTCGTCTTCGACCAGGCCGGCCACCTGCTCGTCACCGAGGCCGCCAAGTCCGGGGTCACCTCGTACTCACTGCGCAGGAACGGGACCCTCGACGTCATCACACCGTCGGTGGAGTCGGGCCAGCAGGTGCTGTGCTGGATCGCCCGGGCCGGAAAATTCTTCTACGGCACCAATCCGGGCAGCTCGACCATCAGCCTCTACACGGTCGACGGCAAGGGAAAGGTCGCCATCGGCGGAAAGGACGGCGTGATCGCCGCAGCGGGCGGCCCGGAGGCGGTCGCGGAGGTGGCCGCTGCTGCTGCCGCCGCCGAGCAGGACCCCGACGCCGAACCGGCCAAGGCGCCGGGAGCCGGTCCGATCGATCTGGCCGCCACAGCCGACGGCGCGCTGCTGTACGTGCAGAACACCCTCGCGGGGACCGTCGAAGGATTCCGGGTAGGCCCGAACGGTGAGCTCACCCTTGTGGAAACCGAGAACGAAGGCCTCCCCGTCTTCGCCGACGGGTCCGGCATGGAGGGCCTGGTCGTCTGGTAACCGGCGGAGCAGTGGGCTGAGGTCTTACCGACTGCTTACGCGCCCGCCTTGAACCCGTCTGCTGCTTCGTTGCCCGCGTACCTGTCAGTGCGGCTTCCTGACGGAGCCGTCCCGGAACACCCAGACCTACGAGGAGTGAAGCGTGCGAACCACACCACGCCGACAACGGCGGATGCACCCCGGCGCTGTACGGATCGCCATGGCGGCGGCAGTTGTCGCCGCGTCCGGCGTCCTCATCGCGACGTTCGTCTCCAGCGGCGGTAACGGCACCGCGGACGCGGCCACCGAACTGAACCAGTTCGTCGCCATCCAGAACGTCCGGCCCAACGTGACGAACCCCGTACCCGGCGCAGGAGCGTCGACCGGCTCCTTCGCCGTGGACTGCGGCACCAACGGCAACGGGAAGTTCAGCCCGGACAACCCGGTCGCACAGCCCGGCATCAAGAACGGCGCCGAGCACGTGCATGACTTCGTCGGGAACCTCGCCATCACCGCGAACTCGTCCGACGCCGATCTGGACGCGTCCGGGACCACTTGCCGGAACGGGGACAAGTCCTCGTACTTCTGGCCGGTCGTGCGCATCGACAAGACCGTCCGGTCCGGGGCCGAGGCTCAGCGCGCCCTGGCCGCGACGACCCCGATGGTGACGTGCCCCAGCGTCCGGAAAAGGCTGCCCGCCGTACCCCTGCGGGCCAAGACCGCCGTCGACAACCGGCTGGCCGCGCTCGACCGCGGATACGCCGCGGCCAACGAGCGGATGGCGGCGGGTAAGGGTCGCGTCGACGCCCGGCTCAACGCGTCCATCCTGGACGATCTGCGAGAACAGCGAGCCAAGTCGATCAAGGGGATCAGCGACAGCATCGCCGCGGCCGGTGGTGGCCGCACCTCCGGCATGGTCTCGCTCGTGGAATGCGACACCGACTACGACGGCATGCACGCCGCCATGCGACACACCGCCGCCAGCGTCAAAGCCGGCCTGGCCGCCAACCAGCAGGTTCAATGCCCGACCGTACGCGACAAGCTGCCCGGCGTACCCGCTCAAGCTCTCGACGAGGTCAACCGCAACCTCGCCGAGCTGGACCGGCAGATCTCCGAGGCCAACGAACGCCTTGTCACCACCCGCGGACAAGGCGGAAAGAACTTCGTCGACAACGCCATCCTCGGGCCGCTGAAGGCCAAGCGGACGGCCGTGCTCGATCGCATCGGCATCGCCATCTCCCGCCGCGCCGCTCGCCCGCAGGGCCTCGAGGCGCTGGCCGGCTGCAGCGTGACCGACGCGGCCCCGAACGGTCAGGGCAACCAGGGCGACCAGGGGAACCAGAACGGCGGAGGGGCCGAACCCAGCGCCCCCGCCGCGCTGCCCGACCCGCAGGGCCCGGATCTCGAGCTGCCGAACAACACCGGCGGCATCGTCCGTCCCGCAGCCGTCCTGATCGAGTACCGGGGCAACGCCACCACGAAGGTCGTCCCGATGCCGAAGTTCCTGCGGGCGCTCACCGGTGACGCCAAACCGACCAGTCGCGGCCCGGCCAACGCCCGCGCCACCTGGACCTGCTCCGGCTTCACCGACCGTCTCTCCGACAAGTACCCGATCTGCCCGGACGGCAGCCAGGTCCAGCGCGTGCAGGACTTCCCCGGCTGCTGGGACGGCAAGAGCATCGACAGCACCAACCACCGCGACCACCTGGCCTTCGCTGACGCCGGCACCGGCGCCTGCAAGCAGGGCTTCGTGGCCATCCCACAGCTACGTATCACCCTCTCCTACAACATCCCCCGCGACGTTCAGACCAAGGGCCAGTTCGCCCTGGATTCCTTCCCCGAGGAGGACCACAACCCCTTCTCCGACCACAACGACTTCATCAACGTGAACTCCGCCCAGACCATGCAGAAGATCGCCACCTGCATCAACAAGGGCAAGACCTGCCGCTGACCGAACAGAGCGGTACCCCAGCGGCGTCACCGAGGCGTACCGGACCTCGGCGACGCCGTTGGGTACTGTCGTCGCGCGTCGTTTCCGACGGTTGTACACCGATCGAGCGCGCGCCCAGTGGTTCACGTCGCGCTCGACAACGCGGCACCACCACAGGCGAGGAGACGCCGGATTAACCGGAGGAGACGGCAAAGCATTTCCGTCTCGGGGTGGGCTCCTAGCGTGGGAGATATGCAAAAGATCATTCTCGGCGACATCGAGGTGCTCCGCGTTGTGGAGGACCGGACGGCCTTCTCCACCGTCGATGTGCTGTTCCCCTCCGTGCCCGATGAGATGTGGGCGGAGCACGCCTCCAGGCTGGCGCCCGATTTCATCGACGCCGCGACGCGCGGGTGGCAGGCGACCGTGCGCAGACGGTGCTGTGGGAGGGCGACAGCTACCGCATCGACGAGGACCTGGTGCTGGAACTGGCACCCGGGCACACGGCCGGTTCGGCCGTGCTGCGGCTGGCGTCCGGCACCGACCGGGCCCTGTTCGTCGGCGACGTCATCCACATCCCGCTCCAGGTGCTCGAACCCGATCACGACACCTGCCTGAGCGAGGACCAGGCCGAGGCGTCCCGCACCCGCCGCCGGATTCTGCACCAGGCGGCCGCGACGAACAGCTTGGTGCTTCCGGCGCACCTCGGCGGGACGGGCACGCTCGGTGTCACCGGCGCCTTCTCGATCACCGACCGGGCGCTGCGGCCGGTCGCCTGAACCGGGTGGGACACAATCCGTCCATGGATGTTCTCAGCGACGCGATCAGCGCCATGCGGGTGGGCCGGCCCGCCTTGACGCTGGTCGCGGTGGAGCCGTCGTGGAGGGGTGACGTCGAGCTCTTCGACGGTGCCCGGTTCTACGTGGTCACCGCGGGGAGCATCCGGGTCGGACGTGCTCTTCGTCCACCTGATCCGCGCCTACCTGATCTCCCGCGCGTCGCCACCGGCCACCGGCTGGTGCGTCGCTCTCGGCGACGCAGTGGTCGGCCGATCACTGCGCGCCGTGCACGAACGCCCCGCACATCCCTGGACCGTGGAGTCGCTGGGCGCGCACGCGGGCCTGTCGCGGGCCGCGTTCGCCCGCCGGTTCACCGCCCTGGTCGGGCAGCCGCCGCTGACGTACCTGACATGGTGGCGGCTGACCACGGCGGCGCACCTGCTGGAGACGACCGATGTCCCGTTGTCGGTCGTCGCCCAGCGCACCGGGTACGGCTCGGCGTACGCCTTCGCCAACGCCTTCAAACGGGAGTACGGCGTCTCCGCGGGACGATATCGCCGGCAACGCCACACCGGCAGCGGGACGCAGGCCGCCCGCGGCGAGGCGTAGGTACGTGGCCTTTACTCGTTCCTGCACGCCATGTCGTACCGGTGTCTCGTTCCCGCTCCCCGGTCCGGGCAACAAGCCGCCACGGCCCGCCTCCCGGACGGGCGCCCGGCTTCGCGTCCTCGGCCGTTCGTCCGAGTCGCGACCGCCGCGAGTGGGGCTCCGGACGGATGCGCGAGCGGCGCCCCGGACGATGGGATGGCGGTCATGCGTACAGTTCGATGGAGTTCGCGGCCCGTGATCGGGTTGCTGGTGGCCGCCGGTGTCGCGTCGATGGTGGCGTTCGTGCTCGCCCCCGCCGCTCTGCTCGGCGGGAGGTACGGGTCGTTCCGGCAGGAGGCCGCGCTGCGGGACGGGGTCGGTCGCGGCCTCGTCGAGTTCTGGCGGGGCGGCGGGCCGGAGTACCCGGCCCTGCTGGCGAGACTGGTCGACTACTGGTTCCGGTGGCACGCGATCAAGGTGGCGATCAGCTCCCTGATGCTCATCGTGTTCGTGCTGCTCGCCGCCGCCCTGTGGCGTCGATATCTGCGCGGCGCGGGCGCGCGGGCGGTGGGCGCCATCGCCGCGACCAGCTTCGCGGTCCTGGCGACGGGACTGCTGCTGCTGAACATCCAGGCGACCGCCGTGCCGCTGGTCGCGTTGCTGCCGCTGCTGAGCGGGGGAGCACCCGACGGCGACCTCGCCCGGACCCTGCGCGAGGTGCGCGACGGCGTGAACCATCCGGCCGGCCCGCACGGCGGTTCGCCCGCGTTGTCGGTGCTGCTCGGTGAGGTGGAGCGGTACCACTGGGTGATGGTCGCGGCGGCGGGCGTGGTGGTGCTGGCAACCGGCCTGGCGAGCGTGATCCTGTGGCGGCGGCGCGGCGCCGGATCCGCGCGGGCCGGGTTCATGCGCAAGGCGCTCAGCGTCATCCTGGCGGTCACCGTGACCCTGATGCTGACCGTGGTGGCGTACAGCGCGTACTCGGCGGCCGACCCCGGTGGTGCGCTCCTCGCGCTCCTCGGCGGGGGCTGACCGCCGGACCCGCGCGACTTCCCGGGCCGGCCGATCCGGCCCACTGCCGATACTGTCAAGTTTTAGAGGTCCCAGGCGGCGCGGATTGTTGCCGCTTCGTGTTCTGCCTGGCGCTTGCCGATGTGCAGAGCCTGGCCGGCGATCTGTGGGTCCAGCATGTTCACCGGCGCCTCGAGATCGCTGAAGTCGGGCTCCACGGCGATCAGTCGTGTGGTTCCGCGCAGCTGGGCCACTTCAGTGTCCGCCCGGATATCCGAAGCGGCCCGAGTGTCGTCGACTGCGCCACCGGGGGTCCCGACGGGATGGCAGGACACGACCACGACAACGTCGCTTGGCGGGGCCACCGTGGCGTTGAGGTGGTTGAGGAGGCCACCGTCCATGTAGCGAACTCCGTTGATGGTGACGGGCGGGAACAGCATCGGGACGACGCAGCTGGCGGCGACGGCGTGCAACAGCGGCACGCCGGATTGTTCGTCCCACACGACGAATTCGCCGGTGTCGGTGTTGACCGCCGTGCATCGGAACCCGGCGGGCCAGGCGGCGCCGTTGAAGGTCTCGAGCAGGTCGAGGTAGTCGTCTTCGGTGAGTGTGGTCGGGGCCTGCTGTACTGCGGCGCCGATCGCGCGGAGTGCTTGCTGCGGGTCGGTGGCGAGGGCGGCTTGGCGTGATGCGTTCAGGAAGCTTTCCGAGCCTGCCGTCATGGTATCGACGTCGACCTTCTGTCCGACTGCTGCGAGGATGGCGAGGGCGTCGGTGGCGTCGCGGCCGCCGGCCAGCAGCGCACCGACCAGGGCTCCTGCGGATGTGCCCACGATCGCCGAGGCTTCCGCCAGTTCGATGCCGGCGTCTCGCAGCCCGGTGAGCAGGCCGGTCTGCCAGGCGACCCCGACGGTGCCGCCGCCGCCGAGAACGACCGCGCGTGTCGGTGCGCCGTTTCGCTGAGAAGTCATGGGTGTTGTCCTTTTCTACGTCGTGGAGAGGCTGATGCCGAAGAGGCGGTCGACGGTGCCGCTGTTCTTCGATCGCGATCAGCGTCACATCAGGTCTCCCGATCTAACCGTGGCAGTTCACTCAACACTGTTGAGTGAGACCGTACACCACTCGCTCAACGCTGTAGAGTGGGATTCATGGCCGGGACCTCCCGCGACGCTTCCTGAAGCTGCAGGCACCTGCCCCGGGCCGGTCGCGATCAGCTCCGGCCGGCGGGGAACCCGTTGCCGTTTTGAGCCGTACGCGGTCGCGTGTTCGCCACGCCGCGCGCACTGTGAAATGACTGTCGCGGGATTCAGTGTTTGCCGGTGCGGTCGTGGTACTCCTTGCGGGCGGTGAGGACGTCCGCGATGTGCCGCACCGACCAGTCCGTGAGCGCCTTCAGTGGACCTCGCAGCGTCTGCCCGAGCGGTGTCAACGCGTACTCGACGCGGATCGGCGCTTCCGGGTACACCGTTCGCCGGATGAGTCCGTCGCGTTCGAGCGTCCGCAGAGTCTGGGTGAGCATCTTTTCGCTGACCCCCGCGAGCTGTTGCCGCAGTTCGGTGAACCGGCACGCCCCGTTCCGGCCGAGTTCGCCGATCACGAGCACCGCCCACTTGCTGCCGATCTGGTCGAGCACGTCACGTGAGGGGCAGCCCCGCGAGTACGGGTCCCACGTCGGTATGGGTTCGATCACATCGTCGACGGTCGCCACGGAGCTCACCTCGATACTTTCGTCCGGGTGGCCACCTTACCTCGAAGTGGGTACTTACCATAGGAGAGTGACCAGGTAACCATGGGTTTCGTGCCGCGGGAGGTTCGCGGCAGGAAGAGGGATTCCCATGTCGATCGTTGTCACCGCCGCCTCGTCGCAGTTGGGCCGGCATACCGTCGAGGCGCTGCTGGCCCGTGGAGTGCCGGCCTCCGGCGTCATCGCGACCAGCCGTGACGTCAGCAGGATCAAGGATCTCGCGGACCGTGGTGTCGTGGTGCGCCGGGCCGACTTCGCGGAGCCGGACAGCCTGCCCGCAGCGTTCGAGGGCGTGCAGAAGCTGCTACTGATATCGACCACGGACGTGGACCAGCGCGTCGCCAACCACCGCCGCGCCATCGACGCCGCTGTGGCGGCAGGCGCGTCGCTGGTCGCGTATACGAGCATGTTGCACGCGGACACGGCCACCTCGGTCCTCGGCCTTACCCACCACGCCACCGAGCAGGACCTGCGCGACCGCGTCCCCAGCGTCATGCTGCGCAACGGCTGGTACCTGGAGAACTACACCGCCCAACTCCCGCAGGTGCTACGCGGCGGAGCCCTGGCCGGGGCGACCGGACGGGGCAGGATCAGCGCCGCGACCCGCGCCGACTACGCCGACGCCGCCGCGGTCGTGCTGACCACCGACGGACATGCCGGCTACGCGTACGAACTGGGTGGAGACGAGGCGTTCACCCTGGCCGAACTGGCCGCGGCAATCTCGGCCGTCACCGGCAAGCAGATCGCCCACGTCGACCTGCCGGCCGACGGGTTCACCCAGGTCCTGACTGACGCCGGCCTGCCCGCCGAACTGGCTCACGTCCTCGTCGACGCCGACCTCGCCATGAGCCGTGGCGAGTTGTTCACCGACACCGGCGACCTGCGGCGCCTCATCGGACGGCCGACCGTGCGCCCGGCCGACGCGATCACCGCCGCACTCAACTGACCGGCCAGGCGATCGCGTGGGCGGCTGATTCCTCTCACCGTGCATCGTCGCGGTGCGGTCACGGGCGAATGTGCGCTGCCGCGACGATGCGGTGAGTCTCATTTGGGCGAGGCTTGTGCGTCGGACGACCGGGATCGTGATCGTGGCCGGGACGATCAGGTAGTCGTGGCCACGAGAAAGACGGTCAATTCCTCGGGGTCGTCCAGATCGAACATCAGCTTACGAACGTAGCCCTCCGGCGATGCCTTCTCGAACTGATCGATACCCGTGACCTTCACAGCCTTCGTCGGATCGGGATCCGGTTGCCACGGAAAACCCTCCGAGCCACTGCGCAGCCCATCGGTGGGCTCCGGCAGCTTCCCGGCGCGCAAGAAGGCGGGCAGCTCGGCCGCCGGCATCGTGAAGACGGCCCACACCTGGGTGTCCTGAAATCCCGCGGATTCGGCGTGGATCAGCTTCGCCGACGACGGTAGATCGACACCGGCCACCCGCTCAACCTCAGCCGCATCAGTGGTCTCGGGCTTGACCTCGGCCGGTGCGGACGCGGCGGAGCTACAGGCGGCCGATGTTCCCAGCATTGCGGTAACTGCCAGCGAGATGAGGAATTTGCGCATGCGCCCAAGCTAGATCGCATGGTCAAAGGGCGGTCCGGTCGATCGTCGATGACATCTTCTGGCCACTCGTCACCGAGCCGGACGCGTCTGTCCAGTCGCTCCCGGGCCGCTGTGGAGCGCGTACGGAGTCGTGAGGTTCTCTGTGAGAATCGGCCACCGCGCCGGTCCGACCGGCGGGTCTCTCAGAGTCCTCCCAGGAGCTTTGCGAAAGTGGCCAGCCTGGTCCGCGACCATCGTCGCCATGGGAGCGATTGACGTAAGCGGATTGACCAAGCGGTACGGGCCCGACATCGTGGTGGACGATCTGTCGTTCAGCGTTGAGGCTGGGCAGGTCACCGGTTTTCTCGGGCCGAACGGTGCGGGAAAGACCACCACGATGCGCATGATTGTCGGGTTGGCGGCGCCGGATCGAGGTACGGTCACCGTCGCCGGCCGCCGTTACGCCGACTTTCCGGTGCCGTTCACCGAGGTGGGCACGCTGCTCGACGCCGGTGCGGTGCACGGTGGCCGGAAGGCGTATGACCATCTTTTGGCGCTCGCGGCGAGCAACGGCCTGCCCCGCCGTCGAGTCGGCGAGGTGCTCGCCCGGACCAGGGACAGCATCGAGTACCAGGGGGTGGCCGCATGAACCGCGTGCTCGTGGCCGAGTGGATCAAACTCCGTAGCCTGCGCTCCACCTGGTACACGCTGGCCGGTCTCTTCGTCATCAGCCTGGGGATCACCCTGCTGTCCTCGAACACCGCCCAGAGGGCGTATGCGGACGACGTCGGCGCGTGGGATCCGACGGCGTACAGCCTGACCACGTTCAAGGTCGCCCAGCTGATTGTCGGGGTGCTCGCCATCATGGTAGTGACCTCGGAGTTCGCCACCGGCCTGATCCGGACGACATTGACCGCCACGCCCCGGCGGCACCGCGTACTGGCGGCCAAGGTGGTGATCGCTGTGGCCGTCGCCGCGGTGGCCGGACAGGTGCTGATGTTCGCCGCGTTCCTGATCGGACAGTCGCTGCTCGCCGGCAACGGTGTGCCGAATGCGGGGCTCGGAGATCCCGGCGTGCTGCGCGCCGTGTTCGCCGGCGGTCTCTACCTCGCCCTGATCGCGGTGCTGGCTGTCGGGCTCGCGACGATCATCCGGACCACTGCGGGCGCGATCGTCGCCCTGGTAGGCATCGTTATCCTGGTGCCCGCCCTGGCCGGCGCCTTCCCGTCCTGGATGAGTCATCTGTTCGTCGTCTGGCCGACGCTCGGCGGGGCGGCCGCCCTTCGGACCGTCCCGGACCCGGGCTTCCCGCACCCGTGGTGGAACCTGGCCGGCATGTGCCTCGCGATCCTGGTGGTGCTGGCCGCCGCGTTCGTGGTCCTGCGGCGCCGTGACGTGTGATGGCGGCCCGGGATGTCTACGAGGGGCCGGCCGCGGCGGCCGCCGCGCTGCTCGCCATGGCCGGCACCGCGGCGGCTGGCCTGCTCCTGCTGAACGGCGGCCGGGGAGGCGGGCTTGATCGCCTGACCGCAGGCGTCGTCGCGATGGCGGCCGGCGGCCCGGCCGACATCGGCGCAGCCCCGGCCGGCGGCCTTCCGATCGGCGTGCAGGGCCAGATCCAGGTGATGCCCCTGGGCGTGTCCCTGGTGGGGGCACTCGTACTTGGCGCCTTGTTACTCCGCCGTGGCCGGTCCGGGCTGCTGGTACGCGGCTCGTCGGCGGCGGTCGCCTTCACGGCCGGTCTTTGCGCCGTGGCGGTGGCAGCCCGCGGATCGGTGACACTGCCGTCCGGCAGCGCCCGGGCAGTAGTCGGCGGGGCAGGCGCGTGTTCGGCGGGTGCAAGCACGCCGCTCCGCGCTGTCGGCTCGGTCGACACGCTGCAGGCCGGTTTTTCCGTGGCCGTCGGCCCCGCTACGGTCGGCGCGGCGGGTTGGGCGCTGGCCGTCGTCGGGCTGTGCTGGCTGGCCGCCCGGTTCCCGGCCGTCGCGGACACGCTGCGCGCGGCGCGGTGGCCGGTCTGCGGGACGGCTGCGGTGTGCGTGCTGGCGGCATGGGCGCTCGGCGGCCCCGCCGCGGCCGGCGGTGCGTTGCTCGCCCTGCCGCTCGCGGCGGGCGGCGCGTTGCTGCTCGGGCTCGGCGTGCCCTGGGCGATGCACGCAGACGGCGTCCTCTCCTGCGCGCTGGACGGCGGCTGGTCGCCTCCCGAAGGCGTCGCGCTGACGGTCCTGTCCGGTGTCGCGCTGCTGGCCTGTGGCGTCACCGTGGCAGCTCATACCGGTCGGGATCGAGCCGGCGGCCCGTTGCGCCGGGCGGCTGGCCTCGCCGTGCGGCTCGCACCGATGATGGCTGCTGTGCTGGCCCTTCTGACGCTGCTGTCGCGGATCTCGGTCGAGCTGGGCGTCCGGGTGGTCGTCATCGCCGTCCCGGTCCTGGACGTGCGGCTGACGGCGAACCCGTGGGAGGCGCTGGTGGCCGGGCTCGGCGCCGGTGCCGCCGCCGGCTTCGCCGGAAGCCTCCTGGTCGACGCCGTCCGGCGCCGGACCTCCGTGGGCCGGCGACCATGATTGCCAGGGAATAGGCGCAGCGGTCGCTGGTGGTCGACGGCGTGCTCGCCGGCCGCGCCGCGAGGACCGCCTGGCCACGCATGGTGGCCTGACTCTGCGGTTCAATTGTCTCGGCAATGTCAGTGTTCGCAAGTCAGGCCGCCGGGCATTCCTATAGTCCATGCCATGAGCGCGCATGTGGTGGTCGCCGAGGACGACGTCCGGCAGGCCGAGGTGGTCCGGCGTTACCTCCGGGCGGCCGGCTACCGGGCGTCGGTCGTGCACGACGGCCGGAGCGCGATCGAGCTGGTTCTCCGGTCCCGGCCGGAGCTGCTGGTGCTCGATGTGATGATGCCGGGGCCGGACGGGATCGAGGTCTGCCGCGCGCTGCGCCGGGAGAGCATCGTGCCGGTGCTGATGCTGACCGCCCGGCGCGACGAGGACGATCTGATCCTCGGGCTCGAGGCCGGCGCGGACGACTACCTGATGAAGCCGTACAACCCGCGGGAGCTGATGGCGCGGATCCGGACGATGCTGCGCCGCAACGAATGGACGTCGGACGCCCCGCTGCGGGTGGGGGAGGTCGCGGTCGACGTACCCGGCCATCATGTGACCGTCGGTGGGCGCCGGGTCGACTGCACGCCCAGCGAGTTCGAGATCCTGGCCGCGATGGCCGCCGCCCCGGACCGGGTGTTCACCCGGGCGCAGCTGCTGGAGAAGACCCGGGGGTTCGAGGTCTCTGCGACCGACCGGACCGTCGACATGCATGTCGTGAAGCTGCGCCGCAAGATCGAGCCGGATCCGCGGCGGCCTTCGTACCTGCTGACCGTGTACGGCATCGGATACAAGCTCACGGACGGGTCGCTGTGAGGTCCCAGAGCCTGGTCGGGCGCCTGCTGGCCATGTCACTGCTGGTGATGCTCTGTGCCGTGCTGGCCACCACGTGGCTGGTGGTGAACAGCACCACGTCGCAACTGCGGCAGGAACTGGGCCAGGGCATCGCGTACGACGCCCGGATCTATGAGGCAGTGCTCGAGTACGCCGCCGAGCACACCACGTGGTCCGGTGCGCAGCCGATGCTGGCCGAGCTGAGCGGGCTGACCGGCCGGCAGATCACGCTCACCGGTGAGGACGGCACCTTCCTGGCCAGTTCCGAGGGGAAGCGGCCAGACCTTCCGGCCCGGCGGTCGGCGCTGGTCAACCCTCTCCAGGTCGAGGGATTCCTCGCCTCCGACGAGTCGGACGCCAACGGTATCTACAAGCGGGCGTTCGGTCCGTACCGCTTGACCGCCGCCGAGCACCGCATGCTGTCCGGCCGGTTTATCCGCGCTGAGGAGTGCATGACCGAGCAGGGCATAGCCGCCGGGGCCGGCACCTTCACCGCGGGCCGGCCGACGTTGGCGCCACTGTTCACCAGTGCCGACCTGGTCTCCGCGCAACTGGCCGACTGCTATCGGAAGTCCGGCGCCGACGTGGTCACCGACACCGAACGTGCGGCCCTGGCCCAGCTGACCGCGCTCACCAACGCGTGCCTGGTGGGAGCCGCAGCCGAGCCCGTGGTCACCGTGCTGCCCGGCTTCGCCTGGAAGCCGGCCCGCCAGGCCCGCCTGGACCCCGGCCAGCCGCAGGAGTGCATCATTCAGTCCCGCCGGAAACAGCTCGCGCCGTACGTGGCCCCGCCCGCCTACCTCTATGTCGCCGGCCCGGACCGGCAGGCCGGCACGGTGTTCGACCTCTCCCGGGCCGGCACCTCGCGGGTCGCGACCGTGGCCGGGCTGGTCCTGGCCGTCGCGTTCGCGGTCACTCTGCTGGTCGGCCTGCGAATCTCCCGGCCGCTGCGCGCGCTCACCCACGCCGTCGAGAGCGGTGCGAGCGACCTCCCGGTCCGGGGCCGCGACGAGATCGGCCGGCTCACTGCCGCATTCAACGACCTCTCCGAGCGCCGGGAGACCGTCGAACGGCAACGACGCGCGATGATCAGCGATATCGCCCACGAGCTCGGCTCCCCGCTGACCAACATCCGCGCCTGGCTCCAGGCCGCCCGGGACGGCGTGGCCGAACCCGGCCCGGAGCTGCTGGACCTGCTCGTCGACGAGGCCGAGCTGCTGCAGCACGTCATCGGCGATCTCAGCGACCTGGCCGACGCCGACGCCGGCCGGCTCCGCCTGCATCCCGAGCTGGTCTACGTCAACGAACTGCTCGGTCAGGTCGCCGCGGCGCACGCCGGCCGCGCCGACGGCGTCTCGATCGAGGTGGAGGCGGCGGGCGACCCGGAGGTCATGCTTGACCCGAACCGGATCCGGCAGGTAGTCGGCAATTTGCTCTCCAACGCTGTCCGGCACTCACCGCCCGGTGCCACCGTGACTGTCCGCTCGCGGCTCGACGGCGGCTACCTGGTGATCGAGGTCGCCGACACCGGCCAAGGCATCGCCGAGGACGACTTGCCGTACATCTTCGACCGCTTCTGGCGCGCCGACAAGTCGCGCAACCGGAGCACCGGCGGCAGCGGCCTGGGCCTGGCCATCGTCCGCAAACTCGCCGAGGCCCACGGCGGCACCGTCACCGCGACCAGCCGGCTCGGTCACGGCAGCACCTTCACTCTGCGCCTGCCTACCTGACATCCCTTCATCCTCACCGTGAGCGGCCCGGCCACTCGCGGCGATGACCCCTGCATTGGAGGCGGCCGATCGTGGCTGCGAAGACGAACCGCCTGCTGGCCCTGGACGGCCTGCGACTGCTGTGCGCTCTGGCGGTGGCCTTCCATCACCTCGGCATGGCGTGGTCGGTCGACGGTGTCCGGCCGACCACCGCGTACCTGCCGCAAGAAGTGAACTCGACGCTGATCTACGGCTTCCTCGGCGTCGAGACGTTCTTCATGATCAGCGGCTTCGTCATCTGCATGAGCGGCTGGGATCGGACCCCGCGCGACTTCCTCGCCTCCCGCGCCGCCCGGCTCTACCCCGCCTTCTGGGCCTGCGTCCTGATCACCACGGCGGTCATGACCTTCCTGCCGCTCACCGACGGCGTCCCCTTGCCGCACGGGCTGACCGCCACCGACATCGCCGTCAACCTCACCATGCTCGCCAAACCGCTGAACGTGCCATACGTCGACACCGTCTACTGGACCCTCTGGTACGAGCTGCGGTTCTACGCTCTGTTCGCCATCCTGGTCCTGATCGGCCCCACCCGCCGCCGGGTCATCGCCATCGGCGCCGGCTGGCTGGTCCTCTCCGTCCTCGTCCCGGCCGAGGCGCCACTCGCCGAGCTGGTCATGCCCCAGTTCGCCCCCTACTTCGTCGCGGGCATCACGATCTACCTCGTCCGCCGCCACGGCCCCGCGTGGCCGTTGTGGGCCCTGCTGGCCGCGGCCTGGGCGCTCAGCCTTTTCCGCGTACGCGAGCGCGTGCTCGTCGCGAACCCCGGCTTCCCGGTACCGGTCTGGCCCGCGTGGCTGATCATCACCCTGGCGTACATCGTGCTGCTGGCCATCGCCCTGGGCGTCACCGACCGCTGGCGTTGGCGCTGGCTGGCCGTGGCCGGCGCGATCTCCTACCCCCTCTATCTGCTGCATCCCCGCATCGGTTACACCATGATCCGGTACGCCTACGACCGCACCGGCGTACCGGTGCCCGCCCTCATCATCGCCGCGGTGGCGATCCTGATCGTGGCCGCCTGGCTGGTCCACCGCCTGATCGAGCGGCCGGCCGCCCCCGCCCTGCGCCGCTGGATCGCCACCGGCTCCATCCGCCCGAGCCGACCGCCGACATCAGACGATCGGAGACCACGGCAGCGCGTCGCGTAGGCGAAAGTCAATCCTCCTCCGCCCGAAGTCGACTCGGGTGATCCGGTTCATCAGGCGATGATGCTGATGCTGGGCAGCAGTCGCAGCGGGAGATTCTGCGGGACTTCATCAGGGCGCAGCAGACCGTGCTCCCGGAACCGGCGGCGGGCCGCCGATGTTCACAGCCGGCACTTTAGGTTAGGGTTACCTAATATGACCCGAGGCTTGCGTCGATGGAGTGCGGCCTCAGCCCGGAAGAAGATCGGAAAGGCCCGCTCTCAGCATGCCGAAGTCCTCACGCCGTCTCACGGTGCACCGCTGGCCGGCCGTGTCGATCGCCGAGTCCGAGCTGCTCGCCGGGGGTCGGCATCTGGTGATCCACTCCGGTGGCGCGGGCGCCCAGGCTCGTGAGTTTGTCGCCGTCCACGACGACCTGCGGGTGACGATCTGCGCGCTGCCCGCCCAGGCCGGCTGGCTGTGCCGCGACCTGCCCGCCACCATCCCTGACGAGCAGCAGCGAGCGCGGGTCGGCGTGATCGAGCAATCCGTCTTCGAGCCCCGCCCGGCCTCCGAGCACCACCGTCCACGAACTCGTACCCGTCGGCGCCCACTGACCTCCCGTGCCAAATCTCCCGTGCCCAAGTGAAGAAGAAAAGGAAGAACATACCCATGACCACGACACCCCTGAGACGGCGCGGCGCGGCCCTGACCGCCGCGATCCTGAGCGCCGCGCTCGTCCTCACGGCCTGCGGCAGCGCCGACGACAGTGGTGACAACGCCGCCGGCAAGGCTGACGCGACCCGCACCGTCAAGGGCGGCAACGGCGACATCACGATCCCCGCCGCCCCGCAGCGGGTCGTCACGATCGGCAACACGGACCTGCCGTTCATCGACATGGGTGGCAAGCCGGTGGGCGTCACCGACGTGGCCGAGTCCGAACTCAGCTTGTTGCCGGAGGATCAGCGCGCAACGTTCGAGAAAGCCACGAAGCTCGGTCAAGAGGTGGACCTCGAAAAGGTCGCCAGCCTCAAGCCGGACCTCATCCTGGTCCAGATTCCCGATGCCGAGTTCAAGAAGATCGAGCAGCAACTCGGGACGATCGCCCCGACGGTCTTCTGGGGTCTCGACACCGAGTGGAAGGCACTCGCCGAGTCGATCGCGGAGGCCGGCAACGTGAAGGACGCGCTCGGCCGGCAGAAGGCGGACTTCGAGGGACGTGTCGCCAAGATGAAGCAGACGTACGCGGACGCCATCAAGAACACCAAGTTCGTCAATCTCGACCGCTACGCGAACTCCGATCCCGGGACGTACGTCATCGCGGACATCGGGTGCGTCGAAATCGCCCAGAACGACATCGGTTTGAACTTCCCCAAGGCGGCCGCCGGCGCCGACCCCCTGGCCTACACGGCCTTGCCCTTCGAGCAGATCGCCAAACTCTCCAAGTACGACGTGATCACCTACCCCGCCGACGCCAAGGGCCAGCCGACCGCGGTCTTCGCGCCGGTGGTCGAGACCAACACCTGGAAGGCGCTGCCCACCGTGCAGTCCGGTCACGCGCTCGGCGTCTTCTGCCCCGGCAACAACTCCTACGGTGCCGTCCTGCGGTACATGGAGTCGCTCGACACCGCACTGGCGACCATCCCCGCCGATAAGTGACGGACCTCGCACTGCGACGACCCGTCGGTCCGGGCACCAGAACGGTGTCCGGACCGCGTCGCCGTCTGATCGGCCTGATCGTCGCGCTCGCAGTGCTCCTGGGGTTGCTGGTGGCGAGCATGATGATCGGATCGACGGCCATCGCACCCACCGTGGTGTGGGACGCCCTGGTCCACCCGTCGAACGACATCGATCAGTTCGCGATCCGGGACTTCCGGCTGCCGCGCACCGTCGTCGGACTGGTCGTGGGCATGGCGCTCGGGGTCTCGGGGGCGTTGATCCAGGCGCTGACCCGCAACCCGCTGGCCGATCCGGACATCCTCGGACTGAACGCGGGCGCCTCCTTCGCGGTGACAGTCGCCGTGGGGCTGCTCGGCGTCCGCGACATTCAGAGCTACATGTGGTTCGCCTTCGCTGGAGCGCTGATCGTCACACTCGTGGTGCTCGCCCTCGGATCGACCCGACGCGGCCAATCGCCGGTGATGATGGTTCTCGCCGGGGTCTGCGTCGGCGCGGTGTTCAGGGGTGCCGGTTCGGCGCTCGAGCTGACCAACCCGGACGCCTTCGACGCGATCCGATCCTGGAATGCCGGTTCGATCGTGAGCCGCCCGCTCGACCTGCTGTGGCCGACCCTGCTGTTCTTCGCGATCGCGCTCCTCCTGGCCTTCGCGGTGTCAGGCCCGCTCAACGCCATGGCCCTCGGTGACGAGCTGGCCGTCGCCCAAGGCGTCCGGCTGGCACGCAGCCGGATCCTCGCGATCATCGCGCTGACGCTGCTCGCCGGCGGCGCCACCGCGATCGCCGGGCCGATCGGCTTCGTCGGACTGATGGTCCCGCACGTCGCGCGCTGGATCGTGGGCCCGGACCAGCGCTGGATCTTCGCCTACAGCGCGCTGCTGGGCCCGATCCTGCTGCTGGCCTCCGACATTCTCGGGCGGGTCGTGATGCGGCCCGGCGAGATCCCCGTGGGCATCGTCACCGCCTTCGTCGGCGCCCCCGTACTCATCGCGCTGGTGCGGCAGAAAAAGGCGAGCGGGCTGTGAGTACGCACAGTGGACGCGGTCCGCACGCTGGTTCCTCCCGGACTGCCTGGTCGCCGGGGACGCGCCGGGTGGACTTCGGGCGGCGGGTGCTGGTGCTGCGGCGTCGGAGGGTCGCGGTGCGGTTCGAGCGGCGCGCGGTCATCGTCTGCTCGGTCCTCGCACTGGCGGTCGCCTGCATGGCTGTGCTCGCGCTGATGACCGGCTCGTACCAGCTCAGTCCAGGACAGGTGGTCTCCGCGCTGACCGGTGGGACAACCGGGCTCGTCCACGACATCGTGGTCGAGTGGCGGCTGCCCCGCGTCGCCGCGGCGCTGGTGTTCGGCGCCGCGCTGGGGGTGAGCGGCGCGGTCTTCCAGTCGACGCTGCGCAATCCGCTCGCCGACCCGGGCGTCATCGGGTTCTCCCAGGGTTCCTACACCGGGGCGCTGATCGTGATCCTGCTCGTCAACGGAACCTACTGGCAGTTGGTCGGCGGAGCCCTGATCGGCGGACTCGCGACGGCCGTCGCCGTGTACCTGCTCGCCTACCGGCGAGGGGTGCAGGGGTTCCGCCTGATCATCGTGGGCATCGGCATCTCGGCGATGCTCGGCTCGCTCAACACCTGGCTGATCCTCAAAGCCGATCTGGACCAGGCGATGGCCGCCGCGACATGGGGGGCCGGGTCGCTCAACGGCGTCTCCTCGGCAAAGGTCGTCTTCGGCGGCGCCTGCATCGCCGTGCTCCTGCTGCTGGCGGCGATGTGGAGCAGGCCGATGCGGCAACTGGAGCTGGGTGACGATGCGGCCGCGGCCCAGGGAGTGCGGGTCTCGGCAACTCGCCTCGGGCTGATCGTGCTGGGGGTGGCGTTGATGGCGACAGTCACCGCCGCGTCCGGCCCGATCGCGTTCATCTCGCTGCTCGCGCCACAGATCGGACGGCGGTTGACCCGCAGCGCGGGGATCACCCTCGCTCCCGCGGCCTTGGCCGGCGCGCTGCTCTGTCTGGCGGCGGACTACCTCGCCCAGCACGTCGCCCCAACCCCGTTGCCGGTCGGCATCATCACCGTCATGCTCGGCGGCGGGTACCTCGGCTGGCTGCTGATCACCGAGGCAAGGAGACGCCTTTGAGTACCCACACCAGCGCGGTCAACGGTCTTGCGGCAGCGGGAGACGCGCCCGCGTCCACTCCGTACCCGGGCGGCTCACGACTTCACGTGGAGTCTGCGACGATCGGCTACGACAAACGCGTCATCTCCCGAGAGCTGTCAGTGGCGATCCCCGACGAGTCGTTCACCGTGATCGTGGGTCCGAACGCGTGCGGCAAGTCCACCCTGCTGCGCGGCCTGTCCCGGCTGTTGAAACCGTCGGCCGGGCAGGTCGTTCTCGACGGCGCCGACATCAACTCGTTCAAGACCAAGGAGGTGGCGCGGCGGGTCGGACTGCTGCCGCAGACCTCCATCGCCCCCGAGGGCATCACCGTGGCCGATCTGGTGGCCAGGGGCCGGTATCCGCATCAGGGGTTCACCCGGCAGTGGACCGAGGCCGACGAGCAGGCCGTACTGCGGGCGATGGACCAAACCGCGGTCACCGAGTTGTCCGGCCGCCTGGTGGACGAGTTGTCGGGTGGCCAGCGCCAGCGGGTGTGGGTGGCTATGGCGCTCGCGCAGCACACGAGCATCATGCTGCTCGACGAGCCGACCACCTTCCTCGACATCACCCATCAGATCGAGTTGATGGAACTGTTCACCGACCTGCACCACGTCGGTCACACCCTGGTCGCCGTGCTGCACGACCTGAACCATGCCGCCCGCTATGCCACCCACCTGATCGCCATGAAAGACGGCCGTGTCGTCGCCGAAGGCCCGCCGGCTGAGATCGTGACCGCCGACCTCGTGCACGAGGTCTTCGGACTCCGCTGCCTCGTCGTACCCGATCCGGTCGCCGGTACCCCGTCAGTCGTGCCGTTAGGCCGTGAACGCCCACCAGCGGCAGCCACAACCGAAACGACCTGACCGCACACACCTGCCTCGCGCTCCCGGACAGCGCATCGACAGTGCAGGGATGGGCGGCATCGTTGCAAGGTTAGCCTAACCTTCATTAGGCTTGCGGCGAACCTTGCCTCGGCTGGCTCGACCTGGTCTCAAGAGAAGTGGGTGTGCTTCCGTTGACGGCTTTTGATCGTGTGGGGTTGACTGCGAGCCAGCGGGGCAACTGGGTGGCTCGGAGGCTTGCTCCTGAGTCTTCGGTGTTTTGTGCGGGTCAGTTGATCTGGTTGGACGGTGTGGTCGATCCGGCGGTGTTCGTGTCGTCGGTGAGTTCTGTTTTCGTGGAGACCGATGCGTTGCGGGTGCGTTTCGGTGACGAGGACGGTGTTCCTTTTCAGTACGTCGATACCGCGATGACACTCTCGACAGAGGTCGTCGATGTGGGACATGGCGATGATCGGATCCGGGTGCTGGCCCGCGAGCAACTCACCGGGCCGTTGGCTACTGCGGGGGAGCCGGCGACAGGTTCGACCCTGATTCGTCGTGAGAACGGGACGTGGGCGTGGATCCTGGTCACCGATATCCTGCTCGTCGACGGTTACAGCATTTCTCTTTTCATTCGTCGTGTCGCCGAGGTTTATTCCGCGGCGCAGGCTGGTGATGCGGTCCCGGACCGCTGGTTCGGCGCCCTGAAGAACGTCACAAACACCAGCAAGAACAACGAATCCAGCGACAGAGAAGACGTCACGTATTGGAGCAGTGTCCTCGGGATCGGGAACACCAGCCATGTGGAGGACTTGTCGGGGGTCTTCGTATCATCGAGTCAGCCGGTGGTCGTCGCGGTAGCCGACGACACCTATTCGAAGGTTCAGCGGTTCGCCCGGGCGGCGCGGGTTTCGTGGACTGATTCGCTGATCGCGTTGTGGGGTGTCTACACGGCTCTGGTTGATGGTCGTGACCGCGTCGCGGTCCGGGTTCCTCTGATGTTGCGTGACGATCGTGAGTCGTTGAAGACACCGAGCGCGATTTCGAGAGCTGTTCCGGTCGTCGCCGAGATCAGCCCGTATCACGTCTTTGCGGATGTTCTCGAGGTTGTCGCGGACCAGTTGAAGACTTCCCGGCGTCACACGACTGTTGAAGATCATCAGATCGCTCGTTTGTGGCCGGATGGTCAAGCGTCCTATCTGGCGCTCCCGACGATCAACATCAGACTCTTCGAATCATTGCCGCGCCTGGGCGGTATCGAGGCGATCCCTGAAACGATCAGCACCGGCCCGGTCGGATCGCTCGACCTTGCGATCTACCGCGATCCCGGCTCCGGAATCCGGCTGGAGCTGTCCACAGGCTCCACCACCGGCGACCCTCTCCGGCACGCCGAACAATTCAGCCGTTTCCTCAGCGCCGCCCTTCACGGTTCCCCCATCCGGACCCTGCATCAACTGAGCACCGGATTCACACCCGATGCTGATGGTCCGGATCCGTCATGGGCGCAAGGCGAGACACTCGATATTGCGCCGGTGACAGTGGACGCATTGGTGCGTCGTCGGGTCGCGGCCGATCCGGACGCGGTCGCGCTTGTGGCCGATGACGGCATCGAACTCACCTATCGCCAGTTCGATGCGCGGGTCAACGCTCTCGCCCAGCTGTTGATCGGTCAGGGTGTGCGGGTCGGGGATCGGGTCGCGGTCGTCATGACGCGTTCGGTCGACCTGGTGGTGGCGCTCACTGCGGTGATGCGTGCGGGAGCGGGCTATGTGCCGGTCGATCCGGGCTATCCCACAGAACGCATCAGGGACATTCTCGACGACGCCGCACCCAGTGTCGTGATCGCCGATCGGCACATCGCCGGAATACATCAGCACGCCGCACCGCTACTGCGCATCGATGACCGTGACATACAGCAGCACTTGGCTGTTGGTCGGGAAGCTGTTCCCGTTCTGTCTCGGCCGTTGGCTGGTCTTGATGTTGCGGTGGTGATTTTCACGTCGGGGACGACGGGTAATCCGAAGGGGGTGGTCGTCACGCATCAGGCTCTCGTCAGCCGGCTCGCTTGGGGTCATCGGGTATTGGGTTACACATCAGACAGTGTGGCGTTGTCGAAGAGTGGTGTGGGTTTCGTCGATGCGGTGACCGAGTTGTTCGGGCCGTTGATCGCGGGTGCTTGTGTCGTGGTCGTGGTCGCGGAGTCTGCGCAGGATCCGGCTGGTCTGCTGGGCGTGATCGGTCGGCGTCGTGTCACGCATCTGCTGACGGTGCCGAGTCTGGCTGATGTCCTGGTCCGTCATGACGATGCGATTACGGCGTTGGTTTCGGTCCGGTCGTGGGTGTCCTCGGGTGAGGCGCTCTCTGCCGGCACGGCGGATGGTATGCGTGCGGTGGCACCGCGGGCTGTGC
>NZ_BSTL01000035.1:93501-93988 GCF_030269485.1 Actinoplanes sp. NBRC 103695 | reverse complement strand
ACGCGACCGCGTCAGCCCGGAACTCGGGCGGATAATGCTTGTTCACCATGATCTTCCAGGACTCCAGATCTCCCAGGACCATCAAGATCCCCGGCTCAAGTGTCCAAGATCAAGGGGCAAGGCCCGCGGGGTGCTGCTCACGGGTATTGCCGCCACTCGCGGCTCCGGGCCGGGAACGCAGTGGTAGAACCCACCGAGAGTGGTAGCCGGGCACGAAAGCGGTAGCTCAGCGCGGAATCCGGGCCTGGCAGAGAGGGGACGGCCAGCCACCGACCGTCGCGGTCCCGCCTTCGCGCGGACAGTGGTAGGTCCAGACGCCATCCAGAACCTCCAGACCGCTCCCGACTACCACCAGCGCGGACCGTGGTAGCGCAGGACGGTATTCGGGCCGGGATACCGCCAGGTCCTACCACTTGCGGCTGGATCTACCACTCGCGCCGGGATCTACCACTGCGTTCCACGCCGGAGCCGTGAGTGGCGGTAGCGG
>NZ_BSTL01000035.1:5044-93402 GCF_030269485.1 Actinoplanes sp. NBRC 103695 | reverse complement strand
ACGGTGAGCAGGCACTCGGGCGCCTGGCAGCCTGGTCTGACCCCGCGCTCGCCGTGAGTGGCGGTAGCGACGGTGAGCAGGCACTCGGGCGCCTGGCAGCCTGGTCTGACCCCGCGCTCGCCGTGAGTGGCGGTAGCGACGGTGAGCAGGCACTCGGGCGCCTGGCAGCCTGGTCTGACCCCGCGCTCGCCGTGAGAGGCGGCAGCGACGGCGAGTACGCACCCTGCCGCTTGGCAACCCGGCAAGTCCCCACGCGCGGCCGAAACGCCGGCAGCAAGGACACCGGGTGGTCGGGCTCGGCTATGCGAGCCGCAGCCGTGTCTTCACCGTGGAAGGTGTTCAGCCCTCGAAGGATGATGCGCGACGGCCCGGCGCGAGCCGCTGCGATGCGGGCTCGGGCCGGGCCGGGCCGTTGACGGCGTCGCGGTCAGGCGCGGGGCGGGTCCTGGTCGGCGGGGCCGAAACCGGGGCGCTCGTTGCCGACGATCTGGGTGCGGTCGTCCTCCTGGGAGGCCGGCGGGGCGGAGGACTGCTCCGGGCGCGGGACCACCTGGGTCGGCTCGGCGAAGCCAGGCGGTGCCGGAGGCGGCGGGTACGACGGCGCGCCACTGCTCGGGGCGGCGAAGGAACCGGGGGCGTAGGAACCAGGGCCGTAAGAACCCGGCGCAGCGGAGCCTGGAACGCCCGAGGTCGGGAAGCCCGGACCGGGAACACCGGAGCTGGGCACTCCTGAGCTGGGCACACCGGAGCTGGGCACACCCGAACTCGGCACGCCGCTGGTCGGGGCACCGGGGGCGGGAGCGCCAGAGGTCGGGGGCGGGGTGCCGTAGGTGCTGGGCGCGGGCTGGCCCCACGCCGGTGGCTGCTGGCCGACGGGCGGCTGGCCGTACATGGGGGCCTGCTGGTTCCAGGAGGGCGGCTGGCCGGGCTGCGCCTGAGCGGGCTGGCCGGGGTAGGGCTGGCCCGGGTGCGGCACGGTCGGCTGCCCGGGGTGGAAAGCGCCGGGCTGTCCGTAACCAGGCTCGCCGGGCGAGGGCTGGCCGGGCTGAGGCTGGCCGTAGGCGGGCTGCCCAGGCTGCGGCTGCCCGTAACCAGGCTGGCCGGGCTGCGGCGGCTGCCCGTGACCGGGCTGGCCGGGCTGCGGCGGCTGGCCGTAACCGGGCTGGCCGGGGAACGTGCCGGGCACGCCGTACTGCGGCTGGCCGTAAACGCCGGGCGGTGCCTTCGGCTTGGCCACGTAGAACAGGCCGCGCCAGATGCCGTACATCGCGTAACCCGCCACCGCGAGCAAGCCCAGCCACGCCGCGCGGGCCAGCAGCTCCTGCAAGGCCGTCTGCACGCTGAAACCGGCGATCCGGACCAGGCCCACCAGGAAACCGAAGATCACCCCGAAGAAGGCCGCCGCGGCGTACTCGGCGAGGGCGATGATCGTGATCAGCTTCGCCTTGGGGTGGCGGGGCTCGACCAGCAGCGCGAGAAGCACCGCGGCCAGGGGAAGGAAGATCGTCGGCAGGTTGACGAACTCGTAGAAGCTGCCGGTCGTCCTGGTGAGGAACGTGTCGCCGTCGCCGAACGGGATGAGGTCGAGGACCGACACGAACAACAGGACGGCCGGCACCCCCACCAGCGCCCAGGCTGCGATGTCGCGCAGCGGCCGCAGCAGCTGGAGGACCGAGCGGCTCTCCGGTTGGCTGGTCACGGAGTTCTCCTCGAAGGTGGTCGGTCGGACGGGTCGGCTCATGCTAGTCGTACGGGGCCATTGCCTCCCGTCATCCACAGGTGCGCGAGGATGGCGGCATGCGGATCACGGTCCTTACCGGTGGCATCGGCGGCGCGCGTTTCCTGGCCGGTGTGCGGGCGTACGCGAGAAAGGCCGGCGCCGACGTGACCGCCGTGGTCAACGTGGGTGACGACGTGCGCATGCACGGCCTGCAGATCTGTCCCGACCTGGACAGCGTCATGTACACGCTGGGCGGCGCGCACGACCCGGAACGCGGCTGGGGCCGGGTCGGCGAAACCTGGACGATCAAGGACGAGCTGGCCGCGTACGGCGCCGAGCCCACCTGGTTCGGCCTGGGCGACAAGGACGTGGCCACGCATCTGGTGCGCACCACGATGCTGACCGCCGGATACCCGCTGTCGCAGGTCACCGCCGCGCTGTGCGACCGCTGGCGGCCGGGTGTCACGATGCTGCCGGCCACCGACGACCGCCTCGAGACGCACGTCGTGGTGGACGTGGACGGCGAACGTAAGGCCATCCACTTCCAGGAGTGGTGGGTGCGTTACCGCGGGAACGTGCCGACGCACCGGTTCGTCTTCGTGGGCGCCGACGCCGCCAAGCCGGCCCCGGGCGTACTGGAGGCGATCGGCGGAGCCGACGTGGTGCTCATCGCGCCCAGCAACCCTGTGGTGAGCATCGCGCCGATCCTGGCCGTACCCGGCATCAGGGAGGCCGTGGCGGACGGCCCGGCGCCGGTGGTCGGGGTGTCGCCCATCATCGGAGGCTCGCCGGTCCGCGGGATGGCCGACAAATGCCTGGCCACGGTGGGTGTCGAGGTGACCGCCCAGGGCGTCGGCGCGCTCTACGGGGCGGATCTGCTGGACGGCTGGCTGGTCGACACCACCGATCAGGGAGCCGATGTGCCAGGCGTCACCACCCGTGCGGCGCCGTTGTGGATGACGGACGAGGAAGCCACGGCGAAGATGGTCGAGGAAGCGATCGAACTCTCCGGAAAAGAGTGATCATGGACGGCCTGGAGGTTCTGCCGGTCCGCGGGATCGGCGACGTGACCGCCGGCGACGACCTGGCAACCCTGATCACGACGGCCGCGCCCTGGCTGCGCGACGGCGACGTGCTGGTGGTGACCAGCAAGATCGTGTCGAAGGCGGAGGGGCGCCTGGTCGACGTGCCGGCCGACGGCCCGGAGCGGGAGGCGGCGCGGCAGGAGATCCTGGCCGGGGAGACCCGCCGGGTGGTGGCCCGCCGCGGGCAGACCGCGATCGTGCAGACACATCAGGGCTTCGTGATGGCGGCGGCGGGCATCGACGCCTCGAATGTCGACAAGACGCACCTGGTGCTGCTCCCGGCCGACCCGGACGCGTCGGCGCGGGCACTGCGGGCGGCGCTGCTGGAGCGCGGGCTGCGGGTGGGCGTGATCATCTCGGACACGATGGGCCGCGCCTGGCGGTTGGGCCTCACCGATGTCGCGCTGGGCGCCGCGGGGATCGCTCCGCTGCGCGACCACAAGGGCGAGATCGATCCGTACGGCAATGAGCTCCAGCTGACCGAGATGGCCGTGATCGACGAGCTGGCGGCCGCCGGTGAGCTGGTCAAGGGCAAGTGCGACGGGGTGCCGGTGGCGGTGGTGCGCGGCTACCCGGGCGCGGGCGAGACGGAGACGCCGGGCGCGGTGGTGCTGCTGCGCGACGCGGAGAGCGACATGTTCTCGCTGGGCACTGCCGAGGCCCGCGCCGAGGGCCTCCGGGCAGCGGCGACGCTCCCCGACGCCGGGGTGATGCAGATCGGTGCTCAGAGCGGCAACGGCACGGACGCGTCGCGGCGTGACGCTGTGGTGATGCGTATAGGTGCTCAGAGCAAAGCGGCGCTGGACACCGTCGCGGCGGCGCTCTCGGCGGGGACCGCGGTCCTGGTGAGCGACGAGGGCCTGCTGCTCACGCACGCGGATCGGTCGCCCGCCGGGTGGGTTGCGCTCGGCGTCGACACCCATCGGGTACGCGCCGCGCTCGCCGCCGAGGGCCTGGCATCGAGCGTCCGCACCGATGACGACGGCGTTCTGATCACCCTCGCCGCTGCCGGTTAGCGACGCATCCCCCACAATCAGTGGTCATGACTGATCACGAACGCGATCACGACCTAGTCGTCTACGGCGCCACCGGGTTCGCCGGCGCGCTGGTCGCCGCCTACCTGGCCGACCACGCCCCGGCCGGGGTGCGGGTCGCGCTGGCCGGGCGGTCGCGGGACAAGCTGGAGAAGCTCCGCGGCCGGCTGGGCGTGGACTGGCCGCTGATCGTCGCGGACGCCGGCGACGAGATCGCGATGGCGAAGCTGGCCGCCGCCGCGCAGGTCGTGGTGACGACCGTGGGCCCGTACCTCAGACATGGCCGGACCCTGGTCCGGGCGTGCGCCGCGGCAGGGACCGACTATGCCGACCTGACCGGCGAGGTCGTCTTCCACCGGCAGAGCATCGACGAGAACGACGAGATGGCCCGCTCCACCGGCGCCCGGATCGTGCACTCGTGCGGCTTCGACTCGATCCCCTCGGACCTGTCCGTGCACGTGCTGCACAAGCTGGTCACCGAGGAGGGCGCCGGCAAGCTCGCGGACACCACGCTGGTGGTGACCAGCCTCAAGGGCGGGTTCAGCGGCGGCACCATCGACACCATCCGCAACCTGGTCGACGTGCTGAAGGACGATCGGGACCTGCGTCGGGCGGCGGCCAGCCCGTACGCGCTGAGCCCGGACCGCAAGGCCGAGCCGGAGCTGGGCCGGCAGGACGACATGGTGTCGATGCCGGGCCACGCGGTGGACCGGACGTTGCGCGGTCACCTGGGGCCGTTCCTGATGGCCTCCTACAACTCGCGGATCGTGCGGCGCAGCAACGCGTTGCGCAAGTGGGCGTACGGCCGCACCTTCCGCTACCGCGAGACACAGAGCGCCGGCACGTCGCCGGTGTCGCCGCTGATCGCCGCCGGGGTGAAGGTGGGGCTGGGCGCGGTGCTCGCCGGGCTGGCGATGCCACCGACCCGGTTCCTGCTCGACCGGGTGCTGCCCAAGCCGGGCACCGGGCCGGACGAGAAGACCCAGCGCAACGGGCACTTCACGATGGACGTCTTCACCACGACCACGTCCGGCGCGCGCTACAAGGCCCGCTTCCGGGCCAAGGGCGATCCGGGGTACGCGGCCACCGCGCTCATGCTCGGGGAGTCGGCCCTCACGCTGGTGCTGGACCGCGACAAGCTGCCCGACGTGGAGGGCGGCGTGCTCACCCCGTCGACCGGCCTGGGCGACGCGCTGGTGGACCGGCTGCGTGCGGCGGGCGTCGAGATCTCCGCGAAGAAGCTGCCGTGACCGCCCTCCACGACGACGCCGTGCGCGTGCTGACCGGCTGGGTGGCGACGTCCGCCGAGGCGGAGAAGGCCCGGCTGCGGACCCTCGACCTGTTGGCCGCGGGGCCGGTCGCGATGACCCGGGAGCACGCTCCCGGCCATGTCACGGCCAGCACGATGATCGCCCGTCCGGACGGCCGTCTGCTGCTCTGCCTGCACGGCCGGCTGAACATGTGGATGCAGGTGGGCGGGCACTGCGAGCCGGGCGACGTGTCCCTGGTGGCGGCGGCCGCCCGGGAGGCCCGCGAGGAGTCCGGGATCGCCGGACTGGACTTCGACCCGGTCCCGATCGACCTGCACATCCACCCCGTGCCGTGCAAACCCTCAGGGCAGACCCATCACTTCGACGTACGCTTCCTGGCCGTCGCCCCGGCCGACGCGGTCGAGCTGGTCAGTGACGAGTCGGCGGCTCTCGGCTGGTTCCGGCCCGATGCGCTGCCGGAGCCGCTGGCCGACGGTGTCACCGGTCAGATCGGTCCGGCTATGGCCCGTTTGCGAAGTGGCGGGTGACACCTTTCCGGCAGGGGACGGTTGTGGAGATCGCGACCTAGGCTGCATTGGTGACTGAGGCTAGTGTTCGCCGGGCGTTGCGCCGGGCCGCTGACGGCAAGGCCATCGACGCCGGCGAGGCGGAGGCGTTGCTGTCCGCCGAGGGAGAGCTGTTCGACCAGCTGCTGGCGATCGCCGGCGGCGTCCGGGACGCGGGCCTGCGCGAGGCGGGGCGTCCGGGCGTGGTCACGTACTCCAAGAAGGTCTTCATCCCGCTGACCAGGCTGTGCCGCGATCGATGTCACTACTGCACGTTCGCGACCGTGCCGCACCGCCTGCCCGCCGCGTTCCTGGAGCGCGACGAGGTGCTGGCGATCGCGCGGGAGGGCGCCGCGCAGGGCTGCAAGGAGGCGCTCTTCACGCTGGGCGACCGGCCCGAGGAGCGGTGGGACTCGGCCCGGCAGTGGCTGGACGAGCGCGGCTACGACTCCACCCTGGACTACGTGCGGGCGTCCGCGATCGCCGTGCTCGAGGAGACCGGTCTGCTCCCGCACCTCAACCCGGGCGTGATGAGCTGGGCCGACCTGCAGCGCCTCAAGCCGGTCGCGCCGAGCATGGGCATGATGCTGGAGACGACGGCCACCCGCCTCTGGTCGGAGAAGGGTCAGCCGCACTACGGCTCGCCCGACAAGGAGCCTGCGGTGCGGCTGCGCGTGCTGGACGACGCCGGCCGGGTGGGCGTGCCGTTCACCACCGGCATCCTGATCGGCATCGGCGAGACCATCGCGGAGCGGGCCGACGCCATCTTCGCGATGCGCCGGACGTCCCGGGAGTACGGGCACATCCAAGAGGTCATCATCCAGAACTTCCGGGCGAAACCGGACACGGCGATGCGCGGTATGCCCGACGCCGAGTTGCGCGAGCTGGCCGCGACGGTGGCGACGGCGCGGATCATCATGGGACCGCGCGCCCGGATCCAGGCGCCGCCGAACCTGATCGACGCGGAGTTCGACCTGTTGCTGCGGGCCGGGATCGACGACTGGGGCGGCGTCTCGCCGGTGACGCCCGATCACGTCAATCCGGAGCGTCCGTGGCCGGCGATCGACCACCTGCGGGAGCTTTCCGAGAAGTCCGGGTTCATCCTGCGCGAGCGTCTGACCATCTACCCGGAGTACGTCCGCCGCGGCTCGGAGGGCTGGCTGGATCCGCGGGTCGCCGCGCACGTGGCGGCGCTGGCCGGGCCCGACGGGCTGGCGAACGAGGACGCGATGCCGGTGGGCCTGCCGTGGCAGGAGCCGGATGACGCGTACGGGACCGGCCGGACCGATCTGTTCGCGACGATCGACACCGAGGGCCGTTCCGGCGACCGGCGTAGCGACTTCGACAGCGTCTACGGGGACTGGGACGAGGTGGCCGCGCACATCACGGCGCCGGCCGCCGGGGGGACTCGCTCGGATGTCCTCGCCGGACTCAAGCTGGCCGCCGAGAACCCGGCTGCCCTGCTGCTGGAGGCCAATGAGGACAAGGCCATGGCCCTGTTCAACGCGGAGGGCTCGGCGCTCGACGAGCTGGCCCGCATCGCCGACGACGTGCGCCGCGACGTCAACGGCGACGACATCACCTACGTGGTGAACCGGAACATCAACTTCTCCAACGTCTGCTACGTGGGCTGCCGGTTCTGCGCGTTCGCCCAGCGTGAGCGTGACGCCGACGCCTATCGGCTGTCCGTGGACCAGGTCGCCGACCGGGCCGAGGAGGCATGGCGGGACGGCGCCTCCGAGGTCTGCATGCAGGGCGGCATCGACCCCAAAATGCCGATCACCGCGTACGCCGACCTGGTGCGCGCCGTGAAGCAGCGGGTGCCGGGGATGCACGTTCACGCGTACTCGCCGATGGAGATCGTGACCGGCGCGGCCAAGGCCGGTGTCCCGGTGCGCGAGTGGCTGACCCAGCTGAAGGAGGCCGGGCTGGACACCATCCCGGGCACCGCGGCGGAGATCCTGGACGACGAGGTCCGCTGGGTGCTGACCAAGGGCAAGCTGCCCGCGGCGGCCTGGATCGACGTCGTGTCCACCGCGCATCAGCTGGGCATCCGGTCCAGCTCGACGATGATGTACGGCCACGTCGACCACCCGCGGCAGTGGCTGGGTCACTTCCGGGTGCTGTCCCGCATCCAGGACGAGACGGGCGGCTTCACCGAGTTCGTGGCATTGCCGTTCATCCACACGAACGCACCGATCTACCTGGCCGGCATCGCCCGCCCCGGCGCGAACCCGCGGGAGAACAGGGTGGTGCACGCGATGGCCCGGCTCCTGCTGCACGGCCGGATCAGCAACATCCAGACCTCCTGGGTGAAGCTCGGCGACGACGGCACCCGGCAGATGCTCAACGGCGGATGCAACGATCTGGGCGGCACCTTGATGGAGGAGACAATCTCCCGGATGGCCGGCTCGGAGCACGGTTCCGCAAGGACTGTCGCCCAATTGAAGGAGCTGGCGGCGTCGGTTGGTCGCCCGGCCGTGGAACGAACGACGGTGTACGGGCGACGCTAAGTTACAAATCGGGTAAAATCGGACGTGACGCGCCGCGTCGGCGTTACCAAGGCGCGGCTCTGACAGATAGGGCTGGAACGGGACCACGAGGTGTCCGGACACCTCGGGGAAACGGGCCTATTTATCAGGTTCGGCTTGACGACGCACGCATTACACGCGTGTAATTTCGGGTGGGGTTGCGGGGAGGGCGGGCACGTGGCCGCGTCCAGCCCGCAAGAACACGCCGCGTGCGTGGGGGGTCGCGCTGGGTTGAAACCTGGCGCATGAATTGGAGGCACGCCGATGGAAGCGCAGGTGGAAGGGGTCGACCTGCTCGGGGACGCACCCGAATGGCAGGAGCGAGCACTGTGCTCGCAGACCGATCCGGAGGCTTTCTTCCCGGAGAAGGGCGGCTCGACCCGCGAGGCGAAGCGGATCTGCGGTCGCTGCGATGTCAAAGGCGAGTGCCTCGAGTACGCACTGGGGCACGACGAGCGCTTCGGCATCTGGGGCGGGCTCTCCGAGCGGGAACGCCGCAAACTGAAGCGCCGGGTGGCCTGACCGTCAGGCCAGCTCGTCCGGATCGACGCCGAGCAGGTTGGCGACCTGCTCGATGATCACATCGTGCACGAGGTCGGCGAGGTCCTCACGGTCCATCGCCCGGAACTCCAGCGGACGCCGGTACAGGACGATCCGCGGCGGCAGCTCCTGGCGACCGGGCCGGCCCGGCAGCAACCGGGCCAACGGGACCTCGCCGTCCTCCAGCACATCGGAGTCGTAGACGTTCAGGTCGGGCGGGACGTCCTCGACCGCGAACTCGACACCGGCCAGCTCCTTGGCGTAACGCCGCTCGAGCGCCTCGACCGTGTCCAGGACCAGGTCGTCGAAGATCTCCGCCTTGGTGCGGGCCAGCGGCACGGTGGCGGGCACGAGCCTGCCCCGCAGACCGCGGCCGTGCCGGTCGCGGCGGGCGGGTCGCCCCGGCCCGGCGGAGCGCGCCGCACGACCCGGCTCGGCGGTCCGGTGGCGGTCGGGGCTCGTAGTCACGTGTGAACTGTAGTCCGGTCGACCCCGATCAAGTGCTCTGCCAGGTCGCACGGAGTTTCGCCGCGGCGACTTCACGACGAATTAGCCTATATGGGACGGCGTGTCGTCGGGTCATGGCCGAATCGTGATGCATGGTGGTACGGCGTGTCGCGGCCCCGCGCGCTTGCGGGGAGATAACGTGCCGCCGTGAGGTCCCCACGGCGCTGCTCCCGAAACGGCTGTCCTCGACAGGCGGTCGCCACACTGACCTACGTCTACAACGATTCCACCGCCGTGGTCGGCCCCCTCGCGGCCTTCGCCGAACCCCACACGTACGACCTCTGCGAACCCCACGCACGCAGCCTCACCGCCCCCCGCGGCTGGGAACTCGTCCGCCACGATGGCGAGTTCGCCCTGCCGGAGCCCACCACCGACGACCTCGTCGCCCTCGCCGACGCCGTCCGCGAGGCCGCCCGCCCGGCCCCTCCGCCCCGCCCCGACCAGCACGACCACGTGCCCGGCCACCAGACCGGCCGGCGCGGCCACCTGCGCGTCATCCCGCCCGCCTAGACCCGCTTCTCCGGCCTTTCCCACACCCCCCGGGCAAGGCCGGCGTCGGAGTCGAGCGCCCGCGGATCGGCGGCGTGCGCTCCCGTGCCGGCCGAATGACTGCGGCTTGCCCGGCCTGCGCTCCCCGGGCGGCGTCGAGGGCCCGCGTTCTCCGGGCCGTGTCGAGGGCTTGCGCTCCCCGGCGGCGTCGGATGCTTGCGCGCCTTGCTCCGGCCTCAAGATCGGCCGGCCGCTGACAATCGGATCAGGTCGCGGCGGCACGCCACGATCAGGTCGCCGTCCGGTGTCCACGCGCACGCGGTAGCCGGATAGGGCAACTCGATCGCGTCCGTGACCAGACCGGAGTCCGGGTCGAAGAGCGACAGTGAGCAATCGTCCCGGGCGACCGCGACGGAACGGTCGGCACAGGCGATCGCGGTGATCCGGGCGTCGTTGTCCTCGTCCAGCCTGATCGTCTCGCCGGTGGTCAGGTCGCGGACCCGGGTGGCCTCATCCAGCGCGACCACCACCCGGTCGTCGCCGCACCACCCGACCACCCGCTCACCGAAGGCGGCCGAATCCGTCGCCGCGGTCGGGATCGGCTTCCCGGTGATCAGATCCCAGAGCTGGAACGGACTCGGGAAACGGCTCACCGCGGC
Organism: Actinoplanes sp. NBRC 103695; assembly: GCF_030269485.1. Classification (GTDB taxonomy): domain Bacteria; phylum Actinomycetota; class Actinomycetes; order Mycobacteriales; family Micromonosporaceae; genus Actinoplanes. The sequence goes on along the minus strand of NZ_BSTL01000035.1, from coordinate 83,021 downwards.
CCGGTCACCACGGATCGCGACGCCGCTCGCGTGGTGGTCCCCCGGAAACACCTCGATGCGCGACCCGGTCACCAGGTCGATGCGGGCGATGGTCTGATCGCAGCCCGCGGTGAACACGCTCGTCCCGTACGGGGCGATCACCCGCACCTCGCCGCTGTGCTCGGCCGGGATCGCCCGATCGGCACCGAACCGGCCCGCGGCAATCGCGGGGTCCGCCACCCAGCGATACAGAAGGTCGTCGGGGGAGCCGTTCACATCGCCGCCACCGGCCAGCACCTCGATCCGCCCACCCACGCCGACGGCGACGATCACTCGAACCGGCCCACGAAGCCGGCCAACCGCCGAGCCATGCCCGCCGGGCGTTGTGCCGTGCCCGCCGAGCGTTGGGCCGTGCTCCCTGATGGCCGGGCCGTGCCTGCTGGGCGTTGAGCCGTGCTCGCTGGGCGTTGAGCCGCGTCCGCTGATGCCCGGGCCCGGGGAGCCGTCGGTCACCGACCACGTGGTCACGGTGCCGTCCGATCCGCCGGCGATCACCCAGCCGTCCGGGCTCAGCGCGAGGGCCGTGATCGTGCTGGTCGCGCCGTGCCCGGTGGGCCGCAGGGCCGCGCCTACCGACCACAGGCTCACCGCGCAGTCCTCAGCCGACGCCGTGATCAGCTCGCCCGGGCCGCCGGCGCAAATCCCGGCCCAGCCGGTGGGCCCGACCAGGGGAGGTCCGGCAGCGCGGTTCGCCTCGACGTCCCAGAGCACGACGGCCTCGGCGTCGGCGACCGCGAGCAGACGGCGCCCGTCCGTCGTGACAACTCCGGCAAGATGCGTGGCCGAACTGCTCCGAGGCACGCCCAACACGCCGCGCCCAGCGATCTCCACGGTGCCGTCCATGTCCAGCGGCGCCGATTCCACGGTGTCGTGCATGTCCAGCGGCGCGGATTCCACGGTGTCGTGCATGTCCAGCGGCGCGGACTCCACGGTGCCGTCCGTGCCCAGCGGCGCGAGCTCCACCGTCCCGTCCATGCCGAGCACCGCGAGCAGGTCGGGCGCGTCCGGCCAGGTGGCGACGGCGCGCGCACGGCCGCTGATCGGAGGTGCCGGCAAGGGGTCGCCGGTGGCGAGATCCCAGGCGTGCAGGGAGTCGCCCGCGGCGACGACTGCGAGACGGCCCCGACACTCCAGGACCGCCACCGCGTTGAGGCGGTCGGCGCCGGCGTCGAATTCGCGTACCGAAGAAGGGTCTGTCAGGTCGATCAGCCGGACCTTGCCGCCCAGATCGGCCGTGACCAGCGCGGGCGCACCCTCGACGCCCGCGATGGCCAGGCCCTGGGCGATCTCCTTGGCGGCCGGCAGCGGCGAAACCGTGCCGGTAGACAGGTCGACCATCCGAGGCGTGTCACTCCAGCCGCACACGACCGCAACCGGTCGCCCGGCCAGCGAAGTCACGACCAGCGAATCGCCTCCGACGTCGGGCACGACCCGCAGCAGCTCACCGGTGCCGGAATGCCAGATCTGCAGGACGTCGTCGACGGAGGAATCGGTGGTGGTCACCCAGACCCGGACGCCGTCCACGGTCGCGGCCGCCACCGCGACCGTGGAGGCCGTCCGGAAAGTCCGGAGCAGGCGCGGGTCGTCGTCACCCGCCGTCGTCCACCGCGTCAACATGCGAGGACCCTAGCGCCGGGCCCCGACAAAAAGATCCGCTAAGCCCGGGCGGCGAGCTCCGCGATCTCCTCCTCCGACAACAGCCGGCTGCGGATCAGGAACCGCACCCCCTCAGGCGCCTCCAGCGAAAACCCGGACCCACGCCCCCGGACCACGTCAACCGTGAGGTGGGTGTGCTTCCAGAGTTCGAACTGCGACTTCGACATCCAGAACGTGACCGGCTCGTCGACGCCGTCGATCTCGAGGGATTCCAGGAGTACGTCCGACGCCCCGGTGCGGAACTCGCCCTCGAGGTAGCACATCGGGGAGCTGCCGTCGCAGCAGCCGCCGGACTGGTGGAACATCAGGGGTCCGTGTTGCACCCGCAGCGACCGCATGAGGTCGGCCGCCGCGGGTGTCACGTCAACTCGGGTCACGGGCATGATCTAGAAGAACCCGAGCGCCTTGGGCGAGTACGACACCAGCAGGTTCTTGGTCTGCTGGTAGTGGTCGAGCATCATCTTGTGGTTCTCGCGGCCGATGCCGGACTGCTTGTACCCGCCGAATGCGGCGTGCGCGGGGTAGGCGTGGTAGCAGTTCGTCCACACCCGACCGGCCTTGATGTTGCGTCCGGCGCGGTAGGCGGTGCTGCCGTCGCGGGTCCACACGCCGGCGCCGAGGCCGTACAGCGTGTCGTTGGCGATCTTGATGGCGTCGGCGTAGTCGGAGAACGAGGCCACCGACACGACCGGCCCGAAGATCTCCTCCTGGAAGATCCGCATCGAGTTGCTGCCCTCGAAGATCGTCGGCTGGACGTAGTAGCCGCCGGCCAGGTCGCCGCCGAGGTCCGCGCGGTTGCCGCCGGCCAGTACCTTGGCGCCCTCCTGACGGCCGATGTCCAGGTAGGACAGGATCTTCTCGAGCTGGTCGTTGGAGGCCTGCGCGCCGACCTGGGTGTCGGTGTCCAGCGGGTTGCCCTGCTTGAGGTTCTCCACCCGCTTCACGCCGGCGGCCAGGAAGTCGCTGTAGTGGCCCTGCTGGATCAGCGCGCGCGACGGGCAGGTGCAGACCTCGCCCTGGTTGAGCGCGAACATCGCGAAGCCTTCGAGCGCCTTGTCGAAGAAGTCGTCGCCGGCCGACGAGACGTCGTCGAAGAAGATGTTCGGGCTCTTGCCGCCGAGTTCCAGCGTGACCGGGATCAGGTTCTCCGAGGCGTACTGCATGATCAGGCGCCCGGTGGTGGTCTCGCCGGTGAAGGCGACCTTGGCGACCCGGCTGGACGATGCGAGCGGCTTGCCGGCCTCGACGCCGAAGCCGTTGACGATGTTCAGCACCCCGGCCGGGATCAGGTCGCCGATCAGCGAGATCAGGTAGTGGATCGAGGCGGGGGTCTGCTCGGCGGGCTTGAGCACGACGGCGTTGCCGGCGGCCAGGGCGGGGGCGAGCTTCCATACGGCCATCAGGATCGGGAAGTTCCACGGGATGATCTGGGCGACCACACCGAGCGGCTCGTGGAAGTGGTAGGCGACGGTGTCGTCGTCGATCTCCGCGAGCGAGCCTTCCTGGGCGCGGATGGCGCCGGCGAAGTAGCGGAAGTGGTCGATCGCCAGGGGGATGTCGGCGGCCAGGGTCTCGCGGACCGGTTTGCCGTTCTCCCAGGCTTCGGCGACCGCGATCTTCTCGAGGTTCGCCTCCATCCGGTCGGCGATCTTGTTGAGGATGTTGGCGCGTTCGGCGGGCGAGGTGCGGCCCCATGCGTCGGCCGCGCCGTGCGCCGCGTCCAGGGCCCGTTCGACGTCGTCGGCGGTGCCGCGGGCGATCTCGCAGAAGGTCTGGCCGTTGACCGGCGAGGGGTTCTCGAAGTATTGGCCCTTCACCGGCGGGACGTACTCGCCGCCGATGTAGTGGTCGTAGCGGCTCTCGTAGTTGACGATCGCGCCGTCGGTTCCGGGCGGGGAGTAGATGGTCATGCTGTCGCCTCCGTTGGGTCAGCGGATGAGGCGACGTTAGTTACGGCAACGTTGCAAGGACGTTGCAAACCCAAGGTCAAGACCGTTTCACGGTACGAGCCGTCGAAGCTGCCCGTGGTTTCAGCGGGCCGCCGTCGTGGTCAGGGCCGCACGCCGCTTCCGGCCCGGATGCCGAACTCGGCCGCCAGCTGACCGATCCGGTTCAGCGCCGTCGTCCGGGCCGGCGACCGGGCCGGCAGCAGGGCGGCGTACATCTCCCACATCTGCAGGTCGTCGGCGCCCCACGAGGACCGCACCCAGGCCTCCAGGAGGGTGTGGTCGGCCCGCCGGAGCAGAGCGTCGCGCAGGCGGGCGTCGAGTTCCCGGCGCAGCCGGCTCACGCCCGGGGCGTCCGAGGACGGGAGCAGCGGACCGGCGTATTCCGCCAGGGCCTCGGTCACCCGGCCGGCGTCGAGGTGGTCGGTGACCGTGCGGAAGTCGGCGCTCAGGTCGGCGCGCAGCCGGTAGGGACGCGAGTCGAGCAGTTCCGGCCCGAGGATGCGGCGCAGCCGGGACAGCTCGGCGCGGACCGTGACCGGGTTCAGGTCGTCGTGGTAGAGGTCGAGGCCCAGCTGGTCTCCGGTGCGCCCCTCCGGATGCGTCAGCAGCAGGATCAGCAGCTCCGAGTGCCGGCGACCGAGCCTGACCCGCTTCTGACCCAGCGTGACCAGGGCCTCGTCGCGACCCAGCACCGCCACCGAGGGCGTGACCGTGTCGGCGGGGCGGTGGGTGGACAGGAAGGCCTCGGCGGCCAGGGCGGTGGCGCGTACCAGAGCAAGGCTGTGGGGGTTGGCGAGATGGTCGCCGCCGGTCACGTCGATGGCGCCGAGCAACCGGCCGGTGGCGGGATCGTGGATGGGGGCGGCCGCACAGGTCCAGCGCTGCACGGTACGGCTGAAGTGCTCGGTGGCGAAGATCTGCAACGGGTGATCGACGGCCAGCGCGGTGCCGGGGGCGTTGGTGCCGGCGTGGGCCTCGTCCCAGCGGGCGCCCGGCACGAAGTTCATCGCGTCGGCGGCACGCAACACCGTCGAGGTGCCCTCCACCCAGAGCAGCCGCCCGTGCGCGTCGCAGACCGCCATCAGGTGCTCGCCGTCCTCGGCCAGCCCGCCGAGCAGATCCCGGAAGATCGGCAGCACCCGGGACAGCGGGTGCGCCGCCCGGTAGGCCTCCAGATCCCCGTCGGCGATCTCGATCGGCGCGGTGCTGTCCGGGGTGATCGCATGCGCCGACCGCTTCCACGAGTCAGCCACCACGCTGCGAATAGCCGCCGGGCCGCCGATCTGATGATCGCCTGTGACGAACCGCTCGTGAGCACGCCCGACCTGCCGGATCCGCTCAGCGGGATCGGCGCCGCGATCGAGGGCGAGCCACGGGTTGGACATGCCCCCATCGTGACCCGCATCACGCGGTTGGACAACTGTGCTTGATGGTCGTCGCTCCGCTCCTCCGGGTGGTCGCCCCCCATGAAGCCGATGAGATGGCCCGGTTTTCCGACGCCCGCAAAACCCGCGGGAGTCGGAAAACCGGGCCATCTCATCGACGGGGCAACCACCGGGACGGGCCCCGCCATCTGAAAACGCGGGACGGTGGACCGCCCCGCGCAAACTAGCCTCTGGCAGATGGAGTGGCCGAGAAACCCGGATGAGGCGTTTGCGATTCAGGATGAATTGCGCCTGAAACTGCTCGATGGGCCGGTCCCGGCCGAGCCGTTGACGTTCGCCGGGGTGGACGTCGCCTACGGGGAGGATCGGCTGGCCGCCGCGGTGGTGGTGCTGGGGGCGGACCTGTCCGTGCGGGAGACGGCCGTGGCGGTCGGCGAGCCGGCCTTCCCCTACGTGCCGGGGCTGTTCGCGTTTCGCGAGCTTCCCGCCGTACTCGAAGCATTTGAGGGGTTGGAAGACAAGCCGGACGTGATCGTCTGCGACGGGCAGGGCCGGGCCCACCCGCGACGCTTCGGGCTCGCCTGCCACCTCGGGGTGCTGCTCGACCTGCCCACCTTCGGCGTCGGCAAGACCCGCCTGGTCGGTGAGGCGGACGAGCCGGGGGAGAAGCGCGGCGAGCGGACGGCGCTGATCGACCGTGGCGAGGAGGTGGGCGCGCTGCTGCGCACCCGGGACGGCGTCAAACCGGTGTACGTCTCCGCGGGCCACCGGATGGACCTGGCCACGGCCTGCGCGCTGACGCTGCGGCTGACCCCGCGTTACCGCCTGCCCGAGACCACCCGCGCCGCCGACCACACCTGCCGCGCCGCCCTCGCGCAGGTTCACCGTGGCGGCTGAGCACGCTGAGCCACCACTTGTAACGAGGCCGAGACCAGCACGCTGCGCAGTTGCGGCCTTTCCGCTACCTCTGCTCCGATAGTCTCGCGACAGGATCCCCAGGGCTGAGGAGCGAGCATTGTCTGATCTGTCGCAGATCGTCAAGGCGTACGACGTTCGAGGCGTCGTCCCCGACCAGTTCGACGAGGCGGCGGCCCGGGCGCTGGGCATCGCGTTCATCGAGATGCTGCGGGAGTCCGGCGACGACGCGGACCGGATCGTGATCGCCCACGACATGCGGGCCACCGGTCCCGCCCTGGCGTCGGCCTTCGCCCGGGGCGCCAACGCGGCCGGCGCCGCCGTCGTGCACACCGGCCTGGGCTCCACCGATCAGCTCTACTACGCGTCCGGCACCCTCGGCCTGCCCGGCGCGATGTTCACCGCCAGCCACAACCCGGCTCAGTACAACGGCATCAAGATGTGCCGGGCCGGCGCCCGCGCGATCGGCCAGGACAGCGGCCTGGCCGTGGTCCGCCGCCACGCCGAGGAACTGCTCGACGACCTCGGCCAGGTCGCCGACGGCCCGCAGCTGGTGGAACACCGGGACATGCTGGCCGACTACGCCGCGCACCTGCGCAAGCTGGTCGACCTCTCCGGCATCCGCCCGCTCAAGGTGATCGTGGACGCCGGCAACGGCATGGGCGGGCACACCGTCCCGGCCGTGCTCGGCGACCAGGTGCTGCCGGCGCTGCCACTGGAGATCGTGCCGCTCTACTTCGAGCTGGACGGCTCGTTCCCCAACCACGAGGCCAACCCGCTGGATCCGGCCAACCTGGTCGACCTGCAGGCGGCCGTGCGCGCCCAGGGCGCCGACATCGGCCTGGCCTTCGACGGCGACGCCGACCGCTGCTTCGTGATCGACGAGAACGGCGACCCGGTGTCACCTTCCGCGATCACCGCGCTGGTCGCCAAGCGTGAGCTGGCCAAATTCCCGGGCAGCACGATCATCCACAACCTGATCACCTCGTCCGCGGTGCCGGAGATCATCATCGAGAACGGCGGCAAGCCACTGCGTACCCGGGTCGGGCACTCGATCATCAAGGCCGAGATGGCGCGCACCAACGCGGTCTTCGGCGGCGAGCACTCCGCGCACTACTACTTCCGGGACTTCTGGTTCGCCGACACCGGCATGCTGGCCGCCCTGCATGTGCTGGCCGCGCTGGGCGGGCAGGACCAGCCGCTGTCCGAGTTCGCCGCCGAGTTCGAGCGGTACAGCGCCTCCGGCGAGATCAACTCCACGGTCGAGGACGCCAAGGCCAGGACCGCCGCGGTACGCGCGGCGTACCCGAAAGCCGTCTTCGACGAGCTGGACGGGCTGACCGCGACGCTGCCCGACGGCTCCTGGTTCAACCTGCGGGCCTCGAACACCGAGCCGCTGCTGCGGCTCAATGTGGAGGCGCACAAGCCGGATCGCATGGCAGCCCTCCGCGACGAGGTGCTCGCCATCGTGCGAGGTTAGGATCAGCAGGTTTGGACCTGACCGCCACGCCGCAAGGGAGCCTGTTTCCGTGGCCCTCGACCCGCAGTTGCTGGACATTCTGGCGTGCCCGGACACGCATCACGCGCCACTGACCCATGACGAGCAGGCGCAGACGCTGACCTGCACCGAGTGCGGCCGCGTCTTCGAGATCCGGGACGACATCCCGATCCTGCTCCTCGACGAGGCTCGCTGATGGCGGGCCCGCTGGAGCGGTCGTCCGGTGTCGCCGGTCACCGTCATGTCAACGAGTCGCTGCTCGACGACGAGTCGGCGATGCTCGACAACGACCCGGGCGGCATGCTGCGGGCGACCGCGTCGGCCGGCGCCCAGGTGCGCGAGGCGGCCGCGCTGGCCGCCGAGACCGACCTGAGCGGGCTCGTCGACGAGGGCCGCCCCCGTGCGGTCGTTGTCGCCGGCATCGGCACGGCCGGCCTGACCGGCAACATCCTGTCCACCGTCGCCGGGCCGCGCTGCCCGGTGCCGATCGTCGGGCACCGCAGCTCCGCGCTGCCCGGCTGGGTCGGCGCCGCCGACGTGGTCATCGCCGTCTCCGGCAGTGGCCGCAGCCCCGAGGCGCTGGCCGCCGCGGACGCCGCCCACCGCCGCGGCGCCCGCCTGGTCGCGATCGGCAACCCCGACTCCGAGCTGCAGGCCATGGCCGAGCGGGCCCGGGCGCCGTTCATCCCGGTGCCCCGCCGCGCGCCCGCCCGGGCCAGCCTGTGGGGGCTCACCATCCCGGTGCTGTTCGCCGCGCGCAGCCTCGGCCTGGTCAAGGTCAACGAGGCGGACGTGGCGGAGACCGCGACCCGGCTGGACGCCGACGCCGAGCGTTCCCGCCCCGGCGCCGAGTCGTTCGTCAACCCGGCCAAGGCGCTGGCCCTCGGCCTGGCCGGTTCGGTGCCGGTCATCTGGGGCTCGTCCCCGCTGGCCACGGTCGCGGCCCGCCGGTTCGCCGACACCCTCGCCGCCAACGCGCGCTACCCGGTCATGGCCGGGTCGCTGGGCGAGGCCGGTCGCGGCCGGGTCGGTCTGCTCGACGGCGTCTTCGGCGGCCTCGCCGAGTCGACCCGGGACATCTTCGCCGACCCCGACTCCGAGGACGACGACTCTCCGACGACCCGGCTGCGCCTGGTGATCTTCCGGGACGGCGGGCTCAACCCGGAGGAGGACGCGGACGAGCCGATCGCCGTCGAGGAGCGCCGCGCGGACGCCGTGCAGACCCTCGCCGAACGCCGCGGTGTGCGCTGCGACGTGCTGGTCGCCGAGGGCGGCTCCAGCCTGGAACGCCTCGCCTCGCTGGTCGCGGTGCCCGACTTCGCCTCGCTCTACCTGGCGCTGGCCCACGGACTGGACCCGATGGCGGTCCCGGCGATCGACGAGATGAAGGAACTGAGCAACCCGAAGCCGGAGAGCCGCCCATGAGCTCCGCACACCGACGGTGGACGAGCGCCGATCCGCTGAGCGGAGGTCGGCGATGAGCGCGGGCGGGGGCACCCGGGCGATCATCGCCGCCCTGGCGGCCAACCTGGGCATCGCGGTCACCAAGTTCGTCGCGTGGCTGCTCACCGGCTCGTCGTCGATGCTGGCCGAGTCGATCCACTCGGTCGCCGACTCCGGCAACCAGGCCCTGCTGCTGCTCGGCGGCAAGCGTTCGCAGCGCAAGGCAACCCCCGAGCACCCCTTCGGGTACGGGCGGGACCGTTACATCTACGCGTTCATCGTCTCGATCGTGCTGTTCAGCGTCGGTGGCCTGTTCGCGCTGTACGAGGCGTACCACAAGATTTCGCACCCCGAGCCGATCCACAGCTGGCAGTGGGTTCCGATCGTGGTGCTGGTCATCGCCATCGGCCTGGAGAGCTATTCCTTCCGTACGGCGATCCACGAGTCCAACACCGTCCGCGGCAAGATCACCTGGGTCCAGTTCATCCGCCGGGCCAAGGCCCCCGAGCTGCCGGTCGTGCTCCTGGAGGACGCCGGCGCCCTGATCGGCCTGGTCTTCGCCCTGTTCGGCGTGGTGCTCACCCTGCTCACCGACAACGGCGTCTGGGACGGCGTCGGCACTGCGGCGATCGGCCTGCTGCTGGTCACGATCGCGTTCATCCTGGCCGTCGAGACCAAGAGCCTGCTCCTCGGCGAGGGCGCCACCCCCGAGGACGTCCGCAAGATCGAGCAGGCCGTCCTGGCGGGTGAGGGCGTCGAGCGGATCATCCACATGAAGACCCTCTACCTGGGCCCCGAGGAGCTGCTGGTGGCCGCCAAGATCGCGGTGCCGAGATCGGAGCGCGCCGAGGAGATCGCCACCCACATCAACGAGGTCGAGGCGCGCATCAGGGCGGCCCTCCCGATCGCGCGGGTGATCTACATCGAGCCGGACATCTATCACCCCACGGCCACCAGGCCCGAGGCCGCGGAGGCCCCGGTGACGCAGACCGCGGATTCGGCACCCCAAGCGCACGCGTCATGAGCGGCGTCCACCGGCTGACCGGCGTGATCCGGCCGTACGCCTGGGGCTCGCGCACCTTCCTGGCCGGCCTGCAGGGCCGCCCGACGCCCAGCGACGCCCCCGAGGCCGAGCTGTGGCTGGGCGCGCACCCCGGCGACCCGTCCACGCTCGACGGGCACCACGGTCCGGCCAGCCTGGCCGACGTGATCGAGGCCGACCCGGCCGGGCAGCTGGGTTCGCCGGCCGTCGAGCGGTACGGCCCGCGCCTGCCGTACCTGATGAAGGTCCTGGCCGCGTCGGCGCCGCTGTCGTTGCAGGCGCACCCCGACCTCGCCTACGCACGGCAGGCCTTCGCCGCGCAGGAGGCCGACCCGTCGCTGCCGCGCAACTACACCGACGCCAACCACAAGCCCGAGGTGCTGGTCGCGCTGACCGAGTTCCAGGCGTTGTGCGGCTTCCGGGATCCGTCGGTGTCCGCCGACGTCCTGGAGTCCTTCGGCGTGGCCGCCCTCGCGCCCGTGGTGTCCGCCCTGCGCACCGGCGCCGCCGGCCTCGCCGAGGCCGTGCGGTTGCTGCTCCGGTGGCCGGCGGAGGACCGGGCGTCGCTGGTGGCCGCCGCCGACACACCGCTGGCGCGAAGCCTCGCCAAGCACTACCCGTCGGACCCCGGCGTGCTGGTCGCGCTCCTGCTCAACCACGTCACGCTGGAGCCCGGCCAGGCGATCTGGATGCCGGCCGGCAACCTGCACGCCTACCTCGAGGGCGCCGGCGTGGAGATCATGGCGGCCAGCGACAACGTCCTGCGCGGAGGCCTCACTCCGAAACGCGTGGACGTCGACGAGCTGCTGCGGGTGCTGCGCTTCGAGGTCCTGGACGACCCGATCCTGCCCGCCACCGAACTCTCGCCGGGCGTCACCACCTGGCAGGTGCCGATCGAGGATTTCGCGCTCTACCGCCTCGAGCTGTCCGGCTCCCGCCCACCGACCCCGATCCCGGCCGGCGGCCCGCGAATCATCGTCGGCGTCGAGGGGGACGCCTTCGCGGCCGAGGACCACGGGACGCCGGTCGAGCTCACCCCTGGAACGGCGGCGTTCGCGGCGGCCGACGCGGGCCCGGTGTCGGTGGCCGGGACGGGCACGGTGTTCGTGGCGGCCCCCGCCTAGCGTCCCCCGCCGCCTTGCGGCCTGCCGCCCCTTGCGGCCTGCCGCCTTGCGGCCCGCGCCGCCTTGTGGCCTTCGGCCTTGCGGGCTTCTGCCCGGCCGGTCGCTGCCCGGCCGGGCTCCTGCTCGGCTCCTACTTGGCCCGGCGCCCTCAGTCGGAGAAGGCCTTTCGTTTGCACTTCTGGATCTTGTCGGAGCCGAAGTCGCCGTTCGGGCCGACCTCGGTGAGGCCGAACTGGCCGGTGTCCGGATCGGGCGCGGTCAGCGTGTAGCCGGCGGCCTGGGCGCACCGATACCACTCGCGCTGATTGTCCTTGAACGCCGCGATGTCGGTGCGCAGCTGGTTGTCCTCGTAGGTCTCCGGCTGCTTCGAGAAACAGGCAGCGAGGACGGCATCCTGCTTGACGTCCTTCTCCGTGAAGCCCTTCTGGAACAGCCCGGCGGCGTCCTTGTACTTCGGCCCGCCCTCCTTCACCAGGCAATCGAGCCACGGCTCGAGGATCGTTCGGAGGTCGGCCTCGGTGGCGTCGATCGGCACCACCGGTCGCGCCGCGACGGCCTCCGCCGGGGCGCTCGAGGACGGCGCCGCGCTCTGCAACGTCGCCACCCGGGGCGCTTCGGACTTACCGCTGGTGCAGGCGGTGAGGAGAAGGACGAGACCGGCAGCCACAGCTATCGCTTTCGTGTTGACCATGGGCCGGAACAATCACAGGTCGATGTCAGGTTCTGATGAGTCCGACGTGCCTCGCTTGGCTCGGGAGTCGGTGTCGATCCGAGCGTGCCGATCGGGTTGAAAATAGGAAATTTCCGTATTTGCTTGACAGAGAGTCTTGCGGAGTGTGAAGCTCTAAACACGCAGCGTCATTGGTGATCGGGGGGTCCCACGGACGCGCGCGGTACCAAACCGGGGGGATGAACGGGGCGGCGGGCTTAGGCCTGTCGCCTCGTTCGCTATCCAGCCTCCACCAGCGCCACTGCCGATCATCCCCTCGACGCGGTGGCTGCCGAGCGCGCCATCCGCGACCCAGATGCCGCCGGGGCCTGCCTGTCGACGGCGGCCTGATCCAGATCCATTTCCCATCCGCCGTTGACACTGCCACTCCCGCCCGGATCTACCACCGTCGTGGCGCGGGCGGCGGCAGCGTGGCGAGTGGGCGGTGCGCCGGCCGGGCCTCCGTACTTGACCGTCTATGCCCATTGACGACCCCAGCGAGGGCGAGCCGCAGCGCGGTTGCGATGCGGAGGCGCGGGTGCGTGCGTCGCGGGGCGGGGCGCTTGTGATGCGGAGGCGCGGGTCGTGCGTCGTGGGGCGAGGCGCTTGTGATGCGGGGCGTGCATGTCGGCCGCGGCGGGATGGCCGGCGGGAGTAGGGCTTCGCGCGAAAGGCGCGTTCACGGCCTCGCGCCGCACGCTGGTCGCGGAGTGCGAAGGGGAGCCCGGTGCCTGCGGTTGGGGACTTTGTCGCGCGTAGCCAAAACCGGTTTTGATCTGGTCCGTGCAAACGCGATCTGGCGCGGCCAAGCGATCTGGCGCGGCCAAGCGATCTGGCCCGGCCAAGCGCGATCCGGCCCGGCCAAGCGCGATCCGGCCCGTCTAAGCGATCTAGTCCCAACGCGGGTGATCAGCGGAAAGGCCCCGTCCACGCCGCTGGCCGGGGCCCTCCGAAGAACCGGCGGTTGCCGCCACCGGGCACTGCTTTCGCTTTCATTAAGCACCCGGTCACCTGCTGTCTGCAAGTGCATATGGTGCTATGCAAGTTGCAGAACGTATTCATCCCGGTACGGTGTTCGCGTGGCAAGGCCGACATCAACGGCACGACGGGAACTCGGGGACGAACTGCGCCGCCTGCGGGGGGAACGGCGAGGTGCGTCCGTCGCTCAGTTGCTGGGCTGGTCCGAGTCCAAGTTGAGCCGGATCGAAACCGCTCGCACCGGCATCAGCGAACCGGACCTGGACCGGCTGCTCTCCGCGTACGGCGCGCAGCCGGACATCCGGGACCGGCTGCTGCACCTGGCTCGCCGCGGGCGTGACCGGGTCTGGTGGACACCGTACCGCTCGTCGGTGCCGGCGCCCTACGACGAGTATGTCGCGCTCGAGGCCGAGGCCGTCGCGATGTCCGAGTGGGAGACCCAGATCGTTCCGGGCCTGCTCCAGACCGACGAGTACGCCCGGGCGGTGATCGAGGTCGGCGCCGACATCGGGGATCCTGAAACGATCCAGCGTCGTCTCGCGTTGCGGATGGCCCGGCAGCCCGTGCTGGTCCGGGAGCCGCCGCCGCACCTGACCGTGGTGCTCGACGAGGCGGTGCTGCACCGCGAGGTGGGCGGCCCGGGTGTGCTGAGCCGGCAGTTGCAGCGGCTGTACGAGGCCAGCCGGCGTCCCGGTGTCGAGCTGCTGGTGCTGCCGTTCTCGGCGGGCGCGCACGCCGCCCTGTCCGAGTCGTTCATGATCCTGGACTTCGCCGAGAACTCCCGTGGCCCGGTGGTGCACAGCGAGGGTCTGACCGGCGGTTTCTTCCACCTGAAGCCGGACGAGGTGCAGATTTTCCGGGAGGCGTTCGAGGATGTGCGCACCCGGGCGTTGTCCGCGGAGGCGAGCCGGGAGCTGTTCACCCGTTCGAGCGACGTCCCTCGCTGACCGCTGACTCGTTCTTCAGGATGAGTCGATAGATCTCTGGGGAGGGATGACGTGTCCGACAACAAGCTGGTCTGGCGCAAGAGCAGCCGGTCCGGCGCCGCGGGTCACTGTGTGGAGGTCGCCGAGACGACGGCGACGATCTACGTGCGGGACTCGAAGGACGCCGCCGGGCCGATGCTGCGTTTCGCGGCGCCCGAATGGGCCGCATTCGTCAAGGGTGTACGCGACGGCGAGTTCGACCGTCGATAGGGACCTGCGACCGAGCGGGCGGCACCGGTGATCCGGGGCCGCCCGTTCATTTACGTCACATCCACCCGAGCCACCTTGACGTGCGGGGCCGAGCGATGCCTAAGGTATGGCGAACCTAAGTTAGGAATGCCTTAGCAAAGGAAAGCCATGCTCGCCACCTACCTCATCGGTCTGCGTGAGGGACTGGAAGCCACGCTGGTGGTCAGCATCCTCGTCGCGTTCCTGGTGAAGTCGGAACGCAAGGACCGGCTGGTCCAGGTGTGGGCCGGAGTCGGGCTGGCCGTGGCCCTGTCCGTCCTCTTCGGCTGGCTGCTCAGCTACACGTCGACCACCATCCTGCAGAAGTACCAGCACCGCGAGCTCTTCGAGGCGATCACCTCGATCGCGGCGGTCTGCTTCGTCACCTGGATGATCTTCTGGATGCGCCGGGCCGCCCGGTCCATCGCCGGTGAGCTGCGCGGCAGGCTTCAGGACGCGCTCCAGGTCGGCTCGGTGGCGGTCGGTGTGATGGCCTTCCTCGCCGTGGTCCGCGAGGGCCTCGAGACCTCGCTCATCTTCTACTCGGCCGTGCAGGGCGCTTCCAGCAACAGCGGGCCGTTGGTGGCTCTGCTGGGCGGGATCGTCTCGGCCGTCGTCATCGGATTCCTGATGTACGCCACGGCGGTGCGGATCAACCTGACGGTCTTCTTCACCGTCACCGGCGCCCTGCTCATCCTGGTCGCCGCCGGCATTCTCAAGTACGGCGTGCACGACTTCCAGGAGTCCGGCGTGCTGCCCGGGCTCACCGACCTGGCGTACGACATCAGCGGCGCGCTCGATCCCAGCGCCTGGTACACCGCCCTGCTGACCGGCATGTTCAACATCACCCCGACAGCCACCGTGCTCGAGGTGATCGCCTGGGTCGCGTACGGCGTGCCGGTGCTCTTCCTGTTCCTCTTCAGAAAACCCACCCCGGCGCCTGTGCCCGCGGCTCAGAAATAGGAGAACCATGCGACGCATGATCGTGTTTTCGGCGGCCGGAGTGCTGGCCCTCGCCGGATGCGGCGGGGGCGGTTCCGACGAGCCTGCCGCCACGGCCGAGGGTGGTCCGATCGCGGTCGCGGCGAACGACACCGCCTGCGAGGTGGGCCGTGCGTCGGCCGACGCCGGGACCAGCGTCTTCACCGTCACCAACAAGGGCCAGAAGGTCACCGAGTTCTACGTGTACGCCCCCGGCGACCGGGTCATGGGCGAGGTCGAGAACATCGCCCCAGGCCTCTCCCGTGAGCTGCACGTCGAGCTGCCGGCCGGCACCTACGAGACCGCCTGCAAGCCCGGCATGATCGGTAAGGGCATCCGGGCCGCGTTCGCGGTGTCCGGCTCGTCCGCCCCGCTGACCGACGACGCAGCCCTGGCCGCGGCCACCGACAGCTACTCGCGCTACGTGAAGAGCCAGACCGATGCGCTGCTGGTCAAGACCGAGGAGTTCGTGAACGCGGTCAAGGCGAAGGACGTCGAGAAGGCCAAGACGCTGTTCCCGATCGCGCGGACCTACTGGGAGCGGATCGAGCCGGTGGCCGAGATCTTCGGCGACCTGGACCCGAAGATCGACGGCCGCGAGGAGGTCGTCGAGGAGGGCATGGAGTTCACCGGCTTCCACCGGATCGAGAAGGACCTCTGGGCGGCGAAGCCGGACGTGAGCAAGGACGGCCCGATCGCCGACAAGCTGCTCACCGACGTCAAGGAGATCGTGTCCAAGGCGCAGGCCGAGAAGCTGTCCCCGCTGCAGCTGGCGAACGGTGCCAAGGGCCTGCTCGACGAGGTCGCCACCGGCAAGATCACCGGCGAGGAGGACCGCTACTCGCACACCGACCTGTGGGACTTCAACGCCAACGTGGAGGGTTCCAAGGCGGCCATCGCGTCGCTGCGCCCGGTGCTCGAGGAGCGTGACGCGGCCCTGGTGAAGACGCTGGACACCGAGTTCGGCAACGTGGACACCGCGCTGGCCAAGCACCGTGACGGCGACGGCTGGAAGCTGCACGACAAGCTGACCCAGGCGGACCTCAAGGAGCTGTCCGACGCGATCAACGCGCTGGCCGAGCCGATCAGCAAGGTGGCCGCGGTGGTGTCGAAGAAATGACCGACCAGGGCGTCTCCCGCCGGCGAGCCATCGCGCTCGCCGGCGTCGGCGTGGCCGGGGTGACCGGCGCGGTGGCGGTCGGCGGCGCCTTCCTGGCGCAGGCCGACGAAACTCCAGGGCCGGACGCGCGGGGCGCGGTCCCGTTCGACGGCGAGCACCAGGCGGGCATCACCACGGCCGCGCAGGACCGGCTGCACTTCGTCGCCTTCGACGTGATCACCAAGGACCGGGAGCGCCTGGTCCAGATGCTCAAGGAGTGGACGGCGGCCGCCCGCCGGATGGCCGCCGGGCAGGACGCCGGTCCGATCGGGGCGATGAACGGGGTGGCCGAGGCGCCGCCGGACGACACCGGCGAGGCGACCGGGCTGCCGCCGTCCGGGCTGACCGTCACGGTCGGGTTCGGGCCGTCGCTGTTCACCCGGTTCGGTCTCGCCGACCGGCGCCCGCCGGCGCTCGCCGACCTGCCGCACTTCCCCGGCGACGCGCTCGAGCCGGCGATCTCCGGCGGCGACATCGGCGTGCAGGCGTGCGCCAACGACCCGCAGGTGGCGGTGCACGCGATCCGCAACCTGGCCCGGATCGGCATGGGCGTGGTGAGCGTGCGCTGGTCGCAGCTGGGCTTCGGGCGTACGTCGTCGACCTCGACGTCGCAGGCGACGCCGCGGAACCTGTTCGGCTTCAAGGACGGCACCGAGAACGTCAAGGCCGAGGAGCCGGACATGCTCCGCGACCACGTCTGGGTGCAGGACGGCGACGGGCCGGCCTGGATGACCGGCGGCTCCTACCTGGTGACCCGCAAGATCCGGATGCTGATCGAGACGTGGGACCGTTCGCCGCTGGCCGAGCAGGAGATGATCGTCGGCCGGCACAAGGGCAGCGGCGCGCCGATCGGGCAGGCGAAGGAGTTCGACGAGATCGACCTGGCGGCCAAGGACGACGAGGGCGAGCCGCTTGTGGCCGAGACCGCGCACGTCCGGCTGGCGCACCACTCGACCAACGGCGGCGCCCGGATGCTGCGCCGCGGCTACAACTTCGTCGACGGGTCGGACGGGCTGGGCCGGCTGAACGCGGGACTGTTCTTCATCGCCTACCAGCGGGATCCGGCCAAGGCGTTCATCCCGGTCCAGCGGAGCCTGGCCCGCAAGGATGAGATGAACGAGTATCTGCGTCATGTCTCCAGCGCGATATTCGCCTGTCCACCGGGCCTGACCAGCGCGGAAGACCACTGGGGGAGAGGGCTGTTCGCGGCTTGATCACCCCCGGGTACCACGCCGTCTGAGGAGACAGTGCAATATTGGACCGCATGAGAGCCCGTGTCCTCGTTGTCGATGACGATCCGGCGCTCGCGGAGATGCTTGGCATCGTTCTGCGCAGCGAGGGATTCCTGCCGTCGTTCGTGGCCGACGGCGAGCGCGCGCTCGCCGCATTCCGCGAGAGCCGGCCGGACATCGTGCTGCTCGACCTGATGTTGCCCGGGATGAGCGGGATCGACGTGGCCCGGGCGATCCGCACCGAGTCCGGCATCCCGATCGTCATGCTGACCGCCAAGAGCGACACCGTCGACGTGGTGCTCGGCCTCGAGTCCGGCGCCGACGACTACGTCGTGAAACCGTTCAAGCCCAAGGAACTGGTCGCCCGGATGCGGGCCCGGTTGCGCCGTGGTGAGGACGCCGCGCCCGAGATGCTGACCATCGGGCCGCCCGGCAACCAGATCACCATCGACGTCCCGGCGCACACCGTGTCCCGCGACGGCGACGAGGTGAAGCTCACGCCGCTGGAGTTCGACCTGCTGGTCGCCCTGGCCCGCAAGCCGCGCCAGGTGTTCACCCGCGAGGTGCTGCTGGAGCAGGTCTGGGGTTACCGGCACGCGGCCGACACCCGGCTGGTCAACGTGCACGTCCAGCGGCTCCGGGCCAAGATCGAGCCGGACCCGGAACGCCCGGAGATCATCCTCACCGTCCGTGGGGTCGGCTACAAGGCGGGCACCGGCTGACCGGCGGGGAGCGCTAACCTTGCCGCGAGATGCGCGCTCCTGCCTGGCTTCCGATGCCCCTCCGCCGTGCCCTGAGGGTGGTGCGGCGGTACTGGCGTGTCGTCCTGCGCCGCCTCCGCGTCCTGCTCGCCCCGGCCCGCAGGCAGTGGCGGCGCTCGCTCCAGCTCCGCGTCGTCGCCATCACCCTGGTCGCGTCCAGCGTGATGGTCGCGGCGTTCGGCTGGTTCGTGGCCTACAAGAGCGCGGACATTCTGCTCAACCGGGCACAGGACGAGGTCTTCGCTCAGGGGCGTAACAAGCGGGCGGTGGCCCAGGAACAGCTCAGCGTCCACGTCTCGCCGGTCGACGCCACGCTCACCCGCACCCTCGAGAACACGATCAACCTGCTGGCCGACGGCGGCGATCCGACGGCCGGCAGCGGCGCGGTGGTGACGATCCAGTCGGCGCGTTTCTCCTCGATCCGCCCGTACCCGTCGGCCAACGTCGACACCAGCGAGCTGATCACGCCGGGGATGGTCCAGGAGGTCGGCAACGACGGCGCCGAGGCGTACCAGATCCGCACGGCGGTGGTCAACGGCGTCGAGACCAAGTTCCTGGTGTACGGGACTCCGGTGCCGACCCGCTTCGGTCAGCTGGAGCTCTACTACCTCGTGCCCCTGACCACCGAGGACCGGGCCGCCAACCAGATCCGGGCCACGGTGCTGGCCACCGGCTTCGCGCTGGTGATCCTGCTCGGCGTGGTCGCCGCCCTGGTCACCCGGATGGTGGTCACCCCGGTGCGGGTGGCCGCCCGGACCGCCCAGCGGCTCTCGGCCGGCCTGCTCGACCAGCGGATGAAGGTGACCGGCGAGGACGACCTTGCCCTGCTCGCCGCGTCGTTCAACCAGATGGCGGCCAACCTGCAGCGGCAGATCGTCCGTCTGGAGGAGATGTCCCGCCTGCAGCGGCGGTTCACCTCCGACGTGTCCCACGAGCTGCGCACGCCGCTCACGACCGTACGCATGGCCGCGGACCTGATCTTCTCCGAGCGCGAGGACTTCGACCCGGCGGTGGCGCGCAGCGCCGAGCTGTTGCAGGCCGAGCTGGACCGCTTCGAGAGCCTGCTCACCGACCTGCTCGAGATCAGCCGCTTCGACGCCGGTTTCGCGGCACTGGACTCCGAGCACGCCGACCTCAACCCGATCGTGGAACGGGTGACGGAGGGGCTGGCCGGCCTGGCCGAGCGGGTCGGCGTCACCGTCGTGCTGCACCTGCCGGAGAGCCCGGTGATCGCCGAGATCGACCCGCGCCGGGTCGAGCGGGTGCTGCGCAACCTGGTCGGCAACGCCGTCGAGCACGCCGAGGGCCGGCCGGTGCAGGTGACCGTCGCCAGCGACGACGCCGCGGTGGCGATCACCGTGCGCGACCACGGCGTGGGGCTCAAGCCGGGCGAGGAGCGACTCGTCTTCAACCGTTTCTGGCGGGCCGACCCGTCCCGCGCCCGGCAGACCGGCGGCACCGGCCTCGGCCTGTCGATCAGCGTCGAGGACGCGCGGCTGCACGGCGGCTGGCTGGAGGCGTGGGGCGCGCCCGGCGAGGGCTCCCAGTTCCGGCTCACGCTGCCGGTCCGCGCCGGTGACCGGCTGGTGGCCGCGCCGCTGCCGCTGATCCCGCGCGACCGCGTGCTCCCCACCGCGGAGGTGACCCTGTGAAGCGAGGGCTTCTCGCCGCTGTTCTGGCCGGCACGCTGCTCGCCGGCGGCTGCGGCATCCCGGACGACACCGAGGTCCGCCCCCTGCAACCGGGCCCGGCCGGCGGCGAGATCAACGTCAACGCGCAGGGCGCGGAGCGGGTGCGACGCGAGGACACCAGCGTCGTCAAGGACTTCGTGACCAACTACCTGGCCGCCGCGGCCGGTGAGCAGAAGAGCGCGGTCGACCGGGTCAAGGAGTTCCTCAGCTCGCAGGCGCAGGCCACGTTCCGCCCGCCGGACGGGATCAAGGTGATCCGGGTGATCGGCCAGCCGCTGGCCAACCCGGACGACCCGAACGTCACGATCAAGTACCGGGAGATCGGCGTCCTGAAGGCCAAGGGCATCCTGGAGCCGGTCAACAAACCGGAGGAGCAGACCGCCAGGTTCAACATCGGGGCGGTGAACGGGCAGTCCGGCATCTTCGTCCGCGAACTCGCGCCGGCCCTGCTGCTCAGCGACACCGCCCTGAAGCGTTACTACAAGCGGCAGACGATCTACTTCTGGAACCAGGAGCGCTCCGGCCTGGTGCCCGACGTGCGCTACATGCCGACCAGCGTGCCCGAGTCGGCGCGCCCGACCGAGGTCATCGACTGGCTGACCAGCGGGCCGCAACCCTCGATCGCCAGCCTCGTCGAGGCGCTGCCGGACGACACTAAGCCGATCGGCAACGTGCCGGCCGTCACCAACCAGACGCTCCAGATCAGCCTGCCCGGCCAGGTGCTGCCGCAGGACGACCAGCCCGGTGCGCTGCAACGGCTCCAGCAGCAGTTGCGCTGGTCGCTGCGCCCGATGCCGGCGGCCACGCTGGCGCTCTCCATCGAGCACCAGACGTACACCTACACCGACAGCGACTACCTCAACGTCAACCCGGCGTACCAGCAGACCGAGCCGGAACGCTTCGCCGTCTACAACGGGCAGATCGTGCGGCTGGCGCAGTCGTACCGCTCGGGTGAGCCGGTGCCGATCATCCGCCCGCAGGACAACCGTGGCATCGTGTCGGCCGCGCTGGTGGTCTCCGGCAGCCGCTCCTATGCGGCGCTGGTGGTCAGCGAGCGGGACGGCAAGCAGTCGCTCAAGGTCGGCGCGGCCGGCACCGGCGATCAGGTGACGCTGACCCGGGCCAGACTCTCCGGCACGCCCGGGCGCCCGGTCTGGGCCAGGTCCCCGAACGGCACCGATCCGGGGACCAACGGGCTGATCACGATGGGCGGCAAACTCTTCAGCTTCCCGGCGGGCGGCTTCTCCTCGCGCCGGCCCGGCCTCACCGCCGTGCAGTGGCCGGACGGCCCGCTCGCCGCGGTCACCGCGGTGGCCGTCGCACCCGACGCGCACCGGATCGCGCTGATCGCCGGGGGCCGGCTCTACGTGGCCGGGCTCGGCCTGGGCGACGGCGTCCTCCAGGTGATCACGCCGCGCGCCATCCGTACCGAGCTGCGAAACCTGACCGCGGTCACCTGGAGCAGCCAGGAGTGGCTCACGCTGTCCGGTCTCAAGCCCGACGCCGACCGGTACGCGATCATGGACGTCCCGATCGACGGCTCCGAGTACAGCTACCGCCAGGACGACCTCGGCTCCAACCCGGTGACCAACCTGACCTCGCGGCCGGCCAACGCGGCCCGCAGCGACGAGAACTCCGGCGCGGTCGCCTACATGATCGGCAGCGCCGCGTACGACGAGCAGAAGACGGCCCGGATGGCGGTCGACGACCTCGCCGAGAAGATCGCGAACCCGCCGAAGGACAAGCTGCCGACCTCGCCGTTCTTCCTCAATTGAGCCTGCTGCGCGAGCTTGCCGACCTGGTCCTGCCGGGTTCGTGTGCAGGGTGTGACGCGCAACGGGTGCCGTTGCGTCACGGGGTGTGTGCGACGTGCGTGGCAGAGGTGGAGGGGCTGCGGCCTTATGCGACGGCGCCGGTCCCGCCGCCGCCCGGGATGCCGTACTGCGTGACGGCCGGTGCCTACGGTGGCGCGGTGCGCGGGATGTTGCTGGCGTACAAGGAACGCGGCCGGCACGGCCTGGCGCGTCCGCTGGGCGCCGTGCTGGCCGGCGCGGTGGCCGAGATCGCCCCGGAGCGCGGCCGGCCGTTGCTCCTCGTGCCCGTGCCGTCCACCGCCGCAGCGCGGCGTGAGCGTTTCGGTGACCACATGGCGCGACTGGCCACCCACGCTGTCCGTCGTCTCCGCGCAGCGGGCTGGGAGGCTTCGGTCGCGCAACCATTGCGCGCGGAAGCCCGTCCGGACTCCGCGTCACTGGACGCATCCGCACGGCGGGTTGCGGCTGAGAATTCGCTGCGAATCCGGCAAAGCCGAATCGGTGTTCCGGCCCGCCGGAACACGATGAGGAGCACGCTGGTGGTGGTGGATGACATCGTCACCACCGGGGCCACGCTCGCCTCAGCGGCGAGCCGGCTTGAGGAGGCGAACATGCAGGTCGCAGGCGCCGCGGTCATTGCCGCCACCCGGCTGCGGAAGACAGTGCCGCAGCCGCCCGCCGGCCGGGCGTCCCGTCGGGTGCCCGGACACTCTCGCCATGCGGGTGGTTCTCCCAACGAGGGGTGACGCGGGAGCGTCGGCAGGTTAGCGTCTTGATGACGAGGGTAGGCACGAGTTCCTACCCGCCACCCGGAACGAGGTTCTTCCGCAGTCGCGTCTCTGCACCAACGTTGGGGGAGGTCACGAGTGGACATTGTCGTCAAGGGCCGCAACGTAGAGGTTCCCGAGCATTACCGGGAACATGTCGCCGACAAGCTGAGCAAAGTCGAGCGGTACGACCAGAAGCTGATCAGAGCCGACGTGGAGCTCTTCCACGAACGCAACCCGCGGCAGGCCGACAAGTGCCAGCGCGTCGAGATCACGGTTGCCACCAGGGGCCCCGTGGTTCGCGCCGAGGCCTGCGCCAAGGATTTCTACTCCGCCCTGGACGCCGCCATCAGCAAGCTGGACGCCCGGCTGCGCCGCGCCGCCGATCGCAGGCGCGTCCACCGCGGGCGCCACGCCCCAGTGTCGGTGGCAGAGGCCACCGCTGGGCTGCCGACCGATCTGCCCGACTTCGAACCGCCCGCCCAAGAAGCGGAGCAGGTTCCCGCCGCGCTCGCGGAACACGACGACGCACAGCCGTGGCGCATCGTCCGCGAGAAGGAACACCCCGCGGACCCCATGACGGTGGACGACGCCCTCTTCCAGATGGAGCTTGTCGGCCACGACTTCTACCTGTTCCACGACAAGGAGAGCGGCCGGCCCAGCGTCGTCTACCGGCGCCGCGGCTACGACTACGGCATCCTCTCCCTGGAACAGACCGGCTGACGCTGAGCTGACCGGCTCCGCTTCGCTCCGCGGATTTCGCCTTGTAGCCGGTGCGATGACTCGCGGTTTTCCGTCGTCCGCAAACCCGGCGGACGGCGGAAAACCGCGGGCCATCGCACCGGCGGCTAAATCCCCACCTCTTTCAGTACGTCCTCGGGAAGGAGGACGTACTGGAGGTCGTCCTGGCGGGTGCCGTCGGCGTTGGGCAGCCGGGAACGCATGAAGGCCTCCCGGTGGAAACCGGCCCGCTCCAGCACCCGCTGGGAACCCAGATTGGTCGGCAGGGTCCCCGCGATCAGGCGGGCGATGCCGGTCTCCGCGAACACCCACAGTGAGAGCAGCTTGGCCGCCCGGGTCGTGTAGCCACGGCCTCGCCACTCGGGCAGCTGGCTGTAACCGATCATCGCCTGGCCGGTCGGCGGCTCCATGTAGAACAGGCCGATCCCACCCGTCGGCGTGCCCGTCGCGGCGTCGACGATGACCAGGTCGGCGCGGATGCCGGCGAGCCAGTGGGCCTCCGCCGAGTCGCATCGGTGCCGCATCGCGGCGGCCGACGGCGCCACCGGTGGCACGCTCGTCTCGATCACGTCGCGCACGTTGTGCAGGGCCGCGTAGAAGTCGTAGTCCGCCGGGCCGAGTGAACGCAGCGTCACCACGCCGTCGGTCAGTTCGCCGCCCGGGAGGTCCGGCAGCAACCGCGGCGTGGCACCGGGCGGGTCGCCGGCCAGCCTGGTCCAGACGACCGCGTCCACCCGCTCGTCGCCGTCGGGGAGAGCGGCGCGGCGTACGCCCTCGCGCTGGTAGCCGGCCGCGATCGCGACCCGCTGCGCCACCGAGTTGTCCCACCGGGTGATCAGCTCCAGCCGAGCCCAGCCGCCCTCGTCGAACGCCCAGCCGCTCAGCGCGATCAGCGCGGCGGTGGCGACACCCCTGCGGCGGGCCTCCGGCAGCACCCAGAAGCCCGTCTCGGCCTGCCCGCGTCCCCGGTCCGGGTGATCCAGCGCGATGCTGCCCAGGAGCCGGTCGGTGGCCGGGTCGGCGATCGCCCACAGTCCGCCGCCGGCGCCGAACATGCCCGGCGCGGCCTCCTTGAACGCCGCCGCGCCGGCCCGGTCGGCCGGTGGCGGGAACGGGCCGTCCGCCAGGCCGGCCAGCTCGGCGAGCTCGGCCTCGGCGAGCGGACGGAGGCGTACCCCCGTGCCGTTGATCTCACTGCCGTTGATCTCCGGAACGCTCACGCGGCCGCCTTGTCTGTGCTCAGCATCGAACCCACCCAGCAGTCATAACGGCGGCCGTCCTCGGCGAGCGACTGCCTCAGCAAGCCTTCCACGGTGAAGCCCGCCTGCTCCGCGACCCGCCGGGATCCCTCGTTGCCGACCTCCGCGCGCCACTGGACGCGCACCAGCCCCAGCTCGGCGAAGCCCCACCGGGCGAGCTCACGGAGCGCGGCCGAGGCGTACCCCTGGCGCCTGGCCCGCGGCGCGACCAGAAATCCCACCTCGCCGATCGCCGGGTCCTTGCCGTCCACGCGGAGATCGGCGGTGCCCACCCAGGCGTCGTCACGATCCGTCACCGCGAAGATCGCCTCACGTCCGCGCGCCCACTCCAGCGGCGCGTCGTCCACCGGCTGACCGGCGCCGTACCACCGCCTGCTGCCCGCGTCGGCGTAGGCCACGTCGATCGCCGCCCGGTCCCGCTCCGCCGGGGGACGCAGCCGCACCGGCCCGGCGTCCAGGGTCGGCTGCTCCGCGCCGAAGATCCTCGCTTGGCGGCGCACCGCCGGGTCCGGTTCGTGCCCGGCCCCGGTGAGTTCCGAGGGTACGAGCGCAGCGATCCACTCCTCGACGCGCCCGGGACGTATCCCGATCATGGCGAAGCCCAGCCGCAGCCCGACCAGCCGGGACGCGTGGTTGCCGACGGTCGCCCGCCAATCCACCCGGGCCAGCCCCAGATGCCCGAAACCCCAGGTCAGCAGCGCTCGCGAGGCATGCTCGGAGACTCGCCGGCCGCGCGCCCACGGTGCCGACCAGTAACCGAGCTCGGCGACGCCACGTTCGAGATCCAGCCCACGGAGGTCGACACTCCCGAGAAACGCGCCGTCGGTGGCGTTCACCACGGCGACGGCGACCGCCCGGTCCCGCCCGTTCAAATCGATCATGTCGGCCACGAACTTCTCGGCGTCAGCCCGCGGGAACGGCCGGTGCAACCGGGACCAGTGCGCCAGCACCGGGTCCTGGCAGGCACGATGCACGTCGGCGGCGTCCGCCGGGCGCCACGAGCGCAGCAGCAGATCGCCGGCCGGGATCTCCAAGGAATCCACGCGGCCATCATGCCCGCTCCGCTCTCAGCGAACTGCCAGTGTCGTTTGGTGCCATTTGCGCGGTTAACAAGGGGCTCGGCTCACGCCTGGCACCATGAGACGCCTACCATGGTTCGGCAGACTGTTTAGGGGAGCGCTGACCCGTGTCGATATTTGAAAAGGTCCTGCGCGCCGGCGAAGGCCGCATGGTGCGCAAGCTCAAGGCGATCGCTGACGCGGTCAACTCGATTGAGGATGACTACGTCGATCTGACCGACGACGAGCTGCGGGACCTCACGCAGCAGTACAAGGAGCGCATTGCCGACGGCGAGTCGCTCGACTCACTGCTGCCGGAGGCGTTCGCCACCGCCCGCGAGGGGGCCCGGCGAGTGCTGGGTCAGCGTGCCTACGACGTCCAGCTGATGGGCGGCGCCGCGCTGCACTTCGGCAACATCCCCGAGATGAAAACCGGTGAGGGCAAAACCCTGACCGGTGTGTTCCCCGCCTACCTCAACGCGTTGAGCGGCAAGGGCGTGCACATCATCACGGTCAACGACTACCTCGCCCAGCGCGACGCCGAGTGGGTGGGCCGGGTGCACGTCTTCCTCGGCCTCACGGTCGGGGTGATCCTGCCCAACCGGCCCTCGGCCGAGCACCGTGCGGCATACGAGTGCGACATCACGTACGGCACGAACAACGAGTTCGGCTTCGACTACCTGCGCGACAACATGGCGTGGTCGGCCGCCGAGCTCGTCCAGCGCGGCCACAACTTCGCCATCGTCGACGAGGTGGACTCGATCCTCATCGACGAGGCGCGGACCCCGCTGATCATCTCCGGTCCCGCCGAGCACTCGCAGCGGTGGTACGGCGAGTTCGCCGCGATCGTCAGCCGCCTGCAGAAGGGCAAGGACGGCGAGCTCGACTACGAGGTCGACGAGGCCAAGCGCACCGTCGCCATCACCGAGCGCGGCGTCGCCCGGGTCGAGGACCGGCTCGGCATCGACAACCTGTACGAGTCGGTGAACACTCCGCTGGTCGGCTACCTGAACAACGCCATCAAGGCCAAGGAGCTGTACAAGAAGGACAAGGACTACATCGTCAACGAGGACGGCGAGGTCCTCATCGTCGACGAGTTCACCGGCCGCATTCTGCACGGCCGGCGGTACAACGAGGGCATGCACCAGGCCATCGAGGCGAAGGAAGGGGTGGAGGTCAAGCAGGAGAACCAGACCTTGGCGACCATCACCCTGCAGAACTACTTCCGCCTGTACGACAAGCTCGGCGGCATGACCGGTACGGCGCAGACCGAGGCCGGCGAGTTCAACAAGGTCTACGACGTCGGCGTCGTCAGCATCCCGACGCACCGGCCGATGATCCGCATCGACCACCCCGACGTCATCTACAAGACCGAGAAGGCCAAGTTCGAGGCCGTCATCGAGGACATCGCCGAACGCCACGCCACCGGCCAGCCGGTGCTCGTCGGCACGGTCAGCGTCTCGAACTCGGAGATCCTCTCCACCCTGCTGCGCCGCCGGGGCATCCCGCACAGCGTGCTGAACGCGAAGTTCCACGCGCAGGAGGCGACGATCATCGCCCAGGCGGGTCGCAAGGGCGGGGTCACGGTGGCCACCAACATGGCCGGCCGCGGCACCGACATCCTGCTCGGCGGCAACCCCGAGTTCCTCGCCTCGTCCGAGCTCGCCCAGCGCGGCCTCGACCCGGTCGAGTCGCCCGACGAGTACGCGAAGGCACTCGAGGAGGTATTGCCGGCCTGGAAGGAGGCCTGCGACGCCGAGGGCGCCGAGGTGATCTCCGCCGGCGGCCTGTACGTCCTGGGCACCGAACGCCACGACTCCCGCCGCATCGACAACCAGCTCCGCGGTCGTTCCGGCCGGCAGGGCGACCCCGGCGAGTCCCGCTTCTACCTGTCCCTCCAGGACGACCTGATGAAGCGGTTCCGCGCCGGTGCGGTCGAGGCGGTCATGGAGCGCTTCAACATCCCCGACGACGTGCCCATCGAGTCGAAGATGGTCACCCGGCAGATCCGCAGCGCGCAGACCCAGATCGAGGGCCAGAACGCCGAGATCCGCAAAAATGTCCTCAAGTACGACGAGGTCATGAACAAGCAGCGCCAGGTGATCTACGCCGAGCGCAAGCGCGTCCTCGACGGCGAGGACATGCACGACCAGGCCGGCCACATGATCGACGACGTGGTCACCGACATCGTGTCCGCCGCCACCGCCGATGGCTACGCCGAGGAGTGGGACCTCGACCAGCTGTGGACCGCCCTCAAGCGGCTCTACCCCGTCACGATCACCATCGACGACATCGTCGAGGAGAGCGGCGGCGAACGCAGCAGCATCGACCGCGACTTCCTCATCGAGCAGCTGAAGCAGGACGCCCAGGCGGCCTACCGCACGCGCGAGGAAGAACTCGGCGAGGAGGGCATCCGCGAACTCGAGCGGCAGGTCCTGCTCGCGGTGATCGACCGCAAGTGGCGCGAGCACCTGTACGAGATGGACTACCTGCAGGAAGGCATCAGCCTGCGGGCGTACGCCCAGCGCGACCCGGTGGTCGAGTACCAGCGCGAGGGCTTCGACATGTTCAACCAGATGATGGAGGGCATCAAGGAGGAGGCGGTCGGCTTCCTCTTCAACCTCGAGGTGCAGGTCGAGGAGCAGCCCACCGTCACCGTCGACCCCAGCCAGGCGGTCGCACTCCCCGGCTCGGCGGCCCAGGCCCCCGAGGTCGGCGTCCGCGCCAAGGGCCTCGGTGGCGACCGCCGCCCGCAGAACCTGCAGTACACGGCACCCGCCATCGACGGCGAAGCGGGCGACGGCGCACCCGTCATCCAGCAACAGCCGTCGGCACCCGCCCTGGGCATCGGCGCCGGGGGCTCACCGGTCCCGGCCAGCCCCGCCCACACCAGCGCCGCTCGCGCACGGACGGCCCGCAACAACCCGGCCCAGGCCGAGTCGAACGGCCCGTCCCGCAACGCGCCTTGCTACTGCGGCTCGGGCAAGAAGTACAAGCGCTGCCACGGCGCCCCCGGCGGACCCGCCTGACAGACGCCGACGCTGCCCGCCCGGGCGGCTCCCGCTCCGGCGGGTCTTCCCGGGCGGTGGGTCCAAACGTCGTTCCCGCCTGACAGACGCCGACGCTGCCCGCCCGGGCGGCTCCCGCTCCGGCGGGCCTTCCCGGGCGGTCGGTCCAAACGTCGTTTGAGGCGCGTCCGGGTCTTGCGCGGGGCCGCGTGCCTGGGCCTCGCGCGGGGCGCGTGTCCGGGGGCCTTGCTTGGGCGCGTGTTCTGGCTTGCTTGGGGCGCCTGTCTCGGCCTTGAAGCGGGTGTCCGCGGCCTTGGTTGAGGCGCGCGTCGGGTCGTGACCCCGGAACAGGTGCACCAGGGGGCTGCCCTCGGGTGCGGGTCCGGCTTTGCTCCGGCCGCGCGTCTGGTTCTTGCTCCACGCGGCCCGTCCGGTCTTGTTCCGGGCGGGCCGTTCGCATGAGTGACAGCAGCGCCCGGCCGGTATCGGCCGGGCGCTGCTGCCTTGCGGCGTCGGTGTCGCGCGGTGCGGCCTGCATCCTCGCGCGCGCCGGCCCGGCGGTCCCCTCGCCGTAAAGAACCGCTACGGGCCACCCGACACCCCGCACCGCCGCAGCCCACGGGCACGTGCTGCGCCGGGCGGTCGTGTGGCCCAGGACGTCCGCCGCCCCTGTGCACGGCGGCCGCCCCGGGGGTCGGTCAGAGCGGCCGCCCGTGGCGGCGGCCCCGAGAGTCGGTCAGAGCAGCCGTGTGGCGCGGCCGCCCCGGGAGTCGGTCAGAGCAGCCGTGTGGCGCGGCCGCCCCGAGAGTCGGTCAGAGCAGCCGTGTGGCGCGGCCGCCCCGAGAGTCGGTCAGAGAGCGGCGTGTCGCTGGCCGTCCTGGGGGTTGGTCAGAGGCGTGTGGCTGGCCCCCTGGGGTTGTCAGAGCCGGCAGCCCTGGGGGTTGGTCAGAGCAGTCGCGCAGCTCGGCTTCGTCGCCGCCGCCCGGTGGCCACGCGGCCACCCTGCGGTGGGCTGTCAGAGCAGTCGCATGGCGGCGGCCATCCATCTCCGGCCCTGCAACTCCATGCGCAGCGCCATGGCCCAGGTGCGCTCGCCGGTGAGCAGGAGGATCGTCGACTCGACGGCGCCTGGGCGCGGCTCGCAGAAGTGGAACTTCATCACGTCCACCGCACCCCGCCGCGGAAACTGCCGGAGCGAGGCCTCACCCCGGCCGGATCGGTGAGCGACCGGGCCCTTGGAGGTGCCGTCGGCAGGCTGCGTGCAACCACCCCGCTGCACGAACCCGCCTCGCCCCTCGCCTCGCCCCTCGCCTCGCCCCTCGCCTTGCCCCGCGCCGCGACCTTGCGGCACCGAGTGGGCGGGAGGAGTGCCGCCGGCCCGCTGCCCTGGCACTCGTGGTGCGCCGCCGGCTCGCGGCCCCGGCACTTGCGGCCCCGGCACTTGCGGCCCCGGCACTTGCGGCCCCGGCACTTGCGGCCCCGGCACTTGCGGCCCCGGCACTTGCGGCCCCGGCACTTGCGGCCCCGGCACTTGCGGCCCCGGCACTTGCGGCGTAGCGGCCGGTTGCGCGCTCGGGCCGGGCCGCGCGCCGGTGCTGCCTTGGTGGGGTCTGCCGGAGGTGGGGGGTGGCCGGCGCTGGCGTAGGCCGCCGGGGCCCGATCCCTTGCGGATCTCGGCTACTCGGGCGGTGCCTGCTACCGCTTCGGAGACGACGTTGGCGGCTTGTTTCGGGACGGTGAGTTTGGCCAGGTGGCCGGCCGGGCGGTAGCCGTTGAGCACCTCCACGAACATCTGCACGAACACTCGGACGGCCAGCTTCGCGTCGCCGGCTGTGCCCGCGGCCATGCGGGCTGAGGCGACCTGACGTGCCAACTGTTCGGCAGCTGGGGTTGGGGGTGGTTGCCACGTGCGGCCCGGGGTCGGCCAGTCGAGGGCCAACTGGTTCGCCGTTGCCCAGGCCCCGGGTTCGAGCTCGTCGTCGTAGGGCGGATCGACACTCGGCAGCGGCCGCACCTGAATCGGGGGTCGCGGTCCGTGCGGAGCGATCTCCACGGTCGTCATGACGGCATCAAACCCTTCGTTTGCCTACGTTTGCCTTCGAGAACCAAGCTTTTCTCGGACGGAGACACGGGTCAATGCCTGTGGATAACCCTGGTTCGGCTCGGCCGGAAGCGGCAAAAGGTGCGAAATGGCAGCAGACGAGGAGGCGCCGACCATCCCGGAGCGTGCGGCAAGGCGGAGGGCGCGAACGCGGGAATGGAGTGGGCGCGGCGAAAGCGCGGTGCGGGGTGCGGCAAAGTGGGAGGGGTGCGGCGAGCCGGAAAAGCGCGGCGAGGGCGCGGCGGGCTGGGGGAGCGCGACGCGGGGTTCGGTGGAGCAGGGCGGGGATGAGCGGCGAGGACGCTACTCCGGCTCGGGAGTGGAGAGCGGATTGTTGGCCACCCAGTCGGCCGTTTCCGCGTACCTCTGCTCGATGTAGTCCTCAAGCTTGGCGCGCTCGACGCGCCACTGACCGCGACCACCGATCTTGATCGCGGGAAGTTCGCCGCTGCGGACCATGTGGTAGACCTGCGAGTCGGAGACGTTCAGCTCGGCCGCCACATCGGACAGCAGCATGAACCTGGACTCCACCGAACCCGTCTCCTCGCGCAGCAGCCTCGAAACCTCAGTTTGCCACCGTTTGCCTCCGGTGGCCGTGCCAACCTTGACGCAAGACTAGTCCACGGCGATGGCGCGCCCGGCGAGGGGGCTCGAGTAGACCACGCTCGTCGTGACCGAGCCCAGACCGGCGATCCGGCCGTTGACCTCCTCGAGGTGCCGCATCGACCGGGCCAGCACCTTGAGCACGAAGCAGTCCTCGCCGGTCACGTGGTGCGCCTCGATGATCTCCGGCGTGGTGTCGAGCAGTGCGTGGAACGGCCGGTAGTTGCCGGTGGGATAGCGCAGCCGCACGAACGCCATCACGCCCAGCCCGACCTGTTCCGGCGAGACGACCGCCCGGTAGCCGGCGATGACGCCCGCCTCCTCCAGCCGCCGCACGCGCTCGGCCACCGCGCTGGGCGACATCGACACGGTGCGCGCCAGGTCGGCGAAGCTCGCCCGCCCGTCCTCCTGCAGCGCGGCGAGCAAGGCCCAGTCCGTCCGATCCACGGTCACGCCGCCAAACTACCGTTGATTCCCCCGTCAATGCACCCCCAAGCCGTCGTCCGAGCATGTGAAAACGCAGATCAACCCCATAATTTGGTACGCATGAAAGCGACCGAATTCTTCGAAGCCCGCCTCGCCTTCCAAACCGATGTCGCCGATGTGCGGGCGGCCCTGCAGCAGCGGGAACACATCCGGGTCGTCGACAGCCGCAGCCCGCAGGCCTGGGACCAGGGGCGCATCCCGGGCGCGATCCGGCTGGCCGATCTGCCCGACGATGACGGGACGCCCGTGGTCACGTACTGCTGGGGTCCGGGTTGTAACGGAGCGACCAAAGCCGCGCTGGCTCTCGCCCAGCGGGGTTACCAGGTGCGGGAGATGCTCGGCGGTATCGAGTACTGGATCCGGGAGGGCTTCCCGGTGGACTCCGCGGACGGCGAATCGCGTCGTTCGCCGGACCCGCTCACCGCGCCCGCCTGCGGTTGCTGATAATGGCTGCGTGCCGATCACCGACCTGGTTCGTGTCTACCTGCCGGCCACCCTGCCCATGCTGGCGGAGCTGAAGGCCGCGGGGCGGCTCGGCGACGGCGCGTCGGTCGCGCACGCGGTCACACCGGGGCTGCGTGAGTGGTACGCCGAGGGTGACGAGGAGGAGCTCGAGTACGTCGCGTTCACCCGTGCCGCCCAGGCCTCGCTGTCGCTGCTCCGGGCCGACCCGGACGCCCCGCGCCGCCGGGTCGTGGTCTCGGCCGACGTGCCCGCGACCGCCCTGGTGCGGGAGGGCGGCGAGCTGGGCTCGAGCACGGTGGGCCTGCCTCAGCCGGTCTCGCTGAAGGAGGTCGCCGCGATCCACGTCGACGCCCCGGAGGCGGCCGAGGACATCGCGGCGGCGGTGGATGTGGTCGAGGAGGCCCAGGCGGGGGACGAGGACGCCCAGTTCACCGTGGACGGGGCGGAGGATCACGAGCTCGCCTGGTACGTGGTCGGCGAGCTCGACGACCTGCTCTGAGTTCGCTTCCGATTTCCGATTTTCCGCGCTGAGTTGATCTTGGCGTTTCGCGCGCGCACCGCCACCTCCCCCACCCCTGTACTGGGCGGGTCGAACGTAGGGGTCGGCTACGACAATTTCGGGCGGCTGTCCACAGGCGTGGTCACGCCAGGAAGCGGAGCAGCCAGGGCAGGGTGGCGTGCATGGCGGTCAGGTCGCCCGCGGCGGCCATCGCCTCACCCAGGTAGTCGCCGTGGGTGCCGGGGACGATCATCAGGCGGGCGCCGGGGATCAGGGCGGCCATCTCCACCGTGTGGGCGTTGGTGGCCACGTCGCGGTCGGCGGCCAGGATCAGCGTGGGTGTGGTGATCGACGCCAGGTCGTTCGGTGGCCAGTCGACGAAGTTTTTCATCTGGCCGCTGTCCAGGTCGAACAGCTGCTGCTGGTGGGCGGGGTCGGGGTTGAGGGCGGCGTCGGCGTCCCGGTAGAGCTGGGGCATCGACTCCAGCGTGGCCTGGGCCATGCCGTCCCAGAATCCGTCCACGAGGCCGTCGCGGCGGTAGAAGGCGGACGCCACGATCTGGCGGCGGATCAGCCCGGGGTGGCGCATGGCGAGACGCAGGGCGACGTTGCCGCCGTTGCTGAAGCCGAGCACGTCCACCGGGCCCAGGTCGAGCTCGCGGAGCACCTCGGCGACGTCGTCGGCGGAGTTCTCGAAGGTGACCGTGCCGCCGGTCCACGGGGAGCGGCCGTGGCCCTGGAGTTCGACCGCGACCACCTGGCGGGTCTTGGTGAGCTCGGGCAGCAGCGCGGACCAGTTGGTCTCGATCGTCGACCCGCCGCCGTGGATCAGCAGCAACGGCACCGTCCCGGCGACCGCTGACCCGTGGACCTGGCTGTAAAGGCTCATTCCGGGACCACCTCGGGGGAGGCCTCGCCCGCGGGGGAAGCGGAGGGAGCAGGCGAGGCAGGATCGGATGCGGGAGAGGAAGGCGGCGACAGGGCCGGGGCGGCGGGCTTGAGGGTGCGGCCGACCGCGATCGTCGCCGTGATCGCGCCGACGAAGAGGATGATCATGGCGCTGTTGAGGCGGGCGCCGCTGAGCATCTGCTGGACGGTCTTCTCCAGTTCGGAGACGCGGCCGGCCAGGTCGAGCACGCGGGCCCCGGCCGTACGCGTCAGCACCTCGCCGACGACCAGCAGCAAGCCGGGCCCGGCGCCGGCCGCCGCGAACCACGTCCACCGCAGCCCGGAGGTGCGGAGCAGCCGGTAGACCAGAATCCCGGCCGCCACCCCGCTGAGCACCGCCTGGGTGAGCGAGTAGCCGTTGGCCGCGCCGACCTGCGAGGCGGGCGAGTCGCCGGCGCCGAACATGCCGAACACCACGCCCTGCGCGAAGGTCAGGAGCACCCCGACCACGAAGACCAGGATGCCGGCCCAGCACACCGCCGCGATGACCCGAGGAGGGCGGATCCCGCCGAGCGCCCCGCCGATCGTGGCGGCCGCGGCGATCGAGCCGGCGACCACGGCGTACACCCAGCCCTCGGTGTTGATCGTGAGCATGACCAGCGCGCCCAGCACGCCCAGCAGCAATCCCGCACCGATCGCGACCGCGAAGCGGGTCGTGGCGCCGAGGGGCCGCCGGCGACCGATCAGGCCGACCACCGCCAGGGCGACGGCCGCGCCCGCGATCAGGCTGGCCGAGAGGGCGCCGGGCAGCGCGTACGCCGTGGAGGTGACCTCCATGTAGACGTCCGACCGGCCGGTGATGGTGGCCCGGGCCGACCACAGCAGCCCCGCCATCCACAGCAATCCGGCGATGGCGAGCGCCAGCCCGCGGAACGAGGCACCCTCGGTCGTGACGGTTGTCTCCTCCTGCGCGCTCATGAGGCCTCAGGGTACGCGCCGCCGGACGCGCTCCGGTGCGAGGATTAGGCCGATCCCACAAGGAGCTAGATAGGAGACCGAAGAGATGGACGCCCAGATCTCCGTGCCGGTGCCGCACAACGAACCGGTGCGCGGCTACGCCCCGGGCAGCCCGGAGCGAGCCTCGCTGCAAGCGCGGGTGGACGCGATGAAGGGCGACCGGCTCGACCTGACGATGACCATCGGCGGCAAGCAGACGATGGGCGGCGGCGAGCGGATCGACGTGGTTCAGCCGCACCGCCGGCACGACGTGCTCGGTCAGACCGGCAACGCCACCAAGGCGGACGCCGCGGCGGCCGTGGAGGCGGCTCGCAAGGCCGCGCCGGAGTGGCGGGCGCTGCCGTACAGCGAGCGGGCCGCGGTCTTCCTGCGCGCCGCCGAGCTGCTCTCCGGCGGCTGGCGGGACACGCTGAACGCGGCGACCGTCCTCGGTCAGTCGAAGTCGGCGCAGCAGGCGGAGATCGACGCGGCCTGCGAACTGATCGACTTCCTGCGCTTCAACGTCGCGTTCGGCCAGCAGATCCTGGGCGAGCAGCCGCAGTCGTCGGTGGGCGTGTGGAACAGGTTCGACCACCGGCCGCTGGAGGGGTTCGTCTACGCGATCACGCCGTTCAACTTCACCGCGATCGCGGGCAACCTGCCGTCGGCGCCGGCGCTGATGGGCAACACGGTGATCTGGAAGCCGTCGCCGACGCAGCAGCTGTCGGCGCACTTCACGATGCGGCTGTTCGAGGCGGCGGGGCTGCCCCCGGGCGTGATCAACATGGTCACCGGCGACGGGCTGGCGGTGTCCGACGTGGTGCTCAGCGACCCGGACCTGGCCGGCATCCACTTCACCGGCTCGACGGCGACGTTCCGGCACCTGTGGCGGACGGTGGGGGAGAACATCGAGCGGTACCGGTCGTACCCGCGGCTGGTCGGCGAGACCGGCGGCAAGGACTTCATCTTCGCGCACCCGAGCGCCGACGTGGACGCTCTGCACACGGCGATGGTTCGCGGCGCCTACGAG
Organism: Actinoplanes sp. NBRC 103695; assembly: GCF_030269485.1. Classification (GTDB taxonomy): domain Bacteria; phylum Actinomycetota; class Actinomycetes; order Mycobacteriales; family Micromonosporaceae; genus Actinoplanes. Next base: position 47,530 of record NZ_BSTL01000035.1, on the reverse strand, counting down.
TACCAGGGTCAGAAGTGCAGCGCCGCTTCGCGCGCCTACATCCCGCGGTCCATCTGGGAGGGCGGGCTGCGGGATCGGCTGGCGGCCACGGTCGCGAGCATCCGGTACGGCGACGTGACCGATCTGTCCATCTTCGGCGGCGCGGTGATCGACGGCCGGGCCTTCGCCAAGCACGCGTCCGCCCTGGACCGGATCAAGAACAGCGCCTCGTGCACCGTCCTGGCTGGTGGCACGGCCGACGACCGGGAGGGCTGGTTCGTCGCGCCGACGCTGGTGGAGTCGACCGACCCGACACACGAGATCTTCACGACCGAGTTCTTCGGACCCATTCTCGGTGTGTACGTGTATGAGGACGGTGACTTCGACACTGTGGTGGCTCAGGCGGAAGCGGTGTCGCCGTACGCGCTGACCGGGTCGATCTTCGCCACCGACCGGAGGGTGCTGGACGCCGCCGCGGGGGCTTTGCGGTTCGCGGCCGGCAACTTCTATCTCAACGACAAGCCGACCGGTGCGGTGGTGGGGCAGCAGCCGTTCGGCGGCGCCCGGGGCAGCGGCACGAACGACAAGGCCGGGTCCGTTTTGAACCTCTACCGGTGGGTCTCGCCGAGAACCATCAAGGAGACCTTCGAGCCCCCGGTCGACTGGCGATACCCGCACATGGGGTGATTGCCCCAGTTTAGGCGCCGCTGCGTCAATCCACGAATGGTTGACGCGGCGGCGTGCCTCATATGCCCGATTACTCACTGCGATCGCCGTCTGGGCGAATCACTGTGCCATCTTATCGCGTGACACTGATCCACATGGGTAAAACGCCCGGTCACGACCCTCGTGGTCGGACTGTCTGTGCGGGACAGTCGCTTGTGGAGACGCAAAATGGACGGATCGGGCGATATCCTGGACGCCGGGCGAACAAAGTGGCAGCTTAGAAGCCATGCCCGACACTCAGATCAACCCAACAGCTGCTGCCCTCTTGGGCCTGCTACACGAGGGCCCGATGACCGGCGGTCAGCTTATGGCGGCTGCCGAACGCCGTCTCGGGCCGTACTGGTCGATGACGCGGAGCCAGGTCTACCGCGAACTACCCGTGCTCGCCGAGATGGGATTCGTCCGACTAGGCAAGCCGGGACCAAGGTCCAGCCAGCCCTATGCCATCACCGCCTCCGGCAAGCGTGCGTTCAGCCGGTGGCTCGCCGAGTCGCCCGGCCGTGACGCGATCCGTAACCCGGTCGCCCTGCGGGTCGCCTTCGGCCAGCAGCACTCCGGCAACCAGCTGAAGTCGCTCTACACCGGTGCCAACGAGTACCACTCGGAGGCGCTCGCGATGGCCCGCGAACAGGCCAAGGAGGCGAAGAAGGCCGGCGACCAGTACGGCGCCGCCGCCCTCGAGTTCGCCGTCGCCTACCACAAGGCCGCCCTGAGCTGGCTGAAGGTAGCGCCCGCAGAGTGATGGTCCAGAGCCGCCCGGCCAGGTAGCTGGCCGGGCGGCGTAGTCTTACCTGTTGTGAGTTCAGCCGATTTCCCCGAACAGCTCAAGTCCCTCGACGCCACCCTGCGCAACATCGAGAACGTCCTGGACCTCGACAAGCTGCGCAAGGACAAGGCAGTCCTCGAGGAGCAGGCCTCGGCCCCCGATCTGTGGGACGACCAGGCCCGGGCCCAGGAGGTCAATTCACGTCTGGCGTACCTCTCCGGCGAGATCAGCCGGATGGAGAAGCTGCGCACCCGCCTCGATGACGCCGGGCTGCTGCTCGAGATGGCCCAGGACGAGGCCGACGAGGACTCCGTGGCGGAGGTCGGCCAGGAGCTCGTCGCGCTGCACAAGGCCGTCGAGGAGATGGAGGTCCGCACCCTGCTCTCCGGCGAGTACGACTCCCGCGAGGCCGTGGTGGCCATCCGGGCCGGCGCCGGTGGCGTGGACGCCGCCGACTTCGCCGAGATGCTGATGCGGATGTACCTGCGCTGGGCCGAGCGCCACGGCTACCCGACCGAGGTCTTCGAGACCTCGTACGCGGAAGAGGCCGGCCTCAAGTCGGCGACCTTCGCGGTGAAGGTGCCCTACGCGTACGGGACGCTCAGCGTCGAGTCCGGAACGCACCGGCTGGTCCGGATCAGCCCGTTCGACAACCAGGGCCGGCGGCAGACCAGCTTCGCCGGGGTCGAGGTGATGCCGGTCGTCGCGCAGACCGACCACATCGACATTCCGGAGAACGAAATGCGCGTCGACGTGTACCGCTCGTCGGGGCCTGGTGGACAGAGCGTTAACACGACCGACTCCGCGGTCCGGCTCACGCACATTCCGACAGGCATCGTCGTAACGTGCCAGAACGAGAAGTCGCAGCTGCAGAACAAGGCCTCCGCACTGCGGGTCCTGCAGGCCCGGCTGCTCGAGCGCAAGCGCCAGGAGGAGGAGGCCAAGATGGCCGGCCTCAAGCACGACACGACCGGCTCCTGGGGTGATCAAATGCGCTCCTACGTGCTGCATCCCTACCAGATGGTCAAGGATCTGCGCACCGAGTACGAGGTCGGCAACCCCTCTTCGGTCTTCGACGGCGACCTCGACCAGTTCATCCAGGCCGGCATCCGGTGGCGCAAGCAGAGCCAGATGGCCGAGTAAGTCCGGTCCGCGCGGGGCTGGTGAAGCCATGCACATCGCGCCGACCAGCCGACTTGGCGTTTTCGTTACACCGCGTAGACTCTGCTCCCGTGATTCAGCTCGAGAACGTGACGAAGACGTATCCCAAGGCGTCTCGCCCGTCGCTGGACAACGTCAGCGTCGGGATCGAGAAGGGCGAGTTCGTCTTCTTCATCGGCCCCTCCGGTTCCGGCAAGTCCACCATCATCAAGTTGCTGCTGCACGAGGTGTCGCCGAGCAACGGCAAGGTGGTGGTGAACGCCAAGGACGTGACGACGCTGCGCTCGTGGAAGATCCCCCACTTCCGGCGCTCGATCGGCTGCGTGTTCCAGGACTTCCGACTGCTCCCCAACCGCACGGCGTACGAGAACGTGGCCTTCGCTCTGGAGGTCATCGGCAAGACCAAGGCGGTGGCGCGGCGCGTCGTCCCCGAGGTCCTGGAACTCGTCGGCCTCGGCGGCAAGGAGCACCGCTACCCCCACGAGTTGTCCGGCGGTGAGCAGCAGCGTGTCGCCGTGGCGCGGGCGTTCGTCAACCGGCCGCTGATCCTGCTCGCCGACGAGCCCACCGGTAACCTCGACCCGGACACGTCGATCGAGATCATGCGGCTGCTCGACCGGATCAACCGCACCGGCACCACGGTCGTCATGGTCACCCACGACTCCAACATCGTGAACCAGATGCGCCGCCGGGTCATCGAGATCGAGAGCGGGCGGATCGTCCGCGACCAGGCGCGCGGCGTCTACGGCTGACCCAGCACCTACCCGTGCCCGCCCCGTTCTCCCACTGAAGGAAACCCCCGATGCGGTTGAAATACGTCCTCAACGAGGTCCTGGTCGGTCTCTGGCGCAACGTCACCATGACCGTCGCCATGATCATCACCATGTCGGTCTCGTTGACGATGCTCGGCGCGAGCGTCCTGCTCTACATGCAGGTCGATCAGATGAAGAACTTCTACTACGGCGAGATCGAGGTCTCGATCTTCCTCCGCGACGACGTCACGGACGCTCAGAAGTCGGCGATCGACCAGGCGATCGCCAACAACGCGCTGACCGAGTCCCGGCAGTACGAGAGCAAACAGGACGCGTTCAAGAAGTTCCAGGTCATCTGGCGCGATTCGCCCGACTTCATCAAGTCCGTCACTCCGGACAGCCTCCCCGAGTCGTACCGGGTGAAGCTGAAGGACCCGGAGCAGTACGGTGCCTTCGCCGACCAGATGCGCGGCATGCAGGGCATCCAGGACATCGTCGACCAGCGCGAACTCCTCAAGAAGGTGTTCGACATCTTCAACTCGATCCAGTTGATGGCGCTGGTCGTGGCGGGGGTGATGGCCTTGGCCGCGTTGCTGCTGGTGGGTAACACCATCCAAGTGGCGGCGTACAGCAAGCGGCGCGAGGTCGCGGTGATGAAACTCGTCGGCGCCTCCAACTGGTTCATCCAGGCGCCGTTCGTGCTGGAGGCGGTCGCGGCCGGGCTGGTCGGCGCGATCCTCGGCTTCGTCTTCCTGTTCATCAGCAAGGTGGTGCTGCTGGACGGCCGGCTCCAGGCGCTCACCAACGTGCTGACACCCATCCCGAACGGCAACGTCTGGCTGATGCTGCCGCTGCTCGCCGGGGTCGGGGCCCTGGTAAGCGCGGTCACCGCCTGGGTCACGCTGCGGTTCTACCTGCGCGTCTAGCGCTCGCCGAGCCTGTTCGATAGCCGCATCCCGCCTGGGATGCGGCTATTGGGCGTTTTAGGCCATAAGGGCTGTTAGGCGGAGTACGGTGCGGATGTGGGGTCCAGTCGACATAGCCGGGTGACCAGAGTGTTGGCCGTGCTCTGCGTGGCCGGGTCCATGCTCGTGGCGCCGGCACCGGCGACCGCCGACCCGCGCGGCGACGCCAAACGCGCCGCCCGAGCCGCCGACCGGGCCGAAGCGGTGCTCGAGGCCGCCACCGAACAGGCGCGGACCGCCGCCCAGCGCCTCGAAGCCACCGCGGCCGCCCTGCCCGTCGCCCAGCAGAAGGTCGCCACCACGCGAGGCGTCGTCGCCGCCGCCCGGGCGCAGGCCAACACGGCGCGACGGAAGGCGGACGCGGCGCGGGCCGCGTACCAGAAGATCAAAGGTCGTTTCGCCGCCGCGCAGAGTCGCGTGGATCGGGCGCGGGACGGGGTCGACGAGATCGCGTCGGCGAGCTACATGGGCGGGGACATCGCCGTGATCAACGTGCTCGTCGGCGCGACCGGACCGCAGGACGCGATGGACCGGCTCGGCATGGTCGGCCAGGTCATGCGCAAACAGCAGAAGACCGTCGACCTTGTGGTCACGGCGCGGCGCGACGTGCGTACCGAACAGGACCAGGCCGGGCTCGCCCAGCGTGCCGCCGAGGCCGCCGAGCAGGACGCCACCGGCAAGCTGCAGGACGCCCGCCGCGCGGAGGACGCCGCCGAAGCCGCCCAGGCCGCCGTCGTCGCCCTCGCCGAAAGCCGGCGCGAAGCCCTCAGCGTGGCCAACTCGCAGCGGACCGCGGTGCTCGCCAAATACCGCGCCGCCCAGGCCGAGGAACAGCGGGTCGTGGCCGCGCTGCAGGACTGGGAAAGCAAGAACGGCGGCAGCTACAGCGGGTCGTACCACGGCGGGATGCTGCTGATGCCTGTGCACGGCTGGAAATCCAGCGAGTTCGGCTCCCGGTTCGACCCCTACTACCGCGTCTGGCAGCTCCACGCCGGGGTGGACATCGCGGCCGGTGGCGGCTCACCCATCCGGGCCGCGGCCGACGGGCGGGTCATCCGCGCCGGCTGGTACGGCGGCTACGGCCAGTACACCTGCGTCTTCCACGGGGACAAGCTCTCCACCTGCTACGGCCACCAGTCCGAGATCCAGGTGTACGTCGGCCAGCACGTCCGCCGCGGCGAGATCATCGGCCGGGTCGGCACCACCGGCGCGTCCACCGGCAACCACCTCCACTTCGAGACCCGGATCAACGGCGAACCGAAGAATCCGCTGAAATACCTGCCGTCCTGCCTCTGTTAGATTGAGCGGTCGAATCCCGTTCTTTCCCAGGAGTGATTGGCATGCCGCGCGAACAGGGGCGCAAGGTCGTGGCCTCGAACCGCAAAGCGCGGCACGACTACGCCATCATCGAGACCTACGAGGCCGGGATGGTCCTCACCGGCACCGAGGTGAAATCGCTCCGCGCCGGCCGTGCCTCCCTGGTCGACGCGTTCGGCCACGAGAACAACGGCGAAATGTTCCTGCACGGGATGCACATTCCCGAGTACACGCAGGGCACCTGGACCAACCACGAGCCGCGCCGGGTGCGCAAGCTGCTGCTCAACCGCGCCGAGATCCAGAAGATGCAGGGCAAGCTCCGCGACGACGGCGTTACCCTGGTGCCACTCTCGGTTTTCTTCGACAACGGGTACGCGAAGGTCGAGCTCGGGCTGGCCAAGGGTAAGAAGGCGTACGACAAGCGTCAGGACCTGGCGAAACGGGACGCCCAGAAAGAGATCGACAAGGCGATGGGCCGACGTGGCAAAGGCATGGCCTGACCGATAAGGTGCCAGCGTGTCATTCCTCGCCCGGCATCGATATGTACTGGTCGTGGCCTTGGTGATGGCCAGTATCGGGGTGTCCGGTCTGGTCGTCCGCCTGACCCGCGAGCCCCCGCTCGGTCCGCCCCTGATGATCTCCCCCGCACTGTCGTCACCCCCACCGGCTTTGTCGGACGCGCCGCCCATCGGGGCCGCCGCGCCGCCGTCGGTGCTGCCCAAGACCCCCGTGGCGTCGAAATCGGCGTCCAAGTCCCCATCGGCCAAGCCGTCCAAGTCGCCGTCGAAGACACCGTCGGCCAAGCCGGCCACCCCCAAGCCCGCGTCGTCGATCTACGCGCGCTACTCGGTGCAGCGGACCCGCCAGGGCGTACGCGGCGGAGCCATGGTCACCAACACCGGCGAGGGCGCCGGGAGCTGGACGATGACCCTCACCTTCGAATCCGGGGTCTCCATCACCCAGGCCTCCGGAGCGACCCTGTCCTCCAGCGGCAGCGTGGCCGTCTTCCACGGCAGCTCCCTCGGAGCGGACAAGACCGCGATGTTCTCCTTCGGCGGCGACGCCCGCAACGGCGCCTCCGTCCGGCCCGTGAGCTGCAGCATCAACGGCCGGAGCTGCTCGGGCGGCGGACGCCGCTGATACCGGGATGATCCGCTGTGGTCGAGGCGTTAAGCTTGGGGTCCGCGCCCATCGTGGGAGCGGCACTTCTAGGGGGTGACTGGTTTCGACTTCGTCCGTGGAGACAGGGGAAGCGAGCCGAGGAAGCCGACGTCGTCTCGAGAATCGGTCGTCGGAAAACAATAAGCGCCAAGAACGATAGCGCTGACTCTTACGCTCTCGCCGCCTGAGGCGAGTAGCGGAGTCTGGTGGTCTGGGAGTACCTCCGGCCCAGTAACCACCATCAGCTAGGAGGTTGGCCAACCGGACCCGGTCGCGGGGTCCGCGCGGCGAGATTAATCAGCGACTGGGCCCGTCACACCAACTTGCTCACGTGATTGGTGGGGCCGAGTAGAGGCACAGTGAGCTGCGCTCGGAGAAGCCCTGACAAAACAACGAAGGACCCGGGTTCGATTCCCGGCACCTCCACTGCAAGATCACCGAAGGCGTCGCCTCTCACAGGTGGCGCCTTCGGTCGCATCGTGCCGTGCCCGGTCGCGCTCCACCCGTTCGGCCGGTGTGCCACCTGTCACGGTGTGCCGCCAGGAGGAATCGGTCGAGGATCGCCGAGGTTCCCGCTGACATGACGACGATCGGACTCATCGGCAGTGGCAACATCGGCAGCACAGTGGCGTGGCTGGCGGTCGCCGCCGGCTACGACGTGGTGCTGAGCAACTCACGGGGTCCGCAGACCATCGAGGACCTGGTGTCCGAGCTGGGGCCGAAGGCGCGCGCCGCAACCCCTGCGGAGGCGGCCGCGGCTGGCGACGTCGTGGTGGTGACCGTGCCGCTGCGGGCGTACCGGGACGTTCCGGTGGAACCCTTGGCGGGCAAGGTGGTCATCGACACCAACAACTACTACCCGGAGCGCGACGGCGTCTTCGACGAGTTGGAAGACGGCTCCAGTACTACTGGTGAGCTGCTGCAGAAGCACCTACCGGAAAGCCGCGTGGTGAAGGGATTCAACAACATCTGGTTCGGGCATCTGCGGTCCCTGGCGCGGCCGGCGGGTAGCACGGACCGGTCGGCACTGCCGATCGCCGGTGACGACGACGCCGCCAAGCAGGCGGTCAGCGAGCTCTTCGACAGCCTCGGCTTCGACGCCGTGGACTCTGGCCCGCTCGCCGAGAACTGGCGCGCCCAGCGGGACACCCCGGTCTACGTGACTCCCTACGGTGTTTACGGGGAGCTTCCCGGTACGCCGGCGAGCACGCAGGTCGTACGCGAGGCGCTGGCAGCGGCGAAGCGCACCGCCGCCTGAAGCCTTCCTCCGGCTCAGGGACCGCCGGGCATGCGTACTTCGGCCAGCTCGGCTCGCAGCTGCTGTATCTGATCCACCGGGATCAAGTAGGCGGCGAGCACCTCCACTGCAAGATCATAGACGTGGCGCCGACAGAGGGTCGGCGCCACGTCTATGTGCAGCGGCGTTAGGGCCGGTGTCGACGGTGTCGGTCGATCGACTGTCCGTCGGGACCGTTGAAGAAGCGCCACCCGTTCGTCTCGGGGCGCTGCCGGGCGGGATTGAGTGCGCGCACTACTTCGACTGCGGCGTTGCTCGGTGACCGGTAAGAACTGATCAGTTCTGCCTTGGGTGCTTCGGTGATGCGGAGTCGTTCCGTCTCCAAGTTCAGGAAACCTGACACCTCGTGACCGCGATAGCTCGCGGAGACGGGGATCTCTTCCATGTCTACCTCGGAGGTTCTCTCGGGATCCGGGGTCTGTCTCGGTGGCTCGCTCGCCTTCGCGATCAGCCGGTCGACGGCCACGGCCACGCTGATCCCGGCTACGTTCGCGACGAACGAGATCTTTTCGAATGCTTCGTCGCTAACCTCGATGATCTTCAACTGGCCTCCTCGTGTCGGTGCTTGCTCGCGTTGGCCTGGCCAGCAGTGGTCGGCGAGCCGCCGCAGGCCCCGACTCGCCACCGACTCACTATAGCAAGCCGCTGTTCGCTATAGTGAGCAGCGGGATTCTGGAGACTGAATGGCGAGGGCTGCAGAGGAGGGATAAGGTGGTACCACGTGTTGGTACAACCATGGGGAGTCTGGCGATGGCGCTGTCTGCGAGTGAGGCGCGCAAGCGACTCTTTCCGTTGATCGAGCAGGTCAACGACGACGAAGAGGCAGTCGAGATCGTCTCGAAGTCGGGCACAGCCTTTCTTGTGCCTGAGCAATTGTGGCGGTCATTGGTGGAGACGCGGTATCTGCTCAGATCGCCGGCAAACGCGCGGCGGCTGCTAGACAGCGTAGCCAGGGTCGAGGCTGGTGAGTTCCAACGGCACGATCTGATCTCTGACGCGGAGGAGACGGAGCGTCGAGTGTCGTGAACGTCGCATTCGACAAGACCGGCTGGGAGGACTACACATCCTGGGCAGGTGAGCCCAAGATGCTTCGCCGCATCAATCGGATGATCGAGGAAGCGTTGCGCGACCCGGGGCAGGGGATTGGGAAACCGGAGCGACTGACCGAGAACCTCAGCGGATACTGGTCGCGGCGGATCACCGACGAGCATCGGCTCGTCTACACCGTCCGCGGTGAGAACCTGATCATCGTTCAGGCACGCTTTCACTACTGAGCAAAATCGAGCATCGCGGTCGATGGCCGCAACTGGAGGCTCTGGAGTGCCGGATTGCGGCTCCAAGGGAGGCGGAGCGGAGCAATCTGACGTCTCCGGCCGGGTTCAAGTAAGCGGACAGCACCCTCACTGCAAGATCAAATGATGCTCCGGTCGTTGACCGGGGCTTCATTTCGTGCCAGATCCCGTGGCGCGGCACACGCGATGGACGGGGGTCGCAGCCGCCCGATGCTCGAAGGGGAAGACGGCCGGATTCGAGTCGCTCTCGGGGTGGGCGGCCGAGGCGTTGCTGCTGGCAGCAGCAATCTGGTCAGAGGTCAAGTGTCGAATGGTCGATGGAGTTGCAGACTCGTTTGTCGGGCACGGCCAGGTCGTTGAAGGACGATTCACCAATGGTCGAGATCCGGAACTGGGCAACTTGGGAGCCTGTCTGGCTGACAGTGGCAGAGCACCGCACTTGGGCTGCGTTTCTACTTCGGGCCGCCTGGGCCGCAGTGCGCCGGCACTTGGCGGGTAATCCAGTCGATTCTTTGCACCGTCGGCGGCCTCTGGCCTGAGTTGCGGCAATCATGTCCAATGAGTCATGTCGAGTCTTTGGGTCCGTCATCGGGCCGCCCGTGTTGCGTGGGACACCGCCGGAAGCATGCTGCCAGGGCGACGGCCACGGCCAGCAAGGTCGAGAACTTCGAAGGGGCGCCGGCTTCGGCCTCGCACGAAGGCAACTGCTCCCGACAGATGGCAGCGCGGCACTGCCATAGGGGGCCTCGTCTCGGTGCTCCTCGTGGGGGTCGGGCTGTATCTAACGAATAACTTCAACTGGGATCAATTTCGCCTTGAGCAGGAACGCGCCCGGCAGCAGCAGAGCCTGGCGCTGCAGCAGCAGGACCTAGCGCTCAAGGGTCAGCGAGCCGAGCGGTTCACCAAGGCCATCGACCAACTTGGCCGGGAAGGCAACAGTCAGCTGGGCATCCGCCTCGGCGGAATCTACGCCTTGGAAACGCTCATGCGGGACGTCCCCAACGACGAGAACACAATCATCGAGGTGCTGTGCGCGTTCGTCCGTACCCACGCCCCCCTCCCGAAGATCATCCCCAAAGACGTTCCCAGGTCCCCAATTGACGTCCGGGCAGCTCTCGCAGTCCTCAGCCGCCGTCCCGACCCGGGCGGTCACACATACCTTGACTTCAGCAACACTTTGCTCGGCCTCGACGGCATGGACCTGCGTGATGCGAACTTGACCGGCGCGAACTTCAACGACGCGGACCTGACCGGCGCGAACCTTAGCAACGCGTACCTGAGGGACACGCAACTGAGCGGCGCGGACCTGACCGGCGCGGACTTGAGTGGGGCGGACCTGCTTGGCGCGTACCTGGCCTTTGGGAACCTGCGCGGCGCGAACCTGGTCGGCGCAGACCTGTTCCACGCGAATCTGACCGACGCGTCCCTGCGCGCCACTAACCTGGGCCGCGCGAATCTGTACGGCGCGGACTTGCGCGGCGCGGATCTGACCGGAGCGGACCTGTACGCCGCGGACCTGACCACCGTGGATCTGGGCAGCGCGAACCTGGCCAATGTAGATCTGAGGTGTACGGAGATGGACAGCCTTGCGAAGCTGCCGCCCGGGGTGGCACACCCACTCCCAGCAGCTCTTGAAAGCCCAATGTGCCAGGAGTAGGAGCCCAGGCCATCGGCTTGCGACTTGACTCCGAGACGATCATGGTTGGCAGTCGGCCCGGGGCCCCACACGCCCTCCACCAGCGTTGCAGTCATCGTGGGCCGACGCCGGGTCGCCGTGAGCCTGACATTCCTCTGGACCGCGGGGGATGGCAGCCCGCCGTACGGACAGCAGTCAGACACGGCCGGGCCCATTCGGCGTCAAATCCACCCGCTCAACACAGCTTGCGGCGTTCGATAGCCCGTGAGTGAGGCTGTTTCGACGCTGATGAGTGGCCTCAGGCCGTCGTGCTCGTTCCTGATCGCGCCCTGTCTGACGTGTTCCAGGCTGTCTCTTCCCGGACCCGTCCGGCGCACTAACGGAAGTCGATCAGGTCATGCCCTGCCGAGATCGGGCTCATCGGCCGTCGCATCAGGTCTGGAGAGCTTGGCAAGGGCCACCCGCAGCTGCTGAGCCCGACCGCCGAGATTCAAGTAAGCGGACGAGACCTCCACTGCAAGATCAGGTGATGCCTCGGCCGATCGGTCGAGGCATCACGTCTTCCGGGTGTCGTGCGGGCCGGGTCGGTAGGGAAGCGTGGAGGCTAGGTGCTTCCACCGGCGGTGCCCGACGAGCGCTCGAGCAGGGTTGATCAGGCGGGTTTGCTGGGCTCAGGTTTCTCGCCTATCGCCGCGATCTGCCCAGCTGTCGAGGGCTCGTCTGTCCCGGGCAGCTGCGAGTGACCGGCTAGAGCTTCGGTCAGTTGGGTCGCCAGCGTGGTCAGCTCGGCGGCGTTGAGATTGCGGACTCGTTGGGCCGAGAGTTCCAGGCGTGCGCCGTCGGGGCGGCGCAGGGTCAAGCGGGTGCTACCGGTGCGGTGCCGCAGCCAGGTGAGCAGGATGCTGGCGAAGGCGCCGAGGGCGGCCGGGCTGAGGTCCACGAGCAGAGCGGCCAGGGACGGATTGAGGCCCGAGGCGTCATGCCGCTCGGTGGTCAGGCGAACGCGTCCCCTCAGCAGGGGATGGTTGTTCAGCGCGGCAGACAGGTCGTTCTCCTGCGGGTTGGGAGTGTTGCTGCCGCCGTCCAACCGCACGGTGACTCGCACCAGCGCTCCTTTGTCCAAATGAGAGACGGGGCGTTGACGCCGCCCTTCTTTGCACCATACTCGCACGGGTCACTATTCACCGTCTCGATGCAGGGTGGGAGCGATCATGGCGCCGCAGGAGTCTCCGGAGGATGGTGCCGGCATGGGAGACGAGGTCACACCTGGTGAGGCGCGGAAAGCGGAGGGATTGACGGAGCGGCTCGCTGCGGGACGGCCGAGCAACTTTCCCAGTGCGCTCATATGGTTTCGATACGGCATTCTCCGCAATGCGCGCGGCGTGTGTGCGGCCTTCGTCGCGGCGTGGCTCTACGTTCCGGCCGCGCTGGCCTCGGCTGCGGTGTTCGCGCTTCTGGCAGGCGGTTCCGCCTATGTCTTCAGTGGAGTCCGAGGTGAGCGGACGTTGCCGCAGGACTTGAGGGATGTGCCCCTGCTCGGCGACGCGATGGAGAATCTGTTGCTGCGGTCCAGTGGCGTCCAAGCGGCTGTGCTCGGTGTGCTCATCGGTGCCCTGCTTGGTTTCGTCATCGGGATACTTTGGGTCTTTCTGGGGCCCTTTCAGGACGGACTTCTGGACGGGGCGGCCACGGTTCTCGGTGCCGTCGTCTTGGGCATCGTCGTCGGGCTGCTCTACACGGTCTACCGGGTGGTCTTCGAGCGGCGCATCCTGTCCATCACCGGTGCTCGGCGGCTGAGCCGTAGGGAGACCGAATACGTGATGCCGCTCGTCCTGGCCGCGGCGGAACGGCTCGGGCTCCGGAACTACCCGCCGGTTCTCATCGACGACAGCCGGGATCCCAACGCGTTCGCCTACACGCGGCACCTCGTGATCAGCCAGGGCCTGCTCGATGAGTTCAACTACGAGCGGGAGCCGATCGCCGCGGTGCTCGCGCACGAGTTGGTCCACTGGCGTAACGGCGATCCGCTCTCCTCGGCCTTCGTCCGTGGCGTGGCGCTGCCGCTCTATCTCGTGCAGGCGGGCGGTGGCTGGCTGCACGCCCGCGCCCGCAGCTCCGTTCTGCGGTTCCTTGTGTGGCTGGCATTCTGGCCGGTCTTCCTCACCGTGCGGTACTTCGTGGTGCCGATGCAGGCGGCCGACTCCCGGCAGGCCGAGTATCGCGCCGACGAGGGCGCCGTCCTGGCCGGGCACCGGGTGGGGATGCGGCGGGTGCTCGCCCGCTTCCGCCGTTCCTTCGAGGGTGGGCGCAACGGTTGGGTCGCGGCGATCTGCGCCTCGCATCCGCCGAACGAGTTACGCCTGGAATGCCTGGAGGAGCCGGATCGCGACTATCCGCTACCGGACGAGGATGCGCCGGCGCTGCCGTTGCCTGTGCTGTTGAGCGACGCGACGCGCGTGGAGTGAGGAGGGTCGGATGCCCAAAGTGACCGCCTGCCCGCACTGCCGGACTGTCGTCCTGCCCGGCCAAGCGTCGTGCCTGCACTGCGGGCTTTCCGTCGAAGCGCATACGGACGTTTGCGCTGGCTGCGGACACCCGCACGACGGGCAAGACCGGTTCTGCTCACGCTGCGGTCGATCGCTGAACGCCCCGATGGAGATCCGGGAGGCGCCCGCGATCCCGCCTGTCGTACCGGAATCGCCGCCTTTTCCCCGGCGACTGACCGCCTTCCTAGTGATCCTGGGAGTGCTCGTCCTGCTCGTGACAACTCTCAAGATCGTAGATCTGCGGTACTTCCGGCCGGGGAACACGGTCGTCGCCTTCTTCGAGGCACTCGCCGACCGGGACGCGGTGGCGGCAGGTGCACTGCTGTCCCTTCCGGCAACGGACAATGGGCCTCTGCTCAAGACACCTGTGCTCCGATCCGGCGGCTACACGCCGCCGAGCGGCGTACGGGTGCGGACGGCCGAAGTCGCCGACGACAAGGCGACAGTCGAGGCCGACTTCCGGCTCGGCGACCACCAGTATCAACAGGTGTTCCAGCTCATACGTGACACGTCAGCGACGGCCGGGGTCTTCTATCGCTGGCGGATCGAGCAGGGCATCTTCCCGCTCGACGTGGGGGCCAATGGTTTTGACACGATATCGGTGGCGGGAGTCCCGACCTCCATGGGAAACGCGGACTACGGAACGGTGACGTTGGCGGCATACCCCGGGACGTACCTGGTCGGTCTGCCCGAGCAACCGCTGTGGGAGGCGCCCGACGTTGAGGCTCACGTCGGGGGAGGCACGGAGGATGGCGTTTCCCCCGCCCTCGTCTTGCTGGCACCCAGCGTCAAGAGCGGTGTGCGGGAGGCGGCCGACAAGCGGATCCGTGCCCACCTGGACGCCTGCGCAAAAAAGACCGTCCTCGCCCCAGCCGGCTGCCCCTTCTCCTCCTACTCGTACGCCGACGTACGCGGCATCCGCTGGAAGATCACCGAGTACCCGCGGTACGAACTGGTAAGGGCCGAGGGGAAGTTGCTCCTGGACACCACGGGGTACGGCTCGGCCAAGGTCAGCGGGGGAACGGTGTCCGGCTTCGGCGGCACGTACCCGTTCAGTGACAGCGTCTCGTTTCCCGTCACCGGCACAATCGCCGCATCGGGCGGGACGATCACCTACCTGCCCGGAGATGGCTAGGTGCCCGTTGATCCAGTCCTGTTGGTCAGTAGGTGTGTGAGGCGTCGGGGAGGGCAGCACGAAGGCTTCGTACCTGCCTGGTCGGGTTCAAGTAGGCGGACATCACGTCCACCGCAAGATCAAAGGCGGCGGCCCTACCCAGGGCCGCCGCCTTTGTCTGCCTGACTCCCGCTCCCAAAGATTGTCGGCAGCGACGAGCCTGCCCCGTGGAGAGCCTCGCCCTGACCGGGCAGTGCCCGGTCGGATTGACCCCCAGAAGGCTCGCGGGGTGAGATTTACCTAAGCAATGCGTTGTTTTGGGGCTGTCCCATCAGTGAGCGCGTGGGGCGGTACTGCCCGGGAGGTGGTAGACCACTAGTGTCTGCTCGGTTCGTTCGGCGACGTGGGACACGGTGATCACGCCCAGCCGGGGATGCCGTAGGCGCTTGCGGCCCGCGTGGCTGAACTGGATGTCGTACTGCGGCCACCACTCGTGTACCTCCGGGCTGGCCTCCGACAGCTCGGCCACTAGCCGGGTCACGCGCGGGTGATGTCGGCCGGATAACCTCAGCCGTCAGCTACTACAGCGATTACAGCGTAGAGATCGCAAGAGAAATTGAGGCAGCCGAGGAGGCCTCGATGCGTGCCGAGCGTGCGTGGGCTGTTCAGAGTAAGTTGATCGCGTGACTGAACCAGTGGAACTGGTTCAGTTGCTGCTGGATGAGATGTTTTCGCCGACGGTCGCTGAGGCGTTGCGTGCGCACGGGCATCGAGTTGGTGCCTTGGTCGAGAAGCCAGAAATGCGTGCCATGCCGGACGAGGAAGTCTTCGCGTGGGCCGCTGCGCAGCGTTGCTGGCTGCTGACTGAGAATGTCAAGGATTTTCAGCCGATAAAGTTGCGTGCCCTGCAAGTGAGCGCGCCGATTGCTGGGTTGCTGTTCACGAGCAGCCGAACCGTCCCGCGTTCTCGGCGGCAGGTCGGTCCTCTGGTTGAGGCGCTCAACGAGTGGCTGACGAAAGGGCCGCCCGAACTGCCGATCATTGAAGATTGGCTGCACCAGGTCTGAACGATGCTGTTCGGAGCATCCCCACGGGCATCTCAGCTCGATCCGAGGTTCAAGTAGGCCCCTGTCCGCAAAAGCGCGGACCGGGGCCTCTCGTCATTCCTTCTCCGGGGGCCGAGCCCCCGGAAACCCCCACGGTGTCTTTCGGTTGCGCTCGGTGGTGGGTCGCTCGGTGGGGGCGCTCGGGGGTGGCCTGTCGGCACCTATCTCAGGATTTAGCTGAGGGCTCGGAAGAACTCTGTGATGTCGGCTGCCAGGAGGGCCGGCTCCTCGTGGGCGGCGAAGTGGCCTCCTCGGGGCATGGGGGTGTAGCGGGTCAGGTTGTAGGTGCGCTCGGCCCAGGTTTTGGGGTGGCGGGGGCCCAGGTCGGCGGGGAAGAGGGCCAGGGCGGTGGGGACCTCTACGCGGGTGATGGTGGTGGCCAGCTTGTTGTGGCGCTCGTAGTACGGGCGGAACGACGTTGAGATGGCGTTGGTGAACCAGTAGAAGGACGCCTGGGTCAGCAGGAAGTCGTCGCTGAAGCGGGTGGACACGTCGCCGTCGCAGTCGCTCCACGCCCGGTACTTCTCGAGGATCCAGGCGAGCAGGCCCGACGGGGAGTCGGACAAGCCCTGGGCCAAGGTCAGGGGACGGGTCATCTGCTCGTGGGAGTAGCCGCGCTCGGCCACCGCCCACGCCGCCTCCGCGTCGACGAAAGCTTGCTCCTCGTCGGTCAGGTCGGCCGGGTCGTACGCCGGCGGAGGGGCCACATCCGTCAGGTGCAGGCCGATCACCGACTCGGGGTAGGCCTGTGCCAGGCGGCTCGTGTCGCCGGCGCCGATGTCGGAACCGTGGGCGCCGTAACGGGTGAAGCCCAGTTCGTCGTGCATCAGGCGGTGCCAGAGGTCGTGGGTGTGCACGGGACCGCCCATGGCCGGCCGTTGCGGGGACAGGCCGTAGCCGGGCAGCGACGGGACGATCACGGTGAACGCGTCGTCCGGGCTGCCGCCGTAACGGGACGGGGACGACAGGCGGTCGGCGAGGCCGGTCAGCTCCAGGAACGTGCTGGGCCAGCCGTTCGCCAGCAGGATCGGCCTGGCGTCCGCGCGTTCGGCGTCGAAGCGCAGGTAGTGGACGGTCGTGCCGTCGATGTCGGCGATGTGGGACGGCAGGGCGTTGATGTCCGCCTCGTGCTTGCGCCAGTCGTACGCCGTCGCCCAGTGGTCGACCAGGCGGCGCAGCAACGTGCCGTCGGTGCCGGCCTCCCAGGCGCCGATCGGCCATGAGGTCGCCCACCGGGTGTTGCGCAGGCGTGCCCGCAGGTCGTCGAGGTCGGCTTCGGGGACGTTGAGAACTGACATCGGTTCCTCCTCAGATCGTTGCGACACCATTGAACGCTAATACCAGTGTCGGCGGTTCGTCAAACACCAGTATTGGGATATGCTGGTGTCGTGAGCACGCTGCAGCTGATCGAGGAGTTCCTCAACACGGTCGACGAGAGAACGTTCGTCCGGAACGGGGAGAGGCACGTCGCCGGTGAGCAACTGACCTCGCCGCAGGCGCTGGCGGACTGGTTGGTCGCCCACGAACTGGCGGCTGCGGGGACAACGCTGCGGGCGGCTGACCTGAGCGCCACCACCGCCCTGCGCACCGCACTGCGGCAGGCGCTCGGCGGGGAGTCCGGGGCGGCTCTCGAGGGTTATGCGCTGCGGCTCGCACCGGATGCGTCGGGTGGGCTGCGGATCGCCGCAAGCTCCGGCCGGCCGTGGCTGGACGTTGTTCTCGAGACGGTGGCCGAGAGCGTGGCCCGGGACGACTGGAAGCGGATCAAGCTGTGCGATGCGGTGGACTGCCGGTGGGCGTTCTACGACACCTCACGCAGCGGCCGCGGGCGCTGGTGCGACATGGAGGTCTGCGGCAACCGTCACAAGACCCGCACCTACCGGGAGCGCCGGGCTAAGACCGGTTGAGGCGGCGGGCCTCGGTCATGATGTCCTGCCAGCGGCGGGGGAGGCCCAGGTCGAAGTACTCGCTCTTCAGCATGATGATCTGGCGTTGGCGGTCCGACATCAGGGCGTCGAAGGCGGCGTGGATCTCGCCGGCGAAGGTGGGCTCGACGAGGCGGCGCAGCGTGCCGGGCTCGACGTCGACCTGCCACTGCATCATGCCGACCGTGCGCACGCGGACGGCGCCGTGGGTGGAGACGCCGGCGGCCTCGATGGCGTTGAGCTCGGCCTCGTAGCGCAGGCGGGCCGGGTCCTCGGTCCAGGTGGCACGTCCGGCCTCGTCGGTGGTGAGGTTCACCGTGCGGCGGTAGATCTCGGTGCGCTCGCGGGACCAGGCGACCCAGGTCAGCAGGCCGAGGCGGGCCAGCTGGTAGGAGAGGCTCGGCTCGTCGTACCGCTCGTACGCGAAAGGTCGGAAACCGACGTCGAGGCGGGTGTAGTCGTGGACGCGGGACCAGATGTTGCCGTCGGGCGACTCGGCCTGGACCGTCATCGTGCGTAGATGGTCACCGATAGTCATTCCGCCTCCTCCGGCTGGTCTCGGGGCAGCCTAGCCGCGAGCTGGTGTGATACACAGGCGCCGTGTGGACTCGACCGACAGCGGCATCAGCGGCGGCGCTCCTTGCGATCCTGGGAGTGGCGACGCCCGCCTCGGCCGCGCCGGAATCGCCGGCCGCGGTGGCCGGGACCGGTTCGCCGGGAGCGACCGGTGACGGCGGGCCGGCGGCACAGTCCACATTGAACGCCCCGCTGGGCGCGGCGGCGGGCGCGGACGGGACGCTCTACATCGCGGACACCGGCAACCGGAAGGTTCGCGCGGTCGCACCGGACGGGACGATCAGCACCGTGGCGGGCTCGGGTGAAGCGGCGACGCAGGCACCCACCGTCGCGGCCGGCGCCAAGGCGACCGACGTCGCCCTCATCGCTCCGGCGGCCGTCGCGGTCGGCGGGGACGGCACGGTCTTCATCGCCGACGCCGGCGCCATCCGGGTGTACGCCCTGGCGAAGGACGGCACGCTGACTGTCCGGGCGGATGCCGCCGGTACGTCGTCTCTGACCCGCCCGATGGGGGCGCCGACCGGGCTCGCCGCGGGCAGCGACGGCACGGTCTACGTCGGTGACCAGGAGAACAACCGCGTTCTGGCGGTGACCCCCGACGGCAAGGCGAGCGTGGCCGCCGGCAACGGCGTGGTGACCGCGAGTGCGGCCGGCGGTCCGGCGACCGAGGTCCCGGTGGGTGCGCCCAACTCGCTGGCGGCGTCCGGCGACGGTGACGTGTGGATCTCCGGCGGCCTGCTGCTGCGTCGGCTGCGCGCGCAGCGGATCGCGACCGTCACGGCGCCGGGTTCGGGCACGTGGGCGACCGCCGACGGCGCGCAGTGGCCGCCGGCCGACCAGCCGCTGAACGACGTGGAGGCGGTGGGCGCCGGCAAGGACGGGCCGTACGTCTTCGACCGTAAGCAGAGGGCAGTGCTGCGGCTCGGGCCCGGCGGGACGATCACGACCGTGGCGTCCCTGACCGACACGCGCGGCACGATTCACCTGGCGGTCGGCCCGGGGGCCGACGGCCCGGTCTACATCGTCGACACCGGCGGGCACCGGGTGCTCAGCGTCCGGGTCACGGCAGATCCGGGTACGCCGCCCGGCGGCACCGACGAGGCGCCGCTCTGGCCGTGGCTCGTCGGCGGCGCGGTGCTCGTACTCCTGATCGTGCTCTTGATCGTGGTTGTCGCCCGGCGGCGGGCCTGAGGGGGAGGAGACCGTGGTGGCGGGCCTGAGGGGGAGGAGACCGTGGTGGCGGATGTGACGGGGGGCGACCTCTATCACCTGTGGCGGGTGTCCGAGGTGCACCTGCCGCGGGTCGCGGACGTGTTCTACGACGCCAACCGCCTGATCGGCGGGCCGGGGAGGAACAGCGGCGACTCGTTCCGCGGCAACACGCCCGCCTACCCGGGCGCGTCGGTCATGACCAGCTCCGTCGGGGCGGCGTGGGAGGGCGTGCGAGCCGGCATCCAGGCCATGACCGAGCAGCTCGGCAGCACCGTGCTCGACGCGGCCCAAGGTGTCCGCGAGGCACGGCAGGCCTACCTCGACGTGGACACCGCGAACGCCGCGAAGTTCGACGCCTACCTGAAGAACCCGGCCAACCACGACCCCTCGGACGCGAACTCGAATCCGCCGGTCGCCGGTTCCGCCGACGACCCGGGCAAGCCGGTGCCGGAGTAACAGCCGTACCAGAACGGGGAATCTCATGTCCGGCGAAGTCACCACGCCCGCCGACCTGGCCGGCGGCGCCTACGAGGGCACCGTCCGCCAGCAGGCGAAGAAACTCCACGACGAGCTGATCAAGCAGACCATCGAGGACATGGAGTCCTGGATGAAGGCCGTGGAGAACGAGTGGGCCCAGGCGCATCCCGGTGAGCAGATGGGTCCGCCCATCCCACCCGAGGAGGTCCAGGGCTACCGGGTCAAAGTTCAGAACGAGTACTTCGAGTGGGTCATCCCGGCTTTTGAGCAGCGGCTGAAGCCCGACCCGGACGACCTCGACCCGGTCATCGACACCATGCGCACCATCGAGGGCATGTTCGAGGGCAGCGCGGACACCGCCGGGAACTTCACCGGCGCCAGTGCCGCGCTCGGCCGCATCAACGACGTCCGCGTCGAGATGGCCGGGTGGGAGGGCACGTTCAAGGACAACTTCATCGACAACTTCCTCACGCCGCTGCAGAGCGTGGTGCCCAACCAGCGCAAGCTGCTCAGCGTGGTCCGCGGCCAGCTCGAGTGCAACAAGATCATTTACGTGCGTTACCGCAAGGCCGTCGTCGAGCTCCTCAAGAAGAGCATCGACGCGGTCCAGATGCTCAACAACGCCCGCGACCCCAAGTCGGAGCTGTGGGGCACGCTCGTCGCCTGCGCGATCGGCACCGCCCTCGGCGCGGTGACCGGCGGCTGGGGCCTGGCCGCGACCGCCGTGCTGCTGGACGCGGGCGGCACCCTGGCCCAGGGACTGCTGCCCGACCCGCCGCCCACCAACGACCTCAGCGCCCCGACTGCCGCGGAGGTCGCGGTCAAGATCAGCGAGGCGTTGAACAAGCTGGACGCCGACACCTACGAGCAGGAGCGCATGGTCGCCGACGCGCTCAACGCCCTGGGCGCGATGCTCGAGGACAACCGCGCGACGTCCATCAAGGCCAACACGCCGGGCGCCTTCTCGGTCGCCGAACCCAAGCTCAACGAGGCGACGCCGGGCCAGATCACCGGGGGTTCGTTCCGTCCGGCGACCTGACCCCGTCGCGCGCTGAGAGACCGTTCGCGGTGAGGGTCCTGATCGGCCGTCGTGACCTCCGCCCGGTCGACGCCGACACAGCCCGAGCCGGTCACGCGGACCCGGACGGTACGCATGCCGTACGCCAGTTCACCCGTGTGTGACCGCCATGAGGGCGTCCGGGAAGGTGTGCCGCCAGTTGACGTAGTCGTGGCCGCCGGAGAACTCGGTGTAGCTCACCGCGTACCCCCGGGCGCGGAGCGCGTCTCTCATCTCCCGGCAGACGCTCAGCTGCGAGGGTGACCCGCCGGGGCCGGCCATCGTCTCCATCCGGCCGACGTCGAGGAAGATGCGCACGTCGGCCCGGGGGAGGCCGGGCACGTCGCGGATCAGCTGCCGTGGCTCGCCGTCGCCGGGCGCCGGCCACCAGAAGCTGCCCGAGTGCGCGATGACACCGGAGAAAAGATCGGGACGGCACAATCCGATGTACGCGGCGACGAGGCCACCGCGGGACATGCCGGCCACCACGTTGCCGCCGGTCGGCGAACCGATCCGCCACCTGTCGCGGGCCCACGGCAGCAACCGGTCGGCGATCAGGCTCTGGATTCGCGGGCCGGGCATCAGGTCGTCGTCGCGGCTCTCCTCGCGGGCGTGCACGAAGAGGGCGGTCATCGGCGGGACGCGGCCGGCGGCGATCAGGTTGTCCAGCGCGGTGGGCATGTGCATGACCGCCTGCGCCAGCCAGCCGTCGAACGCCACCAGCGTCGGAAGGCCGGCCGGGTCGGCTCCGTCCGGCCGGTAGACGGTGATCGGCAGCTCGTCCCCGGGGAGTCGTTCGGTGGTCAGCGTTCCGGCGGTCACCCCCGGGCGCGGCGTGTACCAGGCGTCGGCGGGCGCGTCCGGCAGCTCCAGCAGTGACAGGTAGCCGTCGGAGTCGCTGGGGTCGTACGGGTCCGCGGGGAATGCGATGACCCGGTCGTTGCCGGGGTCCAGATGCGACGGACCCTGGTACGTCCGCGCCGGCGGCGCCCCAGCGGCCTCGTCGTGCGTGAGGCAGTAGGTGGTGCGCAGGTCCCGCGGGAAGACCTGGGAGCCGTGCCAGACGTCGGTGCCGGGGATCCGGTCCAGCGGCACGTCGATGTTCCACCATGCCTTGGTGCTCTCGGCCTCACCGCGCCAGAGGAACGTGACCAGCACGTGGTCGTCGTCCCACGGCTCGACGAGGGGACTCCGATTGCCGGACTCGGCCCAGAACCGGTCCGGGTCCTCCAGCAGTCGCGCCACCAGCGGACTGCGCCGCGTATCGGACAAAGGAGAACCCCCGTCAACGAATGGTGATCAAGCCGCAACGCAGGGTTCCATAGGGGGCAACGCTCGGTCAACCCACGATCACGAATCAAAATTGATCGTCCGTAAAGCAACATCCGGTGACGCCGGGTCCACAACCAGACATGAACAGACGCCTCATCGCCATTCGCCACCTGACTGAACAGCAACCTCGGCGACGTGGCGCGGTTCGGCGACATCACGTACGCGTCATGATGTGCGGGTGGAGAGCCTGACCAAGAACCGGCAGACGCCAGACGTGCTCCGGGCGATGACCGAGCGGGCCTTCGGCCCGGAGCGGGGCCCCGACGAGATCTCCGAGCTGGGCCACGGCTGGTTCAACGTGGCGTACCGGCTGCGCCTGCGGGACGGCCGGGAGGCGGCGCTCAAGATCGCGCCGCCGGCGGCCGTCGAGGTGATGACGTACGAGCGCGGCGCGATGGCCACCGAGCTGGCCGCGCTCGACCTGATCCGGAAGAACTCGAGCGTTCCCGTGCCGGAGGTCTACTTCGCCGACCTCAGCCGGGAGCTGTGCGACGCCGACTGGTTCATGATGGAGTTCGTCCACGCCGACAACTACGGCATGATCCGGGACGACCTTCCGCGGGACGAGCACGACGCCTACGACGTTGCCCTCGGCGGCGCGACCCGGCAGCTCAACGAGATCCGCGGCGAGAGGTTCGGCCGGCTCGGCGGGCCGGGCACGGACAGCTGGCGTGCCTGCTTCACCGCGATGGTCGAGGACCTGCTGCGCGACGGCGAGCGGCGTGGGGTCGATCTGGGATTCGAGTACGACCGGATCCGCGCGCACGTGGCCGGGCGGAGCGACTGCCTGGACGCGGTGACCGAGCCGCGGTTCGTCGAGTGGGACCTCTATCCCAACAACGTGATGATCTCGGGCGGCCGGATCGTCAGCATCATCGACCATGAGCGGGCGTTCTACGGCGACCCGCTGATGGAGGCGATCTTCGTCGGCACGGAGCTGCCCGCCTTCGGCGACCCGTCGGCGTACCTGCGCGGCTACGGCAAGAACGAGCTCACCGCGGACGAACGCCGGCGCCGCCGCCTGTACAACGTGCACCTCGGGCTGATCCTGGTCATCGAGACGGCGTACCGCGGCTTCGGCGCCGACCACTACGACTGGGCCCGCAGCCGGCTGACGGAGGCCCTCGAGGAATAGCGGCCGGGCCGGGGGCCGCCGGATTGCCGAATGCCTGCCACCGGCAATTGCTCGGGTAGGGAATGGCGGAGTGTCGCCGAGGACAACGCGGATCTTCAACGGCTCGTCGCCGAACTCGTCCGACGGCCCGGGGATCATCCGGTCGGTCGACGGGGCGGCGACACGGAGGAGTGAAGCCGACTACCTCGGCCTGAACCTGGTCAGGGGAGTTCCAGCGACACCTTGATGCCGTCCAGGGCGTGCCCGCACGGGCAGGTGCGCTCGGCGGGCAGCCGGGTCACCGCGTCAAGCAGTACGTCACGCAGCCGGGCGGTGTTGTCGGCGAACACCTTGAACACCTCGTCCATCGTCACCCCGTGATCACCCTCGACCCCCGCGTCCAGGTCTGTCACCAGGGCGATCGCGGTGTAACAGAGGGCCAGCTCGCGGGCCAGCACCGCCTCCGGGTGTCCGGTCATGTTCACGATCGTGCCGCCGATCGAGGTGAACCAGCGGGACTCCGCCCGCGACGAGAACCGCGGACCCTCCACGACCACCATCGTGCCGCCGTCGACCGCGGCGACCGGCTCGGCGGCGGCCAGCACCGCCGCCCGCCCCGCGGGGCAGTACGGGTCCGCGAACGACACGTGCACCGCGCCCTCGTCGAAATACGTCTGCACGCGCCCGCTCGTACGGTCGATCAACTGGTCGGGAACCACGAACGTGCCCGGACCCAGCTCCGGCCGCAGGCCGCCGACCGCACAGGGAGCGACCACCTGGCGCACGCCGAGCGACCGCAGCGCCCACAGATTCGCCCGATAGGGAATCCGATGCGGCGGAAACCGATGATCCTTGCCATGCCGTGGCAGAAAGGCGACACGACGCCCGCCCACCTCGGCCAGGGTGATCCGGTCCGACGGAGCACCGTAGGGCGTGGACACCTCCACCTCGTGAGCGTCGTCGAGCAGTGCGTAAAGGCCGGAACCGCCGATCACGCCGATCTCTGCCGCTGAGGGTGGATGGTTCATGCGCAGACCTTATCGGTGGCCGACAGCAGCGGCTATCGTGCGATGCATGGCGTTGCTCTCACTCACTCCGCCTCCTGCCCCGCGCGACGTGGCAGGCGCGCCGCCGCCTGCCACCAATGCCGTGGCGGGTGCGCACCGGAGGCATCGTGCATAGCGAGGGTCAGCGAATCGGAGGTCGGTCGATGGAGTCGATGACCGGCCAGTTACTGGTTGCGACTCCGACGCTCAAGGACCCCAACTTCGACCGTACGGTCGTGCTGCTCGTCGCCCACGAGACCGGCGGCGCGCTGGGCGTGGTCCTCAACCGAGCCACCGAGGTGCCGGTCGCCGAGGTGCTCGGTGCCTGGGGCGAGCTGGCCGGTGACCCGGCGGTCCTGTTCGAGGGCGGCCCGGTGCAGCCCGAGTCGGCCATCTGCCTGGCCCGCACCCGTCCCGAGGTCAAGAAGCGGCTGACCGGTTTCCATCAGGTCAGCGGCGCGCTCGGCACGGTCGACCTGTCCGCCGACCCCGACCGCCTCCGCGACAGCGTGGCCGGCATCCGCGTCTTCGCCGGCTATTCCGGCTGGTCGCCCGGCCAGCTCGAGGACGAGATCTCGTCCGGGTCCTGGTTCGTCTTCGACGCCCTCCCCGGCGACCCGTTCGTCACCCGCCCGGACGACCTGTGGGGCATGGTCCTGCGCAGGCAGGGCGACATCCTGGCCGCGGTGGCCCACTTCCCGCCCGATCCGAGCCTGAACTGAACCCCTCCCGCCCGCGGGGCTCGGGGAGGTGTGTACTATTCCGGAAGTGCCCAGGGAGACCTGAGGCGCTTAGCAAGGGGCTGTGGCGCAGCTGGTAGCGCACCACACTGGCAGTGTGGGGGTCAGGGGTTCGAGTCCCCTCAGCTCCACCCCGTTTGAGCAGGGAAAACGCACCATCCAACTCTCCAAGTTGGGTGGTGCCAATTTTTTTGCGCACACATGTGCACACCTCATGATCTTGAGGTGCGGTAGGCGCCTTGCCGCCGAAGAGCCGTACTGTAGTGCTTGAACAGGCTCTGAGCTGCGGAAACGTCCCAGGATCAGGAACCTTGGCCGTCGTGTGAGCCTCCAGGCGGGCTGTCTGAATGCTGGGCGGCAGTGGCCCAAATCACATCTGGGTCCTGCGGGAACTTCAGCCTGGGAGGCCTCCCGCCGGCGTTGCTGGCCGCCTCGGGGGCCGGCCGCTCATCTTCAACGAGACAGCCTCGGGCAGCCGCAGTTAGGGCCTCCGCGCCT
The DNA here is from genome assembly GCF_030269485.1 of Actinoplanes sp. NBRC 103695. Classification (GTDB taxonomy): domain Bacteria; phylum Actinomycetota; class Actinomycetes; order Mycobacteriales; family Micromonosporaceae; genus Actinoplanes. Next base: position 21,735 of record NZ_BSTL01000035.1, on the reverse strand, counting down.
GTCTCTGGCCTCTCGCGTCGGCAAGGCTCGGAAGAGCCAGCAGCAACCTTCCTCAAGGCTCCGACTGGCAACCGCAGACACCTTCGTAACGGTGCGCAGCCCCACGGCCGGCCTATGGCTGCACCGCGGGGCGTTCATACGACTAACTCCAATTACGCGAATGACCAGCATCGGGAAGCGCCTGACTCCCACAACAATTTCTGTGGGGGTCGCCCCTCCCTGGCTGCAATAAAACTGCGGCCTGGCTCTCAAGGACTCTATCCCAGCGGCGACTACGCCGCCAGCGGCCCGACAGTTCTGAATCTTCTATGGCGCGCAGTAACTCAATGGGGACTAAGTGAATAGCACACCAGAAACCCTCTCGAAAGCAATGGCATGGTTCGATGCGGGCTGCTCTGTGATTCCCATCCGTGCAGATGGGAGCAAGGCTCCTCTCGTCCCAACCAAGCTCGGCCTGTACCAGGACGACGAGCAGCATCGCCGGGTCTGGGCCGTCCCGGCCTACCTGCAAGGATAGTTCCGCGGAAGATTCCGGCAGCGGTGAACCGGGCCGCTCACCAAGCCGTGTAAGGCAGCGAATCCGCATGTGATTCACACCGGTGCCGGCCGGTCAGGTGTCGCATGCGATGCTGCGCACTGGCGATGGAACAGTTTGCCTGGTGGGGCCGATGCTGCGATCGCTCAGGGTGGCATCCGGCTGGCCCTGGTTCTCTGCGCGGTGGTGCGTTCGGCCCTCCGGCCGGGTCAGCCGTGGATCGAGGGCCAGGCCAGTCCACACAATGGCGTCGTGTCGCCCTCACCCACGTCCGGCAACGCGCCTGAAGACGTCTCCGATGCGGCGTCCATTCATGGGCGATTCATCTCGGGTGAGAGCGAAGATGGTCCGTACGTGGCGGAGACGGAGGCGGATGTCGCCGCCCTGCGTCACTTTCAGCAGGTGCACGCATCGGTCCTGCTCAGCTTTTTGACCCGGCTGACCCGGGGCGACGTTCAGCGGGCCGAGGACATCGCGCAGGAGACGTTGCTGAGGGCCTGGCAGCACCCGGACGTGCGGAACGCGGATGGGCACTGGAACCGGCCATGGCTGTTCACTGTGGCCAAGCGCCTCCTCATCGACCAGCGGCGGTCGGCCGACGTCCGGCCGGCGGAACTTCCGATCACGTTCATCGAGGCGCAACCCGACCCGGACGACGCCGTCGAACGCATGCTCGACGCGCGCGAGGTGCAGGCCGCTCTCGACTCACTGCCCGAGCGGTGGCGAAGCACCCTCGTCGAGCTCCACTTCCGCGATCATTCGGTGGCCGAGGCGGCCCACGCCCTCGAGGTCCCGGAGGGAACGATCAAGTCACGTACCTTCCACGCCGTGCGGGCACTCCGGGCAGCACTCGTCAGCCGGGGATTCGAGTTCAACCCGCGGCCGCGGGGCGATACATCGGACGGCGGGTCAAAAAACTTGACGTCCTTGAACCGGCGGTCTCTCTGAGCCGTCAAGTTCGCGACGAACCACACCCGGAACGACGAGACCAAGAGTGAGCCGATGAACGCACTAGCCATCGTCCGTGGCTGCCCGTGGCGACGAGTCATGCCGAAGACCGGCCGTCAGCGCCTCGAAGTCATGGCACTCGTCCTGATCATCATCGGTTGCGCCGGGGCCGGACTCGATGCGGCCGCAACGGCGGACCCGGACAAGCTGGAAGGCAAGCCGGTGCCCGCCGCCGACGTCGCCGCCGTGGTCGAGGCGGCACTCTCCTGCCCGGCGCTCAACCCGCCCAAGGTGGCCGCCCAGGTGATGGCCGCCTCTGCCTTCTCGGCCACAGCCAAGCAGGTCGTCGGCCTCGACAACGACGCCTGGGGCGAATGGCGGCCGTCAACCGACGCCAGCCGCGGCGACCGGCGGGCCAACATCCTGGCGCTCGGTCACCGCACCTGCGCGAACGTGGGACGTCTCCGTGCCGCCAAGCTCGACGGCGACCTGTGGCCGGCCGCTGTCGCGGCCGAGCAGGCCGGAATCAAGAAGGAAGACGGTACGAGCTGGAACGGCTACTGGGTCGAGCAGACGAACCGACACGACAACCAGAGGGATCAGAAGTGGCGATTCGTGAAGCAGTGACGCCTGCCGGGTCCGGCGGGCGGGGACGCTGATCGGCGTGCCGGGCCTATCCGACCCTCCCGGCCGGGACGGACACGTGACCGAACTGCTCGGTCCGCATCATCTGGGTGCCCTGAGCTTGGTGGAGAGCGATGCGGTAGACAGGCACCTGCGCGGTCTGCCGGGCCGCCGACGTGGAGGTGTGCGAGGTCTTGGCCGCCCTCGCACTGCTCGATGCCGACAGCGCACCAGGATCGGACGGGACGGGCATCTCGGCTGGTCCCGCCAAGAGGCGGGGCCGGCCCGGCTCCGTTCGGTTGCGCCCGCCCGGGCCGTCGGCATCCCGCGGTCCGGGCCACCGCGGCCGGACCCAGCGGATCGCACTCATGCGGACCGCCCTGGCGCTGTCCGTCTTGCTGTTCGCCGGGTTCGGCACCTTGTTCGTGGTGGGCCCGCTGACCGGTGCCGGCTCACCGGGGCTGATGACGGTGGCCGTCACCGGGCACGAGTGGACGGCGAGGTGCCGGGCAAGCTGGCCGACCTCGACCTGGTGCGGATCCGAACAGTCGGCGGCCCACCGGTGGTGACGGTCTACCTGCACCGTCCGGCCAACTGATGAGCCGAGCGCAACCGGCACCAGAACCCGCCTTGGACGACGATAAGGGGAAGTGGCGAATGTCCTGGATTACTCGGTCGGTGGGTGGGGCCTGCCTCGCGGTGGGCGTTATGGCGGCGGTGATCGGCGGAGCGGCCGCACCGGCGTCGGCCGGCGACGACTACGTGAAGTACTACGTGGTCAATTCGTCTTACCAGGGCAAACCGGAAAACCTCACCGAGATAGCCGGCCGGTTCCTGGGTGACGGCGCCCGTTCGGTGGAGATCTTCAACCTCAACAGCGGGCGCAAACAACCGGATGGCGGGCGGCTGACCGATGCGTCGAGCCTGCGTGCCGGCTGGGTGCTGTCGCTGCCGTGGGACGGATACGGCGATGAAGTGAAGTACGGCGTACTCCCCGACAAAGTGCCGTCGGCGCCGACCAAGCCCAAGCCGAAGAACGACCGGGAGAAGTCCGCGCCCAAGTCGCCTCCGAAGGTGCCGCAGGCGCAGGTGGGCGCCGCTTCCAAGGTGCCGAGCAAACCACCGAAGCAGCCACGAGCGTCGAAGAAGGGGCCTTGCGCGACCGGGGGGTCGGGCGGCCGCTCGGATTGGGCGAGCCTGCGCCTGGCGGCCGAACGGGCTTGGCCGCAGAGCCGCGGCAAAGGACAGCGGGTCGCAGTGATCGATTCCGGTGTGGACGGTAGCCTCGCGCCACTGAGCGGGCACGTCGCGGTCGGCATGGACATCGTCAACGGCAGCGGCCGTGGCGACACCGACTGCCTCGGGTCGGGCACCGCGATGGCCGGGTTGATCGTGGGCCAGCAGGGCGGGGGCGCCGGAGTCAAGGGCGTCGCGCCGGATTGCATCGTCATGCCGGTCCGGGTCACCGGCGCTGACGCCAAGGCGCAGCCGGCCGACGGCGCGTCAGCCATCGAGGCCGCGGTCGGTGCTGGTGCGACTGTCATCGCCTTGGGCAAGTACGTCGATACCGCCAAACCCGAGGTGGCCAAGGCCATGATGGCGGCCGTGGACCGGGACGTCGTCGTCGTCAGCGGTGCCTCGCTGGGCTCCGTGCCGATCAACCCGGATGCGAAGATCGGCGCCGGGGTGTTGCGGGTGGCCGGGGTCGGCATGGACAGCCAGCGTGCCGCGGACTACCGCAGCGGTGGCATCGACGTGGTGGCGCCCGGGATCAATGTGAGCAGCATCGGAATCACCGGCGTGGGGTCGGTCGCCGGCAGCGGCACCGAGTATGCGGTCGCCCTCACCGCCGGCGTCGCCGCGCTCGTCCGTGCCGCCTACCCTGACCTGACCGCGCAGCAGGTCGCGCAGCGCCTGAAGCTGACATCCGACAAGCTGAGTGACAGTCCGCCGCCGGATGGCCGGTTCGGCTGGGGCATGATCAATCCGGCTGCCGCGGTGACGAAGGTGTTGCCGCAGGAGGTCGCGAACACCGATGGCGCGCCGCGTGAGCATGCCGGGAAGCTGATTTCCGGCTCGTCCGGCACGCGTTCCACGCTGCTGGCCGTCGTCACGCTGGTCGCCCTGGCCGCCGCCCTGCTGCTGGTCTTCCGGATCCGCCGTCTGCTGCGGGACCAATCCGATGAGGACGATGACGACGGCGGCGGCCCCGGTCCGGTAGCCACCGCACCGCCGGCCTACGCCGGCCACCTGCCACCGGCCGCCGCACCCCTGGCTCCGACGGTTTCCCGCAAACCGGAACATGAAGCGCCGCCGGTCGAGGACGAGCCGGACAATGGCGCTCCGGTGACGGTACCGGCCGGTCAGCCCCGGGACGATGAGGCCGAGGCCGCGCCGAAGGCATCGGTCGGAGGCAGGTCGTCTCAGCAGCGTCCCGAAACGCCATGACTGCCAGCCGCCCGGGGCCGCCGGTGGTGATGCCGCCGAGGGATACCGGCAATCCGTCCGCCGATCTGGAGCAGCGCAACAGCTTCGTGCGCGCGTTCGTCGAGTACGCCGCCGAGGTGCCGGCCAGTGAACGGCTGACAGTGCGCTGGCCGACGCTCATGACGGTCACGGCGCTGGTCGCGGTCGGTGCGGTCGTGGTGGGTGTGTTCTGGAGCTTGATCCACCCGCTGCGGCCAGGGGAGCAGGGTCCGCAGGGACAGAAGGTGAAGCCTCCGGCGCCGAAGGTCGTCAACTGGGCGAGTGTGGCCGGCTGGGACTGCGCGGCCGCCGCGGACCGGGGGTTCACCGCGGAAGGGCGGGACGGTGACTGGCGTACCGCGAGTACCGGCGGTTGGACCCAGGACGGCTGCCACGGAACCTATGCCGTCGTGCCGCTGGAAGTGATGCGCGAGAAGGGATCCCGCCGGTCGGCTCTCTGGTGGTTCAAGCCCCCCAAGGAAGCGAGAACCTGCCGCATCGCGGTGCACGTACCGGCGGCGCCGGGCATCGTACCGACCGGGACGGTCGGCTATTCGGTGTCCGGGTCCGGGGGTGCGGTGTACGCCAGCTTCACCATCGATGTCTCCCGCCAGGCGGGAGCCTGGGTCGAGGCCGGCTCCTTCCCGGTCCAGAACGAGCTGACAGTGAGTCTGGACGCCGCGAAGAGCCGGGGCCGATCGGACGGCCGCCTGTTGCTGGGGCAGATGAAGGCGGATTGTCATGCCTGACAGCCGAGCCGGTACGCCGGTACCGGGCAGTGTGGAGTCGGGCATCACCGCGACCGGCCGGATGGAACGGGTCAGCACCCGCGCTTGGAGCCGGCATCGGACGATCGGGTCGGCGGTGCGGGCGGCCAAGGCTGGTTCCGTCGTATCGGTGGCGCCCGGCGTCTATCGGGAACGGCTGGTGCTCGACCGGTCCGTCACGATCGTCGCCGAGGAGGGCGGCGGTGCGGTCGAGCTGACCTCGACGGAAGGCCCGGTGCTGGCGGTGCGGGCCGGCACGGCGGTGGTGCGGGGACTGACGGTACGCGGTCTCCAACCGGACCAGGCGGCGGTGACGGTGACCGGAGGCCACCTGACCCTGGACGGCGCGACCGTCATCGGAGGTTCGGTCGAGGCCAGCGGTGCGGCGACGCTGGCCCTGCGGTCGTCCGCGATCGAGGACACCGCGGCGATCGGCCTCGCCGTGCTCGACGGCGCGGAGGTGAAGGCAACCGACCTGAGGCTGGAGCGGGCGGAGGGCTCAGGGGTCGTGGCCGTCGGAGCCTCCCGGATCGAGCTGCTGAAGACCACACTCAACGAAGTGGCGGGGATCGGCGTCCGCATCGCGAATACCGCGGTCGGCGTACTCGACCATTGCGACATCGGACGCGTCGGATCGGCAGCCGTCGAGCTGACCGGAGCCGGGCAGGTGTGGTTGCGGGACACCGCCATCCATGACGTACGCGGCGACGGCGTCCGGATTCGTGGCGGCGCGCCCTTCCCGGCCGGCTGGTGGTCCGACCTGCCGCTGCTGCGGCTGCCCGAGTCCGGTCCGGGCGATCCGGGTACCGAGGGCGGGGTGCGGCTGGAACGGTGCCGGGTCAGCCGGACCGAGGGTGCGGGTGTCCAGCTCAGCGAAGCCGCCCAGATGGTGATGACCGACACCGACCTCGAACGAACCGGAACGGTGGCTCTGATCGCCACAGGCGATTCACGGACCGCGGTGGTCGACACCCGGATCACCAACAGCGTGCAGACCGCGCTGGCGGTTCAGGACGATGCCCAGGTCCACGTCATCAGCGGCAAGATCCTCGATTCCGCGGCCAACGCCGTGTACGTAGCTGGTGGCCGGCTGATGCTCCAGGACTGTGAACTGCGGCGGTCCGGCCTGACCGCGGTCCACGTCCTGGGCAACGCATCAGTCACGATGGCCGGTTGCGTTGTCGCCGGAACCCCGGAGATCGGCATCCGGGCGATTGACCGGGCACTACTGCGCGTGCAAGGCGGTGCCGTCGAGGGCGCCGAGCTTCAAGGCGTACAGATCAGTGCGACCGCCGACGCGGTGCTCGAAGGACTGACCATCACCGGCGGCAACGTGGGCGTGCGCGTCGACACTCCGCACCGGCCTCTGCTCCGCGACTGTGAGATCCGCGATGTCACTCAAACCGGTATCGAGGTCGCCGCCGGCGCCGCGCCCACCGCGGTCAATGTACGAGTCTCGAACAGCGGCGCGGCCGGGATCTTCCTCGACGAGGGAGCCGAGCCGAGGCTGGAGAACTGCACTGTGACCGGAGCCGGAGGCAGCGGCATTGCGATCTGGTCCGGGGCCCGGCCGACGATCTCGGCGACACGCGTGTCGAAGTGCGCGAAGAACGGAATCTATTTCGGCGCCGGCGCGCACGGGACGCTGACCGACGTCGAGATCTCGAACACCGAATACCCGGCCGTCTACCTCGGTTCGAAGGCGGATCCGGTGCTGGTGCGCTGCCACGTGCGGGACGCCGCCGAGGACATCAGCGCGGCCGACGACGCCGACGCGACCTTCGAGCAATGCTGGAGCGCCGGCGTCGCGTCCGCGACCTTCCCCGCTTCCGCCGACCCATCTGCCCGCACGTTGCCCGGGCCGGTCCCGCCGGCCGCAACCGCGGAGCCGGCCGCGCCTGAAGGCTCGGTCACCGGGACGGCGCCCGGGGCGGTCGACCTGGATCGGCTGCTGGCCCAGCTCAACGGCCTGGTCGGGTTGACCCGGGTGAAACGGGACGTGGGCACGATGGTCAAGCTGGTGCAGATGGTCAAGCGGCGCCGTGAGGCGGGGTTGTCGCCGCCACCGATGTCGCGCCATCTCGTCTTCGCCGGCAATCCGGGAACCGGCAAGACCACTGTGGCCCGGCTCTACGGCCAACTCCTGGCCGAACTGGGCATGCTGTCCAGCGGCCATCTGGTCGAGGTCGACCGGGGAACCCTGGTCGGCGAGTACGTGGGACACACCGCACCCAAGACCCAGGCGGCGTTCCGCCGGGCCATGGGTGGGGTGCTGTTCATCGACGAGGCGTACGCGCTGGTGCCGGAGGGACATGGGAACGACTTCGGGCACGAGGCCATTTCCACCCTGGTGAAACTGATGGAAGACCACCGGGAGGAAGTCGTGGTGATCGTGGCCGGATACCCGGAGCACATGAAGCACTTCATCGCCGCGAACCCGGGCCTGTCCTCACGGTTTTCCCGCACGCTGACCTTCGACGACTACTCCGCCGGTGAGCTGGTGGAAATCGTCGAGACGCAGGCTCGCGAACACGATTACCGCCTGTCCGAGGCGGCCCGGACGGCTCTGTGGGACAAGTTCGTCGCGGTGGACCGAGCCGAGGGCTTCGGTAACGGGCGGTTTGCCCGCAAGGCCTTTCAGCAGATGACCGAGCAGCATGCCGGTCGCGTCACCGAGCTGCCCGATCCGACCAACGAGCAACTGAGCACCCTGGAACCGAGCGATCTCGCCGACTTCGACGTCGACACTCGAGGCTGAGGAGAACCATGTCCCGCCTGGCATTCCACCGCCCTGCTCGGTTTCTCCTGCCCGACCTGCCGACCGATCGGGTGGTCCTGCCGACCCCGCCCGAGGAGCCTCAGGAGCATCCGCAGAACAACGCCTGGTCACTCGTTCTGCCGTTGCTCAGCAGCGTCGGCATGGCCGCCTACATGGTCACCTTCGGCCGGCCGGCCATGATCATCATCGGGGTGCTGTTTTTCGTGACTTCGGCCGGCGCGGTGATCGCGATGCGGTTCAATCAGCGCAGTGTGGTCGGCAAGACGGCCCGCAAGCAGAGGGCACGCTACCGCGCCCACCTCAAGTTGTCCCGGGACAGCGCGCGCGTGGTGGCGGCCAGCCAGCGCATGGTGGCCGCACTCGCGAATCCCGAACCGGCCCGGCTCTGGTCGATCGCCACCACCCGGCACCGGGTCTGGGAGCGTCGCCAGGAGGACAACGACTTTCTGCATGTACGGCTGGGTAGCGGCGCCGTCCAACTGGCCACGCCGATGCAGATCGACGACAGGCTCGACCCGCTCACCGACTACGACTGGGAGTCGCTGGAGTCGGCCACCAAGCTCATCGACCGGATGGGCCGGGTGGACAACCAGCCGATGGTCGTCGACGTGGGCAGCGCCGGGGTGATGAGCCTGGTCGGCGGAAGCGCGCGGACCCAGCCGCTGCTGCGCGCCCTGCTCTGCCATATCGCCGTGCTGCATGCCCCGGACGACGTCACGATCGCCGTCGAGACAGGCAAGTCCCCGGAATGGGACTGGGCGAAGTGGCTGCCGCACACCTTCGAGCCGCGGGTACGCGGTGAGGCCGGCACCGTGTCCCTGGTGACGCCCGAGCCCGAACTGCTGGTTCCGTTCCTCGCCGGCGAGCTGGCTCAGCGGTCCGATGCCCAGAACCGCAACCGGCTGCAGGCCCCCGGCAGCTCGGCCCCGCGCATGCGGCGCCTCATCGTGGTGTTCACCGAGTTCGCCCCGGTATCCGAATGGGGCCGCTCCGACCTGATGCGCGCCTTGCTCAACACCGCGGGACCGAACTACGGCATCACGTTGATCTTCCTCGCCGACCGGGACGCCGATGAGCCCAGCCGGGTCGACCTGCGGATCCGGGTGGACGGCCGCGGAGAACTGGTCACCGAAGGCAACCTCGGCCTGGTCACGGCCCCCGCACTGGCCTGTGCACCGGACGCGGTCACGCCCGACTTCGCCGAGCTGATCGCCCGCCGCCTGGCCCCGCTACGGCTCAGTGACGAACGCGAGCAGGTGCTCGCCCGGATCGGCTCGCTGAGCGAGATGGTTCTGGGACCCGACCCGTTCAACGTGCCAGTCGATGGTCGCTGGGTCGGGCCGACCGATCCGAACCTGATGCGAACCCCGATCGGCACCAACGGTGACGGCGAGGTCGTCGTCCTGGACCTGAAGGAATCCGCCCAGGGCGGATCCGGGCCGCACGGCCTGATCGTCGGCGCCACCGGTTCTGGCAAGAGCGAGCTGTTGCGTACCCTCGTCACGGGTCTGGCCCTGACGCACCCACCGGAACTGCTCAGTTTCGTCCTCATCGACTTCAAGGGCGGCGCCGCCTTCGCGCCGCTGGCCAACCTGCCGCACGTCGCCGGCCTGATCACCAACCTGGTCGACGACGCGGCCATGGTCGACCGGGTGCTCGCGGCGCTGCTGGGCGAGCAACAACGGCGCCAGCAGGCCCTGCGCGACGCCGGGAACGTCGACACCATCCGCGAATACCAGATCCGGCGGGCCTCCGGCGCCAAGGACCCCGACGGTCAAGAGCTTCCGCCCCTGCCGTACCTGCTGATCATCGTCGATGAGTTCAGCGAACTGCTCTCCGGACGGCCCGACTTCGCCGACCTGTTCACCCAGATCGGCCGGGTCGGCCGCTCGCTCGGCATGCACCTGCTGATGGCCACCCAGCGGCTCGAGGAAGGCAAGCTGCGCGGGCTCGACTCGCACCTGTCGTACCGGATCTGCCTGCGCACCTTCAGCGCCGCCGAGAGCCGGGCGGTGATCGGCACCACCGACGCGTACAAGCTGCCGCCGATCCCCGGCTCGGCCTACCTCAAGGTCGACGAGTCGATCTACGAACGCCTGCGCGTCGCGCACATCTCCACCCCCTACCTCAGCGTGGACGAACGGATCGCGGCCAGCGGCGCCGAGCGACGCACCCTGGTGCCGTTCGACATCCGGACCCCGACCGAGCAGATCGAGCACGAGCCCAGTGAAGCCGAACTGCGCGCACGGACCGGGCCCACCGAGCTGAACGTCCTGGTCGACCGGCTCAGTTCGGTCACCTCGCAGGTGCACCAGGTCTGGCTGCCGCCGCTGCCCAGTGCGCTCGCCCTCGACCACGTCGTCGGGCCGCCGGGGCCGCAGGAGAACCGCGGTTACACCGCCGGCCTGTGGCCGATGAACGGAACGCTGTCGGTGCCGCTCGGACTGCTCGACCTGCCGCTCCGGCAACAACAGGAAACCCTGGTGATGGATTTCGGCGGGGCGCACGGTCACATCGCCGTGGTCGGCGCCCCCCGCACCGGGCGCAGCACGGCGTTGCGCACCATCATGCTCTCCACGATGCTCACCCACACACCGGACGAGGCGCAGTTCTACTGCATCGACTTCGGCGGCGGCACCCTGCACCCGTTCGCCCAGGCGCCGCACGTCGGCACCGTCGCCGGACGGCACGACGGCGAGCTGATCAACCGCATGCTCAGCGAGATCAGAAACCTGGTCCTGGTCCGCGAGCAACTGCTGCGCTCACTCGGCCTCGATTCCATCAGCGACCTGCGAGAGCAGCGCCGGGCCGGCAAGCTGCCGTCCGGCGTACGCGCCGCCGACGTCTTTCTGATCATCGACAACTGGGGCGCCCTGCGCGGCGAGCTCGAGCACGCCGAACCGATCATCGCCGAGGTTGCCGCCCGGGGCCTCGGCGCCGGCGTACATCTGGTCCTCACCGCGAGCCGCTGGCAGGAGATCCGCCCCGCCCTGCGGGACAGCATCGGCACCCGGATCGAGTTGCGCCTCAACGACCCGGTCGACTCGGAGATCAACCGCCGGATCGCCGCCCGGGTGCCGGCCAATGTAGCCGGCCGGGGAATCACCGCGCCCGGCGCCTTCTTCCAGATCGTCCTGCCCCGGCTGGACGGCCAGGACACGGCCGAGGGGTTGCGAGAGGCCCAGAACGAAAGCCTGGCGCAGATCAACAGCCACTGGACCGGGGCCCATGCACCCGAAATCCGCATGTTGCCGAGAAATCTTCTGGTCACGGAGCTCGAGGCCGAGCCCGGCAGCGTCGCGGTGCCGATCGGCCTGGCCGAGCCGGAGATGTCCACCGTCAGCCTCGACCTTACCGGCCAGGACCCACACTTCCTGGTGTACGGCGACGCCGGCTCCGGGAAATCGACAATGCTGCGTACATTCCTCACCGGCCTCACCGAGCGCACCTCGCCGTTCGACGTCCGGGTGGTGCTGTTCGACTACCGGCATGCCCTGCTCGACGTGGTTCCGGAGGAACACCTCGGCGCCTACGCGGGCGACGCCAACAGCGCCCAGGTCTATGTGCAACAGGTCGTCGAGAAGTTGCAGGAACGCATGCCACCCCCCGGCATCAGCCAGGCGCAGCTCCGGGCCCGGGACTGGTGGGAGGGCACCGAGATCTACGTGGTCGCCGACGACTACGACATGATCGGCACCGGGCCGCAGTCACCGCTGTACCCGCTGGCCCAGTTCGTCCCGCAGTCCCGCGAAATCGGTCTGCACCTGGTGCTGAGCCGCCGGGTGGCCGGCGCCGCCCGGACCATGAACGACACGTTGGTGACCCGTGTCCGGGACATGGGGGCGCATGGGCTGGTGCTCTCCGGCGACCACCGGGAAGGACCCGTCCTGGGCGATGAACGCGCGGCCCAGCGTCCACCCGGCCGTGGTGTCCTGGTCCGCCGGGGCAGTCCCAGCCGCCTCATCCAGGTCGCGACGACCGCCGACGCCGAACCGACCGGCTGACGAACTCATCCGTACGAAAGGAAAACGCCCATGGCGAAGGAACAGAGCCGGATCACCGTCGTCGGTCCCCAGCGGCGCGTCGATCTCGCGGTGCCGGCGACCACACCCATCGGCGAGTACGCGCCTAGCCTGGCCGAGATGTGCGGGGCCGACGAATCACCGACGATGCCGCCGGCCTGGTCCCTGGCCCCCGCCGACGCACCCGCGTTCCCCATCGAGGCGACCCTGGGCGACCTCGGCGTACTCGACGGCCAGGTCCTCTACCTGCGGGACACTGCGGTCGAGCCGGGCGACCCACCCGTCGTCATGGACGTCGACGAGGTGGTCGCCGACGAGACCGAACGAATGCGGCGACGGCGGATGCACGCCGGGCCGGTCGTCCTCGGTTTCGGCCTCGCCTGGCTGCTGAGCGCCGCCGTCCTGGCCGGCTGGCGGGTCTCGGTAAGCACCGGGTCGGCGATCGCGCTGTTGCTGACCGGCCTGGCCCTGATGGGCGTCGGCTGGGGCCTGCGCCAGCGCCCCTCCGCGGTCCCCGACTGGCTGCTGACCGTGGTCGTGCTGCTCGCCATGCCCTGCCTGGCGGTGTCCGGCCTGCTGATCGCCGATGACATCGCCGGGGCTGGGCTCCGGTGGGCGGGCGCCGTCGCCGGCGCGAACCTGGCCGCGCTGATGGCCCTCGCCGCCACCCCCGGGGTGGTTCTGCTGGCCGTGGAGGCGCAGCTGGTCATCGCCGGGATCCTCGTACCACTCCTGATCGGTCTCGAGGCCGACCACATCGAAGCCGCAGCCCTGGTCGCCGCGGTCGCGGCCGCTCTGACGGCCGTCTCTCGCCGGCTCGCCGCGATGCTGACCGTGTGGGGCACGCGGATGCCGAAGGGCCGCCGCGCCGCCGCCGAGGCCACGACGAACCTGGTGGCGTACTCCGGACGGCTGTGCGCGGTCGTGCTGGCCGGGCCCACGATCGCACTGGTCATCACGCTGCCCGTGTTGGCTCTGTCCGGCCAGGCCTTCGCGGTCGCTGTCGCGACCACGCTCACGGTGGCGATGCTGGTACGGGCGCGGCAGGCCGCCTTCACCAACGAGCTGCTGATGTCCGGCGGTGTCGCCATGGCCGGCCTGTTCTCCCTGTTCACCCCGATCTCGGCGGCGATCGGGGCGACTGGGGCCGCGGGCGAGGTGCTGCTGCTCGTCGGAGGCGGGACCGTGGCGGCCATCGGGATCGGCATGAGCCTGCTGCTGGCTGCGCCGGCCGACCAGCCGGTGCCGGATCCGAACCAGCCCCGCAAGCCGCGCAAACGGACCCGGGCCGAGGTCATGGGCGGGATCACCGCGGTGGCGGTGGCACCGCTGACGGTCGGCGTCTTCGGCGTCTACGGCGACCTGATCTGGCTCGGGCGCACACTGTTCTGAGGCTGCTTCACACTCAAGACCGCTTCATCCTCAGGGGGCCTCGCTCTGCGGCGGCCTCGCTCTCAGAGGGCGGTTTGTGAGCTTTCCGTAGTTCGTCATCGCTCGATGTCGTGACCTTCGAGCTGCGCCGATGTCGGATCGGTGGGCGTGCTGGTTGAGCAGGTCATGGGCGAGCGGAAGGCGTATCCCAGCGACCTCACCGATGAGCAGTGGGCGGTGGTGGGCCCGTTTCTGGACGCGTGGAAGGCAAAGCATCCGTCGGTATCGGGGCATCAGGGCCGCTACTCGTTGCGGGAGATCCTGAACTCGATCTTCTATCAGAACCGGACCGGCTGTCAGTGGGCTTATCTGCCGCATGACTTGCCACCGAAGTCCGCAACCTATTACTACTTCGCGTTGTGGCGTGACGACGGCACCGACCAGGCCATTCACGATCTGCTGCGCTGCCAGGCAAGGGAGAAAGCCGGCCGCCGGGAGGATCCGTCCGCGATCATCTTGGACACCCAGTCGATCCGCGCCGCGAACCATGTTCCGGCCGCCACGACCGGCAAGGACGCCGGGAAGAAGGTGCCAGGCCGTAAGCGGGGGCTGGCCGTCGACGCTCTGGGGCTGATCATCGCGGTGGTGGTGACCGCGGCGTCGGTCACCGACACCGTGATCGGGGTTCGCCTGCTCGACAAGGTCGTCGAGCACACCCCGACGGTCACCCGGGCGTGGGTGGACGCCGGGTTCAAGCACGACCTGGGCATCCACGGTGCTGTGCTTGGTGTCGACGTCGAGGTGGTCAAGCGATCCGACACCAGGCCCGGGTTCGTGCCGATCGCGAAACGGTGGGTGGTCGAGCAGGTCAACGGCACGTTGATGCTGCACCGGCGTCTCGTGCGTGAGTACGAGAGCCGCCCGGAGTCGTCGGTGTCGCGCACGCTGTGGGCATCGGCGGCCAACCTCGTGCGCCGGTTGACCGGCACGAGCACACCGTCCTGGCGGTGATCGGGCGTGAACACCACGACCGTTCTCGACCTGATCGCCGCCCGTGAGGCGGCCTCGTCGGCTGCCCGCGACGAGTTACTCCAGCAGCAGGCCAAGCTCGCCGCCGAGGTGGCCGCCATCGAGGCAGAGCTGGCCGACCTGGCCACCACCCGCCAGACGCTGACCAAGATCCTCGAAGATGAAGTGACCGCATCCGAGCCGGCCGTCATCAGCGAGCCCTACCAGCAGATCCTCGCCGTGTTCACCCCCGACCGCGGTGGCCTGCGCGCCAAAGACGTGTGCCGTGTACTCGGCATCGGCACCGAGCCCAAAGACACCGAAGGCATCCGGGCCAAGCTGAAACGCCTGGTCAACCGGCAAATCCTGACCGAGAGTCAACCCGGCCTATTCACCCTCAACCCGGAACGGACATAACCTTCCGGACCGCCCTCTCAGGCGGCTGAGGACGGGCGTCGGCTGTGCGAGAAGTGGCCCAGCTCGATGGCCATGCGGGTCAGATCAGCCTTGTTGTTGACGTTGAGCTTGGCGCGGATCCGTTTGGCGTACGTGTTGACAGTCGCCTGTGACAGGCCCATCCGGGTGGCGATCTGTGAGTGGGTGAAGCCCGACGCGATCCACCGCAGGGTTTCGATCTCCCGCGGAGCCAGGCCGCTCTGCTCATCGGTGTCCCGGTTGGCCAGCTCCATCTGGAACTGCCCGAGCATTCGCGGGCAGAGATAGAAGCCGCCCCGCACGATCACCCGCATCGCGTCCCGCACGTCCCGCTGCTCGGCCGACCGGCTGATGCAGCCGCGGGCACCGGCCCGGACGGTGGCGAGCACTGTGGGCGAGCCGCTCCACTGGGAGATCACCAAAGGCTGCCCCAGCTCGGTCACCTCGACCACTTCGTCCACGGTGGTCACATCCATCTGCGGGATGCTGAGGACGACCACGTCGTACCGATCCGTGGTCTTGTGTAGCTCAGCCACCGAACCCACGGTGGCGACGACCCGCATGGTGGCGTCGTCCGAAGCCAGCTTTTCCAGACCCGCCCGGGTGATCGGGTGGTCCGCGACGACGGCAACTGTGAACACGAGCTCCTCCATGGCTTTCCTCGGCGTGCAGGAGAGGTCAGCGACAACGACGGGCAGGGGAAGTCCCCGGTTCACGGCCGGCGCGGAAACCCGAAGAAATCGCAAGCTCGTCCCCCGAAGAAGGGCTTGGCAGCCCCGCCCGGACGCTTCTTAGCCTTCGATCGCAGCAGTCTGTGCATCCCGAGGAGGCGTTGTGACCGCAGGTGAAATGACTCGGACCCGGCCGGATGGCTCGGTCGTCACGTACGCCGAGGACGGCCACGTGATCCGGCAGCGGACACCCGACGGATCGGTCTTCGACGACTTCGACAGCGCGGGCAACCCGGGTCACGCCCTCCTCCCGAGCCGCGACGGCCAGCCGCAGACGTCGGTCGACATCACGTATGAGGGAAAGCAGAGCACCTGGCACTACCCGGACTCCACAGTGACCCGAGACGCCGACGGCGCGGTGATCCGCCAGGAGACCTCCGACGGCACTGTCTATGACCGGTTCACCGAGGACGGCAACCCGTCGCACGCGATTTTGCCCGACCACGCGGGCACGGTCGACATCACCTACCAGCACGGTACGAGCACCTGGGCGTACAGCGACGGCAGCACGATCGTCCGTGAAAGCGACGGAGACGTCCTACGCCAGCAGACCGCCGACGGCACAGTCTTCGACCGCTTCTCCCCGGACCATCGGCCCACCCACGCAACCCTCCCCGACCACGCGGGCACTGCCGAGATCAGCTACCGGGGTGACAACAGCACCTGGTCATATTCGGATGGTACGAGGGTTGATCGGGGTGCTGATGGTCATGTGACGCATATGCATTCGGGTGATGCTGATTTTGATCGGTTTACTGCGGATGATAAGCCGGCGCATGGGGTGGTTGCGGGGCGGGATGGTGAGCCTGCTCAGGAGGTGACCATTTCCTATGATGATGGTGGTGGGTCGACGTGGTCGTATAAGGATGGTACGACGGTTGATCGGGGTGCTGATGGTCATGTGACGCATATGCATTCGGGTGATGCTGATTTTGATCGGTTTACTGCGGATGATAAGCCGGCGCATGGGGTGGTTGCGGGGCGGGATGGTGAGCCTGCTCAGGA
>NZ_BSTL01000035.1:0-4947 GCF_030269485.1 Actinoplanes sp. NBRC 103695 | reverse complement strand
GAGGTGACCATTTCCTATGATGATGGTGGTGGGTCGACGTGGTCGTATAAGGATGGTACGACGGTTGATCGGGGTGCTGATGGTCATGTGACGCATATGCATTCGGGTGATGCTGATTTTGATCGGTTCACTGCGGATGACAAACCGACCCACGGCGTCATTGCGGCCACCGAGGAACAACCCCAGCAGGATGTCAGCATCAAGTACTCCGACGCGGGCAGCGAGTGGACCTCATCGAGCACCGAGGGGATATCTCACGTCTTTCGCAACTCGGACGACGTCGTAATCCGCCAGGAGTTGCCTGATGGCACGGTTTATGACTCGTTTACTGCGGGTGGTGATCCGTTGCATGGGCGTGTGCCGGCGAAGGGGGATTCTCCGGCGCAGGAGGTGTCGGTTCGGTATTCGGGTGAGGGTTCGGAGTGGTCGTATTCGAATGAGTCGGGTCCGCCTGGTGTGACGCATGTTTTGCGGGATGCCGAGGATCGGGTTGTTCGGCAGGAGTTGCCTGATGGGACGGTTTATGACTCGTTTACTGCGGGTGGTGATCCGTTGCATGGGCGTGTGCCGGCGAAGGGGGATTCTCCGGCGCAGGAGGTGTCGGTTCGGTATTCGGGTGAGGGTTCGGAGTGGACGTATACGAGTGAGCCGGGTCCGCATGTTGAAGGTGCGCCGAGTGCTGGCGGTGTGACGCATGTTTTCCGGGATTCCGAGAATCGGATTGTTCGGCAGGAGTTGCCGGACGGCACGGTTTATGACTCGTTCAATGCGAATGAGGATCCGCTGCACGGGCGGATCCCTCCCAAGGGGAAGACCCCGGCGCAAGACGTCTCGGTCGAATACTTGGACGGAGGATCGAAGTGGACCTACTCGGACCTTGACGGCAGTACTGGGTCGATTGTCGATGGTCCTAAGACCTATGTCTATCGGGACAGCAAAGATCAGATAACCCGTCAGGAGTTGCCAGACGGCACGGTTTACGACAAGTTCGAGGACAATAATCCGGTTCATGGTCATGTGCCGGCAAAGGGTGATTCTCCGCAGCAGGAGTTGACTGTTGAATACAGTGCGGAGGGTTCGAAGTGGACGTATTCGAGTACTGAAGGAACGATGTACGTCTACCGGAACAGCCAGGATCAGACGATCCGTCAGGAGCTGACCGACGGCACTGTCTATGACAAGTTCAAGGACAATGATCCGGTTCATGGCCACAGCCCGGCCAAGGACGGCCGGCCCGCGTCGACGATCGACGTGAAGTACACCCCCGAGGGCAGCGTCTGGACGTACACCGAGGACGGCACGGGTGACAAGACCGTCGTCTACCGCGACACGGAACAGCGGACGACGCGGATGGAGTCGGGCGGCTGGGTGTACACCGAGTTCCAAGACAATCATCCGACCTACGGCACCAAGCCGGGCGAAAACGGCGGGCCGGCTGAGACCGTTCGGGTGAAGTATGACAAGAATGGCAGCGTCTGGACCTATGACGACGGCAAGAACAATCTGACGATCATCACCAAGAACGACAAGGACCAGACCATCCTGATGCAGTCAGGAGGATGGACCTTCGATGAGTTCGGGACTTTCCCCAATCTCGACGGCGAGCAGCCCCTCAAGGGATGGAAAATAAACGACAAGGGTCAGAGGGAAACCGTCACCGTCACCTATAACGACAACGGGAGTGTCTGGACCTACATCGACGGCGACGGTTCGAAGATGGTGGCCTATCGTGGACCCGATGGCCGTATCAACAAGATGTTGAAGGACGGGTGGACCTATACCCAGTTCGATTTTGACGGCAATCCCACGCTCGGCACCAAAGGTGATCAGCGGGTCAAGATCGACTACAGTGACAAACTCTTCACGCACTCCACCTTCACAGATCCGAGTGGTCACTGGACCACCATCGGTACGGACAAGAACGGCCGCCCGATATTTGAGATCGTCGATGGTATCCCGGCCGCCTATGCCGTCGAGATCCCGAAGCTCCTGGAGGCCAGCTTCATCGTGCGGGGCCGACAGCAGGAGCTTCAGAGCCTCATCCGGGACACCGAGAGGGAGTTGAACACGATCGACGTAGCTTGGGACAGCCCGTCCGGTAGCCAGTTCGAAGGGAAGAAGAGTGACGTGCTGAGCGCCTCCAAGAAGATCGACGACGTGTTGAGCAGTTCGATCACGGCGATGAGGAAATCGTACGAACACTACGTCGAGGCGGAGGGCGGAAACCTCGACAACATGACTCCCGCCGACCAGTCTCCGGTCTTCAACAAATGGACCGACATCGACACCGCAAGGCACTTGAACCCGAATGGTAGCGGACCAGCTTTCCCGTGATCGGTGTCCCCTCTATGGGCTACTGGGCCATCTCGTCGGATCATGACATCCTTTACCTGCGCAGTACCTCTGGCAAGGGAGTAGGTGGACGCTATGGGAATGACGCCGGTCAACGTAACGCCCGAGATGGTGACTGCGGCGGCGGGAAGTTGTGATACGACCGCGCAGCAGATCGACGGGGAACTGGCCGCGCTGAAGACTTACGTCGAGAATCTGCACACCATCTGGGGCGGTGTGTCCGCGGATCAATGGGCCATCCTGATGGCGGACTTCGACGTCTTCGGCCGGATGTTGCACAACTCGCTGACCGACATCGGACAGGGCTTGCGCGGCAACGCTGTGAACTATGTGGACACCGAGCTCGCCAACATCGCCCAGCTGAAGGCGGTGGACGGCGACATCCCTGGTGCTCGCCTGTAGCCAGCCACACTGAAAGGACTGAACCATGCCGGATCCCGCATCAAGCAACCTACGAGTTCCACTGGAACTGGAAACGGCCGGCCGGGACATCGACGGCCAGTCGCGGGTCATCACCGACCAGCTCGAGGCGCTGATGCACCAACTGCAGCCGATCTCCGAGACCTGGACGGGCAAGGCCAAGGACTACTATCAGGGGTTGCAGTCGGAGTGGAACATCGCCGCCGACGGCCTCTTCGGTCAGACCGGGGTGCTCGGGAAGATCGCCTACTCTTTGCACCTGAGCTGGGCCAACTATTCCGACTGTGAGTGGGCCAACGTCAAGACGTGGATCCCCACCGGGGGTTGATCTTCTCCGCCGCAGCCCGGAGGACGGGCTGCGGCGGCTTTTTGTGTTCGTTCAGTCGATCCAGGCGGCGCGGTCCGCGCCCGCGTACAGCTGCGCCGCGTCGTTGAGCTTGCCCGCGTACTGGCCGACTCGCTCGATGGCACCACCGATCGCCTGCATCAGAGCGTTCTGCGTCTGGATCAGATCCGTTGTCTTCGCGGGGTCGGGATCTATCACGTCGGCGTAGGTGCCTTCGGGTAGGGCGGTGTTGTCCTGGTCGCTCTGGTTGCCGCCCAGTCCCGAGTGATAATAGGGAATGGTTCCTTCCTTGTTTTTGGCGAAGAAGATCCAGGTTTCGTTTTCCAGGCGCTCATTCTTGAACTTCTCGAAGTCGTCGATCGCCTGATTGGTGGCTTTGAGTATGGTGTTCTCGAAGTCGAAGATTTCGGCGACGTTGGCCTTGAACTCGGTAATCGTCGGCATCGGCGGATCGACGATCTCGCCGGTTCCCGGGTCGATGACGGGAAGCGGGTTGCCGTCCTTGTCGGTAGCAATGTGCTGACCCTTGTCGTCGACGACATAGAAGCCCCCGTCGCGCTTGATATCTCCGTCGTTCTGCACGACCGGTGGTTTCGGCGGGATGACGAGGTCGGAGTCGAGACCGGTCACGGGCCGTGCTGTGGGCCAGAGCTGTGTGAGATCGACCAGCTGATCCCCGTCCTTGTTCTGGTCGGGGTTGATCAGGTCGTCTTTGTCTCCCATCTTCGCATGGTCGGCATCGGCCGATGGCTGTCGCAACGTCCCTCTTGGAGGACGGCCGGGGCCTGAACGAGGATCTGCGAAGCCCGCGGACCGCCGCCTACCATCGTTTTGCCATTGGTGTCGGTGCGTGGCGATCGGTGAGGAGACGACGGTGCCCAATAAGTATTCGGACAACTCCCCTTCGCTCTACAACGACCCGGCCGGTGAGGACCCCGGAGACGACCGGACGCTGATCGTCGCGCCGATGATCATGTGGGATTCGTCCAAGTCTCTGCAGCGAACGATCCATGAGATCGAGGAGAAGTGGCGTTCCATCGGCCACACCTGGGACGACCTGAAACTGGGTTGGACCGGCGCGAGTTCGCAGGAGGCTCACGAGTTCAACGACAAGCTTCAGGCGGCACAGAACGACATGTTCGGTGTGGCGGGAACCTCCGATAAGAAAGAAGAGCCCTTCAGATCCGAGGAAATCAAGGAATCTGGGAAACCGGGCATCATGCGGCTCCTGCGCGCCAAGGCAATCGGAGCCGCGAACCATTACTCCCAGACCGAAGAGGCTGTCGCAAGCATCTTCAACGACTTCGCGGATTCACTGGCCGACGAAGGCGACGGCAAGCCCGCGCCGCCGGCGGATGTCCCGCACGGTCCCGTCTCGATCAATTACGACAACCACAACGGTGTCCGCTACAAGAGCAACCAGGTCATCGGCCAGTACATGGACCAGTGGGGCAATCTGCATGAGCTTCGCGAAGGCGATGCCATGCCTCAGCGGCACGAGAAAATTATCAGGGGCGCGATCCAGGTCTGGTACGAGCGGGACCTCTCCTACGTCGATCACGATGGACATCTGAAGACTGTCACCGAAGTTGTGCGGGGCGCCACCTGGAAGGACGACAACGGTGTCGTTCAGGTGCTGGCGGTGCCGGAGAAGGACGGGTTGGTACCGCTGGCGCTGCCCGACGGTGTGAAGTGACGGCCGGTTAGCCTCGACCCTTCGTTAAGGGGTGTCCAAGGACTGGGCAGAAACGAAGAAGTGCCTTCTGATCAGGGAAAATAGGACTTGCTGAGGGTCCAAGTTTCCTGTCACGGAAGGCACTTGCAGGGTG
>NZ_BSTL01000034.1 GCF_030269485.1 Actinoplanes sp. NBRC 103695 | reverse complement strand
ACGCTGCGGGTCCATGCTCGGCAGCAACGGCTCAAGCCGTTCCCAGTCCTCATCAGTTAAATCACCAGCCACGACGAGACAACGATCGATCATCGCAACCGGTGATGATCCGTCAGATGCGCTCTAGGCATGACACGTCCCACCGGCGTGCAGCCACGAACGCGGTCACGTCAGGGCTGTACACAGTGGTGCCGCGCGGGCAGCCGGTGCGGAGGACGACATCACCGCCGACGAGCACTGCAGGGTTGGCCTGGTCAAGCGGTACACCCCAAGCACAGACCCCCTGGTTCTCGATGGAGATGACCAACACCGGTCCATCCCATCCAGGAAAACGTCGGGTGTCAGCCTCCGGTACCTCGATCAGCGCCTGCTCCGGGAAGAGCACCTGGTCGCCGTATGCCATAGCGATCTCGCGTGCAACGTCGGTGGTTATCAAGGACCGGAGAGTCGCAGGAACTGCGGGAGAATTCACCAACGCGGTATAGCACACGCGACAATCCTGCTTTGACGAGCCAACACCCTCACATCGGCAGATCAGTAAGCCAACAACGCAAGTGGCTCAGGGTCTCTGTGGTGGTGTTGCATCGGCTTGAACATCACTGGCTCGGCCGGGCAAGGTGCTGGCGGGGAAATTCGCCAGCGACCCCTTGCACCGACTGGCTACCGGACGCGGATCAGACCAACTGGCCCGGTACAACAAGAATCGAAATGTGGTACGTGCATACTGCGGTAGGGCAGACTTCCTGGCTGACCGTCCGGATGACGGCACCTATCAGTGCGACGAATATCCGAAGGCATCAACCTACGAAGGTGCGGCCAGGTGAAAATACCCACACCTGCTGCCGGGCAAGAAGGACAATCTCGGCGGCGACGCCTTCAGAAACTTCTACTCGGTGCAGTGGGTTGACAAGGAGCAGAACGAAGAGGAGGGCCGGCGTCTGAAGCTCCTCTATGAGGAGAATCGAATCTTGGATGGCGACAACTACTTCATTCCGATCCTGATGCAATAGCAGGGAAAGGAACAAACGCTTTGCTATTGGTTGATCGTTGCAAAATGCTCTAGGGTCACGTACGTACCGTGACCCCAGAGTCCCGCGATGCCCCTGGCAGATCAGGGCATGATTTCACGCCAGAACTGGGCCAGCAGCCACGCCTGTGGCCCCTCCGCCATCGGGTCCCAATCGGCCTCCCGCCACGCTAGTCTGACCCTGTAGCGGCCCGGCTCGCCGACATCAAACACATCGTGAACGCTGCCCGCATCTATCTGATCCACGTTTAGGCCCCCGTCAGTCAGCACCAGCGTCACCACCTCGCTGTGCGGCCAGTCCGCCCCCAACTGCGGAGGTGCTCCATCCCACAGCTCGAAGCGAAATTGCGCCTGACCGATGTCCTCCGCCGATTGCAAAAGCACAGAGGACGTGCCTGCGCTAAGCCACGGATGACCGATCTGACTCGGAGTTGGCAAATCCTCATCCACCTCACCGCCAATCAGCCCGACCAAACGGTAGGCGACGATAACGTCCGTTTCCGCGCTCGACAACATCTCGGACATTGAATCTCCAGTCACTTATTGACCATCGCCACACCTGCCGGCGATCCCGGTCGGGATCAACCACGCTCGACGGTGCACCCATGAGGGTGATCCGAAGTGCACGTCCTGTTGGTTCTTGCCGACCTCAACCAGATTCCGCCTCGCGAGCCAGCGGAATACGCTGCTCAACCCGGTGCTGGCACGTCGGGTTGTTACGGATGATTACGGCGCCGGATGACTGAGCCCAGCTAAACTTACCGCTCACGCCGATACCAGGCGTCGCAGTTCGCACCAACTCACTCTACGGCTGGCGGACTCATCCAGACTCGCGGCTTATTCGCCATTTGGGCACGCGTCTGGCGACTTGGCGGTATGGTCGGCGGCGATCAGAGTCGACCAGGTGGGTTCCGCCGAACTCTTCGATTCGGGCCTCCAACAGTTCGCCGTCGGCATCGAACAGGAACATTGCCACGAACTCCTGCCCTACGTCGTCGGATCGCTTGTGGGCGAAACGGCGTCGTCAGAAAGAACTGCCGGCCGTCGACGGTGTGCCCCACGTGTTCCGCGTGATAGTCGTCGTGGTTGATAGCGATGCGGGGCCGGAGGCGCGCCTGACGGCATGACTTAGCTTCCGAAGTACATTGTCGGCAGGCGGATCAATGCATCCTCATCTGGCACCCCTCTATGTCAAGAGTTGATCATGACGGTTGTTCGAGGCTGTGGTTTCGGCGGGTCCGGGAAGTGACTTGTCCGAAGTGCCGGCCTTGGGGTTCGGGTCGGCCGCGCTGGATTGCAGAGTCGCCCCCATGTGTCCTCCCGGGCCCGTCCTCAGTCGTTTGGCGTCGGCGGTCATCTGCCGGTAGACGACGTCGGAGAGCCTGCGTTTGAGGGCGCGCATGGCTTCCATCGTGGTCTTGCCGTCGGTGAGTTTGCGCCAGTAGTAGCGGTCTTCTATGGACCGATCGGTGGTCGCCGACGTCGGCGCGTCGTTGGACGCCTCAGACGATGCCACCAAGGTTTGGTCTTCGACGGACGATTTCGCATGCCGGAACATCCGGAGTCGTTGGCCGCCGTACGTGAGTGGGAAGACACCGTCGCCGCGCGGCAGCAGCAATTCGGCGCCGACGATCCAAGGACGGTCGACAGCCGGCTCCATCTCGCCGAAGCTTACGAAAATCTGGGAAGGTCCTTCGAGTCTTACGAAAACTCGGAGGACTCCGACGACCGTGAGTTGGAAGCACTGGCGACGGCCGAGTTGGCCAAGGCAGTCGACAGCCGCATCCGCACGCTCGGGCCGGATCATCTCGACACGCTCACCATCCGGTACGACCTCACCACGCTGCGCCTCCGCCAGGCGGTCCAGGACGGGCTACCCGGACAGGACGAGTTGGTGACCGAGTTCCGGTCCATCGCCGATGTGTCGGTCCGAACGTTAGGGCACGCTCACCCGATGACGCTGAAAGCCCGGTCACAGCTGTCCTTTTTCAGCCCGGAACCGGAGCGTTCGGCACTGAAAGCGCAGGTCGTGCAGGGCCTGGAGGACGTGCTGGCCGAGCAGGAGCAGCGCCTCGGGTCTGATGACCCGCAGACCTTGGAAACGATGAGGCGTCTGGTGGCGACGTACCGAGACGACCGCGGTGATGAAGCACAACGGCTGGCGGAGCGGCTGATCGCCGGATGGGAGCGAGTTGCCGCCGCCCGCGTCCGCGACCGGGGGCCAGTACATCCGGACACCGTAATCGCCCGGGAGCACCACCTCACATATGTCAATGACTGGGTATCCCGAGGCACCGCCGAGCGGCTCTTTGAGGAACTCGTCGCGGAACACGTCCGGCTACTCGGTCCGGACCATCCTCGGACCCTTCACACGCGGCTGGAGCTGATACATACATGGAAAGGCCTGTACGGCTCCGCCACTCCGGAGACCATCACATTCGCCGAACGCCTTCTCCATCGCTTCCGCGACGTGCTCGGTCCGGATCACCACGACTTCCTGATGCTCCGCTATTACTTGATGTCGCAGCGCCTCATTGAAGGAAATCTTGACGCTGCCTTCGAGATAAAAGGCAATACCCTGCGCCCGCCGACGACGAGGAGAAGTAAACCCGGCGGACGGCACCACTGCGCGACATGACAGCTACGTCGGCCGAGGCTGCATTCACGATGCTCGGTTAGCGGCTCGCTGTCATGCCGCTGATAAAGGGCACCCGTCGGTGCAACCAGATTCTTGGAGGTCGGCGTGTTCCATGACGATGACCTGTAGTCCCTAGGCCCGAGGCGGGCGGATCACGATGCCCGACCGCGCCGACCGCGGTCCCGCGCCGGCTGTGCAGCATCCGCCCACCGGCGTATCCGATGAGCTAGACCTCGCAGCACCCGGCGGCATTCGGTCGCGCTCGTGGACCCTCAGTCCATGACGAGGACGCTGGCCCGGGGCGCCAGGAAATGGTCCATCACGAGCTCCGCCGCGCCCAGCGCCGCGACCCGCTCGCTCACCACGGAACCCTCGATGGAGAACGACTCCCGCGGCACGATGAGTTCGTTCCGGACCGCGGGCTCGAGAACGGGGAGGAATGTCTCGCTGAGGCGGTCCCAGATCGGCCCGCCGACAACGACGCGCGAGACGTCAAGGAAGTTGACGAGCACTCCGATCCCGACGGCGACGCGGTGGGCCGCCCGCCGCAGGAGGTCGGAGGCCTTGGGGTCACCGGAGGCGGCCAGCTCCGAGATCAAGGTGCAGGCGTCGTCGATGGCCGAGTAGTCGGTGAGGTCGGGCAGCGGCATGAGTCCGGCCTGTGCGGCCTGAATGACCAGCGCCTCGGGGACGCAGGCTGCTGCCAGTCCACCCCGGCGCCCGCCCCAGCCGAGGTCCTCGGCGGAGGGGTCCACAAGCATGTCGCCGACCTCGCCGATGTTGTTGCTCACGCCGCGCAGCACCTGGCCGGCCGTGACCACGGCGGCTCCGACGCCCGACCCGAGGTAGAGGAACAGGAAGTCCGAGCTGGCCGACGTGCGCAGCTCGGCCGTGGCAGACGCCGTGACGTCCTTGTCCAGCAGGACCGGCATACCCGTGAAGTCGTGGAGGTCCGCCCGCAATCTCACGTCGTGCCACCGAGGGAGCTGCGGCGGGTCGAGCATGACACCACTCACGACGTCGAGGGGACCCGGCACCGCGACGCCCAGGCCCAGCACGCGGTGCCGATCCACCCCGGCGGCGCTGATGATCCGGCCCGTGCTGAGGGCGATGAGCGAGATCACGTCGCGAGGGTTGAGGTCGCGGGGAATGCGCAGCTGCAGCCGCTCGCGGACCTCGCCGGCGAGGTCGAGCAGCAGCAGCGTGAGGCGTGCCGGATCGAGGTGCACACCCACGGCGAACGCTCCGTCGGCCTTGACGCTCAACGGAATGCTCGGCCGCCCCCGCGCCGCGTCGATCGGCGCGCTCTCCTCCACCATCCCGCCCTCGATGAGTCGGCGAGCGATGTTCGAGATGGTCTGCGAGGAGAGCCCGGAGGTGCGTTGCACGTCGGCCCTGCTGCGTCCCGGGTGGCGGCGGATGAGGTCGAGGACGACTGCCTGGTTGTAGTCCGCCAGGCGCAGCAGGTTGCTCCCGCGCAGCACGTCGCCCCTCACCTGTCCGTCAGTCCCCGGGTGTGCAAGTCATTCTTCCACCGATTGGGCCAAGATGCGACCGGCCCGGATCGACCCCATCAGGCGGAAAACCCAGCCTTCTTGACCAGCATGTTAACGACGGATTACTGTCGCAACGTTGTTTCCCCATCGATTGGGTAAAAGAGGTCCACGGACCGTGAGCAGGAGAAGGACGCGATGAAGCGGATACGTATGATCGCCCTCGTCGCCGCCGGGACCGTCGTGGCGAGCGCGCTGAGCGCCTGCTCCGGTGGAAGTGAAGATGGCGGCAAGGACGGCAGTGACGGACCGGTGACCGTCTCGGTCATGGAGTTCCAGCAGTCGCGCATCGACGCGGTGGCCAAGCTCATCCCCGGCTTCGAGGCCGACATGAAGAAGCAGGGCAAGGACATCAAGGTCAAGCTCGTCGCCGATCCCCTCACCGACGACCAGTTCAAGACGAAGGTCACCCAGCAGCTCATCGCCAAACAGGCCCCCGACCTCATCGACATCGGCGACAGCCTTGTCCCCGGGTGGGCCGGCGCCGGGTACCTCGCCCCCCTGGACGACTACCTCAAGGGCTGGGACGGGTGGGACCACTACTACCCGCACATCAAGAAGGCCATGGTCCGGCAGGACGGCAAGATTTACGCCCTCGTTCACGACACCGGCGTGCAGAACCTCTTCTACCGGAAAGACCAGCTCACCCAGTTCGGCATCGACACCGCCCAGCCGGCCACCTGGGACGATCTCATCTCGCGCCTCGAGCAGATCAAGCAGAAGACCGGCGGTACGCCCATCGTCATCCCGGCCGGGACCGCATGGGGCGGTAGCACGTGGACCGAGGGTTTCCAGCCCATCCTCGGCGGCACAGACAAGAACTACTACAGCCTCGAGACCGGCAAGTGGGACCTCAAGAGCCCCGGCTTCCGAGCGGTGTTCGACCTGTACCACACCATGTACTCCAAGGGCCTGCTTCCGGTGCAGGACCTCGAGAACCCCAACCCCTGGGAGCCGACGAAGTACGTCAAGTTCCCCGAGGGCAAGATCCAGGTCTCGGCGCAGGGCACCTCGGGGTGGAAGTTCGACTGGGGCCCGCAGGGCAAGGCGCCGATCAAGGGCCTCAACGAGAAGGTCGACACCTGGCAGTACCCCGGCCTGCGCAGCGGTGACGCACCCTTCGGGTGGAGCGGCCTCGGGTTCGGCTACGGCATCCCCGCCTCGTCCCCGAACAAGGACGCGGCGATGCTCCTCGCCCAGTACCTCTCCACCGGCAAGCCCCTCGCGGACCAGCTGGTGAGCTCCGGTGCCGCGTCGCCGCGCGACGACCTCGCGGACGTCAAGCCCTACGCCGACGAGCCGAAGCTCCTGCAGGCGGGCAAAGACCTCGCCACCAGTGTCTACGTGCCGACCGGTGACGGTGCCGAGCAGGTGGCCCAGGCCGTTGCCGCGGCGACCGAGCTCATCATCAACGGCAAGGCCGACGGTGCGCAGGCCTACGACGCGTTCTTGAAGAATGCGACGGACCTCCTCGGCCCCACCCTCGTCAAGGAGTGACCGCACACCCATGACCACCATCGCCGCAACCGCTTCGGCGGCGGCCGGCCCCACGGGGCAGGCGTCGCCGAAGCGGCGCCGCCGACGGACCTGGCCCGTGGTCCTGCTGCTGCTCGGACCGGCGGCCCTGCTCATCGTCGTGTTCATCCTGGCGCCGGCCGTGTACGGCGCGTACCTCAGCCTTACTAACACCCAGCTGACGGGGTTCGCCGCGCGTGACCCGCAGTTCGTCGGTGTCGACAACTACACCTACCTGCTGTCGAACTCCGAGTTCCTGGCATCGCTGGGCCGGACGGGCGAGTTCGTCCTCTACTCGGCGATCATCGGCCAGACCGTGCTCGGGATGACGGCCGCCGTCCTGCTGGCCCGGCCCTGGGTCCGGGGGAAGGGACTCGTCGGCGCCGCGATCCTCATGCCGATGGTGGTTCCCGAGGTGGTCGCGTCCCTGGCCTGGGCGAGTGTGCTGTCGAACAACTCAGCGGGCACCCTCAACCGGCTGACCGGGCTGTTCGGCGCCGACGCCACCGACTGGCTGCAGGTCGTGCCCTTGGCGTCCGTCGTCGTCGTCAACATCTGGCGCGGCATCGCCTTCGCCATGATCATGTTCCAGGCCGCGCTGGAGGACGTCCCCGGCGAGCTCATCGAAGCGGCGCGCATGGACGGCGCCACAGCCCTGCAGATCTTCCGCTTCGTCACGCTGCCGCTCATCCGCGGACCGGTCTTCCTCTACCTGCTCCTCACCACGATCAGCACCATCGGCGCCTTCGGACTGGTCTACTTCCTCACCCAGGGCGGTCCGGGCGGGCGCACGACGATCTCCGCGATCTACATCTACGAGCGCGCCCTGCAGTTCTCGCAGATCGGCATCGGCAGCGCCGCCTCCATGATCCTGCTCGCGCTGGTGCTCGTCCTCGGCCTGGTCTACGTCCGCCTCGCGAAGGTCGAGGTGTGAGATGACCGCCGTCACGAGCCGCCGGGAGCCGTCGCCTGCGGCAGACCTCACCGCGCCGAGGAGGAAACGGCGTCTCACGAGCATCGATGTCGTGAAGCGGGTGCTCGGCTACATGCTGATCGCTCTGCTCATAGTCTTCTGCGTCGTGCCCTTCGCCTGGGTCGTGCTCAGCGCCGTCGACGCCAACGCCGGCCCCAACGTCCAGGCCCCTTCCCTCTCCCTCGACAACTTCGTCCACTTCTTCACCGACTCGGGCACTCCTCGGCTGCTCGTCAACAGCCTCGTCATCGGCGTCGGCGCGACGGCGCTCAACCTCGTCCTCGGGCTGGCCGGGGGCTACGCCCTCGCCCGGTTCGAGTTCCGCGGACGACGGCTGTTCATGTTCGGCATCCTGCTGGTGAGGGTCGTCCCGGCGCCCGCCACCATCGTGGCGTTGTACCTCATCATGGTGAAGCTCGAGCTCACCAACACCCTGCACGGCCTGATCCTGGTCGAGGCGGTGCTGCAGCTGCCCATCACCCTGTGGCTGCTCAAGGGGACGGTCTCGGCCGTGCCGATCGAGCTCGAGGAGGCGGCCTGGCTCGATGGCAGCACCCGCATCCAGGCGATCCGCCGCGTCGTCCTCCCGCTCGTCGGACCCGGCCTGGGC
Organism: Actinoplanes sp. NBRC 103695; assembly: GCF_030269485.1. GTDB lineage: Bacteria > Actinomycetota > Actinomycetes > Mycobacteriales > Micromonosporaceae > Actinoplanes. The sequence continues at coordinate 86,449 of NZ_BSTL01000034.1, read as the reverse complement.
GCCGCCGCCATGCTGACGTTCATGGGCGTCTGGGGGGACTTCCTCACTCCCCTGGTGATGCTCCAGAGCCAGGAGCTCTACCCCCTGTCCATCGGGCTCTTCCGCGCCTTCAGCGAGCACAACCAGGTCGATTGGGGCCTGCTCGCCGCCAGCTCGGTCGTCTACATGGCGCCGCCCGCGATCCTCTACGTCTTCGTCCGCAAGCACTTGCTGCGCTCCAGCCTCGGCGGGGCGCTGAAGGGATGACCAGTTCGTGACCGTCGATCAGAACCCCCACGGACGCGTACGTCTGGACAGCGTCGCCCTGGCCATGCAGCGGGTCCGCCGGTTCACCCGGTTCCGCATCGCTCCGGCGGTCTACTCGGAGACCCGGCCGGTCGAGGTGAGCGCCTGGGTCGTCGGCGGTGAACCTGTCCCCTTCGCCGAGGCCCGCGGCCGGCATTTCGAGCCCGTGGAGATGGGAATGCCGTGGGGCCGGCCGTGGGACACCGTGTGGTTCGACGTGCGGGGCGTCGCGCCCACCTCCTGGGCGCCGGAGGAGACCGAACTCGTCGTCGACCTCGGCTTCACCGCCGAGCAGCCGGGGTTCCAGGCCGAGGCCACGGCCTACCGGCCGGACGGCTCGATCGTGAAGGCGATCGAGCCGCTCAACGCGTGGGTGCCGCTGCCGGAGCGCGGCCCCTTCCACCTCCTGATCGAGGCCGCGGCCAACCCCGTGGTGCAGGTCCCCCACGAGTACGAGCCGACCCTGCTCGGTGACCTGCGAACCTCCGGCGACGAGCCGCACTACACCCTGCGCCGCATCGAAGTCGCCCGACGCGACATCGTCGTGTGGGAGCTGCTGCAGGACGTGGCCGCACTCGACGGGCTCGTGGACGTGCTGCCACCGCAGGGCATGCGCCGGGCGGCCATCGTCAGCGCCCTCGAGCGGATGGTCGACGTCATGGACCCCGACGACGTACCCGGGACGGCGGCGCAAGGGCGCGAGGTCCTCGCGCCGATCCTCTCGGCGAAGGCGCCGGCGAGCGCCCTTCGCGTCTCGGCCGTGGGACACGCCCACATCGACTGTGCCTGGCTGTGGCCCACCCGCGAGACCGAGCGCAAGGTGGCGCGCACGTTCGCCAACGTCCTCGACCTCATCGAGCGCGACCCCGAGTTCGTCTTCGCCGCCTCCTCGGCCCAGCAGTACGCCTGGCTGAAGGACCGCCAGCCGGGGCTCTACGCCAGGGTTCGAGAAGCCGTCGCCGCGGGCCGCATCCGCCCGGTCGGCGGGATGTGGGTCGAGTCCGACACCAACATGCCGGGGGGCGAGGCGCTGGCCCGCCAGTTCGTTCTCGGCAAGCGGTTCTTCCTCGAGGAGTTCGGGGTCGAGTCCGAGGAGGTGTGGCTGCCGGACTCTTTCGGCTACACCGCGTCGTTGCCGCAGATCGCCACGGCGGCGGGCGCACGGTACTTCGTCACCCAGAAGCCGTCGTGGAACGAGACGAACGCCATCCCGTACTCCACCTTCCTCTGGGAGGGCATCGACGGGTCGCGCATCTTCACGCACCTGCCTCCGTCCGAGACCTACAACTCCGACCTCGGTGCCGCCGACCTGGCTCGCGCCGAACGGAACTTCAGCGAGAAGGGCGTGGCCCGCGAGGTGCTCGGCCTCTTCGGCTGGGGCGACGGGGGAGGTGGCCCGACACGGGAGATGCTGGCGATGGGGGCGCGCAAGGCCGACCTCGACGGCTCACCCCGCGTACGCCTGACGGACCCCACGTCCTTCTTCAGGGCCGCCGAGGCGGAGCTGCCCGCTCCGCCCGTATGGGTCGGCGAGATGTACCTCGAGCTTCATCGAGGCGCGCTCGTCTCGCAGCAGAAGACCAAGCGCGGCAACCGCCACAGCGAGGCGCTGCTCCGCCAGGCCGAGCTGTGGGCCGCGACGGCGGCCATCCTGAAGGGCGCCGGCTATCCCACGGCACAGCTGGAGGATGCCTGGCACACCGTCCTGCTCCAGCAGTTCCACGACATCCTGCCCGGCACCGCGATCGCCTGGGTCCACCAGGACGCCGAAGCGGGGTACGCGCGGGTCGAGTCGTTGCTTCAGGGACTCATCGAGACGGCGCTGGCCGCCCTGGCCGGCGACGGTGACGTGTCGCTGGCCGCGAACGCCGGTCCCCTGGCGCAGCAAGGTGTTCCGGCCATGGGGATCGGTCCGGCGTCCGCGCCCGCGCCGGCGGCACCACGCGAGGAGGACGGGACCTGGGTCCTCGAGGACGACCGGCTGCGGGTGGTCGTTGACGCCAGGGGCGCCCTGGTTTCGATCCGCGACCTCGTCGCCGCCCGTGAGGTCCTCCCGGAGGGCATCGCGGGCGGGGTGCTGCAGCTGCTGCGTGACACCCCCCGCGAGTGGGACGCGTGGGACATCAACGAGGAGGACCAGCGGTCCGGCCGGGAGCTCCTCGAGCCGGCGCTGGTGCAGGGTGACGGCGACGCGGTCGTGGTCCGGCACGAGATCGGCAAGTCCGCGGTCGACGTACGCATCAGCGTGGTGGACGGCCACCTCGACCTGGCCTTCGACATCGACTGGCAGGAGTCGCAGAAGCTGCTCAAGCTGGCCTTCCCGCTCGACGTGCGCGCGGACCGGGCCACGTCGGAGCTCCAGTTCGGACATCTGCACCGGCCGATCCACCGCAACACGTCGTGGGACGCCGCGCGCTTCGAGACCGTCGCCCATCGCTGGATCCACGTCGGCGAACCGAGCTGGGGCGTGGCGATCGCGAACGACGTGGTGTACGGCCACGACCTGCGGACCATCGCGGCGCCGTCGGGGCGCCCGATGGTGATGGCGCGGCTCTCGCTGCTGCGTGCGCCCCGGTACCCCGACCCGTCCGCCGACCAGGGGCGGCACAGCTTCACCGTCAGCCTGCGTCCCGGTGGCATTCCCGAGGCCGTCGCGGACGGCTACCGGCAGCACCTGCCCCTGCGCGCCCTGCGTGGCGCGCCCGTGGCTCCGCTCGTCGTCGTCTCGAACCCCGCCGTCGTCGTCGAGGCGGTCAAGCTGGCCGAGGACGGAAGCGGCGACCTCGTCCTGCGGCTCTACGAGGCCCACGGAGACCGTTCCGAGGCTGCCGTCACCACTTCGGTGGACTGGAACGCCGTCGAGGCCACCGATCTGCTCGAGCGCCCCACCGTTGGCAGTGCGATCCAGCGGGTCGAGCCACGCCGGGTCGAGGTGACCTTGCGACCGTTCGAGCTGCTGACCCTGCGCTTCCGCGCGCCACGCGTCGCGGCATGAGAGGACCAACGTTGCCCCAGGACCAGGAAACAGTGCCGTACCTGCACGACGTCGGCCCCGGGCGTGGCTTGCGACGGCGGGCGCGGTCATGGCTCCACACGGACGCGCCCCTCCTGTCCCTCCACGGAGACTGGCGGTTCCGCCTCCTGGCCGGCGTACCGGGCACGCTCGGCGCACCCGGGGTGCTGCCGGAGGGTGAGGCACCGGACGCGTTCGCCGAGCCCGCCTACGACGACTCCGGCTGGGACACCCTGCCGGTCCCGAGCCACTGGGTGCTGCACGGCGAGGGACGCTACGGCTCGCCGCAATACACCAACGTGCAGCTGCCCATCCCGCAGGACCCGCCGTTCACCCCGGACGAGAACCCCACCGGCGACCACCGTCGCACCGTCGTCGTCCCGGCCGAGTGGGACGACCGCGAGGCCTACGAATCCGTCGTCCTGCGCTTCGACGGCGTCGAATCGCGCTACCGGGTCTGGGTCAACGGCACCGAGGTGGGCGTCGGCACCGGCTCGCGGCTCGCAAGTGAGTTCGACGTCACCGACGTCGTGACGGCCGGCGTCAACACCGTGGCGGTGCGGGTGCACCAGTGGTCGGCCTCGACGTACATCGAAGACCAGGACCAATGGTGGCTGCCCGGCATCTTCCGTGACGTCACCCTCCAGGCCCGGCCCGTCGGTGGCATCGAGGACGTCTGGCTCCGCGCGGGCTACGACCACACGAGCGGGCACGGACTCGTCACCACCGAGCTGACCGCCGCCGACAATGCGTACCCGGTGCGACTGCGGATCCCCGACCTCCGGGTGGACGTCGAGTGGGCGACCCCTGACGACACCGCTCCTGTGGACGTGGGCGTCGTGCAGCCCTGGACGGCGGAGCGACCCCGGCTGTACGACGCGACGGTCGTCTCCGCGGGCGGCGCCGAGACGGTCTCGCTCAGGCTGGGGTTCCGGACCGTGGCGATCGTCGGCGATCGCTTCCTCGTCAACGGGCGCCGGGTTGTCCTGCACGGGATGAACCGGCACGACACCCATCCCGATCTGGGCCGCGGCTTCGACGAGGACTTCGTGCGCCGTGACCTCGAGCTGATGAAGCGCCACAACGTCAACGCGATCCGTACCGCGCACTACCCGCCCCATCCGCGGGTGCTCGACCTCGCCGACGAGCTCGGCTTCTGGGTCATGCTCGAGTGCGATGTCGAGACGCACTCCTTCCACCACGGGGGCAGCGGCCTGGCGCCGGGCATCGACGAGTGGATGGGCAACCCGAGCGAGGACCCGCGGTGGCGGGACGCCTTCCTCGACCGCATCGAGAGGACCGTCGAGCGGGACAAGAACCATCCGAGCGTCGTCATGTGGTCGCTCGGCAACGAGTCGGGCACCGGGGCCAATCTCGCCGCGATGGCCACCTGGGTCCACGCGCGCGACCCGGAGCGCCCCGTCCACTACGAGGGCGACCGCGCCGGCGAATACACCGACGTCTACTCGCGCATGTACCCCTCGGTCGCCGAGGTCGTGAGTATCGGCAGCGACTCGGCGGGCGCGCTCGAGAAGGCCTCCGTGGCCGAGTCGGTCCGGCAGCGTACGAAGCCCTTCCTGCTCTGCGAGTACGTCCATGCCATGGGCAACGGCCCCGGCGGCATCGACCTCTACGAGGACCTCGTGCGGCGCTACCTCAGGCTGCACGGCGGTTTCGTCTGGGAGTGGCGTGACCACGGCCTGCGCACCCGCACAGCGGACGGGGTGGAGTACTTCGGCTACGGCGGTGACTTCGGGGAGACCGGTGTCCACGACGGCCACTTCTGCATGGACGGCATGGTGCTGTCGGACGGGACACCCACACCGGGCCTCATCGAGTTCGCCGCGGTTGTGGCACCGATCCACTTCGACGTCCGCACGGACGGGCGCGGCGTCGTCGTGACCGTCACCAACGCCCGGCACTCCGCGCCGACGGACGACCTCGCCTTCCCGTGGCGCCTCGAGCACGACGGGCGGGTCGTCCACGAGGGGGTCCTCGAGGTCGCAGGGGACGACGGTGGACCCGTCCCGGCGGGCGGCACCGCCGTGGTCGAGCTGACCCTGCCCGGCGAGGGAGTGCGGGCCGGAGCGGGCGAGGAGTGGTTCACCGTGTCGGCGGCACTGCGGGACAGGACGGCCTGGGCCCCGGCCGGCCACGTTGTGGCCTCCGCCCAGGCTCCCACCGCTCCCACCGGTCCCGCGGCCGCCAGGCCCACGAGGAGACCGGCGAACACGACCGCGCTCCCCACCACGGGTGACTACTCCATCGGCCCGGCGGACTTCACGGACGGCCACCTCGTGGCCCTGGCCGGCTCGCCGGTCCATGGTCCGCTCCTCGCTCTCTGGCGCGCCCCGACCGACAACGACGCCGGCTCGCACTTGGGCAGCTACGACGTGACCGACCCGATGGAGCACCTGGGACTGGGCACGCCGGGGCCGTCGTACGCCTCCCAGTGGCGGAACGCCGGGCTCGACCGGCTGAACGGACGCCTGGTCAGCCTGCACCGGACCGCCGACGGCCTCCGGCGCAGCAGCCGCTGGGCCGCCGCCGACTCGCGCCTGTCGGTCACCGTGGAGGAGCTCTGGCAGGTCGAGCGTGATGGCGTCCGGCTCGGCCTGCGGCTCGTCCCCTCCTCCCGCTGGAACCTCGTGTGGCCCCGGCTGGGTGTCCGCCTCGACCTGCCCGTCGAGGTGGACCGGGCGGCATGGTTCGGCATGGGTCCCGGAGAGTCGTACCCCGACTCCCGTCACGGCGTGCTCGTCGGCCGCTACCAGGCCGGCATCGCCGACCTGACGTTCCCCTACGCGTGGCCCCAGGAAAGCGGTCACCGCAGCGACCTGCGCAGCCTGGACCTCGGCACGGCCGGCGGGGGCTGGCTCCGGATCGAGGCCGCCGCGGACCACCAGGGCCGGCGACCGGGGTTCACCCTGGCGCGACACACCGCGGAGGAGGTGGGCCAGGCGACGCACCAGCACGAGCTGCCCGCGCCGCGACACAGCCACCTCTACCTGGACGCGGCTCAGACCGGCCTGGGATCACGGGCCTGTGGACCGGACGTGTGGCCGGACGCGCTCCTGCGTCCCGAGACGCGCACCCTCGATCTGCGCCTGACCGTGCTGTCGTGACGGACATGCGGCAGACCGAGCCGGACGTGCTCGTGCACCTCACCGCGTCCGGTGTGAGCGTCGTCCTCGACTCGACCCAGGGCCGGCTGCCGGCCGTGGTGCACTGGGGTGCCGCGCTGGGCGCCCAGTCGCCGGAGGACCTGCGCGCACTCAGCACCGCGAACGTGGAGGCCCGCGAGGGCAACGTCGTGGACGAGCCGGTCCGCCTGGCCATCCTCCCCGAGCACCACGCCGGCTGGCAGGGCCGACCCGGCATCGCAGGACACCGCGACGGCGCGGACTGGTCACCGCGGTTTCAGGTGACCAGCCTCGACGTCGGGCCCGGAGCGGCGGTCGACGACGGGCTGGTGGATGGCGGGCCCTGCGCCATCGTGTTCCACGCCCGGGACGAGGTGGCCATGCTCGGCCTCGAGCTCGAGGTCGAACTCCTGGCCAGCGGCCTGCTGCGCGCCCGTGCCCACCTGACCAATCGAGGCCCCACCGCCTACACGATCAGCGACCTCAGCCTGGCCATGCCGATCCCCTCCCGAGCGCGAGAGATCCTCGACTTCGCGGGCCGCTGGAGCAAGGAGCGCATCCCCCAGCGCCGCGCGCTCGTCACCGGGATCCACGAGCGCGAGGGCCGCAAGGGACGCACCGGCCACGACGCGGCGACGATCCTCAGTGCCGGCGTCCCAGGCTTCGGCTTCTCCCGCGGCGAAGTCTGGGGTGTGCACGTGGCCTTCAGCGGCAACCACCGTCACTTCGCGGAGCGCCTCCCCACCGACGCGCAGGTCATCGGAGGCGGCGAGCTCCTGCTCCCAGGCGAGGTCCGGCTCGGGCGGGACGAGGACTACAGCGGGCCCTGGCTCTACGCGGCATACGGCGACGGGCTCGACGACCAGGCGCACCGCTTCCACCGCTACCTGCGGGGTCGGGCCACCCATCCGGTACGGCCCCGGCCGGTCACGCTCAACGTCTGGGAGGCGGTGTACTTCGACCACGACGTCGACCGGCTCGTCGACCTCGCCGAGCGTGCGGCCGCACTCGGAGTTGAGCGCTTCGTCCTCGACGACGGCTGGTTCCGCGGGCGCCGGGACGACAGGCGGGGCCTCGGCGACTGGGTCGTCGACGAGACGGTGTGGCCGGACGGCCTTTCCCCGCTCGTCGACCGGGTCACCCGGCTCGGGATGGAGTTCGGGCTGTGGTTCGAGCCCGAGATGGTCAACGAGGACAGCGACGTGGCCCGCTCGCATCCCGAGTGGATCATGCAGACCGGCGGACGACTCCCCCTCCGCAGCAGGAACCAACAGGTCCTCGACCTCGCCCGCCCTGAGGCCTACGCCCACGTCCTGGAGCAGATGACCCGGGTCCTATCGGACTACGACGTCGCTTACATCAAGTGGGACCACAACCGTGACCTCGTCGACGCGGGCACCATGCCGACCGGCGCCGCGAGCACGCACCGGCAGACGCTCGCGGCATACCGCCTCATGGACGAGCTCAAGCGGCGCTTCCCGGGGCTCGAGATCGAGTCCTGCTCCTCGGGTGGTGGGCGCGTGGACCTCGGCATCCTCGAGCGGACGGACCGGGTGTGGGCCAGCGACTGCGTCGACCCTCTCGAGCGCCAGGGCATCAACTTGTGGACCATGCAGCTGCTGCCGCCCGAACTGGTCGGAGCGCACGTTGGCTCGCCGGTCAATGAAACGACCGGACGGCGGCACGAGCTGTCGTTCCGGGCCGGCACCGCCGTCCACGGGCACTTCGGGATCGAATGGGACCTCGCCAAGGCCACCGCGAGCGAGATCCACGACCTCGCCGAGTGGGTGGCGTTCCACAAGGCGCACCGGGAGCTGCTGCACACCGGTGACGTGACCCGCTCGGACGACAGCGACGCCACCCTGTCCATCCATGGCGTCGTGAGCGCGGACCGGTCGGAGGCGCTGGTCTTCCTGGGCTACCTGAGCCGTTCTGATGGGTCGCCCCGGGGGCGGTTCACGCTGCCCGGCCTCGACCCGGACAGGCGGTACCGCATCGCTCCCGTGTTCGTTGGCACGCCGGACGCCGGCCTCGCGCCGCCGTCGTGGTATCACGACGGCGCAGGCATCGTCCTGAGCGGTCGAGCCCTGGCCGTCACCGGACTCCGCATCCCCGGTGAACGTCCCGAGCGGGTGGTGGTCCTGCGGGTGCAGGAGGAGGTCGTCCAGACCAGCGTTGGTTGACTGGGCCGATCTCCTCCTTCTGCAGCGTCAAGGAGCTCGCCGAAGAAACTCCTCACCTGCGTGAGATGGCTGATGGCCGCGCCGAACCGGTTAGAGCCGGAACACAACCGGCACCGATGGCGGTCGAGCACCGTGCATCCGACGTCGTCCCGCCCGGTCACTCTCACACCCGGTCACACGACGGCACACCCGGTCAGACGACGGCGGACCGGACATCGGATCACGACAGAGAGTTTCTCGGCTCGCCTCAGGCGGTGATGACCTTGACGTCGCCCGCAGCGAGGGCGTCGCGCAGATCGGCCGGCGGCGGCGCGTCCGTGATCAGGAAGTCGGCCGCGCCCAGCTCGGACACCTGGGCGAACAGGCGGCGGCCGAACTTGGACGAGTCGGCGAGAATCGCGACCCGGGCCGCCCGCGAGATCATCTCTTGCATCATCGCGGCCTCGTTGAGGTTGCTCGTCGTGTATCCGGCGTCGGCCGAGATCGCGCCGACCCCGATCAGCGCCAGGTCGCAGCTGATGTCGAGGTCGGGACCACCGGGGGCGCCGCGGAAGCTGACCGGCCCGATCGTGGCCAGGGTCAGCGAGCGCACGGCGCCGCCGAAGACGTAGATGTCGCGGATCGCCGTCGGCGGTAGCGCGGCCGGGATCAGCAGGTTGTTCGTGGCCACGGTGAGGTCCCGGTGCTGCCGCAGCTCGCGAGCCAGCGCGAGGGTGGTGGTGCCCCCGTTGATCATGATGGTGGCGCCGTCCTGAACCAGCTCCGCGGCCAATGCCGCGATCTTCTCCTTCTCCTGCTCCTGGAGGCTGAGCCGCTGGTCGACGGCGCGGTCGGAGCGGGCGAGGGTCGAGTTGCTGACGGCGCCGCCGTATGTGCGCACGAGCACGCCGTCGGCGCTCAGCTGGTCGAGGTCGCGCCGCACGGTGTCGATGGACACGCCGAAGCGCTCGGCCAGCTCGCCCACCGTGACCTGCCCGGTCTCGGCGACGTAGGTCGCCAGCTGGGCCTTCCGGCCGGCCGGCAGGTGGCGTCTCTCGTCCACGGCATCACCCTTCATAAGTGCGGCAGTATGCCACATCTGCGCATCAAACCCCGCACAGAGCTGCAAGCATAGAGGCTATGCCGGGATCGATACGCAAGAGTCTGCCGTTCTCTGCGGTTCTATTCCTGTACATGCACGTAACACGCTGCTAACGTTCGCTCATCGAAGCAGAGAACAGCTCGACCTTGATAGAAGGAGCAGGCGATGGCGGTAACCCGGCTGAAGCGATTAATAGGGGCAGTGACCGCGGCCGCGCTGGTCGCACTCGTGGGAGCCTGCGGTTCGGACGACTCGGGCGGCGCGGCCACCGGCGACGGCGACGGCGACGTGACGCTGGAGTTCGCGCAGTGGTGGGGCGCCGAACTGCCGGCCGGCGAGTTCGACAAGATGATCGCCGACTTCACCGCGCAGAACCCGAACATCAAGGTCAAACTGCTCAGCGCGCCGTACGCTTCGACCAAGCAACAACTGGTCACCGGCGCCGCGTCGAAGACCCTGCCCGACGTGGTGGGCCTGGACGGCGCCTGGGTCAATGACTTCGCGAAGCAGGGCGCGATCGCTGACCTGTCCAAGCTGATGAGCGACGCCAAGTACGACGACAGCCAGCTCGCCAGTCAGGTGAAGTACAAGGACGCGACGTACATGATCCCCGTGGTCAACTTCGTCTATCCGCTCTTCGTCAACCAGGATCTGCTGACCAAGGCCGGCGTCAGCAAGGTGCCGAGCACGCGTACCGAGTTCGCCGACGCGGCCAAGAAGCTGAGCACCGGCAACGTCAAAGGCTGGGCGCTGCCGCTCGACACCGCGGTCCCCAACGGCATCCAGAACGACGTCATGTCCTGGCTGTGGGCGTCGGGCGGGTCGATGCTGAAGGACGGCAAGCCCAACCTGCAGAGCCCTGAGGTCAAGAGCGTCGTCGAGTACGTGAAGAGCCTGAACGACGCCGGCGTCATCGCCCCCGGCCTGCTCACCATGAAGGAACAGGACAAGGTCGAGAAGTTCTCCACCGGCCAGGTCGGCATGATGATCGACTCGCTCGCGCACATCAACCTGATCAAGAAGAACAGCCCGAACCTCAAGTTCACGGTCGCACCGCTGCCGGCCGAGGACTCCTACACCGGCAAGCGTGGTCTCCCGTACGCGTCCTGGGGCATCGGCGTCTCGAACTCGACCAAGCACAAGGCCGAGGCCTTCAAGCTGGTGCAGTACCTGATGAGCAAGGACGTCAACGCCCAGCTGAGCACGATCGCGAACGGCTTCCCCGGCAACAAGACGGCCCAGCCGGACCTCTCGAAGAGCGACCCACTGTTCAAGACCGCGTTCGACATCTACCAGCAGGGCACCCCGGCCAACGAGTTCACCGGCCTGCCGAAGTCCGAGGACCTGATGCGCAGCTTCGACGAACAGTTGCAGCTCGTGCTGACCAACAAGTCGAGTGTCGACGATGCCCTGGCCAAGGCGCAGGAGTCCTGGTCGTCGGTAATCGAATGACCCCGCTGATCGAGGTCGGGCAATGACCACGCGAATCGACCGAAGGACTGAACCGGAGAGGGTTGCGCCGGCTGCCGGCCGGCGCGCCCCCCGGGGCATCGCCCAGCGCCTGGTCCCGTTCGGTTACCTGTCCCCCACCGTGCTGCTGATCGTGGTGCTGATGATCGTGCCGATCATCATGGTGATCGGGTATTCGTTCCAGGACAACGTGATCGTCACGGACGACTCGGAATTCGCCGGCCTGGCCAACTACGCCAAGGTGCTCAGCGACCCCGACTTCCTGGTGGCGCTGAAGAACACGGCCGTCTTCATCACCGTCAGCATGGTGGCCCACCTGCTCCTCGGGCTCGCCTTCGCCATGATGCTCAACTCCAAACTGCTGAGTGGTGTGACCAAGGCGCTGTTCCGCATCGTCTACATCCTGCCCTGGTTGTTCACGATCGCGGTCATCGCGGTCATCTGGCGGCTGCTGCTCGACCCAGCCGGCGTGCTCAACTACATCCTGCAAACGCTGGGTGTGGCCCAGAGCGCGGTGGACTGGCTCGGCGACCCGGACAAGGCACTGTGGGTGGTGACGTTCGCGAACGTCTGGTCCGGTTATCCCTTCTTCATGATCAGCCTGCTCGCCGGGCTGCAGGGCATCCCCGGCGACCTGTACGAAGCGGCGTCCGTCGACGGCGCCGGCCCGGTCCAGAAGTTCCTGGCCGTGACGCTCCCCCAGCTGCGGCCGGTGATCATCAGCATGGCCGTGCTCGACCTGATCTGGACGTCCCAGCAGTTCGCGCTGATCTGGATGATGACCGGCGGTGGCCCGCTGAACTCGACCGAGATGCTCAGCACGTTCACCTACAAGCAGGCCTTCAGCGAGTACGAGTTCTCCACCGCGGCGGCCGCGGCCGTGGTGGTCCTGATGCTGACGATGATCCTGGCCTTCTTCTACGTGCGTACGCAAAGGGAGCGGTGAGCGGTGATGACCTCGATCCGCGCCCGGCGGAACCTCGCCAAGACCGGCGTCATCATCGGGCTGATCATCGGCGGATTGTTCGCCGGCCTGCCGGTGCTGTGGATGCTGTCCACGTCGTTCAAGGCCAACGGCGAGGTGTTCCAGAACCCGCCGCAGCTGATCACGAAGAGCTTCTCGCTGGACGCGTACACCGGAATCCTCACCAACGGCGTCCAGCTGCGGTTCTTCGCCAACAGTTACATCGTCGCCCTGTCCGTGACGGCGCTGACGCTGCTGGTGGCGATCCTGGCCGCGTACGCGTTCAGCCGCTTCACCTTCCCGGGCCGGAAGACCATCAACGCGGTCATCGTCAGCGTGCAGGCGGTACCGCCGATCACGCTCGTCATTCCGTACTTCGGGCTCGTCGTCGCGCTCGGTCTCTACAACACCTATCCCGGCCTCATCCTCACCCACATGGTGTTCACGCTTCCGTACGCGATCATCATGACCACCGCCTATCTGAACACGCTACCGAAAGAACTGGACGAGTCCGTCAAGGTCGACGGCGGCAGCAGCTGGACCGCACTGTGGCGGATTCTCGTGCCGATCTCCGTCCCGGGTCTGATCGCCGTCGGGGTGTACACGTTCATGATCTCGTGGAACGAGTACCTCTTCGCGCTCACGCTCACCCGCACCGACGACATGCGGACCGTACCCATCGGCATCCAGCTGCTCATGGGCCAGCACTCGTACGAGTGGAACCAGATGATGGCCATGAGCATTCTCGGGTCGATTCCGGTTCTCGTCCTCTTCCTCATCTTCCAGCGGCGGTTCATCGGCGGACTGACGTCCGGCGCCGTCAAAGCCTGAGTGCGAACAAGGAGAAATACCGACATGCTGACGACCGGCAAGACGATCCTTGACGTCGCCAACGAGAACAGCTTCGCCGTGCCCGCGTTCAACATCAGCGACTGGGCCATGTTCCAGGGCATCGTCGATATCAGCGAGGAGAAGAACGCCCCGCTGTTCGTCGCGATCCACCCGGACGAGGTGAAGCACATCGGCCGCGAGCTGATCACCGCCATCGCCGAGCGGGCACACACCGCCTCGATCCCGATCGCCATCCACTGGGACCACGGCGCCACGTACGAACAGATGCTCGAGGCCTTCCAGTTCGGCTTCACCTCGGTGATGATCGACGGATCGCTGAAGGAGTTCGAGGACAACATCGCGATCTCCAAGCGGGTCGTCGACTCCGCGCACGTGCTGGGCATCTCGGTCGAGGGTGAGCTGGGCACGATCGGCGCCAACGACAGCTACGCCGAGGCCGAGGGTTCGACCACGATCGTCTACACCGATCCGGGCGACGCCGTCACCTTCGTCGAGCGGACGGGCGTGGACAGCCTGGCCGTGGCGATCGGCACGTACCACGGCTTCTTCCCGAAGGGTGTGACGCCCGAGCTGAAGCTGGACCTGCTCAAGGAGATCAAGAGCGCGGTGGGCATTCCGCTGGTGCTGCACGGCGGATCGAACAACCCGGACGACGAGATCGCCGAGGCCTCGCGGATCGGGATCAACAAGATCAACATCTCGACGGACATCAAGGTCGCCTACCACAACAAGATGCGCGAGGTGCTCGGCACCGACGAGAAGGTCCGCGAGCCCAACGCGATCCAGCCGGCCTGCATCGATGCCATGAAGGTCGTCGCCGCGCAGAAGATCGACCTGTTCGGTGCCACCGGGAAGGGCTCGCTGTACTGAGATGAGCATCGTCCTGGGTCTGGGTGGCTGCGTCGACTACGAGCTGAAGCTCACGGCGCCGGTCATGGAACAGCTCGTTGCCGAATTCGAAATCACAGCGGCCGAGCTGACCACGCCGCGCGCCGTGACCGACGAGCGTGATCTCGTCGTCTCCATCCTGGGGTACGTGGCGCGTGGCGGAGGCGGCGAGCAGTTCGTCGCCTCCGCCACGGCGCTGTCGACCTTCGCGCGCCGGTTCGAGCACAAGACGGCCCTCGGTGGGACCGCGGTGCGCGCGGGCATCGTGATGGACCGCCTCGGCGTGCCGTCGACCATGCATCTCGTCACCGTCAACGACACCTTCCGCCGGCTGCTGCCCGCCTCCACCACGTGGATCAACAGCGGCCGCGAGGACACCTTCTACCCCCACCTGATCGTGCAGTTCGACCAGGGGCTGCGGATCGGCGACATCGTGGCGCCGCTGGCGAACCGCCTGATCTACGTCAACGACCCGGCCAACGAGTCGATGGCGCTGTCCGCCGATCTGGGCGACGTGTTGCGCGACGCAACGGTCTTCCTGGTCTCCAACTTCAACGCCATGCGCGACGAGAGGCTGCTCGACCAGCGGCTGGCAGTGCTGCGGAAGCACATGCGGCAGCTTCCGGCGGACGCGGTGACCTACTTCGAGGACGCCGCCTATCACGAGCCGCCGTTCAGCCGCCGGGTCCGGGACGCCCTGCTGCCCGAGATCGACGTCTACGGCCTCAACGAGGACGAACTTCAGGCCTACCTCGGTCGTACCGTCGACCTGCTGTCGGTCGACGAGGTCGCGGCCGCCCTCGCCGAGGTCCACGAGCTGATTCCGGCCCCGGTCCTGGTGCTGCACAGCAAGTACTGGGCCCTGGCCATGGGTTCCCGGGCGGCGTCCTACTCGAAGGCCTTGGACACCGGTACGGTGATGGCCGCGACCCGGTACATCCACGGCGACGACCTCACCGACGGCAACATCGAGGCGACCCGCCGACTCCCCCGCCGGTCCGCCGATCTCCTCGAAGCGCTGGCCCGGCATCTGCCGGTCCACGGGGTCCCCGGCTTCCTCCTCGACGTGCCGAACCCCACCACCGTCGGCCTGGGCGACACCTTCGTCGGCGGCTTCCTCGCCGCCCTGGCGGGCCGGTCCCCACAGCGGTAGCCAGGACGACGCCGAGCCGAGTCGCAAGCCGGCAGCCGGCCACCTTGTGTTCAGGCGTGAGCGACGCGTTCGATCCCAAGGATGGCGACCTTGTTGATCGCCGGATTGTCCAGCTTCCGGGACACGGTGTCCGGTGCGTGCAGCACCTCGAGGATCGCGTACGCAATCGCGTCCGTGGTCGTGACTTGGTCGGGATATCGCCGTTCGATGAGCGGGTAGAACGGCGTGAGGACCGCGTAAGCGGCCCGCTGGCTGCGGGTGGCGGGGCGCGCACCTCGGAGCGGCCTGATGAAACCGGGCCGGACGAAAAACAGGCGAGAGTGCACGGCGGTGAGGGCTTCCTCGGCTCGGCCCTTCACGCGAATCCACATCGTGCTACTCGAGCTGTCGGCGCGGTTGGCGGATACGTAGACGAAGAGCCCGTCCGGGTTGTTGCGCCATGCCGCCTCGGCCGCCGCCACGGCGAAGTCCCGGGTGATGCGGGTGTACTGCGGCTCGCTCAGCCCGACCGAGGGCGTGCCGAGGCAGAAGAGCGCCGCGTCGGCCGCACCGAATATCTCGTCGAGGTCCGCGTAATCGGTGAAGTCCTGCCGCAGAACCTCCCGCAGCTTCGGATGACGGCGCCCGGAGTTTCGGCGCGATATCGTTGTCACGCCTTGGACCGAAGGGTCTTCCAGCAGGGCGGTGAGGACGCCGTGTCCCACCATTCCCGTAGCCCCGAACAGCACGACACGCATGTCAAGGTCTCCTTTCCAGGGTGCCGTTGTCTAGGCGTTGGCGTAGCCGGGGATGTGTGCCCGGAGCTTCGCCAGTTCGGCCTCGTCGGAGATGCCCTGGAAGTCGTAGCGGGGCGTGTAGGGCCGCTCGAGCGAGACGATCTCGTCGTCGGTCAGGTCGATGTCCAGCGACGCGACGGCGTCGTCGATCTGTGCGGTCGTGTTCGCGCCGACCAGCGGCGCGGTGACCACGGGGCGGCTGTGCAGCCAGGCGAGCGCGACCTGAGCGCGGCTGACGCCGCGCTCGTCGGCGATGGTGCCGACCGCGTCGATGACGGCCTTGTTGCCGGCCTCTTCCGCGGGGGTGTAGAGCAGGTCGGCGTAGGCCCCGTCGGTCTCCGCGCGAGTGGTCGCCTTCGCGTCGTCCCAGGCACGGGCGAGCCGGCCGCGAGCCAGCGGGCTCCAGATGATGGTGCCGACACCTTCGTCGAGGCAGAGCGGGATCATCTCCCGCTCTTCCTCGCGAGCCAGCAGATTGTAGTGATCTTGCATCGACACGAACCGCGCCCAGCCGTGCTGCCTCTGCAGGTGCAGGGCCTTGGCGAACTCCCACGCGTGCATCGAGGAAGCACCGAGGTAGCGGACCTTGCCCGCCTTGACCACGTCGTGCAGGGCCTCGAGGGTCTCCTCCCACGGCGTGTCGTGGTCGTTGCGGTGGATCTGATACAGGTCGATATAGTCGGTGCCGAGCCGCCGCAGGCTGTGCTCCACCTCGGTCATGATCGCCTTACGCGAGAGGCCCTTGCCGTTGGGACCCGGCCGCATCGGATGGCGGAGCTTGGTGGCGATCACCACGCCGTCACGGTCGGCGAAGTCCTTGAGCGCCCGCCCCAGGATCTCCTCGCTCGACCCGTACGAATAGAGGTTGGCGGTGTCGAAGAAGTTGATGCCCGCGTCCAGGGCCTGCTTGATCAGCGGCCGGCTGGTCTCCTCGTCCAATGACCAGACCGGATGTCCGCGGTTCGGGTCGCCGTAGGTCATCGCACCGATCGCGATCGGCGAGACGTCCAGGCCGGTGGTGCCGAGCTTGATGTAGCGCATGCCGCCCCCTATGGTTGTGGAGATGTCTCCGCTTAATTTAGTGGAGAACTCTCCGGTTAGCAAGGTGGTGGCATGGTCCGTTCCGACGCTCGCGCCAACCGAGACCGCATCCTGGCCGCCGCGCGCCAGGCCTTCACCGAGGACGGCGACACCTCGATGAACCAGATCGCCCAGCGCGCCGGCGTCGGTCCCGGCACCCTGTATCGCAACTACCCGTCGCGCGAGGCGTTGGTCCTCGCCATCTACCAGGACGAGGTCGATCGGCTCGTCGGCTCGGTACCCGAACTGTTGGCCACGCTGCCACCGCGGGAGGCGCTACGAACGTGGACAACCGACCTGGTCGGCGCCATGCGCAAGAAGCACGGCCTCGGCGATGCGCTCAGTCCGACAGCCCACAAATCGATCACCGAGCAGACCTACGGTCCGGTCATCAGCGCGATCACGCAGCTGTTCGACGCGGGAAAACGCGAGAACACGATCCGCGCCGATGCCGAGCCCGGGGACTTCCTCCAGCTGACCGGCGCCCTCTGGCGCGCCTCAACGGGAGACAACGACCGGTCGCAGCCCATGCTGGCGCTGATCCTCGACGGGCTCGGCGTGCATCCATCCGACGACGAGCACCCGGCCGAGGGACCGTAATCTCAGCGGTTGGCTGAGCTGCCTCGTCCGCGCCGTCGAGCCGAGCAAAGCCGCCGCCCTCCGCGCCGGCACGCTCATCCCGGTAGTAGCCGCAGAGATGCGCGTTGCGGATTAGGCTCAACGGACAGCGGCGAGACGCTCACCGGCGTCAGCGCCGTGCGTCACGTGCTGCTCTGCGCCGCCCGGCACGCCGCACCCGGACGGCGGCTGGGCCGCTTCGCCCTCGACGAGCTGGGATCCGGCGCCGGACTACCCGGCCGCGTCTACCAGCAAGGCCACCCGCTGTGGATCCGTGACCTGGCCGCCGACACCGCCTCGCTGCGCAGCCGCGCCGCCGCACGGATCGGCCTGCACGTCGCCGTCGGCGTACCCATCAACACCGGCGCCCGCAGCATCGGCGCGCTGTGCGTCTACGGCGACCGCATCGAAGACCCCGAAGACTCCCTCACCACCCTGCTCGTCGGCGTCGCCGCGCAGGTCGGGCAATACCTGGAACGTCGCCGTGCCGAGGAACTCACCATCGAACTGGCCCGCACCAAAGACGAGTTCCTGGCCCTGGTCACCCACGAACTGCGCAACCCCCTCGCGGTGATCACCTCGACCGCCTCACTGCTGGAAGAAGAACTCGACGGACTGCTCGACGCCGATCAGCGCCACTACGTACACACCATCCTGCGCGGCGCCGGACGCCTGTCGGTCATGGCCGACGACCTGCTGGATCTGGCCCAGCTCGAGTCCGGTCACCTGGCCATCGACCCGGCCCCGAGCGACCTGGCCGCCATCGTCGAACACGCCGTCGCCGCCATCGCCGCGCAAACCGCCGAGAAAACCCTCACCGTCACCGTCGACACCCCACCACGGCTCGACCTGTACGCCGACAGCAACCGGCTGCAACAAGTCGCCGACAACCTGCTGTCCAACGCGGTCAAATACACCCCAGCCGGCGGAACCATCACCATCACCGCCACCACCGACCCCGACCAGGCATGGATCACCTGGACATTCACCGACACCGGCATCGGCATCGGCATCCCCGCCGCCGACCGGCCCCACCTGTTCCGCCGCTTCTACCGCGCCTCCACCGCCCTCGACCGGCGCATCCCCGGCACCGGCCTCGGCCTGGTCATCACCCGCACCATCATCGAACGCCACGGCGGCACCATCACCCTGGCCAACCACAACGCCCCCGGCACCACCTTCCACATCCGCATCCCCACCGAACCCCACATCACCACCGACCCCTGAACCCGGCTGACAGCCGGCGCCGGAACTCGCTGACAACTCATCCAGCCAGCAACCCGGCGCCGGCCATCTCGCGCATCTCGTCCGCCAGATCCGCGAGGCTGAGGTAGGGGTGGGCAGCGGCGCGCGCCCCGACCAGAGCGAGCGCCAGCGGCAGCCGTCCACAGTGGTAGATGACGGCGTCCAGCGCGGCCGGTTCGGCGGCGGCCCGCTCGATGCCGATGTGCGCACGCAACTGGCCGCGCGCCTCGGCCAGCGACGGCAGCCCGACGGTTACCAGGTGCGCGCCGGCTGTCAGCCGGAGCTTGGTGAGCTTGCGGCGGCTGGTCACCAGCGCCAGGCAGCGGTCGGTGCCGGGCAGCAGGTCGGCGACCTGGTCGGCGTCCCGGGCGTCGTCCAGCACGACAAGCATCCGCCGACCGGCCAGCAGGCTGCGGTAGAGACCGGTCATGGCCTGCCGGGTGTGCGGGATCGCCTCCGGGTCGGCCCCGAGCCCGGTCAGCAGGTCGTGCAGCGCCTCGTTGGCGGTGACCACGGGCCGGGAGCCGTCGAAACCGTGCAGACGCAGGTAGAGCTGACCGTCCGGGTAGCGTCCGACGAGCCGGTGGGCGGCGTGGACGGCCAGCACGGACTTGCCGCTGCCGGGTATGCCGTGGATCGCGGCCACCGGACCGTGCACCTGAGCCAGCAGGTCCGCCCGGCCGGTGAAGAACGGCAGATCCGGCGGGAGTTGGGCAGGCCCCGCGTGCACCAGGGCGCCGGACGGGAACTGCTGGCGCAGCACCTGCTCGTACGCCTGCCGCAACTCGGCGCCCGGGTCCACGCCCAGTTCCTCGCGCAGCCGGCGACTGATCAGCTCGTACCGGGCCACGGCGTCGCCCTGCCGGCCGGACGCGGCCAGCACCAGCAGCAGCCACGCCTGCACCGCCTCGTCGTACGGGTTCCGGTCGGCCGCCCCGGCCAGCGCCGGCAACGCCACCCGGGCCTGGCCGAGCGTCAGCGCGGTCCGGGCGAACGACTCCACGACGGCCGAATACTCGAGCTCGATCGCCGTGAACGCCGGATGCGCCCGGTGTATCGGATCCAGATCCGCCGCCACCGGACCCTTCCACCAGCTCAACGCCTCCGCGTGGAGTCGCAGCGCCCGCTCCGGCGGCTCGTCGCCTGCCCGCTCGGCCAGCTCACGGAAGTGCAGCAGATCGAGCGAGCCGGAGTCGACGGCCATGACGTACCCGCCGCCGCGCGGCACCAGCCAGTGACCGCTGGCCCGGTTGGGCAGGTCCGGCTCGCACTGCCTGCGCAACCGGCCGACGTGCCGGTGCACCAGGTTGACCGCGTGCGCCGGCGGCTCGTCCTCCACAGCAACTCCACCACCTCGGAAAGGCTGGTGGTCTGCTGTGCGCGCGCGAGCAGCAGAGCCAGCATCGTTCGTCGCTGCCGCGGGCCGAGGTGCATCTCCTCGCCGCCACGCCACATGCGCACGGGACCGAGGATCTGAAACCTGACCGCAGGTGCCATAACGGCATACGGATGAGCCATGCGTCGTCACCATGCCAATATGGGATTCGTCGGGGCGATACGCCGCTAACCCAGCTGTACGACAATTGCAATGTGAAAATTTACCTAGAGGCTCGACTATGGAAATCGATCGGCCAGGTCCCTTGACCATCCCCCGTGAGAGCTACTCCAACCGTCCACCTATTGGTGATTCGTCGGCGCGCAGCTTCCCATAGAGTGTCACACGGACAGCCCGACGTACGGCTCGTGCTTCATGAAGGGGCGTCTGGCGAGTGCCGCGAAAATGCATTCACCGCGCCCTTTTTCGCCACAGGTGATCCGGATTAAACCCCCCGATCCGGGTCGGGCGCCGACGGGGAAGATGACGGATGCGCATTTCCCATGAGCGCGGACGCGTCACCGGCCCCCGCGGAGGGTGCGCCGGCGTCCACCTGGGGCGGCGAGGCGGTGCGGCCGGGTCGGGCAACGCGTGGGGCAGCAGATCCACGTATTGCCCGGCCCGCCGCGCCCCGGTCGGCTCGTCGAACAGGGCCGGCGCGTGCCCGATCTCCGGCCGGACGGCGCCATCGGGCAGTTGCCGCAGTTGCCAGGCCTGGTCGCCACGGCTTCCGGACATCTCGATCTGCTGTGCCGGCGCCGGCGTGATGCCGGGCAGCCGCAGGGTCCACCTCGTCCCATACCGTCATCAGCCGAGAATGCGATCGCTCCCGGGACGGCGACGAGACCGGAGGCGTCTTACTCGGCCACCTCCACGAAGGTGTGGCAGAACAACGCTTCCAGGCGCTTCCCATTTGTTCACGACCGCGGCTACGCGGCTCTCAACAACGATGATGGCCAGGAAACCGACGATCAAACCTGAGGTATCGAGCCATTCAACGCACTGATCTGCCGCTGTCAGTGCGAGTTAGCCCATCGGGATGATCAATACGTAATCGGAGGAGATCAGCCCACGGACGCGTCGACCGGGACTTGGTCGGATGCGGTGACCACCCGGTTGCGCCCCGACTCCTTCGCGGAGTAGAGCATTCGATCGGCGAAGGGGGTGAGGTGGTCCGCCTCGGCGACGTCATCGGGCCGGCAGGCGACGCCGACCGAGACCGTGACGATGATGTCGACATCGTCATTCACGTCGACCGGCCGGCTGCAGACCGCCTCGCGAACACGTTCGGCGACAAGCCGTGCGTCACGCGGCAGGGTGTCCGGCATCAGGACGACGAACTCCTCGCCGCCGTATCGGGCGAGAACGTCGCCAGGGCGTACTGACTGCGACAGACGGCGTGCGATCTCACGAAGGACCCGGTCACCACCGTCGTGTCCGTACGTGTCGTTGATTTTCTTGAAGTGATCGATGTCGAGCATCAACACCGCCACAGCACGGTCGCTCCTGCGGGGAAGGCGCGCCGACGCGCTCTCGAAGTAGCGGCGCGAATGCAGACCGGTCAGCATGTCGGTCACCACCATCCGGCGCTGAACCGCCACCACGCCCCCGAGCCGAGCGATCACCAGGACGAACATCACGGCACACGACACGCAGATCAGCGGAACGTACGTCTGGGCGCCACGAACGTACTGCAGGAACTGTGCCGCTGGCGCGAGCAGCGTGGCGACCATCAGCACGCTCAGCCTCGCGGGCCCCAGATCTAGGTTTTCCACCGCCCTGGAGGCATACAGGTCGCGGACCGATGGATGCACCCAGGCCAGACCCAGAACCAGTCCGGAGATCATCCACAACAATGACACCAGGACGGTCCACCGAGTCTGCCCGGCGAGCGCGTCCAAGGTGTTGAGCGTGTCGGGAATGATCGTCAAGGCCAGGTACCCGGTGATGCTCAGGACCGCCACAGATTTCGGCCCGCCGTCCAGCAGCAGCCGTGCCCCGAGCCCGGCCAGCATCAGGTCACACAGAGGGTAAGCGGCGGCCACCAGACGAGGCGCCACACCGATGTCCGCGGCACTGAGGATCGGGTCGATCAGATAGATCCAAGTGAGCAGGCCGGCTGAAACGGTGACGATGCCAGAGTCCAGCAAGCCGGGCAGGCCCCAATCCGGCGTACGCCTGCGGATGGTCAGCAGAAGGCCGAGGCCGCCGGCTGCGTACGAACTCAGATAGAACACGTCCGCGATACTCGGCGGGGACGCGGTTCCCGCCAGCACACCGGGCGGCATCAGTCCCGCCACCAACACCAGCAACGTCGCGGCGACCAACAACCAGGGGCAGGCCGAGGCGAGACGGTGCCGCCGCATACCGGACACGATGGCAACCAGCCCGACGATCAGGGCAGTCTGACCGAGCACGTTGCCCACGATGCCGGGTGCGCCGGTCAGCGACGAGATCACGAACGCGGCCACCAGGACCCCGCTGGAGGCAAGGTAGTAGGTCATGACTCCCCGGTCTGAGTGGCCCAACGCCATTGTCTGCCCATAAATCGGTCACCCGAGGCGTTTCGTGAGACCTTCGGCAGACGGCCGTCTTCACCTTCGACGTCATCGACGCGGGTTATGGGCCGGATCTGAGGCGCCGCCGAGCAGGTGCGCCGCGGCGCTCCGCGTGAGTTCGTCATGATCGGCCGATGACCGGTTCCTCCCATGTCTGCGCGGCAGAGTCCCGGGGGACCAGGAAGTCGAAATCGGCGCCGGCGGGTGCCTGCATGACGTGTTCGTCGTACAACAAGGGCCAGCCGCGCCGGTGACGCGAGGGCGGCGGCCGGAGCCGGGCTTGCCGCCGGTCGATCTCCTCGTCGTCCAGGTGGGCGCGCAGGATGCGCCGGTCGACGTCGATGGTGATGAGGTCGCCGGTGCGCACAAGTCCCAGGGGTCCCCCGGAGGCGGCATCGGGTGCGACGTGCAGGACACAGGTGCCGAAGCTGGTGCCGCTCATGCGGGCGTCGCTGATCCGCAGCATGTCGGTGACCCCGGCGGCTGCCAGGTGCCGCGGGATCGGGATCATTCCCCATTCGGGGAACCCGTCTCCGCCACGGGGTCCGCAGCCGCGTAGGACGAGCACCGAGTCGCGGGTCGCACCGAGGTCGGGGTCGTCTATGCGGTCGAGCATGTCCGTGTAGCTGTCGAAGACGATGGCCGGGCCGGTGTGCCGGAACAGGGCCGGGTCGGCCGCGGCGGTCTTCAGCACGGCGCCCTCGGGGGCGAGGTTGCCATGCAGGACGGTGAAGGCTGGTCGGTCGGTCACCGGATCGGTGAGCGGGCGTATGGCGCCCTTCGCCGGTCCGGCGGGACCGGGTAGGTCGTCGGTGGCGGCGACCGTGAGCAGGTCGGGGGTGAGGAGGCCGGAGAGGACGGCCTGGACCGCCGGCAGGCCGCCGGCCGCGTCGAAGGCGGCGATGTGTTGCTGGCCGATGGGCGCGATGTCGGCGATGACCGGGGTACGGCGGGCAGCTCGGTCGAGGTCGTCGAGGTCCAGCCGGATCGCTCGGCGGCCGGCGATGGCCGCCAGGTGGACGGTGGCGTTGGTGGATCCGCCGACTGCGGCGAGAACGAGCAGCGCGTTCTGGAACGCGGGCTCGGTGAGGATCCGGCTGGGCACGATCTGCTCGTGTACGAGCCGCACGATCCGCCGGCCGGATCGATACGCGTGGTGGTGCAGCCGCGGGTCGCCGGCGGGGAGGGTGGCACCGCCGGGGAGCATCAGGCCGAGTGCCTCGGCGAGGATGGCCATGCTCATCGCGGTGCCCATGACGTTGCAGGCGCCGCGGCTGCAGCTGAGGGCGACTTCGAGGTCGTGCCAGCCGGCGTCGTCGAGCCGGCCGGCACGTCGATCGTTCCAGGCGGACCACAGGTCGGTGCCGGCGCCGATCTCGGTGCCGCGGAACTGGCCGGGGCTGCGGTAGCCGCCGGCGACCTGGATGGCGGGCAGGTCGGCGCTGGCGGCGGCCATGAGTTCGGCCGGGATGGTCTTGTCGCAGTTGCCGAACAGCACGACCCCGTCGATGGGCTGCGCGCGGAGGTTCTCCTCCACCTCCATGGCGAGCAGGTTGCGGTACAGCATGGCGGTCGGCTTGATCAGGTCCTCGCCGAGGGACATCACCGGGATCTCGACCGGTACGCCTCCGGCCGCGATGACGCCTTCGCGTGCGGCCTCGACGAGCGGGCGCAGCGGCAGGTTGCACGGGTTCAGTTCGCTGATCGAACTGATCAGGGCGATGACCGGACGGCCACCACCCGGGACGATCGGTGCGCCGGCGGCCCGGAGGGAGGCGCGGTGTTCGAGCCCGACCTCGTCGTCGCGGGCGAACCAGGCGTCGCTGCGCAGCGTGCCCATGGGAAGATCCGTCTCTCTCATCCGGCGACCGCCGCTCGCAGGTGGTCGAAGAGACGGTCGACCTCGCGCTCGGATTCGGGATCGAGGATGTAGCCGACCGGGCCGCGGACCGCCGCGCTGGGTATGACGCCTTGTCTGACGAGTAGGTGCTTCTGGACTGCGACGTACGCGTCGAGGGTGCTCTGGAGCAGCACGAGGGTGCTGATCGGGCCGTTGAGCCGGTTGACGGCGGCCTCGTCACCGTCGACGAGCGCGCGCCAGAGCGCGGCGATCGCCCAGACGATGTCGGCGCCCGGCATGGTGCCGGCGATGCCCCGCGCGTAGCTGTCGACCAGTGCGACGCCGCCGCTGCCTTCGTAGATGACGGCCGTCGCGCCGGTGGCGTCGCGCAGCGCGCTCAGTTTGGGTCCGATCGGCTGTGCCTCGGGTTTGAAGCAGACCCGGCTGCCGAATTGCCGGTGCAGATTCGCTTGCAGGGCGATGCTCAACCCGTTGCCGAGGTAGCCACTCGCATCCTGCACTACCACCGGGATGTCGATCGCCTCCACGATCGCGGCGTAGTACCGGAACACCTCGTCCTCGCCCGCGTCGGTCGCCATCGGCGGGATGGCCATGACGGCGGCGGCGCCGTAGCCGGCGGCGGCGCGGGCGTGCGCGACGGCGGTCACCTGGCTTTCCGCGCCGACGCTCGTGACGACGGGAACGCGGCCGTCGGCGGCGGCGCAGGTGGCTTCGGCCAGCCGGTCCCGTTCGGTGGAGCTCAGGCGCAGGGTCTCGGAGACCATGCCCATCACGACGCCGTCGGCGCCGTGGTCGATGACCCAGTCGATCTCGCGCTGGAGAGCGGGCAGGTCCAGGTCGAGGGTGTCGGTGAACGGGGTGAGCAGAACGGGAAGTACACCGTGCAGCACGGCCGTCTCCTTCTTCGGGTGTCGGGGGGCTACTTGGAAACGCCGACGGTGAGGCCGCGGACGAGGAACCGTTGCAGCAGCAGGTAGGCCAGGACGGCGGGAATCGCGCTCAGGGTCGCGCCGGCCATCAGTACGGGGACGTCGGTGACCCGGCCGGAGGCGAGCACGCCGAGACCGGTGGTGATTGTGCGCAGCCCCGGGGTCTGCAGGAAGAGCAGCCCGACGAGCAGGTCGCACCAGATCTGGATGAACTGGAGCACGACGACGGTGGCGACGGCCGGCAGGGACAGTGGTACGCCGATCCGCAGGAAGATCTGCCCGTATCCCAGCCCGTCGATCACGCCGGCTTCGAGCAACTCGTCGGGCAGCGCCCGGAAGTAGACGGTCATCAGGAACGTCGCGAACGGCGTGCCCAGAGCGGCGTACACGAGGATCGCGCCGAGGTAGTTGTTCACCAGGCCGATGCGGGCCAGGTTCGCGAACTCGGGTAGGACCAGTGACTGCACGGGCACCATCGCGCAGGCGATGATCGCGGTGAGCAGGACGGCGCTGCCGGGGTAGCTGAGTTTGGCGAAGGCGAAGCCCGCCGGGACGGACACCACCAGGATCAGCAGTAGCGCCGACACGCAGACCAGGGTCGAGTTCAGCATCAGGTCGGCGACCGGCAATGTGGCGAACAGCGCCCGCCAGCTCCCGAGCGAATAGCCGGCGCCGGTCCGGTACTGCTCGTCACTACGCAGGGAGGTCTGCACCATGAACGAGATCGGATACAGCATCACCACGGCGATGAGCGCCATGAGCAGGAACAGCGTCATCCGCCTGGCCATCAGGACTCCCGTCCGACACGGGCCAGCGCGCCGACCTGGATCAGCGTGACGAGGCCGACGGTGGCCAGCAGCACCATGCCGAGCATCGCGCCCTGGCCGAACTCGCCCTGGGTGAAGGCCCGCTGGTAGATGTAGAACTCCATCGTGGTGGTGCCGTCTCCGGGCCCGCCGCTGGTCATCACGAAGATCAGGCTGAACAGGGCGGTGAACGCCGAGATCGTCGTCAGCACGACCGCGAACTGAAGGAACCGGGCGAGCTGCGGCAGCGTGATGCTGAAGAACGCGCGCACCGGGCCGGCGCCGTCGCAGCGGGCCGCCTCCAGCAGCGACGGGTCCACGGTGGCCAGCCCGGCGCTGAAGATCAGGGTGTTGGTGCCGACCATCGACCAGACGAACGTCAGGCCGACTGCCAGCAGCGCGGTGCGCTCCCCGGCGAGCAGGTCGGTCCGCACGAACCCGAGGCCGACGCCGCGCAGCAGGCCGTTGAGGATGCCGTCCTGGGCGAAGAACCGGGTCGCGACCATGCCGGTTACCACCCACGACACGGCGGTGGGCAGGAAGTACAGCGCTCGGAACAGCCGCCATCCGAGGACGTGCTCGTTGAGCACCGCGGCGATGCCGAACGGGATGATCACGGCCACCGGTACCGACAGCAACAGCAGGAGGTTGTTCTCCAGGACCCGCCCGAAAGCCGGGTTGTTGAACAGCTGGGCATAGTTGCCGAGGCCGGCCCAGGTCGCCTGGAAGCCGTCCCAGGCAGTGAGGCTGTAATACGCGGTCTGCGCGATCGGCAGGACCAACAGCAGCGCCACCAGGGTGACGGCGGGCAGCGACAGCAGGACGCCGACCGGTCTGGCCCGGGTCATCGGAGAACGGCCCGCCGGTCGGCGGGCAGCGCACGCAGCGACTGGTCCATCGCCGTCACCGCCGCCGACGGCGTCCGGTTTCCGGCGAGGACGGACGGGAGCTGACGCGAGCCGACGTCGGCCACCTCGGGCTGGATGACGTTGTCGAGCATCGGGTAGCGGACGTACCCGCCGGTGGCGGCGAACCCGATGAGCTGCCGGGCGATCGGGTCCCGGGGCTGGTATCCGGTGAGGTTGGGGATCAGCCCGTTGCCCTCCAGGATGCCGGTTGCCTGTTCGGTGCCGAGGAACTCGAGGAACTTGGCCGCCTCGCTCCGATGCCGCGAGGTTTTGGTGATGGAGAAGCCACCACCGGCGAACTCGACGACCGACTTGACCGGCGTGTCGCTGAACGGAGGTACGAACGCGGCGAGATCCGGGCCCAGCGACTTACTGAACCGCGCGGCGTCGAAGCTGCCGTCGACGATCATCGCGGCTTCGCCGTTCTGGAACGCCCGGAAGTTGGTGTTGCTGGTCGCGACGTCGCCGTTGGTGTATCCGCGCTTGCTCAGCTGCTGCCACTTGCCCAGCTGCGCCTGGATCCGCGGGTCGGTCCACGGGATCGATCCGTCGTACAGCCCGGACAGCCGGTCGGGCGGGAACAAGGCGGAGATCAGGTAGCTGGCGTCGTACCACGGCACGAACGTCGCGCCGGTCGCGCCGCCGTTGCCGTACACCAGGGGCGTGACGCCGAGCTTCTTGAGTTTCGCGCACGCCGCGTACAGCTCGTCCCAGGTGCGGGGCACCGCGGCTATGCCGGCCCGGGCGAACAGCTTCTTGTTGTAGAAGCCGATGTAGAACTGCGTGTCCGTGGGCATGACCAGGCTGCCCCGCGCCGGGTCGAAGCCGGGCGCCGTGTAGGCAATGCTCTTCTGCGCGCTCAGCAGCGCGTCCGGGACCACTCCCTTGAGGTTGACCAGCAGCTTCTCGTACTTGAGCGCGTACAGGCCGGTCCACATCACCGCGAGGTCCGGGCCCTCGTGGGCAAGGGCGGCCGACTGCAGCAGCGAGAAGTAGCTGTCCTGCGGCTGGCTGACGATTTTGATGTGAATCGTCGGGTTCTGCTTCTCGAAGGCGGCGACCAGGTCCGTCGTGGCCGCGGCATTGGAGTACGTGCCGTAGTTGTGCCACAGGGTCAGCGTCGTGCCGTCGCCCGTGCCGTCGTTGCCGCCGCATCCGGTGAGGGTCGCGGCGACGCAGGCCGCGGCGGCGAGCGCCAGGATTCGCTTCATCTACTCTCCATTGATGTGCTGTGCCGAACCTTGTTCGTCCAGCCCGAACAGGATGTTGCTGATGCGAACACGGTCGTTGCACTAAAGTCAACCTCCAGGCGCCACTTGACAGCTACCCAGCTGTCGGAGTTCGCTGTCTCACGAACACAGTTCTGTTGTGCCAAACATGCTGAGGAGGCCTTCTTGCCTGGCAAGAGCGACACGGACCCGGACGACACCAACGTCGAGACGTCCGGCGACCGGTACAAGCTGCAGGGCGTCGCCCGGGCACTGCGCCTGCTGGACCTGCTGGCCGACGCGGGAGCCACGGGATTCACCGTGACCGAGCTCAGTCAGCAGCTGGAGACGTCGAAGAGCTCCACCTTCGCCCTGCTGCGGACGCTGGTGGCGCACTCGTACGCCACCGAGATCCAGCCCGGACCGCGCTACCGCCTCGGCCGCGCCGTGATCCGGCTCGCCGACAGCCTCACCGAAGGACTGGGGCTCACCGAGATCGGCCGGCCGGTGATGCAGGAGCTCACCGCGCGCACCGGTTGGACGACCCGGCTGGCCGTGGCCGACAACGGCTTCCCGGTCTTCATCGACCGGGTCGACGGGCCCGGCACGATCCGATTCCACACCCAGTTGGGCCGGCGCGAGCTCCCGCACCACAGCGCCGCCGGCAAGGCCATCATGTCGGCCCTGGACGCCGGCCGGATCCGGGCCATCGCCCAGGAGACCGGCCTGCCGGGCCGCACCCGGAACACCATCACCACCGTCGACGACCTTCTGGCCGACCTGGCCACCAGCCGCACCCGGGGCTTCGCCATCGACGACGAGGAGGACGACGAAGGTGTCTTCTGCCTCGGCGCGGCGTTCCTCGACCGCACGGGGACGTGCCTCGGTTCGATCAGCGTCACCGGCCTCAAGCGGGACATCCCCACCTGGCGGGTCCGCGAGCTGGGCGAGTCCGTCCGGGCCCACGCCGACGACATCTCGATCGGGCTGGGCGGACCGACATGGCACGAGTACCTGGCCGGCGGCAAGGCGCCGACGTGGTGACCGCCCTGCCCGGCGGACCGGCCCTGGTCGTCCGCGGACCCGGGGTGTTCGGCCTCGAGGACCGTACGGCCGTCGCCCCCGGCCCCGGCGAGGTCCGGATCACCCCGCTGTTCGTCGGGGTCTGCGGCACCGACCTGGAGATCATCGACGGAAGGATGGATCCCGACTACGTTCGCTACCCGCTGGTCATCGGGCACGAATGGTCCGGCGTCGTCGCGGCGACGGGCGACCGGGCCGACCGCTTCCGGGCCGGCCGATTCCAGGCCGGCGACACGGTCGTCGTCGAGGGCATCATCCCCGACGGTGTCTGCGCTGCCTGCCGGGCGGGCCGGACCAACCTCTGCGCGGTGTACGACGAACTCGGCTTCATGCGCGACGGTGCGGCCGGCCCATCCGTCACCGTCCCGGAACGCCTCGTGCACCGGCTCGGTCCCGGGATCCCGGCCGAGGCCGGGGCGCTGGTCGAACCCTTGTCGGTGGTGCTCCGCGGGCTGCTGGAGGCGAACCCGGAACGCGGCGGCCGCATGCTGGTCATCGGCGACGGCACGGTCGCGCTGCTGGCCGCCCACGCGCTGCGGCTGTGGTCGCCGAGCGAGGTGGTGGTCAGCGGCCGCAGACCCGAGCAGGCCGGCCTCGCCCGGACGATGGGAGCGGACGCCTTCACCGTCGAGCCGGCGCCGGAGCGCAGCTTCGACTTCGTCGTCGAGGCGGCCGGCAACATCGACGCCGTCCAATCAGCCTTGACCGCGCCGCGACGTGGCGGCAGCGTGCTGCTGCTCGGCATCGCCGGGCACGGCAGAACGATCACCACCGCCGCCGACGACATCGTCAACAACGACCTTCGCATCCGGGGAAGCTTCGGCTACACCGCCGAGGCGTGGCGCTCGGCCGTCGCACTGCTCAACAGCGGCGCACTCACTCCCCTCCCCCTGATCACCCACCGGTTTCCGCTCGAGAACTTCGCGGAGGCCGTCGACGCGTTGCGCCACGGCGCCGGCGACGGACCGCGCGGCAAGATCCTGCTGACCCTCGACCGGCGGGCGTCGACGTCATGACCCCGTTCGACCTCACGGTCCTTCGCGAACGCACCGCCGTGGCGATCCTGCGTAGTACCGACACGCGCTACTTCGCCGCCACCGCCGCCACACTCGCCCGGACCGGCATCACGCTGATGGAGTTCGCGCTCACCACGCCGGGAGCGGCCCGCGCGATTCTCGACATACGAGCCGACCTCCCCGACGAGGTCCACCTCGGTGCCGGCACCGTGCTGGACGCGGCGGCGGCCGACGCGGCGGCCGACGCGGGCGCGGCCTTCCTCGTCACCCCCGCGGTCGTACCGGAGGTGATCACCGCGGCCGCCTCCACCGGCACCGGCGTGCTCTGCGGCGCCTACACCGCCACCGAGGTCCTCACCGCCCATCGGGCCGGGGCCCTGGCGGTCAAGATCTTCCCCGCCGGGCGCGAGGGAGCAGCATACTGCCGAGCCCTGCGCGACCCCCTGCCCGACGTTCCGCTGGTTCCCACCGGCGGTGTCGACGCCGGCAACGCCGCCGCGTTTCTCCGCGCCGGCGCCTGCGGGCTGGGCCTGGGCCGAGGACTGATCGGCGACGCCACCGAGGGCGGATCGCAGCGCGCCCTCGCCGACCGCGCCGCCCGGCTGCTCGACACCATCCGACAAGGCCGGGAACCGCAGCCGTGCACCTCCTGACCATCGGCGAGACGCTCGGCGTCGGCGCCACCCGCCCGGGAAACCCGCTGCGGACCGCGGCCGAACTGCGCCTGAGTACCGCCGGCGCGGAGGCCACCGTCGCCATCGGCGTCAGCCGCCTGGGGCACCGGGTCAGCTACGTCGGCTGCGTCGGCGACGACGCCCTCGGCCGGCGCGTCCTGCGGGACCTCGCCGGCGAACGAGTCGAGGTGCAGCACCTGCACACCGTCGCCGGCCGACCGACCGGATTCATGCTCCGCGACCTGCGCACCGCCGACCGGACCGTGGTGACCTACTACCGAGACGGCAGCGCCGGCAGCGCCGTGCGGCCCGCGCACGTCGACTTCGCCTTCGACGCGCTGCCGACCGTCGACCTGGTCCACCTCACCGGCATCACGCCGGCCCTGAGCAGCGACGCCGAGCAGGCCGTCCGGCGGGCCATCGAACGGGCACACCGCGCCGGCATCGAGGTGTCCTTCGACGTCAACCACCGCCACGGCCTGGCCCGCAGCGCAACGGTTCCCGGCGTGCTGCGGACGATCCTGGAGCGCAGCACCGTCGTCTTCGTCGGCGACGACGAACTCGCCGTGCTGGGGCTCCCGGCCGACCCGGAAGCGGCCGCCGCCGTGCTCGCCCGCGGCCCCGGCGAGGTCGTCGTCAAACGCGGCCGCGACGGGGCGTTCGCCGCCCTGGCCGACGGGACCACCGCCGCCACGGCCGCTCCGGACGTCACCGTGGCCGACGTCATCGGCGCCGGTGACAGCTTCGTCGCGGGATATCTCGCCGCGCGCGCCGAGGGCCGGCCTCTCGCCGAGCGGCTCGCGCAGGGCACCTTCTGCGCCGCCCGCACCGTCGGCACCTCCGGCGACTGGGAGGGACTGCCGATGCGGCACGAGATGACCGCCGCCGCTCTGACCGGCGTGACTCGCTGACCGGAACCGTACCGAGAAGAGGAACAATGACCGACATCAAGACCGAGACCCTGCACGGCATCGAGATCCGGGTCATCACGCTGACCAACGGCGCCGTCATGGCCAAGCTCACCGACCTCGGCGCCCGCCTGCTCGAACTGCATGTCCCGGACCGCGACGGCCGGACCGCCGACGTCGTCCTGCAGCGCCCCGGCTGGGAGACCATCGCCACCGACGACAACTACATGGGCGCCACGGTCGGCCGGTACGCCAACCGCATCCGCGACGGACGGACCCGGATCGACGGCCGGCCCGTCCAGCTGTCCGTCAACGAGGGCGCCAACCACCTGCACGGCGGCGCCAGCGGATTCGACCGCAAGGTCTGGAGCACCGAACTCGACCCGGACGGTCACGCGGTCACCTTCTGGCGTATCTCCCCGGCCGGCGAGGAGGGCTACCCCGGCACCCTGACCACGCGGGTCACCTACCGAATCGAGCCGGCCGCCCTGGACATCCTCATCGAGGCCACCACCGACGCGCCGACGATCGCCAACATCGTCAACCACGCCTACTTCAACCTCGGCGGTCACGACTCCGGCACGGTCCTCGACCACGTGCTGCAGGTGAACGGCAGCCACTACACGCCTGTCACCGACGATCTGCTCCCGACCGGCGAGATCCGCGCGGTGGCCGGCACACCGTTCGACTTCCGCACCCCCACCCCGATCGGCAAGAACATCGCCGGCGTGGGCGGAACCGGCGCCGGCCGGAATACCGAATCGGGCAGCGGATACGACCACAACTGGGTCCTCGACGGCTCCGGAATGCGGGAGGTCCTCACCGTCACCAACCCGGCCTCAGGACGGCGTCTCACCATGTCGACCAACCAGCCCGGCGTCCAGCTCTACACCGGCGGATACCTGGCCGGAGTCTCCGGCAAATCCCCGGCCGATACCTATCCCGCCTTCGCCGGCTTCACCGTCGAGACCCAGACCTTCCCCGACGCGCCGAACCAGGCCCACTTCCCACCGGCCGACGCACGCCCCGGGCAGCCCTATCGCAACCACCAAAGACTGGAGTTCACCACCGTGGATTCCGTCATGGAAACGGGATTCCGTCCCGTGAAAAGTGATTGATCCTCAGGTCAGTGGGCCCAGCAGGACTCGTATACAGGGCCCCGCGCTCGTGTAGCTGTCCCAGCACCCCGAGTCTTGGTCTTGGATACGGATCAGCCGCGTCTGGGTAAGCGCGGCTGATCGGAGAGCCTAGCTGAGGAGCGTCGGCGGTCAGGCCGGCCGGGCAGAGCCGGTCTGTTCAGGTGGGCGATGTCGTGGAGGGCGATAGGTGGGCGCGACACGCCGACACACCATCTGGTGTTGCACATTCCTGGGCGTACCCAGATATGGTGTCTCTCGCAGCTGGTTCGATCTTCCTTTCCGGAGGGTCGAGGCAACAGGGAACCCGGTGTGAGTCCGGGACTGCCCCGCAGCGGTGAGCAGGAACGAACGCCGTCATCAAGCACTGGGCCGGTCCGGCCTGGGAAGCGACGGTCAGTAGGAACGAGCACGACGCCCGCGAGTCCGAAGACCTGCCAGCGCGCCGCACACGTCGTGTGCGGCGGTCGAAGGCCGCGTGGGACGGCCGACGCCATCAGCCGGGCCGCCATGCGCGGGGGAACCCCGGCGGCGTCCTCCTGCGCGTCCGACGGCCTTGGGGTTGGGCTGGACGAGGGGGGACGATGACGATCACTCAGGACGAGACCGCGGTGCCGGAGCAGAGGCGGCACGGGATGCAGGTCCGCAAGCGCAACGGCGACCTGGAGACGGTGGACGTCAACAAGATCGTCAAGGCGGTCGAGCGGTGGGTCGCCGACCTGGACGAGGTGGACCCGCTGCGGGTCGCCACCAAGACGATCAGCGGCCTGTACGACGGAGCGACGACCGCCGAACTGGACAAGCTGTCGATCCAGACGTCGGCCGAGCTGATCGGCGAGGAACCGCAGTACTCCAGGCTGGCGGCGCGCCTGCTGGCCGCGTACGTCGAGAAGGAGGTTCGTGGCCAGGGCGTCGCGAGCTTCTCCCAGTCGATCCGGTACGCCCACCAGCAGGGACTGATCAGCGACAAGACGCTCGCCTTCGTCACGCTCAACGCCCGCAAGCTGGACGACGCCGTGGACAACGGCGGTGACCTGCGGTTCGAGTACTTCGGCCTGCGTACGGTGGCCGACCGCTACCTGCTGCGCCACCCCGAGACCCGCGAGGTCGTGGAGACACCGCAGTACTGGCTGCTGCGCGTCGCGTGTGGCCTGTCGCAGACGCCGGCCGAGGCGATCGGCTTCTACCGCCTGATGTCCAGCCTGGCCTATCTGCCCAGTTCCCCCACGCTGTTCAATTCGGGCACCTCGCACACGCAGATGTCGTCGTGCTTCCTGGTGGACTCCCCCAGGGACGAGCTCGACTCGATCTACGAGCGTTACCACCAGGTCGCCAAGCTCTCCAAGTTCTCCGGCGGCATCGGCATCTCCTGGTCCCGCGTCCGCGGCCGCAACGCGCTCATCCGCGGCACCAACGGCAAGTCGAACGGCATCGTCCCGTTCTTGAAGACCCTCGACGCGGGCGTGGCGGCGGTCAACCAGGGCGGCCGGCGCAAGGGTGCCGCATGCGTCTACCTGGAGCCGTGGCACCCCGACATCGAGGAGTTCCTGGAGCTGCGCGACAACACCGGCGAGGACTCCCGCCGCACGCACAACCTGAACCTGGCCAACTGGATCCCCGACGAGTTCATGCGCCGCGTCGAGGCCGACAGCGAGTGGTCCCTGATCGACCCCAGCGACGCCCCGGAGCTGCCCGATCTGTTCGGGGACGAATTCGACGAGGCGTACCGTACGGCGGAGAAGAAGGCTGTTAAAAAGGTCAAGGCCCGTGATCTGTACGGCCGGATGATGCGCACCCTGGCCCAGACCGGCAACGGCTGGATGACCTTCAAGGACCGCTCGAACAGCCTGTCGAACCAGACCGGCGCACCGGGCAACACCATCCACCTGTCGAATCTGTGCACCGAGATCCTCGAGGTGAACAGCGACGACGAGACGGCCGTGTGCAACCTCGGCTCGATCAACCTCGGCGCCCACACCACCGCCGACGGCGTCGACTGGGCGAAGCTGCGCGCCACGGTCCGCACGGCGGTGACCTTCCTCGACCGCGTGATCGACATCAACTACTACCCCAGCGTGCAGGCGGCCAAGTCGAACCCGCGCTGGCGTCCCGTCGGCCTCGGTCTGATGGGCCTGCAGGACGCGTTCTTCACGCTGCGGCTGCCGTTCGACTCCGTCGAGGCGAAGGAGCTGTCCACCCGCGTACAGGAAGAGATCTTCCTGACCGCACTGGAGTCCTCGACGGCGCTGGCCGAGCAGTCCGGCCCGCACCCGGCCTACGACGAGACCCGGGCCGCGAAGGGCGACCTGCACCACGAGCTGTGGGCCGCCGAGGCGACCCAGACCGAGCGGTGGACGGCGGTCAAGACGCGCATCGCCGAGCACGGCCTGCGTAACTCACTGCTGATCGCGATCGCGCCGACGGCGACCATCGCCTCGATCGCCGGCTGCTACGAGTGCATCGAGCCGCAGGTGTCCAACCTGTTCAAGCGCGAGACGATGTCCGGCGAGTTCCTTCAGATCAACACCTATCTGGTACGCGAGCTGAAGGCGCGCGGCCTCTGGACCACACCCGTCCGCGAGCAGATCAGGCGCGCCGAGGGATCCGTGCAGGGGCTCACCGACCTGCCCGCCGAGGTCCGCGAGCTGTTCCGCACCGCGTGGGAGCTGCCGCAGAAGGCGCTGATCGAGCTCGCCGCCGCACGGCAGCCCTACATCGACCAGTCGCAGTCGCTGAACCTGTTCCTCAGCTCGCCGACCATCGGCAAGCTCTCGTCGATGTACCTCTTCGCCTGGAAGGCCGGGCTGAAGACCACCTATTACCTGCGCTCGCGTCCCGCG
Organism: Actinoplanes sp. NBRC 103695; assembly: GCF_030269485.1. Taxonomy (GTDB): domain Bacteria; phylum Actinomycetota; class Actinomycetes; order Mycobacteriales; family Micromonosporaceae; genus Actinoplanes. The sequence goes on along the minus strand of NZ_BSTL01000034.1, from coordinate 50,396 downwards.
ACGCGCATTCAGCAGGCAACCGTGTCGATCGCTCCGGTCGACGCCGTGGCCTGTTCCGTGGAGAACCCCGAGTCCTGTGAGGCGTGCCAGTGAACCTGCTCGATCCCGGCATGGATCTGACCCTGCGTCCCATGCGCTACCCGCGCTTCTTCGACCGGTTCAAGGACGCCATCAAGAACACCTGGACGGTCGAGGAGGTCGACCTGCACTCCGACCTCGCCGACCTGGCCAAACTCTCGCCGGCCGAGCAGCACCTGGTCTCCCGGCTGGTCGCCTTCTTCGCCACCGGCGACACCATCGTGGCCAACAACCTGGTGCTCAACCTCTATCAGCACGTCAACTCCCCGGAGGGCCGGCTCTACCTGTCCCGGCAGCTCTTCGAGGAGGCCGTGCACGTCCAGTTCTACCTGAACCTCCTGGACAGCTACGTCCCCGACGAGAAGGAGCGCTTCGAGGCGTTCGCCGCGGTGGAGAACATCCCGTCGATCGCCCGCAAGGCCGAGTTCTGCTTCAAGTGGATCGACTCGATCTACGAGCTGCGGACGCTGCAGACCCGCGACGACCGGCGAGCGTTCCTGCTCAACCTGATCTGCTTCGCCGCCTGCATCGAGGGCCTGTTCTTCTACGGCGCCTTCGCCTACGTGTACTTCCTGCGCTCCCGCGGCCTGCTCAACGGGCTCGCCTCGGGCACCAACTGGGTGTTCCGCGACGAGTCGATGCACATGGCCTTCGCCTTCGACGTCGTCGACACGGTCCGCGCCGAAGAGCCGGACCTCTTCGACGCCGAGATGGAACAGCAGGTCAAGGACATGCTCGCCGACGCCGTCGAATGCGAGGTCCAGTTCGCCGCCGACCTGCTCGAACAGGGCGTCTCGGGCATGTCCCTGTCCGACATGCGCGAATACCTCCAGCACGTGGCCGACCGCCGCCTCGGCGTCCTCGGCATCGAGCCGCTCTACGGCAGCAAGAACCCGTTCGCCTTCATGGAATTGCAGGACGTCCAGGAGCTGTCCAACTTCTTCGAGCGTCGCGTCTCCGCCTACCAGATGGGCGTGACCGGCTCGGTCAGCTTCGACGACGACTTCTGATCGTGAGTCTCGGCCGGCGTCAGGCTTCCCATGGCGCCGGCAGAGAACCCCTGACCAGTCTTGGTGGGCCGCCCTCCAGTCCCGGTAGAGGAGTCCAGGACCGCGGCCACCTGCCTGCACGTGCACGCGTCGGGGCCGGTTCCCGCCAGGATCTCCTCGATCCGGGACAGCTGAGCCCCCGCGTCCTTCAGCTGCTGCTGCGGGCGGGTGGCGCGGGCCGGACGCGCCCGTCTCCCGGCGGTTGGCGTCCAGGCGTTCGAGGATACCGACACCGTCCTCACGGCCGAGATCGACGGGCTGCGCCGCGCCTACACCCGGCTCACGTCGGCGGCGAAACGGCCGAAGATCTTCGTCGCCACCTAATCGGCGAGCTCGGCGACGCCCTGCCGGCCCTGCTCGCCACCGATGTCGAGGCGGTCGGGCTTGACCTGGTCGCCGGGCCCGGAAACCTGCAACGGCTGGTACACAGGCTGGGCCGCTGGCCGTTCAGGATCGGCGCTCTCGACGCCGGGCGAGGAAGAAAATAAGCCCGCCCATAGCGACCATGACAATTGCCAGGCCAGTCAGGGTACGAGCCAGGCTGTCACCGGTTACCGGCAGGAACGAAGGATTTCCGGACTCGTCGGGATTGTCGGGCTGGCCAGGCGCATCAGGGTCCTCGGGCTGGCCGGGCGCTCTGGGAGCGGCAAGGGGGACAGGCCCGGGAACGCCAGCTGTGCCAGGCTCGCCAGGCCGGCCCTGAACTCCAGAAGCACCAGGTGCACCAGGGGTACCGGTAGGTCCAGGCACGCCAGAGACTCCAGGGCTGCCGGGGGCACCGACTGCGCCGGGCTCGCCAGGAGCACCAGGAGCACCAGGAGCACCAGGCTCACCGGGGGCGCCGGGCTCACCGGGCTCGCCAGATGGCCCAGGAGCGCCGGGCTCACCAGGAGCGCCGGGAGCGCCAGGGGCGCCGGGCTCACCAGGAGCGCCGGGAGCGCCAGGGGCGCCGGGCTCACCAGGGGCGCCGGGAGCGCCAGGGGCGCCGGGCTCACCGGGCTCGCCAGATGGCCCAGGAGCGCCGGGCTCACCGGGAGCGCCGGGAGCGCCAGATGGCCCAGGAGCGCCGGGCTCGCCTGGAGCGCCGGGCTCGCCAGATGGCCCAGGGGGACCGGGCGGGCCGGGTGCGGCGGCGCACACGGGCTCGGTGATGATGTTGGTGTCGAGGGTGATGGCCGCGGTACGGGCCAGCGCGCGGCCCTGGAGAGTAGCGTTCGCGCTCATCGTGATCGACGCTTGAGCCATCAGGGTGCCTACGAGAGTGGTGCCCGCGCCCACCGTCGCCGAACTCCCGATCTTCCAGAACACGTTGCAGGCCGACGCGCCGTTGATGAGGACGACTCCGCTGTTCGCTGCCGTTGTCAACGTGGAGTCGATTTGGAGGATGAACACCGCCCGCGGGTCGCCCTGGCCGTTGAGCGTCAACGGTCCGGTCAGTTGTGCGGCTCCGATCCGGTAGACGCCCGGGTTCAGCGTGGTGCCGCCGAGTTCTGCGGGAAGGGTGGTGAAGGGGGTCCGGGTGGCGGCGTCGTTGAAGGCGACGGTGAGGTCGTCCTGGGCCTGCGCGGCGACCGCGTCGCCAAGGTGGTTTTCGCCGACGACGGTGGCAGTCCCGAAACCCGCGGCAGTGATTCCGGGGTACCTCCCGAGATCCTGACCCAGGAAGCTCGAACCGGTATTGGTGGGCTCAGCGCCGGCCAGCACGGAGAAGTCGCCGGCGGTCCCCAGGTCTACCGGCGCTTCCAGGGCCTTGACCGCACTCGAGTGGAAGACCAGCAGGATGACGGTCATGGCTACGGCCGCGGAAGCCCTGAGCGCCGTCCGGACCGCCCGCCGACGCGGGCCACTTCTTTCCCGAAGTGGTATTTGTGACGGCATGTACTCACTGCACCATGTTCGGCCTGACGCAGAGTAAGAAATGAGCATTTCTCAAAGGCGGCCGGGCCGAATGCTCGAATTCCCTGCGGCCACGATGATTTCAGTGCGCCTGGTGGGGCGTCCCTCCGGTCACGGGTACTCCTGAGGCGTAGACGGGAGGAGGGCGGTCCCGGCGACAAGCGAAGTAGCGGGCAGCTGTGGGCTCTGATCCCAACCCGATCGCCAAGCCGGCCCCAGTCGTGCCTGTCTCGCTTATGCCGGTGCCCGTCCTGGGCTAAGTACGATGCGCTGGATGCGGATGGCCGCCAGCCGATCCGGGCGCCGGCCGGGTGGAACAGGCTGAGCAGCAGCACACCACCAGCTAGGCACCCAGGTCCACCACTGTGCGGCGCCGTCGACCGCCAGCCACTGCGACTCAAGGGCGTCGGCCGCAGGAAAGGCGTCGTCATGTCAGCTGCGCGCACCAACCTGGACGGCCGTGAGCTCTCCTACCGCCGGCATGGTCCCGGTCCACATCGGTCAGCCCGACCCCGGCTCCGACCGGGAGCAGATGGCGGATCCGCGGCGGCGGAAACCCGGTCGGCCCAGGGGTGCTCCGGGTGTTACCTTCCTCGGGCTGAAAGGGGACATCGTGCCGAAGCTCAACCAGATCATCGCCGTCGAGAAGGGCGTCAAGAGCAAGGCGTTCGCCGAGCTGAGCGACGCCCACCACGCCGTGCAGAAGACCGGTCCGCTGGCCGGCATCTCCCGGACGTACCAGCCGAAGGACGAGGAGGGCGAGCAGCTGCCCGCCGAGTCGACGCGGGTGCAGATCAAGGCCGAGGAGATCCTGCGCGAGGTGTCCGGGACGCTGACCCGGCTCTTCGACGTCACCGCGACGAAGGACTGGACGAACTGCACGGCGCGGGCCGACGTGGTGGTCGACGGCCGCACGATCGCCGCCCAGGTGCCGGTGACGTACCTGCTGTTCCTCGAGAAGCAGCTCGTCGACCTGCACACGTTCGTCAAGAAGCTCCCGGTGCTGGACGCGGCCGAGTCCTGGCAGCGGGACGACTCGACGGACAGCTGGCGCACCGAGGCGGTGCGCACCAACCGCACCAAGAAGGTGCCGCGCAACCACGTGAAGGCCGAGGCCACCGAGAAGCACCCGGCGCAGGTCGAGGTCTACTACGAGGACGTCACCGTCGGCTACTGGACGACCGTGAAGTTCTCCGGCGCACTGCCGGCCAAGCGGGTCAACGAGATCCTCGACCGGGTGCAGTCCCTGCAGACCGCGGTCAAGTTCGCGCGCGAGGAGGCCAACAACACCGACGCCGTCGACCAGCGGGTCGGCGCGGCCGTCTTCGGCTACCTGTTCGAGTAGCCGTCACCGATTCCCCCGTGGGAGCGCGGGGGTGCGCCGGGCAGCCGGCGCAAAGCTGACAGCTGAGGCTGAAGCTGAATCCACCGGTCCCAGTGCGGGTTCGAGCCCCGCCCCCCGCACCACCACGCGGGGGTAGCCCAACTGGCAGAGGCAGCCGGCATGAGACTCAGATTCTCGCTCCAATGTCAGCATTCACCACTGATCACCAGGTCGACCGAGTGTGGACGATGACAGCGGATGCCGGTTCAAGTCCGGTCCGCCGCGCTTCGAGCGGCGGTAGTTTAATGGCAAAACCCGATGTCCTGACGAATGATCCACGCCCTTAAACGTGCTGGTGTGTGCAATTCAGTGGTAAACGGAGGCCCGGGGACTGGCCATGTCCCCGGGCTTCGCCATGCGCGAGGTGAGGTCGCCTGGTTTCGACCGTCAGCTGAATGCGCCGTCCGGCACCTCGACCAGTCGCCCGGCGTGCTCGACCTTGAAACCGGCCGCGATGCTCCACGTGCTCGCGAACAGGCGGCCGCGGTGGAATTCGACGCCGGTCGGCATGGTGACCTGGGCGTGGGTGACGGTGTCACCGGCGATCCGGGTCAGCCGGCCGACGTTCGCGGGGAAACCAGGCGGCGGCGGGCCGTTGCCGGCCGGGGCGCCGTGCAACACCTCGGAGACGTAAACGGTGCCCTGCGGCGAGACCGCGATGCCGGTGAGGGACGTGAACCCGGTCCAGCTCTTCACCGTTTCGCCGGTGCGGCCGTCCAGTTTGTAGATCGTCGCCGCGCCGGGCTTCTCGCCGCCGAGCGTGGACACGTACACGTCGTTCTCGAAGACGGCGATGCCGGTGGGCACCGCGTCGCAGCCGACCGTGCCGGGGTTGGCCTGCGCGCCCGGCGCCAGGCACTCAGGCGTCTTCGGGTTCGGCGGCACGAAGAACGTGCGGACTTTGCCGGACTTCGGATCCACGCTCAGGACGGCGTTGGCGCCGCCGTCGGCGACCAGGATGCCCCAGGGAGTGCCGAGGACGCTGAACGGGTTGGACAACGCGTCGTACGGTTTGCCGTCCGGCGCGAACTGCCTCTGGCCGTCCGGGTTGTGCTTCAACTCGTACGCCATCAGGTCAGCGTGCACGCGTACATATCTGCCGTGCTTGTCGGCCTTGAGGATGCTGGCCGGGGGGAAGGTGGGTTTCGGCCCGGCCGGCTCACCGGGCCCGGGCACCCCCAGCGCCACGAAGATCTTGCCGAACCACGAGGTGACCCCGGCCGGACGGGCCAGGCCCGAGATCAAGGCCGTCTTGGCGCCGGTGCTCAGGTCGATGGAGGTGACCTTGCCGGACACGGACTCGGCGACCAGGGCCCGCCGTGCGTGCAGCACATCAAGGCCCATAGGTCCGTCCAACTCGGCGGCGATGGTCCGCACCGGCGGGACGGCCGCTGACACCGGCACCCCCGCCAGGACAACCACCGCACTCGTCCCGGCAACGGCCAGTGCTCTCACCGTACGTTGAATGATCATGCCGTAATCCTGAGCCCGGCCGGGTGCGCCGGAGGGCGGATGGCGGAAAACCACCGGAGTCAGTCGCGGATCAAGCCGGAAGGCCGGCCATCGCCCGCCGCCGCCTCCGCCCAGCGGCGAGGATCCAGACGCAGCCCGCCACTCCGGCCATCAACAGCACCGCTCCGCTGACGAAGTCGGCCACCCTGTTCGGCCAGGGCAGGATCGCGGGAGTGGTGAAGCGGCCGAGGACGAATGGTTCGAGCACGGCTCCAGCGGGGACGACGAGGCGGGCCGCCATTCCCCACGGATCCAGCCGCCGGGCGATTGCGCCCACCAGGCCGAGCGGTCCACCCACGACCATCGCGCCCATCAGCCAATGCGCGTTGGCCATCCAGATGTCCGGATCGAACATGCCGAAGGCGATCCCGGCGCCGTAATGCACGAGGCAGGCAGTGAGCAGGGCGACGACGCCGGCGGCAACGGCCGCGACGCGGCGGTGGACGAGCCACCCGGAGAGCACCGCCAGCCCGGCCCAGACCGAGCCCGCGTTGATGAGCTGGCTGAGCGTCAAGCGCCCGGCCAGCAGTGAGTCCGCCCTGCCCTCGAGCTGACTCGTGGTCGTCACGTTCGAGGCGAGCGACACCAGAGCCAGCACAACGGCAGCGGCAAGCACCGGCCACCATCCCCGTCGGGCCATAGCAAGAGGTTACGCACCGCGGCCGGGCAGGATCAGTGGTGCGCGCGCAACCCGGCGAGCAGCCATTGGAAGGCGGGGATCGCGCTCGGACCCGGCTCGCGGCCCTGCAGCACGCTGGCCAGGGTCCAGAACCGTTCCAGGGAGGCGTCGGCCAGCAGTTCGAGGCGAAGCGTCAGCGCCTCACGGATGCTGGGCAGGGTCGGCTCGACGATGCGGTTGACGATCTCGCGTCCCTCCTCCGACTCGGGTTTGATCCCGTCGGCAAGCGCCCGGTCGACGAAGTCCCGGAGGATCTGTCGTCGCTCGACAACCGACAACTGGACGAGCTTACGCATGTGCAGGGCCTCCTCAGGTGTACTGCCTCTTCTGGCGACGGTGCTCAGCACGGCTCGCTCGAAGACGGGCTCCAGGACCAGCTTCAGCGCCGCTTGGACCACGCGATCCGTGATGGCCGGTATCCCCAGCCGGCGTAGTTCCAGCGGCGGGGACCCGCACCGCCGGCGCCGCCCCCGGACCCCGATGCCTCAGAAGTTGCTGGCGGGGGCGCCGGCCTGAGCCCGGGGTGCCAGCAGGGATTGCGTGAGAATTTCGATGAGCCAGGTCTCGGACTCGTCTAGAGACCAGCCGAGCTCGTCGGTTCTCAGGAAGTACGCCGTGTTGGACAGGTAAAGCCACAGGAGATCGGTGGCGCGATCCGGGTCCAGTTTCTCCTTCAAGGCGCCCATGTCGGCCAGTCGATGCGCGGTCAGGCGTAAGGCGCCGCGTAGGCCCTCGTGGGCAATATCCTGGCTCTGACGGACACTGACATCCTGGGGCGCCGCTGCGGCGACCTGCCGCATCAGGTCCGCCCACTCCGCGAACCGGAGCCGGGTGGCCTGCACCAGGAACCGTACGAGTTCTGCCGGTTCGGTGATCGAGGTCATCCGTTCCAGCATTACGGCATTGTCCTCGGTGGTGACGCCGTTCTCGATGAGCGTACGCAGCAGGCCGCTCTTGCCGCCGCCCACCGCGTGGACCCAGGCCACCGAGACCCGGGCCTCGATCGCGATGTCGCCGACCTTCGTCTGGAAATAGCCGCGCCGGGTGAACAGATCTCGCGCAGCCGCCAGGATCGCAAGTCGGGTCTGCTCCGCGTTCTCCGCTCGTCTGCTCTTCGAGATCTCCTGGTCACTACCCACGGTGTCATGGTAACCACCAATCCACTCACTGGAGTGGACTCTACTGGATGGAGTAGAGTCCACCAGCATGAAGATCTTGTTCTCCGCCGTTCCAGCCTTCGGGCATGTGCTCCCGCTGCTCCCGCTCGCCAAAGCAGCGCGAGATGCCGGCCACGACGTCGCCTTGATGACTCATCCGTCGATGGCCTCAGCGGCACCGTCGATGCCTCTGCTCCCGGCCGGCTTGGACATAGCCGCCAACCTCGGCGAGGTGAACCGCCGCACCGGCGGCGACCCGCTGACCGATATGGCGGCCTTCGCAGTGGAGTTTTTCGTGGAGAACCCGATCAACTCCTCGGCGGGCGAAGCGCTGGCGCACGCCCGCGACTTCCGTCCCGATCTGGTCGTCGCCGAGATGTCCGACTACCTTGGCCAATTCGTGGCGGCCGCCCTCGACGTCCCGTGGGCCGCGCACGGCGCCACGCTGCCCCTCATTGAACCGTTGGCCGTGCAGTTCGGGCAACGTGCCCTCGTCAAGTTTGGTGAGCACGGCCTCGTCCCGAGCGCCCCGTTCGCGTACGTCGACCCGTGGCCGGACAGCCTGCTGCGGTTCACTGACCACTATCCGGCCCCGCGTATGCCGATCCGACCGGAACCACACGCGGGCGAAGGGCCGTCTTGGACCCGCCCCGCTTTCCGGGAAAGGGAGGACCGTCCGACCGTGTTGCTCTCCCTGGGTACGGTCGTGGAGGACCCTCAGGTCCTGACCCGCACCGTCGTCGCCGCCTCCGAACTTGACGTCAACCTGCTCCTGGCGCCACACACGGCGAAGGACCTCGACATGGATCAGGTCGATCGCCGCCGGGTTCAGCTCGCAGGCTTCGTGCCCATGCGTGACCTGCTCCAGGCCACGGATTTGGTCGTCTCGGCGGCCGGGGCAGGCACCGTGCTCGCGGCCCTCAGCGCCGGGCTGCCGATGGTGCTGCTCCCACTCGGCCTGGACAAGCCGGTCAACGCCGAACGAGCCGCCTCGGTCGGCGCAGCAGAGGTCGTCGCCGACCCGGCCGAGATCGGCGGTGCGATCCAGAAAGTCCTCGAGGATGACGCGTACCGCACGGCGGCGCAGACGATGGCGAAGGAAATCAGCGCTATGCCGTCCCCTCGCCAAGTCCTCGAAACCCTCACCGCCACCGTCTGAAGAATCCAGCACGACCCGACCGCCGGGGCTACGGGCGTAAGACCCTGGAAATAGAGGACTTCAGGGGTGTTGGTGGCGGGCGAGACGGCGGGTCATGATGATGATCATGGCCCACTAGACCATCGCGGCGTGAGAGCGGCCGGGGGCATCGATGTGGCGGTCCCGGCGGCAAGGTATACCAACGGGGTTGGGCCTTCGGAGTTCGAGCTTTGGCTAGTCACCTCTGCACGTACCGAAGGCCCTTCCTCGTGTCACGCCACCACGCCGGGCACAAGCGCGATCATCGATCCCCATCCCGGCCGCCGTTCGCCCAAACCCCTTATTTACGAGGGTCATAGGGATCATCTTCTCCCGTACTGGCAACGGCCGGAACGTGCTCCAGCTCAGGAAGAGTCCGTATGCCAGGCCCGAACTGAGGGTAATGGGTCAGTCCGGCGCGGGTGAGGTGGTCTCCGCGCAGCGCGACGCGGACGTGCTTCACGTGCTGCCTCAGTCTTGACGAGGGAGATAGCTTCCGGCGGTGACCTTCGCGCCGCCGCTCCATTTCCCTCCCAGGGCGAACATCGCGGTCAGGATCGCGCCGAACACCATCGCGCACCCGGCGCCCAGCAGCGGCGAGCCGGCGAAGGTCGCCCCGCCCAGCCGGCCCAGGCCGATCGCATACGCCGCCCAGGCCACGCTCGCCAGCGCGGTGAAGAGCCGGAACCGGCTCAGCGGAACGGACGTCGAGCCCGCCGTCAGGGCGGTGGCGGTACGCCCGTACGGCAGGAACCGGCCGACCAGGATCACGACTCCGCCGTACCGCATCAGCGCACGCTCCGCCTTCTTCTTGACCACCGCGAGCTTGCCGTCGGTGACCCGGCCGCCGGCCTTCCGGCCGAGCAGGTACGAGACCCGGTCGCCGGCGATCCCGCCGGCCACCACGACGGCGGCCAGGGCGACAAGGTTCGGCGAGCCGGTCGCCGACAGCGCGCCCAGCCCGATGACGGCGACGTCGGTCGGCACGACCGGGATGAACCCGTCGACGGCCATGGCCGCGAAGACGATGACGTAGAGCCAGGGCGAGGAGAGCAGCGGTGTCAGGTGGTCGAGCATCGTCGTTCTTCTCCTACGTGCTGCTGGCGTCGGTCGTCCGGCGCATGAGGGGCCGCTACGGCGGGTAGGCGATGTCGTGGTCGCGAACCGGCCTGCTGGGAAGCGGACGTCGGGATGGATGTCAGGCACCGCGGTCGAGGGCCCGCCAAACTACTGTCCGGTTGCCGGGTGCGATGCCGGTCATCTGGTCCTCACCCCTGCCCATGAGCCGACGGTAGGTTCCATTTCTTAGATATCCGTAAGAGGGCGGTCCTCAGCGACGCTCTAATGCTGGCTTCAGGTTGGTTGGGGGGCCGACCATCCCGGTTCCCCTGCGACAAACACTCGCCACGTCACAGCCTCGGTCGTCAGATCCACTTCTGTTTTCGGTCGTCAGATCCACTTCTGTTTTTTGAACAGCCCGTAAAGAGCGATCCCCACCAGCACCATCAGGGCCAGTGCGAAGGGGTAGCCGAGCTCCCAGGACAGTTCCGGCATGATCTGGAAGTTCATCCCGTAGATCGTGCCGACGGAGGTGGGTGCGAACAGGATGGCCGCCCAGGCGGAGATCTTCTTGACGACCTCGTTCTGGTCGTTCGACATCTCGGTGAGGGCGTTGGACATCTCGGCGAGGCTCTTCGTCTCCAGCGTGAGGTTGACGTTGAGGATGTTCTGCAGCACCTGCCGGAACGCGTCCGCCTGCTCGACCAGTTGCAGCGCGCGATCCCGGACGACCCGCAGGGCCCGTCGCTCGTCCTCGTCGAAGAGCGGTTCGTCGATCAGGCGGTCGAACATCGACGGCAGTGGTTTGGTCGCGCGCTGGAACGCGATCACGGCCCGGGACAGCCGGTACACCCGCCGGGGCGCGCCCGCGCTGCCGTCGAAGACCTCGTCCTCGATCTCGTCGATGTCGTTCTCGACCCCGGCGACGACCGGCCCGTAATCGTCCATGATCTGGTCCATGACGGCGTGCAGGACCGCCACGGGCCCGCGCCGTAACAGCTCCGGCCGGGCCTCGAGGGTGCGGCGCACCGCCGAGAGGTCCGGTGTTTCGCCGCGGCGGACGGTCACGACGAAGTTCGGGCCCAGGAAGACGAGCACCTCGCCGAAGTCGAACGTCTCGGACTCGTCGATGTAGCGGGCCGTGCGCAGCACGCAGAACAAGGTGTCGCCGTACCGTTCGAGCCTCGGCCGCTGGTGCGGATGCAGGCTGTGCGCGACCGCGGCGTCCGGCAGCCCGAACTGCCGCGCCACGGCGGTGAACTCCGCCTCGGTCGGCCGATCGAGCCCGGCCCACGCCAAGAGGGCGCCGTCCGTGCCCGAACCATCCAGGCGCGCCAGTCCCAGTGGTTCGGCCGTGCGCCGACCGTCCCGGTAGATCGCGCCATCTGCGAACACCTGATCACACTATCGACGGGCGGGCACCTGGGGGACGCCGGTCGCACCAATGATGAGGGGCAATCAGTGGACAGCAGCTATCCCGAGATCCTCAGCTGGTACTTTCCGCGACGGTCCGCACCCGTCAGGTCGGTGCGGCGATGACGCTCCATCACCGTACGCAGCAAGTCGGGTGCGGTACTTTCCACCGGCCTCGACGGGGCACGCTGCCTGCCCTGAGCAGCGCCCACGACGGAGGCGGAGGCCGGTGTCGCGGGCGCTGCTCAGCTGATCAGAGACCCTGGCCGGCGTTGAACGCGTCCAGGGCACTCAGCTGCGTGCCGAACGTGATGTTGTGGTCGCGGGTGACCGGGCCGGCCCAGTGCATGCCGAACTGGCTCCAGTCATTGCGGCTGCCGTCCATCAGCGTTGTGCGTTGCCGCAGCATGAACCCGCGCCAGTCGCCGGTCGGCGCGCCCGCGGCCACGCTGACGTCGTACAGCTCGCGGAGGTTGCGCATGAACGCGCCCTTGAACGCGGTGCCGTCCGACGGGTAACGCTTTTCGACGTCCTTCAGCCCGTCGCCGTCGTCGGCGATCTCCTCGATGTCGTAGTAGAGCACTCCGTCGCGCACCATCGACTCGTCCGTGGTGGCGGCGTTCATGATCCTGGCCGCACGGACCAGGAGTTCCCGCCTGCCGGTCACGCGATAGAGCTCGGCGAGGCCACCCGCCATCGTGCCCTGAAGGTAGGTGTACGTTCGGCCGTTGGTGACCACACACCTCCCGTTCACCGGCTCCATCGCGTCCTCGGCGAGGCCGTTGCTCGCGTCCAGCAGGTCCCGGCCACCGTTCGCGCTTTCGAACCAGTCCCAGGTGCGGTTCGCCTCTTCCAGCCACCGGCCGCCGCCACGCCCGCGCCGGTGCAGCCCGGCGGCCAGCTTCAGGTACAGCGCGTTCGTGATCGTGTTCTTGACCAGCGGTTCTTGATCGCTCCAACGGATGCCGCCGCCGCAGGTCAAACTCCACTTGTCCCGGATCCGGTCGGCGACCTTCTCCGCGAGCGCCAGATAGGTGGTGTTGCGGGTCACGTCGTAGCCCCGCAGCCAGGCCAGTCCCCACCAGGCGTAGTCGTCGTAGTACTCACCGGTCCAGGTCTTGGCCGGGATCCCGGTGGTGTGCTTGTTCCTCATCGTCGCCAGGACGCCGAGATGACGGTCGTCGCCGGTCCGCGCGGTGTAGTCGAGCAGCGCGGTCAGCGCGTTGGCCGAGATCCAGATGCCGGCGTCCGGCTCGCCGGGACCGAACATGCCCGAATCGCCGTTGTACAACCTTTCCAGCTCGTCGGAGGCGCCCCGATAGATGTCCGGCGGGGGCTGGCTCCCACGCACCCACGGCGTGCAGTCGATCTGCGTCTCCGGAGTGAACTCGGCCTGGCCGCAGGCGCGGAGCATGCCGACCCCGCCCTGCGACGGGTTGTCGAAGTGGAACAGCAGCGTCCGCCAGCCCGTACGGCCCGGTGGGATGGCCGTCGCGCCGAGCCCGCTCTCCCAGCTGGTGCCGCCGTCCCAGCTGCGGTCCAGCCAGACGACATCCCGCCGGCTGGTGTCCACGTTGTCGATGCTGGCCCAGCCGGCCAGCCCGTCCGCGCTGACGTGCATGGTCACCTTGCGGCCCCACACCCAGGACCGGGCGTTCGGCAGCTTGTCGGCCACGCCGGCCGGGTCGGCGCCGTCGCAGCGGCCGTCCCGGCAGACCGGCAACCATGAGGTGCATGCCGTACGACCGGCGCCCCCGGTCTCCCCGCAGGCGCGCACCATCCCCCCGCGCATGACATCGCTGATCCAGTACATCATCGTCCGCCAGCTCGTGCCGCCGGCCGGAACCTCGGTCAGCCCGAGATGCCCCTCCCACGTGGCGCCGCCGTCGAACGTGCGATCCAGCCACACCAGGTCGCCCGGGGCGCCGGACCTCAGGTCCGCCCACGCCATGCCACCGTCGGTGAACGACACGTGCAGTTCGATCGACCGGTTCTCCCGGTGTGCGGTCTGCAACAGCGTGTCCTGCGCGGCGGTCGCCGGGTCCTTCTGCCCGTCGCAGATGCCGTTGCGGCAGACCTGCACCTCGGCGGCCGCCGCCGGCGCGGTGGTCGCACCCTCGGCCGCGGCCATCCCCAGCAGACTCAGGACGAGCGCCGCAGCGATGCTTCGTACTCTTCGTTTCCTCACCTGACCTCCTTCGTCGGAGTCAGGGTTAACACCGAAACGTTGTCCGGTGTCGACGGTCGGCGACCGTACAAACAACCTCAGTCACACGGCGGCCGGTAACGGACCCCGGGAAAGCTGACGTGCCACTCGCCCGGGGAGAGCGGAGGACCGGCGAGCGAGCAGATCCACGCGGCCGCCTGCTCCGGGCCGACCGGCGCCCACCTTGCGTCCGGCAGTGGCCACAGAGCCGCCGTGTCGTCGTCGCTGCCCGTGGCGAGCAGCCGGCCCGACGGGTGCGCGGCCGCCGACGTGACCGCCTGGACATGCCCTTCCAGGACCGCGATCTGCCGGTACGCGGCCGGCCCGGTCAGCGCCCACAGCCGCGCCGTCCGGTCCTCGCCCGCGGTCACCACGGCACCGCCGTCCGGCCGGTACGCCACCGACCGCACCACCCCCTGATGTCCCGCCAGCAGCCCGCGCTCCCGGCCGGTGGACAAGTCCCAGATCCGGGCGGTCTGGTCCTGCCCGGCGGACGCCAGCTCGGCGCCGTCCGGGCGGTACGCCACCCAGGTCACGCCGGCCCGGTGGCCGGTGAGCACGCGGCCCCGGCCCGTGCCGGTCAGCGGCCACAGCCGGATCTCACGATCGAAGCTGCCGGTGGCGAGCTCGGCGCCGTCCGGCCGGAACGCCACCGTCACCACCTGCTTGGTGTGCCCGCGGAGGACGGCCACCGGCCGCGGCGACCGGGGCCGCGACACATCCCAGAGCCGGACGGTACGGTCGCTGCCGACGCTCGCCAACCGGCGGCCGTCCGGGCTGAACGCGACCGCGTTGACGTCGGCGGTATGCCCGGCCAGCACGGCCACCGGCGACCGTCCCGCCGGTCCGGCCCACAGCCGTACGGTGCGGTCCCAGCCCGCGGTCGCGATGAGCCGGCCGTCCGGCCGGAACGCGGCGTCGTTGACCGTGCCGGTGTGCCCGGTCAGCACTCCGGACGGTCGTGGCCGGCGCGGATCGGCGACATCCCACAGCCGCGCCGTCCGGTCGTGCGAGACGGTCAGCAGCCGGCGCCCGTCCGGGCTGAACCGGAGCGCGTTGATGTTGCCGGCGTGCCCGGTCAGCCGCGGTCCGGCCGGGAACGGCACCGCGGACAGCAGGCCGTCACGCGCGGCCGCCGTGGGCGCCACCCGGTAGGCGGCCAGGCTCAGCCGGGCGGACAGCAGCGGATCCGCGCCGCGGGACTTGGCCGCCCGCGTGGCGACCACCTCGGACAGCGCCGTGTTTCGCTGCCGGGCGGCGTCCCGGCCGGCTCCGACCGCGTAGGCGGTTGCCGCCACGACCAGCACGAGCAGCACGCTGAGCAGGGCGACCGTCCGGCGTAGCCGGGTGCGGCCGCGGCGGGCCGCGGCACGCTCGGCCTCCTCCGCCGTCCGGCTCGCGCTGAGGAAGGCACGTTCCCGATCGCTCAGGGACGACGGGGCACGCTCGGCGTACTCCTGGGCCCGGACCAGGCGTACGCCGCGGAGCAACGCGCCGCGGTCGCCGTCGACCGCCAGCCACATGTCCGTGGCCGCGGTCAGCTCCTGCCGCAGGCGATGTCCCTCCCGATCCTCGGCCAGCCAGCCGGTCAGCCGCGGCCATGCCCGGATCAGCGCCTCGTGCGAGACCTCGATGCCGTCCCGGTCCACCGAGATCAGCCGGGCCGAGGCGAACCGGGCGACCACCGTCGACAGCTCCGGATCGTCGCCCAGCTCGGCGGGGGCGACCCGGCGCTTGGTGTCCACGGTGCCGTCACCCGCCGCTACCAGCCGCAGCATCAGGTGTTTGGCCGAGCGCCGCCCGTCCGGGCCCAGCCCCGCCCACGTCTTCTCCGCGGTCTGCTGCAGCGCGCCGGTCAGGCCGCCGGCCGCCTGGTAGCCGTCCAGCGTCAGCGTGTTGCCCCGGCGGCGGCGCCACGTCTCCAGCAGCGCGTGCGACACGAGCGGCAGGACCCCGGCCTGCCCCGCCGCCGCCGCGATCAGCTCGGTGAGCAGCGGCGTCTCCACCGCGAGACCCGCCCGCACGGCCGGCTGGACGATCGCGGTGCGCAGCTCGGCGGCGGTCATCGGGCCGACGATCACCTGGCCGTCGGCGAGCACGCCGGCCAGCCGGGACTGCGCGGTGCAGTGGGCGAAGAAGTCGGCCCGGACGCCCAGGACGACCCGGCAGGATCCCCGCACGTCCATCGCGGCCTCGCACAGAGCCTCGACGAAGAGGTCCCGTTCGGCCGGGTCGGTGGTCAGCGTGAAGACCTCTTCGAACTGGTCGATGATCAGGACCAGTTCGGCGCCCGGGGGCGCGTCGACCAAGATCCGGCGGACCGTACGCAGCAGGCCGCGCGGGTCGGCGGCGATCTCGGCGTGCAGCGGGCCGGGCATCATCCCGGCCGGGCGGGAGAGCGCCACGGCACACTCATCGAGCGGATGGGCCCCGGGGGTGAACAGCACCGCGTCGGCTTGCAGCCGGGCCGCCACGCCGGCACGGAGCAACGACGACTTTCCGGAGCCGGATGCGCCGAAGACGGCCACCAGCGGCCGGTCGCGCAGACGCCGGAGCACCTCGGCGACGAGCGTCTCGCGCCCGAAGAAACGCTCGGCGTCCTCGGTCTGGAAGGCGGCGAGCCCGGCGTACGGCGACGGTTGCTCGTCATCGGGCGGCGCCGCCTCGGTGGCGAGCGCGGCGGCCAGCTCGTGCCAGCGCCCGGTCCAGTTCACCGGGTCGCCGCCGCACGCCGTCACGTACGCCTGCAGCACCCCGAGCGTGGGCAGTTGGCGACCGCCGGCCGCGGCGGAGAGCGTGGACACCGAATAGTGCGACCGGGCGGCCATCTCACGATAGGTCGGCGTGCCGGCCGCCCGGCGCAGCGCCCGCAGATCGGCGGCGAAACGCGTCAGCGGCATGTGGGCGGAGTCCAGCGGTCGCTCGCTGCGTGGCACGAAAGTCCCCCTTCAATCGCGTCACCGCCCATTATGGACGTTACGCCCGATCGGGGACTGTTTCTCCGGCGTCGCACACCCGACACCGGACAGCACTGGTCAGAGGGACCTCCGGCGCCGCCGCGGCCCGGTTGAGGTGGCGGCGCCGGAGATCCGGCCGTGTCAGCAGGCGTAGTTGACCCAGAACGACGACAGCGCGTCGTTGGGCACCCCACCGATCGGGAAGTTGCCGATCGAGCCGGCCGGGAAGTAGGCCAGCGGATCAGTGTTCGGCTGGTTCGCGTAGAAGAACCCGTCACTGCATGAGTCCCACGAACTCGCCTGGTCGTTCAGCTCCAGCGGCACGTAGCCGTACCCCTGTCCGGAGACGCAGATGCCCCAGCCGTCGTACCAGTCCTGGGAACCCCACGGCCCGTTCTCGTAGTAGGCGAAGCTGCAGGCCTCCGCGGAGGCCGTCGCCTCCGCCGCCTGCTGCAAGCAGACACGGCCCTCGTCCCGGCCCACGGCGGGTGCCAAGGTCACCGCGCAACCGCCCAGCGGCTTGACGGCGTGCCCCGGTGCCGGACGCGCGCCGGCGGCCTGGTCCGTTCGCTGAGGCCCGGCGGCGCTCACCGGTGCGGACAGCCCCGCCGAAGCCGCGACGACGGCCGCGACAACGACGAGCGCCGTTCGGATTCGAGATCCTGACATGGTCGATTCCTTCCTGTTGCGGTTCGATCGATCGGTTGCGCAACCACGGAAGGGATAACACGCTCGGTTGTACGGCGTCGGGCCCGCGGCTCAAGACATACAACCGGCAGAAACCGGTCGCCGTGAAACGCCGGTGCGCCGAGAGCCAGACTCGCTCAGGCTGTGCACGTCATCAGGGAGCTGACCGGGTGCCGCCGGTAGCGGCGCCAGAAGGACCGGTCGCGGTCGGCGTCGGGTGGGGGTGTGCGGATGGGCGACCAGTGGACGGCGCCGAAGCCGGCCCCGACGGCGGCCCGCTCGTAGTCGGCGAGCTGCCACTCGTAGTCCTCGAGCGGGGTCGGCGGGTCGGTGGTGAACTCCTGTCGGATCAGCGGGACCTCGGGGCCGAGGACGCGTTCGAGGAGGCGCAGGCCGAACTCCTCGTAGTTGCCGTGCGGGAAGGGCGCGGGGTTGGGCACGATGGCCAGCAGACGGCCGTCGTCGGACAGGTTGGCGCGGACGCTGCCGAACATCGCCCGCAGCACCGCCCGCGACGGCGCGTAGTTGAACAGGTAGACCGCGGTGGCCAGGTCGAAGCGGCCCAGCGCGGGAAGCTCGGCGACGTCCGCGACGACGTACTCGATGCCCGTCGGTGACCCGGCCGGGTGCTTCTCGGCGAGCCGGATCATCTCGTGCGAGACGTCGACGCCGACCACCGGGCGGGCGCCGCGCTCGGCCAGCAGCCGGGTGTTGTAGCCGTACCCGCAGGCCAGGTCGAGAGCCGACCGGCCGCTGACGTCGCCGAGCGCGGCGCGCAGGGTATAGGTGTCGGCGGCGGAGAAGGCGGCCGTCGACTTCGACTCCTCGAACCGCGCGCCGATCGCGTCGTACTGCTCGCCCTGGGCCGGGGTCATCGGCGCACCAGCGTCTCACCCGTGCCGTCGAACTCCCGCAGCAGGATCCGGTCGATGTCCACCTCGGGCACCCGGTAGTTGTCGACCAGGCTGTCCTGCAGCAGGAGCACACTGAGGACTTGCAGGTAGGCGTGGTTGTAGGGGTACGGGACATGGCCGCCGGGGAAGGACCTGACCCGGTCGAGCAGGGAGACGACCCGGGATTCGTCGAGTACGCCGCAAGCACGCACCCGCCCCGGCGTGAGGATCTCGTCCACCCAGTCCCCGGCGCCGGTCGGCAGGAGGTGGTCCGCGGCCGGGATCCGCATGCCGAACTTGGGTCGTTCGCGGATCTCCGGCGGGAGGACGTCGGCGTACGCCTCACGGAGGATGTGCTTCTCCCGGGCCGGGCCGCGCAGCTTCCACTCCCGGGGCAACCGGGCCGCGAAGTCGACCACCGCCCGGTCCACGAACGGGTAGCGCGACTCGATGCGGCACCCGGCGCCGGGGCGATCGGCGAGACACGTCATGCCGTACCCGCTCAGAAAGGTCTGGAAGTCGAGCCACTGGGACCGGCCGACCATGTCGAGGTCGTCGAAGCCGCGGAGGCGGGACCGGGCGAAGGCGAGCAGCCGCCGATCGTCGTCGCCGGCGTCGTCCGCCGCGACCAGGCCGGGGAACAGCTCGGCCTCGAACCGGCGCAGGTGCGCGCTCAACGCGGGCGCCGGTCGCTCCTGGAAGAACCGCAGGATGTCGGCCGGCGTCGTCGGATCGGTGAGCAGGACGTCGGCCAGGCCGGCGCTGAGGGCCGCCTCCTGCGCCGGGGTGGCGCCGCCCGCCGGGCCGGAGTCGAGGACCGTCGCCTCTTTGAGGATGTCGTAGCCGAAGAACGACTCGTCGGCGCCCTCGCCACCGAGCACGATCCGGACCCCGCTGCGCCCGATCCGCTCGGCCAGCATCTCGACCGCGACCGGCGCGCCGAAGTGCAGGAGCGCCTCGCACTTGCGGACCAGGTTCGGGAACCGCTCGCGGACGTCCCGGCCGGTGACCTCGACCGACGTGTGGTCGGTGCCCAGGTGCGCGGCGATGACCTTCTGGTGCTCGGACTCGTCGGCCCAGCCGCCGGCCGGCACGGTGATGGAGAACGTCGGCAGGTCGCCGGTGGTGTTCTGGCGGACCACCGAGGCGATGATGCTGGAGTCGAGCCCACCGCTGAGCATCGCGCCGAGCGGGTAGTCACCACGGAGCCGGAAGCGGACCGCCTCCTGCACGCGGTCGCGGAGTTCGATCTTGGCCTCGTCGAAGGTACCGCCGAAAGTGCGGTCGGAGGCCGGGTCGGCGTTCCGGTCGATCGGCACCTCGAAGTACGGCGCCAGTTCGGCCCCGTCCGGCCGTACCCGGAGAACATGGCCGGGAGGCAGACTGCGCACCCCGTCGAAGCAGGATTCGCCGGGAACCGGCGTCCAGAAGCGTCCGTTCGCCCGCACACCCGCGGCCGACAGTTCCCGCCGGACGCTCGGGAGCGCGAACAATCCCTTGACCTCGGAGGCGAAGGCGAAGGCGCCGTCCTGATCGGTGTAGAACAGCGGGCGCTCCCCGAAGGGGTCCCGCCCGAGCAGCAGCTCGTGCCGCCGCCGGTCGTAGAAGGCGAACGCGAACTGACCGTTGAGCCGGTCGAGCGACTTCTCGCCCCACACCGCCAGGCTGTGCAGCAGCACCTCGGTGTCGGACTCGGTGGCGAAGGTGACGCCGGCGGCCATCAGCTCCTGGCGCAGTTCGAGGTAGTTGAAGATCTCGCCGTTGAAGCCCAGCACGAAGCGTTCGTCGGCGGTGACCATCGGCTGCTTGCCGAGCCGCGGATCGATCACCGACAGCCGGACGGTGCCCAGGCTGAGGTGGTCGTCGTCGTAGATGCCGGCCTCGTCAGGTCCACGATGGGCGATGCCCCTGATGCCGAGGCGCAGGTCGGCGATGCGCTCGGCCTTGCGCATCCCGCTGTTGACGAAGCCGACGACGCCACACATGGCGCTACCTCCGAAAGGTGAGTGGGTGACGGATCAGACTGATTCGAGGTAGCGACGACGTTCCCAGCCGGTCACCTCGGCGTCGGCGGCCGCCTGTTCGGCGCGCCCGATCAGGCTCAGCAGATCCGTCACTCCGGCGCCCAGCGCCGACCGCGCGAACGAGCTGTCGCCGAACCGGGCCAGCGCCTCGGGCAGGCCGGCCGGCAGCGGGTCGGCGGCGGCCCCGGCGTACACGTCGGAGGTTGTCGCCGGCGGCGGCTCGAGCTGCTTGTCCAGGCCGGCCAGCCCGGCGAGCAGCTGAGTGGCGACCAGGAAGTACGGGTTGGCGTCGGCCGCACCGACCCGATGCTCCAGCCGGGTCCCGCCGGGGCCGTGCACGAGCGCCCGCACCGCGGCCGAGCGGTGGTCGAAACCCCAGGTCACGTGGGTCGGCGCGAAGGAGTAGGCGGCCGGCCGCTTGTACCCGTTCAGCGTGGGCACGGCGACGTAGGCCGTCTCGGCCGCGTGGTGCAGCAACCCGCCCAGGTACCACCGGGCCGTCTCGCTCAGGTCGCCGGTCGCCGCGTCCCAGAACACGTTGTCACCGGTGTTGCGGCTGCGCAGGCTCTGGTGGACATGCAGCCCGCTGCCGGACGACTCGGCCCTCGGTTTGGCCATGAAGGTGGCGAGGTAGCCGTGCGCGGCGGCGATCTGCTTGACGGCGTACCGCAGGAAGAGCAGGTCGTCGGCCGCGGTGAGCGGCCCCGCATGACCCAGGTTGATCTCCACCTGGCCGGCGCCGTACTCCGGCTGACAGCCCTCGACCACGACCCCCGCGGCCGTCAGCGCCGCCTGGATCTCCCGCACGATCGGCCACAGGTAGGAGTCGTCGTGCAGGCTGTAGACCGGGATGCGCTCCGACCGGGGTCGCAGGGTTTCCGGGTCCAGCAGGTAGAACTCCGTCTCGAGCCCGATCCGCGGATCGAGTCCCGCCCCCTCCAGCCGACCCTGCGCCCGCTTCAGGATCAACCGCGGATCCAGCGGTACGGGCTGAGCGTCACGATCCACAACGTCGCAGAAGACCAGCGCCGTCCCCGGACGCCACGACACCAGCCGGACGGTCTCCGGGTCGGGCACCAGGAACACGTCCGGGTAGCCGCTCGCCCAGTTGTAGTCGCCGGCCGGCAGCACCTCGAGGCCGTAGTCCAGGCAGTACAGCCCCGAGGACATGGCGAACCGCTCGCTGCGCTGGAAGACCGGCGCGGGAATCCGCTTGCCCCGGATCGCGCCCTGGGTGTCCACCACCGCCAACTCGACGATCTCGATCGCGTTCTCGGCGATGAACCGGTCAATCCCTGACAAGTTTGCTCCTCGGGCGGTACACGTGATGTAACGCTCCGGATGGTATGTGCCGCCGCCCGTGCCTTCCTCGGGCCGCGACGACCGGCGAAACCGGTGAACGCCCAGCGTCGAGCCTGGTCACACGGCCCGGGCCGGCCGGTCGGGCGATCGCCGGCCGCGTCGTCGTTCAGGGCGTCCGGACCCCAAGGTCTTCCCGAAACGACATCCGGGCGAGCGACTGTGATGGGTGTGCTGAGCGTCCGGCCGGCGCGTTCGGGCCGCGATGACCTGCCTGAGCCGCGTCTTGGCGGCTCAGGCCCTCTTGATCGGTGCGCGCACGGAGGGATTCGGAGTCCCGCGATGCGGGAGCCGGCACGATCCGGCGGTTGTCAGTTCGGATAGTTGACGCCGCAGGCCTGACTCGTCCGGTTGGCGAGGGGGACGAACGCCATCGCGCCGAAGGCGACGCTGTCCTCGCCGGACTCCTGCACCACCTCCGCGTTGTTGATCTGCACCTGGGCACCCCGGCCCAGGTTGTAAGTGCCGAGGTAGACCCACGTGGGCGCGCCCAGCACCCCGGGGATGCCCCATTGGGTCTCGTCATGGAAGTTGATGTGGCACGTCTTCTGCTCGCCGAGGCCGGTGGCCCCGGTGGTGATCACGTAGGTGCCGTGGCCGTCCGCGCCGTGGCTGGGCAGGTGCGCCAGTACGGCGTAGTTGGCGCGGGTCCCCGGGGCCAGGTCCAGGTCGGGCGTCCACGAGCCGACGACGCGGCGCTTCGGCCGGTTGCCCGGATAGAGATAGGTGAACCACGCGTGCCCCTTGTACCCGGCGCCGATCTGATGCAGGTCGACCGCCGCGTAGGGTGCGGTCGACTCGGCGCCGGAAGGGTCACCCAGCCGCAGGGTGAACTTGCCGTTCTGGGGCTGGATCCCGTCGCAGCCCAGGTTGTGCTGTGCCGTGTTGTTCAGGCTGTAGACCATCGACACGGTCTTGGTGGCGTCGCGTTGTGGATCGGCCCACTCGTTGAAGGTCGCGCAGTCCCGGTCGTAGATGCGCTGGACGCCAGGTTCCCCGGAGCCGAGCGAGTACGCCAGATGCTCCGTCGAGCACTCCTGGTCGCCACAGTCGGCGAACGTCACCGGCCCGTGCCACCAGCAGTTCGGGTCGTCCGTCGGGCAACCGACGAACGGGAGGCAGTTGTTGACCCCGGTGTCGCAGAAGTCGAAGTAGTCCGGCAAGGACAGCACCTTGCCGCCGCCCAGGGGCCCTTGCGGCGTGTTGTCGCCGTAGTCCGGTTCGCTGTAGG
This sequence comes from Actinoplanes sp. NBRC 103695, assembly GCF_030269485.1. GTDB lineage: Bacteria > Actinomycetota > Actinomycetes > Mycobacteriales > Micromonosporaceae > Actinoplanes. The sequence continues at coordinate 27,635 of NZ_BSTL01000034.1, read as the reverse complement.
CGGGCGTCGAGACCGGATAGCCCTTGTACTGCGGTGTCTCGACCCAGCCCAGCACCCGCTCCGGGTAAGGCCATCGGTTCGGGTGCTCGGCGTCGGCCATGGTGTACCGCAGGAACGGCGTGCGGTCGGCGGAGTACTGGAACGTGTTGGCCGGGTTGTTGAGCCAGCCGATGCCGAAGTTGCCCTGGTGGTCGGGGTTGGCGTTGCGGTTCGCGTACGGATAGAAACCGCTGTTGTACGCCCAGAGCGCGACGAACCAGTTCTCGATGTACTGCGGCTGATTGTTGTTCAACGTGATCCGGTACGCGGACGGCTCGGCCTGGATCTGGTTCCACTTCTCGATGAGGATGTTCAGGCTGGCCGCGATGTTGGCCGCGTAGTCGACGGCGATGGCCCGCTTCTGCTGGACGTTCCACACGGGGCTGTCCGCCCGCATGCCGTCGGTCACCTGGCCGATGCCGTATCCGCAATCGGCGTCGTCGTAGTTGATGACATCGAGGTTGCCGCCGTTGCCGTAATAGCTGCCGATGAGGGGGTTGCCGGTATCCCCGGGCACCACGTGCCAGGACGCCTGGGACATGTTCGTCTCCTGGGCGACGATGCCGAGCATCAGGTTCGCCGGCACGGTCCCGCCGGTGGAGAGGCTCTTGCGGGGGAACATCTGCTGCGGCTGGTACGCGTCGAGCCCGGCCTTCAGGAAGTTCGCCGGGCGGTTGACGAAGAGCCGGTTGTGCACCGCCTGGTCGATTGCCCATTCGACCTGGTTCGCGCTGGGTTGCGCCGGCTGCACCGACGGGTCGTTGCGCGGCACCGCGCAGGACGGCTCGAGCACCGAGGCGGCGATGACCGGAGCCGGGATCCCCCGGTCGGGCGCCGCGTGCGGGTCGGCGTCCAGCTGCGGCGCCGTGGTCCGCACCACCAGCGCTTCGCTGCGCCGGCCGGCGGCGGCGCGTACCTTCACCATGAACGCTCCGGCTTGCTTCTCCGAGGCGCGTTCCAGCGGCGCGACGACCGAGTGGGCGGCCTGCCGGCTGTACACCTCCTCGGCGAGCAGGTGTCCCTGGGCCGAGACGGCCTCGACGCGCCGGTCGGTGGGAAGGACACGCAGCCCGGGCACGGACGCCGGCCGGTCCACCGTGCCGACCAGGACGTTGGTACCGCCCCGTTGGCCGAAGAGCTGCAGGTTGCCGACCGGGCCGGTGCCGGTCCGGGTCAGCCTGCCACCGGCCCATCGGGAGGCGACCGCCCGGTCGCCCTCGACCGCGACGACGTCGAGGGCGGCGCCGGACGTGGCTCGCAGCGCGAACGGCCGTCCGGTGAGCTTCGTGACCGGGGTCAGCTCGCCGGCCGCCCCGATCTTGACCAGATGGTCGCCGGCCACGGCATAGTCGCCGCCGGGCGCCGGCGCCGGGTTGGCGACCGGCCCGGCCAGGCGGCGGGTGCCGGTGACCCGGCCGGCCGCGGCGTCCACGGTCAGCAGTTCGGTGGTGGGGTTGACCTCGTCGCCGGTCACCCGGGTCAGCAGGGCCCGGTCGTCCGGGCCGCAGGCCGGGTTGGAGTGGGACAGCTGGAGCCCGGTGGCGACGTGCTTCGCCTTGCCGGTGCTGGTGTCGACCACCGCGGCGAGGCCGCCGGCCATCATCAGGTTCGGCCGGTTGGCGGCCTTCTTCGGCGCGAAGACGGCGACCGCCCACCGGCCCGAGCCTGTCACGCACACCTCGCCCATCCACGGACCCACCTCCAGCGCGGTGGAGGTCAGGGTGGCCAGGGTGGACCAGGCGAAGCCGTCTTTCTCACGGGCGATCGAGAGGTGGTAGCCGTCGGTGTCACCGGCGCCGGCGACCAGCACGTCGGTCGACGTGCGCCAGGACGGCCCGAGCGCGGTGTCCGGCGACGGTACGGCGCCGCGCGTGCCGGCCCCCGGCTTCGGTTCCGGAGCGGCCTGGGCCTCGCCGGGCACGGTGGAGGGTGTCAGGGACAGGGCGGCGACGACCGCGATCAGCCGCGATCTCGTCAACGATGGACGCATTGTCTCCCCCATGAGGGTGTGAAGTCGGCGGATCAGCGCCAGGATGTGCACCAGCCGGAGGTCCCGAAGCAGGCCCGCACCGACTGCTGGGAATCGACGAGAGTGCTGGTGGCGCCGCTCTGCCGGTAAACGATTGCGGTGAACGGGGTCCGGCTCACTCCGCCGTATTCGGGCTGGGTCTCCAGCACCGCGTTGTAGGTGCCGTCGTCCGTGATGATGAAGACGGCCCACATGGCGTGGCAGGTCGGGCTGTACCACACCCCAGCCGAGCCGGCCGCGACGCCGCCCGAGAAGCCGGTGGCACCGGTGATCTCGAACGCCTGCACATGGCAGTCGGTGTCGGCGAGCCGAAGGCCGTTGCAGGAGGCGCCCCAGCAATGCACGACGGCGCTCGCCGGAGTCGCCGAGGCGGTCAGGCCGATGAGAACGAGAATGCCGCAGAAGAGTGCGGCCAGTCGGCGATTTCTCATGGTGTCTCCGATTCCGTCAGATCAGATCCATCGATGACCAGCCGGTCCGGCCGAGCTCGCGGCCCCCGGAGTAGAAGGCGAAGCCGGTGCTGTACCACCCGACCAGCGCGTACTCGCCGTTCTCGAGCGGTTGCCGGCCCAGCAGGTCGCCGTTGCCGTCCTCGTTGAGGTCGGTGAGACCAGTCAGGTCGTCGACGCCGGCCCAGCCGCACTCGAACGAGCCACCGGCGCGGAAGCCGCCCCGGCCGTCACCCCACCACTGGAACAGGCACCCGGTGCCGCGCCGGATGCCGATCAGATCAGGCCGGCCGTCGCGGTTGATGTCACCGGCCGCGGTGAGGTCGCGGTACAGGTGCCAGTCACCACAGTTGACCACCGCGGCTGGAGCGAACCCGCCCTGGCCGTCGCCCGCCCAGCGCCACAGGCACGGATCGGTCTTCGACTGGTCGAAGGCGATCAGATCCGCATGGCCGTCGCCGGTGATGTCGCCCGGTCCGATCAGCCCGGTGAAGTTCTCCCAGCCGCAGCCCACCTGGGCGCCGCCGCCGAAGCCGCCGTGGCCGTCACCCTGCCAGCGCCACAGGCACGCCGGGCGGCTGCCCTCGGCGGTCAGCGCCATGAGGTCTCCGTTGCCGTCGGAGTTCATGTCGCCGACCGCCGCCGGCCGGTAGCCGTTCCAGCCGCAGCCCACGCGCGTCGCGGCGCCCACGCTCGCGGCGGTGCCGTCACCGGCAGCCAGGTAGAGACAGCCGTCGTCCCTGCCGATCGCCAGCAGGTCGCTGACGCCGTCCCGGTTGTAGTCGTCGCGCCGCTCCCCCGCCGCCGCCGATGCGGGCGCCGGCAACAGCGTCACCAGCAGCGCCGTCACGACGAAGATTGATACTCGGCGTACCATTTCTTCCCCCGTTCTGTGGATGCGAGGGGGACCCTAGGAACCGGCCGGGACGCGTCGCCATACCTTCAAGGCAGGGCTGAAAGGTGTCAGGCGAACGGCAGGACCAACTGACTGTGCAGGATGTAGTGGTCGGAGCAGGTGAGGGTGTCCTGCTGGTCGCCGCATTCGCCGACGTCGCGGTTGACGACGACCTGGCCGACCGGCACGTACAGGTGCCAGCGACTGGCGAGCACGTAATCGATCTTGTTGCTTCTCAGGTACGTCGGCTCGCCGCCCTGGGCGACGGCACACGTCGCGGCCGGCACGCAGCCACGCTCCTGGTCGACCTCCCAGAACTCGCCGGTGCCCAGCGGTGCCCCGTAGAGCGACCCCATCCCGGCGTCGGCCGGCGGGGTCGGGATGTTGGTGTCCCCGGCGAGTACGAACGGCATCTGCCGTGCCTCCGGGCCGAAGACCCGGGCCAGCTCCCGGACCTGCGCGTCCCGGTCCTGGGGGTCGGTGGCCAGGTGGGTGGCGCAGATCTTGACGTCGCGCTCGGTGCCCGGGAACCGGGCCGTGACGCAGGCGACCGCCCGATCGGTTATCTCCGGGATCGGGACACCGTCCTCGATGAGCTTGTTGTTGACGTCGAATATGAAGTCCTGCTCGCGGCTGACCGTGCCGCGCACGAAGACCGCGTTGCCTACCTGCAGGAGCCCGGCGTCGTCACCGTCGTTGTAACAGGTGGGGTTGAACGCCTCGGCGACCACCCAGTGGCCGGTCATCTGCCAGCCGACCGCGGCAAGGCGCTCGGTGAGGTGATCGAACTGGCTTCCGCACACCTCGTTGAGGGTGATGACGTCCGGCCGGCGGGCGAGGACCTCGGTGACGAGCCGTTCGATCACCATGTTGTCGCCGTCGTTGAGGGCCGCACCGGCGATGTTCCAGTCCAGCACCGAGAGAGTTCTCGAGCCGCGGACCGGCGCCACGGCGACCGCGTCCCACACGATCCGCTGCGAGCCGTCGCCGTCGAGGGTGACCGTGCTGAGCGTGATCTCGGGAGTGCCGCCGAACATGAACCAGCCGATCGGCACCCAGCGGTTGCCGTCGCCTCGCTGAGGCACGACGCTCAGTCGTACGCCGTACCGCGTCTTGATGTGGTAGCGCGCCTGGGTGGTGCCGTTGTGCAGCTGCGGCAGATGGGCCCACACCTGCGCCAGGCCGTGGACCGCCTCGTCGAACCGCCAGGTGCCGGTGGCCTCGAGCGCGTCGGTGGTGCGGGTGTTCGACATCCAGGTGTGGCCGCCGAAGCCGGTGCCCAGCTGGTGCGTGTCGATCTTTCCGGGTCGCTGACCGGCGGCATTCTGGGTGAAGGTGAAGGAGAACGCGCCGGCATTGGCGGTCCGGGGACAGTTGGGCCGTACGGAGGGAATCGAGGCGTCCAGGTTGTCCACCACCCGGGCGCCCGATGGCAGACCGGCCAGGTCACATCGCGGCGGGTACGCGGTGCCGTCCTCCTGGTAGGCGAATCCGGGGTCGAAACGCAGCAACTCCTTGCCGCAGGTGGTCGCGCAGTCCGGCTTCCAGACCGCGGGCTGGTGGTACCAGCATTTGAGGTCGATGCGTCCGCTCGCGTTGCGGTGCGCACACGGCCCGGCCGGCTCGCCGACCACCTCGGGGGCGTCTGGCGTCCAGGCGGCGCCGAACTCGCAGCTGTTGGTGGCGTCGCAGAACGTGGCGTACGGCGGGGCCGCGAGGTGGCGGTTGATCGGGCCCTGCACGTCGCCACCGTCCCAGGTGGCCTGGCGGTAACCGTGGACGAGCGTGTCCGGCGCCTCGAGGGCCTCGATCGGGTGGCCGGCCCAGCCCAGGACCTTCTCCGGGTACGGCCAGTCCTGAGGGTGCGCGGCGTCGGCGTAGTCGTCCTTGTACTCCACCTTGCCGCTCTCCTCGTTCACCACCACCTTCTCCAGGAACGCGCCGCGGTTGGCCGGGTACTTCGGGTTGGCCGGGTTGTTGGCCCACCCGACGCCCCAAGCGCCGTCGTTCGCCGCGGCCTGCGACTGCGGATAGAAGCCGGAGTTGTACGCCCACACCGCGAAGAACCAGTTCTCGATCTTCGAGGAGTTGCCGTTGTTGACGGACAGGCCCGCCTCGCGCGTCTGGTTCCACTTCGACTGCAGGATGCGTAGCCCGGCCGCGACGTTGGCGGCGAAGTCCAGCGCGACCGCCCGCTGGTGCTCGTACGGCAGGGCCGTCTCGCCCGGCTTCTCCCGTCCGGCCCGGCGCATGCCGTCGGTGACCTGGGTGACGCCGTACCCACAGTCGGCGTGGTCGAAGCGGATCGTCCAGTCGTCGGCCTCGGTGGCGTTGTAGATGTCGACGCCGTAGTAGTTGCCGATCAACGGGTTCGCCGTCACTCCGGGCACCGCGAACCGGGCCGCCTGCCACAGATTGGACTCCTGCGCCGCGATGCCGAGCATGATCTGCGCCGGCACGTAGCCTCCGCCGTTGAGCGTAAGGGGCGGGAACAGCCCCTGCGGGGTGTAGGCGGGCATGCCGAGGTTCTTCCAGTTCGCCGGCCGGGATACCGTCAGCGTGCCGCGCACCGCCTGGTCGACCGCCCACTCCACCTGCCGGGGTTTGGGTTGCATCGCCTGGTTGCGCGGATCGTTGCGCGGCACCGCGCAGTAGCGGTCGGCCATGTCGGCCGGGTCGCTGGGATCGGCGACGGCCCGCGACCGCGGTCCGCCGACGCCGGCCGGGAGCAGCGCCGGGCTCGGCGCCCGGCCGTTCGCCGCACCAGCGGTGACCTTGTCAAAGGTCAGGGTGGCGCCGGTGATGAGCGATCGGGCACCGATGCGGATCGGACCCGCCGCACCGGCTCGCCCCACGGAGGTGACCGCGAGCGCGCCGCCGGTGGAGACCCCGCTGCCCGCCGGCACGGCGAGTGCGCGGACGCTCGGGGCGCCCGGCACCCCGGCGTCCCGGGCGGCGCCGGTGACGTACACCCGCCCGCCGCGCCCGGACGTCACGTCCAGCCCGGTCAGCGTGCCGGTTGCCACCGTGGCCGGCGCGCCGCGGCCGGCGGCGAGGGTGACCCGCCGGGCTGCCGCGCCGCCGGCGGTGCGTTCCAGGTACACCACACCACCGTCACCGTCCGCGGCGAGCCGGAACGGCACCGAGGCCGCCGTGGCCAGCCGGCGGCGCACTCCCCTGTCGTCCACCCGCACGACGGCGCCCCGGTCGGCGGCCACGATGCCCGCGGACGTCGGCACCGGCGAGGTGAGCTGACCCGGCACGGTGATCGGCGCGCGTGTCGCGCCGGTACGCCCGTCCACAGTGAGCAGCCGGGTCTTGGCTCCCTTCTCCCCGGTCGCCTGGGCGAGCACGGCGTCCTCGCCCGCGCCGCAACCCGGGTTGAAGTAGGCGAGGCTGGTCCGCACCCGCAGCTTGCGCACGACGCCGCCGGCCAGGTCGACGACCGCGGTGAACCCGCCCCGGTCGAACAGGGCCTCGTTGTTGGTGAAGGTGCGCGGGGCGTAGACCACGACGGCACGCTCGCCCGATCCGGTCACGCAGGCGTTGCCGATCCACCGGTCGGTGTCGATGCCGGGCTCGCTCAGGGTGGCGGCGGTGCGCCAGCGGTATCCGTCGGCGGCGTCGGCGGTCATCAGATGGAAGCCGTCCTGGTCACCGGCCACGGTCCAGGCCCGGTCGTCCGAACGTGCCCAGCCGTGGCCGAGCGCCGCGGCGCGGTGCGCAGCCGGCACCACCGTGTCGTAGACGTGGTCGTCCGGCGGCGCCGCCGCCGGAACCGTGATCGGGAGAAGCGCGCCGATCAGCGCGGCGCGGAGAGTCGATGCGAACATGCGCACATGGTCGTAACGCGCGCGGCGCCTCGGCCACACCTTGAAGCCACCGCTGAAGGAACACCGGCCGAAACCGTGGCGGACCCGCGTACCTAGCTGTCGGTCGTTGCCCGCGGTTCCAGCAGCGCCGCGCCGAGCGGCGTGACGCTGTGCAGCACGGCCTTGCCGATGCGGCTGGTGTGCACGAGCCCGGCCTCGCGCAGGACCGCCGTGTGCTGGCTGATCGAGGCCGCGCTCACGCCGACACGACGGGCCAGCTCGGAGGTGGTGCGCCCATCCCCCACCGACTCCAGCACCGCGGTGCGCGTCATGCCGATCAGTGCGGCGACCGAGGTGTTGTCCTGGCCGGCCGAGACGGTCAGGCTGTGCTCGACCGGGTAGACCAGCACCGGCGGAAGCTCGGGGTCGTGCAGCGCGTCGGTGGTGCCCCAGGACAGGAACGCCGGGAGCAGCAGCAGACCACGGCCATCGAGGCGCAGGGTCCTGTCGGCGGCGAAGTCCGGCACCTCCAGCACCGGCGGGTTCCACCGCATCATCGGCAGGTAACTGCGCAGCAGGCCCTCACTGCCACCGTCCAGCAGGGCACGGGCTCGCCTGGCGCGGTCGGCCTCCACGTGTGCCCGGGCTTCCGGCCAGACGGGTGCGACCACCGCCTCGTGGTGCGAGTGGATGGCCGCGGCGAGCCGCTGCAGGGTCTCGGCGTCCCCGTCGGCCAGGTCGGCGGTCCACGCCGGCAGCGGCGAGCCCTGCATGGCCAGCAGTTCGACGTCGCGGCGCAACCGGCACCGAGGTGTGCGCAACAGCGCGTCCAGACCGGCGGCCAAGCCGGAGGTCCCCTCGGAGGGGGTGAGGAAGTCGGGGAAGAATCCGCCGGGTACGAGCGGCATCAGCTGCTCGAGGTCGGGGCGGCGCGACGCGCGGACGGCCAGCTGCCGCCAGCGCCCGAAGATCAGCGGCGGGCCGCCCCAACGGAGCCGGTAGAGGCTGAACACCGTCTCCCACAGCGGATCGGGCCGGGCCGCGAGCCGGACCCGGCCGACATCCTCCGGCGTGAACTCGATGTGCAGCAAGGCGACCCCCGTCGGCTCCCCATAGATCGACGAGAGTCACTCTAGGCCACCACGTTGCCGATCCGTCCCGACTGTCGAGAACGTTACTGCAGACGCGATCACTCAGCGCCAGGACGAGCACTTCCAGAGCGCCTGGTCCCCGTAGTAGGCGAAGTGGCACGCCCGCACCGTCTTGGTAAAGTCGATCATGCGGGTCCACTTCACCTCACCGACGTAGCCGGCCAGGTTCACCACGTACTCGATGCCGTCGGTCGACTCGATCGAGATTTTCCCGCCCCGGCCGGAGCTGCTGGTGAATCGGGCCCACGCCGCGTGGCAGGTCGCGTTGTAGCGCAGATCGGTGATGCCGTCCCCGCCATGGTCGAACGACTCCAGGTTGTAGGCGCCGGGACTGCAGCCGGCGCTCTGCGGGTCCCAGCCGGTGCACAGCGTTCCCCCGGTCCCACAGGCCGCCGCGGCCGCGGGCGCCGCGGTGACGACGGACAGGCCGGCGGCGACGAGCGCTATCGTGGTGATCCAGCGAAGCACGTTCGACATGACTTGTACCCTTCTCCGGGGCTCCTCGTGGTGTGTCGCGCAGCCACCCTCACAGGGCACGCCGACGGGCGACAACACTGTTAAGCGGGGAGCAAAAGGTTGCCCCGAATCCGTGGTGGATTCTTGTCGGCCCACGGCGCGGCCGTGCACATCGTGTAGAGGGCCGGTGCGCTGCCTTACCCTTGGAGGATCCCCGACCTGGAGGAGGTCCGGCGATGCTGAGCAGCGTCAATCGAGAGACCGTCGACCTGTCGTCCTATCCCGACCTGGTGGTGGTCTATCTGGGTATGCGCGTCAACCGGCTCTACGGCCTGCGCACCCTGATGGCCCGCGGCCCGCGGATCGACCGGTCGGACGACAAGCCGGACGGGCTGCTCGCGCACGAGCCGCTCCTCTGGTCGTTGTTCCCCATGCACCTCGGCATCCGCCAGTACTGGCGGGACCTACCCACGCTGCTGGCCTGGGCCCGCTCCGAGCCGCACCGCCTGTGGTGGCGCGACTTCCTGCGCGACAGCGGCGGCACCGGCTTCTGGCACGAGACCTACCTGCTGCGCGGCGGCATGGAGGCGGTCTACGACGACATCCCGCAGCGGCGCGGCTTCGCATCCTTCGCCCCGGTGCACCCGGCCCGCGGCGCGATGTTCGGCTCGGCCGCGCGGGTCGGCCGCCCGGAGGACGACATCGCACCGGTCGTCACCGAGGACGACCTCTACACCCCCGGGACCGGGCAGTAGCGGCCCCATCCACGGTGCGGACACACTCTCGGCGGTGATCTCACTCGACGCCGGCTGCCGTGTACTATTCAACTAGTACACATAGACAGGCGTCGGAGGTCGATGCGAGTGTTCGCGTTCCGGTTGGACGTCCGTTCGGGGGTGCCGACCTATCTGCAGCTCGTCGAGCAGGTTCGGCGCGGGCTGCTGCTCGGCTATCTGCTCGACGGTGACCGGCTTCCGACCGTGCGGGAGGTGGCCGCTGCGCTGGTGGTCAACCCCAACACCGTCGCGAAGGCGTACCGGGACCTCGAACGGGCCGGGCTGGTCGCGCCGCGGGCGGGCCAGGGCACCTTCGTCGTGGGCAGTATCGACCAGGTGCCGGCGGCCACCTACGCCCGGCTGTCGCGCGGTCTGCGCGGCTGGCTGCGCACGGCCCACGAGGCCGGCTTGGACCACGAGCAGGTCCGCGCTCTGGTGGCCGCGACCCTGGACGACGATCAGGCCCAGGCGGGCGTGGCGTGAGCAACGAGCCCGCGCTGCGCGCCGAGAGCTTGGGCCGGCGGTACGGCCGCCGCATCTGGGCTCCGCGCGACTGCACTCTGGAGTTGCCTCGGGGCCGGATCATCGGGCTCGTCGGCGCCAACGGCCGACCTGACCGTCCTGCTCTCCTCTCACGTGGTCGCCGAACTCGAACGGGTCTGCGACCACTTGGTCCTGCTGCACGAAGGACGGGTGCGCCTGTCCGGCCCCGAGCGGCTACCAGGCACCGACTGGATCGTTCACAACGGCTGGATCGACCGCACCGGGCACCTGCTCTCCGGCAGTGAGGAGGCGGCGATCATCCGTCAGGTCTACGGAGGCAGCGACACGCTCTACAGCTCCGACGCACGCGTCGAAAGCTTCATGATCGACCACGGCCTCCAGCACTACACCGAATACCACCCCGACAGCGGTTTCTGGGCCTTCCAAGCCATCGAGTCCGCGTCCTTCGTCACCCTCGCCGCCGTGTTCCTCACCGCTGCCATCTGGATGGTTCGCCGCCGCACGACCGCATGAGAGACCGAGCCGTCCCTTCGGCCACGCCACCGACGCCGACGGCGGGCAGTCCACCGGACGGCCTGAGGCATGATCGATCACCGTTCGTGGGACAAGGCCCGAGGCGGACGACCAGCATCGAACCGGTGGCAGGGGTCGTATGCGAGCAGGGGGTCGTCGCTCCCCCTGGAACGAGCACACGAGGTACCCGCCTGACCCGGTGACGGCCGGCCGTGCCCGCTCAGCCGTAGGTCACGACGCGGACGCCGCCGCCGTCACGTTTCGCCTCGTACATCGCGGCGTCGGCGGAGCGCAGCAGATCGCTGATCACCTGATCGATGTTGTCGTCGTGCGCCGGCGCCGGTGCCGGCGCGGACAGCATCAGAATCCCGATCGACGCCCCGATCGTGACCGCACCCTGGTCGACGGCGATCGGTTCAGCGATCGACCGCTCGATCCGGGCGGCGAGCGACGACGCGGTCTCGTCCTCCAGCCCGGGGCAGAGCACCACGAACTCGTCCCCGCCGAGGCGAGCCACCGTGTCCGAGTCGCGTACCGAGGTGCTGAGCCGGGCGGCGACGGTCTGTAGGACCAGGTCGCCGCTGTGATGGCCGCGCTGGTCGTTGACCGCCTTGAAGCCGTCGAGGTCGATGAAGAACAGGGCTGATCGGGTACGCAGGGCACTGCGGAGGTCGTCCATCAGGCGGGCCCGGTTGGCGATGCCCGTCAGCTGGTCGTGCGTCACCTCGTGGCGCAGGGCACGCTCGGTCCGTTCCAGAGCGGTCACGGAGCGACGCAGGCGCGCGAGAATGAGGGCGATCATGACCAGCAGCGCCAGCGCGGCCGGTACGGCGTCCCAGCCGTCACGTGGCATGACGAAGACACTCAGGCTCACCCCGGACAGGGCCGCCCCGAGCAGAACCATCCGCCAGCCCGTCAGGCTGACGGTGAGCGTCGTGCGGGGCGCGGCGGGGGGCACGACGTCCCGGCTCGGGTGCAGTGCCGCGGCGGCCAGCACCGCGTTGACCACGAGGTAGCCGGGGTGGTGCCAGAAGGCCTCCACTCCGATCGCCACCATCGGCAGCACGGCGTACACCACGTCGAGTACCAGGGTCAGGCCGAAACCGAGCAGGGCGAGGCGCTCGGCGGCGGACAGCGCGCCCGGGGCGAGCATCAGGGTGAGCCCGAGCGCCAGGATCACCACGTCGCCCAGCGGGAAGGAGAACGCGGCGATCAGTGCCCACCGGTTTCCGGGTGGCGTCACCGTCAGCGCGGGACTGATCAGGGCGTACCAGGCGAGGACGGTCGCCGCGGCGGTCACCACCGCCACGTCCTGGAGGACGGCGCGACGAACGGCTTTCGGAAGCCCACGGCGCTCGATGAAGCGCATGGTGGCAACGGTGACGGGGAGGTAGAAGGCCAGCCAGAAGACTTGCGCCACGTCGGCTGCCACCGGCGCGACGTCCAGCAGCACACCGGTCTGGTAAATGGCCGCTCCGGCGACCGCGCAGCCGACCGCAGCGATCCAGGGCGTCCAGATGCGGCGGGTGCCGGGCAGGAGTGAGCGGGCGGCGGCAACAAGCACAGCGGCGAGCACAGCCAGACCCGCGAGCATCGCCGCAGGTGCCGCCGGGCCGGACAGCGTCGCGGCGACCCCACCTGCGATCACGCAGACGGCGATCACGCTCCGCCATGCCACCCGCCCGGGCTGCTGCCTCATGCCCTATTTATCGACAACATCAGCGCGACACCTGAGCCCTGGGCGAATTATCCGGTGCCCCGTTAGAAGTAGCCCCGCTCCTCCAGCAGCCTGTCAACTTCGCCGAAAGCCTCGTCCTTCCGGAACGCGGACGGCCATCCGCAGTCCCGGTAGACCTGCCGCAGGTATTGGATGTCCAGGTCGGTCTCCCAGTCGTCCGTCTGTGCCAGGAGTTCCTCCTCCGGGATCGTCGTCTCCCGCTCGTCCACATCCCACGCCTCGATCGTGTCCATGCCCGGGTACGGAATGAGCTTCAGGCTCCGGTAGGCCTCCTTCAGGTCCGTGAAGTAGACCTTCACATCCTTGACCGGCTTCCGCTCCATCCGGATCACTTCCTCGATGACCTCACCCGTGTTGACATCGAAGAACAGAGTTCGGCCGCCGCTCTCGTGACCGCGAGCAAAGATGAACACGTGGTCCGGCACGTCCCCCTCGAAGACTTCCTCGCCGTCGAACACCCGCTTCCCCACGAAATACGAGCGGTCGACCGTGCTGTAGTCGACAAGACGCGACTTGTAGTGGACGTCAGAGGAGCCGGCGAGGCACGGAAGGCGCCTGATGACCTCGAGGGCGAGGTGAGACTTGGCGTCGAGATCGCTTCCGGGCGTGAGGTTCGGCCACCCCTGCGGAGGCGGCATCACCAGCTCGCCGGGGTTGTAGTGCAGCGTGGTGAGAAAGGTGTAGAAGTCCGTGAAGATCTCGGCGATCTCCTCGGGCGAGTAGGGGACGTCCTTGGATTCAGACGACATCGACGACCAATCTGGCGGGAGAACGGAGCTGCGAGGGTAGTCCGCGAAGGCCAGCAGTTCGCTCCAAGCCCAGCATCCGGTGGATCACCCTGACTCCCAGCACGCCGTGTTTCCGATCTTCAGTTCCCAAGTCTTCTCAGCTCAGGAACCTGGACGGGACACGGCGTGCTCTGTCATCCGGGCGGAAAGTCACCCACGAGAACGGCAGTAGAACCTAAAAGGTCCACACGTCGCCCTGTCGCCGCTTCGTGTCAGTCCAGGTTGAGTACCGCGTCGAGTCCGACCGTCACTCCGGTCAGATTCGGGACGGCGCGCAGCGAGGTGAGCACACCGGGCATGAGGGACTCCCGTGTTACGGAGTCGTATCGCAGCCTCAGAATTTCGCCGTCGATGCCGAACAGCACCTCTTGCGATGACATGAACCCACGGACTCGGACCGCGTGAACGGAGACTCCCTCGATGCGCCCGCCCCGCACGCCATGTGGGTCGCGATTGGTGGCATCGGGTGATGGGGCGCAGCCCGCTTCGGCGCGAGCGCGACCGATCAGTTCGGCCGTGTGCTGCGCCGTTCCCGATGGCGCGTCAACCTTGCCGGGATGATGGATCTCGATGATCTCGACAGACTCGTAGTACGGGGCGGCCTTCGTGGCGAACTTGGTCATCAGTACCGCACTGATCGAGAAGTTCGGAACGACGAACACGCTGACGTCATCATGGTCGACCAGCGCGGCGCGGATCTGCTCCACAGAGCGCTCGTCGAAGCCGGACGTCCCCACCACCACATGAATTCCTTGCTTGATGCACCACTGGACGTGCTCGTGGGCAACGTCGGGTGGCGAGAACACCAGCACGACATCAGCGTTGTGGTCGACGATGTCCTGCACGTCGTCATCAACGTCGATCTCGGCAACCACGGTCAAGTCGGAGCTGGCCTCAATCGCGCGCACCGACGCCACGCCCATCCGCCCGCGAGCCCCCAACACAGCAACTCGATTCATTTGGGTAGCCTAACCTATGTTGGCTGCCCGACTCCAGTACCCGATGATGGGGTCTGTCGATCTAACAGCTGATTTATGGGGTTTCATGGTGGTCCGTGGTGTGGTTGTCGGCGGGGAGGTGGACATGCGCGATCCGGAGGTTGTTGTGGTGGGCGGAGGAAACGCCGGCTACTGCGCGGCTCACGCCGCGGCCGAACGTGGGCGACGCGTAGTGCTGCTGGAGAAGGCCCCGCGGGCACATGCCGGTGGGAACAGCTACTACACGCTAGGTTCGATCCGGATGGTGCACGACGGGCTCGGCGACCTGCTCGAGGTCCTCGACCCTGATGAGCGCCACGCGCGTACCGAGGTCCCGCCGTACTCGGCGGCGGAGTTCCTGGCCGATCTGGAGCGGGTCACCGGAGGGCGGGGCGACAAGGAACTCACCGAGGCTGTCGTCGAGGGCTCGCGTGACGCTGTCCGCTGGCTGCATGCATTGGGACTGCGATTCCAACTGATGTACGAGCGGCAAGCTCACGAGCGTCCCGACGGGACGTTCGTGTTCTGGGGTGGATCGCACGTGTGCAACGTCGACGGCGGCCCCGGGCTGATGTCGGTCCATGAGCGCGTCGCATCACGACTCGGAGTCGAGGTGCACTACAACCGCTCGGTCACGGGACTGATGACTGATGGTGGTTCGGTCGTTGGCGTTCGGATAGGCGATCAGGAGCTTCCAGCAGAGTCGGTGGTGATCGCCAGCGGCGGTTTCGAGGCGAATGCGCAATGGCGTCAGCGCTACCTGGGAGACGGCTGGCAGCACGCGAAGGTGCGTGGCACGCCGTACAACACCGGTGACCTGATCCACGCGGCTCTGGAGATAGGTGCAGACCGTGGAGGCGACTGGTCGACCTGCCATAGTGTTCCGTGGGACGCGTCATTTCCCGAGAACGAGAGCAATCGCGCCTTGACGAACCGGCTCAGCCGGTACGGCTATCCGCTCGGCATCGTCGTCAACCGCCTGGGCCGACGGTTCATCGACGAAGGCGCGGACTTTCGCAACTTCACGTACGCGAAGTACGGCAAGGCGATCCTCGAACAGCCGGGGTCGGTAGCGTTTCAGGTGTTCGACGCGGAGTCGCGCCCGATGCTGGCGGCGTACGAGTACGAGATGCCCGGGATCATCCCGGTTGTTGCCGACAGTGTCGAAGAGCTTGCCGCGGCCATGGATGTCGATGTCGACGGATTCGTGCAGACGGTTCGGGAGTTCAACTCATCGATCGATACCAGCCGTCCGCTCGATCCGACGATCAAGGATGGCCGCAGCGCAGCGGTGGAGCCCATCAAGAGCAATTGGGCATCGGCGATCGAGGCGCCGCCGTACTACGCGTATCCGGTGACTTGTGGAATCAGCTTCACCTTTGGAGGCCTTCGCGGTGACGTTGACGGCCGGGTGCTTGATCGGTCGGGTGAGCCCATCCCCGGACTCTTCGCGTGCGGTGAAACGCTCGGGGGGCTCTTCAGCGAGAACTACCCGACTGGCTCTGGCCTGACCGGGGGAATGGTGATCGGGCGACGTGCCGGCTCACTGGCCTGAGCCGCCGCCCTGGGCGCGAGCACGTTCGCGGCTGGAAGCCGCCGTGCGGCCGCATGCCTCGGGATGAGCGCCGGTCTGCCGGTCTGGGCGAGGCTCTCACGATGGCTGATCGATGCCGGTCACCTCGTCCAGCCGTTGTTCCGCGGCGGCTTGCGGCGTGCACCACCAAAGTTAGGCTAACCTAAGTCGTGGTGCTATAGTTGGCCCTCGATCAGGGATGGCCGGTCGTTGCGCCGTTCGTTCGCGACCTGGAAAAAAGGGGCCAATTGCCGGATGTCGATGGATGAGTTGATCAAGGACGGCGATCGACATCTCGAATCGGGAGATCGCGCCGGCGATGAGGTCGACATTCTTGGTATCGGGTTCGGGCCGTCGAATCTGAGCCTGGCGATCGCGATTGAGGAATTCAATGATCGTCGCCGTGCGGGCCCCCGGCTGACGGCGAGATTCGTCGATGTCCGGCGACGGTTCGGATGGCATGACGGGATGCTGTTGCCGGGTACGACCATGCAGATCAGTTTCCTGAAAGACCTGGTCGCGCTGCGGACCCCGACCAGTCCGTTCACGTTTCTGAACTATCTGCACGAGCAGGGGCGGCTGTCCGACTTCATCAATCTCAAGACGTTCTTCCCGACCAGACGTGAGTTCCATGGATACCTGAGCTGGGCCGCGAGCCGGATCGACCTTCCGGTCTCCTACGGTACGAGGGCGACCTGTATCGACTGGGCCGGCGGGAGGTTCGAGGTCACGCTCGAGTCCATGGTCGACGGCTCGGAGGTGACGACGGCCGCGGCACGTCATGTCGTGATCGGCTCCGGTAGCCGGCCGGTGCTGCCGAAGGGGATCGTGCCGGGCGCCAGGGTGTTCCATAACCATCAGCTGCTGAACAGGCTCGCAGGGTTGCCCTCGCGGCCGCACGGCCGTTTCCTTGTCGTAGGGTCCGGGCAAAGTGCGGCGGAGGTCGCCGCGTACCTGCACGATTCGTATCCCGATGCGGACGTACACGCGTCCTTCCGCCGGTTCGGCTACAGCCCGGCCGATGACACGCCCTACGCCAACCGCATCTTCGATCCGGAAGCGGTTGACGAGTTCTACACGGCACCGCCGGAGCTCAAGCAGCAACTGATGGACTATCACTGGCAGACCAACTACTCCGCCGTCGACGCCGACCTCATCAGGGATCTCTACCAGCGTGAGTACGACGAAAGCACGCGTGGTGTGCGTCGGCTGATCGTGCACCGGGTCACCGGGATAGAACAGCTGAGCGAAGGCTCCGACGGGGTCACAGTGACGATCCGGGACCTGGGAAACAGGGGCAGCACCACGCTCGAGGTCGACGCTGTCGTCTTCGCCACCGGGTTCCGTCCCGCAGACACCCGCAGCATGCTCGGGCCGAGCATTGACGGGTCGTCCTCGTTCGAGGGGGATCTCCCGATCGTCGAGCGTGACTACCGGCTGCGTCTGCGCAGCGTTCCCGAACGGATCTTCCTCAATGGTGGGGTCCAGCACAGCCACGGGTTGACCTCATCCCTGCTGTCCAACGTCGCGGTCCGCGCCGCCGACATTCTGCGTGCGATCACCGACGAGCAGCCCGATCACTCCGCCGCCCAGCAACGACTGCCTGCTGCGATCCGGACCGACCCCCGATAGGAACAACGAGGAGCAGCACCTATGGCCCAGAACCCGTTCGACGACGACAACGGTTCCTTCTACGCGCTGATCAACCGCGAGGAGCAACACTCGTTGTGGCCGACGTTCAAGCCGGTGCCAGCCGGTTGGAGCATCGTGTACGGCGAACCCGGCGGCAGACCGCGTCAGGAAGTGCTCGACTGGATCGACGAGCACTGGACCGACATCCGCCCGAAGTCGTTGCGCGACCATATTTCCCAGTACTAGATACACCACACCGACAAGGCCGCCGGCACCTCCGATGCCGCCCTTGCGTAGCAAGACGGCCTGAACACCATCGCTGATCCCGTAGAACCCACCCTGCACAAGCCACAGAGGAGCCGGACATGCTTCGCGAAGTCCTGGGCGGAAAAATCCACCGCGCCACCGTCACCCAGGCCGATTTGCATTACGTGGGTTCGCTGACACTCGATGAAGACCTCGCGCGTGCCGCGGGCCTGACCGAAGGCGAGAAAGTTCAAGTCGTCGACATCACCAACGGAGCCCGTCTCGAGACCTACATCATCATCGGGCCCGCCGGAGGTGGCGACATCTGCATCAACGGCGCGGCGGCACATCTCGTCCATCCCGGCGACCTGGTGATCATCATGTCCTTCGTGCTGGCCGAGGAGTCCGAACTGGTCGGCTACCAGCCCAAGGTCGTACACGTCGACGCCACCAACCGCATCATCGCCTTGGGCAACGACCTCGCCGAGCCGGTCCCAGGAGCGGACGACCAGGCTTCTGGTCGCCTGACGGCGCCTTCGACACCAAGCCGGTGACATCGCGAACAGGTGCTTGTGGGCGGCATGTTTCTCCACCAGCAAGCCTACCTTTTACGCTCTCGGAGGCGGCTCCTCGAAGGGAAACCAATTGAGCATCGAACCGCTGGCCCTTGACGGGGTCGTTCCGTTTCCGTCGGAGACGGCAGCCAAGTACGTCGCGGCGGGGTACTGGCGCGACCAGACGCTGCCGGAGCTGTTGTTCGCCACCGCGGAGCGCTGTCCCGACAAACTCGCTGTCGTCGACCGCAAAGCCGAGTTGAGCTATACACAGCTCACGGACGAGGTTCTGCGCCTCGCTGCCGGTCTGCAGGATCTGGGGCTGAGCCGTGGCGACCGGGTGGTGGTACACCTGCCCAACATTTATGAGTACATCGCCTTCGTCTTCGCCTTGTGGGAGCTCGGGGCGGTTCCCGTCGTCGCTCCCATCGCGCACCGCCGTGCCGAGATCGAGCATTTCATCGAGATCGCCGAGGCGCGTGCCTACATCACAGTCGCCTCGGACAGCGGCACCGATCTCGCTGCGATGGCTGCCGAGCTGAAGCAGCGATGGCAACACCTGGAGCACACCGTAGTACTCGAACGTGATGGCGGCGGCGCTGAGTACCTGGCGTTGCAGTCGAAAGGATCGCTCGAGCACGCGCGACGGTGCAACCCGCAGGACGTCGCTCTGTTGCAGATGTCAGGCGGCACGACGGGCGTTCCGAAGCTGATGCCGCACACCCACCAGACGTACGGCTACGCGTTGCGGAGAAGCGTTGGGGAACGAGGCATCACCGAGCGCACCGTGCATCTGCTGGTCATTCCGATCTGCCACAGTATGTCGACGCGTTCGCCAGGATTTCTCGGTGCGTTCAGCGTAGGCGCCACCATTGTGATCGCACCGAACGGCAGCCCCGATGCGGCGTTCCCGCTGATCGAGAAGCACGGGGTGACCCGCGTTTCGCTGGTACCTCCGATCCTGCTGGCCTGGCTGAACTCCTCGCTCCGAAAGTCCTGTGACCTCTCCAGCTTGAAGGTGCTCATGTGCGGAGGCGCGAAGCTGACCGAATCAGTGGCGGGTCGGGTCGAGCCGGAGTTCGGCGTGCAACTGTCGCAGAGCTTCGGGATGGGAGAGGGCCTCGTCGTCAGCAATCCTGCCGACGTCGATCGGGCCACCAGCGTGCGATACCAGGGCCGTCCGGCGTCAGCGGCCGACGAGATCCAGGTCATCGATGACGAGGGCAACGAGGTGCCACCCGGTGTACCTGGTCACTTACTGACCCGAGGACCGTCGGTGATTCGCGGGTACTACCGCAATCCCGAGCAGAATGCGCTGGCGTTCACCAGCGATGGTTTCTACCGCACCGGCGACATCGTCGAGCGGGACGAGCGTGGATTCATCAGAGTCGTGGGACGGTCGAAGGACCAGATCAACCGCGGCGGCGAGAAGATCGCGCCCGAGGAGCTGGAGAACGCGCTGCTCACTCATGCAGGCGTCCACAATGTCTCCGTCGTCGGCGTCGATGACGAGGTTCTCGGCGAACGTGTCAAGGCGTACCTGATTCCCCGGACGCCGCAGAGCGCGGCCGATCTCACCTTGGGCAAGCTGCGCCAGTTCCTGCGCGACAAGGGTCTCGCCACGTTCAAGCTCCCCGACGTCGTGGAGGTCGTCGACGAGTTCCCGTACACCGCGGTCGGCAAGGTCAGCAAGCGTCTGCAGCGCGAGCTGAACTAGACGCATGTCGAACAAGACCACACGTGTCCTCGTCGTGGGCGCGGGCCCCGTCGGCATGGTCTGCGCGCTGGCGCTGAATCGGCGCGGCATCCCGGTGACCGTTCTCGAGTCCGAGCCGGCACCGGTGCAGGATCAGCGCGCGGCAACCATCCATCCGAGCACGCTGGAGATGCTCGACGACCTGGGCATCACCGAGAAGATCCGAGCGCACAGCCTGCTCTCGAGCACCTATCGCTTCCACGACCGGCCGACCGGAGACGTCGTGGCGGAGTTCGATCTCGGCCGGCTCAAGGACGAGGTCCGGTTCCCGTATGTACTGCAGTACGAGCAGTACAAACTGACCGCCGCCATCGCCGGGGAATACGCCGACGAATCCGACTTCGACGTACGGTTCTCCCACACGCTGACCGGTCTGACCGAAGCCGCAGGTGGCATCGAGGTGGAGTACACCTCCCCTGGCGGCACGGAACGTATGTCGGCGGCCTACGTCGTCGGCTGCGACGGTGGCCGATCGACGGTTCGCAAGCTCGCCGGCATCGAGTTCGAGGGATTCACCTATCCGGAGCGGTTCATCAAGATCGCGACCAGCTTCGACTTCATGACCGTCAAGCCGGATCTGGCGCTGCGCAACTACTTCTCCGACCCCAATGAGTGGGCCAACGTGTTCAAGGTGCGCGGAGAAGCACCCGAGGGGCTCTGGCGAGTGATTCTGCCGATCGGCCACGACGAGGACGACGCCACCGCGCTGTCGCCGGCGCGCGTCGAGGAGCGCCTGCAGAGGTTCCTCCCGAAGACCGGCCCGTACCACGTCGAGTACCGCAACGTCTACGGAGTCAATCAGCGCGTGGCTGCGAGCTTCCGTCAGGGGCGCATCCTGCTCGCCGGCGACAGCGCGCACGTCAACAATCCGATCGGCGGCATGGGCATGAACGGCGGCATCCATGACGCCATCAACCTGACGGAGAAGCTCGCGAAGGTGATCGCCGGTGAGGCCGGCGACGACCTGCTCGACCTTTACAGCCGCCAGCGTCGCCATGCCGCGGTGAACTACGTACAGGCCCAGACGATCGCCAACAAACGCCTGTTGGAGCAACGCGACCCCGAGGTGCGTCGACGCAACCTCAACGAACTGCGCCGCACCGCCGAGAAGTTCGACACCGCCCGCGCCTACATGCGCCGCGCGGCCCTGTTCGACAGCCTGCAGGACGCTGCCGCCGTCACCTGAGCCATCGGCTGCGGGTCTGGTGCAGTACGACGCGCCGTACCGCACCAGACAACGAAATCCACTCAGCTGACCAACAAGTTCGTCAGTAGTGGGCCCCATTTCAGCAGCCCGGAATCGGGCTCCAGGATGGACTGATGGTCCTCGTCCTCAGCAACGAAGAAGGAATAGTTGGTCAAATAGCCGTCCCATCCCAGCGCGTCCTCACGACCCAGCTCCGCCAGCCGGGGCGTATGAGTTGCGGAGGACGCGATCACGAGCGCCTCGATGTCGAGACTGCCCCCCGTCGGAGTAGACGTCAGGACATCACAACGACGTCCAGCCGTCTCGACAGCCTTCAACTGCTTCGCGTCGGCGAGCAACTCGTTGAACGCTTCTTCGCCGAAGGCTTTCAGCATTTCGTCACGCATCGACTCGGCAGATCCCGGTCGCACGAGGAGCTCCATCGAGCTTTCTGAACCAGCAGGCATGGCGTCCACGATCACCAGGGGTCCGACGCGCTCCCCTCGGGAGAGGAGCTGGCGCGCCACGGCAAACATGATATGCGCGCCATATGACCACCCCAGCAGTTCGTACGGGCCGGTCGGCTGCAGCCCCTGGATGACGTCGGCATAGGTCGAGGCGAGGTCTGCAAGGTCATCGAACTCGATATCCAGTCCGACGATCGCAGGATCATCGATTCCGACCAGCCCGACCCCGTGCGGGAGATATCTCGACAGTTCCGAGTACATGGATGAGGCGCCGAACTTCGGGTGTGCGCAGAACAGCGTGCGGCCATTCAGGGACTGAGTGAATCGGGTTGCGATCGCGGTGATGTCGACATTGGGATCTGCATCCGGATGCATCTTCGTATCGACAACCGAACTCAGCTCGCCGATCGTCGAAGCGGTGATGACATCCCGCATCGCTACGGTCACGGGGAACGTGCGGTTCATTTGCGAGGCGAGCCGCATCGCCGCGAGTGAATGCCCGCCCAGCCGGAAGAAGTCGTCGGCCGCGCCCAGGACCAGTCCCTCATCGAGGTCGAGCACCTCACGGAAGATCGCGGCCACCGCGAACTCGGTATCCGACTCGAGTGCCCGGCCCATGCCGACTCCGGCCGCGGCCACGTCGGCCGGAGGCAACGCTCGGCGATCCAGCTTTCCGGTCGGGGTGAGGGGGAAGGAGTCCACCGCGACGAGGGCCGCCGGGATCATGTAGTCAGGCAGGTACACGGCCAGGTGGTTACGCAACGACTCACTGATGTCGAGGTCCGCAGTGGTGATGTAATAGGCAGCCAGCTGCAGCCCCGTGGAATGCTCGAAAGCCACCACTTCGGCGCGCGTTATCCCGGGGAACTTCTGTACCACGTCCCGGATCTCGTCCGGTTCGATGCGATAACCGCGAATCTTGATCTGCTCGTCGGCGCGACCGAGGTAGTCGATCATCCCGTCATCATTCCACCGGGCGAGGTCCCCGGTGCGATACATGCGTTCCGCTGGTTCCCACGGACAGGCGACGAAACGCTCGGCAGTCAGCGCGGCTTGGCCCCAATATCCGCGCGCCGTTCCTGCGCCGGCGAGGTAGAGCTCGCCGGCGACGCCGGGAAGGGCAGGTTGCAGGTTCTCATCGAGGATGTACGCCCGGGTGTTGAAGATCGGCGTTCCGACACTGGAGGTGGTGCTGTCGGCCAGATCGGCACCGAGAGCATTGATTGTGTACTCGGTAGGTCCGTAGAGGTTGTACGACTCGACTCCGGGTGCGCCGCGCAGTTGCTGCCACAGCCGGTCGGGGACAGCCTCGCCACCAAGGGAGACGAAGACGACACCGGCCGCATCGGACAACACGGACCGGCCGGCCGGCCGGTCTCGCTCGAGCAGTCCTTCTTCGACCAGCAACTGCCCGTAGGACGGGGTCACATCGAACCCGTCCACACGCACCTCGTCATAGTGAGCCAGCAGCCGCTGATGGTCGCGTCGCATCTCCTCGTCGATGACGTGAACCTCGTGCCCGTTCAGGAGCCAGAACAGTTGCTCCCACGAGGCATCAAAGGAGAAGGACGTCGTGTGCGCGATCTTCAACCGGCGCCCGCGCTGGTGGTCCACCACCCGATCGAAAATCTTCTCGACGTGGTTGAAGTACATATTCGTCAGTCCGCGGTAGCCGACGGCGACTCCCTTGGGCCGTCCGGTGGTTCCCGAGGTGAAGATGATGTACGCGAGGTTGTCGAGCGAGACCTGCCCGCCTCGTTCCGCTGCCGTGACCGGAGCTGGAGCAATCTGCGCGAGGCGATCCACCGTCGTCGCGGAATCCAGGTTGATCACCCTGCCGGCGGTGCCGGCGACCCGATCCACGTCGCGGTCAGTCACCAGAGTGACGGTCGGTTCAGCGACCTCGAGCATGTAGCCGATCCGTTCGTCCGGCAGTTCACTGTCCACCGGGACGTAGGCAGCTCCAATGGCGAACACCGCAAACATCGCGATGACCGTGCGCTCGTCGCGCGGCAGCAGCAATGCGACCCGACGCTCCGGGCACACCCCCTCTTCAAGGAGCAGGCGGGCGTAGCGATTCACCTCGGCGAAGAACTCCGTGAAGGTGAACGCACGATCGCCGGCGACAAGCGCCGTCTCCGATCCGGACAGCCCCACCTGCCGATGCAGCAACTCGGCGACCGTGACCGGCTCGATGTCGCGGATGAGATCAGCGGCGATACCCGTATGCGGGGCAGCCTCGTCCGGCAACAGGGCGGACAATGTGCCAACGGGCTCGTCAAGCCGGCGAGTAAGAGAAACGAGCACCTGGACGTAGCGCTTGAGCAACAGCTCGGCGGCCGGGGCATCGAAAATGTCCCGGCGGTAGGACAGGCGCACGTGCACGGTCGCCGCTCCGTCGCGTTCTTCTGGGTCGACCGCGAACGTCACTGGGTAGTGTGTCGCGTCATCGACCTTTGCGCCGACGACCTGCAATCCGGCTGTGTCCTGCCCCCCAGCCTTGCCGAGCGGCACGTTCTGCACCACAAACAGCGTGTCGAACAGAACAGGAACGCCGGCATTGGTCTGGATCTGTGTCAGAGCGGCTTGCGGATGGTCGATGACGAGCAGCTGCTCGCGCTGGACCCGGGCGAGCAACTGCCGATTCGTTTCGAACGGGGGCAGACCCACCCGCATCGGGACCGTGTTGAACAGCAGCCCGATGATCCGGTCAGCGTCGGGCAACGACGGCGGCCGCCCGGAAACGGTGTTACCGAATACGACGTCGTTGCTGCCGGTGAGCCGGCTGAGCGCGATCCCCCAGGCGGTCTGCAGCAGGGTACCCACCGTGACCTTGGCGTCTCGTGCGGTACCGAACACCATCGCGGCCTCTGCCGGGCTGAGATCGAGGTGAAGTTCACCGGTCTCGCTCTGTGCATCACCGAGGTCGACGAAGTCAGGGCACAGCAACGTGGGACCAGCCAATTCCGCAAGGTAGCCGTCCCAGGCGCGATAGGCGGTAGCGGGATCCTGGTCGTCGACCCAGTCCAGATAAGAGCGGAAAGACGCCGGTCGCACGCGATCGGCGTATCCGTCATCGGCGTAGATGCTGAGGATCTCGGCGAACAGCGCGTTGATGGACCAGCCATCCAGCAGGATGTGCTCAAAACTCATGACCAATATCCACGCTCGGTGGCCGATTTCGAGCAGTGTGAATCGGATCAGCGGCGGGACCTCGAAGTCGAACGGCTCACCTCGCTCGGCCGCCAGGAACTGCTCCACATCGACCCCACGGCCACCCCAGTCGTCCAATCGGATGACCCGCACCGGGACTTTGACACCGGACGGGATCACCTGTACGTCACCGGGAGGAACGAACGCTGCCCGGAGATTGGGGTACCTCTCCATCGCACTGGCGATGGAGGTCGTCATCCGCTCGGGGTCGACATCTCCCGCAAGCTGTCGGGTGATCTGCGAGACGTAGGTGTTGTGGTCGTCGGATTCCCGGGACCGTAGTAGGTGATAGAACAATCCGCGTTGCAACGGGGCAAGCGGAAGGATCTGGGCATCGTGCCCGTAGCGGGCGCGGATGGACTCTTCTTCGACGGGCGTCAACGTGGCCCGGTCAGCGCGACGCAAAGTGAATGCTTCTCGACGCTCGTGGCCGGCAGCAGGGATTCCGGCGCCGGCAACCTCGTCAGTAATGGCGGCGGCCAGCGCCCTTGTGTCGACATCAACGGTGTCCGCCGACTCCACCCAGACGCGGACGACGTAGTCGCCAGACTCACGACCCGCGACGTGGACCTGGATGCCAAGTCCATCCTCTGGTACGCCGACACCCGCGGCAGACTCGGCGATCAGCTCCGCTCGGCTACGGAACACGCTCACGCGGATCCGTGGGATCGGAAGGTCATCGAAGAAGCGGCTGAACCGGGGATGTCCGGCCAGCGCGGCGTATTCGGCCGCTCGCTCCGGGCTCAATCCGGTGACTCCGTCATCGTCAAGTAGCACGGGGAATCTACGCGTCTTCAGGGGACCGTCGGACTCGTGGAGCTCCACGAGCAGATCACCTTCAGCGATCCCGGACAAGGCCTTGGCCACGGCCGCCAGCACAACGGACGAAAGCGAAGTCTCATCTGCGGCGGGAACCGCTCGTCCAGCCGTGACGCTCAACGCTTCCGAGTCGCCTCGCTGCCGCAGCACGGTGGCGGTCGCATCAGCGAGCTGGTCTACCCACTCCTCCCAGAACGGATCGTCAAGGACGGCCGCCAATTCGTCGTCCTTGTATCCGGCCGCAGTCGAAGTGGACGTGACGACGACCATCGGGATTTTTGCCCGATATGCGGTGACCAGCTCGGTGAGCTTCTTCGTGACCGCATCCAGCATCTCAGGATTGCCGGTCTCGGCGACCAGTTCACCGGTGCCGCTGTCGCGGATCGCCAGCCGCAAGGCGAGGCTTGCTCCCGACAGGGAGTGACTGACGTGGTCGATCGCCGCCCGCCAGAGCGGAGCCACGCTGATGTCGAAATCTTCAAGCGGCAGATGGAAGCGGCGCGTGTCGCCGACGTTGTCGTCAGCTTCGGCCTGGCCCTCGCCGCCGGCGCGAACGATCTGGGCGAGTTGCTTGACCGTCAGATCCGGGTGCTGGGAGCCGAGCACAAGGAAGCGCGCTGTGTTCCGCAACAACCGTGACGTGGTTTCCGCCGAGAACAACTCGCGGGCCGCGTTCAGATTCATTCCAAATGCCCCGCTGCCGAGTCTTTCGATACTCGACACGAGATCGAACAGCGCAGGCTGAGATGCCAGTGGGCCATCCGCAGTGGTCGAGGCGTAGTTGGTGAGCGGCGACGCCGCACCAATATCTCCACCGCGATCCACGTAGGCGGCCATCACCTGGAAAAGCGGACTGATCCCGACCTGCCGCGGCGGGTTCACCGCCTCGACGACGTGCTCGAACGGAACGAGCTTGTGGTCGGCAGCTTCGAGCATGCGATCACGGCAACGTAGCAGCGTCTGCACGAAGCCCGCTTCAGCGTCGATATCGGCGCGCACCACGACGGTGTTGACGAAGTACCCGATCAGGTCGTGCAACTCGGGCTTGTCGCGCAAACTGGCCGGAGTGCCGATAGGTACAGAATCGCCTGCCCCTTCGTCCCAGAGCGCCAATGAAAATGCCGCAATCAACGCCTGCAGCGGCGTTGCCTTGTGTTCGACCAGTAATTCGTTGACCTTGGCTGTCTCATCGGCGGTGAGGGACGTGGTTGCCGGCTGAATTGTTCGTTCTTCGGATCCGTCACGTGGCCGGTCGAGAGGCAGGGCGGTTTCCGTCGGGAGCCCCGACAGCGCATCTTGCCAGTACTGCAGGTCCAATTGATAGCGGGAATCCGGGTCTCTCCGACTTCCCAGGACATGCCGCTGCCAGACCGCGAAGTCAGCATACTGAGTCGGCAGGGGCTCGACCTCAGTGGGATTTCCGGTAACCGCTTCGATATAGAACTCGTTCAGTTCACGAACGAGGACGACAAAGGAATCCGCATCGGTAACAATATGATGCCCGTAAGCGACGAGAACATCGCCGCCAGAATGACGCAGCAAATGAAACTTCAGCCCGAACTCGGAGGTGAAGTCGAGTGGCAGTCCGGCAACCTCAGCGATCTTGTCGCCGAGCAGCTCGGAAGCGACGTCTTCGACCTCCAGGACCTTGGTGTCCTCGCGGGGTACCGGAGATATGACCTGGCGCAGTGATGAGGACTCCTCGTCCGGCACGAGGATCGTACGTAGAATCTCGTGACGAGCGACTATCCGACGGATCGCCGTTGCCAAAGCATCCAGGTTGAGCCGCTCACCTGCCTGCAACACGATTTCGGTCCGATAGATCGAACGCCCTGCGATCTGCTCGGTGAACCAGAGTGCTTGTTGTCCGTAGGAGACGGGTAGGACGGCTGGGCGGGGTAGGTCACCGATGCGTGGGCCGGATGTCTCGGTGGTGGTGGTGGTGGTGGTGGTGTCGGCGATGTGGGCGAGTTCGCCGATGCGGGGGTGGTCGAAGACGTCGCGGAGCGTGAGTGCGGTGCCGAGCAGGGCGTTGGCGCGCGCGACGACTCGGGTGGCGAGT
>NZ_BSTL01000033.1 GCF_030269485.1 Actinoplanes sp. NBRC 103695 | reverse complement strand
ACCCTGCAAGTGCCTTCCGTGACAGGAAACTTGGACCCTCAGCAAGTCCTATTTTCCCTGATCAGAAGGCACTTCTTCGTTTCTGCCCAGTCCTTGGACACCCCTTAACGAAGGGTCGAGGCTAGATCGTGAAGATGACCGTGCCGTAGTCGAGGAACCCGACATTGACCTCGAGCTGCAGATCTTTCTGGTTGGGCACTCCGTAGCCCATCCACCAGGTCACCGACTTCCCCGGCAGAACCTTGTTGTCCGGGGCGTCCAATCCTTCCTGGAAGATCGATTCCCCTTCTTCTCCGCCGGCCGACACCGCCGCCGTGGTCAGAGCCGGGTCGAAGACCTCGTCGGTGTTGTTCTTGAAGGTCGCCTTGAATTTCAGGTGGACCGCCTTCTTCTCGCCACCGACGGCGAATTCGGCCCGCTTGAACTTCGCCGGCTTGCCGACGGTGAGCGTACTTCCGTCGCGGAATTTGACAGTCTGCCCGAATTTGTAGACGCCCTCGGGACCACCGGCCTTCGACGGCGCGTCCGCCGCCACGGCGGCATCGCCCTTGGCCGTCTCACCGGTGTCGGTGTTCCCGCTGCTGCAGGCGAGAACCATCGCCGCCGCGAGCAGCGCCCCAGAGATGATCACACCCTTGCGACGCCAACCGGAATTGATGATTTCGGCCATGATGAAAGCCTCCGATCGCTCCGCTGAATTCACATTGGACGCTCATTCAACGTCTCCGTGAAGTCGCCCGATATACGTCGGACGTGCCGCGCATTCGAGCGTTCAGCGGGCGATGCGGTCCGTTCGTCGGCGGAACGGCGTAAAGGGCCGACTTCATCCAGGTGGCGGCATCGTCAGCTCAGTGTTCGCATGATCAGTTCGGTGTTCGCATGCCGGGGACCTCGTCGAAACCGCCGAACGGCCGGAGCCTCAACGGGCGATCGCGCTGAGTGAGATAAAGGAGGTGCGGCTCGGCCTGGACGTCACCGTAGAAATCATCCGGCACGTCGAGTATCCAGTGATCCGGTTCGTCGTTGTCATCGGGCAGAGATGCGTATGGATCGGACACATCCGGCACCGTATCGCGAACGCGAAGGTTTGTATGTCACTCGGGGGATTGACCGGTGTCGTCGGCCCCGAGGAGCTCGTCCGGCTTGGCCGGGGCCGGCACCGGCATCGTGCCGAGACCGATCCGGTCGAACGCGTGCTGCATGTTGCCGCGTAGCTCGCCGGCCGCGTCCCGGCGACCCTGCGCGTAGGCCAGTTGCGCCGCGACCCCGCCCGCCGCGTCGGCCGTCTCGTATCCGCCCCAGACCTCTTCCCAGTCGTGGCCTCCGCCGGACGGGTCGATGCGGATCACCCAGAAGACACCGTCACGCTCGTGAACCGTCCAATACGTACCGTTCGCGGTGTAGTTACGGTAGGCCATGGGACGGACCGTAGTGGTGATCTCACCCCCGGCACATCCACCGAACGATGTGTGCACATTTATCCTGGCGGTGACCGTCCTCACAGGACGGTCGGATCAGCCGAAGGTGAGTCCGGGCGCCGCACCTCGCCCGCTGGCCAGACGCAGCAGGGCCAGCTTCGGCGACGTGTCCGGGAAGAGCAGCCGCACCAGGTGGTCGGTGGCGGCCGCGGTGATCCAGGGCGGCCGGCCGGCGGCATCGGCGATGTCCAGCCCGTGCAGGGCGAGTTCGACGACGCGGGTGGTGAGGAAGTCGGTCAGCAACATGGCGTCACCGTGCCGGGTACGGACGATCCGGCCGGCCGGCTGACCTGCACACCCCTCGATGGCCTCCCGGCACGCACCGGCCAGTTCCTCGGTCAGCGCGCCCGGCGAAGCCGAGGCCGCCCGGCCCCGCGCCGACTCGACACGTTCGGCGTCGGAGTCCGGGCCGAAGCGTTCGTCGGCCCGGTAGTAGCCGGCCGCCGTGGTGTCCGCCCGCGACGGCGTCTCCCCCGCCACCATCCCCGGCAGGCGCGACACCGTGGTGACGAGATGCCCGACGACATCGCGCACCAGCCACGGCGTGCAGCGGGTGGGCCGCTCCCAGGCGTCCGCCGGCAGGTCAGCGAGCGCGCGGACCAACGCGTCCGCCTCGCCCCGCACCACATCGAGAACAGTGAGCATGTTGTCATGATCCCATCACTATGGGTTCGTGCGTACTACCGCGACCAAGACGACGCCGCACCGTAAGCTCCGGATCATGCTCTGGTCGGTGGCCGGTTCCAGTTGTTCCGGCAAGACGACCGCGGCACGTGCCTGCGCCGAGCTTCCCGGCGTGGTGGTGCACGACTTCGACGAGATCGGCGTACCCGACGGCGCCGACCTGGTCTGGCGGCAACGCAGCCTGGAAACCTGGCTGCGACGGGCGCTGTCCTGTCAGGCCGACGGCGTCGACGTGATCCTGCTGAGCCAGTCCCCGATCGGCGAGGTCCTGGCCGCACCGAGCGCGCCCCTGTTGAACGGCCTGGCCGCCTGCCTGCTGGACGTGGCCGACGACGAACGCCTCCGCCGCCTCGACCGTCGCGACCCCGGCAAGTGGTCCCCCGGGCAGCGTCAGGCCTTCCTCAACTGGGCGGCGTGGCATCGCGGCCACGCCGCCGACCCCGGACACCACCCCGAGGTCCTGACCAGGGGCGCCTGGCCCGAGATGGTCTGGAGCCGCTGGCCACCGTCCTGGTCGGTGACGACGATCGACACCACGGGCCGTACCCCCGCCGAGTCCGCCGCCGCCCTCCGCACCTGGATCCAGAGCCACGATCGACACTGACGCCACCATCCGTACGCCGAAGAGGGTGTTGGTGGGGGAGCATGGGTGGATGTTGGTTGCGTTTTCTGTGACGCCTCTGGGCGTGGGCGAATCGGTCGGGGACGCCGTGGCTGAGGCGGTGCGGGTGGTGCGGGAGTCGGGGCTGCCCAACCGTACGGATGCGATGTTCACCACGATCGAAGGTGAGTGGGACGAGGTCATGGCCGTGGTCAAGCGGGCCGTCGACGTCGTGGCCGAGGTGGCGCCCCGGGTCAGTGTGGTGATCAAGGCGGACATCCGGCCGGGTGTCACCGGCGCGCTCGACGCCAAGGTCGCGCACATCGAGCGGAGGCTGGCCGAGTAGTGCGCACGCTCGTCATGTGGGACATCGACCGGACGCTCCTGCGCGGCGGCGGGGTGACGACCATGGCGTGGAAGGCCGCCTTCGTCGCGATCACGGGGCTGCGCTGGCGGGAGACGCCGAACTTCGGCGGGCGTACCGATCTGGACATCTGCGCCGAGGTGTTCCGGGTGCACGGGGTCACCGACTGCACGCCGGAGCTGTTCTTCGAGCACTACGTCCGCGAGGTGGATCTGGTCCGGCACCTCTTCGCCGAGCAGGGACACCTCATGCCGGGCGTACGGGAGGTGCTCGGCAAACTGGCCGCCGACCCGGCGGTCGTGCAGACGCTGGTCACCGGCAATCTCGCGCCGGTCGCCCGGGCCAAGGTGGACGCGTTCGGGCTGGGCGACGTCTTCGACGCGGAGGTGGGTGGCTACGGCGGCGACCACGCCGTGCGGGCCACCCTGGTGCGGCGCAGCCTGGAGCGGGCGCACGCCAAGTACGCCGAACCGTTCCGCGCCGTCGTCGTGGGCGACACCGTCCACGACGTGGCCGCCGCGCTCGCCAACGACGTGGCGGTGATCGGGGTGGCCACCGGCGACACGAGTGCCGAGGAACTGCGGGAGGCCGGCGCACACACCGTGCTGGCCGATATGTCCGACGTGGAGCGGGCGGTACACGCGATCACCGGCTGACCGGAGATAATCCGGCAATGCCGCTAGCCGCACCCGCCACCGATGACCTCGCGGAGATCGCCGAACTGATCGTCACCTGGTCGGGGGTGGTCCTGGGCGGGTTCGCTCTGCTCATGACGATCCTGACCGTGCTGTTCGTGGGCGCCGGCTTCTTCGGGATCCGGGAATTACGGTCGATCCGCAAGACCGGCGCGGACGCCCGGCGCGAGCTGGACGCGCAGAAGGCGCTCGCCCGCGACGTGATGTCCGACACCGACCGGGCGGTGCAAGCCGCCGAGGATCTGTCGTCGGAGGCGACGTCCCTGTTGGACCGTGCACGCACGGCGGTGGACATGACCGAGACCCAGACGGAGCAGGTACGTCAGCTCAGCGCTCGCCTGCAGGTCCAGATCCAGGACCTGGACCAGCGGATGAACACCATGGTCGAGGTGTCCTACCTGTTCAATCAGGGCGAGGAGGCCTACACCGAGGGCCAGTACGACAAGGCCGTCGAGTTCCTGCACCGGGCGCTGCAGCTGCAGCCGAGGAACGCCCGGGTCCGCTACCGGCTGGGCCGCGCGCTGACCAACCTGGGCCGCGAGGAGGAGGCGGAACGGGAGCTGTCCACCGCCATGGCCGACGGGCACGGCCCGGAACACGGCGAACGCGGGCTGGCGTGGCTCTTCCGCCACTCGGATCCGGCGCGCGCCGACGAGCACGCCGAGCGGGCCGTCTCGGCGGCGCCCCGCAACGCGGCGAACTGGAACTGTGTCGGCCTGCTGCGCCGCGACCAGGAGGATTTCGAGGGGGCGCGCAAGGCACACCAGAAGGCGCACGACCTGGAGCCGAACGCCATCACCACGCCGTTCTACCTGGCCCTGCTCGCCGCCCGGGCCGGCCAGCTGCCCCGCGCGTTGCAGTGGTCGGAGGAGGCGATCACGCTGCTGGACGGCGAGCGCCGCGCCCGGATCACGAACATCTGGGCGACCGTGATCCGGTGGAGCGACCTGGTCCTGCGGGACGAGCTGGACGACGCCGACCGGTACGCCACCGAGCTGGCCGAGACCTGCCCGTCACGCCGGCGCGCCCGGGAGGTCGGCGAGCACATGCGTTTCCTGCTGCAGGGTCTCGGCCACGCCGACCTCGAGGAGCGTTACCTGCAGGCCATCGACGCGAAATGGCGCCTCCGCAAGAGGCGCTAGGCAGCGCCGCCGAGCGCGGAGCGCGGAGCCGCCGAGCCGCCGAGCCGCCGAGCCGCGGAGCGCGGAGCCGCCGAGCCGCCGAGCCGCGGAGCGCGGAGCCGCCGAGCCGCGGAGCGCGGAGCCGCCGAGCCGCGGAGCGCGAAGCCGCCGAGCCGCGGAGCGCGAAGCCGCCGAGCCGCGGAGCGCGAAGCCGCCGAGCCGCCGAGCCGCGGAGGACCGGAGGACCGGAGGACCGGAGGACCAGAGGACCAGAGGACCAGAGGACCAGAGGACCGGACGTCTAGGCCGGCGCCACCGGGTTGGGGACGGCGCCGCCGAAGCGGCGGTCGCGGCTGGCGTAGAGCTCGCACGCGTACCAGAGGTGGCGGCGGTCGAAGTCGGGCCAGAGGGTGTCGAGGAAGACCAGCTCGGCGTACGCGGACTGCCAGAGCAGGAAGTTCGACGTCCGCTGCTCCCCCGACGGCCGCAGGAACAGGTCCACGTCGGGCACCTCGGGGTGGTACAGGTACTTCGCGATGGTCTTCTCGGTGATCTTGTCGGCCTTGAGCTTGCCGGCCACCACGTCGCGGGCGATCGCGGCGGTCGCGTCGGCGATCTCCGCTTGGCCGCCGTAGTTGACGCAGAACTGCAGGGTCAGCGTGGAATTGCCCCGGGACATCTGCTCGGCGGTCTGCAGCTCGTCGATGACGCTTTTCCACAACCGGCCGCGGCGGCCCGACCAGACCACCCGGACGCCGAGGTCGACGAGCTGGTCTCGGCGCCGCCGGATGACGTCGCGGTTGAAGCCCATCAGGAAGCGGACCTCGTCGGGCGACCGTTTCCAGTTCTCGGTCGAGAACGCGTACGCCGACAGGTAGGGGATGCCTAGCTCGATGGCGCCCTCGATGGCGTCGAACAGTGAGTGCTCGCCCTGCTCGTGCCCCTTGGTGCGAGACAGCCCCCGGTCCTTGGCCCAGCGGCCGTTGCCGTCCATGACCATCGCGACGTGCTTGGGCAGCACCTCACGCGGGATCTCCGGCGGCGTGGCGCCGGAGATGTGCGGGGTGGGCGGACGTGGGCTCACGGACTCTCCCGTCGATCGACCAGCGGCAACGAGCGCAGCGCACGCTCCATGTGCCATTGCAGGTGTGCGGCCACCAGCCCGCTGCACTCGCGGCGGATCGGCGACTCGGTGGCGTCGGCGACCTGCCAGTCGCCGGCGGTCAGGGCGGCCATCAGGCCGATCGTGGCGGGCGCCGGATGCGCGGCGCCGGGCGGCCGGCAGTCGGGGCAGACCGCGCCGCCGGCCGGCACGGAGAAGGCGCCGTGGCTGCCGGGTAGGCCGCACACCGCGCACTCGGTCAGGGCGGGCGCCCAGCCGGCGGTGGACATGGCCCGCAGCAGGTAGGCGTCGAGCACCAGCGGACCGGCGTGCTCGCGGGCGGCCAGGGCTTTGAGCGCGCCCAGGGTGAGCTGGAAGAGGCGCAGCGACGGCTCGCGCTCGATCGGGGTGAGCCGCTCGGCCGTCTCGGCGATCGCGCTGGCCGTCGTGTAGCGCGGGTAGTCGCTGAGGAACTCCTTGCCGTACAGCGCGACGGCCTCGACCTGGCTCACCGAGTGCAGCGTGCTGCCGACGCCCTCGGGCGAGCCGGCCAGCTGCAGGTCGATGTGGCCGAAGGGCTCCAGCCGGGCGCCGAACCGCGACATGGTGCGGCGGACCCCGCGGGCCACCGCCCGCAACCGGCCGTGATGGCGGGTGAGAAGGGTGATGATGCGGTCGCTCTCGCCGAGTTTCTGCACGCGCAGGACCACCGCGTCGTCGCGGTAGAGATGGCGTCGGTATCCGGCGGGCACGGAGAACATTGTGCCCGCCCGGTACGACAACCCTGATGTGACATCAGGGTCGGGTCAGTGATGAAACTGATGGCGCCCCCGTGCGGGCACGTCATAGCGTCGGGACCATGACCTCGAGCTTGTCCCGCCACCCCGGATTTCGCCGTGCAGGAGCCGCCGCTCTGGTCGCGGCGGCCGCCACGACCGTTCTCACCGGCTGTGGCGGGGTCGGCGCCAAACTGACCTTCAGCGACGTGGAGAAGGCCAAGGTCACCGACATCGTGATCACCGGTGGCAGCGGCGATGTGATGATCCGCACCGCGGCGATCACCGAAACCCGGATCAACCGCATCATCCACCGCAACTCGGACCCGGGCAGCTCGTACCGGGTCGAGGGGCCGATCCTGACCATCGACACCGACTGCGGCCCGAACTGCTCGGTCTCCTACGACATCACCGCGCCGCAGGGCGTCAAGGTGCGCGGCTCGCTCGGCTCCGGCGACATCGGGCTGACCGAGGTCGGCGCCGTCGACGTGTCGCTGACCTCGGGTCAGATAATGATCAACCAGGTGAAAGGTGATGTGACGGCCAAGGCGACCTCGGGTGACGTCATCCTGAACGAGATCACCGGCAGGGTCATCGCCACGGTGCAGTCCGGCGACGTCCGGGCGATGCGCCTCGGCGGCGGGCCGGTGGATGTGCGCGCCACGTCCGGCGACGTGGAGGTGGACGTCGTCAAGCCGATGTCGGTGACCGCGCAGACCACCAGCGGCGACGTCAGGGCCCACATCCCGGCCGGTCGTTACGACATCCGGACCACCGCGCGGTCCGGCGAGGTACGCCTGGACGGTCTCGGCCTCGATGACGACGCCACGTCGCCGAACAAACTGAACATCTCGGCCACCAGCGGCGACGTCGACGTCACCACCTCGCCGGGGGTACCCGAGCCGGGCGTGCACGAGGTGCCGCTGGAACCGGACGCGCCGGAGTCACCGGAACCGCTGCCGAGCCGCACGGCATGATCGGTGCATGACCGCGTTCTACCTCCCGCTCGGTGACGATCGTTACGAGCCGACCGAGTTCACCGAGAGCCCGTGGGATCCGAGGATGCAGCACGGCGGCCCGCCGGCCGCCCTGCTCGCGCACGCCATGGCGCCGGGCGGCGACCAGCGGCTGACCCGGATCTCGGTGGACTTCCTCGGCCCGATCCCCCGCCGCCCGCTGTCGGTCGAGGTCACCACGGTCAAGCCGGGCCGCCTGACCGCGCTGGTCGAGGCGCGGATGATCGTCGACGGCAAGGTCGCGGTGGTGGCCCGCGGCTGGCACATCGCGTCCGGCCCGACACCGCCGGTGGTCACGCCGGACGAGCCGGCGCCGGACATCCCGGCCGAGACGGACACCGGCATGCACTGGTTCGGGTACGGCAGGGCGACCGACTGGCGCAGCCTGAGCGGCGGCTTCGAGGCCTTCCAGGGGCACGCCGACGTCTGGACCCGGGTGGAGCAGCCGCTGATCGCCGGGGTGGAGCTGACCGGGGTGGCCCGGACCCTGATCGTCGCGGACGCGGCCAACGGGCTGTCGTCGAATTTCGACCTCAGGGACTGGCTGAGCATCCCGCCCGGCATGGCGACCACGTTCCTGCGCCCGCCGGAGGGCGAGTGGGTGCGGCTGGCCTGCCGTTCCGACGTCGCCGACGACGGGATCGGCCTGTGCACCGGCGACCTTTCCGACCGTCGCGGCCGGGCCGCCCAGGTCACCCAGCCGCTGCTCGTGCGGAAGCGCTGACCTCCTGAGGCCGATCCTCCTGCCGGTCGGCGGGGTGACCGCCCAGATGCGCGACGCGGCGGGAGTGTTGCCGGACCCGAGTGCGGAGTACGTGCGACGGACCCGCGCCGGCGTGGACATCAGGCCGGTCACCCTGGCCCTTGGGTACCACATTCGCCGGGACCAGCACCGCACGCCGCCCGGCGGCCAGATCCTCGACCCAGCCGACCGCCAGAGTCACGAGCGCCAGCAGCGACACCACCACGACCAGCCGCCACGCGTCGCCGGTCAGGCCGCGGATCGGCCAGCCCGCGTTCTCGCCGGCGTGGGTCATCGCCACGATGATCGGCACATGCCACAGGTAGATCGTCAGCGCCCGCGCGTTCAGGACCGTCACCGGACGCCAGGCCGGGATCGACGGCGAGATGCGCAGCAGCAGCAGGATGAGCGCCAGCGACCAGAAAGCGTTGCCCAGCGGGATGTCGTTCAGGTCGTACCCCCGGGGGCCTGGATGGGTGACCACCCACAGGGCCGCCGCCAGCGCGACCGCCCCTGCCACCCAGAGCAGCCGGCGGTCGCGCAGCTTGCCGTCGTGGTGGGCGAAGCCGATCAGCCAGGCGCCGCCGTAGAGCGCCATGTCGCGCAGCAGCGGCGACTGCGGGGTCACACCGGCCACGGTGGTCACGACCAGCGCGACGTACGGCGTGGCGATCGTGATCAGCGGGAATCGGCGGTAGATCGGCAGCAGAACCGGCGACAGCAGGACGAACCACAGGAAATCACGCAGGTACCACATCGCGCTGAGCGCCTCGAGCCACGGCCCACCGGCCGGCGGGTCCTGCAGCGGGAAGAACCACATCAGCAGTCGCCAGTCCCACGCCAGCCC
Organism: Actinoplanes sp. NBRC 103695; assembly: GCF_030269485.1. Taxonomy (GTDB): domain Bacteria; phylum Actinomycetota; class Actinomycetes; order Mycobacteriales; family Micromonosporaceae; genus Actinoplanes. The sequence goes on along the minus strand of NZ_BSTL01000033.1, from coordinate 88,793 downwards.
GTCGATCATCATGGCCGGGACGGCGATCGCCGAGATCACCCAGAGCGACGGCAGTAACCGGCGCAGCCGGCGCTCCACCGCGAACGGGCCGGTCCGGTCGAGCGAGGCGGCCATCATCGAACCGCCGAGCGCGAACATCACCGACATCGCCGGGAACGCGATGGTGAGCGCGGGCAGCCCCGTCACGTGGTAGAGCACCACCCGGACCACCGCGACGGCACGGAGCAGATCCAGGTACCGATTGCGCATGACCAACAGGCTTACCCGGAAATCACGATCATCATCAAACCAGGGTGAGAAAACCCACAAATCCCATAAACGGAGTTTAATTAAAAGCCAAGTTTGCGCAGTTGCTTAGGGTCACGTTGCCACTCTTTCGCAACGCGCACGTGAAGATCCAGATACACCCGGCGGCCGATCAGAGTCTCGATCTCACCGCGCGCCCGGGTGCCGACATCCTTCAAACGAGCCCCACGCGTCCCGATGACGATGGATTTCTGACTGTCCCGTTCCACATAGACGTCAGCAAATATCCTGACCAGATTGCCCTCGTCCTGCATCTCCTCGACCAGCACCGCGATGGAATGCGGCAGCTCGTCCCGCACACCCTCCAGCGCCGCCTCGCGGATCAGCTCGGCGATCAGCACCTGTTCCGGCTCGTCGGTCAGCACATCGTCCGGATAGAGCTGCGGCGACTCCGGCAGATGCCGGACGATCACGTCGACCAGCGTCTCCACCTGGTGCCCCGACACCGCGCTCACCGGCACGATCTCGGCGAACTGGTACAGCTCGTTCACCTCGAGCAGATGCTTCGCCAGGGTCACCTGGTCGACCAGGTCGACCTTCGTCACCACGGCGATCACGGTGGCCTTCAGCTCCGCGATCTCCGCCGAGATGAACCGGTCGCCGCGCCCGATCGGCTCGTCCGCCGGCAGGCAGACACCGATCACGTCGACCTGGCTCCAGGCCTCCTTGACCAGGTCGTTCAGGCGCTCACCGAGCAGCGTCCGGGGCCGATGCAGACCCGGCGTGTCGACCAGCACGAGCTGCGAGCCGGGCCGGTGCAGAATGCCGCGAATGACGTGCCGCGTAGTTTGCGGCTTACTCGACGTGATGGCGATCTTCTGTCCGATAATCGCGTTCGTCAGGGTGGATTTGCCCGCATTCGGCCGCCCGACGAAACAGGCGAAACCGGCACGATAAACGTCATCCACGACTTCCTGCCGCGACACCGGATTGTGCCGGTGCTGCTTACCGGGCTGGTCCGCGGTGCCGCCCGACTTACGATGCCGCGGCTTGCGCGCCGGCTTCCCCGGAGACGTCACGCGGTGACCGAACCCAGCAGCGAGCCGTCCGGCGCGGCGACATGGATCGGAGCATCCGCCGACAGGTCACGCACCGCGGCGTGGCCGCCGCCGTCCAGCGTCGACGCCTCCGTCACCACGGCCGCCGCCTCCAGCTTCGTCGCGCCCGCCGCAGCGGCCGACGCCACCGCCAGCTGCAACGCGGTCACCGCCAGGCTGGGCAGAGCCACGCTCGCCGCGGCGTACGTGCGACCGTCCTGATCGCGTACCGCGGCACCCTCCACCGCACCCACCCGCGCGCGTGAGCTGCGCGCCAGGGTGACCAGCTTCTGGTCCTCCGCGGTCAATTCCGCGGCGGCGGGGAAAATCTCAGGCATCAGCGTGTTGCCTCTCCTCGGTCGGCGAGTTGTCGTCCTGGCCGGTCGGACCCGCCGGAACAACCCGGGCGACCAGCACCGAGTCGATCCGGTTACGCCGGCCGGTCGTACCCTCGGCCACCAGGTGCAGCCCGTTCATGTCCACCTCGGCGCCCGGGATCGGCACCCGGCCCAGCACCTGCGCCAGCAGGCCACCGACCGTCTCCACGTCGTCCGCGGGCAGCTCCACCCCGAAGATCTCACCGAGATCCTCGATCGGCAGCCGCGCGGTCACCCGCACCGAGCCGTCCTCCAGCGTCTCCACCGGCGGACGCTCCACGTCATATTCATCGGTGATCTCGCCGACGATCTCCTCGAGGATGTCCTCGATGGTGACCAGGCCGGCTGTGCCACCGTACTCGTCGACCACGATCACCAGGTGAGTGCGTGCCGCCTGCATCTCGGACAGCAGGTCGTCGACCGGTTTCGACTCCGGCACGAACGTCGCCGGGCGCATCAGCTCCGCCACCACGCTCGCCGACGCGGCCGGGTCGCCGTTCTGCGTACGCCGCACCACGTCCTTCAGATAAAGCACGCCCAGCACGTCGTCGACGCTCTCGCCGATCACCGGGATGCGCGAGAAACCCGAACGCAGGAACAGATAGAGCGCCTGCTGCAACGTCTTGGTGGTCTCGATCCACACCATCTCGGTCCGCGGCACCATCACCTCGCGGACGATCGTGTCACCCAGCGCGAACACCGAGTGGATCATCTCGCGCTCGCCGTGCTCGACCACGCCACGCTGCTCGGCCAGGTCGACCAGCTCCCGCAGCTCCACCTGGGTGCCGAACGGCCCCTCCGGGAAACCCTTGCCCGGCGTCACGGCGTTACCGATCAGGATCAGCAGGGACGCCAGCGGGTTGAGCACCCGGCCGATCCAGCGCACCAGCGGCGCCGCGGCCTTACCCACCGCGTACGCGTGCTGCCGGCCCAGCGTCCGAGGCGCGACCCCGACCACCACGAACGAGACCACCGTCATCGCGCCCGCGGTGACCAGCGCGGCCCGCCACCCGGCGCCGTACGTGTCCACACAGACCAGCGCGACCAGCGTCGTCGCGGTCAGCTCGCAGAGCAGCCGCAGCAGAAGCAGGAGATTGAGGTGCCGCACCACGTCGCCGGCCACCGCGGCCAGCGCCGCCGCGCCACGCTGACCCTCACGGGCCATCTCGCCCGCCCGGGCCGGGGACACCGTCGCCAGGGCGGCATCGGTCATCGAGGCGAGCCCGGCCAGGAAGACCAGGACAACCGCGTAGATCAGCAGTTGCAGGTCGGGTAGTCCGCCATCCATCGGTCTCAGCCGGTCTGCCGTGCGGACCGCCAGGACTGCAGCAGCCTGGCCTGCAACGCGAACATCTCGCGCTCCTCCTCGGGCTCGGCGTGGTCGTAGCCGAGCAGATGCAGCACCCCGTGCACGGTGAGCAGATGCAGCTCGTCGGCGGGTGTGTGCCCCGCGGCGGCCGCCTGCTTGGACGCCACCTCCGGGGACAACACGATGTCGCCGAGCAGCGCGGGCTCCCCGGCGCCGGCCTCACCGGGCCCGTGGTCGACGCTGCCCTCGTCCATCGGGAAGGCGAGCACGTCGGTCGGCCCGTCGCTGCCCATCCAGCGATGGTTGAGCTCGGTCATGTAGTCGATGTCGACAAGCAGGATCGACAGCTCGGCGAGCGGGTTGACACCCATCTCGTCCAGCGCGTGCCGGGCCACCGCCAGAATCGCGTCGGTGTCGACCTCGACTCCGGACTCGTTGGCGATCTCGATGGACATAGTGGTGCTTCTCATCCCTTGATTAACGTCGGCGCCCGGCACGGCCACCACCGGCGGCACGGCCCGGCACGGCGCGAACGGACTGTGCGCTTTCCTGTTCCTGCTCCACGTCGAAGCGCGCGTACGCGTCCACGATCTCGGCGACCAGCCTATGGCGCACCACATCGGAGCTGGACAGCTCGGCGAAGTGCACGTCCTCGACGTCGCGCAGAATCTGCCGGACGATCCGCAGCCCGCTGGTCGTGCCACCCGGCAGGTCCACCTGCGTGACGTCGCCGGTGACCACGATCTTGGCCCCGAACCCGAGCCGCGTCAGAAACATCTTCATCTGCTTGGGCGTCGTGTTCTGCGCCTCGTCCAGAATGATGAACGCGTCGTTGAGCGTGTTGTGGGTGACGATCAGATCGTCGGTCACGTAGAGCGAGTCCTGTGCCGCGACCTGGATGCAGACCGTCTCCTCCGCACCGACCGGCTCGATGTCGTGGACGAACCGCATCGGGCGTCCGCCGCCGGTGGCGTTGTAGAGAGCGCGCTTGCGCTCGAGCCGGAACGGCTCGATCCCGGCCGGCAGCCGGATGTCCATCACGAACGCGTCGTGACGCTGGTGCACCGCACGACCGCGAGCCGGACCTGGCTGCCGGCCCGGAGCAACACGACGGCGCACATATGCGACCCCGCCGAGCGACCGCACCAGGAACAGGACATCGTCGCGCAGGCGCTCGGAGGAGGTGCTGTATTGCACCCGGCAGCCGCGGTCCTGCTGGGAGACCGGTCCACCGTCGCTGTCGAACAGACCTTGCAGCAGCGCGAGGCGCACCGCCGCGCTGTTGACCTTGTAGATCTCCGGGACGAACGTCGTGCTCGCATCCGTCTCCGCCAGGTCCAGCTCATGCAGGACAGCAGTGATGGGATGTGTTGTGAGCACACCGCCGACCTCGTTCTTGCGAGTCACCGTGATGCCCGGCAGGGCCGCGTCCAGCGCCTCCGCCAACTCGGGATCGGCCGTGGTGAACGACGGCGTGGTCGCGGTGGTCAGGCAGCCGTCGCCGAGCAGGAGACCCATCGCGTACGGGTCCATCGGCACGTCCTGCCCGACGAACTCGACCGGCTCGACCAGCGGCAATTCATACCGGTGGACGTACCCCCGGCGGAGGTTGCCGATCATCTCCTGGGTCTCGAGCGTCCGCGCCGGGCGGCCGTGGCTCCGGTCGTCCGGCGTACGCACGGTCCAGAGATGCTCGCCACAGGCGACCGTCGAGGCTCCGTCCTGGGTGGTGACCCGGTAGACCTGCTTGCGGCCCTGCGGGTAGACGCCCAGCACCGGCGTCGGCAGCCCGTCCGAGCCGGTGACGAGGTCACCGACCGCCAGGTCGCCGATCGCCCGCCAGCCATCGGGCGTCAGCACCTTGGCCGTCAGCGGCTGCGCGCGGCCCCGCATGTAGGCCAACGGGGCGACCTCGATCGTGCCGTTCTGCATCAGGCGCGGGATCGACTCCGGGTCGAGCATGTCGTGCAGGGCGTCGTACAGAGGACGCAGGTAAGGGTCGATCTTCTCGTTCAGCGTGCCGGGCAGGAAGCCCAGCCGCTCGCCCGCCTCGACCGCCGGCCGGGTCAGGATGATGCGGCTGACCTGCTTGGCCTGCAACGCCTGGACGGCCTTGGCCATCGCCAGGTAGGTCTTGCCGGTGCCGGCGGGGCCGATGCCGAAGACGATGGTGTTCTCGTCGATCGAGTCGACGTATCGTTTCTGGCCCAGCGTCTTGGGCCGGATGGTGCGGCCGCGCCGGGAGAGGATGTTGAGCGTGAGCACCTCGGCCGGCCGCTCGGAGGTGTTCTGCTCCAGCATGGCGACGGTGCGCCGGACCGCGTCGACGGTCAGCGTCTCACCCTTCTCGATGAGCTCGATGAGCTCGGAGAAGAGGCGCTCCGCCGTCGCGTTGTCGGCCGGTGAGCCGGTCACGGTGATCTCGTTGCCGCGGACATGCACGTCACTGGCGAGTGTGCGCTCGATCAGGCGCAGGATCTCATCCTTGGCGCCCAGCAGGTTCACCATGATCTTCGGGTCGGCGACCGAGATCTTGGTCTGCACCCGAGCAGCGCCGGACGCGCTCGAAGTGTGGTCGGTGCTGGTCATAGGGGCGGCCCCGAGGACCTACGCCACCTGCTTTCTCCTCTTGCGCCGTAAGGACCGCCCCATCGTATCCGTTCCGCGCCCGCACCGCCGACACCATTAGGGGCGTTCGCCGTGGGTGGCCGGCACCCCGTCGAAGGCCTCCTGCTCGCGAGTGAGGCGATAGGTAGCCCAGTGCATCCGGAGGATGACTCCGCGTTCATCGCGGGTGATCCGGAGCAGCTCGCCGGCCTCCCGCCCGGAGACCGTCCGGAGCACGTCCGGCGTCCCGGGCAGCGGCTGGAACACGGCCGGCGGGCGGTCGTTCGGCGAGTCCGCCCCGCGGGCCTGCAGGGTGCCGTCGTGCCAGGAGAAGTCGTACGGGAAACCCTCGCCCCACCACCGGCCCAGCACCTGCCGGTACTCGTCAGGCGCCGGCTCGCCGATCGCCCACGGCGTGATCTCCGCCGGGTCCAGCTCGGCGGCCAGGCGCAGCAGGTCGTGCGGCAGGTCGGCGATCTCCATGGCGGTGCCGGACGACGCGAGCACCGCGCAGCCGAGGGCGCCGGGGTTGCCCTCGCCGCCGCGGCGGCCGTAGACCGCGGACAGGAAGCCGGGCATCGCTCCGTCGTGGCCGATGTGCACCACCCGCTTGCCGGCCGGTTGCAGGATCAGCCCGAGCCCGAAGCCGGCCGTCCAGAGCTGCTCGTCGATCGTGGTGAGCGGCCAGCGCATCTCGTCGAGGGTGGCCGCGGGCAGCACCTTGCCGTCCGGGTCGACGATCTCGGGGCTGACCAGGAAGGCGGCCCAGGTCGCCATGTCCGCGGCGGTGCTCCACAGCTGGGCGGCGGGCGCGGCGCCGGCCATGTCGGTGGGCGGTTCCGGGCGGGCGGCGTCGGAGTACGTGTCGACCAGGTAGCCGACCACCGCCTCCGGGCCCGGGTGGTAGCTGGTCGAGTACAACCCGAGCGGCGTCAGCACCCGGTCGGCGAGCACCTCGAACCAGCTCCCGCCGCGCATCCGGGCGACCACCTGGCCGAGCACGCCGAGGGCGAGGTTGGAGTAGTGGTAGCGGCGCGCGTTGGGCAGTACCCGCTCGGCCCGCTCGAGTTCGGCGAGCATCCGGTCGGGCGACGGCATCTCCAGCATGTCCCAGACGTCGCCGTGCGGCTCACGCTGGAAGCCGGCGGTGTGCGAGAGCAGCCGGCGGATCGTGGCGTCGCCGTGCGCCGGGAGGTCGAGGTGCTTGCCGACCGGGTCGTCCAGGTCGAGCAGCCCGTCGTTGCGAGCCTGCATCACGAGCACCGCGGTGAACGTCTTGGTGACCGAGCCGATCCGGAACCGGGAGTCGGCGTCCAGCGGCCGCTCCGGGTTGCCGGAGTCTCCGATCGTGCAGGTCCAGAGGCTGCGGTCGGCGCGATGCACGGCCACCGCCAGGGCCGGAACCCGGGCCGTCGACTGGATCTTGCGGGCCTCGCGCTCGTAGCGCTGCTCGGCCGCGCTCACGCGATGCTCAGCATGGGTCCGAGCGGCGAGCCGCCGACGACGTGCCCGTGGACGTGGAAGACCTCCTGGCCACCGAATCGCCCGGTGTTGAAGATCAGCCGGTACCCGTCGGCGCTCAGCCCCTCGGCCTCGGCCACCGCACCGGCCGCGGCCAGCACGTCGGCGGCGAGCGCGGGGTCGGCGGCGGCGAGCGCGGCCACGTCGGCGTGATGGGCTCTCGGGATCACCAGGATGTGCACGGGCGCCTTCGGGTCGATGTCCCGGAAGGCGAGCGTGGTCTCGGTCTCGTACACCACCGTGGCCGGGATCTCCCCCGCGACGATGCGGCAGAACAGGCAGTCGTTGTCCACCTGGATGATCCTAAGCTCCTCGAATGACATCAAGAGCGGTGTTGGTCACCGGTGCGTCGCGAGGTTTGGGCAGAGCGGTCGCGAAGCGGTTCGCGGCAGGCGGGGATCGGGTGGCGGTGCACCACCGCGACACGGCGGCGCTGGCCGCCCAGCTCGTCGAGGAGCTGCCGGGCGACGGGCACGTCGTGGTCCGGGCGGACATGGCGGACCCGCCGGCGGTCCGGGCGATGGTCGACGCCGCCGCGGACGGCCTCGGCGGGCTGGACGTGCTGGTCAACAACGCCGGGATCTACGGTTCGCCGCCGGCCGTGCCGGTGCTGGAGGCGGGTTACGAACAGTGGCGGGAGATGTGGAGGCACACCTTCGACGTGAACCTCTTCGGCGCGGCCAACGCCTGCTGGGCAGCGGTCCAGCACATGCGCGCCGGCGGCGGCCGCATCATCAACGTGTCGTCCCGGGGCGCCTTCCGGGGCGAGCCGGAGCAGCCCGCCTACGGCGCGTCGAAGGCCGCGATGAACGCGATGGCCCAGTCCTTGGCGGTGGCGCTGGCCCCCTTGGGCATCGCGGTGGCGTCGGTGGCGCCCGGTTTCATCGAGACCGACATGACCAACGAGCACCTCAAGGCCGAGCGGGGCGCCGCGATCCGGGCCCAGAGCCCCTACAACCGGGTGGCCCAGCCCGACGAGGTGGCCGCGGCCGTGCATTGGCTGGCCACCCCCGAGGCGGAGTGGGCGACCGGCGCGATCATCGACATGAACGGCGCCTCCTACCTGCGCACCTGACGGCCTATCCAAGATCAAATTCAAGGGCTTGATGTCGTAGCCGGGTGGGTGGTGCTGACCGCAACTCCCGTCGGGGCCGGGCCCACGGCTCCAAGGCCGCGGGGCGGCCAGAACAGAGCCGCGCACCCTTCATTCCGCGTGCGTGCCCACTCTCTGGGCGCTCCGCGCCCAACCCCGCCCGGGCGCTCAGGTTGATGGTCTGTTGAGCTCGCATGGCCGGGCTTTCTGGCGCATACCCCTATTTCCGCCATTTGCGCCAGGACACGGGTCGGGCCGGGTTGCCAGGTGGCCGGGGCGCCTGCTCGCGGTGGAAGCCGCCACTCCCGGTGGTAGCCGAGCGCGCGAGTGGTAGCCGAGCGCGCGAGTGGTAGCCGAGCGCAAGAGTGGTAGCCGGGCGCAAGAGTGGTAGACCAAAGCGCCATCTCAGGCGAACGGCCCACCACGACGATCTCGGCCTACCACTGCCACGGACGGTGGTAGGACCAAGCGCTATCCGGGCTAGATTTGCCGCTCTGACCTACCACCCTCGCGGGCCGTGGTAGCCCAGAGCGGTGTATCGAGCCGGATGCCGCCCGGTCACACCACTCCCGCCGGGCTCTACCATTGCGCGCCCGGCCAGCGCCGCGAGCGGCGGCAGCGACGGTGAGCAGGCACGCCGGCCGCCTGGCAACCCGGCCCGACCCCGCGCCCAGAGAAGACGGCGGCAACCACCGCGAGCAGGCACCCCGACCGCCTGGCAACCCGGCCCCACCCCACGCCCAGAAAAAACGGCGGCAACCACCGCGAACAGACACCCCGACCACCTGGCAACCCGGCCCCACCCCACGCCCAGAAAAAACGGCGGCAACCACCGCGAACAGACACCCCGACCGCGGGGGGAGAGACACGGCCCGGGTACCAAGTCGATCCCGATTCCGCTGCCTGCTCCCAGTCCGCGCGGATCTCACGGATGTCGGTCATCATCGCGCAGTAGCGGAGAGTGGGTGCCTCGCTGGATCGGCGCGTAGCGCCGGAGGGTGACCACGCACGCGGAATGAAGGGTGCGCGGCTCTGTTCTGGCCGCCCCGCGGCCTTGGAGCCGTGGGCCCGGCCCCGACGGGAGTTGCGGTCAGCACCACCCACCCAGCTACGACATCCTGAATTTGATCTTGATTTGATGAGTCTGATCAATAACACGACCCAGATCCACCTGACATGATCTGGCCGTGGATGAGTTGATCAGTGCGTTGTCCCTCGAGGAGAAGGTTTCGTTGCTCGGCGGGCAGGACTTCTGGTCACTGCCGGCCATTCCGCGGATCGGGCTGCGCTCGCTGGTGATGTCGGACGGGCCGGTCGGCGTGCGCGGGACGGGGTGGGCGCCCGAGGATCCGTCGGTGGCGTTGCCGAGTCCGACCGCGCTGGCCGCCACCTGGGATCCGGAGCTGGCCGCGCGGGCCGGGCGGCTGCTCGGGCAGGAGGCACGGCGCAAGGGCGTGCATCTGCTGCTCGCGCCCACCGTCAACCTGCACCGGACGCCGCTGAACGGGCGGCACTTCGAGTGCTTCTCCGAGGATCCGCTGCTCACGGGAGAGATCGCGGCGGCGTTCGTGGGCGGTGTGCAGGAGCAGGGCGTCGGCACCACGGTGAAGCATCTGGTGGGTAACGACTTCGAGACCGAGCGGATGACCGTGGACGTGCGGATCTCCGAGCGGGCGCTGCGCGAGGTGTACCTGCCGCCGTTCGAGCGGGTGGTGCGCGCCGGCGGCTGGGGCGTGATGAGCGCCTACAACGGCGTGAACGGGTCGCCGATGTCGTCGCACGGGGAGCTTCAGCAGCGCGTACTCAAGGACGAATGGGGTTTTGACGGGATCGTCGTGTCGGACTGGCGTGCGGCGCGGGACACCGTCGGCGCGGCGCTGGGCGGGCTGGACATCGCGATGCCCGCGATGCAGAACCCCTGGGGTGCGGCGCTGGTCGAGGCGGTGCGGGACGGGTCGGTCCCGGAGGCGGAGATCGATGACAAGGTACGCCGGGTGCTACGTCTCGCCGCCCGCGTCGGTGCGCTGGGTGACGTCCCGCCCGGGCTGCCCGAACTGGACGGGTCCGCGGTCGCGCACGAGGTCGCGGCACGCAGCTACGTGCTGGTGCGCAACGAGGACTTCACGCTGCCGCTGGAGCCGGCGGCGCTCACCCGGGTGGCGCTGATCGGGGCGCTGGCCATGGACGCCCGGGTGCTCGGCGGGGGCAGCGCCACGGTCACCCCGCCGCACGTGGTCTCGCCGCTGGAGGGGCTGGGGCGGGCCCTGCCGGGGGTGGACGTCGCCTACGCGACGGGCGCCGACCCGCGGCCCTTCCTGCCGCCGGCACGGGGTCCGGAGTGGACGGATCTGGGCGTCGACCTGGCCGGTAAGCACGCGTTCGGGGTGGCCGAGGCGGCGCTGCGCTGGATCGGGGACCTGCCGGGGCGGCTGCGGCCGGAGGACGTGGACCGGCTCACGATCAGGGGGACGTTCACGCCTGCCGTGGACGGGGAGCACACGTTCAGCGTGTCCGGGTTCGGCACCTTCCGGCTCACCGTGGGTGATCAGGTGCTGTATGACGGGTCGTTGCACGCCGACGGCACGGAGCGTGGTGAGCTGCTGCTGTCGCCTCGGGAGCATCGGGCCGGCGTGACGCTGGCGGCAGGCGTACCCGTGGAAGTGATTTTGGCGCAGACCATCACCGACGGGCTGGCGCACACCGTCTCGACCACCCTGGGCCACCGGCCGCCGGGGCCCGGGCCGGCCGAGATGATCGACGAGGCCGCGGTCCTGGCCGCCGAGTCGGACGTGGCGATCGTCGTGGTGGGCACCACCGAGCAGGTCGAGTCGGAGGGCTTCGACCGCACGTCGCTGGCCCTGCCCGGCACCCAGGACGAGCTGGTCAGCCGGGTGGCGGCGGCCAACCCGCGGACGATCGTGGTGGTGAACGCGGGCGCGCCGGTGCTGCTGCCGTGGGCGGACGAGGTGGCGGCGGTGGTGCTGACCTGGTTCCCGGGGCAGGAGGCGGGGGCGGCGCTGGCCGATGTGCTGCTCGGCGTCCTCGAGCCGGGTGGCCGCCTGCCGACGACGTGGCCGCGGCGCGAGCAGGACTGCCCGGTTCTCGACGTCACGGTCGACGACGGCGTGCTGTCCTACGACGAGGGCGTCTTCATCGGTTACCGGGCGTGGCAGCGGGCCGGGGTTCAGCCGCACTACGCGTTCGGGCATGGGCTCGGCTACACCACCTGGAGTTACTCCGAGTTGCGCATCGTCGACGACACCGCCGAGGTCACGCTGACCAACACCGGCGGGCGTGAGGGGCGCGAGGTGGTCCAGGTGTACGTGCGGCCGGCGGTGCCCGATCCGGAGCGGCCGGCGATGTGGCTGGCCGGCTTCGCGCCGGTGACCGCCCACCCGGGCGAGACGGTGACCGTGCGGGTGCCGTTGCCGTCGCGCACCTTCCAGACGTGGACGCCGGACGGCTGGCGGACGGTTGCGGGCGCCTACGAGATCGCCGCCGCGCATGCTCTCGACGATCCGCGCCTCACCCTTGACATGCAAGTGGCCACTTGCCTATAACTGGTGTCCGTGGACGCTGACCTCTTCCGGGCCATCGGCGACCCGACCAGGCGCATCATCTTGGACGAGCTGACCGAGAGGGACGGTCAGACACTGTTCGAGATCTGCGGCCGGCTGACCACGAAGCACGGCCTGGCGTCCTCACGCCAGGCCATCTCGCAGCATCTGGCCGTGCTCGAACAGGCGGGGCTGGTGCACACCCGGCGGCAGGGCCGGTACAAGTTCCACCACCTCGACACGCGCCCGTTGCGCTCGATCGTCGAGCGGTGGCCCATCGACCGAGAGGACCCCGACCCATGATCAAGATCAACATCACCAGCGTGTACGTCGACGACCAGGCCAAGGCACTCGCGTTCTACACCGACAAGCTGGGGTTCATCAAGAAGACCGACGTGCCGGCCGGCGAGTTCCGCTGGCTCACCGTGGCCTCCCCCGCCGAGCCGGACGGTGTCGAGCTGCTGCTGGAGCCGAGCGAGCACCCGGCGGCGGGCACGTTCAAGAACGCCCTGGTCGCCGACGGCATCCCGTTCACCCAGTTCGCCGTCGACGACGTGTACGCCGAGGTCGAGCGGCTCAAGGGGCTGGGCGTCACGTTCACCCAGGAGGCGACCGACATGGGCCCGGTGGTCACCGCCGTCCTCGACGACACCTGCGGCAACCTGATCCAGCTGGCGGCCATGAAGTAATGCTCTTCCGTCAGGACGCGCTGGACCGGATCCGGGACGGCCGGATCTCGGTGGTGTTCCGGCGCTGGGAGCGGGCACGGGTCCGGGCCGGCACCCGGCTGCGGACCATGATCGGCGTGGTCGAGGTCCTCGCGGTGGCGCCGGTCAAACGGATCTCGGCCGCCGACGCGCGGGCGGCCGGCTACCCCAGCGCCACGGCGGCCACGGCCGACCTGCCGGACAAGGCCGGGGACGTCTACCGGATCGAGGTCGCGTACGCCGGCGACGACCCGCGCGTGGCGCTGCGCGCGGCGGCCGACCTGCCGGACTTCCCGGCCCTGGTCGCACGGCTCGACCGGATGGACGCCACCGGCGTACGCGGGCCGTGGACACGCCGGGTGCTGGCGATGATCGCCGCGCGCCCGGCGGTCCGGGCCGGTGACCTGTGGGCCGGGCTCGGCTACCCGGACATGCTGACCTTCAAGCGGGACGTGCGCCGCCTCAAGGAGCTCGGCCTGACCGAGAGCCTGCCGGTCGGCTACCGGCTGTCCCCGCGCGGCGAGGCGGCCTGGGCTCGTCTCAATCCGCCCGGCGCAACACCGTGAAGGTCGCCACGTCGAGCGGGCTCGGGCCGGCCGGCGACGTGCACGCGCCGCTGACGCCGAGCCTCGACGTCGCGTGGCCGCAGCCGTTCCCCGACGAGGGCCCTGGAGACCAGCGTCGCCTCGGTGAACAGCAGCCTGCAACGCGCCCGGGCCACCCTGCGGACCGCCGGCCTGGTGTTCGAGGAACTGCGCGTGTTCGAGGTGGCGGACGGGTTGATCCGGCGGACCGTGACCTTCGTCGACCCGGCGCTGTTCGCCCTCTTCGGGCTGCCACCCGTCCTGCGCGGTTGAGCACGGCCCTGTTCGCGATCTTCGGGCTCTCGCCCGTCACGCGGAGTTGAGCTCGGCCCTGCGCGTAACCACGACGTCTCGCGCAAGGCGCGTGCACGGCGTGGAGTTTCGCCTGGTCGCGCGTGTGCCACGCCGGACCGGTGGTGCGGTTGGGGAAGGGCGTCGCGCGTACCCCTGAACGGTCTTACCAGCGACCCAGACGCGCCGAGAGCACGGCAATCGCGGCGACCCCCGCCGTGCTCGTGCGCAGGACCGCGTCGCCCAGCCTGACCGGCCGGGCGCCCGCCGCGACGAAGGCGTCGATCTCCGCGTCGGCGATGCCGCCCTCCGGGCCCACCACCAGCGCGATCTCGCCCGCCGACGGCAGATCGGCCGACGAGAGCGGCACCGTCGCGTCCTCGTGCAGCACGAACGCCGCCGCGGCGCCGGCGAGACGCGCGGCCACCTGCTTCGTGCTCAGATCGGGCGCGCCGGAGACCAGCGGAAGCCAGGACCGGCGGGACTGCTTGGCCGCCTCGCGCGCCGTCGAAGCCCACTTGGCCTGGGACTTCGCGCCGCGCTCGCCACGCCACTGGGTGACGCAGCGAGTCGCCGCCCACGGGATGATCTCGTCGACGCCGACCTCGGTCATCGCCTGCACGGCCAGCTCGCCGCGCTCGCCCTTGGGGATCCCCTGGACCACCGTCAGTGACGGGCTCGGCCGCGGGGCCGACGAGCGCTCGAGAAGCGCGAGGCGCACGCTGCCCTTCGCCACCTCGGTGACCGAGGCCACAACCGTGCCGCCGCGGCCGTCAGCGAGCACGACACGCTCACCCGGCCGGACCCGCTGGACGTCGGCGGCGTGATGACCCTCGGGCCCGTCGAGCGTGGCGGTGTCACCCGCCGGCAGCTCACCGACCAGGAAGAGCGGAGCCGACATCAGTGGCCGTTGAAGGCGTCCCGCATCCGGGAGAAGAAGCCGCCCTGCTTGCTGAGCTCGGCCACGTCCTCGCCGCGGGTCTTGGCGAAATCGCGGAGCATGCGTTCCTGCTCCGTGGTCAGCTTCGTCGGCGTCCGCACATCCAGGTGTACGAACAGGTCGCCGCGGCCCTGACCGCGCAGGTGCGGCACACCCTTACCGCGGATGCGCAGCGTGCTGGCCGGCTGGGTGCCCTGCTTGACCTCGATCGCTTCCTCGCTGTCCAGCGTCTTGATGGTCAGCCTGGTGCCCAGCGCCGCCGCGGTCATCGGCAACGTGACCCGGCAGTGCAGGTCGTCGCCCTTGCGGCTGTAGACGTCATGGGCGCGCTCGTGGATCTCCACGTAGAGGTCGCCGGCCGTGCCGCCACCGGGACCGACCTCGCCCTGCTGGGCGAGGCGGATCCGCATGCCGTCCTCGACACCGGCGGGGATCTTCACGGTCAGGCTGCGACGCGTACGGATACGGCCGTCGCCCGCGCACGTCGGGCAGGGCGACGGGATGACCGTGCCGTGACCCTGGCAGACCTGGCACGGGCGGGACGACACGACCTGCCCGAGGAAGGTGCGCTGCACGCTCTGCACCTCACCCCGGCCGGCGCACGTCTCACAGGTGGCCAGGTGGGTGCCGGGCGCGGTGCCGGCGCCGGAGCACTGGGTGCACAGCACCGCGGTGTCGACCGTTATCGGCGCCTCCACCCCGAACGCGGTCTCCACCAGGTCGAGCTCGAGGCGCAGGATCGCGTCGGCGCCCGGGCGGGTACGCGGGCGGGGACCACGAGACCCGCCTCCGGCCGCCTGGCCGAAGAACGCGTCCATGATGTCCTGGAAGCCCACGAAAGGACCGCCGGGACCGCCCGGACCGGCGCCACCGCCGCCACCGGGCGCCAAGGGGTCACCACCGAGGTCGACGATCTGCCGCTTCTGGTCGTCGGAGAGGACCTCGTACGCGGCGTTGATGTCCTTGAACTTCTCGTGCGCCTCCGGATCGGGATTCACATCCGGGTGGTACTGGCGAGCCAGCTTGCGGTAGGCGCGCTTGATCTCGTCGTCGGTGGCTTCCCGGCTGATGCCGAGAATTCCGTAGTAGTCCTTCGCCACGGGCTTTGGAGTCCTCAATGTTCGCGCAGATCCATCAGTTCTGGGCCAGCAAGTCGCCAAGGTACCTTGCCACTGCACGAACCGTGGCGATGTTGCCGGGGTAGTCCATGCGGGTCGGCCCGAGCACGCCGAGCCCGCCGACGATGGTCGCACCGGGGCCGTAGCTGGCGCTCACCACCGACGTCGACCGCAGGTTGTCGATCTCGTTCTCGTCGCCGATCCGCACGCGGGTGGTGCTGGGCTCCACCTCGCCGATCAGTTTGAGGAGGATGACCTCCTCCTCCAGAGCCTCCAGCACCGGCCGGAGCGACCCTTGGAAGTCGAGCACGCCGCCGCGGGTGAGGTTGGCCGTGCCGGCCAGCATCAGGCGCTCCTCGGAACGCTCGACGAGCGTCTCGAGCAGGACCGTCGCCAGGCACGCCATGGTGCCGCGGCGCTCCGGCGAGCAGTCGTCGACCAGCGCCTGCACCAGCGGCGGCGTGTCGGCGAGCCGCTGACCGGCGAGTTTCTCGTTGACCTTGCGCCGGAGCTCGGTGACGTCCGCCGGGGCGATCGGGCCGGGCATCTCGACCAGGCGCTGCTCGACCCGGCCGGTGTCGGCGATCATCACCAGCATGATGCGGGTGGTGGAGATCGGCACCAGCTCGAGGTGGCGCACCGAGGACCGGGCCAGGCTCGGGTATTGCACGACCGCCACCTGGCGGGTGAGCTGGGCGAGCAGCCGGACCGTGCGGTGCACCACGTCGTCCAGGTCGACCGGGTCGGCCAGGAAACGCTCGATGGCCCGGCGCTCGGCGGGGCTCAGTGGCTTGACCCGGGACAGCCGGTCGACGAAGAGGCGGTAA
The DNA here is from genome assembly GCF_030269485.1 of Actinoplanes sp. NBRC 103695. GTDB lineage: Bacteria > Actinomycetota > Actinomycetes > Mycobacteriales > Micromonosporaceae > Actinoplanes. The sequence continues at coordinate 72,519 of NZ_BSTL01000033.1, read as the reverse complement.
CCGGCGTTGGTGGGCACCCGGCCGGCGCTGGTGTGCGGCTGCCGGATGTAGCCCTCCTCCTCGAGCACCGCCATGTCGTTGCGCACGGTGGCGGAGGAGACGCCGAGCTGGTGACGCTCGACCAGAGCCTTGCTGCCGACCGGCTCCTGCGTGGCGACGTAGTCCTCGACGATGGCGCGAAGGACCTCGAGTTTGCGGTCATCGAGACTCATCTGACCCCTCCCCCGCTCGTTGGCACTCCTGATCGGCGAGTGCCAGTCTACGTCGCCGCCCGCCGCGGCGCGATGATCGTGCCGGGGGCTGAATCCGGCCGACGCCGAATCTTGGTCCGTCAAGGTTGTCAGCATGTTGCTCTCGACCGTATTGAGCTGCGGTCCTACCGTGTCAGCCATGACTGAACCGCCTCGTCCGCCGGGTGACGGTAATCCGCACGACCCGACGGCGCCGTTGAACCCATATCCGGGTAATGATCCGACCTCCGGATCCGCCCCGCCGCCGCCCGCGTACGGTTCGCCGCAGCCGCCCACGTACGGCTCACCTCCGCCGACCCCTCCGACCTACGGCTCGCCGCCGCCGTCCTCCGGCGCTGGTGGTTACGGCCCGCCGCCCTCGTCGGGCGCCGGTGGTTACGGCCCGCCGCCGTCGTCCGGCGCCGGTGGCTACGGCCCGCCGCCCGGCTCGGGTGCGGGTGGTTACGGCCCGCCTCCCGGGTACGGCCAGCAGCAGCCCGGCTACGGCGCGCCCGGGTACGGCGCTCCGGGCGGCCCCGCTCCGGTCGGCTACGCCAACAACGACGAGAAGACCTGGGCGCTGATCGCCCACTTCGGTGGCATCGTCGTGGGCTTCCTCGCCCCGCTGGTGGCGATGCTGGCCAAGGGCAACGAGTCGCCGACGGTCCGCGCGCACGCGGTCGAGGCCCTGAACTTCCAGATCACCTGGGGCGTCGCCACGATCATCGCGTCGATCCTGGCCGGCTGCACGGCGGGCATCCTGTTCTTCCTGCCGCTGATCACCTGGGTCGTGATCGTCGTCTTCTCGATCATCGCGGGCATGAAGGCCAACGAGGGTCAGCTCTACCATTACCCGGCCACGGTCAGGCTGGTCAAGTAAGCAGATCGCGCACGACGGCGTCGGCCAGCAGCCTCCCGCGCAGGGTGAGCTCCAGCCGGCCGGCGCCGTAGGCGGAGGCCTCCAGCAGCCCCGTGGAGAGCATCCGGGCGGTGATCGCCGGGTCGAGCCCGGTCAGCGGCAGGCCGTCGCGCAGCCGCACGCGCAGCATCACGTCCTCGACGTGTTTGTCCTCGTCGGTGAGGACCTCCCGGCCGTGTCCGGGCGAGTCGCCGCCGGCGAGCCTCCGGGCGTACGCGGACGGGTGTTTGACGTTCCACCAGCGGACCCCGCCGACGTGGCTGTGGGCACCGGGACCGATCCCCCACCAGTCGCCGCCGGTCCAATAGAGCATGTTGTGGGCGCAGCGGGCCGCCGGGCCGGACGCCCAGTTGGACACCTCGTACCACTCCAGCCCCGCCGCCGTGAGCCGCTCGTCGGCGGCCAGGTAGCGGTCGGCGGCCACGTCGTCGTCGGGGAAGGGCAGGTCGCCGCGACGCATCCGGCCGGCCATCCGGGTGCCGTCCTCGACGATCAGGGCGTACGCGCTGACATGGTCGACGCCCGCCGCGACCACCGTGTCCAGCGAGGTGGCGAAGTCGGCCGCGGTCTCCCCCGGCGTCCCGTAGATCAGGTCCAGGTTGACGTGCTCGAACCCGGCCTCGCGCGCCTCCGTGGCGGCCTGCGGCGCGCGCCCGGCGGTGTGCCGGCGGTCGAGCACGGCCAGCACGTGCGGCGCGGCCGACTGCATGCCCAGCGAGATCCGGGTGAAGCCGGCCCGGCGCAGCGCCCGCAGCGAGTCCGGCGTGACCGACTCCGGGTTGGCCTCGGTGGTGATCTCCGCGCCCGGCGCGAGACCCCAGGTGGCGTCGATCGCGTCCAGCACCCGGGCCAGGTCGCCCGGGTCGAGCAGGGTCGGCGTGCCGCCGCCGACGAAGACCGTGTCCACCCGCTCGGGACTGATCACCTTGCCGGCCAGCCGCAGTTCGGCCAGCACCGCGTCGAGGTAGCCCTCCTGACCGGCCTCGTCCGCGGTGTAGGTGTTGAAGTCGCAGTAGCCGCAGCGGCTGGCGCAGAACGGCACGTGGACATAGACCCCGAATCCGTTTCGGCCGGCTCGGTCGGCGGCGTCGCCGGGCAGGGAGCCGTCGGCGGGCACGGGATCACCCTCGGGGAGCGGACCAGGCATCCGTCAAGTGTGCACCGCCGCCGATAGGGTCTTCGCATGGAGCTGGTCCACACCTCGACGGCCGCCGGGATCACCACGCTGACGCTGGACAGCCCGGCCAACCGCAACGCGCTGTCCAGCACGCTGATGACCCAGCTGCTCGACGGGCTCGCCACCGCGCTCACCGACGCGAGCGTCCGCGCCGTGGTGATCACCCACACCGGCTCGGTCTTCTGCGCCGGCGCCGACCTCAAGGAGACGCAGCAGGTCACCTCCGGCAACGGCAAGCTGCCCGCCGAGATGATGGCCGACCTGCTCGCCGCGATCTGGGAGTTCCCCAAGCCGGTCGTGGCCCGGGTGGGTGGTCCCGCCCGGGCGGGCGGGCTCGGCCTGATCGCCGCGGCGGACATCGCTGTGTGTACGCGGGACGCGACGTTCGCCTTCACCGAGGTGCGTCTCGGGGTGATCCCGGCGGTGATCAGCGCGACCGTGCTGCCCCGGCTGGCGCCTCGTGCCGCGGCCGAGCTCTACCTCACCGGCGACGTCTTCGACGGGGCCCGCGCGGCGGAGATCGGCCTGGTCACGGCCGCCGTTCCGGCCGACGAGCTGGACGCCGCGGTGGCTCGTTTCTGCGACTCGCTGGTCCGTGGCGGCCCGCTCGCGCTGGCCGGGACCAAACAGATTCTCCGGCGTACGCCCGGCGAGACGGTCCGTGCCGATCTCGCCGATCTGGCCGCCCGGTCCGCCGGATACTTCAAATCCGACGAGGGCCGCGAGGGCGTGGCGGCGTACCGGGAGAAGCGTCCCGCCTCGTGGATCCCGCAGTGACGCCTCGGACGTGCGGTCGTTGATTACGCTTGGCGTCCGACAGCGTGAGGGGTGAGGGTGAGCAAGAAGCCGATCGCAGTGCTCGGGGTGATCGGGATCGCCGCCGTCGCCGGCGTGATCGCGCTGGTCAACTCGATGGGCAGCTCGATCAGCTCCTTCACCCTGCCCAAGATCGGCCCCGCCTGCGTCGTCCGTGCCGACGGGGACGGCGGGGAGGTCGCCCTCGACACCGTGCAGATGGCCAACGCCGCGACCATCGCCGCGGTCGGCATCAACCGCAAGATGCCCGAGCGGGCCATCGTGGTCGCGCTGGCGACCGCCCTGCAGGAGTCCAAGCTGGAGAACATCGAGTACGGCGACCGCGACTCGCTCGGCCTCTTCCAGCAACGCCCCAGCAAGGGCTGGGGCAAGCCGGCGCAGCTCCTGGACCCGCGCTACTCGTCGCGCAAGTTCTACTCCTCGCTCAAGAAGGTCAAGGGCTGGGAGAAGATGCGGGTCACCGACGCCGCCCAGCGGGTGCAGCGCTCGGCGTACCCGGAGGCGTACCAGAAGTGGGCCGAGGAGGCCGAGGTGCTGGCCAAGGCCCTCACCGGCCGGGCGACCAGCGCGGTCGCCTGCACCCTCACCGGCGAGCCGACGATGCGCGGTGCGGCCGCGGCGCAGAAACTGACCGCCGGCCTCAAGCTGGACTGGGGAAAGGCCAAGGTCAAACCGATCTCCCCGGCGGCCGGGCTGACGCTCACGGTGTCGAACAACGACGCCGGCTGGCGGTACGCGCACTGGCTCGTCGCGCACGCCCGGGACACCGGTCTCGAACGGGTACGTTTCGCTGACCTCGAATGGTCTGCCCCCAGCGGCAAGTGGCAGCCGGTAACCGGCGACCGGAAAGTCGGGAACGCCCGCGTAGTGGCCGAAGTCTTCAGCTGACCGTCCGCGCAAGACATTCACGTTGCTCTCGGTGACGTCGGCCCGTTCCGCAGGCCATAGCGCTGCGTATACACCGCCGTGGACAGATAGCGACCACGCTGGTAGTAGTTAGTGGTGCTGAGCGCCCTCGAATGGATCTTGCTGGGAGCCGGCAGCGCCGCCGCCATCGTTTTCGGGATTCGCCGTCACCGGCCCGCCCGGATCGGCCCCTGGCTGTTGCTCGCCGGCTCCATCGTGATGCTCGCCATCGGCGACGCCGCCCTGGCGCTGGGCCACGGACCGGTCGCCGAGATCTGCTACTACGGGATGTTCGTGCTGGTCGCGGGCGGCCTGATCCAGTTCACCCGCAACGGCGCCGCCCTGGTCGACCGGGCCCGCCTGATCGATCTGCTCGCCTTCACCTGCTCCACGCTGCTGGTGGTGTGGGTGTTCGTGATCGGCGACACCGGCCGGTTCGGCCAGATCTCGGCCGCCGACGTGATCGGCGACGTCCTGCTGATCGCCGTGTCCCTGCGGCTGCTGATGGCCAGCGGCCGCAACGTCGCCGGGATCCTGCTGCTGATCGGCGCCGTCGGCATGCTCGGCTCGGACATCGCCTGGGGAATATCCGAGACGTGGCTGACCGAAACCGGCTACCGCGTGCTCTACCTGGCCTGGGGCGCCTCCGCGCTGCACCCGTCGATGACCCGGCTGACCGCGCCGATGCCGGTCCGCCCGTCGCCGTGGCGCGGGCACTGGGCGGCGCTGCTCTGCCTCTCCGTCGCCACGCCGCCGGTGGTGCTGCTGATCGAGGCGGTCGGCAACGAGGTCAAGGACGGCGTGGTCATCGCCGTGGCCTCCGCTCTCACGCTGACCCTGGCCATCACCCGCCTCGCCGACTCCGTCGCGCAGCACAGCCGGGCCCTGACCCGCGAGAGGGCCCTCCGGGAGGCCAGCGCCGCCCTGGTCGCGGCGGCCGACCCCGACGACGTGGACGAGGCGGTCCGTGCGGCGGTCCGCGGGCTGGTGCCGGCCGCCGCCCTGCACAAGGTGATCTTCGCGATGGACGACCGCCACCTCACCCTGGAGGCGAAACCACCGGCCGGCACCGACCCGCGCGGCCGCAGCTGGTGGGTGTCCGAGTCGGACAACGACGCGGCCACGCTGGTCTGTCCGCTGTGGCTGGAGCCGCTCGCCGTGGCCCGCCCGAACGGTGGCGCCCTGATCGTCGCCGGTCGCCGCGAGGACCTGATCGCCACCCAGGACTCGCTCGAGGTGCTGGCCGGGCAGGCCACCCTCGCCCTGGACCGGATCTCCCTGGTCGACGCGGTCGGCCGCCGGGACAGCGACCTCTACCTGCGGGCGGTGATCCGCAACACCGCGGACATCATGATGGTGATCGACGAGGACCAGCGCATCCGGTACGCGAGCCCCGCGCTCCGCGACCTGATCGGCGGCGGCGACCTCCCGCCGCTGGCGACGCTCTCCGAACTCGTCCATCCCGACGACCGCATCCAGGTCCGCCAGGCCCTCCAGGACGACGGCGACGGCGTGCTCTTCTGCAGCCTGCAGCGGTCCGACGACCGCCAGGTCCTGGTCGAGGCGACGTATCGCGACCTGCGCGACGACCGGCTGGTCCAGGGCTACGTGGTGACGATGCGCCACGTGCCGACGGGCCACCAGCCCGACGAGCGCCTCCCGCACACCGAGCACGTCGACGGGCTGCCCGCCTGGGTCAACCGCCGCAGCGCCCAGCACAAGTTCCGCTACTGACGCTGCGCACAAGTTCCGCCACTGACGCTGCGCACAAGTTCCGCCACTGACGCTGCGCACAAGTTCCGCCACTGACGCTGCCACCGCACGCCCCTGCGGGAGCTGCACGAGGGCTCGGTGCTGGTGCTGCCGAACGCCTGGGACGCCCAACAACCCCGTGCGCCCGTCATACCCGGGACCACCCGCCCGCGCGCGCCTCCCCCCGCCTAGCGTTTTGCCTGCCCCTCGCCTCACGAGGCGCGCCAACGACGTCTCGCGCCAGGCGCGTTCACGGCCTGAAGTCTTCGCTCGATCGCGCGTGCGCCACGGAGGTTCGGTGCTTGCGGTTGGGAACTGAGTCGCGCGTACCCTTCGACGGTTTTCCCCGCGCACCACCTCCCCGCGCGCACCACCTCCCCGCGCGCACCACCTCCCCGCGCGCACCACCTCCCCGCGCGCACCACCTCCCGCGCGCGAAAGCGCCGGGCCGCGGGGGAAGCGGTCCGGCGCTTTCTGATAAGACGTTGCGTGTCCTGCGAGCCCTTGTCGGGCTCGGGGGGTCAGCGGGTCAGGCGACGACGGCGCGAGCCGGCGCCGGCGACCAGGGCGACACCGATGGCCGCGAGCACGACCTGGAAGGCGAGCTCCGCCCAGTTGATGAAGCCACCCGAGTTGGTGTTGACGCCGAAGGCGCGGGCCAGCACGGTGCCCAGCAGCGCGGCGACGACACCGACCAGCATGGTCAGCCAGACCGGGATGTTCTGCTTGCCGGGCACGACCAGGCGACCGAGCGCGCCGATGACCAGGCCGATGATCAGAGCCATGATGATGCCGGTAACAGTCATTGGGGGATCCCTCCTCAGGGGTGGAACAAGGCGTTGCGTCCGTCGACCCGAGGAATTCCCGACCCATCCAGAACCCAAACCGCCCGATCGGAATCTCGTTCCGATCGGGCGGTTATGGCCTGAAATTATTTCTTGTTCGTCCCTTTTGCGTCACCGGAGTCCGAGGTGGACAAGGCAGCGATGAAGGCCTCCTGGGGCACTTCCACGCGCCCCACCATCTTCATCCGCTTCTTGCCTTCCTTCTGCTTCTCGAGCAGCTTCCGTTTCCGGCTGATGTCACCGCCGTAGCACTTCGCCAGCACGTCCTTGCGGATCGCGCGGATCGTCTCGCGGGCGATGATGCGGCTGCCGATCGCCGCCTGGATCGGCACCTCGAACTGCTGCCGCGGGATCAGCTTCTGCAGCTTCGCCGCGATCCCCGTGCCGTACCCGTAGGCCTTGTCCTTGTGCACGATCGCGCTGAACGCGTCCACCGGCTCGCCGTGCAGCAGGATGTCCACCTTCACCAGGTCGGCCACCTGCTCGCCGGACGGCTCGTAGTCCAGTGAGGCGTACCCCTTGGTCTTGCTCTTGAGCTGGTCGAAGAAGTCGAAGATGATCTCGGCCAGCGGCAGGGTGTAGCGCAGCTCGACCCGCTCGGTGGAGATGTACTCCATGCCGAGCAGCTGGCCGCGGCGGCCCTGGCACAGCTCCATGACCGCGCCGACGAACTCGTTGGGCACCAGGACCGTCGCGCGCACCACCGGCTCGTGGATCTCGGCGATCTTGCCCTCGGGGAACTCGCTCGGGTTGGTGACGACCGTCTCCTGCAGGTCCTCGGTGATCACCTGGTAGACCACGTTGGGCGCGGTGGAGATCAGGTCGAGGTTGAACTCGCGTTCCAGCCGCTCGCCGATGATCTCCAGGTGCAGCAGGCCGAGGAAGCCGCACCGGAAGCCGAAGCCCAGCGCCAGCGACGTCTCCGGCTCGTAGGTGAGCGCGGCGTCGTTGAGCTTGAGCTTGTCCAGGGCGTCGCGCAGCGCCGGGTAGTCGGAGCCGTCGATCGGGTAGAGGCCCGAGTAGACCATCGGTTTCGGGTCCTTGTAGCCGCCGAGCGCCTCCTTGGCCGGCCGCAGGTTGCCGGTCACGGTGTCACCGACGCGGGACTGGCGCACGTCCTTCACGCCGGTGATCAGGTAGCCGACCTCGCCGACGCCGAGGGCGCCCGCCTTTTCCATCTCGGGCGAGACGACGCCGATCTCCAGCAGCTCGTGCACCGCGCCGGTGGACATCATCTTGATCTTGTCGCGGGCCTCGATGCGGCCGTCGATGACCCGGACGTAGGTGACCACGCCGCGGTACACGTCGTACACCGAGTCGAAGATCATCGCCCGGGCCGGCGCGGTCGCGTCGCCCACCGGCGGGATGAAATTACGGACGATCTCGTCCAGGAGATGCTCGACGCCGACGCCGGTCTTGCCGGACACCCGCAGCACGTCCTCGGGCTCGCAGCCGATCAGCTTGGCGAGCTCCTCGCCGTACTTCTCGGGCTGGGCGGCGGGCAGGTCGATCTTGTTGAGCACCGGGATGATGCGCAGGTCGTTCTCCATCGCGAGGTACAGGTTCGCGAGGGTCTGCGCCTCGATGCCCTGCGCCGCGTCGACCAGCAGCACGGCACCCTCGCAGGCGGCCAGGCTCCGCGAGACCTCGTAGGTGAAGTCGACGTGCCCCGGGGTGTCGATCATGTTGAGCACGGCCGTATCGCCCTTTTTGTCGCCCTGACGGACGATCCACGGCATGCGTACGGCCTGGGATTTGATCGTGATGCCGCGCTCGCGCTCGATGTCCATCCGGTCGAGGTACTGCGCACGCATCTGACGCGGGTCGACCACCCCGGTGATCTGCAGCATGCGGTCGGCCAGCGTGGACTTGCCATGGTCGATGTGCGCGATGATGCAGAAGTTGCGGATGCGACCCGGGTCGGTCGCTCCGATTACGTTCACGGCGGGGTCGGGCAACGTACGTCCGTTCTCATAGGTCTCAGGGTCCGGCCGCTCCCATCGTCCCACGCCGGGCCGCATGGTTTTACTCCGGCGGCTCCAGGAACAGCGCGGACAGCCTCGGCAGCCGCTTGCCCATCTCCTCCTCGTCGTCGAAGTCCCACAGCTCGGCCGGGTCGGGGCGGGTCCTGGCGACCTCCGACGGAGGCAGCTCGTCACCGGTGGCCTGCCGGTAGGCCGACGCCGCGATGGACAGCACCTCCTCGGCCTCGAAGACCGCCCCGCTCGCCGCCGCGGACCGCACCGCGGGCATCTCGGCCAGCGCATCGGGCTCACGCACCGACCGCGCCACCACCTCCCGCCCGTGCGCGATCAGCCAGCCGCGGAACGAGTCGAAGCCATCCTCCGAGGCGCCGCCGTTGATCAGGTAGGCGGCCGCCCACAGGTCCTCGGTGCCGGACGCGGCCATCACCTTGTCGAGGTGGCGCCCCCACGCCACGATCTCCTGCGGGTCACGCTTGCTCAGCTCGTCGACGGCACGCTCGGCCACCACGGCGGGCGAGCCCGGCCGGTCGGCGGTCGAGCGGTCGATGACCGCCCAGAAGTCGTCGGTTCTCATGCCGAGATGGTGCCATTCGGGTACGACAAAACTTCGGACGGCAGGATGTGGGTCATGCGCCCGGTGTCGTTGCCCGAGATTCCGTACTCGGCGACGGCCGTACGCCCGGCATGGGGTGACCTGCCCGCTGCCGTCCGCTCCGCGGTGTCCCTCCGCCTCGGCGCGCCGGTCACGGCGGCGACCACCGCGACCAGCGGTTTCACGACGGCTTTCGCCGGTCTGCTCACGTCGGGGTCCGGCGAGCGCGTCTTCGTCAAGGCCGCACCCTTCGGCAACACCTCCTTCGCGTACGCCAGGGAGGCGCGCATCACAGCCGGACTTCCCATCGGGGTACGCGCCGCGCGCCCGCTCTGGACCCTGGAGGCGGACGGGTACTACGTGCTGTGCCTCACCGCGATCGACGGCCGCATCCCCGCGCATCCCTGGCGACCCGCCGAGCTCGACGCGACGCTGACGGCCTGGCGCTCGGCCGCCGAAGCGCTGGCCGCCCCGCCGGCGGCGTTGCTGGAAGCAGGTTTGCCGAGCCTGCCCGACCTGGTCCGCGACGAGCTGTCCTGGTTCAGCAACCAGGTCCCACCCCACCTCCCGGCATGGGCACAGTCACACCTGACCGAGCTCGCCGACCTGGAGCGCGGCCTTCCCGCCCTGGTAGCCGGCTCCGGGGTGGTCCACGGCGACCTCCGCATCGACAACGTCCTGATCGACCGGGACGCAGAGGCCTGGCTCTGCGACTGGACCTGGCCGTGCCTGGGCGCACCCTGGTTCGACACGGTGACGCTGCTGGTCAGCGCCTGGGCGACCGGGCTGAACACGGACGCCCTGCTGGATGCCTGGGACGCCCCACCCGCCGGCGTGGACGGCGCCCTGGCGGCGATGGGCGGCTACTGGCTGGCCCGGGCCGCGGGCTCGACCGGCACGGCAGCGGCGACGGCCCGCCAGCACCACCTGTACAGCGGCACTCAGGCCCTGGCGTGGCTCGCCGCCCGCCGGGGCTGGGCCGACTAGGGCCCGTTTTGGTGGGTCCGAGTGGGGCTGGTAATGTGGTCCTTCGCGTTGTGGTGACGCGCCGCTGCTTGCTGGTGTGGCCACGACTGAAGACATCATCCGCTCGGACTCTTCCGAACTAGTCAGGACAAGGCTGTCGCGTGGCGAACATCAAGTCCCAGATCAAGCGCAACCGGCAGAACGAGAAGGCCCGGCTGCGCAACAAGTCGGTCAAGTCGTCGCTGAAGACGGTCATCCGCAAGCTCAACGAGGCGAGCGAATCGGGCGACTCCGCGACGGCGACGACCCTGCTGCGCGACGCTTCGCGCCAGCTCGACAAGGCCGTGAGCAAGGGCGTCATCCACAAGAACCAGGCGGCGAACCGCAAGTCGGCCATCGCCAAGCGCGTCAGCGCTCTCTCGGCCTGATCTTGCACGGCCGCGCCTAGTCCGCGGCTGGCACTTCGGCTTACCGGGCATCGCCGGACCTCTTTTTGAGGTTCCGCCGCGGTGCCCGTTTGTCGTGCCCTCCCCCCGGCGTTCCCGCGCCACCCCGCCATGGCCGCGCCCGCACTGGCCGCGCCCGCCACGGCCGTGCCCGGGCCACCCTCCCTGGCTGCGCCCGCCCTGGCCTTCCCGCCCCGCTCTGGCCGCGCCCGCCCTTAAGGCGCCCGCCTTGGTCGGCTACGGGTCGCAGCGAGTGCGGTCCATGTCCGTACGCAAGAGTGGGTCAGTGCGGGCGGGAACGACCACCTAAGGTGAGGCCGTGGTGAAAGTCGGTCGGCTGCACCGTGAGGTTTCGATCACGGTGAGTGCGTCGACCGCCGAGGCGATGCTGACGATCGTGCGGGCGCGCCGGAGGCGGGTACGGCGAGCCGCAGGTACTTGGGTGTGGGGTGGCTCGCCTACCTGCTAAGGCGGGGACGGACGGGCGACTTCGCCGCCGGGGCCGACGAGTTGAAGCGCGCACTCACCCAACTCGTGCCACCAGCGCCCCGCAAGCGGTCACGCCGTTCCGCGCGCGGCTGAGCAGGAGCAGCCCAGGAGCCGACTCGCCTGCTGGGTCGTCTCACGGTTCGCCGCGCGATGTCGCCTCGGGAGCGGGCCGGCCACCGCGGGAGACAGTGACCGGCCCCAGGGGGAGGAAGGACTACCTTTGCTCGCGTTCCAACAGTGCGCGGGCACCGCGACGGTAGGACTGGACCGCAGCTCACAGCCGCCGGGAAAGCCAAGTTTGAAGTGGTTCTAAGGCGCGCTTCACTCGTAGCGGCGTGCGGCGGACTGCCGAGCCCGCTGCCGAACGGTCTCGGGGTCATCGGCCCAGACGTGTGCGGGCCCGTTCAGCGGACCGCCGTCCGCGGCCGTCGCGACGTGACCGCCACCGGACCACTCGCCGTCATCCGGAACTCCACCGGACCGCGCCCGCTCCACCGGCACCTCACCTGAGCCCCGTCGCTCCCCCGGCAACTCACCGAGACCGCGCCACTCCCCCCGGTCGCCATGAACACCCGGCGTCCGACCCAGACCGTCGCGCTCGTCCGGCAGGCCGCTGAGGCCGTCGCGCTCGGCCACCAGGCCGCTGAGACCGTCGCGCTCGCCCGGCAGGCCGCTCAGACCGTGCCGGTCACCCGTGAGCCGATCCTGGCCCTCGCACTCCCGGTGCCGCTGATTCTGGTCGTCGCGCTCGTGCGCTGCTTGACCGGTGCGTTCGCTCATCAGCCGACCCGAGACGTCAGGCTCACCCTGCGCCTGGCCGAACGCGTCGTCCTCGGCAGCCGCGCCACCCAGCCAGCCACCGTCACCCGGCGCGACCCACTGTCGGCCGCGTCCGCCAGCTTGTTCGACTGATCCCCCGGACCAGCCACGGTCGTCGAGCACCTCGTAGGGACGGCGCAGTTCGTCGTCCGCACCTGGCAACCGCGAGCGTCCGCCCGCCGCGCGACCGAAGCTGGCGGCCGAAATGCCGTATCGGTCAGCTTCGTCGAACAGCGAGCCGGACCAGCCGTCCCTGCCTGGCTCGGCACACGATCCGCCGGAGTAGACCCCGTCCCCGCGCCAGCCAAGATCCGGCGCGGCATCGCGACCACGATCAACGCCAGTGTCAAGGCCGAGGTCAGTCCCACGAGCAAGGTCAGCCCCGCGAGCAAGGCCAGCCCCGCGAGCAAGGCCAGCCCCGCGAGCAAGGCCAGCCCCGCGAGCAAAGTCAGCCCCGCGAGCAAGGTCAGCACCTTGGTCGAGGTCAGCGCGAGCAAAGTCAGCGCGACTGGCGAAATCAGCGCCACTGGCGAAGTCGGCGTGAGCCGAATCGGCGTCGTCGGTGAGGTCGGCGGCCATGCGAGCGCCGACCGCGCTGCTCAGGTCGACCGTGCGTGCGCGGGAGAGCGACAAGTCGTCCATCCCGAACTCGGACCGGCCCGGAGCGGGCGCCGACGCCGCCACCGCGGCGGGGCGCACCAGCGGGCGACGGCCGGCCGTCGCGCCGGAGGTCGTCGCCGTGGCTGTCGCGGGGCGGCTCAGCGCGCCGGCGATCATGTCGTTGAGCTTGACCATGCCGGCCACCGTCAGCGGCAGCACCAGGACGCCCCACCAGCTGACCAGTTCGGCCAGCGCGAGCAGGACGCCGAGGGCAACGGTGCCCTCGAGGAACACGAAGCACAGGAAGCCGCTCGGGGTGAGCTGGCGGAGGCCGAGCAGGCGTGCGTACAGCGGAAGGTCCTGCTCGGGGGCGGCGCGGCGCGACCTGATCATGCGGCTCATCGGCCGGACCCCCGGCGGGCCGCGGCGACCGCGAACACGGCCTGCTCCAGCGCCCAGCCGCGGTCCTCGGCGCCGCCCTTGACGGCCGCGTTGCAGTCGGCCGCGGCCTGCATGGCGTCGACCAGGCCCTCGGGGCTCCAGCCTCGGGCCCGCTCCTGGGCGCGCTGGATCTTCCACGCCGGCATGCCCAGGGTGCTGGCCATCTGGTACGGGTTGCCGCGCCCGGCCGAGGCCACCCGGGCGACCGTCCGCACGCCGTCGGCGATGGCGTCGGCGATCGGGACCGGGTCGACGCCGACGTGCAGCGCCCAGCGCAACGCCTCCAGCGCGCCGGGCACGTCGCCGACCATCGCCGCGTCGGCGACCGTGAAACCGCTCGCCTCGGCGCGGCCTCGGTAGTAGCGCGCGACGACGGCCGGCGTGATCTTGCCGTCGGTGTCGGCGAGGAGCTGCGAGCAGGCGGCCGCGATCTCCCGCAGGTCGGTGCCGACCGCCTGGATCAGCGCGGACGCCGACGCCTCGTCGCACTTGCCGCCGTGGCGCCGGAACTCGTCGCGCACGAACGCCACCCGCTCGCGGTCGCCCTTGAGCTTGGCCGCGGCCACGACGGTCGCGCCGGCCGACCTGAGCCCGTCGGCGAAGGCCTTGCCTTTCGCCCCACCCAGGTGGGTGACGATCAGGGTGACGTCGGGGTCCGGGTTTTTCGCGTACGCCAGAAGCGCGGTCACCAGGTCCTTGCGTGCGTCCTGACCACTGCGGACGACCAGCACCCGCCGCCCGCCGAACAGCGACGGGCTGAGCATCTCGGCGACCTCGCCGGCGGTGAGCTGCCCCGCCTCGTACTCCCGGACGTCGGCACCCGGCTCAGCCTCGCGGGCCGACGCGACGGCCGTCTCCACGGCGCGTGCGGCCAGCAGCTCCTCGTCACCTTGGACGAGCAGCAACGGGGCGGGGGGTGCGTCGGTCACGCTCGACATCGTCGCACGGGGGTGTGACAGTTCGACCGGCCACACCCCTGCCTGGTCACACTCGCCACGTGGTACAAATACGGACATATGCCCGCCAGGCGAGGGCCCGGTAACGGCAAATCCCCTCGATCAGGCTGAATGTCTCCGTGATGCCGCACGAACGGGTTCCATGACATCGAACCCGTTCGTGCGATCCGGAGTGATCCTGACGACTTAACCCGGCCGTGTCGCGGCGTCGATCCGGGCGCCCACGCCGGGCGATCACACCCGCGCCCCGGGTGGTCCCGATAATCAAATCCCCCTCGCCACGACGGACAGATCACGGCCGGTCGCTACCGCGGCCACGTCACCCGATTCATCCGTACGCAGGACACGCGCGCCGCCGCGGCGCAGCCGGTCGAGCAGTGGCCCGTTCGGGTGGCCGTAGTCGTTGTCGCGGCCGACACTCACCAGCGCCACCGCCGGATCGACCGCGTCCACAAAGGCCGGCTCCTGATACGCGCTGCCATGGTGCGCGACTTTCAAAATGTCCGCCTTGACATCCTTCTGAAGCAGCTCGTGTTGCTCCTCGGTCTCGGCGTCGCCGGGAAGCAGCACGGTCTTGCCATTCACCGCGGCCCGGATGACGAGCGAATTGTTGTTGGCGTCGGACGATGTGCCGCTCAAAAGCTCCGCCGGGCCGATGACGGTGAGCCGGATCCCGCCTGTCGCGTATGTCCATCCTGGACCGACATCGGTGATCCTTGCCAGCTCGGCGACGGCTCGCCGACCGGCCGGGGGCTCCGCGAAGTCCGGGGCGATCACGGCGCCGACCTCGCGGTGGCGGAAGACCCCGGCCACGCCGCCGATGTGATCCACGTGGAAGTGGCTGACCACGAACAGAACCACGTGATGGATCCCCAGCCGCCGGAGGCAACCGTCGACCGCCGTCGGTTCCGGGCCGGCGTCGACCACCACGGCACGGCCGTCCCCCGCGGGCAGCACGACGGCGTCCCCCTGTCCGACGTCGCAGGCCACGACCAGCCAGCCGGGCGGCGGCCAGCCGGAGGCGAGGATCCGGACCGGCAGGGCGCCGAGCACGCCGCCCAGGGCGATCACCGCGACCAGCCGCCGTACGACCGCCCGCCGCGCCGCCACCAGCAACGCCACGGTGATCACGCCGAGAAGCACCGCACCCGTGACGCCGCCCGGCCACGGCAGTGCCCCGGCCGGCACCCGCGCGCCGAAGCCGGCCACCCACACCAGCCACGTCGCCGGCCAGTGCCCCAGCCACGCCACGAACTCCGCGCCGCCCGGCCAGACCGGCGACAGCACCGCGGCGGCGATCCCGAGCAGCGTGGCCGGTGCGATGGCCGGCACGGCGAGCAGATTGGCCGGTACGGCGACCAGGCTCACCGAGCTCGACAGTCCCGCCACCACGGGTCCACACGCGACCTGCGCCGCGGCAGGCACGGCCAGGGCCTCGGCGGCGACGACGGGCCAGCCGCGGCGGCGCAGCGCGTCCCGCCATTTCGGGGCGAGCAGCAGCAGGCCGCCGGTGGCCAGCACGGACAGCGCGAACCCGGCGTCCCCGGCCAGCTCCGGGTCGGCGATCACCAGCACGGCCACACCGGCGGCCAGGGCCGGTAGCGCCGCTCGCGGCCGGCCCGCCGCGAGTCCGATCAGGCCGATCGCGCCCATCGCCGCGGCCCGGACGACGCTCGGCGAGGGCCGCGCCAGGATCACGAAGCCGACCAGCGCCACCGCGCACACCAGCGCCGCGACGACCGGCCCGGCCCGCAGCCGGCGCGCCACGAACAGGACGACGCCCAGGACAATAGCGACATTTGCCCCGCTGACCGCGTTGAGGTGGGTCATCCCGGTCGCCTGGAAGTCCGCTTCCAGGCCCGGATCGAGGCGGCTGGTGTCGCCGACCACCAGGCCGGGCAGCAACCCGCCGGCCTCGTCGGGCAGCGGCTCGCACGCCCGCTGCAGCCCGTCGCGCAGGACGCCGGCCGCACGCTGCGCCCAGGACGGTCTGCCGTGCGGCTGCGGCGGCTCGCGGACGGACAGGACCGCGGCGCTCAGGTCGCCGCCACGCGGGGGCAGCAGCCGGCCGGTCGTCGTGAGGCGCTGGCCGGGAAGCAGGCCGCGCCAGGCCCCGTGGCTGCCGAGGACGATGCCGCGGGCGTTCAGGCGGACATCGCGCACGCGTACGACCTCGACGGCGACCAGGTAGGTCGGCGGCTGTCCCGCCGATCTCGCCAGCGATCGAGGGTCGTCGCGCACGATCAGGTCGGCGGTGACGGTCTCGCCCTCCCCCACCGGAACCGCCTCCTTCGCCAGCACCCGGGCGGCCGTGGCGACGGCGCCGCATCCGGCCCCGAGCAGGAGCCCGATCACGATCCAAGCCATCCCGCGCGGCCGGCGGCGAAAGATCACGGCGCCGCTGGCGGCGAGCACGAAGGCCGCCCCGGCCAGCGCGAAACCGAGTCTCGCCGAGGCGTACAGGCAGCCCAGCGCGGACAGCCAGGTGGCCACCGCGAACCCGGCCAGGCGCAGGTCGGGCGTCACACCGTCACCAGGTCCTTGAGCTGCTCGTACCGGGAACTGCCGATGCCACTCACCTTGCGCAGGTCGCTGACGGCCTTGAAACCGCCCTGCGCGTCGCGCGCCTCGAGGATCCGCTGTGCCAGCACCGGCCCGACGCCGGGCAGAGTGTCCAGGTCAGCGAGGGTGGCGGCGTTCAGATTCAGAGGGCCGCCCGGTGCGTTCAATGCGGCGGCCGCGGACGGTGGCGGCGCCCCGACCATGATCAGCTCGCCGTCGACCACCTTGCGGGCGAGGTTGAGCGGACCCGGGTCGACCCCGCGCAGCGCGCCACCGGCGGCGGTCAGCGCATCCGCGACCCGCGCGCCGGCGGGCAGCGTGACCAGGCCAGGCTTGGCAACCTTCCCGGCCACGGCCACCACGACCTGGGCGGACGCCGACCCGCTCGGTGCCGGGACGGCCATCGGGTCCTGCTCGTCCTGCTTCACCGAGGCGGGCACGGGCGGCTCGCCCGGCGCCACGGTCTCGGTGTGCGGGCGCGCCCGCCAGGCCAGGAAGCCGGCGATGATCACGACCAGTGCGGCGACCGCGGCCAGCGCCTTCACGCCGGGCCGCCCCAGCTCGAACACCGCCAGCCGGCCACCGAACGCCCCGGCTGTCCCCAACGCCGGCGGCTCCGGCTCGGGCTCCGGCTCGGGCGTGGCCTGCCACGGCTCGCGGACCGCCAGGTCGACCGGCGCCGCGCGGGCGGGTGGCGGCGCCACGGAAACGTCGTCGGGCAGGTCGACGTCGTCCGGCCAGCTCGGGATGAGCTCGGACCACGCCACCGGGCTCCGGTCCGCGAAGGCCTCGCTGATGGGCGGGTCGGTGGCCAGCACCGACCGAAGCCGGGCCTCCACCACCTCGTCGTTGTCTTCACGCTTGGGCACGCGGCGAAAGCTAGGCAAGTTTCCGAGACGCGGACGCCGGCCCTGTGGACAACCCTCGACTGTGGATAACGTCGATCGGCTCTTGCCGAGGTGCTAAACCTGTGGCCATGACCGAGGACCAGGTGGTGACCGCGCTGCGGGCGGCGGGGTGCGTGTTCGCGGAGGACGAGGCCGCGGCGCTGATCAAGGCCGCGCCCGACGACTCCGCTCTCGCGGAGATGGTCGCGCGGCGTGCGGGAGGCGAGCCGCTCGAGCAGGTGGTGGGTTTCGCCGACTTCGCGGGGGTACGCGTACGGCTACGTCCGGGCGTCTTCGTCCCGCGGGTCCGCAGCGAGCTCCTGGTCCGCGAGGCGGTCCGGCGCACCGCCGAGCATGCCGTGGTCGTCGACCTGTGCTGCGGCTCCGGCGCGCTCGGCCTGGCCGTGGCCCGGCATCGTCCCGAGGTCACGCTCTACGCAGCCGACGTCGATCCGGTGGCCGTCGCCTGCGCCCGGGACAACCTGGCCGGCCGTGGCGAGGTGTTCCAGGGCGACCTCTACGACGCGCTCCCCGAGCCCTTGCCGATCGACGTCCTGCTGGCGAACGTGCCCTACGTCGCGACCCGGCACATCCCGCTGCTGCCGGCCGAGGCCCGCGACCACGAGCCGCACACCGCGCTGGACGGCGGCGGCGACGGGCTCGACGTCTTCCGCGCCGTGGCCGCCGGAGCGTCGCGGTGGCTGACTCCCGGCGGGGTGCTGCTCTCCGAGATCACCGAGGCTCAGATCGAGGCGGCGACGGCGACGGCCAAGGGGTCCGGCCTGCGTCCGGAGGTGGTGAGCGACGACGATCTGGAGGCGACGGTGATCGTGGCGGTGCGGTAGGGTCTGCGGCCTGTCAGAGAGGGGCCGCGCCGTGGGGCTGTTGCACCGGATCGCCCGCGCCCGGCTGGCCAGCCAGGTCATCCGGCGGCTGCGGCGAGCCGGGGTGGCCGACGCGCGGTACCAGTCGGCGGCGTTCACGGTGCGGTTCACCCGGCCGGGGGCCGACGAGGTCACGGTGCTCCCGCTGGAGCCGCTGCTGAAGTCGCAGTCCGACCGCCGGGTCCAGGCGGTGCCACGGACGGGGAGCAGACGGGCACGGTGGGCCGAGACGCCGCCGGGGAGCAGACGGGCACGGTGGGCCCAGGCGGTGCCGCGGCCGAGAGGCAGGCGGGCGCGGCGGGCCAGGGTGGACGCCTTCGTCGCCGGTTTCCTGAGCGAGCCCAGCCTGCCGCGGGAGTGGTCCGAGGTGTGCCCGATGCTGCGGCCGCTGCTCCGGCCGGCGCACCTGCGCGGCGGCGTCCCGGCCAGTGGGCCGGACGCGCCGCTGCGGCGGTCACGGTTGCCGTTCCTGTCCGAGTTCGTGGTGGTCGATCAGCCCGAGACCATGACGTACGTGGGTGCCGACCAACTCGCCGGGTGGGGCGTGACCGCCGACGAGGTGTTCCGGGCGGCGCGCGGCAACCTGTCCGGGGCGGTGCTGCACGGTGTCACGGACGAGCCGGTGATCGTGCAGTTCGCCGGGGACGACAACGCGTACTGGACGTCGCACCTGCTGCTGGACGGCTGGCTGGCGAAGCTGTCCGGGCAGGTGGGCGGGGAGCCGGTGGCGTTCGCGCCGGACCACGCGACGTTGATCGTGGCGGCGGACGGGAGCGCGCACCTGCCCGAGCTGTTCGCGCGGGCCGAGGTGATGTACCTGGCGTCACCGCGGGCGATCACCCCCATGGCGTACGTGAGTGACGGCGACGGGCGCACGGTGCCCTATCGCGCGGCGCCCGGGCATCCGCTGCACGACTGTGTGCGGCGGGCGGAGACGATCCAGCGGGTCCAGGAGTACGCGCGGCAGGCCGAGACGCTGCCCGGCGCGGCTTCGCTGACGCTGGTGGACGGCCTGCGCACGCGGACGGTCGCCGCTGTCGGCGCGCTGCTGCCGTCGGCGGACGAACTCGACTGGGACGGCACGACCCGCCCCTGGTCCGACGCCGTCGACGACCTGGACCCGGTCCCCGACCTCGACCCGCCCCGCTGGACCCGCCCGTCCTAGGCCGGTCCCAAGCCAGATCGGTCCCGGGCCAGATCGGTCCCGGGCCAGATCGGTCCCAAGCCAGATCGGTCCCAAGCCAGATCGATCCCGCGCCAGATCAAATTTCGCCGCGCATCAAATTTCGCCGTGAGGGCGCCGCCACCTCCCCCACCCCGGCACTGGGTGGGCATGAAGGTAGCGCTCGGGTACGACATTTTTCGGGCTTGTCCACAGGCTCAGTGCGCGATGGACGACCACGCCCGCGGCGCGGCCGGCGTGACCAGCGCGCAACGGGCCACCACGCCCACGGCGCAGCCGGCGTGACCAGCGCGCAACGGGCCACCACGCCCACGGCGCGACCGGCGTGACCAGCGCGCAACGGGCCACCACGCCCACGGCGCGGCCGACGTGACCAGCGCGCAACGGGCCACCACGCCCACGGCGCGGCCGACGTGACCAGCGCGCAACGGGCCACCACGCCCACGGCGCGGCCGGCGTGACCAGCGCGCAATGGGCCACCACGCCCACGGCGCGGCCGGCGTGATCAGCGGCGGTGGACGACCACGCCGGCTACACCGGGGCCTACGTGGGCGGCGACCACCGCGCCGATCTCGGTGAGGTAGCAGTCGCGTAGGCGGTCGCCGAGGCGCATCGAGACGGCGTCGGCCAGCGCCGCCCCGCGGTCCGGCATGCCCAGGTGGTGCACGGCGATGTCGACCTCGCCGGTGCCGGAGGCCTCGACGGCCAGGTCGACCAGCTTGGCCAGGGCGCGGCCGGCCGTGCGGACCTTGTCGCGCATGACGATCGCGCCGTCGACGACGTGCAGGATCGGCTTGACCGAGAGGGCCGTGCCCACCAGGGCCTCGGCGGCGCCGATGCGGCCGCCCCGGCGGAGGAACTCCAGCGAATCCACGTAGAAGAGGGTGCTGGTCCGGGCCGTGTGGTCGACCGCGCACCGGCGGACCTCGGTCAGCGAGCCGCCGGCGCGCGCCACCGTCGCCGCGCCGAGGGCCACGAAGCCCAGGCCCATGCCGGTCGTCTTGCTGTCCACCACCTGGACCTGGTCGCCGACCTCGGCCGCGGCCAGGCGGGCCGCGTCGTAGGTGCCGGACAGCTGCGCCGACAGGTGGATCGAGACCACGCCGTCGGCGCCCGCGTCCAGGAGTTTCCGGTACGCCTCCGCGAACTGCGCGGGTGACGGCCGGGACGTGCTCACGTCGGACCGCCTCGCGTGCAGCGCGCGGGCCACCTGGGCGGGGGTTATCTCGCTGCCCTCGAGACCCGAATCGCCGTTGATCACCACGGTCAGGGGCACGACGGTCAGGTCATACGTGCCGCTCAGCTCGGCCGGCAGGTACGCGGTGGAGTCGGTGACGACCGCGACGGTCATGCGGGCACGGTAACCGATGAACCTCAGGCCGGCCGGACAGCGGTCACCAGGAAGGGCGTGCCCTGCTGGCAGGTGGTCATCAGGCCGGGGTCGCTGCGGCCGGTGACGACGACCGTGGCGCCCTCCTTGGCCTCCGACTTCAGCGCCGCGTCGTCGAAGATCAGCAGGTGGCTCTTGCCGCCGCCGGTCAGCACCACACAGCCGGGCTCGACGCCCGCGGACACCGTGCCGGTGATGGTCTGCGCGCCGGTGTCGCCGGGCTCGGCGCCCTTGCTCGGCTGGGGCAGGTCGGAGGAGGTCGGCAGCTCGGGGGACGCCGACCCGGCCGGTGCGGCGCCGGGCTGGGTGGACGAGGTGTCGCCGTCGCGGGCGCAGCCGGAGGTGGCCAGCGCCGCCACGACGGCGACCAGAAGAAGGGATCGAGTGATCTTCATCGGGATGAGACGCTACGGCACGGACGACGGTTCCGCCCGAGAGCGCCGGGCGGAAGCGGGCCGGGGAAGCAGGCCGGGCGGAAGCGGGCCGGGGAAGCGGGCCGGCCGGAGAGGGCCGGGCGCAAGCGGGTGGGGTCAGACGGGCGGCGGGACGGGGCGGTCGGAGAAGACCCCCACGTTGTACGCGGCCAGCTGCCAGCCACGCGAGCCGCCGTCGTGGGTCAGCTCGACCCAGTGGCAGTTCTGCAGGGCGCGCCACGTGCGGAGCTGCTCGCGCGGCCAGCCCAGCAGGTGGCCGACGCCGGAACGGGCCGCCGCGCCGTGCGTCGCCACGACCACGGTACCGCCGGCCGGCGCCAGGGCGGCCGCGTCACGCAGCGCCTCGCTCATGCGTTTGCCCAGGTCGTCGAGGGTCTCGACGTCGCCGCCGACGACGTCCTCGCCGGCTTTCCACCGGGCGTACTCCTCGGGGCGCTGCTCGGCGACCTCGGTCATCAGCAAACCCTCCCAGAGCCCGAAGAAGCGCTCCCGGAGACGTGGGTCGTAGCTGACCGGCAGGTCGGTCACCGCCGCCAGCGCCGCCGCCGTGTCCGAGGCACGGCGGAGGTCGCTGGCGACGATGGCGTCGGGCTTGAAGCGGACGAGGAGCGCCGCGGCGTCGACCGCCTGCTGGCGCCCGAGCTGGTTGAGCGACACGTCGCTCTGGCCCTGGACGCGATTTCCCGCGTTCCAGTCCGTGTTGCCGTGGCGCCAGACGATGAGCCGGGTCACGCCGCGCCGGTGGCCTCGGCGTCGGCCATGTCACGGTCGACGTAGTTCAGCGACGGGCAGTCTTTCCACAGCTTGTCGAGGGCGTAGAACTCGCGCTCCTCGGCGTGCTGGATGTGCACCACCACGTCGATGAAGTCGAGGAGAACCCAGCGACCCTGCCGTTCGCCCTCACGGCGGACCGGTTTCGCCTTTTCCGGAAGGTTGAGAAGTGCCTCCTCGACGGCGTCCACGATCGCGGACACCTGCCGTTCGTTGGAGGCCGAGGCGATCACGAAGGCGTCGGTGATGGCGAGCTGTTCGCCCACATCGATGATGACGATGTCTTGCGCCTTCTTGTCCGCGGCGGCCTGGGCGGCCGCCATGGCGAGTTCCAGAGCGCGTTCGGTGACGGGCAAGAGCATCCCCTCTGATAAAGGTCCAGGGGAACAAGCGTCTCACACGGGTGTGACATTCCCCGAGTCCCGATACAGCCCGCGCTTGGCGATGTATTGAACGACACCGTCCGGCACCAGGTACCACACGGGTTTCCCGGACCTCACCCGGTTGCGGCAGTCACTCGAAGAGATGGCCATCGCGGGCACCTCGACCAGCGTCACCTTCCCCGGCGGCAGGTGTTTGTCGGTCAGCTCGAACCCCGGCCGGGTGACGCCGACGAAGTGCGCCAGGGAGAAGACCTCCAGCGCGTCCTTCCAGGAGAGGATCCGCGCGAGGGCGTCGGCGCCGGTGATGAAGAACAGCTCCGCCTCGGGACCGTAGACGGCCCGCAGGTCACGCAGGGTGTCGACGGTGTAGGTCGGCCCGGACCGGTCGATGTCCGCCCGGCTGACCTGGAACTGCGGGTTCGACGCGGTGGCGATGACCGTCATCAGGTACCGGTCCT
Organism: Actinoplanes sp. NBRC 103695; assembly: GCF_030269485.1. Classification (GTDB taxonomy): domain Bacteria; phylum Actinomycetota; class Actinomycetes; order Mycobacteriales; family Micromonosporaceae; genus Actinoplanes. Next base: position 49,628 of record NZ_BSTL01000033.1, on the reverse strand, counting down.
CGGCGGGTGTCACGTCCGGTGGTTTCTGCCACGGCTCGCCGGTGGGCACGAAGACCACCTCGTCCAGCCGGAACCGGGCGGCGACCTCGCTCGCCGCGACCAGGTGACCGTGGTGGATCGGGTCGAACGTGCCGCCCATGATCCCGATCCGCTTGCCGCCCACGCACGAAGAATAGATCAACCATCGAGACGCTTGCGTACGGCGCTGAGCAGGTCACCGGCCGTGAAGGGCTTCTCCAGCAGCGCCACGCCCGGGTCGAGCGTCCCCTGCGAGGCGAGCACCGGCTGGGCGTACCCGGACATGAAGAGCACCCGGGTGCCGGGCCGGATGTCGGTCAGCCGCTCGGCCAGCTCGTTGCCGAGCATCCCGGGCATCACCACGTCGCTGACCAGCAGGTCGATGTCGCCCTCGTGCAGCGCGGCCAGTTCCAGCGCCTGCCGGCCGCCGTCCGCGCTGAGCACCCGGTAGCCGGCGCCGGCCAGGATCCGCCCGGCCACGTCGCGCAGGCCCGCCTCGTCGTCCACGACCAGCAGCGTCTCGCCGTGCCCGTTGGTCGTCGGCGGCGCCGAGGTCAGCGGGTCGGCCTGCTCGGAGGAGCCGACGGGCAGCAGCACGGTCACCGTGGTGCCGACGCCCGGCTCGGAGGTCAGCGTCACGATGCCACCGGCCTGACCGGCGACGCCGTAGACGGTGGCCAATCCGAGCCCGGTCCGCTCGGGCCGGGTGCTGTAGAACGGCTCGAACGCGCGCTCGGCCACCTCGGGCGGCATGCCGGTGCCGGAGTCGCCGACCCGGAGCCGTACGTAGTCGCCGGGGTCCAGCTCGGGGTGTCCCTCGCTGATCCTCTGGTACGCGGTGTCGATCACGAGCTCGCCGCCGTCCGGCATGGCGTCCCGGGCGTTCGCCGCCAGCTTGGTGACCATCTGCTCGATCTGGCCGGGGTCGCAGGTCACCGGCGGCACGCCCGGACCCGGGCGTACGGTCAGCGTGATCCGGTCCCCGATCACCTCGTGCAGGGTCGCCTCGAGGCCGGTGATCACCTCGTTGAAGTCGACCACCCGCGGGCGCACCACCTCGCGCCGGGCGAAGGCCAGCAGCTTGGTGGTGAGGTCCTTGCCGCGCTCGCCGGCCCGGACCACCTGCCGCGCGTCGTCGGCGATGGCGGCCAGGTCGGGCTGGGGCGAGGTCGCCTCCTCGACCACGAAGCTCGCGTAGTTGAGGATCACGCCCAGCAGGTTGTTGAAGTCGTGCGCGATGCCACCGGCCAGCCGTCCAAGACTATCCAGGCGCTCGGCCTTCTCATTCGCCACATAATCAGCGTAAAGGTCGGAACCGGGCGGAATGGGAGAAACGCTGATCAACCTCGCGCGAGCAGCGCCTTCCGCATGTCGTCGTCGCTGTCGATCACCGTGCGGCGCAGGGTCGCGTTCAGGTCGGGCTCGGCGAGCAGGCCCGCCGCCAGGTCCCGGGTGGACTCCGCCACGGCGAAGGACGGGTACAGCGAGATCGAGATGACCTCCGCCCCGATGCCCCCGCGCACCCGGAACATCTCCGGCATCTCCGCGAAGTAGCGGGCCACGTAGGGATCGGTCAGCGCGGTCTGCTCCGGCTGCCAGAAGCCCGCCGCGGCCGCCTCGGCCATCCGCGCCGAGGTGCCGTCCGCGTCGGCGATGATCTTGTGCCACGCGGCGGCCTTGGCCTCGGCGGTGGGCAGCGCCGCCCGGCAGCGCAGGGAGAACCGCTCGCCGGTGGCGGTGCGGTCGCGGGCGTACTCCGCCTCGATCTCCGCCTCCGCGGCGGCGCCCAGCTTCACCAGGCGGTAGAGGATCAGCCAGCGCAGCTCGGCGTCGACCGCCAGGCCCTCGGGGGCGCCCTCGTCCGACAGCCAGCCACGGATCCGGGCGGTGTCCACGGTCGACGCGATCAGCGCGCGGGCGGCGGCGAGCTGCTGGGAGCCGCCCGCCTCGGCGACGGTCAGCAGCCGGTCACATGCCTGCGCCAGCAGCTCCAGCGCGGCCGGGCGGGTCTCCGGGGTGGCGTACCGGTCGACCAGGTTGCGGGTCATCGCCAGCACGTCCTCGACGACCACCACCTCGGTCTCCATCGGCAGCGCGGCCAGCACCAGCGTGACCAGCTCGGCCACCGGGCGCTCGCCGTCCTTGACCGCGTCGATGATCGCGCTCCAGATGACCGCGCGGGCCAGCGAGTCGCCGAGCAGCGGCAGCATCATCGGCACGTTGGCCAGTGAGGCGTCGTCCAGGCGGATCTTCGCGTACCCGAGGTCGCCGTCGTTGAGCAGCAGCAGGTCGGCGGCCGGCGCCCCGGTCAGCTCGGGCAGCACGGTCCGCTCGACGCCGGCCGGCAGGTCCACCTCGATCAGCTCGCGGCGGCCGACCGTGCCGTCGGCGGCCCGGTCGTAGACGCCCAGCGCGAGCCGGTGCGGGCGCAGCACCGGGTACTGCTCGTGCGCGGTCTGCACCACCGCCACCTCGGCGTACGTGCCGTCGTCGGCGAGCGACACCTCGGTACGCAGGACGTTGACCTGGGCGGTGCGCAGCCAGGCCTCGGCCCAGGCGGAGAGGTCGCGGCCACTCGCCGTGGTCAGGGCGTCGAGCAGGTCGGCCAGCGTGGCGTTGCCGAACCGGTGCGCTCCGAAGTGCGCGTTCACCCCGCTCAGGAAGGCCTCGTCACCGAGGAAGGCGACCAGCTGCTTGAGCACGCACGCGCCCTTCGCGTACGAGATGCCGTCGAAGTTGAGCAGCGCCAGCTCGGTGTCGTCCACCCGGGACGGCGCCACCGGATGCGTGGACGGCCGCTGGTCGGCGCGCAGCCCCCAGGACTTCCGCCCGACCGCGAAGCTGGTCCACGCGCCGGAGAACCGGGTCGCCTCGGCGGTGATCCGGCTGCCCATGTACTCGGCGAAGGACTCGTTCAGCCAGAGGTCGTCCCACCAGGTCATGGTCACCAGGTCGCCGAACCACATGTGGGCCATCTCGTGCGCGATCACGTTCGCCCGCATCGCCCGCTCGCTGTCGGTCACCGCGGACTCGTAGATGAACTCGTCCCGGAACGTGACCAGGCCCGGGTTCTCCATCGCGCCCGCGTTGAACTCGGGGACGAACGCCTGCTGGTAGTGGCCGAACGGGTACGGGATCTCGAACAGCTCGGCGTACCGGTCCAGGCACTGCTTGGTGATCTCGAAGAGCTCGGCGGCCTCGGCGTCCAGGTGCTCGGCCAGCGACTGCCGCGCGTAGATCGCCAGCGGCAGGCCGGCGTGCTCGTCGCGCGCCACGTGGTACGGCCCGGCCAGCAGCGAGACGAAGTAGGTGGCCAGCGGGGCGGTCTGCACGAACTCCCAGCGCCCGTCGGCCGACCGGGCGACCTCGCCGTTGGCGGCCACTGTCCACTCCGGCGCGGCGGTCACCCGCAGCGTGTAGGGCGCCTTCAGGTCGGGCTGGTCGAAGCAGGCGAACACCTTGCGGGCGGCGTCCAGGAACAGGTTCGCGTAGAGGTAGGTGCGCTTGTCGCTGGGGTCGACGTACCGGTGCAGGCCCTCGCAGTCGTTCGAGTACCGCATCCGCGCCTCGACCACGAGCTCGTTGGCGGCGGCCAGCCCGGTCAGCGGCAGGCGCTTGTCCGCCAGCGTGGCCGGGTCGATCGGCGAGCCGTTGAGCGTGGCCGCCACCAGCTCGGCCGGTTCCAGGTCGGCGAAGGTCGAGCTGCCCGGGGTCGCGGTGAACCGGACCGTGGTGCGGGACAGGAACGAGCCGGCGGGATCGGTCAGATCAAGGTCGATCTCGTACGACTCGACATCGATCGTCGCGGCCCGCTCGGCGGCCTCGGCACGGGTCAGGCTCGGCATGCCGACCATCATGCCGGTACGGCGGGTCACCGGCGCCGGGCCCGGCCCTCGCCACGCCCGCGAGTTACGAGATACCCTCTTCGGTCATGCGCGTGTGCATGTTCGCTTGGTGGCTGCCCTGAGGGCGGCCCACCTCCACACGCGAAACTGACGCATCGGCCGCCTCACGCAGGCGGCCGTCCCTGTGTCACAAGCCGGTGCCTTTCGTGAGGACGTCCTCCGTACCTCAGAAAGGTTTTGATCATGAGAAGGCTGACCGGTTTTCAACCCACGGGGCGCCTCCACCTGGGCAACCTCCTCGGCGCGATGCGGCCGTTGATCGCGGCGCAGCGCACCACCGAGTCCCTGGCGTTCATCGCCGACCTGCACGCGATGACCGTCGACCACGATCCGGCGCGGCTGCGCGAGCTCACGCTCGAGACCGCGACCGTGCTGCTGGCCGCGGGCGTCGACCCGGAGCGCACCGCGCTGTTCACGCAGTCGTCGATGCCGGCCCACTACGAGCTGCACTACCTGCTCGAATGCACGACCGGCTACGGCGAGGCGGCGCGGATGATCCAGTTCAAGGAGAAGTCGTCGGCTAGCTTTTCCGGTCGCCCGGGGGCCGGCGGGCCGGTGCGGCTCAGCCTGCTCACCTATCCGGTGCTGATGGCCGCCGACATCCTGGTGCACGACAGCGACGAGGTGCCGGTCGGCGACGACCAGAACCAGCACCTCGAGCTGGCCCGGACGGTCGCGCAGCGGTTCAACCGGCGGTACGGCGAGACGTTCCGGGTGCCGGCCGGTGTGCTGCCGGACGGCGTCGCGCGGGTCATGGACCTGGCCGAACCGAGGAGGAAGATGAGCAAGAGCACGAGCACCGACGCGGGCCGGATCGGGCTGCTGGACCCGCCGGGCACGGTGCGGAAGACGATCATGCGCGCGGTCACCGACACGATCGGCACGGTTCGCCACGACCCGGCCGGCCAGCCGGGAGTCACCAACCTGCTGACCATCCTGGAGGCGTGCGGCGGCTCGGCGGACGACTTCACGTCCTACGGAGCGCTCAAGACGGCGGTGGCCGACGCGGTCGAGGAGGTCCTCGCGCCGATCCGGGCGCGGCACGCCGAGCTGGTCAAGGACCCCGGCCACGTCCGCTCGGTCCTCGACGCGGGGCGCGAGCGGGTGCTTCCGAGAGCAGAGGCGACGGTACGCCGGGCGCGAGAAGCGATCGGCCTGATGTAGGCCGTGTTCAGAACCCGGCTCAACCCGGGACCGCTTCGAGCGCGAGGGTCAGCGCCCCCGCGACGTCCTGGCCGCGGAAGGACGGGCGGACGTACAGCCGCTTGATCTCGGCGACACCGTCCTCGGTCGGCTGCCACGCCGCGCAGCCGACCGCACGGCCGCCGACCACCGCGACCAGATAGCGCACATCGCCCGGCTCGGGGAACACACCGGACTCGGCCAGCTCGCGCTGCTGCGCCGTGACCAGCGCGACGACCTCCGGGTCGAGCGCCTCGCGAGCCTGGATCAACACACCCGCAGTCTAGGTCTCGTCCCTTTCGCGCGGGTTGCGCCGAGCTGACCGGGAATCTATTCCTCGGTGTCGTCGCCCTCCACCAGGACCGGCCGGTTCGCGTTCGCCACGGTGCTGACCTTGCCGTCCGCGGACATGTGCAGCAGTTCGTCGTCGGAGCGCACCCGGCGCGCCTTGCGGGCGGCCAGGCGCTGGGCGGCGGTCAACCGGCCGGTCTTCTCCTCCAGGCGGGCGTCGGTGCCGCGCGGGCCCTGCACGAAGTCGCCCGACGTCGGGTGCCAGTCGAACTCCTGCTGGCCGATGCGCACCGGGTCGCCGGGCTGCGCGCCCTTCTTGGTCAGGGCGGCCTCCACGCCGAGGCGCTCCAGCCGGTCGCCCAGGTAGCCGACGGCCTCGTCGTTGTCGAAGTTGGTCTGCAGGATCCAGCGCTCGACCTGCTTGCCGCGGATGACGTACACGCCCTCGGCGTCCTGTTCGAGCGTGAAGCCCTGCTCGTCGATCGCGCGGGGCCGCACCACGACGCGGGACGGCTCGGCGGGCGGCGTGGCCAGCCGGTGCTCGTCGACCGCCGCGGACAGGGCGAAGATCAGCTCCTTGAGCCCCTCGCGGGTCACCGCGCTGACCATGAACACCTGGTAGCCGCGGGCCTCCAGGTCGGGTTTGACCATCTCGGCCAGATCCCGGCCGTCCGGGATGTCGATCTTGTTGAGCACCACCATGCGCGGCCGGTCCTCCAGCCCGCCGTACGCGGACAGCTCCGCCTCGATCGCGTCCAGATCGCCGACCGGGTCGCGCTCGATCTCCAGCGTGGCGGAGTCGAGCACGTGGAGCAGCACGGAGGTCCGCTCGATGTGCCGCAGGAACTGCATGCCCAGCCCCTTGCCGGTGGCCGCGCCGGGGATCAGGCCGGGCACGTCGGCGACCGTGAAGGTCTTCTCGCCGGCCTGCACCACGCCCAGGTTGGGCACCAGGGTGGTGAACGGGTAGTCGGCGATCTTGGGCTTGGCCGCCGAGATCACCGAGATCAGCGACGACTTGCCGGCCGACGGGAAGCCGACCAGGCCGACGTCGGCGACGCTCTTCAGCTCGAGCACGACGTCGAAGCTGTCGCCCGGCTCGCCCAGCTCGGCGAAGCCCGGCACCTTGCGCCGCGCGTTGGCCAGCGAGGCGTTACCTCGCCCGCCGCGCCCGCCGCGGGCCACGTCGAAGGTGGCGTCCGCGCCGATCAGGTCGGCCAGCACCTCGCCCTCGGTGCTCAGCACGACCGTGCCGTCCGGCACCGTGAGCACCAGGTCCGAGCCGTTCGCGCCGTCCCGGTTGGCGCCCGCTCCGCCGGCACCGTTGGAGGCCTTGACGTGCGGGCGGAAGTGGAAGTCGAGCAGCGTGTGCTGCTGCGGGTCGACCACCAGCGTGATGTTGCCGCCGTGGCCGCCGTCGCCGCCGTCCGGTCCGCCCAGCGGCTTGAACTTCTCGCGCTTGACGGAGACACAGCCATGGCCGCCGTCACCCGCTTGCAGATGCAGCACGACCCGGTCGACGAACGTAGTCACTTCTCACTCCTGCTACTTCAAGAAAAACCACAACGGGCCGCGGACCCGAAGGTCGCGCGGCCCGTTGGAGAAGAAAAAGCTGGTTACTCTCCAGCCGGAACAATGCTGACCGTCTTGCGGCCACGCTTGATGCCGAACAGGACGTTGCCGTGCGCCAGAGCGAACAGCGTGTCGTCGCCACCGCGGCCGACCAGGTCGCCCGGGTGGAACTTCGTGCCGCGCTGGCGGACGATGATCTCGCCGGCGTTCACCAGCTGGCCGCCGAAGCGCTTGACGCCGAGCCGCTGGGCGGCGGAGTCACGGCCGTTGCGCGAGCTGGAAGCACCCTTTTTGTGAGCCATGGCAGCGCCCCTACTTCCCCGAAGAGATGCCGGTCACCTTGACGAGAGTCAGCGGCTGACGGTGCCCCTGGCGCTTGTGGTAGCCGGTCTTGTTCTTGAACTTGTGGATCCGGATCTTCGGACCCTTGGTGTGCTCGGCGATCTCGCCGGACACCGTAACGTTGGCAAGCTTGGCAGCGTCGGTCACCAGGTTGTCACCGTCGACGAGGAGGACTGCGGCGAGCGTCAGCGAGTCGCCGGGAACACCCGCGAGCTTCTCGACCTCGATCACGTCGCCCTCGGCAACCTTGTACTGCTTGCCGCCGGTCTTGACGATCGCGTACATCGGACGCGGACTCCCTGACACTTACGCAGCCCAGTGGTGCGCTGCTTGGCGGATGTAACACGTCTTACCCTCGGTCCCGAAAGAGGACCGGTCAGGAAGAGGGCGCCTGGAAATGCGCCGTTGAATAGCCTACTTCATCGGCGTGGCGAGCCCAAATTGGGGGCTGGCCGCGACGCTCTCTTACCGTCCGCAGGCCTTGTCCAGGGTACCGCTGAGCTCACCGAGCTTGTCGGCGTCGAGCTTGCGCACATCACCGTTCAGCGCGGTGACCTCCTTGCCCATCCCGGCCAGCGCCTTCTTCACGTCGGCGTCGCCGGCCAGCCCGGAGAGGTCCTTGAGCGCGAACGAGTAGTTCTGCACATCACGCTTGGTCTTCGACTCGACCTCCGCCCGCAGCTTCGGATCCTTGGCCGTCGAGGCGTCGATGAGCTGCTTGAGGTCCCGGGTGAAGGTCGCGCTGAACTGGGAGGTCAACCTGTCCGCCTGGGCACAGATCGCCTTGGTGTCCTTGGCGAGCCCCGCGTCGCCCTTCGCGCCCGGAGCGACGCTCGGCGCCGCGCTCACCGCGGCCGACGCTCCCGGGGCGGGGATGGTGGCGGGCGCGGCCGAGGAAGACCCGCCGCCCGAACTCGAGCACGCAGCAAGAGACGAGATCAGAAGTAGGGGGACCAGGCGTCGCATCGGGAGAGAGTAACCGACGTCGATGGCGATGGCGGCTCGGCTGTTAACTTTCTTTACCAAACCGCCATCACACTGTGCCGGCTACCGACGTCTGGTCCTCCGAACGGCGTGGAGGACCAGACGCTCGACAAGCGTTACGGACGCGTACGCCGCCGGGCTCCCCCACGGCGCGACCGTCGCCGGCCGCCCGCACCGGCGCCTACCGGCTCGTCGCCGTCCTCGTCGTCCTCTTCGTCGTCACCGGCCGCGTCCGGGTCGCCGGCGCCCGCCAGCTGCGCGGTGCCGTTCGACTCGAAGCGGGACAGGTCGTACCCGCTCATGTCGTAGTCGTCGTCGTTCTCGTTGGTGGTCAGCGCCGCCCTCTTGGCCGTGATGACCCCCGAGCCGGTCACCGGGGCGATCGGCGGCGTCTCCTCCTCGACCGCGGCGGCGACGGGCTCTTCCGCCACGACCGCCTCGACCGGGGCGGACTCTTCGACCGGCACGGATTCCTCGACCGGCACGGCAGCGGGCTCGCTGCCACCCCGGCGCCGCCGGGACTTCGCCGGAGCCGGCGCCTGAGCCTGAGCCGGCGCTGGGGCCGGCGCAGCGGCCACCGCCTTCACCTGGTTGACCGCGCCGGACGACCGCTTCTCCGGCACCGGCTCGGTGTGGATCATCAGGCCGCGGCCCTTGCAGTGGTCACAGGTCTCGCTGAACGCCTCCAGCAGGCCCGCGCCGATCCGCTTGCGGGTCATCTGCACCAGACCCAGCGAGGTGATCTCGGTGACCTGGTGCTTGGTCCGGTCCCGGCCCAGGCACTCGGTGAGCCGGCGCAGGACCAGCTCCCGGTTGCTCTCCAGCACCATGTCGATGAAGTCGATCACCACGATGCCGCCGAGGTCGCGCAGCCGCAGCTGACGCACGATCTCCTCGGCCGCCTCCAGGTTGTTGCGGGTGACCGTCTCCTCGAGGTTGCCGCCCGCGCCGGTGTACTTGCCGGTGTTCACGTCGACCACGGTCATCGCCTCGGTGCGGTCGATCACCAGGTGGCCGCCGGAGGGCAGGAAGACCTTGCGGTCCAGGCCCTTGAGGATCTGCTCGTCGATACGGCGATCCAGGAAGACGTCGGAGGTCCCGGTGTGCCGGTGCAGCCGCTCGACCAGGTCCGGCGAGACGCTGTTCAGGTAGTTCTCGATCTCGCCGTACGCCTGGTCGCCCTGGACGACGAGGTCGTTGAAGTCCTCGTTGAAGAGGTCACGGACCACCCGGATGACCAGGTCGGGCTCCTCGGAGAGGGCGACCGGGGCATGCCCCTGCGCGGCCCTCGCCTGGATGTCCTCCCACTGCGCCTGGAGCCGCTTCACGTCGCGGGCCAGCTCGTCCTCGCTGGCGCCCTCGGCGGCGGTCCGCACGATCACGCCCGCGCCGTCCGGCACCATCTTCTTCAGCACGTCCCGCAGGCGCTTGCGCTCGGTGTCCGGCAGCTTGCGGCTGATCCCCGAGGCGTTGCCGTTGGGCACGTAGACCAGGTGCCGGCCGGACAGCGCGATGTGGCTGGACAGCCGGGCGCCCTTGTGCCCGATCGGGTCCTTGGTGACCTGGACCAGCACCGAGTCGCCGGAGCGCAGCGCCTGCTCGATCGAGCGGGCCCGGCCCTCCAGCCCGGTGGCGTCCCAGTTGACCTCGCCGGCGTAGAGCACCGCGTTGCGGCCCCGGCCGACGTCCACGAACGCCGCCTCCATGCTGGGCAGCACGTTCTGGACCTTGCCCAGGTAGACGTTGCCGACCATGGTGCCGGAGGTGGACCGGGACACGTAGTGCTCGACCAGGACCCCGTCCTCGAGCACGGCGATCTGGGTGCGGTCCGGCTTCTGGCGTACGACCATCACCCGGTCGACCGCCTCGCGGCGGGCCAGGAACTCCGACTCGCTCAGGATCGGCGGGCGGGTGCGGCGCTGCTCGCGGCCGTCCCGGCGGCGCTGGCGCTTGGCCTCCAGCCGGGTCGAGCCGGACACGCCCTGCACCTCGTCGCGGGTACGCGGCTCGCGAACCCGGACCACGGTGTGCACGCCGTCCTCGACACCGCCGGCGTCCTCGCCACCGGAGCCCTTCCGGCGGCGGCGCCGACGCCGGCGGGTCACGCCGTCGCCCTCGGCCTCGTCGTCGTCCTCACCCTCGGCCTCGGCGGCCTCCGCCTCGGGCGAGTCGGCGGAGCCGTCCTCGTCACCCTCGTCGGACGGGCCCTTGCCACGGCCACGGCCACGGCGGCCACGGCGGCGCCGGCGGCGGGCGTTACCGGCCTCGTCGTCGTCATCCTCGGCGGCGTCGTCCTCGACGTCGTCCGCACTCTCGTCGATCTCGTCCAGCGGGGGCAGCTCGACGACCGCGGCCGCGGGGGCCTCGGTCTCGGCGGGCGCCTCGTCGGCGGCCGCACCGCGGCGACGGCGGCGGCTCGTCCGGCGCGGAGCCTCCTCGGCCTGCTCGTCCTCGACGGCGGCCGGCGCCTCGGCGGGCACCTCGGGAGCGGTCACGTCGGCGATCGCCGGCACGGCCTTCTTCCGGCTCCGGCGGACCGGGGTGGCCTGCTCGTCCACCGGGTCCGGGGGCATGAACAGCACGGCCGGGGGCAGAGCGGCGGCACGCGGACGGCTGGGCGCCTTCTCCTCCTGGACCGGCTCCTCGACCAGCTCGTCGTCGAGCGGGACGACGATGATCGAGGCCTCTTCCTCTTCCTCCTCGACCGGCTCCTCGAGAACCGGCTCCGGCGGCGGCGCGGCCTTCTTCCGGGCGCGGGTGCGCTTCACCGGGGCCGGCTCCTCGGAGACGACCGGGGCAGGCTCACCGGCAGCGACCGGCTCCTCGGCGGCCGGCGGGACCGCGGCGACCTCTTCCACCGGGGACGCGGCTTCCACCGGGGACGCGGCGGCCGGGGCGGCCTTCTTCCGGGCGCGGGTGCGCTTGACCGGGGCCTGCGTGGCGGCAGCCTCGATCGCGGCGCCCGGCTCATCGGCCGGAGGCGCCGCGGACGGGACAGCCTTCTTACGCGGGGCCCGCTTGCGCGGGGTAGTGGTGCTCTCGGTGGTTTCCGCGGACGGGGATGCGACCTCGCCGCTCTCTCCACCCTGTGGCTCGTTTTCGAGCATGGGCGCACTCCAATTCTGGCCACCCCGGGCGCGTGTGAGCGCTGCCACGCAGGGTTGCCGCAAGTTTTTCGGGCCCGTCCGCCTGCTGGCGGGCGAGTCGCCGAAGTCTCCGACGGACGCCAGCCGAATCGGCTAACGCCCTCCGATGGGTACGTCCTCGCGATCCGCGTCCAACGGATCGACGAAATCCCCCTGCGCGGCGAGATCTCCCTGCGCGGCGAGTGAACCCTGGGCAAGCCGGGTCGCTCGAGGCGGCGCCGGCGGCACCAGAGCGGCCACCACGCGTAGACCGGACAGGACGTCATCGGGCCGCACGGCGGGCGTGACCTGCCGTACGACAAGGTCGAGTATCGCACATGGCGACGCATCGGCCCCGGAAGGTGCGGCAGGTTCGTCGATCACCGTGGCGGATGCCACCGCGACCCGCGCGTCGAACTCGCGGAGACCCTGCTTCGTCATGCGCTCGACCAGCACTTCCGGAGCGTCCATGAACCGTTGCAGAGCGTCCCGGGCGACGTCCGGCTCGACACCCGGAAGCTCCAGGCGCCAGCGCGAGGCGTTGATCCGGTCGGCCAGGCTGGTCCCCTCGCGGGCGATCACCGCGTCCAGCACGTCCAGGCCTGGCGACAGGGCCGCGTCCAGGGCGGCGCGCAGCTCGGCCGGGTCGACCGGGGCCTGCAGGGCGATCTCCAGGTACTCGGCCTCGCTCGCCACGCCGGTGGGTGCCGCGCTGGCGTACGAAATCTTGGGGTGGGGGTGAAAACCCTGGGAGAAGGCGATGGGTACGGCGGCACGGCGCAACGCCCGCTCGAAGGCGCGAGCGAAGTCCCGGTGTGACGTGAAGCGCAGCGGGCCGCGCTTGGCGTACCGGATCCGAATCCGCTGGACCACCGGCGCTTGACCACCGACGGGTTGGTTCTTGGCGATGATCTGCTCCAATACGCTTGTCTATGCGCCGGGTTCTCCGCGCCGTCCGAAGGACCAGGCGTCGGTAGCAGGCACCGAGAACCCCATCCTTGCACTCTCGTTGAGTCGGGCATGAAGGCACTCGTCCTGGCCGGTGGCAGAGGCACCCGCCTCCGTCCGCTGACCAACACATCCGCCAAGCAACTCTTCCCGGTCGCCAACAAGCCGGTCCTGTTCTACGGCCTGGAGGCGATCCGGGACGCCGGCATCACCGAGGTGGGCATCATCGTCGGGGACACCGGCGCCGAGGTCCGCGCGGCGGTCGGTGACGGTTCCCGGTTCGGCCTGCGTATCACCTACATCCCGCAGGAGGCGCCGCTCGGGCTGGCGCACTGCGTGCTGATCGCGCGGGAGTTCCTCGCCGACGACGACTTCATCATGTATCTGGGCGACAACTTCCTGGTCGGCGGCATCCAGGAGCTGGTGGCGTCGTTCCGCCCACAGGACTACGCGGCGCAGATCCTGCTCACCCCGGTGGACGACCCCCGGTCGTACGGCGTGGCCGAGCTCGGCCGCAGCGGGCAGATCGTCGGCCTCGCCGAGAAGCCGGACGACCCGGCGAGCGACCTGGCCATCGTCGGCGTCTACATGTTCACCCCGGTGGTGCACGACGCGGTCCGGGCGATCCGGCCCTCCGCCCGCGGCGAGCTGGAGATCACCGACGCGCTCCAGTGGCTGATCGACAACGGCCACCACGTGCACTCGCACCTGATCACCGGCTACTGGAAGGACACCGGCCGGGTGCGGGACATGCTCGAGTGCAACCGGATCGTGCTGGAGTCGATCGAGACCCGGATCGGCGGCACGGTCGACGAGGGCACCGAGATCACCGGCCGGGTGGTGATCGAGCCGGGCGCCGTGGTGGAGCGGTCGGTGCTGCGCGGGCCGGCGGTGATCGGGGCCGACACCAAGATCATCGGCTCGTACGTCGGCCCGTTCACCTCGATCGGTGACGGCTGCGAGGTGTCCGACGCGGAGATCGAGTACTCGATCGTGATGAACGCGTCCACGGTCCGAGGCGTGTCCCGCATCGAGTCGTCGCTGATCGGCAAAGGTGTAGAGGTGACACCGGCCCGTACCACCCCGAACACCCATCAGCTGGTCATCGGCGACCACAGCACGGTCCGGCTGCGCGCATGAACATCCTGGTCACCGGCGGTGCCGGCTTCATCGGGTCACAGTTCGTCCGCGACCTCGTGGACCATGACGAGGGCGCTCGGATCACGGTTCTGGACAAACTCACGTACGCGGGAAACCAGGCCAATCTGCCCGACGGCGGTCACCACTTCGTGCGGGGCGACATCGCCGACCGGGACATGCTCGCGATGCTGATGCCCGGCACCGACGTGGTGGTGAACTTCGCCGCCGAGACACACGTCGACCGATCCATCACGGACTCGGCCGGCTTCCTGCGGACCAACGTGCTCGGCGTGCAGACCCTGCTGGAGGCGGCCCGGGCCGCCGACGTCACCACGTTCCTCCAGGTCAGCACCGACGAGGTGTACGGCTCGATCGCCGAAGGGTCGTGGCCGGAGACGGATCCGCTGCTGCCCAACTCGCCGTACGCCGCGGCCAAGGCCGGCGCCGACCTGCTCTGCCGGTCCTACCACCGCACGTACGGGATGGACGTGCGCGTCACCCGGTGCTCGAACAACTACGGCCCGTACCAGTTCCCCGAGAAGGTCATCCCGCTCTTCGTCACCAACCTGCTCCGCGGCGTGCCGGTCCCGCTCTACGGCGACGGCGGCAACGTCCGGGACTGGCTGCACGTGGCGGACCACTGCCGCGGGATCCGCCTGGTCCTGAGCAAGGGCGAGCCCGGCGAGGTCTACAACATCGGCGGTGGCGTCGAGCTCAGCAATCGCGAGCTGACCGAGCGGTTGCTGGAGGCGTGCGGCGCGGACTGGTCGATGGTGCGGCAGGTGCCGGACCGGCTCGGCCACGACCGGCGTTACTCGGTCGACCATTCCAAGATCCAAAGTCTGGGGTACGCCCCGGAGGTCGATTTCGCCGCCGGTCTGACCGAGACCGTCCAGTGGTACCGCGACAACCCGTCCTGGTGGGCGTCCTCGGTCAAGCCGGCGTGACACACCGCAGTTGCGGCCGGGCCGGCGTGACACACCGTGCTCAGGCCGGCACCAGCACCGTGAGGCCGGCGGGCCGGTCGCTCAGCGGCCGGTAGTCCCGCCGCAGGTCCAGGCCGCACGACGCCAGCACGGTCGCGTCGGCGGCCCGGACCGGGCGGTTCAGGATCACGATCGGCGCCTGGTCCGGCGGGCCGTCCGCGCAGGCAGCGGCGATCCCGGCCCGGGTGCGGTCCGGGTCCTCGGGGGCGTACCAGCCCTCGCCCAGCGTGCGCCCGTCCAGCAGGAAGACGACGCCGGCCATCTTGTCCAGGCCGACGATGCGGCGGCCGGGCGTCAGGTAGGGCGCCAACGCGGTGTGCAGGTCGCGGTAGTCCCGCGCCTGGGACGGCCGCAGCTCCAGGCCGGACAGCGCGGGCACGCCGGAGGCCACCGTCGCGCCGTCGTAGGTCTGCTCGCGGTACGGATTCCGCCAGATGCCACCGGTCGCCACACAGGCCGTGACCAGCAACGACCCGGCGGTCACCGCGCCCACCAGGCCGCGCGCGACCACCGCGCCGCGGTCGATCCCGGTCAGCACCGCGATCAGCACCGCCACCCACGCCGCGAAGGCCGGCGCGGCCATCTTGAGCGGCGCGTTGCTGGTGCCGAAGGCGGTGACCACCGGCATCGCCGTGACCGCGCCGAGCAACACCCAGTCCCGCTCGCGCAGCAGCCAGGCGGCGCGGCGCGCTAAACGAACGCGGCACGTTAGGCGAACACGCCGCGCCAGGCGAACACGACGCGCCAGGCGAACACGACGCGGGAGATCACCGCGGCCTGAAAGATCGGCGCAGCCGCGGGCGATCCGGGCGGCGGCGCCGACCAGCACCCCCATCGCCAGGGCGGCGAGCATCGGCACGATGAAGCGCATCGTGTTGGGCGGGCCGCCACCGAGGCCGCCGTCGCGGATCGTGACGATCGTCGCCCAGGTCAGGCCGGCCAGGCCGAGGACACCGGCGGCGGCCTGCGGCACGAGGCGGCGGGCCAGGACGGCGGCTACGCCGGCGATCAGCAGGAGGCCATAGTCGCGCCCGGTGGCGACGAGCGTCGGCCGCGTGCTGGTCGCGTACCGCTGAAGGAGGTCTTGGATCGCGAAGGAACGCTCGCTGAGCAGGCGGTTGACCGTGACGATCGGCGGCACGGCCACGGTGAGCGGAACGATCAGGAGATGAACGGCCCCGATGGTGAGAACACCACCCACCGAGGCCCACGCCACGATCCGCAGACGATGACGGGTGAGCGTCACGACGAGGATCACCAGCCAGAGCACCGTCGACCACTTGGTCAGGACCATTGCGACGGCGACGACGCCGAGCACGATCGGCCAACCCGGACGGAAGCCCGGGCGGTCCATGGCGAGCACCGCGGTCAGTGTGAGCAGGCCGCCGAGCAGGACCACGTCGTTGTAGCCGGGCGTGTGCGGCAGCCAGCTGAACATCGCCCCGCCGGCCGCCACCACGCACGCGGCGCCGGCCGCTTCCCACAGGCGGGTGGGCGGGGCGGCCGGGCGGCGGGGCCTCAGCCAGCGCATGAACGCCCACCCGAAGATCAGATGTGCGGTCAGGACCGTGCCCAGCCGGACCAGCCGCAGGCCCGCGACGTCGTGGCCGAGCAGCGCGAACACCGGCCCGTACAGGTACTGGACCCCGCTGAACGTGCGGTGGTCGGCGTTCCACCAGCGGTAGCTGAGCAGGTAGAAGCCTTCGTCGGTGAGGTCGAAGCCGCGATCGGCGGCGCGCGCGGCGGTGACCGCCCACACCACGGTGACCGTGGCGGCGAACGCCAGGACCAGCGCGGGCCCGGTTCGGCGGCGCGGCGGCGGCAGGTCGGTGCTCGAGGCGACCGGCTCGGCGAGAACGGCCGCGGTCATGGGGCTTCGGCGGTGCGGGCCCGGAACGCCCACAGTCGCGACGCCTGGTAGTTGATCAGTGGTCCGAGCACGATCACGATCGCCTGGGCGACCAGCACGTGCAGGCCGGCCACGTCGACCAGCAGCCAGAGCCCACCCAGGTTGAAGGCCATCGCCCAGACGCACACCACATAGAACCGCAGGAAGCCGGAGATCACCGGACCGCCGGTTCGGAAGACGACCGAGCGGTAGACCGGGTAGGTGACGATCGCGGTCAGCGTGCTGGAGAGGACGGCGATCACCAGGTACGGGATCCAGCGGGAGAGGGTCAGCCAGCCCGCGGCGAACAGCAGGTAGTAGACGACCGAGCTGAGCCCGCCGGTGGCGACGTACCGCACCCGGCGGTCGGCGGCGAGCCGCGCGAGCACCCTCATGAGGGCCGGTGGGCGCGCAGCATCAACGACACCCCGGGCAGCGAGCGGACCGGCAGGTAGCGCTCGGCGATCACCACCCCGCGCAGGGCGGCGTTGAGCGGGGCGGACATCAGCGACAGCTCGTTGCCCGCGGCCCGTTTGCGGGTCAGCACGACCGCGGGACGCAGCAGCACGTTCCAGCTCCACAGCTCGTCGACCACGAGGCCGGCGCCCTGGATGACGTCGAGCAGCCCGCTGCGGTCGTACCGCCGGAAGTGATGCCCCGCGACGTCGTGCGCCGACCAGAGCCGCATGTCGCACGGCACGGTGACCAGCAGCGACCCGCCGGGGCGCAGCGCCCGGTGGATCTCCGCCGCGGCCAGTTGGTCGTCCTCGATGTGCTCGATCACGTCGAACGCGGTGATCAGGTCGACGGTCCCGGCCCTGGCGGGCAGCCGGGTCGCGTCGCCGCGGACCACGTCCAGGCCGCGTTCCCGGGCGACCCGGGCGCCGTCCGCGCTGTACTCCAGCGCGACCGGGCTCCAGCCGTGCCGGCGCAGCACCCGGGTGTTGCCGCCGGCCGCGGCGCCGATGTCCAGTGCCCGGCCGGGTGACACGCCGGCCCGCGCGAGACCGCGCAGCCAGCGGGCGAGAATCGACCGTCGCTCCTGGAACCACCAGTGGCGGTCCTCGAGGGCGGCGAGTCGCTGAATGTCGCTGGCGTCCATTTTTCCCTAATTCAGGTACGGCGGCGTGAAGTAACGGCGGCCTGGTCCATGCGTTTGCTTACCTGACGAACGAGCCAACGCCTTCAGGAGTCGCTGTGTCACTCTCCATCGTCATTCCGTGCTTCCGTTCGGCCGCCACGCTTCCGACGCTCGTCGGCGGGATCGCCGCGGCCGTGTCGGGCCCGTACGAGGTGATCCTCGTGGTGGACGACGACCGGGACGACACCTGGCAGGTGGCGACCGCATGCGCGAACACCGATCCCGCGGTGCGCGCCCTGCGGCTGTCCCGAAATTACGGCCAGCACAACGCGATCGTGGCGGGTGTCCGGGCGGCCCGGCACGAGGTGATCGTCACCATGGACGACGACCTGCAGCATCCGCCGGCCGAGATACCGGTGCTGCTGGCCGCGCTGACGCCGGGCGTCGACCTGGTCTACGGCGTGGCCGAGCGGGAGGAGCACCGGGCGTTGCGCAGCTTCGCGTCACGCTCGGTGAAGTGGCTGCTGGCCCGCACGCTGGGCTTCCGCGACGCCCGTACGGTGAGTGCTTTCCGCGCCTTCCGCTCGCATCTGACGCCCGCCTTCGACCGGGTGGCCGGCCCGCACGCCTCGATCGACGTGACCCTGACCTGGGCGACGGCCCGGATCGCCGCGGTGCCCGTCCAGATGCGCCGCCGGGAGGAGGGCAAGTCCGGATACACGCTGCGCGGGCTGCTGCGGCACACCGGGAACATGGTGCTCGGCTTCTCCACCGCCCCGCTGCGGCTCGTCACCTTCCTCGGCCTGGCGATCGGGCTGTTCGGGCTGCTGCTGTTCGGCAAGCTCACCTGGTCGTACCTGACCGGGGTGACCACGGTGGCCGGCTTCACCACCATCGCGTCGCTGATCGCGCTCTTCGCCTCGGCGCAGCTCGTGGCGCTGGGCGTGCTCGGCGAGTACGTGGGCCGCATCCACACCGCCGGCCAGGGCCGGCCGACCTACCTGATCCGCGACCGGGTCGAGGAGCCGCAGTCCGGCACTCGGGTGCCGCTGGTCCGGACCGGAAACTGAGGATTTTTCTGATGGACGGCTACCACTTCGACGACAGCCCCGCCCGGATCGACCGGGACGTGGTCTGGCGGTTCATGACCGAGCAGGCCTACTGGGGCCGGTGGCGGGACCGGGCGGTGCTGGACCGGCAGATCGACGCCTCCTGGCGGACGGTCGGCTGCTACGACGACGCCGGCGCGATGGTCGGTTTCGCCCGGGCGATCTCCGACGGCGTCTCGCTGGCCTACCTGGCCGACGTCTTCGTGCTGCCCGAGCACCGCGGCCGCGGGCTCGGGGTCGCGCTGGTCAAGGCCATGATCGACGACGGGCCGGGCGCGCACTTCCGGTGGATGCTGCACACCGGGGACGCGCACGGCGTGTACGCGAAGGCCGGCTTCCGGGCCCCGGACGTGACCATGATGGAGCGGCCTGGGCGGGCGCCCGCCCAGGCCGTCCCGGCTCACAGCTGATAAACGGCCACCGAGCCACTGCTGAATCGGAGCGTCGCGTACCGGGCCAGCTGATCAGGTTGGATCAAAGGGTCACGCAGGTCGGCGAAGAGCCACCGGACCTGGTGACCGGTGCGCAGCCGGTCGACGGTCGCGGCGGTCGGCCGGTGGAAGGCCGCGTCGTTCTCGGCCAGCAGAGCCTCGTTCCAGTACGGCACCAGGTTGCCGCGCATCCCGGTCTCGGACTGGATCCGGTTGGCGGTCGAGGTGTAGCCCCAGCCCTCCAGCAGGAACCGCCGCTCGGCGAACGCGGCGAACCAGAAGTGCAGGTTGTCGCAGCCCTTGCCCAGTTTGCGGCGGCAGTGCGCGTTGGTCGCCACCAGGTCGTCGGGGCCGGTGTGGGCGCGCATCCAGGCCGCCGCCTCCCGGGTGCCGACCGGCCACAGCGGATCCGGCTGCGGTTGCGGCTCGAACTTCGCGTCGGCCGCGGCCCGGACGTGGCCGCCGACCACGGTGGTGGACGGGAACAGGCTGATGCCCGCCAGCATCGCCGCCCCCACGGCGAGGGCGCTTCCCCGCAGGGCGGTCACCGAACGACAAGCGATCACCAGAGCAAAGACCGGGATCAAGAGCCTCAGGAGGGCGTACGCGATCTGCAGGAAAACCTCGCGCCGGCCGTCCTCACCGACCGTGGGCGCGGTCGGCGGCCCGAGTCGCGGCACCACCCAGGCCACCGCCAAGCCCGCGCCGACCGCCACCGGCAGCAGCCAGCGCGGCGCTGATCTGCCGGGCGGCGCTGAGATACTGGGCGGCGCCGAAATACTGGGCGGAACTGAACTACTGGGCGGAACTGAACTACCGGGCGGAGCTGAAATGCTGGGCGGAGCTGAAATGCTGGGCGGCGCCGATCTGCTGGGATGCGGCCGGCGGGCGAGCGCGGCCAGCCCGGCGACCGCCGCGACCGCCAGGTACGGCCGGGCCGCCACCAGGAACCAGGTCTGGCTCACCCCGTAGTGGTTGAGCAGCAGCACCGCCGCGATCCCGGCGACACCCATCCCGGCCAGCAGCTGCACCGCCGGGTCGCGCCACCGCCCCTGGACGGCCAGCCCGGCCGCGCCGCCCCACATGACCAGCCAGGACAGCAGCGTGACGGCGGTGATCACGACCAGGGTCCGTCCGGTGGCCGGCATCTGGCCGAACGTGAACGTGCCCAGCTCGGTGGCGGCGGCGAGGCCGTAGCGGCTGAGGCCGCCGAGCGGGTCGAGGACCATCCCCTGCGACTCGCCGCCAAAGAGCACGAACTGGGCGAACAGCACGCCCGGCACGGCGACGGCCAGGCCGAGCAGGGCCGGGCGCAACCGCCGGCGGTCGGTCAGCACGGCCAGCCCGGCGACCAGCAGCAGCCCGCAGATGACGATCGGCAGGTAGGTGGCCTTGGCGCCGCAGATCACCGCGACAGCGGCGGCGACGCCGATCAGCGTGCGCCGCGACCCGTCGCCGCGCAACAGGTCGATCGTCAGCATGACCAGCGCGATCGCCACCAGCGCCGCGAACGTCTGGGTGGGGCTGGAGAACAGGCCGAAGCGCAGCACCGTGGCGTCGTCGACCGGGCCCAGTCCGTTGGCCGTGTAGGTCTCCGGCATCGGCCAGCCGTACGGGTAGGGCGCCACCCCGGCGAAGGTGAGCAGGGCGGCGAGCGGGCCGGGCCACCAGCGGCCGGTCACCTGCCGGGCCAGCGAGGCGACCGCGAACGGCGTCACGGCCAGCAGCGGCACGAAGAACAGCCGGAGCAGCAGGGTGGCCGGGGCGATGCCGGTGGTCCAGCTGGTCGCGGCCAGGTCGGCGTACGAGAACCAGTGGTAGTTGAGCGACTCGCCGCGCAGCCACGGCACCTCGGGCGGCAGGTGGTGCCGGAGCTCGCCGATCAGGGCCAGCTGGAACGGCAGGTCGGCGTCGCTGAACGAGTAGTCGACGCCCCGGGTCCGCATGAAGTAGACGGCCGCCCAGGCGAGCAGCGCCGCGCCGAGGGTGGCGTTCGCCCAGATCCAGGCCAGCGGCGCCCGCTCCGCGCCGGGCGCCATGCGCCAGTGGCGGCGCAGGGACGGCACGGCGGCGAAGGCGATCAGCACGGCGACCGGGGCGAGCACGACCAGTCGCGGCTGCCCGGCCGCGCGAGCGGCCAGGTAGGCGAGCACCTCCAGCACGTAACCGAAGGCGAGGCCCGGCCCGATGTCCTCGGCGAGCGAGCGCCCGCCCCGCCGGACCAGGCGCCACAGCAGCAGGCCGGGCACGGCGACCAGGGCGATCACGTACCCGCCGAACAGCGCCAGGTCACCCCAGCCGGCCCCGTACCGGTGAAGAAGCCAGACCACCGGAATGCCGAGCAGCAGCGGGAGGACCGCGGCGAGCCGCGGTCTCGATCGGGCCGGGGCGGGCACGTCGACGAGCGACCGGCGATCGGGCTGGGTGACGAGCCCGGTGGCGACGCTCATCGGACGGCCACCACGGAGACCGGCCGGAACGACCGCACCGCTGCGATCACCGTCGCGGCCTCCCGGTCGGACAGTCCCGGGTAGAGCGGCAGCCGGACCAGCCGTTCCGCCACGTCCTCGGTGACCGGGCAGCCACCCGGCCCGGTCCGCCCGAACCGCAGCCCGGCCGGCGAGTCGTGCAGCGGCTGATAGTGGAACGTCGCCTGCACCCCTGCTGAGGCCAGGTGCTCGATCAGCCGGGAGCGCTCGGCATTCGACGTGGCGAGCACGTAGAAGAGATGAGCGGCGTGCTCGGTGTCCGACGGCACGGTCGGCCGGACGAATTCGTCACAAGCCTCGTAGTAGGCCGACCAGATCTCGTGCCGCCGCCGCTGGATCTCGCCGAACGCCTCGAGCTGCGCGGTCAGCCCCGCCGCGAGAACGTCCGACGGCAGGTACGACGAGCCGACGTCCCGCCAGGTGTACTTGTCCACCTGGCCGCGCATGAACCGGCTGCGGTCGGTGCCCTTCTCCCGCAGGATCTCGGCACGCTCACGCAGCCCGGCGTCGTTGACCAGCAGCGCGCCACCCTCACCGCACTGGACGTTCTTGGTGGCGTGGAAGCTCTGCGTGGCCAGCGCGCCGAGCGAGCCCAGCGGCCGCCCGCGGTACGAGCCGCCCAGCCCGTGCGCGTTGTCCTCGATCACCGGAACGCCGTGCCGCCGGGCGATCTCGGTGATCGGGTCCATCGCGCAGGCCACGCCGGCGTAGTGGACCACCACGATCGCCTTGGTGCGTGGCGTGATCGCGGCCTCCACCGCCCGCTCGTCCAGGTTGAGCGTGTCCGGCCGGCAGTCCACGAAGACCGGGACGGCGCCACGCAGCACGAACGCGTTGGCGGTCGAGACGAACGTGAACGACGGCATGATCACCTCGTCGCCCGGTTCCAGCTCGAGCAGCAGGGCGCTCAGCTCCAGCGCGTGCGTGCAGGAGGTGGTGAGCAGCGCGTACGGCGACGAGGTAATGCCGGTGAGCAGGTGGGTGGCCCGCCGCGTGAACGGGCCATCACCCGACGTGGCCCCGGAGGCGGCGGCCGTGGTCAGGTATTCCAGCTCCCGGTCGGCCAGGGAGATGCGATTGAACGGGATTAACACGTCCCGTTCAACGCGAACCCGCCCTTAATGGGTGTGCGCGGGCACCTTCAGTCCGTTCACCGGCGTCAGCGGCAGCAGCTTCTTACCGGTGGGCCCGATCTGGATCTCGGTGTCCATGGACGGGCACACGCCGCAGTCGAAGCAGGGCGTCCAGCGGCAGTCGTCCTGCTCGTACTCGGACATCGAGTCCTGCCAGTCCTGCCAGAGCCAGTCCTTGTCCAGCCCGGAGTCCAGGTGCTCCCAGGGCAGCACCTCGAGCTGCTCGCGCTCGCGGGTGGTGTACCAGTCCAGGTCCACGCCGAAGTCCGGCAGCACCTCGGCGCACGCCTCGACCCAGCGGGAGTACGAGAAGTGCTCGGACCAGCCGTCGAACCGGCCGCCCTTGTCCCAGACCCGCTTGATGACCGCGCCGACCCGGCGGTCGCCGCGCGACAGCAGGCCCTCGATCAGCGACGGCTCACCGTCGTGGTAGCGGAAGCCGATCGCCCGGCCCAGCGACCGGTCCGAGTTGATCTCCGCCTTGAGCATCTTCAGCCGGGCGTCGATCACCTCGGGCCGCTCCATCTTGGCCCACTGGAACGGAGTGTGCGGCTTGGGCACGAACCCGCCGATGGAGACCGTGCAACGGATGTCCTTGGTGCCCGCCGCGGTCCGGCCGGCCTTGATCACCTCGTGTGCCATCCGGGCGATCTGCAGCACGTCCTCGTCGGTCTCGGTGGGCAGGCCGCACATGAAGTACAGCTTCACCTGCCGCCAGCCGTTCGAGTACGCCGTGACGACCGTCCGGATCAGGTCCTCCTCGGTCACCATCTTGTTGATGACCTTGCGGATCCGCTCCGAGCCACCCTCGGGCGCGAAGGTGAGGCCGGTGCGCCGCCCGTTGCGGGACAGCTCCTGGGCCAGGTCGATGTTGAACGCGTCCACCCGGGTCGAGGGCAGCGACAGCGAGACGTTCGTGTCGGCGTACTGCTCGGCCAGGCCGGAGCACATGTCGCCGATCTCGGAGTGGTCGGCGCTGGACAGCGAGAGCAGGCCCACCTCGTTGAACCCGGAGAACTCCAGGCCCTCCTTGACCATCTGGCCCACCGTGGTGATCGACCGCTCACGCACCGGCCGGGTGATCATGCCCGCCTGGCAGAACCGGCAGCCGCGCGTGCAGCCGCGGAAGATCTCCACCGCGTACCGCTCGTGGACCGTCTCGGCCAGCGGGACCAGCGGCTTCTTCGGGTACGGCCACGCGTCGAGGTCCATCGTCGTGCGCTTGTGCACCCGGAACGGCACGTCCGGCCGGTTGGGGACGATGCGCTGGATCCGCCCGTCCGGCAGATAGTCGACGTCGTAGAAGCGAGGGACATAGATGCTTTCGGTACGCGCGAGGCGCAGCAGCAGCTCGTCCCGGCCGCCCGGGCAGCCCTCCGCCTTCCACTCCCGGATGATCCCGGTGATCTCCAGGACCGCCTCCTCGCCGTCACCGAGCACGGCGGCGTCGATGAAGTCGGCGATCGGCTCCGGGTTGAAGCTGGCGTGCCCGCCGGCCAGCACGATCGGGTGGTTGTCGCCCCGGTCGGCGGCCATCATCGGGATCTGGGCGAGGTCGAGCGCGGAGAGCAGGTTGGTGTAGCCCAGCTCGGTGGCGAAGGACACACCCAGTACGTCGAAGGCATGAACCGGGCGGTGCGCCTCGAGGGTGAACTGCGGGACGCCGTGTTCCTTCATCAGCGCCTCGAGGTCCGGCCAGACCGCGTACGTCCGCTCGGCCAGCACGTCGGGCTGCTCGTTGAGCACCTCGTAGAGGATCTGCACGCCCTGGTTGGGCAGGCCCACCTCGTAGGCGTCCGGGTACATCAGTGCCCAGCGGACGGTGGTTTCGTCCCATTCCTTGACGACGGCGCCGAGCTCGCCACCCACGTACTGGATCGGCTTGCTGACCCGGGGCAGCAGCTGCTCGAGCTTGGGGAAGACGGAAACGACGCTCATGACAGATCAGGGTACGCGCGTCAGGCGCCCAGCTCTGCCGCGGCCTTCTCCAGGTCGGTGGAAAGCAGGTCGTCGCGGAAGGCGCACAGCTGGAGCGTCATCCGGGCGGCGCCGGTCTCGCCGACGACCAGCCGGATCGCCCGCCCCCGGTCGTCCATGTCGCCGACGATGAAGTCGAGCAGCCGCACTCCGGCGCTGTCCAGGAAAGACACCTTGGTCAGGTCGATCAGCAGAGCGTCGTCGCCGACGTTCCCGGCGATCGCCTTGCCGATCAGAGGCGCGTTGGCCAGGTCGAGCTCGCCGGACAGCGTGACCACCGAGGCGGGCCCGCGGCGGGCGAAGGCGACGTTGTTCACGAGTCCCCCTTGCGTGTGCGCCGCATGGTCACCACCGTCCCGGCGCTCCGATCGAAAGACACATGATCCATCACCTGGCGGATGAGTTGCAGACCGCGTCCGCGCGCCACGTCGGTGCGCGCCGGTCGCCACACACCCCGATCGGCCACCACCACCTCGACCGCCTCGGCGGACACCGTCGCGGAGACCTCGACCTGGCCGAACGGGTCGTTGCGGTAACCGTGCTCGATCGCGTTGGCCACGGCCTCCGAGCAGGCCAGCAGCACTCCCTGGATGCTCTCCTCGTCCACCTGGTGCGAAGCCAACCAGGCGCGCATCTCCTTGCGCAGCAGGGCGATCTGCATCGGGTCGGCGCCGATGGACCGCTCCATCCGGTCGTCGGTGCCCAGCGTCAGGCAGAGCAGGCAGACGTCGTCGGCGTGCTCCTGGCCGACCATCAGGTCGGCGAACCCGGAGGCCAGCCCGGTCGTGGGCGCGTCACGGCGGCGGGCCCACTCGCGGGCCATCAGGTCCAGGCCGCGGTCGATCGTCCGGTTACGCCGTTCCACCAGGCCGTCGGTGTAGAGCAGCAGGCGGCTGCCGGAGGCCAGCTTGACCTTGTCCTCCACCCGCTCGCGGCGGCCGGCCCGCGAGCCCAGCGGCGCGGACCGGGCGCCCATCAGGTAGCGGGCCTGCGTGGCGGGCTCGTGCAGCAGCGGCGGCAGGTGGCCGGCGCAGGCGTACGTCATGGTGCCGGAGGCCAGGTTGACCTCGCAGTAGGCCACGGTCGCCATCCGCGCCGAGATCACCCGGTCGACGAACCGGTCGAGTTTCTTGAGCACCTTGGCCGGTCCGGCGTCCGCCGAGGCGACGGCCCGGATCGCGCTGCGCAGCTGGCCCATCGTGGCGGCCGCGTCGATGCCCCGGCCGACCACGTCGCCGACCGCGATGGCCAGCCTGTCCGGCGTGATCATGAAGGCGTCGAACCAGTCCCCGCCGACCTCCAGGTCCTGCGCGGCCGCGTGGTAGTGGGTCTCGACCACGAACCGCGAGTCCTGTGGCAACGTACCGGCGAGCAGGCTGCGCTGCAGCGTCCGCGCGACGGCCCGCTCCTGCTCGTACAGCCGGGCGTTCTCCAGTGCCAGGGCGGCCCGGTCGGCGAGGTCGATGAGGAAGCCGGGCTCGGCGCCGGTCCGCAGCGCCAGCGTGCCGAGCACCCGGCCACGGACGACGAGCGGAAGCACAGCGTTGCCGGAGCCGGCCGCCGGCCACAGCGCCTCGCCCGCGGTGGTCACCTCTTCGATCTGCGCGGTCAGCAGGTCGGCGTCCGGCGCCGGCCCGCCCGACTCGGCGAGCAGCCCGGCCGGTCCCACCTGCAGGCGCACCGAGGCCCACTCGGCGACATCCGGCACCAGCCGCTCGACCAGGCGTTTCGCCCGCGCGGTGAGCCTGGGCTCCTCGTCCATCTCCCGGGTGGTCGCGGCCAGCAGGATGGCCCGCTCCTCCCGCTGCCGCGCCGCGTCGTAGAGCCGGGCCCGGTCCAGCGCCTGGCCGCCCTGCTGGCCGAGCAGCCGGACCACGCGTAGTTCGCTGTCGGACAGCCGGCGCGGCTCGGCGAAGCCGAACGCGAGCACCCCGCGCACGTCGGCGTCGTCCGCGGCCGGTCCGGTGGTCAGCGGCAGCAGCACGACGGTGGCCCGGCCGGCCTCGCGCATCGCCTCGGCCAGCCCGGGGAGCTGCCCGTCCGCCTCCTCCGGCGCGCCCACCACGTGCAGGTCGCCGCGGCGGGCCACCTCGGCCGCGGCCGCCTCGCTGACGCCCTGGTCGGTCGCCGAGACGGCGACCAGTTCGCCGGGACGCGCGCCGGTCAGCCAGACGCTGCCGCCGCTCGCGCCGAAGGCGGGCGCGGGCGCGCGGACCAGGGCCTCGGCGACCCCGGTTTCGGTGGGTGCGGCGGCCAGCTCCGCGACGATCTCCTGGAGTACGCGGACCCGTCGCTCGGAGTCCTCGGCGGCGCGGCGGGCGTTCAGCAGTTCCCGCTCGTACCCGCGTCGCTCGGTGGCATTGAAGATCGTGGTCCGGATCAGCCGGGGCAGTCCGTCCGGGTCGCGGCCGAGCACCGAGTTGACCAGGGTGGGCAACCGGTGGCCGTCCGCGCAGACCATGTCGAAGGCGACCTCGTGGACGTCGTTCTGCATCCGCAGCAGCGGCGCGTAGTGCGTCTCGTGGTAGATCTGCCCGCCGGAGCTGAGCAGGTCGCGGAACCGGCGGAGACCGATGAGGTCCTCGCGGGTGTAGCCGGTCCACGCGAGGAACGTCTCGTTGACCTTGACGATCGTGCCGTCGGGAGTCGTGGTCAGGTATCCACATGGTGCGTGCTCATACAACTCGCCGGGATCCTCCTCCCACGGCACGCGCAGATCCTGGGTCACGTCCCGCTCTCTCATGACCTACAAGTAGGCCTTGATGGCGGCGATCGTCTCGTCCGGCGCGCTGAGGTTCGGACAGTGACCGGTCGCATTCATGTAGAACAGTGTGCTACCCGAGAGCTGGGCATGCACGTACTCCCCCACCGGTGTCGGCGCGATGACGTCGTCCGTGCACTGCAGAACCAGGGCCGGCGTACGCAACCGGGGCAGGTCGGCGCGGTTGTCGGAGAGGAATGTGACCCGGGCGAAGTGGCGGGCGATCTCCGGGTCGGTCCGGCAGAAGCTGTTCTTGAGCTCCTCGCCGAGCTCCGGCCGCTCCGGGTGGCCCATGATCACCGGGGCCATCGCGGCGGACCAGCCCAGATAATTGCTGTCCAGCGCGTCCAGCATCTCCTCGAGGTCGGAGCGCTGGAAGCCGCCGACGTAGCCCTCGTCGTCGATGTACCGCGGCGAGGGGCCGATCAGCACCAGCCGGGCGAAGCGCTCGGGCTCGCGGATCGCGGCCAGGATGCCGATCATCGCGCTCACCGAGTGCCCGACGAACACCACGTCGCGGAGATCGTGCTCGTCGATGATCTCCAGCACGTCGTCGGCGTACCCGTTCAGCGTGGAGTACTTCTTCTCGTCGTACTGACTGAGGTCGGATTTCCCGTTGCCGACGTGGTCGAAGAGCACGATCTTGTACTCGTCGGCGAAGGCCGGCGTGACGTATCGCCACATGTTCTGATCACAGCCGTAGCCGTGTACGAACATCATCGGCTGCCCGGTGGGATTCCCGGTCACGGTCACGGCGTTGCGCTCGGTCGTATTCATCGTGGGGTCACCTTACGACTCCGGAGCGTTCCGCACGACGGTCATGTTGTCCGGCATTTGTGAGCCAGTGTCTGATTCGGTGCCCGTCTACGGGCTGGCATACCCCGGATAACCTGGGATAAGGCCTCGCGCTGAGGTGCGGAGCCGATGCTGAGGAGGGTGCGGACGGATGGCCGAACAGCCGGGCGAAAATCCCCCGGATGCCCGACTGCCCGACCCGACCAGGGTCGTGGCGGACAGCGGCGAACTGTCGACCGTGGACGCTCCGGCGCGCTGGAGCGGGTCGGCGGTCGTGCCGCCGCCACAGCCGAAGAAGCCTCTCTGGAACCGCCGCAGGGCGGAGCCGGAGCCGGAGGACGACTGGGGCACCACGCCGGCCGTGGATCCGTGGGCCGGGCAGGACACCCCCTGGGATCCGCTGCAGATCCCGGTTCCCGAGCCGGTGCAGATGCCGCCGACACGCATCGACGCCCCCGCGCCCCCGCCACCCCCGACGCGCGTGGAGACGCCCCCACCGCCGCCACCTCCACCTCCACCACCGCAGGCCAACCGCCTGCCGGTGCAACCGCGGCCCGCCTACGTCCCGCCGAAGTACGCGAAGCAGGCGGTGAAAACGCCGCCGGGCCCGAAGCCACCCGGCCCGCCGCAGGGACTCCGGCCACCCGGCCCGCCGCAGGGACTCCGGCCACCCGGCCCGCCGCAGGGTGAGAAGCCTCTGCCACCGCGCCCGAAGAAGCGCCGCCCGCTGCGCAAGCTCGGCATGTTCACCCTGCTCACGCTGGTCTTCTGCCTCGGCGTCCCGGCATTCTTCCTGTGGCCGGCGGCAGGCCAGTACCCGGTCTCCGCGGTGCTGCCCGACTCGGTCTCGGACCTGAACCTGCGCGACGACTCGTCCAGCCGCCGCGCCGCCGAGAACCTGGCCGCCGAGCTCGGCGACGGCCGGGCCTTCGCCGGGATCTACGCCGACGGCAACGGCAAACGGGTCACCATCTTCGGCACCACCGGCCTGCGGCTCACCCCCGAGCAGGACGTCGAGGCGCAGATCCAGCAGCTCACCCCGGACTACGACATCAAGGACGTGCGGGCGTTCGACACCGGCGAGACCGGCGTGCACGAGCGCTGCGGCACCGGCAAGGCGGGCCGCAACACGGTCGTGGTGTGCGCCTGGGCCGACCACGGCAGCCTGGTGACCGTGCTCATGACCAGGCGTTCCGTCGCCGACAGCGCCGATCTCACCGCGGTTCTGCGGAGTGCGGTGCTCTCCCGGGGGTAGAAAAAGGCGCATGACCCGCCGCTGGCTGTTCGCCGATCAGCTCGGCCCGCACTTCCTGGACGCGCCGGACCAGCCGGTCCTGCTGATCGAGTCGAAGGCCGTGTTCCGGCGGCGCCGATTCCATCGGCAGAAGGCCCATCTGGTGCTCTCGGCGCTGCGTCACCGCGCGGCCGAGCTGGGTGACCAGGTGCGCTTCGCGCAGACCCAGACGTACGCGGAAAGCACCGCGACCGAACGTCTGAGCGTCTGTCACCCCACCTCGCGTGCCGCCCGCGGCCTCGTACAGAAGCTGGGCGTGGAGATCCTGCCGCCACGCGGTTTCGTGACCGGCCCGCAGGACTTCACGGCGTGGGCGGGCGACCGGAAGTCGCTGCGGCTGGAGGATTTCTACCGGGACGCGCGGCGCCGGCACGACGTGCTGATGGACGGCGCCGAACCGGCGGGCGGCCGGTGGAACCTGGACGCCGACAACCGGGAGTCACCACCGAAACAGCCGGCGCTGGGTGTGCCCGATCCGCCCGCGATCGTCGAGGACGAGATCGACGAGCAGGTCCGCGCCGACCTGGACCGCTGGGAACGCGAGGACGGCATCACGTTCCTCGGCAACGACGGCCCGCGGCTGTTCCCGGCGACCCGGCGCGAGGCGCTGGCCCGGCTGGGGCACTTCGTCGAGCACCGGCTGCCCACGTTCGGCCGGTACGAGGACGCGATGCTCGCCGGCGACCCGTGGATGGCGCACAGCATGCTCTCCGCGCCGCTGAACCTGGGCCTGCTCGACCCGCTGGAGATCATCCACCGGGCCGAGGACGCCTACCGCGACGGCAGCGCCCCGCTGGCCTCCGTCGAGGGCTTCGTCCGGCAGATCCTCGGCTGGCGTGACTTCGTCTGGCATCTGTACTGGTATTTCGAGCCGGACTACCGCCGGGCCAACGAGCTCGGCGCCGCCGGCCGCGTTCCGAAGTGGTTCGCCGAACTGGACGCCGATGCGGTGGACGCGGCCTGCCTCTCCGACGTGCTGGCCGGGGTCCGTGACCGCGGCTGGGTGCACCACATCCCGCGGCTGATGGTGCTCGGCAACTACGCGATGCAGCGCGGCTGGCGGCCGGGCGCCATGGCCGACTGGTTCCACCGGGCGTTCGTCGACGGCTACGAGTGGGTGATGACCGCGAACGTGATCGGGATGAGCCAGTTCGCCGACGCCGGCCGGATGAGCTCGAAGCCGTACGCCGGCGGCGGCGCCTACATCGACCGGATGAGCGACTACTGCGGTGGCTGCCGGTACGACCCCAAGGTCCGGGTCGGCGACAACGCGTGCCCGTTCACCGCGGGTTACTGGGCTTTCCTGCAGCGCAACGAGCCGAAGCTGCGCGGCAACCACCGCATGCGCCAGCCGTTGCGCGGCCTGGACCGGTTGCGGGACCTGGACGAGCTGGTCGAGCAGGAGGCCGCCCGGGGCAGCCGCGCCCCTTAGTCGCTGCCGGGCTCAGTCGCTGCCGGGCTCAGTCGCTGCCGGGCTCAGTCGCTGCCCGGCTTGGCGGGGGCGTAGCGCGGCACGTACTCCTGGCCGGTCAGCTTCTGGATCTCGGCCATCACCTCGTCGGTGAGCTCGCGCAGCGAAGTCCGGTCGTCCGGCCGGCCATCGGTCTCGATCGGCTTGCCGAACTTGATCGTGGCCTTGCCCCAGCCGACCAGCTTGGGGTACGGCTGGCCGATCGGCTGGATCCGCTCGGTGCCGATGACGCCGACCGGGATGATCGGCACGCCCGCGGCGACCGCGAGCCGGGCCGCGCCGGTGCGCCCGCGGTAGAGCCTGCCGTCCGGCGAGCGGGTGCCCTCGGGGTAGACCACCACCATGTCCCCGTCCCTGAGTTTGGGGATGGCGGCGTCGAACGCGGTCAGCGCCGCGCGCCCACCGGCGCGCTCGACCTTGATGGCGCCGAGGCCCTCCATGATGAAGCGGTTGAACCGCCCGCGGACGCCGGTGCCGTTGAAGTACTCCGCTTTCGCCCAGAACGCCAGGTGCCGGGGCACGACCGCGCCGAGGAACAGCTCATCGGCGACCGACAGGTGGTTGCTGGCGAAGATGGCGCCCCGTGTCGCCGGGATGTTCTCCAAGCCCTCGACGCGCGGCCGCCAGCCGACGATCATCGCCGTGCCGACGGTGAGCTTGCCGAATGTGTAGAGCGGCGGCAACGAGGTCCTCCGGGAGGAAGTGGTGGGGGCGTGGAAAGACTAAACCACGTCCACCTGAAAGTCCCCGCGGATCCCGGCCCGGGTGAACCCGGACCGGGATCTCAACCTGCGGTTACGCGCGTGCCACCGCCACGGTGACCGGCTCGCCGTCGCCCACCTCGCCGGTGAATCCCTCGACCGTGCCGAACGTCACGGCGTCCGCCAGGGTCTCCGATGACAGGAACGGCAGGTGCGCCCGCGTCGCGGAGACCACCGCCTCGGACCCCGACACGGTCAGCGTGATCCGGTCCGAGACGTCGAGATCCGCGTCCCGGCGGGCCTGCTGCACCACCCGGATCAGGTCGCGGGCGAGCCCCTCGGCGGCGAGTTCGGGCGTCACCGCGGTCTCCAGGACGACCACACCGCCGGCCAGCGGGGCCGAGTTCTCCGCGTCCGTGGCGACCAGCTTCAGCTCGTACTCGCCCTCTTGCAGGGTGACCCCGGCGGCGGTGGGAGAGCCGTCGACCAGCTGCCAGTCGCCCGCCTTCACCGCCTTGATCACCTGCTGGACCTGCTTGCCGAGGCGCGGCCCGAGAGCCCTCGGGACGACGGTCAGCACCTGCTCGCAGTAGCTCGCGACGTCGCCGGTGAAGACCACCTCCTTGACGTTGACCTCGTCGGCGAGCAGGGCCGCGAACGGCCGCAACGCGTCCGCGTCGGAGGTCGCCACGGTCAGCTTCGCCAGCGGCAGCCGCACCCGCAGCGCCTTCGCCTTGCGCAGCGAGAGCGCCGCCGAGGCCACGTCGCGGATGCCGTCCATGGCGGTGACCAGCGCGTGGTCGGCCGGGAAGGCGTCCGGCGCGGGGAAGTCGGTCAGGTGCACCGAGCGTTCCCCGGTCAGGCCACGCCAGATCTCCTCGGCGGTCAGCGGCGCCAGCGGGGCCAGCACCCGGGCGAGGGTCTCCAGCACCGTGGCGAGCGTGTCGAACGCGTCCACGTCGCCGGTCCAGAACCGGTCCCGCGAGCGGCGCACGTACCAGTTGGTCAGCGCGTCGAGGTAGGACCGGACCGACTGGCAGGCGCCGGAGATGTCGTACTCGTCCATCTGCCGCCGCACGTCCGAGACGAGCTCGCCGGTCTTGGCCAGCACGTACCGGTCGAGCAGATGCCCGCCGCCGGAGGCGGCTTCGGAAAGCGCCGCGCCGGTTCCGATTCTGGCCTCGTGGCCGGACGCGTTGGCGTACAGGCTGAAGAAGTACCAGACGTTCCACAGCGGGAGCAGCACCTGCCGGACCGCGTCGCGGATCGCCACGTCGGTGACCGGCATGTCCCCGCCGCGCAGCACCGGCGACGACATCAGCATCCAGCGCATCGCGTCGGACCCGTACGTGTCGAAGATCTGGTAGACGTCCGGGTAGTTACGCAGCGTCTTGGACATCTTCCGGCCGTCCTCGCCCAGCAGGATGCCGTGGCTCAGGCAGTTCCGGAACGCCGGCCGGTCGAACAGCGCGGTGGCCAGCACGTGCATCGTGTAGAACCAGCCGCGGGTCTGCCCGATGTACTCGACGATGAAGTCACCCGGGTAGTGGTGCTCGAACCAGTCCTTGTTCTCGAACGGGTAGTGCACCTGGGCGAACGGCATCGACCCGGACTCGAACCAGCAGTCGAGGACCTCCGGCACGCGCCGCATGGTCGACTGCCCGGTCGGGTCGTCCGGGTTGGGCCGGGTCAGCTCGTCCACGTACGGCCGGTGCAGATCGGTGACCTTGACCCCGAAGTCGCGCTCCAGCTCCTCGAACGAGCCGTAGACGTCGACCCGCGGGTAGTTCGGGTCGTCCGACTTCCACACCGGGATCGGCGAGCCCCAGAAGCGGTTCCGGGAGATCGACCAGTCGCGGGCGTTGGCCAGCCACTTGCCGAACGAACCGTCCTTGATGTGCGCCGGCGTCCAGGTGATCTCCTGGTTGAGCTCGACCATCCGGTCACGGAACTTGGTCACCGCCACGAACCACGACGACACCGCCTTGTAGACCAGCGGGGTGTCGCAGCGCCAGCAGTGCGGGTAGGAGTGCGTGTAGCCGTCGTGCCGCATCACCACGTCGCCGCGCTCCTTGAGCGTGGCGATCACCGGCTTGTTGGCGTCGAAGACCTGCAGGCCCTGGTAGTCCGGGACGAGCGCGGTGAACCGGGTGTGGTCGTCGACGGTCACCACGGTCGGGATGCCGGCCGCGTTGCAGGCGAGTTGGTCGTCCTCGCCGAAGGCGGGCGCCATGTGCACCACGCCGGTTCCGTCCTCGGTGGTCACGAAGTCCGCGCCGAGCACCTGGAACGCGTTCGGCCCGCCCTGCTCGACCAGGAAGTCGAACAGCGGCGTGTAGCGACGGCCGACCAGCTCACTGCCGAGGACCGTGCCGACCCGCTCGAAACCTTCGAGCTCTTTGGCGTACGCCGAGACGCGCGCCGCCCCGACGAGGAGCTTCTGGCCGTCCTTCTGCAGCACCGCGTACTCGATGTCCGGGCCGACCGCGAGCGCCAGGTTGGACGGCAGCGTCCACGGCGTGGTGGTCCACACCGCGATGTCCTCCCCCGTCTCCAGCCGGAACTTCACCGTCAGGGCCGGGTCGGTGCGGTCCCGGTAGACGTCGTCCATCCGGGTCTCGGTGTTGGACAGCGGCGTCTCGCACCGGAAGCAGTAGGCGAGCACCCGGAAGCCCTCGTACACCAGACCCTTCTGGAACAGGGTCGAGAACGCCCACATCACGGACTCCATGTAGTCCGGGTCGAGGGTCTTGTAGTCGTTCGAGAAGTCCACCCAGCGGGCCTGGCGGGTGACGTAGCGCTCCCAGTCCTGGGTGTACGCCAGCACCGACGTCCGGCAGGCCTCGTTGAACTTCGCCACGCCCAGGTCGAGGATCTCGGCCTTGGTGTTGATGCCGAGCTGCTTCTCGGTCTCGACCTCGGCCGGCATGCCGTGGGTGTCCCAGCCGAACCGGCGCTCGACGCGCTTGCCCCGCATGGTCATGTAGCGCGGGACGACGTCCTTCACGTACCCGGTGAACAGGTGCCCGTAGTGCGGCAGGCCGTTGGCGAACGGCGGGCCGTCGTAGAAGACGTACTCGTTGCTGCCGTCGGTGCCGGCCGGGCGCTGGTCGACGCTGGCCTCGAACGTCTTGTCCGCCCGCCAGTGATCGAGAACCGCGCGCTCGACGGCGGGCAGGTCCGGGCTGGCCGGAACGCCGGCCGCGTCGGTGTGTTTCGGGTAGCTCATGACTCTCCTCGCAGTTCGATGACTGCGAGGACGAGCTGGTGAAGGCCCGCGGTACCACCTCGCTTGACGGTTTTCACGCCGCCCGCTCATTGCCCCGACTGGTGCGCGTGTCGGTCGTCCGCCCGGTTCTACTAGGGCTGAGGGCCCGTTCTTCCGGAGGCTCCCCGGTGATGGCCGGTTCGTCGCCTGCGTGGGCTCAACGATACCGGCCACCCCGGGATTCCCTGAATCGGATTACCGAGCTTGCAGCGTGGTGGTCCAGAGCG
Source organism: Actinoplanes sp. NBRC 103695 (assembly GCF_030269485.1). GTDB lineage: Bacteria > Actinomycetota > Actinomycetes > Mycobacteriales > Micromonosporaceae > Actinoplanes. Next base: position 14,510 of record NZ_BSTL01000033.1, on the reverse strand, counting down.
ACACACCGTCACGGTCACGCAGGTTGACCGTGAACGCCTTGGTCCGCCCGTCGATCTCCACCTCGCCGAAGTGCTGGAAGCCCTGCGCGGGCGAGGTGTTCGCGGCCGGCGGGGTGTTGCTGAAGACCACCTGCGGGCCGAACGTGGCGTCCATCGCGTTCGGCCCGAACGCCCCGGCGTGTGCGGGACCGGACACGAACTCCCAGAACGGGGTGAAGTCCTGGACCGCCGCCCGGGCCGGGTCGTAGTGGTTCGCCGCGGTGTAGTGCACGTCCGCGGTGAGCAGGACGATCCCGGTCACGCCCGCCCGGTGCGCGGACTGCAGGACCTGCGCGAACTCCAGCTCGCGGCCCTTCGGAGCACCCGGGTCGCCCTGCGCCACACCCTCCTGGGCTCCTCCGCCGTCGGGCACCACGATGCCCAGCGGCAGGTCGTTGGCGATCACCTTCCAGGTGGCGTTGCTGCGCCTGAGGCCCTTGATCAGCCATTCGCGCTGTTCCCGGCCGAGCAGCCCGCGGTCCGGGTCGGCGTACGTGTTGCCGTCGTTGACGTCCTTGAACGTCCGCATGTCGAGCACGAAGATGTCCAGCAGGGGCCCGTACGACAGCTTCCGGTAGACGGTGCTGTGCCCGCTACCGACGACTGGTCCTTCGGACGGCGCGGAGATCCCGCCCCTTGACAAGGGTATCGGCGTAGGCACCCATTCGTGGTAGGCCCGCATCGCCCGCGCCGCGAGCACGTCCACCCGCTTCTCGGTGTACCGGGCGTCGTCGAGGATCTCCCCCGGATACCAGTTGTTGGTGACCTCGTGGTCGTCCCACTGGTTCAGCTGCGGCACCTGCGCGGCGAAACGCCGGTAGTTCTCGTCCAGCAGGTTGTAGGCGTACTGGCCGCGGTACTCCTTGAGGGTCTCGGCGACCTTGGACTTCTCCTCGGTGACCAGGTTGTTCCAGACCCGGCCGTCGGGCAGGGTCACGCTCGCGACCAGCGGGCCGTCGGCGTAGACGGTGTCACCGGAGTGCAGCAGGAAGTCGGGGCGCCGCTGCCGCATCGATTCAAAGATCTTGAGGCCGCCGTACGCCGGATCGATGCCCCAGCCCTGACCGACGACGTCGCCGGTCCAGACGAAGCGCACGTCCCGCCGCCCGGTCGGCGCGGTGGTCAACCGGCCGCGCTCGGATGCGCTGAACAGTCCGTGCCGCTCCAGGCTCTCCACCCGTACCCGGTAATGAAGGTCTTGACCGGCCGGCAGGCCGCGCAGCCGCACCTTGCCGGTGAAGTCGGTGTCCGGCGTGACCACCGGACCGCGGACCAGCCGGGCGCCTTTGAAGTCGGGACGGCGGGCCACCTCCACCCACATCCGGCCGGGCCGGTCGGCGCGGGTCCACACCACGGCGGACTCGGCCGCCGCGTCGCCGCTCTGCACACCATGGGTAAGCACCGGCCGTCCCTGGGGCAAAAAGGCAAGAGCCGCCGGCGCGGCCAAGCCGGCTCGCAGCAGGGTTCGTCTGTTGATCGAGGTCATGATGATGGCCTATCGAACCGATGTGACCAGCGTCCCCTGATCAGGCCAACGGCACCTAAACTCGGACGGGTGATCCGCATCGAGATCGACGAGCCGACGCTGGCTCGCACCCGGATCGCGATCAGCCCGCTCTGCGAGCTCCTCTGCGGCCTCTTCCTGCTGGAGCGCAACCCGGGCGAGGTGCCGTGGCCCTACCAGGACTGGGCGGCGCGAGCGCGCGAGATCCTGCGCACCGACCCGGCCGTCGATCCGGTGCACCTGTACTTCCGGCTCGGATCGGTGTGGCCCGACTTCCTCGGCCCGCACCCGCCGAGCGCCCTGCCGACGCTCGACGAGGAACTCGCCGGCCTCCGCGCGACACCGGCCGAGGTGATCGAGGCGCAGTTCGCCAAGCACTATCCGGACGGCGAGCCGGAGATCCTGCGGCCGTTCCGCACCGACCGGGCGGCGGCGCTCACCCGGCTGTCCGACGGCCTGGCCGCCTACTGGGACGCGGCGCTCGCGCCTTGCTGGCCGGCCATGCGCGCCGCGCTGGAGGAGGAGGTGCTGCTCCGGGCCCGGGCGCTGGCCGCCGACGGGCCGGACGCGCTGCTGGCCAAGCTGCATGACCGGGTCCTCTGGGAGCGTCCGATCCTCACCCTGGTCAAACCCCTGGAGCAGAGCTTCGACGCGTTCGACAAGCGGCTGCTGCTGGTCCCGCTGATCTTCTCCCGCGGCGCGCTGCTGTGCTCCAGCGACGACTCGGACGTGATCATGGTGACGTACCAGTCCCGGGGCGCCGCCGTCCTCGCTGAGCGCCGCACGCAGCCGGCTCCGGAGGATCGGCTCGCGATCCTGATCGGCCGCGGCCGCGCCACCGTCCTCCGGGCGCTGACCACCCCCGCCACCACGACCGGGCTGGCCACCGCACTGGGCCTGGCCCCGTCGACCGTGTCGGAACACCTCAGCGCGTTGCAGGCGGCGGGCGTGATCCACCGCCGGCGGGCCGGGCGCCGGGTGCTCTACGGGCTCGAACCGGCCGGCACCGCGCTCGTCACCCTGCTGGATTCGGGAGCGGCCGAATTCGTTTCCGGATGACCGTGAAACTCTTTAGCGTTCCGGGCCATGGGGGATGCCATCGAGGCCGCGCGGCTGCGGCGCACGTACCGAAGTCGCACGGGTTTCATCCGGCGCCGGACCACCGAGATCGAGGCCGTCCGCGGTGTTGATCTGACCGTGGCGCGCGGTGAGCTGTTCGGCCTGCTGGGCCCGAACGGCGCCGGCAAGACGACCACGATCAAACTGCTCAACACGCTGCTGATCCCGACCTCGGGCACGGCACGGATCTGCGGCTTCGACGTCGAACGCGAGACCCGCGAGGTGCGCCGGCGGATCGGGTACGTGTTCGGCGGCGACCGCGGCCTCTACGACCGGCTGTCCGGCCTGGACAACCTGCGCTACTTCGCCGAGCTGTACGGGGTGCCGCCGCGCGACCAGAAACGGCGCATCGCCGAGCTGCTCGACCTGGTCAAACTGGCCGGACGCGAGCGGGAGCGGGTCGAGGGCTACTCCCGCGGCATGCGCCAGCGCCTGCACATCGCCCGCGGCCTGCTGCACTCCCCCGAGGTGCTGTTCCTCGACGAGCCGTCGATCGGCGTCGACCCGGTGGCCGCACGGGAGCTGCGCCGGACCGTCGCCGACCTGGCCGCGACCGGCACCACGGTGCTGCTGACCACGCACTACATGGCCGAGGCGGACGAGCTCTGCGACCGGATCGCGGTGATCGCGGACGGGCGCATCCAGGCCCTCGGCACACCCGCCGAGCTGCGTACGCACGCCGACGGGCGCCGGGTCGTCGAGATCGAGGCGTACGGGGTGCCGGACGACACCGTGGCCGGCCTGCAGCGGCTGTCCGGGGTGAGGGAGGCCGCGGTCGAGGCGCGCGGGGCGTTGCAGATCCTCACCGTCCAGTCCGACGCCGGGGTGGACGTGCAGGGTGAGGTGCTGCATGCGCTCGGGGGCGTGCGCCTCGGCCGGGTGTCCACCCGGGAACCCACCCTGGAAGACGCGTACGTGGCGATTGTGAGCGGCTCTTGAAGACGTTGCGCATGATCGCGATCGGCACGCTCCTGCACGTGAAACAGCTCAGCCGCTCAGGGCTCGAGCTGACGATCAGCCTCTTCATCCCGATCGTGCAGGCTACCCTGGCGGTGTACCTGTTCCGCTCCGGCGGCGAGTCACATCGGCTGCTGGACGCCGCGGTCGGGGCCGGGATGATGGGCGTCTGGTCCTCGGTGCTGTTCGGCTCCGGCGGCGCGATCCAGAGCCAGCGCTGGCAGGGCACCCTGGAGATGATCATGCTGGCGCCGCGGCGGCCGGTCCTGGTGCTGCTGCCGATCACCCTCGCCACCGCGCTCACCGGCACGTACGCCCTGCTCGCCACGCTGCTCTGGGGCCGGCTGCTCTACGGGATCCGGCTCGATTTCGTACACCCGGCCGCGTTCGTCGCCGCGGCGCCCGTGGTGATCCTGTCGCTGGGCATGTTCGGGCTGCTGCTGGCCGCCACGTTCGTGCTGCTTCGGAACGCCAACGCGCTGGCCAACACGCTCGAGTACCCGGTGTGGCTGGTGTCCGGGATCCTGGTACCCATCACGGTCCTGCCCACCTGGACCACCCCCCTCGCCGCCGCCCTGCCGACCACCTGGGCCGCACGCGCCCTGCGCGAGGCCACCGCCGGCGGTCCGGTGTGGCCGTCGGTCGGGATCTGCGCCGGCATCTCGCTGATCTGCCTGGCCCTGGGAGCTTTCGCCTTGACCCACGTCGAACGCCGTGCCCGCGCCGCCGCCACCCTGGCGCTCGCATGAGGACGCTCCGGCTCCTGACCGTCGGCGGCGTGATCGCCTACCGCGCGCTGTTCAACTGGACCTCGCCCGGCATGTTCGTCGGCACGCTGCTCGTCGGGCCGCTGTTCCAGCTGCTCTTCTTCGCCTACCTGGGCCGTGAGCTGCAGGTCGGCGACGACCGCTTCTTCATCGTCGGCAACGCGGTGCTGGCGTCGTCGCTGGCCTGCGTGTTCGGCGGCACCATGGCGATCGGCAACGAGCGGCGCTTCGGGACGCTCGGGCACGTGCTGCTGTCGCCGCGCAGCCGGACCGCGGTGTTCCTCGGGCGCGCCCTCCCGTACGCCGGGAACGGCCTGCTCATCGCCGCGTTCACGCTCACCGGCGGCGCGCTGCTGCTCGGCCTGCGCATCCCGCCGGGCGCCCTGCCCGGGATGGCCCTGGCGCTCACCGTGGGGTCGCTGTCCTGCGGCTTCTTCGGGCTCGCCCTGGGTGCGCTCGGCCTGCGGTTCCGGGACATCTGGGTGATCTCGAACGTCTCGGTGGCCCTGATGCTGCTGCTCACCGGCGTGAACGTGCCCCCGTCCGCACTCCCCGGGTGGCTCGCCGCGATCGGGCAGGGGCTGCCGATCACGCACGCCGCCGCGGCCGCGCGGCTGCTGGCCGGGGGTGCGGATCTCACCGAGGCGCTGCGCCCGCTCGGAATCGAGGTGCTGGTCGGCGCCGCCTGGGCGGTTCTGGCGGCTCTGCTCCTGAAGGTCTTCGAGGTGGAGTCGCGTCGGCACGCGTCGCTCGACACCCTGTGATGTCACGTTCTGCGGAGCTGTCTCGTCCCCCTTACATGAGCAGACTGAACCTGAACGATGTCGCGCCCGACGCCTACAAGGCCGTCATGGGCATGGAGATCTACGCCCGGCAGAGCAACGATCCACAGCTGTACCTGCTGGTCAAGCTGCGCGCCTCGGTGGTGAACGGCTGCGGTTTCTGCGTCGACATGCACGCCGCCGACGCGCAGAAGGCCGGCGAGTCCACCCGGCGCCTGTTCGCGGTGTCGGCCTGGCGCGAGGCCGCCCAGCTGTTCACGGCGAAGGAGCGGGCGGCGTTCGCCCTGACCGACGCGGTGACCAGGCTGGGCGAGCACGGCGTGCCCGACGACGTGTGGGACGAGGCCGCCGGCCACTTCGACAAGACCGAGCTGGGCAACCTGCTGATGGCGATCGTCACGATCAACGTGTGGAACCGGCTCGCCATCGCCACGAAGATGGATCTGCCCGGTTGAGCCTGGGCGTCAGACCAGCTCGGGGAACCAGAGCTGCAGCTCACGCTTGGCGCTCTCCGGCGAGTCGGAGGCGTGCACCAGGTTCTCCCGGTTCGACAGCGACAGGTCACCGCGGATCGTCCCCGCGGCCGCCTTGCGCCCGTCGGTGGCGCCGAGCATGCCCCGGACCACCTCGATCACCTCGTCGCCGGACAGCACGAGCGCCACCAGCGGCCCCGAGGTCATGAAGTCCTTGAGGGGAGGATAGAACGCCTTCTCGACGTGGTCGGCGTAGTGCTGGTCGGCCAGCGCGGCGTCCATCGACCGCAGCACCATCGCGTCGACCGCGAGCCCCTTGCGCTCGAACCGGCCGATGATCTCGCCGACCAGGCCTCGGCGCACAGCGTCAGGCTTGATCAGCACGAGCGAGCGCTCGCCGGACGGGCTGGTCACGGTGGGTTCCTCCCAGGGTCGACACGCGGAATGTCAGCCTATCGGTACCGCTCCCCCCGCGAGCGGCAACCTCGGGTAACCACACTTCCGCTCCACCCCCGGCTCGCCATAGCCTGACAGGGACAAAAGGGGGGTCCACTGTGGCGAACCAAACCGGCCGACCCGTCGCACCGGCGCGCAAGCTTGTCGCGGCGGTGCTGGGCACTTTCGCGGTGTTCGTGATGGTGTTCGGGCTCGGCCTGTCCAGCTGGCCGATCGTCGCCCTGGGCGCCGCACTGCTCGCGCTGGCGATCGCGCTCGGCATGGTCAACGTGGTGCGCCGCGGTGCCCGCGCGTGGGTGACCGGCCACGGCCAGGTGAAGGCGATCTCCGAGCCGCCCCCGTCCGGCGCCTACGGCCGCGCCGAGCTGCAGCTGGTGGTGGTCGCCCCCGGCCTGCCGGTCACCGAGGTCCTGGTCCGCGACCCGCGCGTCCCGGTCGGCAAGTGGCCCCGGGTCAACGAGACCCTGCCCATCTCGGTGGACGTCGACGACATGCGCCGCGTCAAGATCGAGTGGGCCGACGTGGAGGACCGGGCCGACGACGGCGACCCTCCGCCGCCCGCGTTCGAGCAGCCCGAGGAGTTCCTCGACGACGACCTGCTGGGCGAGCCCGAGGCCCCGCCGTGGGTGACCCGCGACCGCTCGTGGGGTCGCGGCCCCGACGAGCCCATGTCCCCCGCGGCCGCCGCAACGTCGGTGGCCACCGAGGAGCGCCCCGGCTCGGCCATAGTGGTCCACGACACACCAGGCGGCCCGGTCCTGGAGGGCGAATACGTAGACCACGACGACATCCCCGCCGTCCTCCCCCAGCGCGCGGCCCGCAGCCCGCACGCCGAGGCCCAGGCAGCCGCGACGTCCCTGACGGACGACCGTCCGACTCCCGAGGCCCCCCTGCTGGACGACCCCGAACCCGAACGCCGGCCCGAGCCCGACCCCGAGCCGGCCCCAGCGCCCGAGGATCGCCAGCCGCCTCCCGTGGCCGACGAACCCCCGCCCGCGGCCCCTCACTCCACGACCTACTACGAGCAGCCCACCCCCGCACCCCACCAGCGCACGGCGTCCCCCACCACCGAGGCGACCCCGTCGTCCTACACGCCCACCACGGACCAGACCCACCCCGCGTACCAGCCGGTCCCGCCGACCACGACGGAGAGCGACGAGCCCACCGAGCGCCGCCGCCCCAGCCCACGTCCCCGCAAACCGTCAGAACCAACTTCAGAAACCCTTTCGGGTACGCCCTCCCACTCCCCAACCGCAACACCGGCTCCCGCCGGCCCAAAGGCAAGCGTGGTCCCGGAGCAACGTGCCGCCGGCGTGCCCGGCTCCGACTCGCCGGATCTCGAGACCCCGCCCCGCCCAAGGTCACCCGAGTCCTTGCACGAGCCGACGGACCACGACATCGACCTCCCTCTGGACAGCAACCTGGACTCCCCACCGGAGTTCGCTCCCGCCTCCCGCGAAAGCCTGTCCAGCGACGTCATAGCCCCACCCGCGGACGCCCCCGACGACCCTCGCGCCTGGGCCGCCGGCGCAACGGCCGCGACCCCTCCCTCGGAGATCCCGACAGCGAAGCGCCCCCCTTCCCCCCGCGAGGACACCGTCACTCCACCGGAGCAGGTGGCCGCGGCGGCAGCCGCCGACCGAGCAGCCGCCACAGGCGACACATCGCCCCGCCCGTGGGAGGCGAGCCGCCTCCCCGACGAGCCACCGCCGCCTCCCACAGCCAGCGCCGCGACCACCCGCCCGTGGGAAGCCAGCCGCCCCACCACCGACCCCTCGCCCAAGCCTCCCGCCAACGAGCCCCCGTCCAGGCCCGCCGCCTACGAACCCCCGTCTCCGTCTGAGCCGCCCGCCGCCGATTCCCTCCTGGAGGACCCCCTCCTCGACGACATCCTCGGCGACCCCGGCCCACCCCCGTGGGAAACCCGCGAGGCAGCCAACCCTCGCCCCACCATCACCGGCGTAGACCCCACGACACCGACCAAAACCCCCGCCGCTTCAGCCCCCACTCCCGAAGCGACCCACCCCACCGAGCCACCAGCCGCGACCTCCCAGCCACCGACCGCCCCCACCGAGGTTCCGGCCGCGACCTCCCAGCCACCGACCGCCCCCACCGAGGTTCCGGCCGCGACAGCCACCGACGCCGCACCCACGCCCGGCCAGAAGCCGATCGTCGTCTCGGCGACCGCCCGCCCGGTCAGGCCCGGCCGCCCCTGGGCCGACCTGGAGGGCTCCGGCTACGAACCGGACGAGCGCACCGACGAGATCATCACCGCCTACCCCAGCGCCCGCCCCGGCCCGGCCGGCGCGATCCACGGCGTAGGCATCACGGTCCTGGTGACCAACATGAACCGCTCGATCGACTTCTACCGCGACACCCTGGGCTTCTTCCAGATCGACACCGGCACCGGCAGCGCGGTCCTGGCGTCCGGCGACACCCGCCTGGTGCTGCGCGCCGTCCACTCGTTGTCCCCGGACATCGGCCGCCTGATATACCTCAACCTGGAGGTGGGCGACGTCGACGCCGTATACGAGGAACTGAAGACCAAGGGCGTGAAGTTCCTGCACGGCCCCCGCCCGGTCAACCGCGGCGACAAGCTCGAACTCTGGGCCGCCACCTTCTACGACCCGGACGGCCACAACATCGCCATCACCCAGTGGCGCGCCATCCGCTGACGCCTCGCAGAGCCCGGCCGCACCCCACCGGCCGGGCTGAGCCCCAGAGTCGCAGCCAGCCGAGCCGAGCCCCAGATTCCGCGGCTCGCAGACCGGGCTCAGCCCAGAGTCACGGCCGGCCGGGCTCAGCCCAGGATCTTGCGACGCACGTGCGTCGCGTACACCCAAGCGGCCCCGAAGATCAGGCCGACCGCCGCGAGCGACCAATGCAGCAGCCCACTGACCAGCAGCAAAACCTGCAGCACCGACCCCGCGGTCCAGGCCCACCGCCGCTTCATCACCCCGGCGATGAGGATGCAGAGCACCGCCAGCGTCACCACCACGCCGATGCCCCACCCGCTCAAATTCCCGCCGAACACCCGGATCGGCTGAATCGCCAGCAGCAGCACGATCGCCTCGAGCACCAGCGTCCCCGCCCCGAGGCCGCGCACCGCGGCCCCGGGGTTGCGCAGCCCGGACTGCCTCGGCTCACCCGGAGCCGCCGGCTCGGAGGACGAAGCCGCCGAGTCTGAGGCCGCCGGCACCGAGTCTGAGGACGGCGGCACCGGGTCGGAGGACGGCGGCGCTTGCTCGGCGGACGAAGCCACCGGGTCGGGTGTCGGCGAGGTCACCGCTTCAGCAGCTTCCGCGCGTCCGCCACGGTCATGATCGACCCGGTGACCAGCACGCCGACCCCGCTGAGCTCGCCGTCGGTGTCGGACTCGGCCAGCACGACCGCTTCCTCGATCGCGTCCGGCATGTTCTCCGCGACGGTCACCCGGTCCTCGCCGAAGATCTCGGTGGCGATCTGCGTCAGTTCTTCCAGCGGCATGGTCCGGGGCGAGCTGTTGCGGGTGACGACGATCCGCGCGGCGATCGGCTCGAGCAGGTCGAGCAGCCCGGACGCGTCCTTGTCGCCCAGCACCGCCACGACGGCGACCAGGTGCCGGAAGGTGAACTCCTCTTCCAGCGCCGCCACGGTCGCCGCCATGCCGTGCGGGTTGTGGGCGCCGTCGAGCAGGATCGTCGGCGCGCTGCGTACCCGCTCGAGACGGCCCGGCGAGTCCACCCGCGCGAACCCGTCCCGCACGACCTCGGGCTCGAGCTGCTTGTCCTTGCCGGCGCCGAGGAACGCTTCGACCGCGGCGAGCGCCAGGACGGCGTTCTGTGCCTGGTGCGCGCCGTGCAGCGGCAGAAAGATCTCGTCGTAGATCCCGCCGAGCCCCTGCAGCGTGATCATCTGCCCGCCGACCGCGATGTCCCGTTGCACCACCCCGAACTCGCTGCCCTCCCGGGCCAGCGTCGCGCCCACGCTGACGCTGCGTTCGAGCAGCGGGCGCATCGCGTCCTCGGTCTGCAGCGCGCTGATCACGGTGGCGCCCCGGTGGATGATCCCGGACTTGGCCCAGGCGATGTCCTCGATGGTGTCGCCGAGCCACTCGGTGTGGTCCAGTCCGATCGGCGTGATCACGCAGATGCCGGCCTCGATCACGTTGGTGGCGTCCTCCTCGCCGCCCATCCCGACCTCGACGACCGCCACGTCCACCGGTGCGTCGGCGAATTTCGCGTACGCCATGGCCGTGGTCATGTCGAAGTAGGTCAGCGGCTCGGACACCCGCGCGTCGATCAGGTCGGCGAGCGGCTCGATCTCCTGGTAGGTCGCGACCAGCTCTTCCTCGGAGATCGGCTCCCCGTCGAGGCTGATCCGCTCGCGGACGGTCTCCAGGTGCGGGCTGGTGTAGCGGCCGGTGTGCAGCCCGTGCGACCGCAGCAGGGAGTCGATCATCCGAGCGGTCGACGTCTTGCCGTTGGTGCCGGTCAGATGGATCGACGGGTAGGCCCGCTGCGGGCTGCCCAGCACGTCCATCAGGTCCCGGATCTTCGCCAGGTCGAAGTCCATCCGGGTGAAGCCGCGCTTCAGCAGCGCGGCATCAACCTCGTCGTATTCGCTCATGCTGAGCCTTCCTTTGGCATGCGCTTCTGGCCCTCGCGTGCGAGGCCGTTCGCCGGCGCCATGCGGTGCCGCTCGGTGCAGTCGCTCATGCCGTGGGCAACGCCGACAGGGAGGCTGCAATTCGCGTGAGATCCGCCTCAGCCGTGGCCAGGCGATCCTTGATCTTCGCGACCACCTGCTCGGGTGCTTTGCCGACGAACGCCTCGTTGCCGAGCTTGGCCCGGCACTGCGCGGCTTCCTTCTCCGCGGCGGCGCGGTCCTTCTCCAGCCGGGCCCGTTCGGCCGCGACGTCGATGGTCCCGCGGGTGTCCAGGTCGACGGTGGTCCCGCCGGCCACGGTCAGCGTGGCGGTGGCCGTGAAGTCGTCGCCGGGCGCGTCCAGCCGGGCCAGCGCCCGGATCAGCGGCTCGTGGACGTCGATGCCCACGTTGCCCAAGCCGGTGAGCGCCGCGCTGACCCGCTGACCAGGTCGCAGTCCCTGGTCGGAGCGGAAGCGCCGGACCTCGGTCACGACCCTCTGCAGCGCGGCCAGCTCATCCTCGGCGGCGTCGTCGATCCGGGCCGCCTCGGCGACCGGCCACGCCGCGGTGACCACGGTCGTCTCGCCGGTCAGGCTGGTCCAGAGTTCCTCGGTGACGAACGGGATGACCGGGTGCAGCAGCCGCAGCAGCTGGTCGAGCACGTGCCCGAGCACCCGCCGCGTCTTGTCCGCCTCGGGCCCACCGGCGGCTAGCACCGGCTTGCTCAGCTCGACGTACCAGTCACACACGTCGTCCCAGGCGAAGTGGTAGAGCGTGTCGCAGAACTTCGCGAACTCGTACGTCGACAGCTCCTCGTCGACTTCGCCGATCACATGCTGCAGCCGGGACAGCACCCACCGGTCGACGGCGTTGAGCTCGCTCTGCGCGGGCAGCTCACCGGCGACCGTGGCACCGTTCATCAGCGCGAACCGGGTCGCGTTCCACAGCTTGTTGCAGAAGTTGCGGGAGCCCTGGCACCACTCCTCGCTGATCGGCACATCGGTGCCCGGGTTGGCGCCGCGCATCAGCGTGAAGCGGGTGGCGTCCGCGCCGTACCGGTCGATCCAGTCCAGCGGGTCCACCACGTTGCCGAACGACTTCGACATCTTCTTGCCGTGCCCGTCGCGCACCATGCCGTGCAGCGCGATCACGTCGAACGGCTGTTTGCCGTCCATCGCGTAGAGCCCGAACATCATCATCCGGGCGACCCAGAAGAACAGGATGTCGTACCCGGTGACCAGCACCGACGTCGGATAGAACCGCTCCAGCTCAAGCGTGGAGTCGGGCCAGCCCATGGTCGAGAACGGCCACAGCGCCGACGAGAACCACGTGTCCAGCACGTCCTCGTCCTGCCGCCAGCCCTCGCCGGTGGGCGCGTCGTCCTCCGGGCCGACGCACACGACCTCGCCGTCCGGCCCGTACCAGACCGGGATCCGGTGCCCCCACCACAGCTGGCGGGAGATGCACCAGTCGTGCATGTTGTCGACCCACGCGAAGTAGCGCTTGGCCAACTCGGCCGGCTCGACCGCGACCCGCCCGTCGCGCACCGCGTCACCGGCCGCCTTGGCCAGCGGCCCGGTCCGCACGAACCACTGCAGCGACAGCCGCGGCTCGACCGTGGTCTTGCATCGCGAGCAGTGCCCCACCGAGTGCTGATAGGGCCGCTTCTCCGCGACGATGCGACCCTGCTCACGCAACGCCGCCACGATCGCCGGCCGGGCCTCGAACCGATCAAGACCTTCAAACGGCCCGGGTACGGTGACCACGGCGCGCTCGTCCATGATCGTCAGACTCGGCAGGCCGTGCCGCTGACCGATCTCGAAGTCGTTGGGGTCGTGCGCCGGCGTGACCTTGACCGCGCCCGTGCCGAAGGCGGGGTCGACGTGCTCGTCGGCCACGATCGGGATGCGACGCCCGGTCAGCGGCAGCTCCACCTCGGTGCCGATCAGGTGCCGGTACCGCTCGTCATCCGGGTGCACGGCCACGGCGGTGTCGCCGAGCATCGTCTCGGCCCGGGTGGTGGCGACCACGATCGAGTTGTCACCCTCGCCGTACCGGATCGAGACCAGCTCACCGTCGTCGTCGGAGTGCTCGACCTCGATGTCGCTCAGCGCCGTCAGGCACCGCGGGCACCAGTTGATGATCCGTTCGGCGCGGTAGATCAGCTCGTCGTCGTACAGCCGCTTGAAGATCGTCTGCACCGCACGGGAGAGCCCGTCGTCCATCGTGAACCGCTCGCGCGACCAGTCGACCGAGTCACCGAGCCGGCGCATCTGCCCGAGGATCGCCCCGCCGGACTCCGCCTTCCACTGCCACACCCGCTCGACGAAGGCCTCCCGCCCCAGGTCGTGCCGGGACTGGCCCTGGCCGGCGAGCTGCCGCTCCACGACGTTCTGCGTGGCGATGCCGGCGTGGTCCATGCCCGGGAGCCACAGGACTTCGTACCCCTGCATCCTCTTGAGCCGGGACAGCGTGTCCTGAATGGTGTGGTCGAGCGCGTGACCGACGTGCAGCGAGCCGGTGACGTTCGGCGGCGGGATGACGATCGAGAACGCCGGTTTGTCGCTCTTGGGGTCGGCGGTGAACACCCCGGACGATACCCACGACTCGTACCGCCGCTGCTCTACCTCGCCCGGCTGGTACTGGGCGGAGAGTTCACCGGTGGGACGGCCGTCGGGGGCGCTGGTCTGGGTTGTTTCGCTCACCGGTCAATTCTACGGACGTCGCGTACGTGGGCGGCCACGGGATTGCCTGGTTGTGGATAACTCCGCTCTCGTGGATTGCTAGGCTGCCCCGATGTCCGAGCCCAGCGGCCGCCCGACCGAGTCCGAGCCTGTCGCACAGGCCGCCTCCGGAGAAGCATCCGCGCACCTCAAAGCCGCTCCCCCGGCCGATCCGGTTCAGCCGGTCGACGCCGCACAGCCGATCGATTCGGGCCAGCCCGTCGGCGGAGCACGGCCGATCGAGGTGGGCGACGGTCCTTTCCAGCTGAGCGGCTCCGCCGACGAAGACGAAGCGGACACCCCCAAGCCGAAATCCCGCACCCGCACCGTCGTCCTGGCCGGCCTCCTCGCGGTGGGCGTGGCCGGCGCCGCGGCCCTGAGCGTCACCGGCTGGCGAGTGATGTCGCAGAAGGACGCGACGCTCACGGCACCCGCCGAGCTCGGCGGCTTGAAGGCCGACGACAGCGAGAACGGCCGCGGCACCGCGGACTACCTGACCACCGCCCTCGCCGCGGAGATCGACTTCGACAAGACGGTCGGCGCCGTCTACCGCGACGGCGCGAACCCCAGCAGGGGCGTGCTCTTCTTCGGCGGCACCTCGCTGATCTGGAGCCCGGACACCGAACTCGAGTCGGCCTTCGATCTGATCGCCGACGACCAGGGTTCGGTCACCGACGTCCACGACGTCGAGGCCGGCGACCTGGGCGGCACCATGAAGTGCGGAGCGACGGCCACTGCCGAAGGCGACATGAGCGTCTGTGGCTGGGCCGACCACGGCAGTCTCACCGTGGGCCTCTTCCCCGGCCGCCCCGAGGATGAATCCGCCATACTCCTCCGCACCTTCCGCGACGTCGCCCAGAAGCGCGATTAACCGCCGGCCCCAGAGACGCAAAATGGCCCGCCCCGGTCGGGGCAGGCCATAAAAGCATTGTCTAGGAAAACAGTTGAGGCCCCACCAGTGGTGGGGCCTCAACCATACGTTTAGTCCGGCGGCGTCCTACTCTCCCACACCCTCCCGAGTGCAGTACCATCGGCGCTGGCAGGCTTAGCTTCCGGGTTCGG
>NZ_BSTL01000032.1 GCF_030269485.1 Actinoplanes sp. NBRC 103695 | reverse complement strand
AACCGTCCGCGACTACGAACGACTACCGCAACATCACGCCGCGATGGTCCAGTGGGCCATGATCAACATCATGACCCGCCGCCTCGCCCGCCACCACGCCACCTGAAACCCTTATTTACCAGGGTCTTAGAACGCCCGACGGCGCCTCACGCGGTCGGCCAGCCTGGTGTGCTTCGGCCGGCTCAAGCTAGCGGGTCGGTGCCTCAACGCCTGGGCGCCTGGCGAGCGCCGCGCAGCGCTTAAAGAAGCCCTCGCAACGTTTGCCTGGCCGATGACGCAGCGAAGCGCTTTCAGCGCGTGACGTGGGTTCAGGGCTTGGATCTGGTAGGCGACCTCACGCATCTGCGAGCGGCGCAGCCGCTCGAGCGTGCTGCTGGCGGTGACGTCGATGAAGGCGGCGGCGTGTTGGGATGCTGGACGGTGCTGCGGCCGCGGACTGCTCGCGCGGGACGTCATCGGGGATGGACTAAGGATTTGAAAAGATTGATGGCCAGCGGCCAGCGGCCAGCACGGCGCGGGCGGCGCGGACCGCGTCCCGGTCATCGGTCTTCTGTGGGCCCGCCGGCCCCGTTTTGCTGATCAGCAAACGCCAAGCAACGAGGCGGCACCCTCCGGGTCGGCCGCCACAGTTAAGTCGGCCACCACTTCCGGCCGGTGTGAGCAGCGCATCGATGTGGGTTCCGAAACCGATGACCGCGTCGACGCAGTTGGCAATGCGTCCTGCCAGGATGGACGGCACGAAGCTCGTCGCATCAGGCGACGTTAGGCGGCGTCGGCCCGGGAGACGGGCCGGCACCACCGGAAGAGGCCGCCTCAAACATCGTCGTGCTCGTAAGAGCTGCTAACACGATCTCTGCTGGCGGGATTTGATCAAGCGCCGCCAGCAGATCAGGGCGCAGGCCAGGCTGACCAGGCTGTCGTGGATGTCGAGGCGTCGTTCCCAGCGGATAGCCAGCCGGCGGAACTGGTGCAGCAGAGCGATGCTCTGTTCCACGACGTAGCGCAGCTTGCCCAGGCCCTTGATCCGGGCGGTCTTGCGACGCGGGATGACCGGCTCGGTGCCGCGTTGCCGGCAGGCCTGGCGGAAGGCTTCGCTGTCGTAGCCCTTGTCGGCGAGGAGGACCTCGAAGCGGCGGCGAGGCCGGCCGCGGCGTCCGGCGATGGGTGGGTAGCCGTCGAGCAGGTCGATCGCCCGGCTGATGTCCGGCACGTTCGCGCCGCTGGTGAGGACGTAGATCGGGGTTCCGTTACCGTCACAGATCAGGTGATGCTTGGAACCCGGCTTGCCGCGGTTGACCGGGGACGGACCTGTCCCGGGACCCCCTTTTTCGCGTCGATGTGACTGCCGTCTATCACCGCCCTCGACCAGTCGATCTCGTTCGCCGCGTTCAGCTGCGCCAGCAGGATCCGATGTAGGTCGTCGAACACGCCGGCGTCGGTCCAGCGTTTGATCCGCCGCCAGCACGTCATCCCCGCGCCGAACCCGAGCTCCTGCGGCAGGTCTTCCCAGCCGATCCCGGTATGCAGCACATACAAGATCCCTTGCAGACACTGCCGATCGGGAACCGGACGAGGACCAGGCGCCCTCACCGGCCAAGGCGGAAGCAGCGGCTCGAGCAACTCCCACAACTGATCATCGACGATCCACGGCTTGCGCACACCCGGCCGAACGAGACCGATCTTCACATCGTTGCGCTGATCAACATCGATTCAACAGATCGTGTTAGCAGCTCTAAACATCGTCATTAGCTCTGACTATTCGGCGAGGGATTCAGCGCAGTCCAGCAAGTAGATCTGTCTCAGGGAGTTCCGCTCCAGTTCGGTCGTACACCCGCAGGAAATACTCAATCCCCATCAGGTCAGTGAACCGCTCATTGCCCATACGGAGCAGTTCTGCGTTCTCGCCCTGGCTGCTGTGTGCGGCCATCGCATCAAATTTCTGCCGAGCGAACGGCCGGACGTCGATTTTGGTGCTGATCTGCTCGTCCGGCAGACCGAAGGGCGGGTCTCCGTCATGTTGGTCGAAGCGAGCCTCCTCCCAATCGACTCCGAGCTCACGTAGCACTGCACCGAATGCGGCAATGCTGGAATGAGGCGACGTCGACCAATAAACCTTGGCAGGGATTCGGGTAGCCGCGACCGCTTCCATTGTGATGCGGTGCGCCTGAATGTGATCGGGGTGTCCGTAGTATCCGTTCTCGTCGTAGGTCACAACCACGTCAGGAAGATATCTACGCATAAGGGCGGCGAGCCTACGCGCGGCCTCAGCTACCGGGGTCCCCCAAAATGATCCAGGGACGCTGTTTGTGGTCCAGCCCATCATTCCGGAGTCGGCATATCCGAGCGTTTCTAGATGCGCTACCTCTAGGATAGCGCAACTATTGGCCAGTTCGGTACGGCGCGTTGCTGCGACCGAGAGCGGATCGTGACCAGGTTCGCCTGGCTTTACTCCGTCAGGTCCATCACCGCAACGGCCGTCGGTACAGGTGACGACCACAGTTTCGACTCCTTCGGCGGCGTAGCGGGCGAGGACCCCACCGCCGCTTGCTTCGTCGTCGGGGTGTGCGTGCACAAACATCAAAGTAGGACGGTGCTTAGCCACGTTTCGTCCTTACGATCAATCCAGCCTTCCGCCAACACCGGCAGTTCGATGCCCTATTTGGCGGCTCCAAAGAGACGGTGAAGAGATAAGGCAATAAAGTCATAGTCAGACGTGCGTGCCGCTTCTTCTCAGGCTCTCAATTTGACGGAGTCTAGATATGAATTAACCAGTGATGATCTGTAGTGCCGGGCGACCCTCAGTAGGTAATCCAATTCATCGTCTAGGTCGCCGCCTTTGAATCCGGCGAGATCATGGGTTTGAGCGTGAGGCTCTTCGCCATGCTTCTTGCGTTCGACGGCTAATGCGATCCAGCACGCAGTTGTCGCCGCTTTGGCTTCGACGCCGGCGAGACCACTGTCGCTTACGTAGTGCTCGATATTTGGGAGCGCGTCTGGTCCTATGTAGGAACGAAGTGTCAGCATGGCGTCCCTGATCTCCACGAGACGCCGGTGCAGGTTGAATGACTGCCGCCGCGGCATAGGCACCCCTGTCGACGCCGAATTGAAGACGACGTCCGGAACTGTTGTAGTCAGGTCCATCCACAGTGGGCCCAGCCGACGCAGGGCACGAAGCGACTTCATGCGGCGGTGACCTGCAACAGCCAGCGGCGGTGTTGCGGCCAAAGCAAAGCACAGGCACGTTACCGCGTCGATCGGTGGTATCGGGTCTAGCCAGCGAGTGTCGTCGGTGAGCAGCCATCCAAGATTGAGTGCCCATGGAATGCAGATCAGCAGCATGCCGACACCAAGAGTAATCAGGCTCAATCGCATGGTTCTCCGGACCTGAGCAGCTGCGCGCCAGCACATGACCATAGCGATAAGATGTGCCACGGTATGGAAAACAGAAAGTGTATGCCAGTACGCAATGGGGATCTCAGGCGGAACACTTACCGTTGGCGCGATCGGCCTTGAGAAATAGTACATAGCCAGCATCGCTAGGCCTACCGCAGCTCCCGCTGTCACGGCTAGGAAGCGGAAGCGTGGTCGGTTCGTGATGGCTATCAGGAGATCGAGCACGATGACTGCTTCAATGAGACTGATGATGTGAACGCCGAGGAACACAACATGGCCGTTCAGTGCTGAATAGAGGGGATCCTGCACGTCTGATCGGTACAGCGTCGACTCGGCGGCTACTAAGACGAGCATCAACCACAATAGGCGACGTTCACGATCACGAATAGCGATGGGAGTGAGCAGCCCGACGACAAGCCACAGACTGATTAGTCCTGCTGTCTTCACAAGCTCCATGGCAAATTTTCCTTAACGTTCGCCTTGATAGCCGAGAGAAAGGGCCAGACGCGGTAGTTTTCCCGATCGCGACCCACGCGACAGCGACTCGACTGCTTCATCCATAAGAGTGGCGACCAGCTCGGCTTCCTGCTCTTCTACGGTCGAATAACGGATGCGGCCAAGCAGCCGCCGAATAAGAGTAGGATCTAGCATGTCGGCAGCGCCGTACAAAAGGTCATTGTCGGCCAGCCCGGCGGCATTGTGATCGAAGAATATGTGCCCGAGCTCGTGGAAGATAATGTGCCGAATATGGAGGTCAGTTGTTTGGCCGTCGTAAAATACGTGGTCGGCAGTTCCGGTTCCGAGCCACATGCCGCTGGGAAATTCCGGTGCGGTTGGCTGAGGTAGCGAATGGAAGGTAAGCGGGCGCCCACGTTGCGCAGCAACGTTGTGGCGAAGCGCCTCCAAACTGAACGGCTGTGGAATGGGCGCGGCGGAGACGATCTGTACGCACCGATCCAGCATGGCGTTCTTAGCCCTCACCTGCCCCAACCTCCCTGATTAGCGCACCGGCGCAGCAATTGGGGACGGAATGAGCCGGCTTTCGGGCCTCTGGAACTCACTAGGTATTACCCCGTCTCTCCGGTCCGCGGGCCCGACCCGTCTACGAATGGGTGCATGACCGTCGTTACTGTTGACCTCGCCGCGGTTGGCCCCGCTTCGGTCCGGCCTTTGGAGGGTTGCCCTCTCGGCGCAGCCGCAGCTCTCTCTCGACCGTCTCCATCACCCACTGCCGAGCTTCCGGGTCAAGCTCCGATGCCCGGAGCGCCAACTGGCGCACGCCGCCGTCTCTCATCGCGATGACGAAAGCGATCTGGTCCTGGATGCGCTGGGCCTGTGCGTCGTCGTCGGTGAAGTAAGAAGTTGAAAGCCCGAAGACCTTACCCAAGCCATGAACGATGTCGAGCGACGGCTTCGTTTTGGTTCCCGTCCGCAGTTGCTGGACGTATTGGGGGGTGATGTCGATACCCAGCTCAGCGAGGCCGTCCGCCACCCATCGATCCGAGATTCCAGGCACCTCGTTATAGAGGTGCTGCAGGCGTTCGGAGAGTCGGCGCTCCCACTCGTATCCCGGCGACAACGAAGTCTCCCACCTTCACGATCAGAGTGGCCAACGCCCCCGAGGCGTCACTGACAGTTGGCCACAGTGGAGCCAGCATCAACCACGAGTTGACGTCTCGTCAAGGTCTGACCCGTACACGACCATATGCACGTGCATGTGCACCAGCGAAAGAACGTTCACTATCGCCAGGGTTTTTCCTGTTCGGAAGTCCTTTGACTATGGCGTTGATCAATCTATGCTGGCGCGGTCGTCGATCGATCACAGTTTGCGGTCGACGGTGTGGAACAACCGACAGTTGGTCCTCGCGGAGGTTGGGTCGGCCGACGCGTCGGCAGAGGGGTCTGTCGATGTGACTTTGCCGTTCCACCTACGCCGGGGGCCGGCGTGAGGGGGCCCCAACTTCGGGCCTACGAAGGGGGGCATATCGCTGGAAGGCTCGCCGGGAGCATGCCCTGGATGCGAGAACCCGTGCCGTCTTCGCGGCTCTACATCACGTGAGTGATGTATCGCACTTGGCGGATCGTAGGTGCTGACGCTTTCTCGCATCTGCTGCGTGGTCCGTAAGGCACGAGTCTTCCCGCTCTATGGCGCGCACCCCGCAGCAGTCGCTGAGGAGCGGCGCGTTGTCTAGTCCGACCCTCAGATCGAGGGCGGCGGACTGTCGTCTTCCCGATCGAAAGCCCTCGGTATCGCCCGACCAAGGAGTAATCGACATGCACGTCACCTCGGTGTCCGCTGACGCGGACACGCCCAGCGACGACGGGTCGCTCACCGTCGGCGACCGTATCCGTCGTCGTCGCGCACACCTGGGCTGGTCCCAAGCGGTGCTTGCCCGGCGGATGAAAAGAATCGACGCTCAGTACCGGGACCGAACGGACCAGTCAACGTTCGCCACGTACACCAGTCGATGGGAGCGCAACAAGGTCCTCCCGGACGAGTACAACCGGCGCATCCTTGCCAAGGCTTTGAGAGTCGACGTGTCCGACCTGGGCCTGCCTGTCCAACGCTACTACCGGCTTGAGGCGCAGAGGCGACGCGGTGCTCGGCGCCGTTAGGTGTCCTGAACACGTCTGGACAATGCGTCCAAGTCCTGGCTGGTCACGCGCATACTGCCGAGCTTGCGCCTGATTGTAAATTCGCCTTCCTTTGTCCAGACGTGTCCAGGGCTTCTCGGTGAAATCTCTTCCGTCGAGAGCGATTGGGTCTCAGAATCGACCACATGAGAGATCGCCTTCTTGTGCAGGTGCTTGCGCATTTACCGCTGCGCCCGAAGTCATGACTGCCCGCCTGGACTAGGGAGAACCTCAGCCCATCGGTTTCGCGCTTGGCGACATCCGGGGCGCTGATCGCGCCCCAGCACCATGAACCAAACTGCGACTATTCCGCGCGTCGCGGAGCCTGGTCGCATGTAATGTTCGCCGAGCCGTAACCTGCGGCCCGCAGCACTGCGAATGCGCGCCGGTTTGCCGCTCCTTCGGTCGATTCAGCATGCCCGTTTTCGCGGTCCCACGCCATTTCAGTCTTATGCATCGGAGTTGGATAAGGAGAGCTTTGTTGAGTAATAGGCTGCCGATCATGCTGTCCGCCGTCACGCCTCTGATTGCTACAGCGATTTTGACGGCGACTTGGGCCAGCCCCGTTAGGAGATGTGGCGCGTCGATTGCCGGCAGTGCGGCCGGACCTCTCGGAGGCCGTGAAGGTCACGGCGCTTTCATCGAGAGCGCACCATCGTGGCGTTTCGCCGATCAGTACCCGGCCGGCCACGATTCCATCGGAGTTGGCGGCATGCCCTATCCGTTGCAGAGGCCGAACTGGGATGTCGCGCCGAGCAACGGACCTGCACCGGCCGGTGATCTTTCGCACTGGCTAGGAGGTGCATGTGACCTCCACTTTCACACCTGTTGATCGAGTCAGGAGCGCGCAGATGCCGGCCGAAACGACCGTAATGGCTACAGGCAGGAAAGACATCAGCCACCTTGCCGGGCTGGCGACCGCCTACACGTGGGACACCGCAGCGGCGGCCTGGCTAGTTCCCGAAGTCGAGAACCGCTCGATGGTGCTCATGGCCTGGTACTCCTTGCTCATCGAGCAGGCCTTGGGCAACGGGTACGCCGACTGGACCAAGGACCGGGGCGCCGCCGCGATCTGGCTAGACAAGACCCAGCCATCGCTGGCCTTGCCGCACTACCTCGCGCCTGACCGCCGCTTGTGGCCGATACGCGTCCAGCAACTGCTGGAGTACCAGCAGTTGCTGGACCGCTGTAGCCCACTCGGTGGCCATGTACGGCTGGCGGTGCTGGCCGCCAGCGGCGACGCAGCAGCAAGTTTGCTGGACTACCGTCACCATAGTCTCGACCGAGCAGGCATTCCTGCGTTCACCGCGGCCACCAATGCCGAACAGGTGAAGGTGCTGACCGCAGCAGGGTACGAGCTAATACCCCCGTGCCGGCTGCCCGGCGGCCAAGAACTGTTGCTTTTGAACCGCCCGTCGTCCCCTGCGAGGTGCGGTAGCACCATGCCGGCTCGCCCGGTCCGGACGGTGTGCTGATGGGCATCGTCAGGTGGGTGCACTACCACCGCAATCTGCCCGACGCGCATCTCATGACCGCTCAGATGAGCGCCGCCTTCGGTGTTGGCGCTGACAGCCAAAAGCGGGATTTCCAATGCGACCGCAGGCGCGAGTGCTCGTGCTGATGATGCAGGCGGCAGGCGCAGCACGAGGGTCTACGACGGCATTGAGGCATTTGCGGCGAACAAAATACTGCATGGAGGGCCACGAACTTCGCCATGGGGGACGATGTGTTTGGCATCTGCGACAATCCGGCCACCACGCACGCGACCGGCGCGGCGCTCAGCCCCAACGGCTCACGTTCGGAGTCGGAGAGGGAAGAGGAAGCAGCAGCGGGAATGGCCGAGGCTGGGACGACAGTCAACGACTCAGAGGAGTCACTGACCTACGGCCGTCGGCTGCGCCGCGCTCGACTATCTAAGCAGTGGTCGCAGCTGCAGCTGGCGTATCGCATGCGCGAAGTCGGTGCCGAACATCGAGGGACTGCGACGCTGCATTCATTGCTTATCATGATTAGCAAGTGGGAGAACGATCGCAAGCACCCAAATCAGTACAGCTTACATCTGATCGCCGCGGCGCTGGACATTGACGTCGCCGGCCTTGGTTTGCCCGTCGACCAAGACTTCGTCTTTTAGCCGAGCGTGCCGGAACGAAGCGGCTCAAGCGGTTACGCCGCCAGTGGGCTCCGGCCTCAGCCGTCTGTGTCAACCCACACTCTCTTGATCGTTACCTCCGGCTGTCAGCTGGGTGCGTCAAATTCGCTAGAAGGACAGCCCCGGACAGCCCCGGTTAGCTACCCCGAGCGGGCGACGTCGCCGAAGGTCGAACTCGTGACAAACGTTCGTACGTCTCAAGAGCCGAGTCTTTCAGGCCGCGGCTCACCCCCGATCTGGATATGGGCAACCGCCCGCGCGAGGCGCCGAGGGACCAGCTTCGACGCAAATGTCTCAGCGCTGGCCAATCTGTCCCGACAACATCGCCGTGTGGCCGTCGCTCGGCGCTTGCTCATCGTCGCCTGCCGGTGCGCGGAAGCTCGAGGGCGCGGTCCATGCGTGACGAAAAGCAGGTTCCGCTAGGTCTTCCCTGCTGTTCACGAGAAAGGTCTCTCGACCATGCGCCTGCGCCATCTCCTGGCATGTTTTCTGACCGCTGCACCGATCGTCGCGACCGGCAGCGGCAGCCTCCGGCCGTACCCACGTCAGGGACAACCTTCTGCAGGCCGCCGACCCGGAGGCGCGAGGGAGCGTGACCACGAGCTTATCGGGATACCCAGCCGAAGCTATAAGCAACGACGAACTCGCCGCCACCGAGATCATCCTCGCCATGGCCGCCCTCAGTGGGAAGCGCAGGTTGTCAGGGCTGCTCGGTACCGCCACGAGTCGGCAGACTTCGGGCCTCTCTGTCAGCGACCGGCCGTTGCGAATCCGTTCCGTGTCCTATGAAAAGGCGCGCGAGTCGTGTGCCGGTTCCATTTCTGCGGACGGCGGCGATGCAAGAACTCGTCGAGCTGACAGGCCAGGCCGAACTGATTGGTGCGCCCCGCGATGACTGTCAGCATCAACCCGGCACCGGTTACACGGTTCATCCCCGTGTCACACTCGTGGTCTTCGACGCGGTCGGAGGAAGTCCCATTGCGCGTATCCGGCCTGTCTGGGCTGGCAGCGAAGCATGGCTGCCGGTCATCGAGCGGGAACCAGGCTGGGTGCGGGTCCTGCTTCCGACGCGCCCGAACGGGGCCACCGGCTGGCTCGACGCCAGCCGAGTCACCACCGCCCGCAGCCACTACCGCATCCACGTGGCGCTGCGTGCCGGGATGCTCAGCCTGCTACGTGCTGAGCAGCTCGTAGGGGCCTGGCCGGCCGACCTGGATGCCGAGCGAGATCCGTACCCCGCCGGACGGACCTTCGTCTTGGCGAGCGTCCGTCGCGGGCCGGCAAGACCACCAATTGTGCTGCGTCTGGCCATGCACCTGCACGACCGTGAGGCAGGTCTGCTCACCATCCATACCGGATCAAGCCCCATAGGTTCGCCGATCGCCGGCGGCGGGATGGGCGTTAGCGGCGAGGCGATGGCCGCTCTGCACGGGGTGGCGCCGGGCTGCCTCGTGCACCTCGAGGCCCGCTGAACCACCACCACTTGTACCGCACCTGATCTTGCGCCCGATCACTGCTTCATCGGGGGAATCAGCATGGCAATCACCGGATGGATTCATCCCACGCGGGACCTGCGCGACGAGCGACCCGCTGTCAACGCGATGACCGTCGCGCTCACGGCCGGTGCGTTGCGGCGCGACGTCGTCCGGCTGGCCCGACGCGCCGCGTTCGCGCATCTCGGGATGAACGGCGGATTCGCCGACTGGCGGCATCCCGAACGTCCCGACCCAGACCTGGCGCTGGCCATCGACGGGCAGCTGACCAACCGCGATCATCTCGACGAGCAGATGTACGGGCGGCCGCGGCCATTGTCGGGGGACGCCGAGGTGCTTCTGCACGCCTACCGGGCGTGGGGAGCTGGCCTGGTCGACCGGATCGACGGCGCGTATGCCATCGCCATCTGGGACAACCTCACTCGGCAGCTTCTGCTCATCCGCGACCCGCTCGGCGCCCGCACCTTGTTCTACGCGATGGTCGACGGCGGCATCGTGTTCGCGACCCGGGCCACCGCGCTGCTGGCCCATCCGGAGGTCAAACCGGTCGTCAACGCCGACGGGCTCAATGAGCTGCTCACGCTCGGCCCGGTTCGTACACCCGGCCACGGCGTCCTTCACGGGGTGGACGAGGTCCTGCCCGCCGAACTCGTCCAGGCAGACTCGGGCGGGCTGCGACGGCGTTCATACTGGTATCTCGAGGCCGACGACCCGCGCCCCGACGCCGGCACCGCCGTGCACGTCGTTCGTCAAGCGCTGGCCGAAACCACCGCGGCGACTCGCACACACCCGGCGGGGGCGGTGCTGCTGTCAGGGGGCGTCGCGTCGGCCGCCGCCGCTGCCTACTCCGCGGGTACACGCGGGCACCGGCCCGCTGCCTGGACCTTGGCCGTGAACGGCCCGAACGAGCTATCGGCCGCTGGCGCGGATGTGGACCAGGCCGAGCGGGTCGCCGAGCACCTGTGCCTGCGGCACAGCGTGCTCACCATCGGTGCGGACACGCTTCTCGACATAGCCCCTACCGCGCACCAGAGCCTCGACTTTCCTGGCGAGGCCGGCGTGGATGCCGTCTTGCTCGCGGGGCTACGACGGATCGCAGCCGCCGGCAGTACCAGCGTCGTGACCGGTGACGGCGCCAACGCGGTGTTCGGTGGCTACCGGTGGCTGCACGACCCGCTCACCCTGGTCACCGACGACTTCCCCTGGCCCGGCGTCGGTGACCCCGTAGATCTGCTGAATGCCGACGCCCGTCGTCATCTCGAGCCCAGGGTGTACCGGCGGCACCGCTACGAGCTGGCCACCCACGGCGTTCCGCACCTGGCAGGCGCCAGCCCACTCGCGCGACGCCGACGGACGATGGCATACCTGACCCTCACTCGATATCTGCCGCACCTGCTGACCCGCCTCGGCCAGCTCGCCGACACCGCCGGCGTGACCGTGCGCACCCCGTTCGCCGACTGGCTGCTCGCGGCTTACCTGTTCAACACGCCGACAGGCCTGCGGCACCTGCTCGGCATCCCGAACGGGCTGCTCCGGCACGCCTTCGCCGGCCTGCTGCCTGCCGAGACCACGTGGCTTCGGCCACGCCAGTTCCCCAGCGCCGACCTGCTCGACGGATGGCAGAAATCCCGTATCGGTCAACTGCGCGACATCCTCGACGACCGCGAAGCACCACTGCGCCCGCTGCTGGACCGAGACCGCGTCACCGACCTGCTCACCCGGCCCGTCGGTCCAGCAAGCGACCGCCCTCGGGCGACCGTCGCCTACCTCGTCGACGTCAACGCCTGGTTGCAGCGCCACCACGTCTCGCTCGCCTGAGCCACCACCGAACCTCCCGACTCCTCCTTCAGGAGCAAGCGATGAAACTCGACCCGTTCAGCAGCCCCTACAGCCGCGACCCCGCCACCACCTGGCGGCGCCTCAACGCCACCGCCACGTCCGTCAGCTACGACGACGACCTCAAGGTGTGGCTGATCGCCGGACACGACAACGTGCGCACCGTGCTGTCCGACACCACCGACATCAGCAACGCCGCCACCATGCTGCCAATCACCGCGCTCACCACCGAGGCCGGCGACATCCTGGCCGGTCTCGACGCCCCGGCGGTGGCCGTTGCCGCGGATCGCCCCTATCACCTACGCACCCGCGCGATCCTGCGGGCGTTGATGCCCACCACCGCGGTGCACGCCGAGCGACTGTGGGGGCCGCTCGTCGCGGCCCGCACCGACGACATCATCACCGGCATGAATGCCGACGAGCCGACCGACCTCATGCATTTCGCGGTGCAGCTGCCGCTGCTGATCATCCATGAGGTCCTCGGCCTGCCGGCCACTGATGCCGAGCAGATCCGCGCCTGGACCGACGACTTCGCCGAACTCGTCTGGGGCAACCCCACACCCGAAGCGCAGATCGCGCACGCGCACTCCAGCGTCGCGTTGTGGCGGCATTGCGCCGACATCGTCTCCAGCCGAGCCGACAGCGGCGACTACGGGTCCGGTCTGATCGGTGAACTGCTGCGCTACCGCAACAACGACGACAGCAACCTCACCGTCGCCGAGGTCGCCGCCTTGGCGCTCAACGTGATCGCGATCGGCTGGACCACCACCGCCGGAGCCATCGGCAATGCCCTTGCCCACGGCCTGGCCGACCCCGCCCGGTGGACGCTGCTGGCCGACGACGAGCACTACCTCAACCTGCACGTCGAAGAAACCCTGCGGCACAGCCCCGCCATCGACGGCTGGCTGCGCCTGACCACCACCGACGTCACCCTCGACGGTGTCACCATCCCGGCCGGCAGCCGATGCCTGGCCCTGATCGGCGCAGCGAACCACGACCCCACCGTCTACAACGAACCGGAAGTCTTCGATCCCCGCCGCGGCCGCGCCGGGCAGCACCTTGCGTTCGGCGCTGGCCCGCACCACTGCATTGGCGCCGCCCTGGCCCGCCTCGAACTCACCACCGCGCTGCGCGCACTGGCCCGCCGATTGCCGGATCTCGCCCTGACCGCCGGGTTCCAGCAGCAATTCAAGCCCAGCGCGGCCCTACGCCGGCTCGTCAGCCTGCCCGTTCAGCAGCAACCCGCGCGACGGTGCCCCGTCATACACGACAATTCCGCGGGCCCGCGCGTTCCCCGGTAATTTCACTGACCCCAATGTTCGTACTGCTGACGCAGGACTATCACGTCGCGTTGACACTGTTCTCGTTCGGTTTCATCTACGGCGAGATCAACGAGGGCGCTGAATGAAGTCTCCGCTTGGTCGTAGTCCGTGCGGGCACCATCGCGTTCGAGCCGGGTCACCAGCAGCGGGCCGAGCAGTTGGTGGGCCCGCCGAATCGCGGCCTGGGTAATCCGCGGATGGCGCAGAGCGCGTTCTGCAAAATTGATGGCGTCATCGAGGTCAGACGCCGCCGCTGAGGGCATAAACCTGGTGCGCGACGCGGTGACGCCGGCAAGGTCGAGCAGCCTGGTTGCATAGGCAGAGTCGTCGTCCGTTGTG
The DNA here is from genome assembly GCF_030269485.1 of Actinoplanes sp. NBRC 103695. Taxonomy (GTDB): domain Bacteria; phylum Actinomycetota; class Actinomycetes; order Mycobacteriales; family Micromonosporaceae; genus Actinoplanes. The sequence continues at coordinate 90,816 of NZ_BSTL01000032.1, read as the reverse complement.
TGGTCGAGCAGCCGCACGAAAACAGCGACGACGATGTCCGCGAGTGCTGGATCCTGCGTCTTCAGCCAGTGCGACCGAACGGCCGCGGCATGGCCTTGCAAGGCACGCAGCAACGCGATCGGCTCGTCTGTCTCGGCGCCGCGCGCGATGGCGTCATCGACCTCGTGGCGAAGCTGAGGTGCCACCTCGCCCCCGTTTACTGCGTGCATCCACACGGCGAGAGCGACGTACGCGTGTGCGTCGTCCGCGCTCGCCAGCCCGGTCGCTCTCAGGCGATGCACCACGATGACATCGGCCAGCACACCGATCGGCAGCACCGCGCCCTGATGGCGCTGCAGCAGCAAGGCATCGATCGCTTGCGAGGTGTCGACGAGTGCTTGGCCTTCGAGTGCAGGACCTGCGTTCCGGCGGTCCACACAGTCCTCGACGCGGCGGCGCAGCAGTTCGTCGACGGGGAAAGACGCTTTTCGGCGCCGCCAGAAGGCCACCGACCGAGGCTAGCCGTCACCGGCACGCCGGTCCAACGCAATGGCAGCAGCGGCCCTGACGCAGCAGAAGCACCTGTGAGCTCGGCCCATGCCGGCTGGTCATGAGGCGACGACTGTCACGTCCAAGTCATCTGACAACTGCGCTCGGCCACCCACAAAAGCGTTGTGCGGGTTAGCCAAGGACAGCTCCGGACAACTGCCGTCGGTATAACCGCCAAGGCAGGGTAGATCGCGTGACCGATCCACAGTTCCGCGAAACGTCTTGCGATCGGGTGACGAGCGATGGATATGCGTCCAAGGGGGGCGTCGCTCGTCGCCTCGGGCAGTGATAGTCCGACGCGCTGAAAAACGTTGTCGGGCGATTCCCCGCTGCTCGGGTCACCGGCCGGTACTTATCGGCCGCATTTCGTCGGCCACGTGCGATTGCCCCCATCAATCGCATGTGGCCGGCAAACAACGTGATGACACAGAACCAATTCCAAGGGGGTGGATGGTGCTCTCGATCGCCGCGCCCGCCGCGCCACCCGCTGATGCAACGCCGGCTTCTGGCGACTCCGCATCGCTGGACAGCGGAACGGAAAGGCCTGCCTTCCCGGTAGCAGCTGGCGACGCGCAGCCGGTGAACCAGTCGCTCGTGGTGCGAGCGCGGGCAGTACCCGGCGAGTTCGGACCGGCAGACGTCGCGGAACGGGCCTGGCTACGTGCGGCCGCCCTGCGCCCTGGTGCGATGATCGCGGTGTCGTCCGCCGATGGCGGAGTCGGCCGGTCCACGCTGGTCGCCGCGCTCGGCGATGTGTTCGCGCTTGCAGTGCCGGGGCCGGTCGTTGCCGTCGACATGCACCCGGTGCCCTGGGGTGGTCTCGGCGAACGCGTCGGCCGGTTGAACGCCGGGACTGTGTGGGACGCGGTTCGCGACCTGCATACCCTGACCAGCCACCACGAGGTCGAGCGGTGGACCCAGCGCAGCCCCTCGGGGCTGCTGGCGCTGGTCGGGGAAACCGAAGGGCAGGGCCGGCGCCCGCCACGGCATGACGAAGCCGCGGCAGTCGTCGAGGCGGTGCGCCGGCTCTACCCGCTCACGATTTGCGACGTCATGCCCGCCCTGATCGCCGGAGTATGGCGCACCCTGGCCGCCGCCTATGCGCCGGTACTGGTCGCCCGAGCGGCCACCGACAGCCTGCACCACACGATGCGCCTGCTCACCCATATGCGCGCGACTGGAAACGGCGCCGTGGTCGACCGGGCAGTGCTGGCCGTCGTCGCCGCCTCTCCGGCCACCGAGCGCACGGTGCGCGCCGTCCTGCAGCAAGCCGCCACGGCTGTTCCCGACGTCGTGTCGATCCCCTACGACCCACAGCTCGCCCGGCCCGAGCCGGTCAACGCGCGGCGCCTGAAGAAGCAGACGCGGACCGCGCTGGTGCAGCTGGCCGACGCCGTCATCGCACGGTGCGCCGATCCCCGCGTCGCCTTACCCATCGCCGCCCGAAAGGAGCGCGCCTGATGATCTCCACGCTGACTGCTTGGCTCGCCGTGCGGCTTCCCGCCGACGTCCAAAACCTGTTGGCAGCGCCCGGGCCGACGCCGACGCCGTCGAACGGCCCCGGCGGGTTCGACTGGGGTCGCGTCCACCCCGACGGCTCGGCGATCCCCAAGTCCGGGATCTTCTACACGATCATGAACGCCGTCATGTGGCTCGGCGGGGTGGCCGCGTTCTGCGGCCTGGTCGCGGGAGCCATCGCTTTCGGCGTCGGCCCGATCTTCGGAGCTCACATCGTCTCCGATCGCGGCAAGAGCATGATGTGGCGCAACGGCCTGGTCGCGATCATCGTGGGCTCGGCCACGGCCATCATCGCCGGGCTGCTGGTGCTGTGAGCTCGGCCCTGCACGCGACCGAGGCCGCACGGCCCGGCGCCGAGCATCGCGCCTCTCGGCGGGCGGGAATCGCGCGCGGGCTGCTTCTGGCCGCGGCGTGCATCGCGATGCTGCTCGGCGCGGCGGTCCGCGCCGAGGCCGCCCCCGCCCCGAGCCCTGCACCGTCGAGTCCGGTCGTCGATGCGGGGTGCGCGGCGAAGGCACCTGGGGCGGTCGCGTGGTGCATGCCGTGGGCGGTGCACGTGGACAAGCCCACCGGCCCGGGGCGCTCGCACTGGGTCACCCAGTGCAGCAAAGCGGCCAGCGACGCCGACAAGCAGTCCTGCGCCGCCGCGTCGATCACCCTGAGCGGTAGCCCGCGCGACGGGACCGCGTCAGTGCTCATGGATGGACCGAGCACGGGCGCCGGACCCACCGGGCTGATCAACTGTGCCGCGCAGCTGCCCGTCGGCTACAACCCCGGCTCCCAGACCCAGCCATCCGCCGAGCTGAAGTACAACCTCTGCCGCCAGCAGGTGTCCGCGTGGGCGGCGCAGATGTACGACCCGGACCCCAAACCGCCGGACTGCCCGGCCGCTGACGTCCGCTGCAAGGTGCAACGCAACGCCGATGAGGCTCTGGAGGCCGGTGTGCGCACCGGCATCCAGGGGCTCGTGGACGTGGCGGTGCAGGGCGTGGTGTTCCTGCTGTCCAAGCTTGCCAGCTGGGTCTTCACGGTCACCGCGATCTCCTCCCCGGACGCCGCGTTCTACTCCACGTACAACTCCCTCGCCGGCGTGATGGTCGGCCTGATCTTCGTCTTCTTCATCCTCTCCACGATCATCAACGGGCTGCGCACCACCGCCGGGCCCAGCCCGGTCGCGTCGCTGGGCGGCCTCGTGCGGGCGGTGCTCGGTGTCACCTTCGCCGGCGGCCTGGCCTACACGATCGTCGCGGCGTGGGACCAGGCCACCAACGCGGTCATCGACGCGAACGCCCGGACGCTGTACGACCCGTCGACGCTGGTGGCCAGCTTCAGCAACCTCACCGGCGGCGCCGGGACGTTGTTCATCGCGCTGCTGCTTGCGGTTTTGGCCACGATCGGGCTGCTCCTGCTGTTCGTCATCATGCTGTTTCGCGGTGTGCTGGCCACCGGCGCCGCCTTGTTCGGCGCCGTTGCGATGTCCGGGCAGGCCATGCACGAGACCCGGCACTGGGGGCGCCGCTGGTTCTGGACGGTCAACGCCCTCGCGAGCAGCAAATTCTTCATCGCCGAGCTGTGGATCTACGGCTCCCGGACGGCATACGGGTCGGACGACCTGATGAACGCGCTGCGCGGGGTGCTGCTGATCTGGCTGATGGTGGTGGCGCCCTGGATCCTGCTGCGGCTGACAACGCTGTGGGACGGCTACCTGTCCGACGTCAACGCCCACGGCATCCTGTCGAGCGCAGGGGGCCCGCTGCAGGTGGGCGCCGACGCCGTTGACGGATTCCGGGCCGGTGCCGCCGACGCCAGCGGCGGTGGCGGGAGTCCGGCGTCCGGCGCCGCCGGCCTCATGGACGAAAACACCGCGAGCATGCCGACCAGCCCGGTCGACACCGCCAAAGGTGCAACCGGTATCGGTGACGGCCCCGGCCGGCGGGTGGGCGACGCCGCATCGACCGGCGCCGACGGCGGGCAGGTCGGCGACACCGCCAAGGACGCCGGCAGTGAGCAACAGAGCCCGAGCGGGGCCGGTGAGACCCCGAACGGCGAGGAGACCGACGGCATCCGGTCGGGTGCGCACAGCGCGCAGCAGGACATGGCGTCCGGGCAGCTCACCGCTCCCGGCGATGCCACCGGCTTCCAAGGGGCGCTGCCGCTCACCCCGGGTGGGGTCCAGACAGCCCAACCGGCCGGTGGCGTCACCGGAGAACCGGGCGCCGCGACGGCGGGTGAGCCACCCGCCGCCGCACCGGAAGCAGCGTCCGAGCCCGCACCGCAGCAGCACTCATCAGCCGACAGCGAGCAGTCCGGTGGCCGCTCGGGCGCCGCGAGCAGCGGCGAGGGTGCTGCCGCCACGGCCGCCGAAGTGCCCATCGTGCCGATCTAACCCGACCTCGACGGAAGAGAAGAACGGATGAAATTCCAGTTCCCGCCGCGCTCGACGCGCGGAGCGGTCCTCGGGTTCGCCTGGTCCCAGATCGCCCTGGTCATGGCCGGTGTCATCGCCGCCGTCGTGGCCCTCAACCTGCTCGTCGCCGGGCAGCGCGGCCCCGCGATCAGCGCGTTCGCTGGCTGCGTGCTGCTCGTCACGCTGGGCCTGCTGCGGTTCAAGGGCCGCCGGGTGACCGAGTGGGCGCCGGTCGTCGCCGGAGCTCTGCTGCAACGCCGTGCCGGGCAGAGCGACTACCGTGGCGGCCCGTACGCGCCGAACGGTGTCGAGCGGTGGATGGACCTGCCCGGCCCGGCCGCCGCCTACGTGTGGCTCGAGGCGACCGCCGCCGACGGCACCACGCAGATCGGCCTGCTGCACCACCGCCGCGAGAAAACGGTGACCGCAGCGCTGACCTGCTACGGCACCAACCTCATCCTGGCCGACCGCGATGTCCAGGCGCAGCGGCTGACCGACTGGGCGCAGCTGCTCAACATCCTCGGCAGCGAATACGCCGACGCTGGCCTGATCCGCTGGTCGGTGACCTCCCGCGCGGTGCCGGACACCGGCAACGCCGCCCAGCGGTACCTGGTCAACCGGGCCGTCGACACCAGCAGCGCCGCCTACCGGTCCCTCGCACAGCTGACCGCGGCAGCGGCGCCGGCGGCGCAACGCCACGAGATCTACCTGTCGGCGGTGTTCGACATCGCCCGGCTCTCCGGCGAGATCGCCCAGGCCGGTGGGACAGACGCGGCGATCGCCGCGGTGGTGCTGGACCGGCTGACCGGTATCGAGTCCGCCGTCCTCGAGGCCGGGATCACCACCGGCGGCTGGCTGTCCCCACGCGCGTACGCCGCGACCATCCGCACCCAGTTCGACCCCGACGATCAGGAAGTCGTCGACCTGCGCGCCAGCACCACCCCCACCGGGGACGACGGTCCGACGGCGGCGGGAGTCGAACCGCGACTGGCCGGCCCGGTCGCCGCCCGCACCGTCGGCTGGACCACCTACCAGCACGACTCGGCGTTCTCCCGAACGTTGTGGGTGGCGCAGATGCCGCGGCAGATGGTCGCGGCGACGTGGCTGAGCCCGCTCTACATGCGCACCACCTGCCGCTGCACCGTCACCCTGGTCGCCGAGCCGGTCCCGGCCGCGGTGGCGCAGCTGGCCACCCGCCGGGAGAAGGTGTCTCGCGCGGGTGACGAGGTCACCAAACGCAAACTGCGGCTTGTCAGGACCGCGCGGGAGGACGACGAGGCCCGCGCGGTCGAGCAGATCGACCGGGAGCAGGCCGCCGGGCACGTGCGCTACCGGTACGCGCTGCTGGTCACCGTCACCGCGCCCACCCTGCCCGACCTTGACCGCGATGTCCGCTCGGTCAAACGGATCCTGTCGCGGGCCGGGTGCGAGGCCATCGTCCTGGCCGGGGAACAGGACCAGGCGTTCGCCGCCGGCGCTTTGCCGCTGGCGCGTGGATTGAAGCCCGCCCGGGGGTGGTCCGCGTGAGCCGCCGAGTCCTGCGCCGCGAAGGCTCCCTCGCCGATCGCATTCAGCAGCGGGCCGCCGCCCGCGACCTCACCCGCGCGCAGACCGCGCTCGACCGGGAACAGCGGGCGGTGGCGCGGCAGGAGGACCGGCTGCTCGGCCCCGTGCCGGTCGGCGCGTACGGCGCCTACGGCCGCGCGGCCGGGCGGGTGTTCTGGCAGATGCAACTTCCGCCGCTGACCACCACCTCAGCCCAGCTGTGCTCGGTGTATCCGTTCGTGTCCGACCCGGGCCTGCCGGTCGACGGCCCGCTGATCGGCCTCGAGGTGTACTCGCGCAGCGCGTTCACCTTCAGCCTGCACGAGCTGTACCGAGCGAAAGTCATCACCGCCCCGAACATGGTCGTCACCGGCGAGATCGGCTCAGCCAAGTCCTCGCTGCTCAAGACCCTCGCATTTCGCGGGATTCCGTTCGGGACCCGTTTCTACGGCACCGACTACAAGGGCGAATACGAACAGCTCGCCGCCGCCGCAGGCATAACGCCGGTGCGCATCGGCCCCGGCCTCGGCGTGATCATGAACCCCCTGGCCGGGATTCGCCGCTACCCGCAGCAGACCGAGGCCCAGTGGCGGCAGTTGCAGCGCTCACGCCGGCTGCTGCTGCTCGAAGGACTCCTCGAGATCCAGCTCGGCGGGCCGCTGCAGGAAGCCGAACGGTCGCTGCTGGAGTACGCCGTCGACGCGGTCACCCGCGAACACGACGCCTCCGCCGGACGGCTGGCCACCCCCACCATGTCCGCGGTGCTCGCCGCGACCGGCGACCCCACGTTGTGGCAGCACCGCCTCGACCAGCTCGCCTACCCCGTCGACACCTTCGTCACCGACTCGCGCCGGGTACGCCTGGCCCTCGAACGGCTCATCTCCGGCGCGCTGGGCGGGGTGTTCGACGGCCCGGTCGAGTCCAATGCCCGCCTCGACTTCACCCAGCCCGGAGCGATCCTCGACCTGCGCACCATCCGCGCGAGCGATCAGATGACCGCGATGGCGATGACCTGCGCCCAGTCCTGGCTGGAGACCGAACTATCGGCGCCGGACGCCCCACCACGGGTGTGCTTCTACGACGAGTTCGCTCTCATCGCCCGGCACCTGCCGCTGATCCGCCGCATGCGCGAACAACTCAAACTCGCCCGGGCGCTGGGCATTGCCAACGTCCTGGCCTTCCACCGCTTCTCCGATCTGGCGGCGTCCGGGTCGGCCGACTCCGAACAGGTCCGCATCGCCCGCGGCCTGATCGAGGACTCCGGCGTTCGGGTCTCCTACCGGCAGGCCACCGGCAGCCTGGACCAGGCCCGCGAGTTCCTCGGCACCTCCGACGTCGAGACCGACCTGATGCGCTTCCTGCGCCAAGGCGTCGGCCTGTGGAAGATCGGCACCCGCTCCTTCGTCGTCAAACACCAGCTGTCCCAGATGGAAACGGCGATGGTCCACACCGACAGCCGCATGGAAACCGACGAGCCGGCCGCCCCTGTCGACGGCGCCGACTACGACGCCCGCCTGGCCGCCGCCACCGACGGGCAGGCGGCGTGATGGGCCGCCCGCCGCTGTCCTCACCCGGGCACCGCCCGCCCCGCCAAGGCCGGGCCCGCGCCGACATCCTCGGCCGCCTCATCCTGCTCGTGCTGTTCGTCGTGATCGCCGTGGCCGGCGTGGTGTCGCTGTGGACGGCCGGGCAACTGTCCGCCCTGCTGACCCACCACCACTGGACCGACACCACCATCGGGCAGACGCCCGGGATCGTGGTACGCCTGACCGCGCACCTGGACCACCCCGCCGACGCGTGGCCGGCCACCGCCCGCCCGCTCATTGGCGGGCCGGGACTGCTGTATCCGCTGTGGGCAGTGTCCTTCTTCGGCATCCTCGCCGGGATCGGCGCCCCTGCCCTGCACCTCGCCAAGACTCGGATGCGCCGCCACGGGTTCGCCACGAATGCTGACCTGCACCGCACGCTGACCGCCGACGCGGTCCGCAAACGGGTCGACGTCGTGCGGCCCGGCCTGACGATCCTCGACTCCGACGACGAACTCACCCGCGCCACCAAGACCGCCCGCCGCCACGACCCGCTCGAAGTCGCCCGGTTCCTGGGCAACGACGCCACCAGCGGCCGGCCGCTCTACCTGGCCAACGAATACACCCTGCTCGCTGCCGCGGTGCCGCGCTTCGGCAACAAGACCACCCGGTACGTGATACCGGCGGTCGCCGACGCGCGCGGTGCGGTCATCACCACCTCGACCCGCCTGGACGTCGCGGAGATCACCTACGACCGCCGGGCCGCGGTCGGCCCCACCCACATCTTCGAGCCGCAGGGCGAGATCCGCGGCGTGCCCCGCATGGCGTGGTCCCCGATCGAAGGCGCCGACGACCAGATCGTCGCCATGCTCCGCGCGAACGGCTTCGCCGCCGGCTCCGGCATCGGCGACGAGAGCGTGGAGAACGGCAAGTGGTTCCGCGACCAGGCCGCCACCATCCTGCGCGGTCTGCTGCACGCGGCCGCCCTGGATGAGCACGCCACCATGCTCGATGTTCTGGCGTGGTCGCAGAACCCGGCCAACTCGCGGCCCGAGCGGATCTTGCGGGCGCATGGCGTCGACTCGTGGGCCGACCGGCTCGCCCGGCACCGCGAAACCAGCGGCCGGGCCCGCGACACTATCCAAACCGTCGTCGCAGGCGCCCTGGATGCGTTCAACGACCCCCGCGTCCTGACAGCCTGCTCTCCGCCGCGCGGGACCCAGTTCAAGCCGGTCGACTGGCTGCGCGAGTCCGGCACCATCTACCTGGTCGGCACCCGCGACGCCCAAGCCTTGATCGCGCCGTTGCTCGCCGCTCTGAGCGAGGACATCCTCTACCAGGCGAAACGTCTCGCCCTGACCGCGCCAGGTGGGCGGATCGAGCCGACGCTGTACTTTATCGGCGACGAGATCACCAACATTGCCCCGCTGCCCTCCCTGCCGTCGCTGATGAATGAGGGCGGCGGCTCCGGCATCGCCGTGTCAATCTTTGCGCAGAACCTGCACCAGCTGCGTGAACGCTGGGGCGACAAGGGCGGCCGGGCTATCGCCGACTCCGCCAGCGCCCGGCTGCTCATCGGCGGCAGCAGCGACGTCACCGGCATGCGCGACGCCCAAGCCCTGGCCGGGCAGGTCACCGACATCACCTCTAGCCACTCCTGGGGCGGTGGCCGGGCCTCGGTCAACGAAAGCACCCGCCGGGAGAACCTGCTCGATCTGGCCGACCTGCGCACTCTGCCCGAAGGCCGCGCACTCGCCCTGGTCGGCAACCTCCCCCCGGTCGAGCTCGCTGTGCCGGCGTGGTGGGAACGCCCCGACGCCGGCGAGCTGACCGCCGGGCGCGACGCCTTCCGCCGACGACTCGCCGAGGCTGCGTGATGGATGCCTTCGACTTCCAGCTGCCCGAGGACCCGAGCCCGGACATGGTCGCGGTCGCGCAGCTTGCTGCCACCGTGGCTCGGCTGACCGAGGCCGTCGACATCCTGCATCAGCAACACCTCGCCTTGGCCGACACGATCGGCCGAGGGCAGAACGCCGGGCCGCGCAAGGCCCCGCTGAGCATGCCGTGGCCGCTGCGCTGGGCCGAACTCGACCGCGACGCCGCCGCGCAGGCGTGGGCGTGGCTGATCGACTGGGTCGGCTGGGCCGTAGACCGCTACCAGCTGGTCGAAGAACTCCCGGCCTGCTGGTACCAGCACCCGCCACTGATCGAGGAACTCTCCGCGCTCGCCGCCGCCTGGCACACCGCCTACGACAACGCCGCACCCGCGGACGGGCCGCTGCTGTGGCACGAACGCTTCGCCCGCGCCCGCCTGCGGCTGCGCGACTTCGACGACTACACCCGCTGCCGCAACGGCACCCACAACAACCGGCACCTCGACCTCGACTGGCCCGACGAGTGGCGCGAGGCCGCGGCGCTGATCGCCGCCGCCGACCTCACCGACCGGCCGGCCGGGCCGGCCGGTAGCCCGCAGGAGCCCACGTCATGACCATGCCCGCCGAAGTCACCTCGGACAACGCCTGGGACCGCCTCACCACCGTCCTGCGGGCCATGTACCGCGACGTCGACGAGCTCTACGAGCGCATCACCGATTCCGAAGCCGACGAACCATCACCGCAGCCAGAGGAGACCGAGCCCGTGAGCGACCTGGACGCCGAATACGACACCGAAGCCCACGACCGCGCCGCCGAATACGCCGACGAGGAACGCGAACGCCTCGACGCCGAGACCGACGGGCGCCTCGACGGCGACTACGACACCGACGTCTACGACAACCCCGGCCTGGAGGACTGATGCCCAGCCCCACCGCCCTCGTCCACGACGGCGACGTCCCATCCACGTCGGCCGTCGGCGATCCGGCCAGCAGCGACTATCTGCAATACCTCGGCATCCTGCGTGCGCTCGATGAGCAGAGCGCGGCCGTGAACAGCGCCCTGCTCGAAGCGCACACCGCCGGTACCGCCCAGCGACGCCGGACCGCGCTGACCACGCTGCACACCCGGCTGCGCGACATGGCCGCCACCGCCAATGACGCCCTCGGCAGCTGGCCCGAACACAGTGACGTACCGGCATGAGCCGCCGACGGTTGGCCATCGCCTGCGGTCTCGCCGTCGCGGTGACAGCCGGATGCAGCGCCACCGCGCCGCCCGAACCTGACACGAGCCATGCGGCGGTTGCCAGCGTGCCACGTCGCCATGCCGCGTTGCTCGCCGCCCTGACCTACGTCCGGCTGTGGGCCCGGCCCACGCTCGGCGACACCGCCTGGCGCAACGCCCTGCAGCCGATAGTGACGCCGGCGTACGCGCGGCAGCTCGCGGCCACCGATCCGGCCCAGATTCCCGCCCACGCCGTGACCGGCAGCCCGCGCCTGGTCTCGGCGGACACGGACGTCGTGGTCGCAGACGTGCGGACCGATGCAGGACTCATCCGCGTCACCGTCACCAGCACCGGCGGGCGGTGGCTGATCGACAACGCCAGCCCGGCGCCGGCACCATGACGCAGACCCGGTTCGCCGACCCCGCAGGCCCCGGAACGGTGTCATCGGCCACTGCTGCCTGCCTGCCGCGGCGGCAACCGTGACCAACCGCGTCGTCGCCCTGGTGGCGGGCTTCTTCCTCCTCGTTGGCTGCTGCCTCGCCGGACCATTGCTGGTGCTGACCAGCATCAACGACGAGTGCGCCCCCGCTCCGGTGACATCGGCCGCCAGCAGCCAACCCACCGCCGAGCAGTGGGACGCCGACCAACTGACCAACGCGCGCACGATCGTCAGCGTCGGCGCCGAACGACGCATCCCGGCCCGCGGCCAAATCATCGCGCTCGCGACCGCCATGCAGGAATCCACACTGCGCAACCTTGCCGGCGGTGACCGCGACTCCATCGGCCTGTTCCAGCAACGCCCCAGCCAAGGCTGGGGAACCCCGGCCCAGCTAGGTGACCCGATCTACGCCGCCGGCAAGTTCTACGACAAACTCGCCACCGTCCGCGGCTGGCAGACCATGCCACTCACCGAGGCCGCGCAAGCCGTCCAAGGCTCTGCCCTGCCCAACGCCTACGCGAAATGGGAAGACGACGCCACCACTCTCAGCCAGCAACTAGGCCTCACGGCCGGCAGCGCAACCGACTGCTCAGCCACCAACGCCGCGATGGCGCAGCCGGTCACACGCAACCCCGACGGCTCCTGGCCGGACGAACCCTGCAGCATCCGCCCCGACCCGACCACCGGCTCCGGCTGCCTGACACCACGGACGCTGCACCTCGTACAACAAGCTAAAACAGCCGGGTTCCCGAAACCGGGCTGCTACCGCGTCGACGACCACGGCGAACACCCCCAGGGCCGCGCCTGCGACTTCATGATGACCTCCGGCGGCGAAGCATCCGGAGCCCAGAAAGCCCGCGGCGACGCGATGGCCGCATGGACCGTCGCCAACGCCGATCGCCTCGGCATCAAGTACGTCATCTGGTTCCGCCGCATCTGGACCCGCTCCGAAGGCTGGCACGCCTACAACAACCCCTACGGCGGCAACGACCCCGCCGGATGGCACACCAACCACGTCCACATCAGCGTCGAGTGACCCCCGTTGCTCGACCGTCCCCACCCACCCAACCGAAGGAGCAGCACATGCTGTCCAACACCACACCCACCACTATCCCGAGCCCACGACGGCCGCGTACACGCCACCTACTGACCCGGCTCGCACTCGCTGCGGCGCTCATCCTGACCGGCGTCGCCCAGGCCACGCCAGCCGCGCAGGCACAGCCCCTGCCAGCGGCGCGTCCCGGATGCGCCCGACACGACCTCGCCGTCACGCTGACTGCCACCCCCGGCGCAGTGCCGTACCGGCTCGCCGGCTGGCTGTGCCGGCCCGCCCACGCGACCACTACCGTGCAGGTGCTGATCCCCGGGCTGACCTACACCCACCGCTACTGGACCGGCCTCGACCAGCGCACCGACTACACCGCTACGGCACTGGCCGGCGGTGACGCCGTCTACCTCATCGACCGCATCAGCACCGGCGCCAGCGACCGGCCACCGGCCGACCAGGTCACCGCCACTACCGAAGCCACCGTCACCCACCAGGTGATCCGCGCACTACGCGACGGCACGATTGGCCGGTTCACCCGCGTCGTCAGCGTCGGACACTCCTACGGCTCGGTCATCGCGATGGCCGAAGCCGCTACCTACCACGACGTCGACGCGCTCGTGCTCACCGGCCTGCTGCACGACATCCGCCTCGACGAGATGACCCGCTTCATCACCGACCTGCACCCGGCCGCCGCCGACCCGAAGTTCGCCGACACCGCGCCGCCGGACGGCTACATGACCACCCGGCCCGGCAGCAGACCCGGCTACTTCCTGAACCCGCAAACTGCGGCCCGCGGCGCCACCGGCTGGGACGAGCAGACCAAGACGACCGCCACGACCGGCGAACTGACCTTCACCCCCGACGACGAACTGGCCTACAGCCGCGCCATCACCGTTCCCGTCCTGTTCGTCATGGGTGCCACCGACGCCCTGTTCTGCGGCACTGGTCAGCCCTGCACCACAACGGCCGACATCTGCCAGCGCGAACACACCGCCTTCCCGAACGGCACGCCGCTGGCAGCGGTAACCGTCCCGCGGACGGGCCATTCCCTCAACCTGCACCGGGCGGCACCGCTCGCGTTCACGGCCATCACCGCCTGGCTCCACCATCAGCGCAGCGCCTCAGGGACACCGCCGGTGTCGTCGTGCAGGCGATGACCGGCACGCACCTGCAGACCCGACGCGACAGCCGAACCCCTCCAGAGAGGACCACAACCATGCACCGTGCTGCGCCAGGCCACCGGCCCGCCAGACACACCCGGCACCTGCCCAGCACTGCGGGCGGGCTCAACGACGCGCACCAGTTCTGGCCGGTGCGCCCGCTGGCGGACTGGACCAGCGGCGATCACCACCGCCACGGCAAAACCCGAGGCCGGCCGCATCCTGCAACGTTCCTCGAGCCAGGAGCCGGAGCCCATCGATGAGCGAGATTCCGTCGAGTGCCGCCGGCATCGCCGAACTGGCGATGCCGGCGGCACCGGGGGGCGCAGGCGACGATGTCGGGCCGGGGCAGATGGATCGCCTCGCCCAGATGTGCCGCACCGCGAACTTCGCCCGCCGTCACCTCGAGGCCGCCGTCCTCTACGAGGCCAACCTGACCTGGACCAGCTACGACGTGCTGCACCTGACCGTCATGCACCGACCTATCGACACCGGCGTCGTCGCCGCACTGGCCCACGTCTCCAAAGGCTCCGTCACCCGCTCCGCCGCCGCTCTCATCAGACGCGGCCTGCTGCGCCGCAGCGTCCCCACCAAGGACCGCCGCCGATCCCTGCTCGCACCCACCGCCGCAGGGTGGGCATTGAACCAGCAACTACGGAGCCAGCTCATCGCCGAGCTGGACACCCTGCTCGACACCCAGACCGGCGCCGGCCGGCACGACGTTGCCGTCCTCCGGCAGCTCATCACCGCGCACCAGCAATGACCCTCACCACCAGGAGCGAATTCATGATCATGTACAACACGCTCATCGGCGTCGCCGCCAGCGCAGCTCTTATCCTCGTCCCGCGCTACTGGGCCTGGCTGCGCAACGAACGCATGCCCATGCCCTTGGTCCGCGCACCGGCCGACCACACCGGCTGGGCCGCCGCGTTCGGCGTCCTCGGCATCCTGCTGACCGCGCTCGGCGGCGCCATGACTGTCACCCACCCGCTCGCCGAAGCCAGGCCCTACAACGACACCATCTTCGGCGGACCAGCTCTGTTGCTGGGCGTGCTTCTGCTGGCTGCCGCGTGGCGGATCAGCCGGACCACGCCGGCCTTCGCCCCCGACCGGCTACCGGACGCGCTGGGTCCCGTCGGCATCATCGTCTTCCTTCTCGGGCTCGTCATGACCTGGTGCACCCTGGCCATCCTGCGCTTCTACGTCATCAGTGCCGCACCCGCCGAGGCAACTGTCACCGGGCTCCTACGGCAGCACCCGGCCATCGAGAACACGTTCTTCGCCGTCCTTTATGGGGCTGCCGCGCTGGGCTGCCTGCTGTTCCCGTCCGCGGCACTGCCCGGCAGCCACCGCAGCTGGCAGATCCTTTACTGGGCGTGGACGGTTGCCGGCATCGGCTTCGCGTTGTTCTCCGCGATAAGCGTCTACACCCACGCCGGCATGTTCGTGAACCTCACCGACGGCAGTGGTTACCGGTGGTAGTGCCGGTGATCGCGACTTACCCACCCGGAAGTCGGGGACCCATGTCCACTTCGCCGACATTCGCGGCCGGATCGGCCAAGGCCGGCAGGTTTGCCTGCGTCTTCCATCGTGCCAATGGGTGGCGCAGTCCGGCCCGCTGTTGCGATGGTGTCGTGTCGTGATGGCTAGTTAGCCTGTCAGCGGGGCTGCGCCCGCCGGTCGCACGAAGATCACCAGCGAGCGCGCTCGAGTGATCGCGACTCGCAGAACCCGACGAGCGGCTTGTATGCGGCTCGGCTCCCAGGTGGCGTCGAGCAACGGGGCGTTGTGGCGGCCCTCGGTGATGATGACGGCGTCAAACTCCTTGCCCTTGGACTTGTGCATGTTCATGAGGCTGACCGGCACGGGCTCGGACTGGGCGGCTTCCAGCGTCTCGTTGGCGAGGACCCGTCGTACCACGAGCGCTGCGCCTGGGTAGGCGTCGTCGCTGTTCCAGACGTCGATCAGCGCCCAGGCGAGTAGGTCGGTTGCCTTGAACAGCCGCAGTAGTCGCGCCTTGTTGAAGGTCTCCTCAAGCTCATCGGCGCCGTGTAGTCGCTTGCGGGCGACTTGCCAGTCGATGACTGGATCGCCGGAGAACTCCAGGGGCGAGTCGAATCCGGTGAGGAGGACCTTTGCGGCCTTGGCCCGGACGGGTTTGCCGTCGCGGATCGCGGTGATCGCGTTCTCGATGGTGGTGATGATTTTGCGTGCCCCTTTGGTGCCGCCAGCCAGCTTGATGCGGTAGAAGTCGGCCATGGCGGTCAGGGTGATCGTCATGGCTTCGGTTTTGGTCAAGCCGGGCCACTCCATGATCGTCGCAACGACGTAGCCGGCGGCCGCTGATAGGGCGGGGTCCCAGTTCAATTCGTGGTCGATCGCGGGCAGGACGTCCGTGTTGGTCGGATGGGGCTGATCGGTCGAGATCTTCTCCGATATTCGGCCGACAAGAGCGCTGGAGGAGGCGAGCACCGCGATCGTGGGCGTACGGCCGAGCCGTTGCTCTAGGACTTCGCGGACCGTGACGACAGCCGTGTGCGCGGTCTGTTCGCAGGTGATCGGATACTGGTAATACCAGGTTTTTACGCTCGGGGGGATCGGCTGGCTGGGGTCGTTGCGCAGGACGGCGTTCGCGTAGTCGAGGAGTCCGCCGCCGGGGCTGCGGTGGTTGTCTCCGGAGAGGTCGAACGGCGTGGGCGCCAGTTGCTCGATGGCCTGGTCGATACGTTTCTCGTCGACGCCGGGTACGAAGCCTTCGTAGATGCGCTGGTCAGGGTCGGCCAGGCAGATGATCGTCGAGGCGTTGCTTAAGGCACGTACGGCGTGCCACTGGTCTTCGTTGGTGTCTTGGAACTCATCGACGATGACCAGCGGGTAGGTGTCGCTGTACAGCGTGCGTACAGCGGGGATCGCGGTCAGCAGGGTGGCGGCGGTCGCGGCAAGCCGGTTGAAGACGTAGCGGCCTTCGTCGTTGGCGAGGCGTTCGGTTTCGATTTCCCAGTCACCGGCGAAGTCCGCCTTGAGCTGCCGCTCCCGGTCCGGCGCGATGAATGACGAGGGCCGGCCGTTCAGCAGCGGACCGTGGGTTCGGACAAGTTCGAGGAAGAACGAGTGGAAGGTTCGGACTTCGAGCCGGTCGCGGACGGTCCGTGTGAGGGTGCCGCGCATGCGATCCGAGATCTGGCGTACTGCGGCTCGGGAGAAGCTGAGGAACAGGACCCGCTGCTCGGGCTCCAGCCTGGCCAGAATTTCGCTGGCCTTGAGTAGTGCGATGGTGGTTTTGCCGCAGCCAGGTCCGCCCTGGATCAGCAGGTGGCCGGAGGCGGCGAGGATTGCCTTGCGGGAGTCGTCGAGCTCCACCAGCGTCTCAGCTCTCGGGGTCTGCTGTGGGCTCCGCCTTGGATGTCGAGGCTGCTCGTAGGTGGGCGTCGATCGCCCTTAGGAAGTCGGATACCGACGGGGGTAGCTCGGCGGCGTTGCGGCACTCGTTGATCAGCAGTACGGCGTACCCGTCATACGAGCCTTTCCTGGCTTGCAAGAGGTGCCGTACGTGCGCTCGGACCTCGTCCTCGGTCGCCTCCGGCAGCAATGACGTGCCACCGGGATGGTCGGACCGGTTGACGACGGCTGCAGCGAAGCGCCGCTGAACGTCGATCGATGTCTCCGCGACCAGCAGCGTCTCGATTCCTCTGTATGGGATTTCCTTGTAGTCAGTGAACTGGTCGCTCTTGTCTTTGAGGGCAAGATCGAGGGGCTTGGTGGGCTGATCGTGGATTCCGAACACTGCCTTACCCATCGCGGCGAACACTGGGGCGAACAGCGGAACGGCATGATCACCGCCGGCATTGAACAGGGAAAGGCCAGCGAGGTCCGGATGCAGGTAATCAATTGAGGGATCGGCGTCGAGGACATCCGCCGCGGCCTGAAAGAGTGCGACCTCGGTGCCGCCCTCCACCACCAGGACAGCGCGGGCTAGAACAGCCTCTGCGAATTGGCGGTGGTGTTCGCGGTACTTCTTGAGCTTGAACCCGTCGGGCAGGATGACCGGAGTGCTGGTCAACGTGCCGGTGTGGTCGCGGTCGAGGACAACGACTCGGTCCGGGTCGAACTTCTCGATTACGTACGGCGAGTGGGAGGTGATGATGACCTGGCCCATCTTGCTGACGACGAAGTCGACCAACCGGCGCTGGGCGTGCGGTGGAAGAGCGATCTCCGGCTCCTCCATCGCGAAGATTACCGATTGGTCGCCCTGCAACTCGGCGATGTAGGTGAGCAGGGCAAACACCAGAAGGTTAAGCGACCCTGTGCTCAGACGGTTGAATGGCACGGGGTGCGCCCCCGGCTGCGTCGCTAGGAATAGCCGTAGAACCTCGCGCAGATGTTCACGGGTCAGCTCGGAGACGCGTACGTCGACCGCGCCCGGGTCGTCGCTCAGACTGATGAACTTTTCGACCCTGCTGCGCAGCTCGGTGCGGACCTTGAAGAAGCCCGTTTCGTCGCCGGCGATCACCACATCGGCGACATCTCGCAGGGCTGTCTCCCACAGCAGGCCGGTTGATTCCGACTCCAGCCGGACGATCGTGTCCAGCAGCGACCCTCGCTGGAAACTTAACGCGCGGTTACCCGTGCGGTTGGGCCGTAGGTAGAGAAACCGGCACAGCCGCTTGTCCGCGCGGGTGAACGGTTTAAGGCCGCCGCCCAGATCGGCGGACTCCTCAGTCAGGTCGTCGGGAACCAGTTCGGGGTGGGCAAAGAAGGTCGCCCCCTCGAAATCGTCCTCCTGCGGATTGAACCGCCCCAGGAATACGACTGGCAGGCACCACTCAGCTCGGTCTCCGTCTTCTCCGGGTGTCGGAGCTTCCGGTTCGGCGAAGTCACCGTGCTCCGCTGACCAGCGGCGCAGGTGGCTGCGGAATCGCCTTTCTGCCTCGGCCGCGAGGTCGGTCAGCACCACGTCAATGCGCACCGCAGGCGCGTTGCCGTCCTGAGGTTGGTACTGCGCGCCGTAAAAGTCGTACTCATCGATGACAGGCCGGCGGAACATGCGCTCCGGGCCGAGGACCAGATCCAACGCCTCACAGATCGTGGACTTGCCGACGCTGTTGGTACCGACGAGCAGCGCGTTCCCATCTAGCCGCACCGTACCCGCCGCCACGCCGCGGAAGTGGCTCAACGTTATCCGGCGGACCAGCATCCACCCTCCAAGATCAAGTCTTCACGCCGACAATCAGTCTGGCCGCCCACCCGTCGAGTTCGGTCGCGGTTCCGTGTGCAGGCAGCCTAACGCTGTGCGTTGCCAGCGTCATGGGTTCGAGGGTAGGCGGATTGGCGGGGTTGGGTGTTGTTGGAGTTCCAGCACCGCCCACCTGCGCAGCTCCCATCCGGATCGCCTGGGGCAGAATCACAGGATGGACCTCGTGCTCGTTGAACTCGGCCGACCAGCGGGGGCGCGTCTCTGGGCTCCGTTCACGCATGACGAGGCAAGCGCCGGATTCAATCAGGATTGGTGGTACGGCCGCCCCGTCTCTCCCCACTCCAGGAGCATCTTCCTGCGACTCCTGGAGGGCAGGGAAGAAGTAGCACGGCTGAGGCTGGGCGACGACCTCAGAACTGACGACTACGCCGATGTCCCACTCCTCGGAGCCAGCGCTCTCGAGATCCAGTACATCGAAGTACACGGTGCTCATCGAGGCCGCGGGCTCGGCACCGCGGCCATAAAGCTTCTCCATGAGCGCTATCCAGATCGACGGCTGGTCGCCTTCTCCGCGGAGGCGGAACACTTCTGGTCATCTCTCGGTTGGCGCCGCCACCTTCACGTCGATCCTGACTTGGCGCGGCGCCAGGCACCCCTCTTCATCGAGCCGCAGCCTTAGGGCGCTGGACATTTACGGTGTTGGCCGCGTCCTACGTCTCAAGGCGAACGACGTCGTTATCCGAGCTCGGGCCCGCCCGGATCGCGGTGCTCGGCGGGCGCCTCGAACCGGCTCCCGGCATCGATACACCCGGCATCTGCGGAACCCGGGTGAGAATGATCCGGCAGTGCACGGTCTTGGGCGGTTGCGGAGATCGCGGTTGTCAGTCGGTCGACCTTCGCCGTGAGGGCGGAAATGCCGGCCTGAAGGTCGGCTGCGGAAGACGGGAAACTGGCTTCCATCGTCTGTGTGAGCAGGGCGTTGTAGAGGTGGCCGGGCCCTTGTGTGCGGTTCGTGGTGCCGCCGTTTAGCGTATAGAATGAGGTCGACGACAACGAGTTCTGAGCACTTGGGCTCTGGATTTGGGGACCGCGTTCGCCTGTGGGTGGAGCGGTCCTGTCGTGTGTCAGGGAGAGTTCTCTGCCGGTCGCGGCGTCGTGGATGGTGGCGACGCTAGCGACGCGGCTCCACCATTGCGGTTCGTCGAAGACCAGGGCGCGCTGGAACGCCCAGGCGGTGACGTCGGGAAGCCACAGTGCGGGCTGATGGCGGTCGTCGACGTGCTGTAGCCGCATCCTGGCGTTGATCTGCTGTCCGCGGACCAGTCGCCGGTAGGTGGTGATGTCGGGCAGGTCGCTCGGGTTGATCTTGCGGCCTTGGAGTTGGGTGTCGAGTTGTTCGCGTGGGCTGGCGCGGGTGTCGAGGACGACGTCGCGGACTTTCTGGTCGTTGAGCTGGCGTAGCAGCTGGGTGAGCGCTGCTTGCCGGGCGGCTTCTTGGTGTTCGCCGAGGGGTGCTTGGGCGATCATGAGGGTCCAGCCGGCGTGGGCTTCGGTGGTGTCGAGCATGTCTTCGAGGGGTTGGATGTGGCCGCGGCGGTAGAGGTCGCTGGCGTGGAAGTCCGCATGGGGGCCGGCGGCTTGGCGGGCGGCGTCGATGACGTCGGGCAGGTCGTCGGCGTCGATGAGGACTGCGGCGAACAGGTAGGCGCCGGGGTGCTGGTGCAGGCGGATGAAGGCTTCGTCGACGAACGCAACCGGGTGTGCGGTCATGGCCGGATCCCGTTCCGCCGGCAAGCAAGCCCCGTGATCCGGCAGGTAGTGCGGTCAGGCAGGCGGGTTTCAGGCATGGTCTGCGTCCGGCTCGGAACGGTCGGGTGGTGCGTCGAGTTCGGGGTCCTCGAGGAGGCGTTGCCGTGTCGCCTCGGCGTGCGCGGTGAGGTCGTCGGGGACGGGCCGCGTGTGGGGTTGCGGGCGGGTGGCGTCGACGGCGCGGACGCGGGCCGCGGTGGCGCGCACGGTGTCGGCGAGGGTGTTGGCGTCGTTGGCGAGGTTTTGTGCGCGGCGTGCGGCTTCGGCGCTGGCGGCGAGTCCGGTGTAGCGGGTGGGTAGCGCCTCGCTGTACCAGCTGGCCCACGTCTGGTGCTGGCGTTCGAGTTCGTGAACGCGGTCGCGGGCGGTGTCGATGCGTCCGCGTGCGGAGGTGACACGGTCTTGCAGCTCGTCGACGGTGGTGCCGGCGCGGAGCGCATCGGTCTTGGCGTGTTGGTGGCGGATCGCGGCCCGGGTGTGCAGGGGGCCGGCGTGCCACCATCGCGGCGTCATGGTGTCGGCGTGGCGGGCGGCGGACTTGGCGGCGGTCTGGGCGGTGGCCAGGTCGACGCGGGCGTCGCGCAGGTGGGTTTCGGCGCCGACGAGTTGGGTGTGGGCCATGCGGAGCTGCCCGCCGACGTAGGTGGGGGCGTTCTGGTCGGCGTCGCGTTGCGCGGCGATGAGCGCGCGTAGCTGGCCGTCGGTGGCGTTGCTGATCTGCCCGGCGAGCGTGGCGACGCCGAGCATGGTCTGCGCGCGCTGCCAGGCGCCCCACCGGCCGGTATCGCGGGGCGAGGGTTGAGGACCGATCGGGTCGTCGCCGGTGACGGTGTAGCGGTCGCGGTAGGCGGCGATGACGGCGGCACGGCTGGTCCACTGCCGCCGGCCGGGGTCGTCGTCGGGCAGCGGTCCCAGCGCGGTGGTCCAGGCGGGTTGTTCAGCGGCGGCTTGCTGGGCGAGGGCGTCGATGCGGGTGTCGCAGATGGCTGCGACCTGGCGCAGCGCGTCGCCGATGTCGCCGTCGGCGGCGGGTGTGCGTTGGGTGTAGGCGCCGGCTTGGGCGGGGCTGAGCGCGACGGCGGGGTCGGGTTGTAGGTCGCGGTATGCCTGGTCGATGCGCCAGGCGAGCACGGCGGCGGTGTCGTGGGCGGTGTGCAGTTCCCGTTCGGAGGCGACCGTGCTGAGGATGTGTTCGGGGTTGTATCCGGCGGCGGCCAGGGTGTGCAGGCGGGCGGCGAGTGCGGGCATGGCGGGGTCGGCGGCGAGGTTGTCCGCGACCCGTTGCCCGGCCACGCGGCGGACGACGGCGGCGTATTGGTCGGTGCTGGCGCGGGCGGTGAGGTCGTCGTAGATGGGTCCCCAGTGCTGCAGGGTGTCGGCGTCGGCCCACAGGGTTTGTTCGGTTTCGGTGCCGGAGCGGTCGGTGCCGTCTTCGCGCAGGATCCCGGCGAGAACGGTGATACCGGCGGTGGCCGGTGCGGGTGGGTGTGGTTCGGGGGGTTCGTCGGCGGTGACGACGGCGAGTTGGTTGAGGAGTCGGCCGCGGGTGGCCATGACGTAGAGCCGCGGGCGGGTGGTGACCTGGTCGATGATGGCGCGGGCGACGTCGACGGTGCGGCCTTGCGCGGAGTCGACGGTGGCGGCGTAGGCGAGTTGGACGTGTTCGGCGACGTAGTCGGCGGGCAGTGTGGTGTTGGCCCGGCTGGTCGGGTTTTCGACGAGTAGTGCGCCGTCGGGGCCGAGTTCGAGAACACGCCATTGGGTGCGGTTGGCGACGAACGCGTCCCCGGCTTGCAGGGTGCGGTTGTTGCGGCGGGTGACGATCAGGTCGCCGACACCGGCGTGGGTGCCGTCGGCGAGGACGACGGCCGGGCCGGGTTGTACGATGCCGGCCCGGATGAGCAGGCGCCGGGCCTGGGTAGCGATGTCAGCCGCCTCGGCCTGCGTTTCGACGAGAATGAGGCTGGTCCGGCCTTGCAGGACGTCGGCGGCCCACCCGTCGAGGACATGGTTGATGAGTTCGGTGCGGTGTCCGGCGATGATGCGGCCGCGGCGGTCGTACTCGGCGAGCACGGTGGTGTCGCCATCGCGCAGCCGCAGTGAGGCCGGTCCTTCCCACGGGTCGGTGAAGCGGCGCACTTCGCGCAGCTGCGTGGTGGTGCCGAGGGAGGCGAGGTAGCGGAACATGCCGCCGGGCCCGATGGCGGAGATCTGTTCGGGGTCACCGACAAGGATCAGCTTCCCGCCGACGGGTGCGAGGAGGTGGCTGAGGCGGACCAGGTCGAGTGTGGAGGCCTGTGACGCCTCGTCGATGATGACCCATTGACCGGGTCGGAATGCCCAGTCGGCCGGGGTGGTGTTTTCGGGCGGATGGTCTTGGGCGTGCAGCCACATGGCGATGTTCTCGGTTCGGATGCCGGGGTGTTCGCCGTCGCGGGTGGCGTCGGCGAGAACGAACGCGGCGTTCTGCCCGACCGTCAGGCCGAGTACGGGTATGCCGGCTTGGCGGGCGGCGACACCGACAGCCCGCTGGAGGTAGGTCTTGCCGGTGCCGGCCGGGCCGACGATGCCGGTGACCCGGCGGGTATCGCCGACGGCGAAGTGCAGCGCGGCGCGCTTCTCATCCGACAGGTCGAGCCGGTCAGCGACCCCGTCGAGCAGCGGCCGGGGTGCGGCCGTAGCGCCGTGGCGGGTGGCGTAGGCGATCAGTTCCTTTTCGGCGGCGAGGACTGGTTCGGTGGTCAGTTTTAGGTCGCGGTGTCGGCTGTAGATGCTTTGCCGGTCGGAGCCGCGGACCAGGGTTTCGCCCCACTCGAGCAACGCGGGCGGGGTCAGCACGCGTAGGCCGCCGGCCCGGGACCTGATGGCGTGGGCGGCGTAGCGCTGCACCTGCTGCCAGCCCGAGCGGCGATCCGAAGTGCGACTGACGTGCAGCTGCCGGCCGATGGCCAGTTCGAGGTGGTCGACGCTGAACACGGCGCGTTCGGCGCTGAGCTCGTCGACAGCGCGTTCGACGGCCAAGTGCGGCAGCCGCCGGATCGCGGCTGTGATGACCGGCGTCCGCTGCTCGTCGCGCTCCAGACCAAGCCGAACAGCGGCGGCGTCCAGGTCTTGGACCCGTACCCGCTGGCCGGTGCGATGGCGTTGCGCGAGGCGGATGACCTGTCGTGCCTGTTGATCGACAGGGTCGGGTGCCCGGCCTGCGGCAATGCGCCGGACCTCAGCGGCAGTGTTTAGTCCTGCCTGCTGGTCTTCGCGCTGCCAGCGTGTGACGGCTTCGTTGGTGGATTCGGGGCCGTCCTTGGGGCGGCGGGTCCGCAGGGTGGCGTCCTGCGCGGAGCGGCGCCACCGTCCGGTGGGGATCCATTCGCGGCCGGTGCTGGGGTCGCTGTGGCGGCTGTCGAGCTCGGTTTCTACGGCGGTGCGCCGCTTGGAGTAGTGCTGGATTGCCCGGGAGGCGATTCCGACGATTTCGCGGATCGGGGAGCCGGCGCGGGCGGCGAACTGGACGCCGAGGCGTCGGCCGAGTTGGTGTTCGACGGCGCGTTCGTAGGCGATGCGGGCGCCGATGGTGGCTTGGTAGAACGCTCTGCTGTCGAGTGCGAGCCAGGTTTCGCTGCCGTCACGCACGACACGGACCTTCGAGCTGACGATGATGTGGGAGTGCAGCTGCGGGTCTTTTTCCCGGGACATGCGGTGGTCGAAGACGGTAGCGGCGAGTCCGTCGGTGTCGACCTGCACGATGCCGTTGGTGCCCAGCCGGGTGAACGCCCCATGCGCTCGCAGGTGCTCGAGAGCGGCGCGTACGCCGTCGTGATGCGACGCCATCACCTCGCGCTTGACCCGGTCGTCACCGAACGCCCACAGCAGGCTGACGCTCTTGACCGGGGAAACGGTGACATCGAACCCGGCCACCGGGTGCCGTTCCGGAGCAGTCCAGATTCGCAGCCATACCTGGGCGATCTGCTCGTAGGTGGCATCCTCGGGTAGCGCTTTCCAGGCTTTTTCGACGGCGGCTTGGCGGGCGTCGTCGTCGAGTGCCTCGAATTTGCGCCACAGTCGGCCGAGTTGTTCGCCGGTGTCCGGGTGTCGCCCTTCGCCGATGAGGTTCTGCAACTGCTTCTCGGTGACCTGTCCGTGCACGCCGAACAGCACCGGGCTTTGACCGGCCCACCAGCCCGGCGCCTCCCCGTGGGCAGCAGGATCAGCGTGGTAGGCCACCGCGGCGCTCGGGCCGGCAGGCCGGAAGTCGTGTCGGCCGGTAGCCACCTGCTGGGTGAGGTAGGCGATCCCGGCCCCTGGTGAAATGCGGGTTACCGAGAGCATGCCGCCGAGCGTAGGCACCCGGCAGGCGCCTTTGCGACATTGGAATGCCAGGGGGTGTGCTAGTTCTGAGAAGGGGTTGGGGAGTGACCTGATATCTGTGCTGATCAACGATGGTGTAAGCAATGTTGAATGATTGGGTGACCATTTACAACTAACATTCAACGATTGCTAGGTGTGGAGGGCGGGCCTGTGAAATAGGTAGCGTCGTTGCTATGGCTAGCAAGGGAACGAACAAAGCTATTGAGGCGCTGCAGCGGCGGCATGAGGCGGAACGCACCGCGTTGAAAGCGGCGGTCGATGCTGGTGCGGTGGTCCGCCGCGCGCAGGAGCGACGGGCGTCGGAGCTCGCGCGGCTGGATGCGGTCGTGGTGGAGGCGGAGCAGGGCGCGGATTTCGCCTTGGCGGTGTTGGCATCGCTGGTGGCTCCGGATGTGACGGCGATGCTGACCGAGGAAACCCCGGCACGGGTGCGGCAGGGGCAGCAGCGGGCGTCGGCAGAGGACGTTGCGTCGCGGGTGGGTGAGCTGACCGATTCCGTGGTGGCGGTGGCGCGGCGGCGGGGTAGGCCTAAGGGAGGCGGAGTACGGCCCGGTGGCGGTGACGTCGAGAGCGCGGCGAGTGTTCCGGCGGCGGGAGTCGAGAGGGTGGGCGCGCTGGCGGGTGAGCCACCAGGGGCGGGCTGATCGGGTGCCCGGACTTGTCAGCGCAGCAACGCGACAGCGACGATCAGCAGCAAGGCGGTGAGGATGGCGAGAGCCGCGCCACCGAAAGCGAGTATGTAACCGATGCGTGCCACGCGGCGGCCGGCCTTGTCCTTGTCCATCAGTGGCATGGTGCCTCCCGGTCTGGCACGGCGGGCGTATCGGTAAAGACTATTCCGTAGCTGGCGAAGACCTCTTCGATGCGGCGGGTGGCCTGGGTGTCGCCCAGGTTCGCGGATTGGATGAGGGGTTGGATTTGTGCGGCAATGGTGGCTAGGTCGTCGAGGATGATCGTGGGGTACGGCTGCGGAGTTGTGGCCATGGTGGACTTCCTGTGGTGGGGCCTGTTGGTTGAACGGGGAGGCGGGGCGCGCTAGCCTCGGGATTGGTCTTCAGACCAGCGCGTGAGCGCTGGTGTGTTGCCTGGTGTTGGCCGACGGACCTTGCCCGGTACATCTCGCGAGGGGTGTCTCCCTTCGGGGGGCCGTCGGCCTTTTACGTGCGCCGGTCCAGCAGGGATGCGGGCCAGAAGTGGTGCGGCCGTGAGCGGCCGGCGCGGCAGCCCGGAGCGGCGTGCTCGATGCGCGCCGATCCGGCCGCAGTCGGCGCGTGACTGCTCACGTCGGAACGGCGGGCCTAGACGCGCGGTGGCCGGGGAGTCCCTGACTCCCCGGCCAGTGCGCAGGTTAGAACGGGATGTCGGCCTCGTCGAGGTCGTACGCGGTCGACGCACCTTCCTGGATACCGAGGATGGCGGGCAGGTCGCAGATGCCTTCGGTCTCGGCGTCGGCCGTGAGGATGGCGGCGAGGTTTTCGGGAACGTGCGCGTACGGGCGGACGAAGTCGATCACGATTGCGGGGTCCTTGACTTCCCGGAAGTCTCCGCCAATTTCCAAGCTCGGGCAGGGGTAGCCGCTGCTGTCGTCTGCGAGGTAGACGTGCGCCCAGAACGAACCGAAAGCTTTCTCCCACCCGACGGCAACGCTGTTGACGGTCTCGCTGCGCACGTCGATTTCGTGAGTGCTCACGTGTGGTCTCCTATTGTTTTGTGTTCCTGGTGTGTCAGCGTTTGCCCTCGCTAACAAATAGAAGCCTATCAGTATTAAGTGCCTTTTGTCTACATTGCTTTGAAAAGAAATGCAATTTTCTATTTGTCTTTAGCTAGTGCCGCGACCCGCGTTCGTTGGCCGTTGTGGCAGATGGGGTGGCGTGGGCTTGGGTGTTGAGGCGTTTTTTCGGCTGGTGGCGGCGAGCTTGCTCGCCAGGTTGCGCGGCGGCGGGAGCCAAATTCGGTGCGGGGGTTTCGGGTAAAAAAATTCTGTGGGGTGTGCAGGATTTATTTACCCGCCCGCGGCGGATTTGGTGGACGTCGTCGCGCAACCTACCCTCCTGGCGTAGCCAGCGGCCGGAAAAGGGTCTCTGCAGTGCGGCCGAAGGTCGCTCCGGTCTACCGGCCCGCTAGGGCCGGCCGGGGTGAACGTGAGCCAGGCGCCGGCCTGTACCTGCGGCCGGTCGTTGCCCGGCAGTCCGGCGGAGGGCAACTGCCCTCCGTGGGAGCTCGGCTATCGGCGCCTATAGCTCAGGACGACGCGGTACTCCCGGTAGCCGGCGGGGTCGAAGAACCCTTCTCGCCGTCCGGCACGTAGTGGCCCTAGTGGCGCTCGCGGCGGGCGTCCTGGTGTTGACGGCGGTCGGCGAAGGGCTGGCTCGGGACCTGGCGTCGCCTCCTGGCGGTGCGATCGGTGTGCGGCGGCCGCCGGTGCCCGCCCGCATCTCGATCGCCGCCAGGCGGCAGCCGAGGACTGGGCTGCCTCGCCAGCCGTCAGCGTGGCACCGCCCGGAGTGTCACCACTGCTGCGTGCCGGACGGCGAGGTAAGGGGCCGCGCCGGTGATCCCGGCGGCCGAAGCGTTCCGAGCCGCGCCGAACGACCGCCTGCCCTTACGGCATAGCCGGTGGCCGGGAAATGATCGCTGCAGTGCGTACGCAGGCTGATGCGGCTCACCGACCTGTCAGGCGCTGCCCGGTCGGCGGCAGGTCCTTCAGGTGGCCGGATGGGCTTGGCCTGAACATCGCGCAGTGGTCGCTGTCCCCGGGAAACTGGCCTCGCTCGCACCGGACGCGAAGTCGTGCGGTGCGGGCCGGTCGGCCAGAGGCGGCAGCGCCATCAAGCGCGGTCGCCTCTGGGCCGCCCGTACCGGGGAGGTCTTAGGCACCGAGGCCGAACTTGTGGCCGAGCGCCGGGCCGAGTTGCACGGCGGCGACTGCGGCGGGCAGGTGGCGGTGTTGCCACCCGTCGAGGGCGGCGGTCAGGTTGCCGCCGTATTTGCGGTGCTGGGTGAGTGCCGCGGTCAGGCCGGCGGCTTGCTCGATGCCGTTGTTGGCCCCGCGTGCGGTGTGCGGGCGGACCGGTGCGAGGGCGTCGCCGAGTAGCACTGCGTGACCGGCACCGATGGGCCACACCATGCGGGTCGGGGGGTCAATGTCCATGACCGCGGCAGCCATCCGGGTGCCGGTGGCGTGTACGAGGGCGGCTTGCTCGTCGGGCAGGTACTGCTGGGCGTTGGTGTCGACCGCGCTGCGGGCGGTGTCGGTGACGTGCTGGGGCAGGGCGAACACGCGCCGGGTCGGCGGCGCACCGAAGAAGTCGCTGTACTGGGCGGCTGTGGCGCCCAGGTAGAAGGTCCAGTCGACGCCGCCGGGGATCGGTGCCACGTTGAACTGCACGCCGCTGTGCGAGGGCTCGAAGCGCAGGAAGTCCTGCAGGCCCGGCTGGGTGGTGCTGGTTTGGCCGCGGTGCGCGACGTAGCCGGCGTAGTGCAGCTGCCGCTGCGGGTCGAGCAGCCGCCTGCCGGTCGAGGCGCGGCCGTCGGCGAAGACCACCAGGTCGGCTTGCGTGGTGTCGCCGTCGGCGAAGTGCAGCAGGGGCCGTCCGGGCTCGCCGGTCAGGCCGGTGACCCGGTGGCCGCTGTGCAGGGTGTCGGCGGGCAGACGGCGGGTCAGGGCCGCGTGCAGCAGGGTCCAGGTGGTGTTGCGGCCGGCGTACAGGTGGCGGTGTTCGGACTCGGGCTGGCGCCCGCGGACGGTGATGTCCATGACCGTCTCGGAGTCGTAGCGGACGAACTCGTCCTGGGGTACGCCGAGCTGGTCAAGAATGTCCAGCGACGAGTGTTCCAAGCCGATCAGCCCGCCGCCGAGGGGGGCACTGGCGGGGGCGGCCTCGTAGAGGGTGACGTCGTCGAATCCAGCGTGTTGGAGCAGCAGCGCTGCGGTCGGGCCGGTCAGCGATCCGCCGACGACCGCGACGCGCAGCCCGGTGGTGGCGCGGCTGCGGGCGGTGGGGTGCGTAATCATGGAGTGGCCTCCGTGGTGCGAACTGGCGCGACTCGCGCCGGTTGCACCGGCGCTGCCGCGTTGACGAGGCCACGGGGGGAACGGCGCGGGCGGTGGCGGGCAAGCCAGTCTTCGGGTCAAAAGATCTTGGAAGCGCAGCGCTGCTGCCGGTAGTTGATGACGGGTGCTGTGCTTCCAAGATGTTTTGCCGGCTTGCTGGCCACTGCCGGGTCGGTCATCACTGCGGACCGGCGGATGCGGCGGCCCGCAGTGATGGCCGCCGCGTTCGCCAGTTCTGCTGTGCAGCGCAGAGGTCTACGCCGATGCACCGGGTCAGCCGAGCACCGCGACCTGCCGGATGTGCCAAGTGGCACGGCAGAGCGGTGTGCGGGATGGTCCAGCGGACTGGCCGGTGCACGAAGTAGTAGCGCGTCCGCACCCGCTGCTGGTCGCGCCGCCACTGAGTCTTAGCTGACGGATACGACCTGGTTAGCGACGCCCGGTTAGTACGCTCGGTCGATACGGTCGGCGATCACCATGAGTACCGGATGGGCCAAGTCGATCCCGCTGCCTTCGCGGCCGGTCCGCATGAGGTCGTCGTCGTGGAGTGGCTCGCAGCCGATCCAGAACCCATCGACCTTCACGCCGGCGACCATCCCACCGGCGTCGTCGTCACCTCCGTCCTCGTCGACCTGGGCGAAGAGTTCGGTGACGCCATCGCCGAAAGTCCACCCGAAGGTGGCCGGATTCGTGGCGACCGCCTGCATCAGGTCGCAGACGGTTTCGACCGTCGCCGTCCACTCGGCTCGTTCCTCAGGGTCGGCGCCTAGTACGTGGCTTCCGGCCAGCCACGCCTGCTGTTGGTCCTGGTTGACGATGACCAGCGGCTTACCGGCCCGGTCACCGGGCAGCCGGTTGACGATCGACTGCGCCCACTCGCGCAATCCCTCGCGGCTGCTGTAGACGACGACGTTCTCGACGGCGGCGCCCCATTCGCCGTTGTGCAGGCGGCCGTAGCCGGCCACGTAGCTGGGGGCCATCAGGTGAGCGCGTTGACTCTCGATGGCGCCCCATTCGACGTTGTTCATGTCCGGCCTCCTGATTCTTGTCCGTGGCTGGCCGTGCGCGAAAACCACTCGACGCCCGACCCGCAGTGGGATCGAGCGCCGAGGCGTCGCGACGGTCTGGATTCGGTGTGTTGCCGCGCTGGTCTCTGCCTGTGCGGCGTCTGCCTCGGTGGCCCGGTCGGCAGCCGGGTACAGCCGATCTGGCCATCGGCGAACGAGGCGGCGGCGTGGCGCGATCTCCGCACGGCTGGCGGACGCGACTGCTTCACACGGCCGTGGAGCTGCTCAGGCAGCTTCGTCGGCACGCTGGGCGCGAAGACGTAGCTCACGCAACGGCAGCGGGTAGCTGACACCGGCGCGACGTTCCTTGAGGATCGCCACATCACCGAGCGAGCGCCGCAGTTCGTCTTCGTGGGCTTCGGCTGCCAGGTACCGCTCGGGCGCCACCTCAAGCAGATGCCGCCATTGGCGTTGCCCAGCGCGTACGCAGACACCGAAACAGTCGTTGTGGGCGAAGCCCTGCTCGTACAGCCGCGGTGGCGTGAGGCCGACAGCCGTCGCCCACTGCAGCATCTGGTCCTTGCTGAGATAGGGCGGCTCGCACATCGGGAAGCGAACGGTCCACGGTGACCAGCCTCGCTCGATGGCCGGCACGCGGCGTCGCTCGCTCCAGTCGATCCCGACGTACAGCACGGTGCGGTTCGGGTCGGCGTGCTCGGTCAGCCATCGCCGGCAGGGCCTTTGTTTCAGGTGCACTGAGCAAGGAGCGATGCGGGAATTTCCGACGAAGCGCTGATCGGCGAAGACCTGCCACGGTGTACGGCCGTCAGCGACGATCACCGGGTCGACGCGGAAGTGGACGCCGGCGTCGGCGACGAAGCGCCACAGATCGGGGTCTTCGGCTTTGGTGTCGGCGGCGAGCAGAATGAGATTGTCGGTGCCGTGTTTTTCGGCGACGCGCATGGCGGCAGCCCAGCTGCCGATGCCCCCGGAGAACTGCACGACGTGCAGCGTGCTTGCCAGATTCGGACCCGCGCGGAGGGGTGCGGGCGGTTCATCTGACGCCGTCAGGTCGGTGCGGAAAGATGGTTTGCCGCTTCCGTCAGCGGCGGGCCGCGTGGTTCCGGTCATGGCGTGGTTCCCGCGAGAGTGCGCAGTCTCCAGGCGCCCATCGGCATTCCTTTCGTACAGGACTCGGTTCCAGTGGGTGATCGCAGAGATCCGTCCTCGCTGGCGCGGCGCCCTCGAGCCTCGATGACGAACAGATGTCGACACCGGGCAGCGGTAAGCACCCGGCGGTAGCCAGCGAACTCGCACGATCAGGCGGTTAGAGCAGTCAGGCCATCAAGGCGCCCGGCCGGCGAACCGGCCGAGCCGCCTGTGATATCTACGGCCGCAGAGTGGGCGTAGCCATCTCGGTGGACTCGGCCGCGACGGTGAAGTCGGCCGTGACCCCGGCCCGCAGGGCATGTGCCATGCCGTCCTCGTCAGGCGCCTGGCCGTCCAGGTGCTCGTCGGTGACGGTGAAGGCGACCGTGTACGTGGTCACCGGAAGCGGCACCTCGTCCAGCTCGTAGGTGTCGATGAGCTCGCGGTACAGGGTGTGACACTGGTCCCAGTCGTAACCGAGGTCGTAGGCTTTCCTGATCGCCTTCTTCAGGCGGGCCTTCGTGATGAACGGATCGGTGCCTTCGGCGGCGGTGAACCGCTCGACCACCGGCCCGGAGTCGGCCGGGGTTGTGGCCTCGGGATAGCAAAGCTTGCAGGAGGGGCCACATCCGGGCTCGGAGCTGGCCTCCTCGAATGCCAGCCCGTCGTTCAACGCCTGCAACGTGACGTCCTCGGCGGTCGAGCACCAGCCGTTGGCACTGACGTGGCGGCGGATGCTGGCCAGGACGTCGGACAGATAGACCGAGCCCTGCGGGGCGGCTGGCCGCTCGTCAGTGGCGGAGGGCTGATCGGCCGCGGTGGCGGGCGTGGTCTGGTCGACGACGTTCTCGGTCATACTGGGTGCCTCCATCAGGCTGTATCTGATGCGGCCCGCCCTGCGGGACCGAGTGGGCCCCGGCGCTGGGGTGCCGCGCTGACGGGACCGGTCAGAGCACGCACGTGGGCTTAGGGGTGCAAGCCCCGTTCGAGTCAGAAGATCTTGGCGTCGAGCGAAGCGAGATGGGTGTGGGCCAAGATGTTCTGCCGGGTCTTGCACGCCTGGCCTGGGCGGGCTGACCTCGGGTCCCTCAGCGAGCGGCTCCAGCGCTGCGTGGGTTGCTCGCTACGAGGGTGTGCGACGTGCAGGCGTGGAGGATGCTGCTGCCAGGAAGAGGCGAGGCGGCCAGCCGCAGTTTTGCTCGCCGGTCTCGAGGCGGCCTCGGTCAGCGACCGTGGCCTGGTGGGTCAGTAAGGACGGTCTTCGCGCTGCCCGCCGGTGCACGTGGCGTCGGGTGGCAGGGTGCGGACGAGGCGGTACAGCGACGGGCCGTCGGGGTAGCGGCGGTAGAAGTCCTGCAGTGCTGTGTGCGCTGCGATGTCGCTGTAGTCGCGTGCAGCGAGCCGGTGCACGGAGTTGACGACGTGGTTGAGGAAGTACGCCGGCCAGGTGAACATCCTCATCGCGGCGATGCGCCCGGTGCCGGCGTGCACCAGGAACGTGAGGGTTTGGCTGTGGGTGCCGCGCGGTATCGGCACACCGGCGAAGGGTTCGCTGAGCCGGTTCGGGTTGAACGGGGCGTCGTTCCACGGCGAGTCGCCGTACTTGAACAACAGCAGGCCGTTGACGCCTTGCTCAGTCCAGGCGAAGCGTGGTGTGCCGGACTCGACGGCGGAGATCTCACGCCGACTCGGGGCGGTCAGGAAGATCGCCAGCCGGGTGCCGCCGTCGGAGTCCAGCCACAGGTGCGAGCCTTGTGGCCAGCTTGGGCGGTCGGAGTCGAACAAGTCGCCGACGCGATAGAGGCGACCCTCGTCTACCGATGTGCGCTGGTCAGGAAGGTGGGCTGCGCATGACGCGCCCGTGTTGTGGAGCCAGCCGCGGTGGGGTTCGGAGATCAGCCACCATGGCTGGCCGGGGTCGAGCCGGTGTCCACCGGCGTCGCAGTGTCGCACTGCAGGCGATGGGCGGTAAGGGCCGGTCACGGATATGGCGTCATCCATCGTTTGATTCCTTGCTGAGTCTGGGTGACAGCGGTCTGGTGGCAAGGCCTATGGCACGGCGTAGCAGCGCCTCCGAGATCGAGGCGCCGTCGCTGACGCGTTGCGTGCACGCGCGTAGGTCCTGGCGGGTGCTTCGCCAAGGCGGCACACCCACCAGGACCGCAGGGAGATCAGTGCAGCGAGAGCAGGGCGAGCAGCGGCGTCTTCTCCAGCACCGCCAGCGCGGCGACGTGCGCGGCAAGCAGCCCGGCGACGTGCACCAGCGGGTGGGCCAGGTGACGGGTGGTCGCGCGCAGCGACCGGCGGTCGGTGGCTGGGGCGGTCGGCTCGGTGGTGGTGGCCTCGGTGTTGTCGTTCATGGCGCTGCCTTCCGGGTAGCGGAGGGTGCGGCGTCTGCCCGGTTGGCACCGGGGTTGCCGCGCTGACAGGCCATCGGGGGAACGGCACGGCGGCGGCTGGCAAGCCAGCACTCGGGTCAAAAGATCTTGGGAGCGCAGCACGGGAGGCGTTCGTGAGGGTTAGTGCTGCGCTTCCAAGATGTTTTGCCGGCTTGCCTGACTGTTGCCGGGCCGGTCATCACTGAGGACTGGCGAACGCGGCGGCCGGGTGTCGCCACCGCGTTCGCCGGGCCGGCTGCGCCGACCGGTTCGCCGGGCTGACACACCCGGTGAGCACCGGGCCGCCTGCGCCGCGCCGGTGCCTTGTTCGGCACGGCCCTCCGTCTCCTCTACTCAGGTGTTTCTGGCGGCGGAGACTGTTACCCGCCGGGTTCGGTCGTGCTGACGCACGTATGCAGTGGAATTCGTCTATGACACCGGGCGCCAGGTGTATCGGGTGGCGTTGATGTCATGCAACCGGCGGCGCTCCGCCGAGGAGTGAAGCCGAACAGGTGCTCGTCGTGGGCGAGGCGGGCGTTAGTCGGCGAGAGGATGGCCCGGCCAGCGGGCAGCATCGGGCCACGGCGCCGTCTCATCCGGGCCGTCGACCGGTTCGGCGTCGAACCACGAGCAGCACGGGTAGATGTGTGGAGTGCCGGGGTCGGCGTAGCAGTCGCTGCACGGCCGAGCCACGTGCGGCGTCCGGCACTCGGCGCTGTGCTCGAAGTACCAGCCGCGGCAACAGGTGACCACTCGCACCTGGATCGGCGTGAGCCGGATCGGCGTACCGGATAGGGCGGCGCCGCAGGGGTTGGGCAATGCTGTCAAGCAGCGGACCTCCTGAACGACGAAAGGCCGGCCCGCACACGCGGGCCGGCCTGGATGCGATCGGGTTAGCGGTGATGCACGAGCTGCGGGTCGGTCACGACGTCAGGCCAGCTGGCGGCGGCGATGTTCTCGCCGTGAGGGCTGACGACCAGGTCGCCGCTGCGCTGCCGGCGCGGCGCGGTCGGGGCGGGCGTGCTGCCCGGCAGGACCACGATGTCGGCGGGTGTGATGTTGATGACCGGCTCGTCGCTCTGGTCCAGGTAGGCGAAGAACTTCTTGACCGTGACGAGGACTTCGGCGCCGGGCCGCAGGGAGCGGGCGAGCAGCATCTGATCTTCGTCCCAGCAGGTCACCTCGAACTCCATCGGCGTGGTGGGCACCCACTTGCCGTCTCTGCGGTAGCCGGTGCGGTGCACGATGCGGAACTTGACGAAGGCTCGCCCGCCGCTGGTGTGTCCCTGCTCGTAGCGGCCCCGAACGGTGCCCTGGATCAGACTGGAGAAGATCTGCTTCGACGGTCCCTGGCTCATGACGACAACTCCCCGGAGGTGGTTCGAACTGGTCGGCAAGGAGGCCGGGGCCGGCCGGATGACCGGCCCCGGGCTGGCGGTCAGGCGGCCTGCAACTCGCGCTCGGCCTCGGGCTCGGCGGTGGCGGGATCCCACGCGTCGCCGGCGGGGCGGTCGCTGGGCACCGGGAGGGCTCCGGTGAAGCGCATGGACACCGACACGTTCTCGGCGGTGACCTCGAGGAGGCCACCGGGGGTGCCGTCCGGTCGGGTGAAGGCCCACACGTTCAAGTCGTCGCGGGCCCTGACGACCACGGTGTCGCCCTTACTCAACTCGGCACACCGTTCGGCGAGCTCACCCCAGACGGTGACCTGCGCCCACATGGGGGCCGTGTCGACCCAGTCGCCTCCGACCTTGCGGCGACGATTGTGGGCGACCCGCAGCCGGCACAGCATCTGCCCGCTTTTCGTGATCTCGAGCTCGGGCTTGAAGGCGAGGTTGCCCTCGAAGGAGAAGCTGAACTCCGACATGTACTTAGCTCCCGTTCACGTGGTGCGATGCGGTCCGCGAAGCTGCTCGGATCGGGTGATCCGGGCGCCGCGGTGCCGCGCTGACGGGGCCGGTCAGAGCCCGCACATAGGCCGAGGGGCGCAGGCCCCGTTCGAGTCAGAAGATCTTGGCGTCGAGCGAAGCGAGGCGATGTTGGCCAAGATGTTCTGCCGGGGCTTGCTGCCCCTGGCCTGGGTGGGCTGACCTTCGGGTCCCTCAGCAGCGGAACCAATCGACGTCCTCGGACCGCCCCAGCCGGGATGACGGGACCGTCACGTGTGCACGTCTCGGAGCAGCCGTCGTTGCCCTCCCGTGGGGACCGGCCCGCCTGCGCTGGCTCGGGCCACGCAATGCAGGTTCGGCATGCGGGTCGCGTGGGGGTCGTCGCGCCGCGACATAGTGAGCGGGCGCCGTCCTGCCGTTGGGCGGGGTCGAGCTGGGGAAGTGCGGTGGGTGACGGCCCCGCTGGCGTCAGCTGTGTGGTCCCGGCCAGGTCTGAACCGGTACTTTCCTGACACGACGTGCGACGGCATTCTGCCGGGTATCGAGGCGCCGGGGATGACGCAACCCGGCTCGCCACCCGGACGACAGGGTGCGCTGGATCTCGGCGCGGCTCAACCCTGCGCTCAGGGCAGCCTCGGTGAGTTCGCGGCGCACGGCTGCCTCGTCCATGGGGGTGTACGCGGCCAGTTGCCCGAGCCGGAACGCGGCCCGGTTCAGCGCGTCGTTGCGGCCGCCGCCGCTGATGCGCCGGCCGCCGCTGATCACCGGCCGCGGGGCACGACGCACGCGATCGGCTTCCCCGTCGAGCGCCGCCTGCACGTAGCGGTCCAGATCCGCGATCGGGACCGCCGGTGCGCTGACCGGCGGCGGTGCGGGAAGGATCAGGGCGCGCAGTTGCGGCGGGCAGACCGGCAGGTCGGCGTGCTGCCAGGGCTGCTGGAATGTGTACCGGGTTCCGCTGTGGTGCAGCGACGGCGGGGCGACGACCAGGCCGCCGCGACCGCGCCAGTCGACCCCGGGTGCGATCGTGACGCGGCTGGCCAGGTCGCTGGCGGCGTACCACAAGTGCCAGCCGGAGCCGGTACGGATCAGCGGTCCGGGCGGGCGGATCACGTCGAGCAGGTCGAGAACGATGTGCAGTCCGCTGCTGGTGTCGATGTCGCAGACGTCCAGCACCGTTCCGGTGATCAGGCCGATGTTCGCGTGCGGCCACCGCGCCCACCACGCCCGGATGGCCTCCGGCTGCCGGGAGGCATCGTGCAGGCCGCGACGAACGCGGGGATGCTTGCCCGGTGAGCCACAGGCCTTACCGGCTCGGCAACTGCAGGCACCATCCGCTCCCGGGGTGTGCAACGGCAGCACCGCGATACCCGCTGCGGCGTAGCCGATCGCGGCGGCCACCAGGTCTGCCGTCGTAACCGGCGGCCCTGGTTCGATCCGGTCGATCGGATTGGTCGGCCAGGAGGCGTTCACCGTTCACCTGCACAGCGCTGGCACTGACGGGCCGCGGGGCACACGTGCAGAGTTCGCCCAGAGGCGTTGCCACGGTCGGAAGGCCGACGAACCGCGATCAGCAGGCGCGGTGTCGAACGCCCGGTTCGCTGGGACCGGTCGACGAGGCGTATGTGAGACACGACGCAGCCGTAGAGCGCGGCGGGGCAACG
This sequence comes from Actinoplanes sp. NBRC 103695, assembly GCF_030269485.1. Lineage (GTDB taxonomy): Bacteria > Actinomycetota > Actinomycetes > Mycobacteriales > Micromonosporaceae > Actinoplanes. Next base: position 54,040 of record NZ_BSTL01000032.1, on the reverse strand, counting down.
GTGACCAGACCGCGGCGCCGGCGCCGAACGCGGATCACAGATGCCAGGTCTGCGTGCGAGACGAGAGGGGTGAGGCACAACGGCTCCTTGGATGATGGCGGTGCTGCACGACCGCGCAGATGAGCAGGCCGACTGGGTCTACTGATCGGCGTCGTGGACAGCCGTAAGTGGGAAGTGGTGGAGCCCGGGTTGGTCGCGGTGAACGGCGGCGGTCACCGCGGTATGCGGGGCCGCGTTCCGCGGTCGCGGAACACGGCCCCGCGGTGATCGGTATTGCAAGCAGGGCAACAGCACCGTCGTGTTCACACCCGCTGGAAAGCTGGGCTCTGGTGTGGGTGCCGGCGGCCGCGAGGGTTGCGGCATGCCGGCCGACATCGGCCGGCATGCGTGCGGGTGGTCAGGCCGGGTGGTCAGGGCCGGGTTGTCCAACGGCCGGGCTGCGGTCCGTCGGCAGGGTAGCTGGGCTGGTGCTCGTGATCGAGCACGGTGGCATCAGGACGACTGGGCTGCCACTGGCCGTCCGCTACGGCAACCGCATGGCAGCCCGCGACGATGCAATGCCGCGCGATCGGCTCGAAGGCGACGCCGTAATGGCTCGCATCGTTGGTGCTGACATACAGCGAGAGCGGTCCGTCGGGGTGCAGCACCCGATGCGCGCCTGGCGGAACGCTGATGAGGTGGGTGAGCTGCAGCGACCAGCTCGCTGCGGCGTTGCGGTAGTGGTCGCTTTCGGTGCCGTACGCGTCGGCGAGCTCGACCAGGTGCTGCTGGCAGGCGGCGACGGTGGCGGCGGCGTCACGGCTGATGTCCAGCCGCACCAGATGAGGTTGGTCCTCGATGGGATTGAGCAGCGGGGTGGGTACGGCAGGGTCGTCGTAACCGGCCGGCAGCAGCGCGGCGAGGTTCATGCCGGTGGAGGTAGCCGCGCCCCACGTGTAGGCCCGGTCGACGATCGTGGTGACGATGGCGGTCCACTGACTGATCGGAATCGCGTACCTGTTGCGGTCGAACAGCGGGTCGTCGCGGTGGTCACGGTAGGTCCGTCCGTGCCCGGACAGGAGAGCGTCGAACACCGCGGTGACAACAGCCTCGACCAGCTCGTGCGGGCCACTGGCATCACCATGGATCCGCTCACGAACGTTCTGCAGCTCGGTATCTGATAGAGGTCGCCGAACGGTGTAGACGTTCGACGGCGGCGTGGTAGCAGTGAACCATGGCTTCATGGCGTAACTCCGAAACTGGAAGACGCCTCGGCCCGCCAATGCGGCGCGCCGAGGTGGTGGATGACAAGAGCTGGTCGGTGCGCCGCCACGGTGCAGGGCCGCCACGGATGCTGTCGCCGAGCAGATCGGCGGTCGTCCGGGCCCTGACCCGTCTGACGATGGGTACCAACACGGCGGGTGACCGCACCCGACTCACGACTCCGAGCTCCGCCCTTGGCCAGCGTGGACCTCTGGCGGTGTGTCACCGATGGCGGCGGGAGCGGCGGTTGGTTCGACCGCACCTGACGCGGTCTGTGCGCAGCGTGCTGTGTCCCCCGACCTGGCGAGGGACACAGCACACGTGAGCATCAGGCAGCGTTGGAGACTCCGGCGGGGCTGTGCAGCTCATCGGTGTTGTCGGCCGTTACCTCGTGGCGGTCGAACGGTGCCTCGATCACCACGCCATCCGCCTCATCCCCGCCTTCCGCGAGCACATCGTCGTGCTCGTCGTGCTCGCCGGACGGGGCTGCCTCCTCGACGCCGGAGACCACTGTGCTGTCTGCGCTTACCTCGTCCGCGTCCTGGCCCTCGCCATCGGTGTCGTCGTCCTCGTCGATCTCGGCATCTTCGTCGTCCTCTGCGGCGGTTGTTGCCGTCCAGCTGAGGTAGAGATCCTGCTCGTCGTCGGTCAGCGGGTAGTTGCGCTGGCGCAGCTCGTCGTACCAGGCGACGGCCAGTTCCTTGTAGATCCACATCCTGTGCGGCTGGGTGGTGCCGCTCAGGTTGTACTCGAGCGCGCAGATGTACTTGGCGACCAGGCTGCGGCGCAGCCGGTCCTCCCCAGCGCTGGCGAGGGTGCCGTTGTCGGAGCCGCCGAGAGCGCGGTACAACTCGTCGAGGTCGTCGGAGCGGCCCATCGTCTTGCCGAGGGTGGCCGCCCGCAGCGCCGGCACGAACAGGGCGCGGGCGCCCTTGGCGGTGCCGAACTTCGCGACGATGAACTCGCGGCGCACCGTCGCGGCCAGCGTGAGCCGCTCGAGTCGCTCCTGCTCCTGCTGCTCGGCGAGTTCCTTAGCGGCAAGCTCCTCCGGGCTCAGCCCGCGGTACGCCGCCGCGACCTCCTTGCGGCGGGTGTAGCCGTGTTGTGCCGGGTCGTCGCAGTAAACGACGGTTCGGGCCTGACCGCCGTCCTTCTCCACGTAGGCGTGGAAGCCGGGCTGGGTCTTGACCGCGTCGACGTCGACCGGCTGACCGTCGGCGTCCAGGAGCAGGTCCGCGCGGACGGCGGTGCCGTCGTAGCCGATGCCGCGCGGTTTGGGTGTCACGTCGACGTTCTCGAGGACCAGGTGCGCCTTGGCCACCTCCCGGTTGCGGGCGTAGGTGCGCTTGTCGCGCAGCCGTGACAGCTCGTGCTTAAAGTCGTACTCGTTCTTGAGCTTGTCCAGCAGCTTGCTCTGGGCGTCCTCGTCGTCGGCGAACTCCTCCAGCGCGAGCGCCTGGTCGAGGGTGAGGGTTCCGGCGTTGAGTGCACGCTGCGCGGTGCTCGGCAGGGACCGGGCCTTGATGGCGGTGCAGACCTGGGCCACGTCGGTGCGGCGGGCGTCGGCGATCTGCTGTTCGCTGAGACCGAGGTCGAGCAGCATCTGGTAGGCCTCGGCCTGCTCGATGCCCTCCAGGTCCTTGCGGTGGTCGTTGAGTTCCAGGAAGTGCAGGATGAGCTGGATGTCGTCGTCGGTGCCGGCGATGAAGCACGGCAGTTCGAAGCGTCCGGCTTCGATGGCCGCCTGGCGGCGCCGCAGCCCGTCGACGACGGCGAAATGCTCGACGGGTTCGGCGTCCTCGTCCGGCTCGCCGTTGGCGTCGGTAGCCGGGAAAAGGCCGAGGGAGCGCACGACCAGCGGGGCGCGGACGCCGATCAGGCGCACGGAGGCGATCAGATCGTCCAGGTCGCCCAGGTGGGTGCGCTTGAAGCCCTGCGGTTCGTGCACGAAGCGGGCGTCGAGCAGCCCGGCGCGGAACGGCAACGGGTTGCCGTCCTCGCCGGTGTTGAGGTGCACGGGCCCCTCGATCACCTCGCCGATCAGAGCGGGCTCAGCCGGAACCAGCTCGGTGCCGGCTTCGGTGGTGGCCTGGTCGGGCTCGGCAACGTCGTTGTCCGTAGCGGTTTCGGTGATGGTCGTGTTGTTGGCGACGGTGGTCACGATGGAAAACCTCCACATAGAGCAGTGATGGCCTGCGCTCGGGCGGGCGCCCGAGTGGGGCTGGCCTGATCCGCCGGGGCCGGCCGATCGGAGTGAGCCCGCAGGGCCCACCCCCGCGGTGACCTCGATGAGGCGGCGGCTGGTAGGGGTGGGCTTGCGGGGGCGCGCCGCGGGCGGCCAGGATCAGCGGCTAGCACCGCCGGCACCCGACCGACGTGCGAGCTGACGAGACAACCGCCGTGGGAAACCGCGGCGCGGTTCTTGGTCGCTCCAGCGGGCTGGCGAGGCACGCTTTAGCGGCGGCAGACGTCAGTGGCTGGTAGGGCGGCGCAGCCGGTGCGCGGGCGCATGCGTGCGCATGACGCTGGTCACCAGCCGGGTCAGCCGGCCACCGGGTCCTTCACGGACGGCGCGGTTGCACGCCACGGTGGCCAGCGCGTGTTCGCCGCGTAGCCACGCGCACCAGGCGGCCAGCGTCGCCGGGCCGCAGACGTAGCGGTCCGGAACGCGGCGTGTCACATCCAGCCACAGATCGCGTTGCCACATGCACGCGCACATGGCGTCCCACGCCGTTTCGAGAACCTCAGGGTGGGTCAGGGCGAGGGACAGCGGTGCCAGCTGACCGGCGGTGAGGCGGTGCCCCCGCAGCACCGTGGCCAGCACGTCTTCGAACAGCTCGGGGACGTCACCATCCGGGGCGAGGGCCGCCAATGCTCCCTCGGCCTCTGCCTGTGCAACGAGGTCGGGGGCGACCAGCGTGTCCAGGGCCTGCCGCGACGGCAAGGCCACCTTGCCGGCGACGGCGAGCCGGGTGGCTATCGGGCTGGGGGTCGGGTCGATATCCATCCCGCGGCTGGCCGGGCATGAACAGCCGTCAAGCAGACACACGCACCTCGAGCCGGTGACCCACAGCAGTGCGTGCAGCGGCCAGAACAGATCAAGACTGCGGCCGATCGCTGCCAGGACGGGCCGCGACGGGGGCGGACCGTAGCCGATGAGCGCGATCTCGGCGCACGGCTCGGCCGGGGCCCGCAGCAGCAGGTGCCCGCTCAGCGCGTCGGCCGAGAACCGCACCGGTTCGGCGGCCACCCCAAGGATGCGCTGACCTGCGCCGAGGTACACCGCGACGATCTCGCCGCCGGGGTGATAGCCCAGCAGGTACGGCACGGCGCCGAGCAGATCCTGTGGGTTGCGGACGATGGTCTCAGATGAAGGGTCAATCATGATCGTAAATGCCTTCCAGCAGAGGGCAGGGCCGGGCGTACGGCAGGCCGGCAGCGAAGGTGGGCGTAGGAAGGCGCTGGATCTTGCGAGTTCGCCGGGTCACGCAGGGGCGTCAGCCTTGAACCGACGGCCGGGTCTGGGCGGGCGTTCTCCTGGCGCGCTACGTCGATGGCGCTCCCCGGCTCGGACCCGGGGCACCGGCTACTGCCCGTCGGCAGATGCCTGCCCAGGGGCGTCCGGCCTTGGCGGGAGTGCGCCGAGCACCCGCACGGTGGTGGTCGCCCTGATCGGCTTGTCCCGTGGACCTCTCAGGTGGGGTCGGACGACGATCCAGTCGCGCAGCGCCCGCCCTTGCCCAACCCACTGATGGCGCCAGTGCGGGGTCACCCACCAGCGGTATTCGTGTTCGGTCCCGCCGCTGGTGCTGGCGTGCCGGGTGGAGATAGAGGTCGATCGAGTACCGCGGATGCGCAGCAGCGCTACTTCGGGTTCCGGTCGCCGGGTGCGCCGGTAGGCCCGGCTGATCGACCTGTCGACCTTCGCCGGGGTTGTTTCGGCGAGGCGCTGGCGGATGAGCCGCCAGGTCGTCAGCAGCGCAGCCGCCGGGTGGGTGGCGGTGACGGGTTGCCCGGGGCGCAGCGTGACGGCGAACGCGGGGATCAGCCAGCCGACCTCGCCGCGCAGCTGCTGCAACGGCCCGGGTGCGAGTCCGTCGCCGATGCTGCGGTACCCGACGAGTTGCACCGCGTCGCCGTGGCTGTTCCACGATGCGGCCACGCAGCGCCGGCGGGCGTCGACCGGCTGCGCCCAGGCGACGAAGCCGTGCGCGGCCGGCAGGTCACCTGGCACGAATCCCATGCGCGGCAGGACCCGGGCGGCGTTGCGGGTGAGGACGGTGAACTGGTTGTCGATCCAGTACAGGCGGGAGTACGCCAGGCCGGCCGCCAGCGATGTGCGGACCGGGTCGTGGCTGAGCCCGAACGGCAACCGAATTTCCCCGGCAATCAGTGCGGCCAGCCGGTCGCGGACTTTCGGCAGCGTTGTCGCCGGCAGCGGCAGCGCATCCCATTGCCCGTCGGCGGTCAGGGCCCGGCCGGGCCGCAGCCTGGTGAGAACCTGTCGGAGCATGTCGGCCAGGTGCGCCACTACCTCGGCGGCGAAGGCCATACCGTGCGTCAGGATCCGGTCCAGCAGCCCGGCCAGGTTGCGGGCTTCGACCAGGGCGGCGCACCCGACGCAGGCCGACCAGCGTCTGCCGTAGTCCCGTACGACGGCGCCGTGCGCAGTGTCGACCTGGATGAGGATCCGTTGGGTCGTCGCGTAGACGAACAAGATCTTGGGGTCGGTGCAGAAGTCGCAGACATAGGTGGCCTCGACCGTGTCGGCGGCCACCGGCACGGGCGGGTGGTCGGCGTCCTTCCAGATCGGATGCTGGTAGGACACGAGACCGGAGGGCAGCTCTGCGTACCGATCGAGCGGACTGCCGCAGGTGCCGCACACGAACCGCGGCATCGGGGTGTTTGAGGGGTGGGACTGGCCGACGCCGTCGGGCATGGTGAGGCTCGGCGTTGCCCGTACGGCGAGGGGCTCTGCCGTGGTGGTGTGCCGTTGGGGTGGCAAGGAAGACCTCCGGAATGCAAGGCAGGGCGCCCACCAGCACGGTGGGCGCCCTGCAACGTGAGCGAGGAGTGACCGGACGGCGGGTCTACGTCAGGCGGCTGCGGCGGCCAGGTGCAGCGCCTTCGACGCGGTGGTTTCCATCCGGTAGGCCGCGTCGGCGTCGCCGATGCTGCGGGCCACGGAGGTGACGGCCTGCATGATGCCGCCGGCGCTGAGGTCGGCCCCGGCGATGAAGTGCGCCAAGATGGCGTCCTGCTGGTCCTTGGTGTAGTGCAACTGTTGTGAGACGACCTTGATCGTGGCTTCCGGCTTGCGGACCACGACACCGGCCGCGCGTTCCAGATCGGCGACCGCGCGGGCGACGAAGTCGACGTTGAGGTAGGCGCGGATCGTGTCGACGGTCTGTGTGGTGATGAGCTGCAGCAACGTTCGCATCGTCTCGGCGGACGGGTCGACGATGCCGTCCTCGTCGGTGATGCGGGCACCGATGTGGGTGCGCCCCACGGCGCCGCGCTCGACGGTCTGGCCGTTGCGGCACACCTCGATGCGCAACCATGGGGCCAGGGAGTACCGGCCCTCTCCGGTCTCGGAGTTCTGCAGCAGGAACCCGCCCGAGATGACCGGCAGGTCGCTGCCGCGGCGCCCGTCGAACGGGCTGCGGTAGTTACGCAGGAGCTCCGGGGCGATGACCTGCACGTCGGGGGACACGAATCGCACGTACATGCGGCGGTCGGTCAAATCGCATGACGCGATGTCCACCGCGACGCCGGCCTTCTTGATGCCCTCGATCGCGGCCATCAGCACATCGAGGTTGTCGATCCGCAGATACCGGTCGGACAGGAACGCCCGTGCGGTGCCGTCACCGCTGTCCGGGGTGCGGCGCAGGCAGCGCACCAGGAACCGGCGGTCGTCGCGTTGCAGCCAGCTGTTGACGTTGTCGTCCAGCAGCGGCACGTTCTCACGCGCCATCCGGCGCAGGTAGGGCACGGGGATGTCGAGCTTCGCCGCGATACCGCCCAGCGCGACGTCCGAGAGGCTGAACTGCCCGGCGGTCAGGTCCACGCCGGTCGAGGTCAGAATGGGAGCGGTGCGGGCGATGATCAGCCGTCCGCCGTCGGAGTGCATGGTCGCGGCGCTGGCGTAGACGTCCACCGACCGGGCATGTTGATCTCTGAGCGTGCTGATCAAGCGGTTCAGGCCGATGTGGCGGTTCGGTGCCACGGTGAGCGTGGGCTGGGCCATAGAGGGTGCCTTCCAGGTGGGCAGCCACGATGACGGTGGCGGCCGGGCGGGTACGCCCGCCGCAGTCCGTAGTCGGCCGGGGCGAGCGCGTGCTGGCCCCCGGTGCCGGGGCCGTGCCCGGCCGGCCGGAGCGGCAAGGCGGCCAGGACGAGGAGATCTCTGGCCGAAGGCCAAGATGTTCTCGGACCGCCTTGCGCCCGGTGCCGGGTCGGCCACCGTGCCCGGCCAGCACCGCCGCCCCCGCCCATACACGGGGTCGGCTGACGAGGGCTCCGCGTCTCGGTTCTGCACGGGCGGCCCCACATCGATGGGGCACGGCCCCGCCACGTCCGATAGGCCGTGACCACGTGCGCGAGACGGCGGTTCACCTGCGCACCACCGGCTGCCTGAGCCTGTGAGTGCCCGGTGCCCGAGTCAGGACCGACGCGATGGTGGTGCGTCAAGGATCCAGGTGGCGCCGACGCGTGCCGGGTATCGGCCGCTGCTGGCGGGGTGACCCCGATACCACTGTGGTGAGGGATCATCGGTCCGTGAGCGCCGGCGTAGCACTCTGCTCGGGCGAGGTGCGGTGCCTGCCGGGCAGTCGATGTAGGACTCTGACATCAGGCGGGCGAAGTCGACGTCGGACGCGAAGGCGACGTACTCTCCGCGTGCGACGGTGCCGCCGAGCCGGTCGCAGCATGACACGGACACCGGGTACCAGCCGGTCACGGCATAGGTGACGGTGTGGCCGCAGGACAGGTCGAGCTCGAATACGCAGCGCCGATGCTGCTCGCGGGGGCCAGCCTCCGGCCGGCCAGTGTTAGTGCTCGGGTGGCCGGCGTCGTTGCAGGGCCGGCAGGTCGGCCCGCGTTCGGTGTCGTAGCCGGCGTCGCAGCTCTCGCACACAATCCGCAGGCAGCTGCGGCACTCGCCGGAAGCGATCACGCCCAGGTCCGTGTCGCAGAATCCGCATGTGCCGGTCAGGCAGGCCGTGGTGTGCTGCCCCCGACGGTGGCGGTGGCACGGATGCTCAGCCACGGCGACCCGCTCCGGCAGCGGCGGCATCGTGGTCGTCTCGATGCGATGGCGCACCGATCGCGGCCGATACCCGGCGTGCCCGGGCAGGGCGGAGAGCGTTGCGGACGGTCATGATGCGCTCCCGGTGAGATCGGCCGCAGTGCGCACCAACTCGCGATAGACCTGGTCGGCAACATCTATGACCACGGCGAGCACCCACCGTGGCAGATCGTCGGCGCCACGGAACACCTCCGGGAGCAGCTGGCCCGAGGCCACGGTGATCCGGTCGGCGATGGTGACCATGACCAGGAAGCCGCCGTCGCGGTAGTCACCGCCGACGGTTGCCTCGATACCGACGGCGGCGACCGGCGCCGCGACGTGCAGGACCTGCTGTTCGCAGCAGTGGTCGATGAACGCCGCGACGTCCGTGCCGAAGTCACGACCGCCGGGGTCCATCAGCGTGAACACGACCGGTAGATCATCGGTTTCGCCGGCCATCAGTTCATCCAGCCGGGCCAGGTCAGCCCAGATGGCCGGTCCAAGACTGGCTGAGCCCGCCGTCCGGTCCTTGGCGAGGCACCGTGCCAGCGTTGCGCGGACGAGGTCTATGAGGAACATGCGTTGCTCCTGAGCATCGACTCGGGGCGCCCACCGCACCGGTGGGCGCCCCGATTAGCGAATAGCGGATTGGAGTGATCACCTTCGCCGGGGCCGAGGGCGGCGAGGGATCAGCTCGTGTGACGCTGTGGGTGATGCAGCTCGACGGCGGTGTCAACGGCATCCCGGTCGGGGCGGCCGGCACCGCGCAGGTCGCTGACCGTCCAGGCGAGCCGCAGCACCCGGCCGTAGGCCCTCGCGCTCATCTGGCCGGCATCGAGCAGCCGCCGGAGTCCCTCCGTTGCCGACGCGGGGATGCGGAACGTAGGTCGCCACAAGACGTCCTTCGTGACTTCCGCATTGGCGGAGAAGCCCTTCTGCGTCCACCGCGCGGCGGCCGCTGTCCGAGCTGCGGCGACGCGCGCCGCGACCGTTGCGATCGGCTCACCGGCGGTGGCTGCCCCGGATGTCGCCGCGATGGTGACGGCGATGTCCAGGCGATCAGAGATCGCGCGCAATTGACTGCGGGAACTCCGGCCTGCCGGAGGGCTGCACTCGTGGCTCGCGCTGTGACCGGTCGAGCAGAGACATGGCCTGGACGTGGCGATCAGCTGAATGTCGGCCGGGAACGTGGTAGTGCCTCGTGCGTGAGCCAGCTGGACGATGCGGCGGTCGAGCGGCTGACGCAGGGCGTGCAGGACCTCCGGCGCGAAGTCTGCGGCGTCGCGCAGCAGCAGGACGCCACGGTGCGCCAAGCTCACCACACCCGGCCGCCGGCCGCCGATCATGCTGGACACTGAGATCGTGATCCCTGGGACCATGAGCGGCGGGCGCCGGATCAGCGCGTCCACCGGGTAACCAGCGGCGGCGTGCAACCCGCTGACTTGAACGGCCTGGCGATCGTCAAGATCCGGCAGCAGAGATCGGAGCTGTTCGCCGATCAGCGCCACGGGAAACTCCGGTGCGGCGCTGACCCCGAGGTGATGTCGCCCCGCAGCGGCGACCTCGAGGGCGAACGCCGCCGGCGTCATCCACGCCGGAAGGTGCATCAGGTCCGCCTCAGCGGAACCTTTATCTGCCGTCGCGATGTCGCCGGGCAGCGCAGGTAGTGGTGGTTCGGTGCCGGTGGTGGCCCAGGTGACCAACTCCCTCAGGGAGTTGACGGCGATCACGTGCGCGCCGGGGACCAGCATCGCCTGCCGGGCGTTGGCCGCCGGCACCACGACCGTGTCGTATCCCAGGTCGGCGGCTGCGGCGACCAGGGCGAGCGTGTCGCGGACCGGGCGTACTGCTCCGTCGAGCCCGACCTCGCCGAAGAACATCGTCTCGCTCAGCGCAGTGAACGGAACGTGCCCCATAGCGGCCAGCACTCCCACGGTGACGGCCAGATCGGCGCTGGGAGGCACCGGCCAGGTGCCCGCCGGGGCGAAGGAGATGACGATGTTGCGATCCGGCCACGTCAGTCCGGTGTTGCGGATGCCGGCGTACACACGGTCGCTCAGCTCGGGACGGGAGGCCCCTTCCGGGCCGACCGCGACCAGGCTGCGCCCTCCGGTCAAAGCGCTCACCTGCACGATCGCTTCCCGGCACTGGCCGCCGTCTGCGGTCACCGTCGCCACGCTCAGCGCCGTCATGCCGGCCACCCCACCGGTCGAACCCTGTGACATGTCGCCGCCGGGCTGCGTCGGCACGCGGGTACCGCAGACTTGCGGGAAACCGGCTGACCCGCGAGTAGAGCATGGGCATGGTTTTTGATGCTGGACAAGGACGACCTCCAGAGCCAGTACGGGTCCCGGCCGCCGAGGTGTTGCGGGGTCTGCCGGGAGGGACGGCACGAACCGGCCCACCCGTCGTGGTGCCGGTGTCCAGCCCCGGCCCTGCGGTTTGACCGCGTCGCAGCAGATGTTGATCCTCGGAGTGATGTCTTGTATCGGTCGATGGCCGGTGGCTTGACGACGGCGCGCGCGGGCGGGACCGTGCCCCGTCCCATCCAGGGCAGGCGCCCGCGTCCGCGGCTACCGGAACAGGACGCCGCCCGGGGCGGCCTACGGCACGTCGAGACCGAAGGGGATCGGCGATGTCATGCCGGTCACCAGTCCCACGAAGCGAGGCCGTCCACCTGATCGGCATTGGCATCGAGTTTCAGGTATTCGGCGCCGAAACGGTGCGCGTATTCCCACAGCGCCCACACCACGTCAGGCACGGTGTCGGGGTGGTGCACGCGGTGCACAGAAAGATCACCGGGCACAACCACAAGCCAGCCGTAGAGGGTGTCGTGGGCGGTGACTCCGTAGTAATCGCTCAGGTGAGCGCAGACCTGCTCGGGGAGGTGGTTGGTGGACAGGTCGAGCACGTTCATGATGCGCGGACCCCCGGTCGCGGCCCTCAACTGCGCGCGGGCGCGGTTCAACCAGCCGTGCAGCTGTTGTTCGGAGCCGGCGACCTGGATCCCGTCCTCACCGTTGACCGTGATGATCGAATACGTGCCGTCGGGATCGGGCTCGTCAACGTCTTTAGAAACGGCGAATGTCTGTGCTGCGTCGAGGACTGTGACGTCGTGTTGCGCCTGGACGCGTTCCAGTCTGATCAGCATGCTTTCTCCCTGCTGCGGTGAAGGATTCGGTCGGGTGATGTGGTTCCGCGCCGCGCACGGTGGCGCCTTAGGCGTGACTGGTCGGAGCGCCAGGACGGTTTCTCTGCAGGTGGGCGATGCTGCGGAGCCGCGCCGCTATGCCGGAGTGGCGTCGAGCCGCAGGCGCTGGCGTTCGATAGCGAGCAACGTCCGCGCTGGGGCATGCCAGCGGTCATCACCCATGACCGCGGTCGTCTTGCCGTCGATCAGGTCGTGCAGCGCGGGGATCTGCTCGGCGTAGATCCCGCCAAGGGCCTGCAAGTCGGCGCAGGCCCGCAGAGTGGCCTCGCGCATCTTCTTGGTCCACGCGACGCTCGAACGGCTCGCGGAGTGCGGTTGCAGCCGTCCGTTGAGGCCGCCGTCGTGATCAGGCGTGCGGTACCCGGCCCGGCCGCGGACATCATTCGGGTCAGGCCGGAACCCGCGGTGACGGGGGCGGCCGTAGATCGGGCCTTCACACAGGTGGTATCCGAGCCACACGACCGGCGGATGCACACCGGCGGCCTCGGCGAGCAGGGCAACTTTGTCGTAGTCCCACGCTCGGCCCCCGCGTTGCTGCCGGTGGCCGGCGACCTTCGGATGCGTCAGCGTCCGCCAGTAATCCGGATGGACCCCGGTGGAGGCGACCAAGTCCTTCTCGCCGGTGAAACCGCCGGCGGTAAGGGCGTGCGGCAACTGGTCGATCAGCAGGTGCGCCAGCTCGCGGCGTACTCCCGGCACCGCCGGATCGTCGGCCGGAGCCAGACGCAGGACACGGGACCCCGCCGCCAGCGCCTCATCGGACAGCTCGGGAAGAGCGTCACCGGCCGCGAGATAGTCCAGCAACACCGCGGCGAAGTCGCCGAGCATCCGCTCGAAGCCGCGGCTGCGGTCGTGATAGTCGCGCACGGGCCGCCACCGGCCGCCGCCGCGGCGCCCCACGCGGTGCGCCGCCTCGTGCAGCAGCACGTGTCGTGCCTGATGCCGGCTGCTCAGAACAGCGCGGTGAACGGCGACGTCGTCGGTGCGTGGGTGGTAGAAGCCGTCGGAGCATGGCGACTCCTCGCTGTCGGAGTACACCCGGACCCGGCCCAGAGCGAAGGGGCCGATCGCCCGGCGCACGAGCTGCACGGTCTCGTCCAGCACCTCGCGTTCAGCGGCGGTGAGCTGTTGCAGAGGAACCCACGTCGTTTTGTCCCGGGTGCGTTCGTAGTGCCGCACCCGGCGGGTCCGGGCGACCTCGACACCCAGTCGTTCCATGAACGCCCACAGTTGCTCCTGGGGCAAGCCCTCGGCGGTGAGTTCGGTGTAGCCCTTGTCGGCCAGGTCGAGCTTGGCTTCCTCGTTGCCCGAGAGGGTGAAGAACGTCAGCGTGGGCAGGTGGGTGCGCGCCCATGTCCGCCATGCGGCCCGGGCCCGCGGCAGGCGGATGTCGGCGAAGTATTGCTCCTGTTCGCGGAGTTTCCCGCCGTCCAGGACGTGCTGGGCGAACCGGCCGATGATCTGCTGGTCTACGCTGCCGGCGAGGATGGCGCGGACCGCGTCGCGCAGGGCGCCGGCTTCGATGACGGTGCGGTCGCGGTTCTGCAGGCCTTTGGCGTCCAAGGGCAGGTCGTAGGAGGCGAGCAGACCGGGCGTGGTGGTGACCAGGACGCCGCCGATCCATACCCGCCCGGGCCGGCCGGTGAGCACACAGGTCCCGTTGCCCTGCGACGGCTGGTAGCCGGGCTCGCTCAGCGACCGGAACCGGCTGATGGCCTCGTCGGCGAGGTCCTTCGGACAGGCGACGGTGATGAGCGTGCCGCGGTTGCGGTCGCTGCGGTGCAGGTGGTAGACGAGGACTTCGGTGCCGTCGGCGGATCGTGACGGCACGATGCCGTCGAGCAGCCGGCGGCGCTCGACCGACGGGGTGAACCCGTAGCCGACGGTGTCGTAGCGCACCTGACCGACCTCCGGGCTGCGGGCCAGGACGAGACAGGCAAGTTTCTTGCCTTCGCCGAACTGGCCGATCTGCGCGTCGGTTTTCGTCGAGTACCCCAGGACGAGTCCCTCTTCGGGGATGCCAGGGCCGTCGTCGCTGATGGTCAGGACTCCGTCGGCCCACCCGACGTGGGCGCCGGGGTCTTCGTCGAGGGCGTTGGCGATCAGCTCGCACAGCGCCCGCACGGGGGTCCACGACTTCACGTATTCCGGCGAGATCGGGTACGCCAGCGTGTCGACCGAGACAGGCTCAGCGGTGACGGGGGCGACGGTTGAGTGGTGTTCCGCAGTGTCCGCAGGTGGGAGGTTGCCCACGAGATATCTCCTTGCTCAGTGAGAAAGGGGCATGGCCCGGCCGCGGCGCGCGGGGCGGCGGGGGCGCGGCCGGTGAAAGAGCGCGATGCCGGCGTCGTCCTGCAGGCGGGCGGCAGCAATTTGCAGCGCGGCGCCGGCCGCGATGTGCGGCAGCAGGCTGGCGGCAGGTGTCCCGGCACCGTGCGGCGCCGGGACACCGCCGACGGACTTACGGCAGGAGGCCCTCGAGGTCAGAGCCGTCCTTCAGTGGCCAGGGCAGCGTCGCCGGATTGATCCCGGACGTGAGCACGACGTCGATCAGGTGCGACATGGTGTTGTCCGGCTCGGCGTGCACGGCATGGGACAGGGCGGCCCCGGCCAGCGCCGGCTCGCGGCGCCGCCAGGCACTCCAAGCGGCCAGGTTCGCCGGCGTCGCCACGTAGTCGCAGGGCACGCGGCGGGCCATGTCGAGCCACAGGTCGTGCTGCCAGTCCTCGCCCGTGGTTGCCCGCCATGCCGTGCTGCGGCCGTCGTCGTCGATGAGGGCGACCGCCAGACGGGCCGCCTGTTCGTCGCTGAGCCGACCTCCCGCGGACGCGATGTCCAAGCTGGCGTTCACGACTGCTACCGCATCCGGCAGATGGGCCGACATTAGTTTCAGGGCGGCGGCGGTGCGGGCTTGAGCGTCGGGGTCGGGCTCGACGAAGGCGGCGAAGTCGTCGCGCGAGGGCAGCGCCACATTGCCGCGCAGGGTCATCTCGGCGGCGATGACATTGCTGGAGGGGTCCAGGACGGCGCCGTGCTCGGGTGTGCAGGGGCAGCCGTCGGTGAGGCAGTAGTACCTGCCGGCGTCGACAAGCAGCCGCGCTGCGACGGTGACAGCCAGGTTCAGCGCGTCGACGATTCCGCCGATCCGTTCGCGGTCCGACAGCGGCCCATAACCGACGACGAAGGCATGGCTGCAGTCCGCGCGGGCGGCGGCGATGCTGCTCTTGGTAATGATGAACTCATCCGGTGCTTCCCGGCCGACACTCAGACCGCAGACGAGGCGCCCGTCGCCGGCCACGAACATGACGACGACGCTGTCCGTCGGGTGGTATCCCAGCAGGTATGGAATGGTGGTGAGCAGGTCGGCCGGACCGCGAACGACTGACGGTGCGGGGTCAAGCACGGCAATCACACTCCCTGGGCGTGGCAGATGTCGCGACTCCGAGCTGCTGTACGGCCCTACCGGTACCGCGATCGGGAGAGGCCATCGATCGCGGTGGACCGGCCGGACGGCGGGCACGCGGGGGTCGCGCTGACCCAGGGCGCGGACCGGCCATGACGGCCCGAGGCAGGCCAGGGACCAGACCGGCACGCCCACCCGAAGCCGTACCTCAGCCTGCTGAGACATCGATCGTGGGCGTGCCGGGTGCAGCGCCCTGACCGGCCCGGGACGGGGCCGGTACAAGCGCTTACGGGCAGCGACGGCCACCGGCTGCCCGCGCCGATCGCCGCGACTCACCCGCTCAACACGACCGCCGGCACTGGGTGCCGCGTACGTCGTACGGTTCGGTTCATCTGCTGGTCCGGCTCAGCTCCGTGATCACGTCAGCGGCGGACGTGACCACACGTGCACCGGCGTGTGCGCGGAGAAAGTGGTGACAGCCCGTCGACAGGGCCGAGGTCACGGGCCCCGGTACGACCATCGCGGCGCGACCCAGGTCGAGGGCTCGGCTGACCGTCTGCACGGCGCCGCTGCGGGCCGCGGCCTCGACCAGCACGGTGCCGGCAGCGGTCGCGAGGAGCCGGTTGCGGATAGCGAAGCGGTGGCGGAGCGGCTCGGCGCCGAGCGGCCAGGGGCTGACCAGCAGACCGTCCGCGATGATCCGGTCGAACATGGCGGAGTTACCGACAGGGAAGGGGCGGTCGATTCCGCAGGCCAGCACGGAGATGGTCAGGCCACGGGCGGCCAAGGCCCCTCGATGCGCGGCCGCTTCGACGCCGAAGGCCCCGCCGGACACGATGCTCCAACCGCGGGCCGCGAGCCCGGAAGCTACATCGGCGCTGACCTGAAGGCCGTACGCGGTGGCCGATCGAGCTCCCACGATCGCCACCGACTGGCTGAACGCCTCGCTCAGCAGCCGTTCACCACGAACCCACAGACACAGCGGCGGCGCGGTATTGATAGCGGTCGGCCTCTCGGCAGCGGGTTTGAGCTGGGTGAGGTCGTTGATCTGCCCAGGCCACTCGCTGTCGCCGGGCACCACCAGCCGCGCGCCGAGCCGCTGCGCATGACGCCACACGGCGTGGGCGAGACGGCGCACGTCACCCCGCCGGGTGGCGACCGTTACCGCCGTGCGCAGTTTCGCGTCCGGGATGTCGCCGGTGAGCAGTCGGTCGAGTGTCGCCTGCGCTCCGTCCTGTTGGGTCATGGACCACAGCGTCGGGTGGCAGGGCTCGGTCAGCAGGGTCAAGGCGGTACGGGCGATCCGGTCCGCCTCGTCTGCGGATGACGTCGTTGAGGAGATGTCGAGGTCGGTCATGGAGGTGTCCCTTCGTGGACGCAGACGTAACTGCCTGCGGCCAGGTGTGGCCACAGGCAGGAGGGTGAGGCTGGTGTTGCGCAGCCGCAACGGCTGCGTGGAAGGCAAGAGGGGTCCAGAGGGGGTCGCCTGAGGTGGCAGCGCCGCGCGCTGCACCAGCGCGCGGACCACCCGCGTGATGGCGCCCTTTCGGCCGTGGCCGCCCTTACCGCTGCGACTCTGTGGGCTGCCGATCACTGCCGCAGTTCGTGCTGGTCTTGCGGACCTGGCTGGCGGCCACGTTCGGCGGCGGCGTGATGGCGGTCCAACCGAGACCATCGCAGGCCAGCCAGTACACGGCTGCCGGGGTACTGATCCGCACGACGTCACCCACCGACAGCGATCGCACCCGCTGAAGCCGATAACGGCACGCGAGCAGGAACGTCGATGCGGTATCGATCGTCGGGTGCCTGTCCACCAGCATCTTCAGGTCCGCGTTGCAGAGGCAGAACGTCCACTCTGCGAGCTGCTCGGCCGTGGCGTCCTGTGGCAGAGCCCGGGAGAAGGCGAAGGCCGCAAGGAGCCGGTGTTCGCGGCGGAAGGCGGTGAATCGGCCGTCGGTGTTGTGGTAAACGGTGACGTGGACCATCATCGGCTGACCTCCGTCCGAGGTAGGGGCATGGGGTGGCAGATCAACCGCGCTGGTCTGCGCGGGCATCGAGTGGCACACGGCCTCGCGGTGTGGCCGGTCCCGGCGACGATCGGAGGCTGAGCTGCCGAGATCAGCCGTCCCGAGGACGGCCACGTACGACACTCAGCCGGTGACGGGGCAGCTAGTTCGTCGCACGCAGATCACGGGCTCGCCGACGAGGAGCAGGAGGCTGGGGGTAGGTCATTCCCGGCTCGAACAGCGTGACGGTGCCGCGCTGCTTCGCCTGGTAGAGCGCGATGTCGGCGTCGGTCAAGGCGTCCGACCACGAGGTGGTCCTCGTCGCGTAGGCGATCCCCGCGCTGCCGCCGACCTGCACCGATCCGGTGCGGTTCTCGGTGATGATGGCGGCCACCGCGTGCGTCGCGATCTGCAGCGCCTCCGATGCCGTGCAGTCGGCCAGGATCAGCGCGAATTCGTCCCCACCGAGTCGGCCCGCCCACCCCTGGTGCCGTGCCGCGAGGTCGGCAAGGCGCGCGCCAAGCGCGCTGAGCACCCTGTCCCCGGCGGGATGACCGTGTTCATCATTCACGGCCTTGAAGGTGTCGAGATCCACGACGATCACGAAACGCCCGCGGTCGTTGCTCGCGGTGTACGCCTGCTCGAGCCCGGCCCGGCTCAACACTCCTGTGAGCCGATCGCTGCGGACCTGCTCCGCCAGTTCGTCGTTCTGCCGACGGAGATGGCGGATGGTCGGCGTTGCGCTGAGCCGACCGGCAAGTCCGCCGATTAGCGTCGTTACGGCAAGGCCGGCAACCACAGTCTTGCGCATGAAGAACTGTCCCTTCACGGTAGAGCCGCCCACCGAAGCAGCCCAGAGGGCCGATCACCGCGGACGGCAGAGACACAGGCGCCAAGCGGCGATGGCCTACTGCCTGACCGTCTCCGGCAACGGCGATCACCCCCGCGGAGGCGGATACGACCGCCGCCCGCGTCACGCTGGTTCGGCCCTCGATGTCGACGAGGCGACGAGCGCGTGCTGGCCCCGCAGGCCCGGGGCACGGCCCGGAGTGGTGGACGGCAAGGCATCAGGAACGAGAAGATCTCTGGCCGAAGGCCAAGATGTTCTTGGACCGCCTTGCGTCCGACCCGGGCCGTGCCACCGTGCCTGGCCAGCGACGCCGTCAGCCTCCAACCGCAGCGGCGCGCGCTGCCGTCGCAGTAGCGCTCACCGGTCGACAGTTGCGTCGCGCCGTGCGGCCCGGGCCGCAGTCTCCCCGGCCTGCCACGTGCTGAACCGACGGCCGGCAAGCCGCTTCAGGAACGCCGGAATGCGATTGGCCGACATCCCCACCAACGGCGGGCCCAGCACTGCGAGAAGGTCGGAGGCGCGCTGAGATGACCAACCGGACCGGCCGACAGCGTCCTCATCGGGGAACACATCGGCGACTCGGTCCACCCCCGGATTCAACAAACGATCCTGGACGCCGCCGTAGGAGAACACCCAATGCAGATTGTCGGGCGGATCTGGCTCTACCAGTGCCGGAACCGGTCGACTTCCTTGGTATAGCAATAGAAATGGACGCTCGGACATGCTCGGCAGACGTCCGTCCAAGCGCGAAGATACTCGTCGGAAAAGAAGTCACCCGAGTCGTGGATTCTGACCCATCGGCCCGCGGATCTGGGCGTCTGCAGTTCAGCGATCATCGCCTGCTGCCAGCCCGGCAGGTCATCAAGCACGAAACGCAGGTTCGCCTCCTGCCGGTTGCGGACAACCGGCCAGAGATAGGTGCCGTGTAAGGCGTAGCAAACCTGCCTACAGACACCCGCCGACGGGCAGGTGTTGTAAGTACGGCCATCCGGAAGCCGCCCAGCCCACGCTGGCAGGCTCCACGTCCACACACCGAGGTCCTTGAGCCGGCGATTGCTCTGTGTCAGAAGCCGGGTCGTCCGAGCTGAGGTGGCTGGCGTGTCGACCGGCCAAAGGGGCAGATGATCAGACGTCGCGGCCCCGGCGGTCGTGGATCCTCTGCGATCTCGATGCTGGCGGTTGTCAGGGCCGCTGGCCGGCGGCCGCGCAGCGTTCACGATTCTCGCAGCCAGCGGCCGGTGCGCACATCGACGCGCAGCACAGTGTCCGCATCTTGGTCGCCCCGTGCTCCCCAGTCGATCTGGGACAGGTAGGGCGCGATCGCGCTGTCCATGATCGCCAGGGTCGAGTCGTCCTGGTCGATGACGCTGCCGTCGGCCAAGTTCACCCGCCGCAAGAACCAGCCGTCGCCGTCGGCTACGTCGTAGGAAATGGCGTCGGCGACTATCGAGTGGATGATCCGCCCGGCTTCAGCGATCGCTTCGGAAGCCCGAAACGACGACGCGACAACGTCACGGACGTCGCTCTCGGTGAGGCCGAGAGCAGCATTGGACCGAGCGGCGATCCGGCGAGCGGTCGCGAGGTCGTTACCCCAGTACCACGGCGATGCCAGCGCTCCGTTGCCGAGCATGGGGGTATGGCCCGGCTCGCCTTCGGTGACGACGGAAGGAATGAATCCGTGCTCAGTCTGCAACGTGGCGTCGACGTAGAAGGCCTGTCGTTTACCGGTCGGCGGCGTCATGGAACCTCCAGAAAGGCAGAGGCCCGGCGGCGCGGTGAGATGCCGTCCGGGCAGGGACGGCAACGACATGACCCGGCCCGGTGCAGGCGGTGTCAAGCCCGCCCGGCGCCCCGCTTTCCGCAACGACGATCGACCGTTGTTCAACGGCCGGCGGCGATGACGACCCGGCGACGACGCGGGGCGTCCGCCGGGCCGTGGCTTGACGACGTCGAAACCGGCCGGGACCGTGCCACGTCCCCAGACCGGCGGCATAGCAAGCGGCCGGGTCTACGACCCGCGTGGGCCGGCCTGTCTGGAATCGATTGATCGGGCTGATCCGTGCACGTCAGAAAGGGGCCGTCCTCAGAGATCAGACGGCAGACACCGGCCATCCGGTTCCGGACCGTCGCAGCAGCAGGGGTTGGGCGCGAGACGAGAACTGAGGGTGGGCGCGGGTCAAGTCTGGCTACCGACCGTCACGCAGGGCAAGAACGTCGTACCGGGCCGTTACATTCTCCGGATGACCGGCTGGTATGACACATGCGACCCGCAACTGGGTCCGGATGCGTACGCAACTTTGATCCGTTCCGATCGGGACGCGGAGAACACGGCAGGCCGGTGGCTGCACCGTCTCGGGTACACCGATGCCGTATTGACCGCGGCGGGCCACGATAACGGCATCGACGTGAGGTCCGCCGGGGCCGTAGCTCAGGTGAAGCGGTGGCGTACGAAGCCGGTCGGCATCCGGGACGTGCAGCGCCTCGCCGGCGCCGCCGAACCGGGGCAGACGTGCTTATTCTTCGCCTCGCACGGCTATACGGCCGCGGCAAAGGCGTGGGCCGAACGCAGCGACCAGCGCGTGGCCCTGTTCATCATGCGTGACAACGGCAGCCTGGTCGCATTGAACCAGTGGGCATATCTGGCGCTGTGCGACGCACCGATCCGATGGTGGTGCCCGACCCGGCCGTGTACCCCGCTAACGGCCAAAGATTTTGGCTGGCTAGTAGTCCTGCTGGCGCTGGTGCTGGCGATGGCGTGGACTCTGGTCGCGGCGTGGTGGACCAACGGCGCACCTCGCACTGGCCTGTTCATGGCCGCGCTGTTCACTGTTATTCCCGTCGTGCTTATCCTGTCGAGCTTGACCGTGATCTTCGAGTCGCTGGGTCAAGCCGCAGCGGTACTGGCGCGGTGCCCGCGCACCCGAACGTTCGTACCGGTGAAGGAGGCTCTGCAGCTTCTTCCGCCGCCGGCGCCCAACGGCGCCGCCCCGGAGCAGTTCCCAGGGATCTACCTAGATCGGACGTCCCGCCGACTCTATCGGCGAGAGCAAGCAGCGGCGCGCCGGCGTAGCGACCGCCGACGCGCATCGTCGCGCCGCCTCCGACGTAAGTCGGCCATCATCACCTGACAAAACTCATTCACAAGTCGGATTCCGGGCGGATGCGTCGGCGGCAGCCGTTCATGGCGATGTGAGCGCATCCGAGCTCGACATATGGCAAGACCGTGCACATGCTGACTCACCTGCGGCCGCGGAGCGAATGTCGAGAAGCGATCAACGAGCACGAGGATTACTGCGATGCATTTGCATAAGAACGGGGACATGGTGACTCAGAGTTCGTGGGAGCAGTTGACCGAGTCGCTGGCAGCGCGGCTGCCATGGCTGGGTGACGGCGACTCCATCATCCTGCAATCGGGCCCGTTCTACACCCAATTGGGGCAAGGCCCGGCCTCCATCCGGATCGAGGCCGCGGCCGGCGACAGCCTTCCGGCCGACGCCCAGCTCACCGCCGCACAGGAGCAGCAGCTGGGGGACCTGGGCTGGCAGCCTCCGGCGCACGGGGACCAGAACTGGGCGCGGACCGAGCCCTGGCCGCTGTCCGGCCGCACCGCCACCCAACTGGCCACCATGATCGTCGGCGCGCTCCGCGACGTATTCGGGCTCGACGCGGCCCGGGTCGAGGAGAGAGCCTTCAACGCCTTTTCCAGATGATCGACATGGCTTTCGTCGGCCTCGTCGACTCCACGCGGTCATCCACCTGAAGATCCCCGACGACGAGGTCCGCCGCCGGGTGCTCAGCCGGCGTTTCTGCCCAAACGCGATCTCCGCCCTCGTCGCCCACCGCCGCGCCCACGAACAGAAGGCCAGCGCCGTCATCGCGAACCCGCCGACTGGTCATCTTGAGACTGTACCCTTAAGCGAACCAAACTCTCATTTGCGGCAATAGACACAATAGGTCCATGGCACTTGATTCGGGCAGTGTTCCCGACTGGATCGCCGGCGTGGGAAGCCTCGCCGCCGTTGCTTCGGTTCTGGTGGCGTTCCGATCTGACAAGCGCAAGGCGGCCCGCGAACACCACGCCGCGCTGGAGCGCGAGAGGCGCGCTCAGGCCGAGCGGATCACGTACTACCTGGAGCCGAGCCGGGGTGCGTACGACGAGCGCAAAGACGACGAGCTCCAGCCTTCCCGAATGCGCGCCCCGGTGGATGGAGGCTCGTTCCACTACGGCGAAGCCTGAGGGTACGACTTCGGCAACCTGGTCGTCGTGAACAACAGTGACAGCTGCGCCTACGAGGGCATCGCCTACGTTCCCGACAGCCCGCAGGAATTCGTCGATCGTGGCATCGGCGTCATCCCGCCCGGCGTGACCAGGATCAGGCTGCCGGTTCGGTCATACATCGGCGAAGGCTCATCGACCTGTCGGCGTGACGGCGACTTCGCCAACAATCAACTCGTGTCGTGGATCCAGTTCAGAGACCAAGCCGGCATCGCCTGGCGGCGGGGACGAGACGGAACCTTCCTGGAGGCGACCGACCCATTGCCGTTTCCCGACCACTCGTGCTGACCGCGAACGCCTAAGCGACCTTCGCCGAGCACCTCGACAGGCTGCGCAACCGTTGAACGACCATCCCTCACCTCGCCATCTTTGGCTTCAAGATCGCGGTCTGACGCAGGACCGGGCCGAAGTCTCGTTACCACACGGAATTGCTGAGCCCGGTTTGGTCGAGTTCGCGGAAGAACCGAGTTGCGGACCGGAGTAAGACAGAGAGGTGACCGAACCGCCAGCCTCCGTTTATCTCGGCCCCGCACACGGCAGATGGCTGCCACGCTCCTGGGCGGACCTGATCGCTGCCGCGACGGCCGGGATGCTCGACGAGTCCCCGTGGCTTGACCTGAAGAAGGAGCTCCCGGCCGCCGGTGCCCGTGAACGCCATAACCGGGAACTGGCCAAGGACATCGCGGCGATGGCCGTCGACGGAGGGGTCCTGATCATCGGCATCACCGACGACAACAGCCGCGCTGGCGAAGTTCTCGGGGTGCCTATCGACGGCCTAGCCGACCGGGTCGACCTGATCGCCCGCAACGGCCCCAGCCCCTCTGCCGCGGTCCGCTGCACTGCGATTCCCGACCCGGGCAGGCCCGGCATGGGCTGCTTGCTGATCGAGGTCCCGCCAAGCCCGGTCGCGCCGCACATGGTGGACGGTTATTACTGGGGCCGCGGCGATCGCGGCAACCGGCGCCTCACTGACGCGGACGTGCGCCGCATCATGGACGGCCGTCGGCAGCACGCCACCGACGTCGCGGACCTCCTCTCACAGCTTGAGCACCGAGACCCCATCCCGGCGGCCGCCAGGCAACAGGCCCACCTGTATCTCGTCGTGCGTCCGAGCACCGGGGCCGAAGACGCACTCGTCGCCCTGCTCGACCGCAAAACACTGCAGCAGAACCTGCTTCCGCTGCTCGAGCATGTCCGGCAGACGGTGACCACCGACCGCCTGCCTCGCGCGGACACCGGGCGCCGGATCGGGCGTGGTGCGATGTTCGGCCTCGGCCTGTTCGACAACGGCGCCCGAACCGAGCGCAACCTCGAGGACCTCGTCCTACAAGAGGACGGGACCCTGACGCTGATCTCCGCCAAGATCACGGATCGCGACTCCGCGATGTTCTACGACGCCGACGGCCAACCGAGCCTTCGGATCTGGACGCATCGCCTGCTGGGGACGACCCATTCGACCTTGCTGCTGGCCGGGCTGATCGGGGACCGGCACAGCGGTTACCAGGGAGTCTGGGATATCGGCATGCGACTCACCGGTCTATATGGCTCAGTTCCCCAGGAGGCCAGACTCGACCCTGACCTGTTCGCCTACGACAGGTACGACGAGGATGCCTACGAACAGGTCACGACGGCCACCACCGCGCAGTTGGTCGATCAGACCGACGTGATCGTTCAACGCCTGTGTGGACGGCTGCTGCGCGGCCTCCGGGTCGAGCAGTGGTGGCTGCCCTACACGACCGACTTGTTGCGTAGGCCCTGAACTGGGTGGCGAGCCGGAGGTGGCCGGCAGCGCCTGCCGGATTGTTCAGCGCGGCGGCGCCAGCGGCCTGCCGACGGCAGCAACCTGGTCCGCGGTGAGACCGTCGCGGAGCAGCGGCTCGGCCTTCTGGTGGTGGTCGAGGGTGCCGCGGTTGTCCTCGGGCCACAGGCTGCGGTCGGTGAAGGCGATCCCCAGATACGCGATGCCCGTGCCGCTGGCCCAGGTTGCGTCGATGGCGGTGCCATCGGTGTCGGTGCACCACGCGTGCGGTAGACAGAGGGTTTGCCGGTTGTGGGAGATCGCGGCGATGCCCTCGGTGTAGAGCAGGTCGTGGGTGCGGGCGAGGGCGGCGGCGTTGGCGTAGCAGAACTGGTCTGGCATCTTGCTCATATTTGCGGGCCGCAGGGCAAGGTTGAAAAGTCTGCCTTCGGCGAGGAGCAGGTGTGATGGTGTGAGGTGTCGCCAGCCGTCCGGGAGACGGTGATGGGCTTCGGCCAATTCGGCGAACGCGCGTACGTAGTCCACCAGAGCGTCCTCAGCTAATCTCGGGTGCGGCTCGGCTTGCCGCTGCAGATCCACCTGACTCCTTCCGGCCCTCCGGCACGCTCGCGGGCGCGGGACGTCATGCAACGGCATCCGCGGTCAGTCGTTCTCTTCGGGTGCCGGCAGGCAGCGGTAGCGGCGGCCCGGCGTGGTGAACAGGTGGTATGTCCGATCTCCGCGTTGCTCGCGGCGGACCAGCGTCGCCTCGTTGAGCCAGATCTCCATCCCGCCCAGCTCGATGGTCGCACCGTCGATGACGACGTTCAGTGGCACTGCCATGCCGATGGTTCCGCCGTTCGGCACGTCGACGTCGGAGCCGAGCTCGAGCACCAGGCATTGGCCGTCCGGGTAGGTCGTCAGGACTTCCTTGCCGGCCAGGAGGTGGGCGGCAAGGATCCAGCGTCGGTGCTGTTCGAAGGTGACCAGGGTGAGGTCCGGCACCCGGATCGGCGTGCTGGTGTGCTGCTGGATGGTCGCGAGCGCGCCGATCGCCTCGGTCAGGAAGTCGATCTTTTTCTGCCACTCGTCGGGGAGGTCGAGGATCCAGGCCCGGTCGATGGTGCCGCGTTCCGGCGGCGTGTGGCGGACGCTGGCCCGTGCGGTGTTCGGGGTCCGGCAGACGTTGAGGAATTGCAGGGCGGCCAGCACGGCGGCGGGGGGTTCGCCGACGAGGTTGGCGGGGTCGGCGAGGCGGAAGGTGCGCTTCAGGCTCGCGGCCGGGAGCCGGTAGCGGTCTTCGACCTGGAAGACGTGGTGGACCTCTTGGAGCACGACGCGTACGCCGTCGGTGCCCTGGCTGCGGTCGGTCCGGTCGAGGTCGGCGGTGGACAGGACCGTCCCGGCCGGGTCGATGATCTGGACGTGGAGCTGCGGGTTGGCGCCGAGGTCGTCGATCGGGAGGGACATGATCTGCGCGTTGGCGAGCGGGCCGCCGAGTCCGCCGGGCGCGTCGATCTCGCCGGTGAAGGCGCCGGCGGGGCTGGTGAACGGTGTGCCGAAGGCAGCGGAGTCGCGTAGATCCTCGGCGAACGTGCTGTCGTTGTCCGCGGCGAGTTGTCCGGTGATCGTGATGGGGCGTTCGTCGGTGGAGGCGGCGCAGCGGGCGATCACGTCCACGGCCACCCAGGGGCCGCCGCCGCGGCGGCTGCTCAGCCAGCTCATGACCAGCCGTGGGCGGTCGGCTGGCGGTGGGGGTTGGTCGCTGCCGAAGTGCAACTCGTAGCGGTAGTGGGGGTCGGTATCGAGTACCGGTAACGCCGCTTGGACCCGGGCGGTGACCGACGGGATGTCCATCGTCTGCTGCGGGTTGCCGCCGAGAGCGAACATGGCGGCCACCGCCTGGTAAGCGTCCTCGATGGCGGTCTTACCGCCATGCAGGTAGTAGTCGACGACGTCGGGGTACTTCGCAGCGAGCTGCTCGACGTACGCGAGTCCGTGCCAGACCGCCGTGAACTCGTAGCCGGCCGCGAGCTCCTGCAGCCATGCCTCGGCCTCCG
Source organism: Actinoplanes sp. NBRC 103695 (assembly GCF_030269485.1). Classification (GTDB taxonomy): domain Bacteria; phylum Actinomycetota; class Actinomycetes; order Mycobacteriales; family Micromonosporaceae; genus Actinoplanes. Next base: position 27,969 of record NZ_BSTL01000032.1, on the reverse strand, counting down.
GGGTCGGATCCCATGGAGTGACCAGGTACCAGCGCTCGACCTTCAAGCTCTTCCATCGGGGATCGGTGGTGAGCCTGGCCAGGGACTTCTTAACCTCCTCCTTCTGCCGCGCCGTCAACGGCCCGCAGTAGCACTTGACCTGGTGAACATCGTCACCGCCGGCGGGGCCGGCCCCGCGCTCCAGGATGTCGATGCCGCCGTCACCCCGCGAGGTTGAGATGCGTACGGAGTTCGGTCGTTCCCGGTTGACGAACATGGCGACCACGGCCTCGACGTCGTTACCCTCGAGGCGAGTCCACTCCACACGGCCCATCACCCCATCATCTCGTGACGGGTTGGCCGGTGTTCATCGGCCCGTGCCGCCCCTGCGTGGCACGGGCGGTGCTTGGTGCGGCAGAACCGCAGGAGCGACCGTTCTTGGCCGATCGCCGGATGCTTCCGAGTGCCGGTCATCTTGAGCGGACCTCGCCGGTCACGCCCGCCAGATTGTCCGGGTCGAAGCGCAGAGGTACAGGTGAGACGGATCTGTGCAGCCGGTCACGGTGGCGCTGTCGGAAGAACGGGCCTTCGATCGCGGTGTCGACTTCGGCCTCTGCAGCCATAGCGGGCCGGGGATGAACGTTGCCACCTGACCAGCGATGCGCCGCTCGATGCGGCCGGCATGGGACTCGGCCGAGGATGCTTCGGTGCCGCCCGGGCGATGGTCGCCCGGACGGCGCGGATGGTGGCTAGAGGGCGATCAACATGACGACGAGCAGCCACTGCTTAAGGGTGCGTCGACCCAGCCGCCGTTCGAGCAGGCGGCCTCGGCGGATACCCGGATTGCCAGTTTCGGTGGCGGTGGGCTCCACGGTGATGGTCATGGACAAAACCATTCCTCGTTATCTCTTCCGCGTCCCGGTTGGGGCGTCGGTCGTCCGCCGCCCAACCGGGCAGCGGAGTCTGGTGGGCTCGGCCCGCCATGCGCGGCGGGGGGCCGACGGGGTTTGGACAGGGTGATCGAGGGTTTGATCACGGTGGCCGGCGTGCGGCGCTCCCTGGCGCCGGGTCTGCCTGTCAGATGTGGTTGCGAGCGTCTACGCCGGGCTCGCGATGTCGGCGTCTGCGGCAGGCACGGGTGCGGTCGTCGGCGCGCCGGCCATTGCCGTTGCGGGCCGGGCGGTCGGCGGGTCGAAGGCCAGTGCGGTGGCCAGCCGTTCGGCTAGGACGGGGTGGCTGGCCGGCTTGGGCCACACCAGGTACGTCGGTCCGGGGTTCGGGTCTCCGCCGACCTCGCGGAGAGCGCGTTGCCAAGAGGCGGCCACCGCTTGCGGGTCGCCGGTGGTGTGCAGGGCGTATTGATCTGCGCGTCGTTCCTGGGCCCGGTTCAGCCACATCTGCACCGGTACCGCGATCAGCCGGGGCACGGTCAGGACCGCCAGGATCAGCCCGACGGCGTGCGGGTCGGCCAGCGACTCCGCGCCGGCCGCGTGCACCAGGGCCGGCGTGGTGCCGGCCAGGACCAGCACGGCAAGTGTGAACCCGGCCTGGGCGGTGCCGGTCAACATTCGCAGCCACCCGTCGCCGTAGCGGATGTGTGCCACCTCGTGCGTGGCGATGGCGACGGCCTCGTCCTCCACGCCGGTCGCCGGCCGCGCTGTCTCGTCGTCGGTGGTTTCGGCCAGGCCCGGCCCGAACACGGTGATCTTCTGGCGGCCTACGCCGCCGACGACCGCGTTGAGCGGACCGGGTTTCTCGACGACCAGGATCTTCGGGGACCGCAGTCCAGCGCCGGCCGCGGCGGCGGCCACGCGCTGCCGAAGCCGGTCGCTGGTGACGGGTTTACCGCCCGCGGCGGCCGACTGCACGGTGCCGGGCTCGAGCAGCGCCCGTGCTGCCAGCCGGGCTGCGGCGTAGGCCGCGATCAGCGCCAGCCACCACCAGGACGGCCAGAGGTGCATCGCCCAGGTCAGGCCGAGGATCTTGACCGTCCAGAACACGGTGCTGGCGAGCACCCCGATCGCGGTGTTCAGGCCCGCGGGGCCGGCGACCTTGGTGCTGGCTGTGCCCCGGGACCGGGTGTCCCACCAGATCGGCGTCGCTTCCAGGACGGCGACCGTCCCGGCCAGGACCAGGGTTGCCAGGCCGGCCCGCAGGTACCACGGCTGACCGGGATCGCTGACCCAGTCCGCGACCGGTGTTCCGGCCACGATCAGCAGCGGCACGGTGGCCAGACGAACCGCGAGTAGCGCCCACGTTGACCACACCAGCGCGGCCGACATCCGCCGGCCCCGCTCCACCAGCGCGGCCGGCAGGTGTTCCAGCGCCGCCCGCCGTTCGGCGGCCGTCACCGGCGAGCGCCACCACGGGCGCAGCGGCACGGCCACTGCCGCGATCGCGGCCACGGCGGCCACCACCACCAACCAGGCTGCGGCTTGTTGATCGAGCTGTGTGGCGCCGCCGACGGCGATCACCATCGCCGCCGAACCGGCCAGCGGCCCGACGATATTTCGTTCCCTGATCATGTCCATGCGTGCCTTTCTGTCGTGACAACGGGTGTTGTCGTTTGCTGCGGTGGTGGCTGGTTACGCGGCGGTCATCAAAGAAGCCGTTTCGCATTGCCTGCGTTCGAACGGCAGGACGCGGGTGGATGGCGTGGCACCGGTCACCTTCAGTGATGGCCATGGTTCAGGCCCAGATCGCCAAGGGGAGGCCGTTGCCGTCGTCCTCTGGCGGGCTCGGGTTGCTGTGAGCCGCACCGGTCACCTTGCGGTGTGCGGTCCAGGCAATCGCAGCTGCATCGAGGATGTCGTCTGGCGGGGCTTGGCCGACCGGTCCGAGATCGTCCGGGACGAGGATGCCGTTGCGGGTCAGTAACTGATGGCGTTGGATTTGTCCGGCCCAGGTCTTCTTGGCGTGCTCCAGAGGGATGCCGTTCATGGTGCGGAAGGACAGCTCCGGGTGGGCTTCGAGCAGTAGTGCGGGGTGTCGTCTTGCGAGGTTGTTCGCCTCGAGGACTTTGGGGCGCATGGCCCAGGCTTGCCGGCCGAGCCTTTCCCCGGTGAGTTCGTGGCACCGTTTGCTGGCGGCGGCGAAGTCGTTCTCGGCCCACACCGGTCCTGGAGGGACCCGGAAGATGCTGCCGCGGCGTGGGCCGAGTTGCTCGGCGACGAGACTGTCCGCGGCTCGCCACCGGTCGGGTGCCGTCCCGAGGGGGACGTCGACGGCGATCCCGGCGACGCCGGAGCACTTCGTGATGACCTCGTAGAGGGTGGGGGCGAGCATGGCTCGGGTGAAGGCGCCGTCATCCAATTCGACGGCCACCCAGCCAAGGGGGTACGCGTCGACACCGATCACCCGCTTCAAGAACGGGCCCGGCGAGAGGGTAGCGCGGCGATGGTGGCGGTCGCCTCTGCCGAGACGGAAGGTCTCGTTCGTCTGGCGATGTTGGTGTTCGTGCCGGCGTCGCAGAGTCGCTTCTGCATGAAGCCGTACGAGGCTGCCACCAGACTGGCTATCTGCCGGATCGTCAACCGTTCTTTCTCGTAGAGTTTCTTCAAGAGCGCCAGTTCCGTCTCGCGGTCGCTGCCGTTGAGAGAGCGGAAGGTGTCCGTGTAAGCGAAGCGGTGCCGCCGGACCGAGCGCCGCTGCTGGACATCGTCAGACATGGGTTGGTCTCTCCATAGGGTCCGTTTTCGTACATCAGATCTGTGCGATCGAGCTCAAGCGAGAGGCGCTGGGTCATGGTGAGCCGCGAGCCGGAGAGTGCGTCATGCTGCGCATGAGCAGCACTTTGGCCGGGTCGCGGCGGTCGCCGGGTCCAGGTCTCATGTCGCGTAGGTAGTCCGTGTTGCCGAGCGCTGGCGCCACGGCGGTGCGGTGGACAATCGGCCAGGCGCCGCGGGGATCATGCTGCGGCGGTCCGGTAGCCGGGACTGGGCGGGGCCAGCCGGTAACGAGTGGCTAAATCGGCATCGCTGTAGGGCACCAGGTCGCGTCCGGTGGTCAGGTCGAAGGTGGCTTCACCGAGGCGGTGATCGCTGTCCCAGCGGCCTTCGTGTTGCTGTCTGGGCACGTGGATGTGGTAGCTGCCGCGAACGTAGTGCTCGGGTCGTGTGATGAGGCAGTGGTCGATGATCTGACCGCCGCCGGCGTCGATGCCGCGGTTGACGGTCGCCTCGAATGCTTCGCCGGCTGGTGTTCCGGTGGCGTACGCAACCTCGGGCATGGCCCAGAAGCCGCAGCCGTCGGTACGCCTGCCATGTTGGCCGGACTCGTCCCACTCCCATCGGCCGATGAGGTGGTGAATCGCGTCGGTGGCGTCCACCCAGGAGCCGTCTGGTGTGAGGACGGCCTTCGCGTCGCGGGCGATGTAGGGGGCCTTCGTCCAGTCGCGCAGCGGCCAGTGCGATCCGCCTGCCGTCGCGTTGAGATCGCCCATGACGAACACCGGGTCCGGGAAGCCGTCACCGTAGCTGCCGAGCAGCCGGGCCTCCTCGAGGCGGATTTGCGGTGATCGGGGGTTCCAGTGCCGGACGATGACGACGAAGTGATGGTCGGTGTGCACGGTGCGGAAGCGGACGACGCCGGCCTTGTCGTCGAAGTCGGGGTAGCCGCTGCTGTCGTGCCAGGCGACAGGGCAGACCAGCGTGGGGTCGTAGAACAGGGCCGGTCCGATGGGGCCGCGGTCGAACGGTTGCATCTTGGCGGCGTAGGGGCGTCCGAGCGTCGCGGAGAGCGCCTCTGCTGCCGCGTACAGGCCGTGGTTGGCGTCCGCTGCCCATCCTTTGGCCTCGCACAGAGCGAACACGGCCACCGGTACTGACGCCGCTGGGCTCAGCGCCGGCTCGACGAGTGGTGCGACCAGGCGGTGCAGCCGGGTGAAGTCGTAGTCCAGCTTGCCGGAAGTCCGTGCGCCGCCGCTCTGGAAGTTCAGCCAGGCGAACCGATGCGCGGTCGGCGCGGTCTGATCGAGGGTACCGCTGGGCTGCTGATCAGTTTGCATCGCTTTCCTTTGAATGGGGGTGTGCGGTGATTAAGTTGATTGAGATTGAGTTCCGGACTGGTCCAGCGCTGGCGAGTTGCAGTGGACGCCGGGTCCGTCGCGCTGCGCAGGTATGGCCGGTCGCAGAGCGGTCCGGCCGGTCCCTTACGCGGGGAGACGCGTCCGTGGCTTTTCGGGCGCTTGTGTCTCATCGATGCCGCCCGGTCATGCGACGGTCCCTATCGTGCGGAACGTGACAGCGCCTGGCCTCGGAGCTCGGCCGGGTGGTCCCCAGTCGAGCAACAGGGCGTCCCATACAGCGATCTCGCTGGCGGCCAGCGTCCCGCCTTCTCGCTCGCGTCGCAGCTGGGCGAGTGCGGCTGAGAGATCGACGCCGTCGATCGTGGTGCCGTCCGGTACGCGCAGGTGCCCGTGGAGCTGGTAGAAGCGGCAGGCGGTGTCGAGGACCGCGTCCCGGGAGGCGCCTGCGGCCCAGCCTGCGTCGATGGTTTCCAGGGCCTGCCCGATAGCACCGGGCAGTGTCGTGGTCTGCAGTTGCCGGCGGCATTCCCGTAGCCAGGTGTCCACCCGGATACCGGCGACGGTGGCGGGGCCGGGCGGGCGGAGATGGCCGTGGGTGCCGGCGTAGGCGCGGCAGGCGGTCAGCTCCCTGGCGCAGGTCCCGGCGGTCGCGGTCGAGGGCACGATGCCGACCAGGCGGAGGGCCGCGGCTTTGCCGGCGGGCTGGCGGCCGGTGTCGAGCAGTTGCTGCTGTTTGCCGACCCATCCGGCCAGGTCGGCGCCGGCGGGCCGGTGCCCGGCGGGGATCCGCGTGTGGCCGTGCTGGGTGTGGAAGACGGTCAGCGCCGCGTACCTGGTCGACCACGGTGTCGCGGTCTGTTGCAGGATGAGCCCGGCGATGCGGCCGCGGAGCTGGTCGCTGTCGCGTTCGGTGGGCAGCAGCAGCCGCATCGTGGCGGGCAGGCCGGCGGGCCAGCCGGCCGCGTGCCGGGCCAGGCAGTGGTCGAGCGCGGCGTCGAGGCGACCGTCGATCCCGCGGATGGCCTGTGCGGCGTAGGCGACCGCGGCGACGGCGCTGTAGACGGGCATCGTCTGTGGGTCGGCGGGTAATGCGACGGGGGCGAGCACGGTCAGCGGATTGCTGCTGTTGTTGCGGGCGGCGGTGATCGCCTGCCGGGCGGTGGCGATGGAGAGCAGCGGCTGCGCAACCATGACAGCGTCTGCGGGCACGTCGGTGAGGGCGGCGCGGCGGATCGCGGTCGAGAAGACGGTGAGCCCCTGGGGTGGGCTGCTGGTGATCGTCCGCAGGACCGCCGGCAGCGAGGTGTTGCCGTGGCGGGCACCGGTGACGTGGTACGCCCTGACGGGGACGGCTGGCCGTGCGGTGGGGTCGTCAAGGATCTGGGCGAACGCGACGGAATCGGCGGCCAGCCGATGGTAGGTGACGACCTGCCGCAGCCGCAGGTGCCGGGCAGCAGCCACGACCGCGTGCGCCGCAGTCCTAGGGCTCACGGTGTCGGGCCCGCTGCCGGGCCGGGGCGTCTGATGGTCGGTGACCACCCCGACGGCGACGAGCTCGACAGCGGTCCGTTTACGTGGCCTGGCAGCACTCGAGGCCCTTGCTGGAGTGGTGGGGAAGGTGGTGCTTGCCACAGGGGGCGGGATCCTTTCAGGTAGCGGTGAAAACTGGGTGCTACATCTGCTCGCTGTGGGGCCTATCCGGGCTCTCCGACGTGGCCGGCAGGGCCTGCGCCGTGCTCTGCGGCGGTCCTGCCGCGGACACCGGTAGATCCGCGGGAGTCGTCAGACTGGTGATGGTCACGGCGGCGGTGATGAACCCGCCGGTCCGGGTAGCTGACGTCAATGTCGCGTCCTTCTCAGGTTGAGGGTTGGACCGGCCTGGGTGCAGGCCGGCAGCGTCCGCGCAGTCATCGGCGCGTGGGAAGAGGGGTCTTTCCGGCGGCGATGAGGGGTCGGCGATGCGTCCAGCGGGTCCGGTTCGCCGGTTGGGTCATGGGCCGGTTCGTGGCTGCGTAGGTGGGAGCCATAGCCCGCGTTGACCGTCGCGTGGCGGGGGTTTGATGTCGTCGCGGATGGCGCCGATCCAGGTTTCGAGGTTCGCCGGCGGGCGTGTCATGCCACGGATGAGCAGTACCGCTGCCTGCTCGGGGGTGTACCCGGGACCGGGTCCCATGTCGCGTAGATATGTGAGGTTGCCGAGTACCAGCGCTACCGCGATGCGGTACCGGTCTGGCCAGCTGTCATCGGGATCTCCGTCGTTGACGGTCATGGCCCAGCGGCAGCGGACGGCGACTTCGCGTCCGAACTCGTCAAGCGGTGACGCTTCGGCCGCGGGCTTCTCGACAGCGGGAGCATCCGGTGCTCCGGCCGGATGGTCGCCGAGGTGGTCGGCCAGGACGCGGACAAACCACGTGGCTGGGACCTGCCGGTCGTCGCCGTACGGGTAGGACTCGGCGAAGTCGAGGTGCAGGGCGCACCGGGCGGTCACGGCCTGCTCGCCGAGGTGAAAGGCGATCTGGTTGGCGCCGGGCCGGCCGCTCATCGACGATCTCCGGGATGCGCGTCGTCCTCGGCCACGATCGTGAAGACGACGTCTGCCGCGTGGCTTCGGGGGCGGGCTTTCGCCGCTGGCTCAGGCTGTTTCATGTTTCCTCGTAGGTGAATCCCGCGCGTGATTGGGTGCGGTGGTCGGACGCGTGAGCAGGGCACCGGCGGCCTCACGATGGTGCTCCTGACGAGCTGCCGGGCGGTGACGGTTTGTGCAGGGGGTCGGCGCCGCGGTAGTGGGGGCGGGTGGGCGCGTCGGGCCAGCCGTCGATGTACTGCCGGTGGGTGATGTCGCCGAGGTGTGGCGGGCGCACGTCGTCGCCGGGTTCGATGGTGAAGCTCCACTCGCCGGAATCGGTGTAGTGGTCCCAGAGGTCCGCGGCAGCGAGTACGGCCAGGTCGTGGCTTGCGTGGTCGGTGAGCATCCGGAACACGGCGGTGGTGGCGACGGCGTGATCGGCTGCGGGCCGGCCGCCGATGGTGAGGGCGGCGCAGGGATGGCCGGTGCTGTGACCCACAACCAGTTCGAGGCGGCAGGACAGGCAGACCAGGCTCACCTCCTCGGGTACCGGTTCCTCCGGTGGGGCGGGACCGGTGCCGCCGAAGCCGATGGGCGTGGCCGGTCCGAACCCACCGGCGATGTAGTCAGCAAGGGCGATGTCGGGTTCCGGGTCGGTGCCCGGCGAGCCGATCAGCCAGGTGGGGGTGGCCACGTACTTCCGCCAGGCAGGCGAAACCTCGGTGAGGACGCGCAGGTCATGATGGGGGTGTTCGCCGAGTAGTCGCCACGTCGCCCGGCTGACGTCGGACTGGAGCCAGGCGGGTTGTCCGGCTGCGATGATCGGGACGGTCGGTGTGTCGAGCTGGCCGCCGTGTACGACGGAGCTGCCCAGGCGCAGCGCGAGCCGGCAGGTGTCGCAGATCAGCCATACGTTGCTGCTGGCCGGTTTGGCGTGCAGCCGCCGGCGGGTGTGCAGGGCTTGGGTGTGGGCGTTGAGCCCGTACCAGATGGCGTCCAAATTGTCCTCGTACCGCATCGCCGCGGTACCCGTGTCTGCGGGAAGCGGCGACGTGTCGGGCGGTGCCGGGCTGCGGTGGCCAACGGGTGCTTCGCCGTGCAGGAGGGCCGAGAATTGATGTCGGTCCAGCGCCCGGCGGCCGGTTTGGGTGCAGACGCTGCGGTGCGGGTCACGGATCCGGTCGGTGAGGTCCAGCGCGAGAGTGGCGAACAGGGCACGCCCGGGTGCGTCCAGCGGCTCCAGGTGTTCTGCGTGCACGTCGAGCAGGAGGCCGGCGAGGTCGTCGCGATCGCATGCGCCGGCCAGCGCGACAGCGACGATCACGGTCGTCAGCAAAGCCGGCCTCGGTCGCTCGCCATGCTCGCCAGGCACCGGAGTATGCCGTACCCCCTGGTGGGCAAGGAGGCACATCCCATGGCTGTGCAGGGCGAGGTAGGCGAGCAGGTGGTCGAGCATGGCCTCGGCGTCGGCGGGGGCGTGGCCGGATTCGGTGATGAGTGTCGCGATGGCGGATGCCGCCCGGGAGGTGCTGTCGAGTAGCGGCAGGATGCCGGCACGCACGGCGGCCTCGGCCAGGGCGGCGCGTTGTCGTTGCTGATGCCCACTGGGGTGCAGCCGGGTGCTGGCCGCGGCGGCGTACTGCGCCCACCGCGCCACCGTCGGCCCGCGGTGCGGTGTTTCGGCGATCCAGCGCAGGGCGATATCGATGAGCCGCTGATCGGCAGGCGTGCTCGCGGGATCACGGTGGGCCAGCTCTTGCGGTAGCGAAGCCGGATCGCCGTCATCGTGCTGGCTGCCGGTCGGCTGGGTTGGCTGCGCGGGATCTGCGGGCGTTCCGTTTGCCGGCTTGCCGATCCATGGTCCGCTGTCGAAGTGGGAGGGTTCTGGCGTGACACTCATCCGGCGCGCCGTCCGGTCGCCGGGCCAGCAACCCGGGCGAGCGCCCCGTAGATCGATGCCTGCTCGGGCGCGACGATGGTGTCGCTGTCCGGTCGCCACAAGGTGATCGGACTGATGCCCGGCTCGATGAGCTCCAGGCCGGTGAAGAACTGGGCGAACTGGTCACGGTCGCGCAGGACGAAGTCGTGCCGGGACAGCTGGTCGCGGGTGGGTGCGTCGAGGAAGTCGCCGGTGGCGTGGGAGGCGACCAGGTAGCTGCCCGGCGCCAGCTGTCCGAGCAGGTCCCGGACGACGGTGTACGCCTGCTCGTCGTCGCGGACGAAGTGCAGCACCGCGACGAGCAGCAGGGCGACGGGCTGCTTGAGGTTCAGGATCTCCCGCAGTCTCGGGTCGTCGAGGATGGTTTGCGGTTCGCGTAGGTCGGCCTGGATGTAGTTGGTGCGTCCTTCGGGGTGGCTGGTGAGCAGGGCGCGGGCGTGAGCCATCACGAGGGGGTCGTTGTCGACGTAGACGATGCGGCTGTCCGGGGCGATGCGCTGGGCGACGTCGTGGGTGTTGTCGGCGGTGGGCAGGCCGGTGCCGATGTCGAGGAACTGCCGGATTCCCGCCTCTCCTGCCAGTTTGCGGACCGCTCGCCGCAGGAAGCCGCGATTCTCGAGCGCGGCGATGCGAATGCTGGGGTAATCGGCTTGGATCGCGTCGGCGGAGTCGCGGTCGGCGGCGAAGTTGTCCTTGCCGCCGAGCCAGTAGTCGTAGCGGCGTGCCGGGTGCGCCACGCTGGTGTCGATCTGCGGTACGTCGTGGGTCATGAGCTGCCTCGTGGGTGATGGCGGAGCGGAAGGAACCGAGGGGCGATGCCGGTCATGACGTGTCGGGCAGGCTCAGGAGCAGCCGCCACCAGCGGTTGCGGCGTTCGGGCCAGGGCTGGGCTGCTGCGTCGGCGAGAGTGAGCGCGCCGAGGTCTGCGAGCAGCGCCGGATGCTGCCAGCGCGCGCAGGCCTGGTCGTGGGTCGCGGAGACCCTGGCGAATGTGCGGATGCCGTACTCGGCGAACTCGTGCCGTTCGGGGCTGCCTGGTGGGGGCAGGAGCCGGCTGTCGGCGAACAGCTGGGCTTCGGCGTCATTGTCGCGCCGGCACGCGCAGAGCATGGCGGCCAGCCAGAGCAGCAGTGTCGTACCGCCGTCGTCGTGCTGCTGGTTGCGCCACAGGTTAAGCGCCTTGGTGGCGGTGCGGATGGCTTCGCCGCAGTGGCCCTGCCAGTACAGGGACTGCGCGTCGTGCAGCAGCCTCATCGGCAGACCCGGCAACGGGACCAGGGTGGCGTATGGGCGGTGCAGGCCAGGCTCCGTCGGATGGCCGGCGGGGTCCGGCTGGGCTGGCCGAGGCGAGGGTGCCGAGTGCCGCGGTGCAGGAAAGTGCAGCCGGGCGCGGACGGCGTAGCGTGTCCACCCCGGGTCGCCGGTGATGTCGCTGTAGAGGGCCGCGGCTTCCAGCAGTAGCAGATCGCAGGGGGCATCATCGGGATCGAGGCTGCTCAGGTGATGCTTCAGCAGGAGGGCTGCTCCTTCGGGGTCGCCGTTGGCTAGCAGGAGGCGAGCGAAGGGCAGGGTCATCGGCAGGGCCTGCCGTTCAGCGGAGGTCATCGGTGGCCCTTACTTGTCGTGCGCGCCTGGTAGGCGCACACTCGCCGGTGCTCGAAGGCTCCGGCGATCGGCACGGTGCCACCACCATCGGTCGGCTGCTCTGCCATGCCGGGGATAGCAGGACGCGTGACGGTGGTCCCGGCGCGGGAGTGGCACGCGTCGAGCATCAGCCGGTACAGCCGCACGACCGTAGCCACTGTCGGCGCGTCCTCGTCAGCTGTTTTGGTGGCGGTCTGCCAGGCGAGGAGGACTTGGTCGAGGGCCTCGAAACACCGGCCTTGGCGGTGCAGGCAGGTGGCGTGGGCCAGCCGTGCCTGCTGGGCCGGCCCCGGTTGGTTCGCGTTCTCGTGCCGGGTGATGAGCTGGCCCCAGAGTTCGGCGGCCTGCTGGTGGTGGCCGGCGTCGTCGAGCACGATGGCGCGGGTCCGTACCGCGAACAGTGCCGCCGCAGCGGTCGGGGTGCAGGCGTGCTGGGCGAGTTGGCACGCCCGGCGGGAGATCAGGTCTCGTACGTCGTGCGGGTAGTCGCGGTCTGCGGCTGCCTGGGCGGCGACGCTGACCAGGTCTGCCGGGTCGAAGCCGAGGGCGAGCAGCTCGGTGACGAAGCCGGCCCATTGCTCGGCGTGCGGATCGTGCGAGGGAGCCCGGTCGGTCGGTGCTGAGGTGTGCGGCCGGTCGGTCGCGGTGCTGGCGGGCCAGCGGTCGTTGCGTGCTGGGCTGGTGCTCACGCTGCCGGACGTGGCGCTGGCGGCCGCCGGCCGGGCGCTGCGTGGGAGGCTCATGCCGTCACCGCCATCGGTGTGGCCGGTGTCGACGGCGCGCAGCGGGTGGCGGAACGACCGTGGACAACGGCGGCAGCGACGGTGATCGCGATCAGGACAGCGGCGACCGCCGCGACGGTCCAGGTCCGCCGGCGTAGCTGGTCGACGTGGTGCTGCCACTCGCGGCGCATGTCGTCCACGGTGGGACGAGTAATGCCGGCCGCCGGCATGGGGCGGGCGGTGGAGTTGAGCCATCGGTCGGTGCAGGTGTCGTTGAGCGGCGCCCCAAGTTCGCGGCGCATGGGACGCGGATTGACAGGGTTCACGCGGCTGCCCCTGCCGTGCTGACGCCGAGATATCCGGCGAGGCGGGCGTGGGTGGCCGGGCCGTTGATGTCGGTGGTGGAGAACGCGATGCGGGCGGCGTCGAGGACGCTGATGCGGTCGGCGGTGGCGAGGGCGGCGCGCTGGTTCTGTTCGGCCAGCAGGACCGCGACCCCGGTGCCGGCGATGCGGGTGATCGTGGCGGTGAGCTGGTCGACGACTTGCGGGGCGAGCCCCTCGGTGGGTTCGTCGAGCAGCAGCAGCCGGGGGCCGGTCAGCAGCGCGCGGGCGATTGCGGCCATCTGCTGTTCGCCGCCGGACATCTGCGCCGGGTACCGGCGCAGTTTGTCGCGCAGGGCGGGCAGCAGGTCGAGGACGTCGTCGATACTCCAGCGGGCGTCCTGCCGCTGGCGGCGAGTGTGGCGGGTGGCCAGGGCCAGGTGCTCGCGGATGGTCAGGCTGGCGAACAAGCGGCGGCCTTGCGGCACCAGGGCGATGCCGTGCCGGCCGGCGTCGGCCGGTTGTGCGGGGCGCAGCTCGACGCCGGCGACCCGGATCCGGGTATGGCGGTGGGGCCGGTGCAGGCCGGCGATGGTGTTGAGCAGGGTGGATTTTCCGGCGCCGTTGCGGCCGAGGATGGCCTGCACGTTGCCGGCGTCCACCGAGAGGGTGATGTCGTCGAGGACCGTAGCGCCGTGGTAGGCGGCGTGCAGGCTGTCGACCTGCAATACGGCCGGCTCCTGCACTGCGGCGGTGTCGGCTGTGGCGGTGAGTGTGCGACGCAGGCGCGACGGTTTGCCGGCCGTAGCCGCACCGCCGGGCTCCTGCTGGTCGGCCTGGTTCGTGGGGATGGTGTCCGGTGTGGCCGGGCTGAGGTAGACCGCTTGGACGACCGGATGCTCGCGCACCTCGTCGGCGGTGCCGCTGAAGACGTGCTGGCCGGCCGCGAGGACGGTGATGGTGGTGGCGAGGTCGAAGAGCAAGGGTAGATGGTGGTCGACCATGATGACTGCGGCGGTGTCGGGCAGCTGCCGGATGATGGTGCCGACGTGGGTGATCTCGCTCGGGTCGAGTCCGGCGGAGGGTTCGTCGAGCAGCAGCAGCTGGGGCTGGGCGGCGAACACGACGGCGAGTTCGAGCAGCCGCCGCTGGCCGTACGGTAGCTGCCCGGCCGGGGTGCCGGCATAGTCGCCGAGGCCGACCTGCTCGAGCGCGGCCCGCACCTTCTGGCGACGCATGCGCCGATGGCGGATGGCCAGCGTGACGTTCTCGGCGGCGGTGAGCTGCTCGACGACGGCGGGGTGCTGGAAGGTCCGGCCGATGCCGAGCCGGGCCCGGGCGCCCTCGCGCAGCCGGGTGACCGGCCTCTGACCGAGCCGGATGTCGCCAGCCGGGGGGATGAGGTTTCCGGCGATCACGTTGAGCAGGGTGGATTTGCCGGCGCCGTTGGGTCCGATGACGGCGTGCCGGCTCCCGGCAGCGATGTGGAGGCTGACGGGGTGCAGGACGATGGCGGCGCCGTAGCCGTAGGAGACGCCGTCGACGTGCAGCAGCTGGGCGTTCATGCTTGCCTCCGGCGGGTGTACCAGGTGCGAAGGCCGGTGGCGGCCGGACGCAGGTAGGGGACGGTGAGGCAGAGCAGCGCGAAGTACAGCGGTCCGGTGCCGTTGCTGCCGAAGTAGTCCCGCACGACCACGATCGCCACGGTGGCCGCCATCGCTCCGGTCATCGTCGGGATACCGAACAGGGCGGCGCCGAGCGCCGCGGCGGCGAATGCGGCCGCGGCGACATCGAAGCTCAGGTCGGCCGGGGACACGAACGTGTTGATGGCGACGGTCAAAGCTCCCCCGATACCGGCGAGGACGGCGGCCGCCACGTAGGCGGCGCCGAGGTTCACGGTCGGCCGGTAGCCGAGTGCGGTCATGCGGGGTTCGTGGCCGGCGTGGCCGCGCCAGATCAACGCCAGCCGCGAGCGCAGCAGGACCGCGGTGGCCGCTGCGGCCACGGCGAGCACGGTGATGGCGTACCAGTAGACGCCGGGGGTGCTGGTCAGCGGATGGCCGTTGCCGAGGGTGACCGGCGGGGTGTGCCGGCCGTCGCTGCCGCCGGTCACGCCGGTCCAGTGCACGGCGATCGCGTACCCGAGCCCTTGGATCATGACGGTGACCATCAGGAAGCTCACGCCGCGGGTGCGCAGCACGAACGGTGCCGTCACTACGGCCGCGACCGCGGAGGTTGCTGCCGAGGCGGCCAGCTGTACCGGGCCGTCGGTGATCCCGGAAGCGGCCAGGACGACGGCGGTGTAGGCGCCGACGCCGAGGAACGCGGTCTGCCCGAACGACGGGAGTCCGGCGACGGCGAGCAACTGGGTGCTCATCGCCAGCAGGGCCAGCACGACGGCGCTGCTGGCGAGACCGACCACGTACGGGCCGGCCAGCGCGGGCAGCGCGGCGGCCCCCAGGACCACGCCGGTTGCGGCCGGCCACCGGCCGACCCGCCACGCCAGCCGCCGTCGGCCGGATGGTGCGGAGGCCGGGGTGTGGTCTTCGCGAGCCGCGTCTGAGGCGGTCGCGGCAGTGGTGGTGGTCATGCGGCGACCGCCGTCCGCAGACCTTGCCGGCGCACGACCAGGACGGCGATGACGACCAGGAACAGGCTGAACGAGGCGAGGCCCGGGGCGACGACCGCGCCGACGTAGTTCACCATGCCGACGACCAAGGCGGCGATCAGCAACGCCCGGATGTTGGTGCCGGCGCCGCCGAGGATGACCACGATCAGCGACAGCGTCAGCACGGTCGCGTCCACGCCGGGAGCCGGTCCGAGAACCGGCGCCCCGAGGACTCCGGCACCGACGGCGAGGGCGGTACCGACGGTGATGGCGGCGATGCGGATCCGGGTGGCGGACAGGCCGAGGGTGGCGGCGATCGGCGGGTCGTCGATGGCGGCTCGCAGCGCGATCCCGGCCATGCTGCGGTGCAGGACTTGGTGCATGGCGACGGCGATCAACGCGGCGACGGCGATGAAGGCCAGGTGGTAGATCGGGTATCCGTGCCCGGCGAAGCTCAGGTGTCCGTCGAGCAGGCCCGGGCGGGGCACGGTCAGGGAGCTACCGCCGGAGATTCGGCTGAACAGCCACGCGATGATGCCGCCCAGCCCCAGCGTGACGACTGCCTGCTCGGTGTGCCCCGCGAGGGGGCGTAGCAGGGCGGCCAGCCCGGCCCCGCCCACGGTGGCGGCGGCCAGGCCGGCGGCCAGAGCGAGGGCGAGGCCGGTGAGCGTGCCGTCGGCGAACAGGTAGGCCAGCCAGGTTCCGGCCAGGTAGGAAGCGCCGTGGGCGAGGTTCATGACCTTCATGACGCCGAGGATCAGCTTGAGCCCGGCGGCCACGACGAACAGCAGCAGCCCGTACGCGAGGCCGCCGAGCCCGGTGACCGCGACGGTCGCTGATGTGGATCCCACGACGCGTTCCTTCCTCAAACGGGGTGGCTGGGTTAGGCGGCGGGGCGGACGCCGATGGTGGTGTGCATCGGCCAGCTGCGCGTCAGCACGTCCGGGTTGGTCATCGCCTGCCGCAGCAGCGTGAGCTGCGGTGGGGTCATGCCGGCTTCCAGCAGCTCCTTTTCCTTTTGGCGGCTGTTGGAGGCGTGCAGGAGCATGCCCGGGTCGCCGCCGCGCAGGACCCGGTTGTACGTCTGTCCGCTGTGGATGGACAGGCCGGCGGATCGCATGACGGCCGGGACGCGGCGTGCCCAGGTGGAGTCCATGCCATGACCGTCCAGCACCTTGATCAGCGTGTGCTGGAACGTGCCGAACACCTGCCGGACGGTGTCGGGGCCGTCGATGAACATGTCGTCGAGGTGGTCGGTGGCCCAGTCGGAAATGATCAGCTTCCCGCCGGGCTTTAGGGCGTCGACGAGGTTGGTCAGGATCTGCTCGCGTTGCAGCAGGTGCATGAACAGCAGCCGGGCGTGGATGGCGTCGAAGCTGGCCGGTTGCAGCGCCACGGTGGCGATGTCCTGGTTCAGGATCTCGATGCGCGGGTGCGGGGGCACGTGTTGCGGTTGTAGGTCGATGACCAGCGTGCTGCCGTTCCTGCCGCCATGCTCGGCCATCCACTGCGCGATGGTGCCGGCGCCGGCACCGATGTCGGCGTAGCGGCCCGCGACGGGCAGGCGGAGACTTTCCAGGACGGCGAAGGTGTGCGGGTCGAGGTAGTCGGCGAGGTGGCCGACCTGGTCACGGGCGTCGCTGGTGCTGTTGTCGAAGCCGTACCGGTCGTCGGAAGCCAATGCGGTGGGCATGGGAGGGTCCTCTAGTTCGCGGGGATGAGGGTGGCAATGACGGCGTTGCTGCGCGAGCGGCCGTCGGATTGGACTTTGCGCAGGTAGAACGGCTGGATGGGGGCATGACTGGCCGGGTCGAGCCGGAACGTGTCGCGCGGGCTGTTGATCTGCCCGAGACCGGCGATGGCGGTGTTGATGGCCTGCCCGGTGACCGGCGGTACCGACCCTGCCGAGGTGGTCGCGGAGGCGCTGCCGCTGCCGTTCGCGGTGGGCCCTGCCGAGGCAGGGCTGCTCGCGGCCAGGCTCGCGCCCGCCGATGAAGGACCGGTGGCAGGCGCCGACGACGGGCTGCCGGCGGGCGTGGCGGAGGCTTTGGCGATGGCCAGGTCAAGGACCTGCGCGGCGTCCCATGCGGTCACGTTGTACAAGGTGGGGGTCTTGTTGAACTTCTTCTGGAAATCCTGGACCAGTTCGGCGTTGGCCTGGTTCGAGATGGTCGGTGAGTAGTTCAGGACGGTGAAGATGCCGTCCGCGTTCGCGCCTTCGGACTCCAGCGCGTCGCCCTCGGTAAGGAACCCGGCCGCGTACAGCGGGACGTCGGACAGGCCGGCGTCGCGGTAGTCCTTGACGAACTGGATCGCGTCCGCGCCCGCGTAGAACGTGTAGACCGCCTTGGCGCCGGAGGCCCGGACCTTGTTCAGGTACGGCTTGTAATCCTTGGTGCCGGGGAACGGCGTTTCGGCGAACGCGTTGCCGCCGGGGGCGTTGCCGCCTTCGGGGTTGGCCAGTTTCCCGCCGGCCTTGACGAACGCGTCGGTGAAGCCGCCCAGCTGGTCGTAGCCGCCGGTGTACGCCGGCCCGATCGCGTACACGCTGCCTTTGATGGTCTTCGCCAGGTAGGGGGCGATGGCGGCGCCGGTCTCGCGGGACTGCCACGAGGTGTGCCACACGTAGCTGACGTCGGGCATCACCTTGTCCGACGGGCGGCCGCCGGTGCCGATGAACGGCACGTGCCGCGCGGCGGCGAGCGGGGCGATCACGGCGGACGGGACCGCGGACGCGGAGCCGACCAGTACCGTGGCGTGGTCCTGGTCGAGCAGCTTGAGGGCCGACTTGCGGGCGGTGGCCTCGTCGGTGCCCTCGTCGGCGGTTTTGGTGACGATGGTGTGGCCGCCGAGCTTACCGCCATGCAGTTCCAGGTAGAGGTCCCACGCTTCGGCCATGTCCTCGCCGAGCGATTGGTATGGGCCGGTCTTGGGCAGGATCAGCCCGACGGTGATGGTGTCGCCGGACGGCGTGTCGTTGGCGGTGGTGTCGAGGCTGGAGCCGGCGCAGCCGGCCGCGGCCGTCAGCATCAGGACGCCGGTTGTGGCGGCGATGGTCCTTGCTAGGCGGACAGCTCGGCCGGTGGGCTGTCGGCGCAGGTTTCGGGTGGTCACGGTTCTCCTTGCGTAGCGTGCGTGAAGGGTGGTGACGCTCGGGCCGGGTACAGCGCCCGGGTGAAATAGGTCGCGGCGGGTTCCCGGACCGGATGGAGGGATCCGGTGATCGGCGATCGGCGTCAGCGCGTGGTGGGGCTGAGCTGGACGTGAACGGATTCGCCGAGCTTGAGCAGCGCCTCGTTGATGGCGCCCATGTCGGCGTTCGGCGGGGCGAGGGTCATCAGATAGGCGTTGCCGAACGGGCCGGCGATCATGGTGGAGCCGATGTCCATGACGATGCCGATGTCGGCTTCCGGGCCGGCGCGCAGCTGCTTGGCCAGGCCGACGACCAGCGAGGTCATGCCGGAACAGATCGCGGCCAGGGTTTCGGCCTGCGGCTGGCTGTCGACCGACGGGCTGGCGCACAGCAGCAGCCCGTCGGCCGACACCGCGACCGTGCGCACGGCGCCGCGGTTGCGGGCCTCGAATTGGGTGAGCAGGAAGGACAGATCGGGTCGCAACCCGAGTGCAGGTGCGGTCGGAGCCGTCATGAGCAGCCAATCTGTGAAAGGGGCATGGAGGAGGGGTCAGCGGGAGCTGACGAACGCTGCGCCGCTCTTACCGAACGAGGACCACTGGGCCCGGCCCGCGCGGGCGTCCCTTGGGCGGGGCACCGCCGGGGGTGCGACCGGGACGGGCTCGGCCGGGGTCATGCGCCCCGGCACCCGGACCGGCAGGCCGCTGGCGGTGAGTAGTTCCTGTTGGGGGTGCGGCTGTTCGGGCTCGGCGCGGACCCAGTCGACGGTGACCGACTGCACCACCTGCTCGACGTCGGCGTGCGGGTCGAACAAGGGATGGCTGGCGGCGACGGTTTCGTAGATCGGCAACGGCCGCCCGGCTTGCGGGCCGTGCGGCATTCCGGCGCGGACCCCCGTCAGCGCCGGGAGCACGACGGTGGCGTCCAGCGCGTCCGCGGCCGGTGGCTGGCCGGCAACCGCGGTCAGCGCCCTCGTGTCCAGGGGCCGCGCGTCGACGGCCGCTGGTGCCGGCATGGCGGGAGGTGCTGGCGTGACCGGGCGGGCGGGCATCGCCGCGGGCGCGGCCACCATTGGTGTCGGCGCGGCCCGCTCGTCCATGGGCGGCAGCAGGACCGGCTGATGCCAGAACGAGCCTGCCGGCACGGCGATGTTGACGCTGGTGCCGTCTTTGGCCAGCGAGTCCAGCTCGACCTTGATGCCGCGTCGGGTGGCGATCAACCCGACGGCGGCCAAGCCGTAGTGCCGGGCGGTGAATTCGTCGAGGATGAAGTGGTCGATGCGCTGTTGCATCTCGCGTTGTTGCTGCTCGTTCAGGCCGAGGCCGTGGTCGCGGATCTCCATGTAGAGCCGCTCGCGGGTGGGTTTCGCGGTGACCTCGACGGGGCCTTGCGACATGCGGATGGCGTTGGTCAGCAGTTCGACGAGCAGGTGGATCAGTTCGTCGACCAGGTCTCCGTCGATCATGACTTCGAGGGGAATGCGGTGCTGTTCGACCCGCTGGTACTCCTCGACCCGGCTGACGGCCGCGGTCACGACGTCCGGCAGACGTAGCGGCTCGCTGCGGGGCTGTCCGACGCGGCCGCCGGAGAACAGCTGCATGGTGCCGACGCTGCGCAGCAGTGTGGTGACGAGCTGGTCGAGCTCGTACCAGTGGTCGAGCCGTTGGGGATTGTCGAAGTCCTCGCGTTCGCGGCGATCCAGTGTCGAGGTGATGGCGTCGATGCGGTTGCCCTGCTCGTATGCCTGCGTCTTGAACGCGGCGGCGACGATCTCGCGGAACTCCGCCTGCCCTGCGGCGACGCGGGCGGCTGAGCCGCGCGCGTCGTTGAACGCGGCGATGACCTGGCCGATCTCGTCGTTGCCGGGCACCGGCAGCGGCCGCGATGCGGCTTCGAGCGCCTCGTCCAGTTCCTGACGGGTGACTCCGCGTTTGTTGAGCTGACTTTCCATCCGCGGCAGCACCCGCTGGGCGACCTCGGTGGCCTCTGCGGCCAGCCGGGCCAGCGGCGCGGTCATCGACCGGGTCACCCACCAGCCGATCGCTCCGACCCCGAGCAAGCTCACCAGCACGATGAGGCCGAGCACGACGGTGTTGCGGCGCTGCTGGTCGCGCTGGACGGTGACCGCTGCGAGGTCCTCGGCGAGGAACTGGCCTTCGACCTGGTGCAGCTGCCGCATGCGCGCGGTCATCGCGGCGACCCAGCCGGTAGGGCTCACGCCGAGCTCGAGGCCGGTGTTGGCATCGGTCCGTACGACCGTGGAATGCAGCCGTTCACCGGTCAGGATCTGCTTGCTGCCGGGCTGCGAGGTGATCAGCGCTTGCCAGGAGGCCGGGGCCAGCTGCCGGAAGCTCTCCTGGCTACTGGCGAACGCCGCGTCTGCCGCGATGACCTGCTGCTGCGCGGCCGGGGTCAACGTGTCGGCGGCGATCGCCGGGACCACAGTGACCTGCAAGGTGCCCAGCGCCTCAATGCCCTGCGACAGCGTCGAGACGGCGCGTAGCTGGTCGGCGGTGTCGGCGTCGATGTCGGCCTGGCTCAGCGACTGCCCAAACCCGAGCAGGGCGGAGATCAGCGCGCTGTAGCGGAAGACGACCGAGCTTTCGGTGGCGTCGTTACCGCTGCGGACGTCTTGGCGCAGCAGCGGCAATGCCGCCAGCTGGTCGTTGAGCCGCCGCAACGGCGCCGCGAGACCATTGGCGTAGTCAAGGCCGTCCTGGGCAGCCGAGTACACGGCGAGGGCATGGTCGGTTGCGGTGTTCTGTAGCCGGTAGGCGTCGGCGGCCTTCGCCGGGCTGTACTGGGTGAGTACCAACGCGGCCGCGGCTCGTTCCTGCTGCAGCTGTCCGGTCAGCCCGGCGCCGGCAGTGCCGACGTCGACCAGCTGCCGGGCGGTACCCGTCTGCGCGGTGGCCGACAAGCTCGTCGAGGCGGTATATCCGGCCAGCAGCAGAACCAGCACCACAGGAAGGCCGACGAGCAATGTCAGCTTCGTGCGGATCCGACGGTCGGCTAGGCGAAGCCAGCGCCGCTTACTCCCGGCCGGCGGGGAGATTCCCGGGGCCGCGGTCATGCGACTGCCGCCGTGGCCAGCGCGGGTTCCGCGACCGTACCGGTGCTTGCCGCAGCCGTTAGGTGCCACCGTTCGACGCGGTCGGCGTCGAGGAAGGCGATTGAGCTGAGGTAGGAGGGCGGCGGCACGGAGCAGGTGAGGGCGTCCGTCAGTGCCGTCATCCGCTTGTGGAAGGGCATCTGGCTCGCTAGGGCCAGCCGCGCGGCTGTTCGCGCCGGCGTGCACGGGTAGACCCGGCCAGTGCAGCGGGGATTCTGACAGCGGTTCCCGTCTGCCGGCACGGGCAGATGATCGGCCATCAGCTGCTGCCCGGCGATCCACAGAGGCCGGTCGTAGACGCGCGCCGGGCTCGAGAGGACGCTCGCCGATTGGGAAGAGGGCATGAGTGAAGGTCTCTCGTCGCGAGGAGGAAGAGGGGAACGACGCCAAGCTGGGGTGGTGTGCCGGCCGGCCACGAGGGTGATGAGGGCCGGCACACCACCGGGGACCTGCACGTCGTGCAGAGGAAGCTGATCGGCTGGCTGTATCGGGTGGATCGGCTTCCCTTGCGCTCGGTGTCGACGCCGCGTCGATGTAAGCGGCGTCTGCCGGCATCGGCGTGCAGGAGGTACGTGACGCGGGCGCGATGTACTCCGAGGCGGGCGGCGAGTCAGTCGCAGCACCCGCCCCGGAGTCGTCATCGTGTCTTCCAGTGGCCTGGTCGCGCATAGTGCTAACGCGTATTCGAGCCGGAAAAAGCATAGTTGCTGAACAATCAATAGTGATTTCGACGCAGTCAGAATCGGAAGGTTCCGGAGGCGGTAGCATGGTGCCGTCATTTTGGTACGCGTTGCGGCCATGCTCGCCTCCCTGAAGTTCGCGACGACGCGGTACGGAGGGCGTCAACGACGTTTGTCGGCGCGTCCGTCCTTACTGGCGTGTTGAAACAATCGCGGAAAGCCGAGACGGGGGGAACTACACCGTCGTGTGCACCTCACTGAACGATGTGCACCTGATTGCAGGTGCACATCACGGTGCACATTTAGGTGCACACGTGCTCCACCTGCGGAGATTTAGCTTCACTCGAAAACCTGACATCCGGATCGCGAGTGGACGGGATACGATGCCGCCACCGGGGTCTCGTGCATGGGGCCGCGAGGCAGTGTCCGCGCCGGAGGTTCCATTGATCAGCCCACTCGCCAGCCGTATTTGGCTGGCCGCCGAGCTAGCCGAGCTCTTGAAGCGCTCGGGGTGTACCGCCAGGGATCTTGCCCAAAGGTCCGATGTGGATTCGCGCAAGATCAGCTATCTCCTGAAGGCGGAACGAAGGTCGAACGCGGAGGACGTCACCAAGATCCTGAAGTATCTGCAGGTGTCGACACATCATCGGCGATCTCTCCTCAAGGCCGCTGCGGCTGCTGAGCGGGGCGGGTGGTGGGATCGCTACAGCATTGAGATGGGCTCGCGGCAGGCGACGTACGCGGACCTGGAAGCCGGCGCCGAAATTTGCGAATTCACCCAGACACTGTTTCCGGGCTTGCTCCAGACCACTGAATACGCCATGGGTCGGGCGGTCGCGGACCGCCGCTATTGGTCGAAGCGATTCACGGCGGAAAGGGGTGTCGAGGCGAGAATCCTCCGTCAGAAAGTCTTGTCGGGCCAGCAAGCCCGCGGCTATGACGTAGTTATCGACGAGGCCGTGCTGCGGCGCGGAGTGGCCACCCCAGCGGTAATCGAGGACCAAATCAACCGCATCATCGACGTCGCTGTACAGTCCCCGGCGGTGACCGTTCGTGTCCTTCGCCTAGGGACCCGGTTGCCGGGTGAGGCCGTGCCGGCAACATCATTCTCGATATACCGATATCCTGAACTCGAGGGATTCCAGGTCGTGGCGGTGGAAACGGACGACAGCGATTTATTCATAACCGAATCGGCAAAGTCGGCAGCGTATCGCGACCGCTACGAATTGCTACGATCCGCTGCGTTGAGTCCGTCCGACACCCTGGACTTCCTCGTTGCCGAGGTTGAAGCTTCGTCGTCAGAATATAGGAGATCAGCGTGAGTCCCTACATCAGTTTTTCCGGCCGGGTGTACCGGCTGTTCCGGAAGTCGTCCAAGAGCACGGGGACGGGTAACTGTGTTGAAATCGGTGTGGCTGATGATGGCACTGTGGCGATCAGGGATTCGAAGGATCCCACTGGTCCGGTTCTCGAACTGACGCCATCCGCGTTCGGTCAGTTCCTGGTAGCTATCAGGACGGGTGTCTTCGACCATCCCCAATAGAAACTGGCTGGCCATACTACGGCTCCCCAGGCTGCGCAGACGGCGAATTCAGTCGGCTCGTACGGCCACAGGCGGAGCCGATTTCGCTGTTCCCTGCGCTGCCGGTTAGGCGTCCGGGCGGTTGCGCTGTAGCGGTGATCGCTGGGATGATGACCAATCTGGTCCTTTAGCGATGAGTCGGCCGGGGGCACGGCGATGGCGAAGACAGACTTCGAGAGCAACGAGCTGTTCTCGGACACTCGGCAACGGCTGAAACTGTCACGGAGCGAGCTGGCGGAGGCGGCCAACTGCGAGCCCGTCATGCGAACGTGTGACCACACCCTGATGACCGAGAACTTTATCGGCAGGATCGAGCAAGGCCGCATCGGCGGCGGCATTTGCCCCGAGCGACTGACGGCCCTCTGTGCGGTGTTGAACGTCGCGGATCCGGCCGACATCGGGCTGGTTGCTGAGCGACGGCGCCCAACCCGATCAGGCCCCGCCCGACGCCGGAAGCCACGCATAGTCGCCCCGAGACAGGACTACGGCGACGCGCCTTCGGCAGCTGATCTGTCCCGGCCGTCTCGTGCTGCGGGGGACGACGAGGCGCCCACAGTGCTTGCTGCGGCCGAGGAGATCCGGCTACGTGTCGAAAGCGCCCTAGGCGACAGCGACGTGGCACCGGAAAGCCTGGACGACTGGGAGGGCGTCGTCGCCCGGCACGCACGGGCGACGCGTTATCGCCCTCCTGCTGTGCTGTGCGCCGACCTCCTAGTCGACGCCGATGACGCCCAGCAACTGCTGTACCGCCGGCACACCGCGCACAGCCTGCAGCGCGCCACGCGAATCACCGCCCAGATGGCCGGCTTGCTGAGCTTGACGCTGCTCAAACTCAACGAGTTCGCGGCAGCGCAACAGTGGGGTCGAACCGCGCGTATCGCTGCCGCGGGATGCGGTGATCCCGCGACCAAGGCATGGGTGTGGGCACAGGAAGCGCACCGGTACTTCTACGCCGACGACTGGGGCGCCGCGATCGATGCAGCCGAACGCGCTCAGGAACAGGTCAAGGCGGGCGGTGTCGGCCCGGTGCTGGCCTCGGCGCTAGAAGCTCGAGCACGAGCGGCGATCGGTGACGCTGCGGGCACACGGACGGCGCTCGGCCGTGCTGAGGAACAGCTAGCCGCTTTGAGCCCCGTGGAGACTGCAGCGTCGGCGCTGGGGTACGACGAGGCGCAACTGCGCTTCCACGCAGGGAACGCGTTCACGCACCTCGGCGACAGCGAGTCGGCGCGGACAGCACAGAAGCGGGCTCTGGAGCTCTACCCGGCGGCGAACTATCTGGACCGGACGCTGATCTACCTGGACCAGGCAGCGTGTCTGATCCAGGAAGGCGACCTCAAAGGGGGAAGCCGTCACGTGGTGAATGTCCTCAGCGCGCTTCCCCCTCAGCAACTCGACCGTCTCGTTATCGCGCGAGCCGAGGCGATCGTCGGTCCGGCCCTGCCCGCTGACGCAGACTCTTCAGCGGTCCGTGAAGTCCATGAGTTCCTGGAAATGATCAAGTCGACAGGTGCGGAGCTCTCTCAGTGATCACTTTTCGCCACGCCGAACCCGGCGACCTTTCAACGGTGGCAGATCTAATGATCGAGGTGGAACGGTTCTATGGCACGGAAGAATTCCCGCCGCGCCAGGACTGGGAACGCGACATCAAAGCAGCGCTCTTCGACCCGTTTCCAGCGGCTCGCGTGCTGCTGGCCATGGAAGCGGCCGAGGCGCTAGGTCTTGCAAGTTACAACTTTCTGTGGCCGGCCGCTGGCGTCTCCCGGTCATTGTTCCTAAAAGAACTGTACGTACGTGATCCCCATCGGCGCCGCGGGATCGGTATCGACCTCATGTCGCGCCTGCACACCATTGCGATAGATTCTGGTTGCAGTCGGGTGGAATGGCAAACCGATGCACTAAATATCGAAGCGCAGATGTTCTACAAAAAGCTCGGTGTCGCTCCGATGGCAGACAAGATCACGTACAGGTCGAATGGTGCAGATCTCGGCCGAATCTCCCAGTTGCGTCAGCACGCGGAGTAGACAGCTGCATGGGTGACGTCGGCCGGTTCGCCGAGAAACTTTGTGGCTCGCGACGCGTCGAATCGCTGCAAAGTCGATGCTCGAGTCGAGGACGCCGTATTGCTGCGGCTTGCGA
The DNA here is from genome assembly GCF_030269485.1 of Actinoplanes sp. NBRC 103695. Taxonomy (GTDB): domain Bacteria; phylum Actinomycetota; class Actinomycetes; order Mycobacteriales; family Micromonosporaceae; genus Actinoplanes. Next base: position 2,516 of record NZ_BSTL01000032.1, on the reverse strand, counting down.
ACAACGCCGCGTTTGCGCTGCGAAGTGCCCGCCTTGTCATACGGATCAACGCCAAGGTGCCCGGTATTAGGGCGATGGTTCCGTCGTCGTGCTCCGTACGAGCCCGCACCAGCACTCAGAGCCGCCGTCGAGGTCGGCCGCCTGGTGGGCACGCGCAGGTTGCAAGGTTGCTGACGGTGTTGGGAAGATGACGTCGCTGATCTACCAAGAGCGAGCCGGTCCGGGGGGTGTGCAACGGTGGCCAAGAAGCACTTCACGCGCAACGACTTTTTCTGGGAGAGGCGTGCAGCTTTAGGCCTATCGCGGCCTGAGGTAGCCGACATCGCAAACGGGCAGCCGGTGATGGGTGCCTGTGAGCATGTGCCGCTAGACGAAAACTATATCGGCCGAGTTGAACAAGGCCGTGTCGGTGGCGGTATGTGCGAAGAGCGCCTCGCGAGCCTCTGCACCGCGCTGCAGGTGGACAATCCCGCTATGATCGGCCTTATCGCCGAACGTCGAACTCCGACGAGCTCAGCGCCGCCACGACAGCGCACACGTATCGTTCATAATGTTGCCAGTCGAGAGCTACCGGTCGGGCCTGCGGACGAGGACGTGCCTCGCGTGGGAGACTTAGGGTTCGCGGATTCGGATTTCATGATGAAACGGCGCCGGGTAGTTGCTGGCCTTGTGAGCCCCGCCATTGCGGCACTCATCGATGTGATGGTTAGCCCTTTCGATCGAGACCCTCCAAACGCAGCCGAGAGGCCTATAGAAGCCGATGAGCTGGCGGCCGCCGTCTCGCAAAGCCGTAGGGCATATCAGCACAGTGAATACGCGGCCGCGAGTGCCACCCTGCCAACAGTATTCGCTGGCATCCGTTCTTCGAAAAAGACGTTGAACGATCGGCGATTGGCCGCGCTGGAAGCAGAGGCCTATCAGGTCGCTAGTGGCCTCCTTCTCAAGGGAGGCAAACCAGTTCTTGCCGCGGTAGCGGCCGAGCGTTGCACCGCCGCCGCCGAGCGCACAGGCGACGAAGTCTTGATCGCATGTGGGGCACGCGCCTTCACGCATTGCTTGATGGCCTCCGGGCACGCGCGAGAAGGTGTGCGGCTCGCGATTAGTGCGGCCGACAGGCTCTCGGCGAGCGTCAACATGGACCAGCCAGCGGCCATGTCCGTCTACGGCGCTCTCCTGCTGCGCGGAGCCATCGCGGCCGCCCGGGAGGAGGACCGCGATCAGGCATACGAATTGCTGAACTTCGCCGCAGGCACCGCAGAACATTTGGGTATGGACGGCAACCTACTGTGGACCGCCTTCGGACCGACGAACGTGACGGCGCATCGTGTAGCCGTTGCCGTCGAACTCGGCGACGCGGGAAGCGCGGTGGCCTACGCTAAAGAGATCGATCTAGCGGCACTCAAGCTGCCTGAGCGCAAGGCGATGGTTCTTCTGGACACAGCCCGGGCATACACCCAATGGGGGAAGGCAGACAACGCGCTCGGCGCAATCCGCCAGGCCGAGCGATACGCCCCTGAGGAGGTTCGCCGCCGTCCAGCGGTCCATCAGCTTATCGACGAGCTCGCCCAACGAAGCCCTGCCGCATTGCGTCGCCGAGTTCAGCAGTATGCCGCCCGGGTCAGAACTAGCGCATGAACGAGCGAATCCTCTGCATTGTCGTTTGTGGTGCCGGTCCTGCGGACCGGGTAGGTCGCCTGGTCGAGCTTGCGCAACATGATGGATGGACCGTCCGACTTGTCGCCACGCCCACCGGTGCAGGCTTCGTCGACGTCGATGCGTTGGCAGCTCAGTCAGGCGCGGCAGTCCGGAGCGGCTACCGTGCGGCCGGTGAGTCCGGGCCACGATCCAGCACCGCTGACGCAGTCATTGTCGCACCAGCGACGTACAACACCATCAATAAGCTCGCATTTGGAATCAACGACACCTATGCGCTCAACGTTGTTGCCGAAGCCATCGGACGGGGTCGACCCGTCGTGGTCATACCCTTTGTCAACACGGCGTTGGCCACACGGCATCCATTCCGCAACGCCGTACGTGCGCTGCGCGAAGAAGGTGTCCGCATCGTATTCGGTCCTGGTCAATGGGAACCTCACGAGCCTGGCACGGGCGACGAGAGGATAGATAGCTTCCCATGGCATCTTGCACTCAAGCAGATTTGCGGAGACTGGGGAACTCGCGGAGCACCTTGACTGATGATCGCTCCCGCAGCACGAACGCGGCGCCGGCACCAGCTGACGATGGGTTGCCCGGCCCCACGAAGGATCCTCTTAGGCTTCCCGGGCTGTCGCGTTGATCCGGATGGGATCCATGAGTACCGGAGCGTTCCTGGAAGCCGAGGTCCGCGCTAGCCTGGCGGTATGTCGGCCTGCGGGGGTCAGCTCGACGCCGCCTAGCCTCAGTCTTTCGCTTGGCCGTCGGCCCATAGCTATGATTCGATGAATGCGATTCGCGTGCTTTTAGCTGTTCTGTAGGCATGGTGAGGGCCCGGCGCTCGGCCGGGTTCCTCCGTGTTGCTG
>NZ_BSTL01000031.1 GCF_030269485.1 Actinoplanes sp. NBRC 103695 | reverse complement strand
CACGTGCCATGGTCTTGTGGGCCATGGCTAACACAATGTCCCGCAGACTGGCCGGAGAATCCACCCAAACCTGGCGCGACTAAACAGGTACATCGCAGACGATATCCGGCACTCACGGATCAGATGCCCTCTTAGAGTGCTGCCGTGGACGAGGGGCGTTGGCGGGATCCGGAGTGGCTTCGGCGGGCGTACGCGTGGATCGACGCCCGGGTGGAACGGACCGGGGAGATCGAGCAGCCGCACGTGCGGGCCTGGGCGACCGTCATGCGGGTGCCCACGAGCGGCGGGGACGTGTGGTTCAAGGCCAATGACGCGTCGCTGCGGCATGAGGTGGCGGTTGCCGAGCGGATCGGTGTGCGCCGGCCCGATGTGGTGCCGCCGCTGATCGGGGCGGACGCGGCGCTCGGGTGGATGCTCATGGCGGACGCGGGGGAGACGCTGCGGAGCGTCAGCGCGCGGGAGCGCAGCCTCGACCGGTGGCTGGACGTGCTGCCGCGCTACGCCTCGGTGCAGCTCGATCTGGCCGGTGACGTGGACGACCTGCTGGCCGCGGGGGTGCCGGACATGCGGCTCGGGACGCTTCCCGCCGCCTACCTCGAGCTCCTCGACGAGGTGGGTGCGGAGCAGCGGTTCCGCGACGCGGTTCCGGTGGTGGAGGCCTTGTGCGACAGGCTTTCCGCGTACGGGATCCCGGAGCTGCTGCAGCACGACGATCTGCACGACGGTCAGGTGTTCGTGAAGGACGGCCGCCACCTGGTGCTCGACTGGGGCGACGCGTGCGTCTCGCACCCGTTCTTCTCGTTGGCGGTGACCGTCCAGGGCGGCCTGGCGTGGGGCCTGGACGATGTGGAGGACTCGGTCGACACCGCGCCCTTCCTGGACGCCTACCTGGAGCCGTTCGGCCCGCCCGCGGACCTGCTGCCGGCCGCCGAGCTCGCGATGCGCCTGGGCTGGGTGTGCCGGGCGATCAACGGGCGGGTGCCGGGCGACGACGCGTCCACGGTGACCCGGTTGCGCATGTTCCTCGATGGACATCCATAGTGCGGAAATCGACGTTGCATCGGGGTTGCGTGAGATTGCCGACATTCGATTGACGCGGAGATTGGCAATCGATCTTCCTGACTATGGTGGACGCTGTGACGGACGGCACTGAGGGCTCACAGCTCGGGATCGACACTTCGGTGGCACATCCTGCCCGGCGTTACAACTACTGGCTGGGCGGCAAGGACAACTTCGCCGCCGACCGGGAGTCGGGGGACGAGTTCGTCCGGCAGTTCCCGTCGATAAGGACAGGCGCCCGGGCCAACCGCGCCATGCTTCAGCGGGCCGTTCGCTTCCTGGCCGCTGAGCGTGGCCTGCGGCAGTTCCTCGACATCGGGACGGGGCTGCCCACCGCGGACAACACCCACGAGGTCGCCCAGCGGATCGACCCGGAGGCGCGGGTCGTCTACGTCGACAACGATCCGCTGGTCATGACCCACGCGCGGGCGCTGCTGACCAGTGCCAAGGGTGGCGCCACGGCCTATCTCGAGGCCGACCTGCGGGAGCCGGCCGCGATCCTCCGCGAGGCGAGGGCGACGCTCGACTTCACCCAGCCGGTGGCCGTGATGCTGGTCGCGGTGCTGCACTTCATCCCGGGGGACGGTGCCGCGCTGCCGCTCGTACGCGAGCTGGTCGATGCTCTTCCGCCTGGCAGTTATCTGACGGTCACGCACGCGACGACCGACTTCGCTCCACCGGAGAAGCGGGAGGCGCACGCGCAGATGCGGGCCGCGGGACGCTCCGACGTGTGGCCGCGGGGGCGGGACGAGTTCGCGGAGCTCTTCGACGGGCTGACCCTGGAGGAACCGGGCATCGTGCCGGTCAGCGAGTGGCGGCCGGACGAGGGCGCGGAGATCCCGCCGCGCCGGGACGTCGCCGTCTGGGGAGCGGTCGCCCGGAAATGATCGGGAGCCGGGCGGGGAGTGGTCGCGAGAAAGTGATCTTCGCGCCGTTCGGCCGAAACCTCGGACCGGTGCTGGGAAGCTACTCTCGGGGCGTCGGCGGGCAACGGCGCCCGGCGTGGCGGAGAGGACGGTAAGGCCGTGAAGGTCGGCATTCCCAGCGAGGTCAAGAACAACGAGTTCCGGGTGGCCATCACCCCGGCCGGTGTGTTCGAGTTCGCCCGAGCGGGGCACGAGGTCTTCGTGCAGGCGGGCGCCGGTGGCGGATCCTCGATCTCCGACGCGGACTACGTGGCGGCGGGCGCCACCATCCTGGCCACGGCCGACGACGTGTGGGGCACGGCCGACCTGATCCTCAAGGTCAAGGAGCCGATCGCGGAGGAGTACCCGCGCATGCGCCCGGGTCAGGTCCTCTTCACCTACCTGCACCTGGCCGCCTCCAAGGAGTGCACCGACGCGCTGATCGACCGCCGGGTGACCGGCATCGCGTACGAGACGGTCGAGCTGCCGGACCGGTCGCTGCCGTTGCTCGCGCCGATGTCCGAGGTCGCCGGCCGGCTCGCGCCGCAGGTGGGCGCCTACCACCTGATGCGTTCGGGCGGCGGGCGCGGCGTGCTGATGGGCGGTGTGCCGGGCGTCTACGCGGCCAAGACCGTGGTCATCGGCGCCGGCGTCTCCGGCATGAACGCCGCCGCGATCGCGCTCGGCATGCAGGCCGAGGTGCTGGTCCTGGACAAGAACATCGCCCGGCTGCGGGCCGCCGACGCCGACTACCGCGGGCACCTGCAGACGATCGCGTCGAACGCGTACGAGATCGAGAAGGCGGTGCTCGACGCCGACCTGGTCATCGGCGCCGTGCTGGTGCCGGGCGCCAAGGCGCCGAACCTGGTGCCCAACGAGCTCGTCTCGCGCATGAAACCGGGCAGCGTGCTGGTCGACATCTCGATCGACCAGGGCGGCTGCTTCGAGGACTCGCGGCCGACCACCCACGCCGACCCGGTCTACCAGGTGCACAACTCGATGTTCTACTGCGTGGCCAACATGCCCGGCGCGGTGCCGCACACCAGCACCTACGCGCTGACCAACGTCACCCTGCCGTACGCGCTGGAGCTGGCCAACCGGGGCTGGCGCGACGCGATCCGGCGTGACCCGGCGCTGGCCCTCGGCCTGAACACGCACGACGGCCACGTCACGTACGGACCGGTCGCCGACGCGCACGGCATGGCCACGCTGAGCCTGAATGACGCCCTTAACTAGGACCGTCAGGACCTACCTCGATCACCTGAGCGTCGAGCGCGGGCTGTCCCGGAACACGCTCACGTCGTACCAGAGGGATCTTGATCGGTATGTCGCCTTCTTGAGGAAGGACGGCCTGGGGAAGGACGATCTCGCGGCGGTCACCCCGAGGGATCTGACCGCGCACCTGGCCGCGCTGCGCGCCGGCGACGACGATCATCCGCCGCTCTCGGCTAGTTCGGCGGCGCGGGCCATGTCGGCCGTACGCGGGCTGCATCGGTTCGCCGCCCGCGAGGGGCTGGTCGCGGTCGACGTGAGCCGCGAGGTGCGCCCGCCCGCGCCGCCGAAACGCCTGCCCAAGGCGCTCTCCCTGGACCAGGTGGAACGTCTGCTCGCGGCGCCGGCGGGCGACGGCGGGCTGGTGCTGCGCGACCGGGCGCTGCTGGAGTTCCTCTACGGGACGGGCGCGCGGATCTCCGAGGCGGTCGGGCTGGACGTCGACGACCTGGACGAGGACACGGTCACCCTGCACGGCAAGGGGGGAAAGACCCGGTTCGTCCCGCTGGGCAGCTACGCGCGGGCCGCGCTCGACGCCTATCTGGTACGCGCCCGCCCGCTCCTGATCACCGGTGGGAAGGGGACGCCGAAGGTCTTCCTCAACGCCCGTGGCGGCCCGCTGTCCCGGCAGAGCGCCTGGGCCATCCTGCACCGGGCCGCGGCCACCGCCGGGCTGCCCATCGAGGGTCCGCTGGCCGTTTCCCCGCACACCCTGCGTCACTCGTACGCCACCCATCTGCTCGACGGCGGCGCCGACGTCCGGGTCGTGCAGGAGTTGCTGGGGCACGCCTCGGTCACCACGACGCAGGTCTACACGCTGGTCACCGTCGACCGTCTGCGGGAGGTGTACGCCACCTCTCATCCGCGCGCTCGTTGAGGTTGCGTAGACATAGGCGCGACACGCCGACGACTGACCCTGGGAGCGCGGGGCGTGTGGCGTACAGTCGGGCATCGGCGTGGGCAATGGGCCGGGAGGGGGCGACATGTCAGGCGGCAACGATCAGGCGGAGGCGTGGACGTCGGCGCTCCGTGAGCAGCAGAGCTCGATCAATCTCGGCGCCGACCTGGGTCCGGCCGACCCCACGGCCTACACCATGCGCCGGCCGATCCCCGAGCCGATGCCGACCGACCGGCACGGACCGGCCCGGATCATCGCGCTGGCCAACCAGAAAGGTGGCGTCGGTAAGACGACGACCACCATCAACCTGGGCGCCGCGCTCGCCGAGTACGGCCGCAAGGTCCTCCTGGTGGACTTCGACCCGCAGGGTGCCTGCTCGGTCGGCCTCGGGGTGAACCCGCACAATCTCGACCTCAGCATCTACAACCTGCTGATGCAGGACGACGTCACCGCCGAGGACGTCATCATCAAGACCGATGTGGCCGGCCTGCACCTGCTGCCCGCCAACATCGACCTCTCCGCGGCCGAGATCCAGCTGGTCAACGAGGTCGCGCGCGAGATGGCGCTGGCCCGGGTGCTGAAGACGGTCCGCAAGGAGTACGACTTCATCCTGATCGACTGCCAGCCCTCGCTGGGCCTGCTGGCGATCAACGCGCTGACCGTCGCGCACGGCGTGCTCATCCCGCTGGAATGTGAATTCTTCTCACTTCGCGGTGTGGCGCTGCTGCTGGACACCATCGACAAGGTCCGCGAGCGGCTCAACTTCGACCTCGAGCTCGAGGGCATCCTGGCGACCATGTACGACAGCCGCACCACCCACTGCCGCCAGGTGCTGCAGCGCGTCGTGGAGGCGTTCGGCGACAAGGTGTACCAGACCGTGATCACCAAGACGGTCAAGTTCCCCGAGAGCACCGTCGCCGGTTCGCCGATCACCTCGCTCGACCCGGCGTCCTCCGGCGCGCGCAACTACCGCCAGCTCGCCCGCGAGCTCATCGCCGCCAACGCCGACCGCTGAGGCCCGGTTGCTCTTCGCGCTCGGCCAGCCGGCCGCTTTCGTCGGCCTGCTCATCGGCTACCTGCTCGCGTTGTTCCTGCGTGCCGTCGCCATCCGGCTCACCGCGCGCTCGCTGGGCCTGGTGCCGCGGCACGAGCCGATCGGGTTCCGCCCGCGGGAGGACATCGACCCGTTCGGCGCCGTCGCCGCGGCGGTCGGCGGTGTCGGCTGGGGCAAGGTCATCGACGTGGACGAGGTTCCGCGCACCGGGGGCCGGGGGCGTGCGGCGCTGGTCTTCGCGGCCGGCCCGATCGTCACCGTGGTCGCCTCACAGATCTTCTTCCTCGCGTACGCGCTGCTCTTCCCCCAGTCCTTCGGCCTGAGTGGCCTGCGCCTGTCAGGAGTTCTACGCGGCCAGTTCGAGAGCGACTGGGGGGTCCAGGTCGTCCTCGGCATCGCCTGCGGCCTGCTCGCCTTCGGGCTGCTCGCGCTGCTGCCCATGCCGCCGCTGGACGGCTTCGGCCTGCTCTGGTTCGCGCAGCGCCGCCCCGGCGTCGGCATGCAGGGCTACCGGCTCTGGTTCCAGGAGAAGAACATCGGCGTGGTGGTTCTGATCGTCTGTTGTTTCTTCCCGCTGGATAACCCGTTGCTGCTGTTACCAGTTGATCTCCTCGGGATGGTGTTTCTCGCGTTGTGGGGGTAGGGCTTGAGCCTCGATCAGGTCGTCGGACCCGTGGTCTACGGTCAGCACGTGCCCTCTGATCCCGTCGCCGACGCCGTCACCACAGACGGCGCCGACGCCGTCACCCCGGACGCCGACGCCGCCGTCTCCGTTGACGCCGGTGCGCCGGATGCCGCACCCGAGGTCGATTCCGGCAAGTTCACCGTGCGGCTGGACAACTTCACCGGGCCGTTCGACCTTCTGCTGCAGCTCATCGGCAAACACAAGCTGGACGTCACCGAGGTGGCGTTGCACCAGGTCACGGACGACTTCATCGCCTACATCCGGGCCATGGGCGACGACTGGGACCTGGACGAGGCGAGCGAGTTCCTGCTGGTCGCGGCCACCCTGCTGGACCTGAAGGCGGCCCGCCTGCTGCCCGCGGCCGAGGTGGAGGACGAGGAGGACCTGGCGCTGCTGGAGGCGCGGGACCTGCTGTTCGCCCGGTTGCTGCAGTACAAGGCGTTCAAGGAGGCCGCGTCCCACCTGTCCGAGCTGGAGACGATGGGCGCGAGGCGGTGGCCGCGCGCGGTGGCGATGGAGCTCCGGTACGCCGAGGCGCTGCCCGAACTGGTCCTGGGCATCGGGGCGGACCGGCTGTTCAAGCTCGCGCTCAAGCAGTTCCTGCCGAAACCCGGGCCGCCCGAGGTGTCCATCGCGCACATCCACCAGGTGCGGGTCAGCGTCCGGGAACACGCCACGCTGCTGCGCGACCGGTTGCGCCGGGCCGGCACCGCCACGTTCACCCTGCTGGTCGCCGACTGCGAGAACACCCTGGAGGTGGTGGCCCGCTTCCTGGCGTTGCTGGAGCTGTACCGCGAGGGCCTGATCGAGTTCGAGCAGCCGGTCTCGCTGGACGAGCTCACGGTCCGCTGGGTCGGTGGCGACGCCGAGGTCGAGCTTGACATCGACGACTACGAGGGCACGCCGCAGCCGCCCGAGCCGGAGCAGCCGCCGGAGGCCGAGAGCGTGACCGACGAGGACATCGCGGCCCTGGGCATGCCGCTGGCCGACGACGAGGACATCGCAGCCCCGGATGTGCGGCGGGCCGGCGAGGAGGACGTCGCGGCCCTGGCTGTGCGGGCCGGCGATGAGGACGAGGACGACCCCGACGAGGAGACACCGTGACCGACGAGCGCCCCGACTCCCTGGCCGCGCAGGCGGCGTCCTGGGTGCCGCCGTGGGAGCGGTCGCCGCGCGAGCCCGACCGCGACTACCAGGCCGAGGCCGAGGCTGCCGACGCTTCCGATATTTCGGATTTGTCCGAAGAGGAAGAAGCGGAAGTCGGTGGGGTGGCTCGGCTGGAGGCGGAGACCGACGAGGCGGGGACCGTCGACGATCCGGCCGGGGTCACCGGTCTGGTCGAGGTGGAGGACGAGCCCGAGGTGATCACCGGGCCGGACCTCGCGGAGCCGGTCGCGATCGCCGAGGCCAACGAGGCCGCGGACGACGACGCCGAGGGTGCGCCGGTCGATGCACCGCTGCCGCCCGACGGGGACGACGCCGGGGACGTCTTCGATCAGGCGGCCGACGACGACGTGAGCGACGACGCCGAGGTCGACATCCCGTTCAGCGAGGAGCCGCCGCTGGACGATGCGCCTGTCGAAGATGCGTCTGTCGACGAGGTGGCCGCCGGTGAAGCGCCGGTTGTTGATGTGCCGGTGGTGGCCGCGGCGATTCCGGCTCAGGCCGTACCCAGGAAAAGGCGTAAGCGGGAAACCCCGGCTGAAGTCGCGCCTCCGGAGGACGAAGAGCCCGCGGCGGAAGTCGTGCCGATGGAGGACCCGGAGCTGCGGGCGGCGCTCGAAGCGATCCTGCTGGTCGTCGACGAGCCGGCGGCCGAGTTGCAGCTCGCGCAGATCGTCGAGCAGCCGGTGGAGCGGGTCGGCGCCATGCTGGAAGACATCTCCGCGCGGTACACCGCCGCCGGGCAGGGCTTCGACCTGCGGCGGGCCGCCGGTGGGTGGCGGCTGTACACGCGGCCGGAGTACGCCGCGTACGTGGAAAGGTTTGTTCTCGACGGGCAGTCCGTCCGGCTCACCCAGGCCGCGCTCGAGACGCTGGCCGTGGTCGCCTACCGACAGCCGGTGACCAGGTCGCGCATCTCAGCCATCCGGGGTGTGAACTGTGACGGGGTGATGCGTACCCTTGCTACGCGCGGCCTGATCGAGGAATGCGGCACCGAGCCCGAAACGGGGGCTCACCTGTACCGGACGACGACGCTCTTCCTCGAGAAGCTGGGCCTCAACTCGGTCGACCAGCTGCCCCCGCTGGCGCCGTTCCTGCCCGACGATGTGGAAGAAGTGCTCGATGCCTCAGGCTGAACCGGCCACTGCTGAGCGCCTGCAAAAGGTGCTCGCCCTAGCCGGCGTCGGATCCCGCCGCGCTTGCGAAGACCTGATCTTCCGGCGCCGCGTCACGGTCAACGGCCGGGTGGCCAAGCTCGGCGACAAGGTCGACCCGGCCACCGCCGAGATCCACGTCGACGGCCAGCGGGTGGTCACCAACACCAAGCTGGTCTACATCGCGATGAACAAGCCCCGCGGCGTGGTCGCCTCCATGGACGACGAGAAGGGCCGCAACGAACTGGCCGACTTCCTCGACACGTTCGAGCAGCGCATCTACCACGTGGGCCGGCTCGACGCGGACAGCGAGGGCCTGCTGCTGCTCACCAACGACGGCACGCTGGCGCACAAGCTGATGCACCCGTCGTTCGAGGTGGCCAAGACCTACCTGGCCGAGGTGCAGGGCCCGCTGCCCCGCTCGGTCGGCCGGGCGCTGCAGACCGGGGTCATGCTGGACGACGGCCCGGCCAAGGTCGACTCGTTCAAGCTGGTCGACACGCTCGGCAAGGTCGCCCAGATCGAGGTCGTCCTGCACGAGGGCCGCAAACACATCGTCCGCCGGATGATGGACGAGGTCGGTCACCCGGTGCTGCGCCTGATCCGTACCGCGGTCGGTCCGATCCGGCTCGGCGACATGCGCCCCGGCGGCTTCCGCCACCTCAACGCGGGCGAGGTCGCCGCCCTCTTCAAGAGCGTCGGCGACTAGCCTCGAGCGCTGCGAGGACCCCGGTCGGGTGCGGGACGCCGCGCACCTTCTTCGCCTCCGCGAGAGCCGTGTCGGTCGCGCCTCAGAATCGGACGAACGAGCGTTTCCTGGTCGGGCCGATGTTCCCAGCGGGGGTGCGGCCGACCAGGTTCCACCGTTCCAGGCGGTCGAGGTGCGCGTCGATCGTCGACGGCGCCGGGTCGTCCAGATCGGTGAGCATCTCCGCGGGGGCACCGAGCGACAGCAGATGTTCCCGGCGCGCCGCCAGCGCGGCGGGCAGCGCGGACCGGGTGATCGCCTCGGTGCTGGTCTCGGTCAGGATCGCCCGATCAAGTTCATCGAGCCGGGGTACGGAGTAGACGGTCAGCCCGCGCCCCGCGGCGGCGGTGTCCCGGAGCACCTCATAGAGCTGGTTCAGATGCTTCAAACCGAGGTGCTGATCGTTGCGTACGCGGATCGGGACGATCTCGCCCAGCACCTCGATCTCGGCGCGGTCGTAAGCGCCTTCGGCCTCGGCCGTCGAGATCGTCGCCCGGGCCGCCCGCACCGCCTCGCGCACCGTCCCGGCGATCTCCGGAACCGACCCCGCCGGGACGGTCAGATCAAGGCCGGCCGCATCGTCGACGGCGCCCGCCGCCAGCGGATGACCGGCGAGCCGCATCGCCTCGTCGAAGACCGTCTCACCCAGGCCGAGGCCGTGCCGGAACTCGCCGGCGTCGTCCATGACCAGCAGCTGCACCCGGCTCACGCGGGCCTCATCAGGCACGAGACGATCTTTTCATCCTTCGGCGGGTTGTCGAAGTCCAGGTTGTCGATCTCGTGCACCTTCACCTCGATGGGGACGTTGCCGTACATCTCCTTGACCCGGCCGTACGTCCAGGTCCTGGTCACCGCGAGTTCCGGTGACATGCCGGCCTTCCGGGCGGCGAGGTATCTGACCAGGTTCGTCGACATCGCGGGCCGGTTGGTCGCCTTCGACTTGTAGAAGTCGAAGGTGTACCAGTCACCGGACACCGCCTCGTACTGGGTCTTGTAATGGTCCGACGCGATCTTGAACATCTCGGAGCCCACGCCCAGGACACCGGCGTGTTCGATCCTCGGATCGACCAGGAAGTCCAGGGTGAGCGCGGCGGCCGGCGTGTCCCCGGGGTCGATCGACTTCGGCTCCACCCAGGCGAGACCGACCGGACGGGAACCACCGGGCTTGCAAAGGCCGATCCTGATCGACTGGTTGTCGCGGAAGACGCCCTCATAGTCGATGTTGAGCTGCATCGGGCCGCGGATATCCTTCTTCTCCTTGGAGATGAGCCGGAAGCCGCCCTTCTGCCCGAACTTGGTCAGCTTCTGCAGGATGCCGATGCGGTTCGCGGGTTTGATCTGCTTGTCACGCATCATCTGCAGGATCGTGCCGATGATCTTCTCGTTCTGGACGACCGCGCGGACGCCGTCGAGGACCTTCTGCCGCTCCTCGGCCGTGGCCTGACCGTTGTCGAGGAGCTTGACCTCCTCGGTCTCCGCGCCCTCGTCCTTGGGCAGGTCGTGCGAGCCGGTGGCCATGGTCTGGACGTGCACCCGCTCGCTCGTCGGCGTCTGCGACTCGACGACGACCCGGAGCGGGACGCTGTGCCTCTTGGCGAGCGCGCTGATCCTGGCGTCCGCGACGTCGGATTTCGGCCGGGTGGCCAGCACGGCCTCGGCCTCCTTGATCGCCGTGCCGTCCTTGCCGCCAGTGCCTTCCTTGCCGGCGGTTCCGTCCTTGCCGGTGGTGCCGGGCTTGGAATCCTTGCTCTTGTCTTTCTCCCTGGTCGCGCCTTTCAGCTTGGCCCAGATTTTCTTGCCGAGTCCGACGATCTTTCCGACGACCCAGTCGACGGCTTTCATGACGGGTTTGGACAAAGCTTGGAAGAAGGATTTGACTTTGGTGGCGATGCCGCCGATGCCGAGGATGGCGGCGAGGGCGCCGATCAGGACGGGGATGGATTTGGCGAGGGCGGCTTCGATGAGTCCGGGTACGCCGCCGGCGCCGCCGCCGGCGATGGCGATGACGGCGTCGAGGACGGCGTTGACGAATTCGATGATCTGGGCGCCGCGTTCGATGATGAACGTGACGATGTCGATGATCATCTTGCAGGCTTTGATGAACGCCGAGGCGGGGTTGAGCAGGCTGATGATCCAGGTGATGCCGGCGATCAGGACGGTCGGGACGAGGTATTCGCTGATTTTGCCGAGCAGGTTTTCTTTCAGGTCGCCGACCTGGTCTTTGATCTCCTCATACGCCCCGGCCACGCCTTGGGACTGCAGTTTCGCGACGACGGGGACGCCGGCTTCGACTGCGCCCATGGCTTGTTCGGGGACACCCTTGGCGATGATCCGGCCGCGGATGGCGGCCCAGGTGAGCCCGAGCATCGAGGCGATCATGGAGAGGATGCCGCGGAGGTCGAACTTGTCTGGTAGCTGGATACCCGCGCCGGACATGGTGCCGAGCAGCCACCCGATCAGGCCCTTCTTCAGGTGGGCGCCGATGTTGGACATGAACGCTTTCAGGCCGGCGCCGACGGCGGAGACGAGGTTGCCGAGGAAGCCGATCGGGTCTTTGAGGATGGCCATGACGGCGGCGGCGGCTTTGGCGAGGACGCCGAGGAGGAGGTCTTTGAGTTTGAGGATGGTGTCGATGACGCCCTTGACGGCGTCGACGGCCTTGGCGATCAGGCCTTTGTTCTTCTCCTTCTCCGCATCGATCTCCGCGTCCACCGACTTGAGGGCTTCGTTGTATTTCGACGCGAGGGTGTTGACGAGTTCTTTGCCCTTGGCGTCGACGTTCTCGGTGAGCTCGTCGAACTTGCCCGCGAACTCCCCGGCGGCTTCTTTGCCGACGGCTTGCAGGTCGGCGGGCAGCTTCTGCACTTCGGCTTGGAGCTGCTGACGGCCGGTGGCGATGCGCTGTTTGGCCCGGTTGAGTTCCCCGCCGATGACGTCGGCGACGGTGGAGATGACGGACTGCATTGTCGTGACGTAGCCCTGCCGGGCGGTCACAAAAATCTGGTTGGCTTCCTCGGGCAGGCCGGCGAACTTGTCTTTGATCCACCGGCCTTTACCGATCAGCCCTGAGTACCGTTTGTCTTTGTACTCGTCCATCCGCCGTTTGTGCTCGGCGGTGAACGCATCCCGCGCCGTCTTCTCCCCCGTGGTGAAGGAGTCGTCGACTTTGGTGTCGAGGCCGGTGAGGATGGCTTCGACGTCTTTCTGGGTGGCGTCGAAGACGGTCTGCAGCTTCGCGGTGACCTGGGCGCGTTTCGATTCGTCCTTGCCCTGGGCGCCTTGCTGGCCTTTACCGACCGCGGTGGTGGCGGCGAGTTTGTCGCCGCGCATCCCCGCCACGGCCTGTGTCCCGGTTGCTGACGCGTCCGCTTTCGCCCCGGCCAAGGTTTGCGCCTCAGCCGTGCGGACCTCGCCGGGTGCGGTCGCGGCGTGTTCCTCGCCGGCCTTCTTCTCTTTCAGGGCGCCGGTGAACTCCGGCTCATTCGACTTGGCCAGCTGTTCCTCGGTGACTTGGGCGTCGGTCATCTGCTGGTCGACCTGCGCCGGGCCGGCCGAGAAATCCGTCGCGGCCGCGGGGGCCTTGTCGGGTATCGCGTTGGCGGGGTTGGGGGTGCCGGGGTTGCCGGGTGCGGGTTCCTGGGTGAGGGGGGGTGACCGGTTTTTCTTTGGCGGCGGCGGTGTCGGGGGCGGCTTTGGTGGTGGTCTCGATCTGTTTGGCGGATTGTTCTTTGCCTTGGCCGACCTTGCCCTGGACCTGGCCTTTGACGGCGTCGGCTTTGCCGGAGTCGCCGAAGTTGTCGGCCTCGTCGAGGTTCTTGGGTGCCTGGTCGGCGATGGCTTTGTTGACCGCGGCGATGAACGCGGCCTTGTCGAACGCGCCTGGTTGGGCGGCGTTCATCTTCTCCGCGTTCGCCGCCTTACCCTGCGCCTGCTTGTCATCGGCGGGTGGTTTCGCGGCGGCTTGGGCGGCGTTGGCCTTCGACGCGGGTGGGGGATGCGCGGCGAGAGTCTTCTGCTTACCGGCTACGTCGGACTTGAGGGTGTTGAACTTGGGCGTCGAGGCCGCGGGAGGGCGCGAGAAGCGCTGGACCGGCGTCGCCGGCGCGGCGTCCCCAGTGGAGGAAAGAACGTTCGTTCTCGCCGTGTCCGTCCCGTGAACGAGATCGGCGGACTGCTCGCCGGCGGGGGCTGCCGTCGCCGTGTCGGTGGCCGGGCCGGCGGGCGTTGGGGGAGCGGTGGCCGGGCCGGCGGCTGTTGCGGGTGCGCGGCGCTGGGCGATCATGCCGGAGAGGGCTCGGTTGCCTGCGGCGGACTGGAGGCGCTGGGCCGTGCCCACGCTGAAGGGCCGCGCGGCCGGTGCGCGGCGGGCCTCGCCCGGTGAGTCGGTTGCCTGTTCGTCGGTGCGGTGTGGTGCGGGCGACGAACGGCGTTCCGGGTCGTGGTCCTCGGTTGTTGCTTTCATCCGCACCCCCGTAGCTCGGACGAACACAGCAGGCCGATCCTCGTCGACACATCGCCGACGGGACATTGACGAGCGGGTCCGAGCGGGGGCAGCAGATCTTGCGCGAAGGGGCAATCACTCGCGGCGGGGGATCTTCCACGGGTTGGCGGCCTGCAACGCGGGCGGGAGCAGGTCGTCGGGCATCGACTGGAAGGTCACCGGGCGCAGCCAGCGGCGGATCGCGGTCGCGCCGACCGACGTGTGCGCCGAGTTCGTGGTGGACGGCCACGGGCCGCCGTGGCTCATCGCCCAGGAGACGGCCACGCCGGTGGGCCAGCCGTTCCAGACGACACGGCCGGCCCGGTCGGACAGGACCGACAGCAGGCGTGCCACCGGGAACGGGTCGCCGGGTTCGCCGTGCACCGTCGCGGTCAGGGAACCCTCGATCGTGGACAGGGCGGCGAACAGGTCGTTCTCGTCCTGGTACTCGACGATGAGCGCGGCGGGGCCGAAGTGCTCCTCGGTCAGCGAGGGGTCGAAGGCGTCGGTGGACGTGATGAAGAGCCGGGGGGACGCCCAGGAACCCTCGGCGGGAGCGTCCGGGCCGGAGGCCACCTCCGCGACGCCGGGGTGGGACGACAGGTCGGTGAGGCCGGAGGCCAGCTGGTCGGCGATGCGGGCGTTCAGCATCGGCGCCGGGGCCACGGCGGCCACCGCCGGTCCGAAGGAGAGCCCGTGCCCGGCGGGCAGGAAGAGCAGGCCGGGCTTGGTGCAGAACTGGCCGGCGCCCAGCGTGAAGGAGCCGACGAAGCCGGACACGATCTCGTCCGGGCGGGCGGCCACCGCGGCGGGCGTCACCACGGCGGGATTGATGCTGCCCAGCTCGCCGAAGAACGGGATCGGGTCGGAACGTGACGAAGCCACGTCGAAGAGGAACCGGCCGCCCGTCGTGGACCCGGTGAAGCCGGCCGCCTTGACCCGGGGGTCCTTCAGCGCGGTCACGCCCTCGTCGTCGCCGAAGACGATGCCGAACACCCCGGCGGGCAGCCCGGCGTCGGCCACCGCCGCCGACGCCAGCGCGGCCACCGCGGCGGACAGGCCCGGATGCGAGCCGTGCGCCTTGACCAGCACCGGAGCGCCTGTCGCCAGGGCCGACGCGGTGTCGCCGCCGAGCACGCTGAACGCGAACGGGAAGTTGCTGGCCGCGTACACCAGGACCGGGCCGACCGGCTCCAGCCAGCGGGCCAGCACCGGGCGCGGCGGTGTGGCGGACGGGTCGGCGTCCTCGAGGATCGCCTCCAGGTAGGCGCCCTCGGTCACCACCGAGGCGAACAGGCGCAACTGGGCGCTGGTGCGGGCCAGCTCGCCGGTCAGCCGGGCCTCGGGCAGCCCGGACTCGGCCACCGCCAACGGCACCAGCGACGAGGCGGCCGCGTCCAGCCGATCCGCGAGGAGGGTCAGCAGCTCGGCGCGTACCCCGGGAGTGGTGGCCTTGAAGACGCCGAAGGCGCCGGCGGCGGCGGCCAGCAGGGGCTCGGGGGGAGTGACCGGCACGGGGGCGCCGACGGGGGAGCCGGTGCGCGGATCGATGCCCTGGATGCTCACTGCGGACCTCCGGAGGTAGGGATCAACGACGACGCGTCCACGACCGGGTTGGTGAGGGTGCCGACCTCACCCACGGTGATCGCCACCGTGTCGCCGGCGGTCAACGTGAAGTCGAGCTCCGGGACGATCCCGGTGCCGGTGCTGAGGATCGCGCCCTCCGGCAGGTCGTACTGACGGAACAGGTATTCGACCAGGTCGTCGAGGCGCCGGTGCAGCATCTTCGTGGACGCCTCCGCCGACCAGACCGCCTCGCCGCCGCGGGTGACGACGGCCGCGATACTCAGGTCGTACGCGTCGGAGACCTCCCACGCCGGGCGGATGCCCGGACCGAGCGCGCACGCACCCGCGTAGACCTTGGCCTGCGGGAGGTAGAGCGGGTTCTCGCCCTCGATCGACCGGGAGGACACGTCGTCGCACACCGTGTAGCCGACGATCGTGCCGTCCGCGGCCACCACCACGGCCAGTTCGGGCTCGGGCACGTCGACCGCCGAGTCGGTGCGGATGCCGATCGGGTCGCCGTCGCCGGCCACCCGCCAGGCCACGCTCTTGAAGAACAGCTCGGGCCGGTCGGCGCCGTAGACCCGGGCGTACACGTCGGCGACCTCGCTCTCCTCCTGCCGCGCCTCGCTGGAGCGCTCGTAGGTGACGCCGGCCGCCCAGACCTCGGTGCGACCGTCCACCGGCGGGAGCAGGCGCACCTCGCCGGTCTCCACGGGACCGCCGGCGGCCTGCTCGACGGACGACCGGAAGTCGCCGGCGAGAAGGGAGGCCAGGGACGTGGCGTCCGAGCGATGGATGGCGCCGTCGTCGGTGCGTACCCCGACGAAGGTCTGACCGCGGACCTGGTACCTGACGACCAGCAATGTCATCTCCTGGTGAGAGTGGCGAACGGGTCAAAGTCGATCATGGGTCTCCGTCAGCAGACGGGCAAGCTCGGCGGCCGCCTTCTCCGCGTCCAGGCCGGCGATGACCGCCTCGCGAACGATCTCCGACCCCTGCTGCTGGACCGCGATCCAGCCCCGGCCCCGCGGCCGGATCAGCGCCTCCCGCAGGGAGCGGGTGGTGGACCTTCCTTTCCAGTACGCGGCGACGGCCGGTTGCCCGCCATTCTCGGGCACGAGCCCGGTCTGCACATCCGGAGCGAGAAAAGCACGGACCCAGGTGCGTAAGGCGTCGGAGTTCCGGGTCGCCGCCGAGACGGCCAGGCCGCCGCCGCCGAGCACACCGCGCACGTCGGGGGCGTTGGCCCAGGCCAGGTGGGAGTAGCCGACGTACTGGTAGGCGAGCGGGCAGTAGGCGATCGCCCCGGCGTCCAGCGCGTCGTGGATCGCGATCGGGCCGCCCAGCGACACCGCCCGGTCGACGTGCGGCCACAGGTCGCGGAGCAGCCGCAACGCGTCGGCGTCACGCCGCATCGACAGCCACATGAGCATCGCGTGCGGCCCGCCCAGGCAGAGCGCGCTCGGCACCGTCCGCACCGCGCCCGCCACGTCCGCCCAGCGTTCCGGCACCCGGTCCACCCGGTCCGGCCGGTAGACGGACACCTGGGTGGACGCGTCGATCGGCAGCGCCCACTGCCGGCCGCCCATCGTGTAGCTCTCCCAGGTCCGCCCCACCGTCGCGGTCCGCCACCGGGCCAGCTCGGAGGGCGCGAACAGCTCGTTCAGCGCCAGCAGCGCGCCGTCCGCGATCGCCGCGCCCAGCCCGGGGTGGTCGATCACCATCAGGTCGTAGCCTGCCGCGAGCTCACGCAGCGGCCGGGCCTCGAAGTCCTCCACCGGCCGCACGTCCCAGGAGACCCCGCCACCGAAGGCACGCAGCGGCGCGTACCCCCGTGGGTGGTCCCAGGTGATCCCCCGCAGATCGTCGCTCACCTGGACCAGTCTCCTAGCAACGGATGTAGGGGATCGTCTGCGGTCCTTCCGGCAGCACACAGATGCGGGCGTCCGGGCCCTCGGCGGCCACGGCGGAGGCGATGTCCGGTACGGCGTAGAGATGCGCGGTGCGCAGGTCCGCGTCGGTGAGGCCGTCCGTGTGCACGCCGACGCGGGCGTGGCAGAGGATCCGCGCCAGGATCTGCACCTGCCACTGGTCGGGAACCGTCCGCTCGCGGGCCGAGATGTCGGCGAGCAGGGCCTGCGGGGTCGGCGCGGAGGCCAGGACCGCACGGAACGAGCCGTGGTCCGGGAAGCCGTCCTGGCACGCCGCGGCGCAGATGATCAGGCCGCCGGGCCTCACCACGGTCATCGCCGCGGACATGCCCTTCACCGCCTGGTAGAGGTTCTGGTCCAGCGGGAAGCCGGAGTTCGTGGTCACCACCACGTCGAACAGGCCGTCGACCGGGCGCATCGAGATCTCCCGCACCCGCTCCCGCACGGCCTCGTGCATCGGCCCGATGTCGCCGCCGTACGCGGCCACGATGCGCTGCTCGCTGTTGAGCACCACGTCGAACGCGTAGTCGACGCCGGTGCCCGCCGCAATCGCGCGTACGTCGTCGTGAACGGGGTTGCCCTCGCACACGCCCCAGATCGCCTTGGCGTCGCCGATCCGCCGCGCGTCATGCAGGGTGAGCACGGTCTCCAGGGCGGCCAGCCCGGGCGCCACCAGCTTGGGGCCGCCGCTGAAGCCGGCGAAGAAGTGCGGCTCCACGAACCCGGTGGTGATCTTGACGTCGGCGTCCAGCCAGTGTTTGTTGAGCCGGACCGGGACACCGGCGCCGAACTCGCCGACCCATCGGGTCTGGGACGGGTCGCGGGCGTCGTGGTTGATCACGCGCATCGTGCCGGCCAGGTCGCCGAGCATCTCGCGCAGCTCCGGCTCGGTGTTGCCGCGATGCGTGCCGGTCGCCACCAGCAGGGTGACCGCGTCCCGGTCGACGATCCCGGCCAGCTCGTCCAGCAGCGCGGTCACCATCTCGCGCCGGGGCTGCGGGCGGGTCAGGTCGCACATCGACACCGCCACCGACTGGCCCGGTCTTATACGTTCGCGCAGCGGGGGACCGGCCACCGGCTTGCGCAGCGCGCCGGCCAGCACGGCCATCGGGTCGGCGGCGGCCGGGTGGTCGGCCGGGCTGATCACGGTGGTGCGCTCGGTGGGCAGGTCGACGGTCAGACCGGTTCTTCCGTACGCGAGCCTGATCTCACCCATCGAGGGCCGCCCAGGTCTGGTCGCCGATCGGCGCCGCCAGCCGCGCCAGCGTGGATCTCACCTGTTCCGCCGTGCGCATGCCGCACACCACCGCCTTGACCTGCGGGCTGCGCAACGGGAACTGCAGCGCGGCGGCCGGCAGCGTCACGCCGTCGCTCTCGCAGAGGTCGGCCAGCTCGTCGGCCCGGGCCATCAGCTCGGGCGGCGCCGGCGCGTAGTTGAACAGGGCGCCCTGCGGCGGCCGGTCCTTGGCGAGCAGACCCGAGTTGAACGGCGCCGCATCCACGATGGACACGTTCCTCTCCGCGGCCGCTTCGAGCAAGGGCGCGCCCGACCGGTCCAGCAGCGTCCAGCGGCCGGCCAGCATGATCACGTCGATGTCCGTCTCGCGGACCATCCGCAGCGGCGCCTCCCACTGGTTCATGCCGGCGCCGATCGCCCCGATCACGCCCTGCTCGCGCAGCTCGACCAGCGCCGGGATGGCCTCGGCGATCACCTGGTCGACGAAGTCGTCCGGGTCGTGCACGAAGAGGATGTCGATCCGGTCCAGGCCCAGCCGGGCCAGGCTGTCGTCCAGGCTGCGGCGGACGCCGTCGCGGCTGAAGTCCCACTGCCGCACCACGTCGTCCGGGACCTCGAAGCCGCCCGTGCCCAGATCGGTGCCGCCGCCCGCGTGGGGGTTCGGCACCAGCAGCCGGCCGACCTTGGTGGACACCGCGTACTCGTCTCGCGGCCGTTTGGCGAGCGCCTCGCCCAGCCGCCGCTCGGACAGCCCGAGCCCGTAGTGCGGCGCGGTGTCGAAGTACCGCACGCCGCCGTCCCAGGCCGCGTCGACCGCGTCGTGCGCCACCTGGTCGCCGGTCTCGCGATGCAGGTTGCCGACCGACGCGCCGCCGAAGCCGAGCTCCGAGACGGAGATGCCTCTGATGGTCCGGGACTTCATCGGGATCGCTCCTTTGCTCTGCTTACCTATAGGAAGCGCCGCACTTTGCTCTGCTTACACAGCCGCACTTTGCTCTGCTTACACATAGGAAGCGCGGTCAGGACCGGGGGCGGAGGCGCAGGCCGGCCATGCCGCCGTCGACCGCGATCTCCGTGCCCGTGGTCGAGCCGGCCCGGGGCGACGCCAGGTAGACCGCGGCGTGTGCCACCTCGTCGGCCGCGACCAGGCGGCCGTGCGGCTGGCGGGCCTCGAGCGCCGCGCGTTCGGCGGCCGGGTCGTCGGCCGAGTCGAGCAGCCGGCCCACCCACGGCGTGTCCGCGGTGCCGGGGTTGACGGCGTTCACCCGGATGCCGTCGGGCATCCCGTCGGCGGCCATCGCCCGGGTCAGGGCCGACACCGCGCCCTTGCTGGCCGAGTAGATCGCCCGCTGGGGGAGACCGGCGGTGGACGCGATCGACGACGTGTTCACGATGGCGGCGTGTGACGACTCGCGCAGGTGCGGCCAGGCGGCCCGGGACACGCGTGCGGTGCCGACCACGTTGACGTCCAGCACGCTGCGCCACTCGTCGTCGGTGGCCGACTCGACGCTGCCCTGCGCCCCGATGCCCGCGTTGTTGACCAGGATGTCCAGCCCGCCGAGCTCGCCGGCCGCGGCGCTGACGGCAGCGCGTACGCCGGCATCGTCGGTGACATCGGCCGAGACGAAGCCGATCGCCTCCGGCAGCGACGAGGGCCGGTCCTCGGACCGGTCGAGCACGACGACGCGGGCGCCCTCCGCGGCGAACGCGGTGGCGATCGCCAGGCCGATGCCCGAGGCGCCGCCGGTCACCAGTGCCCGCAGACCGTTCAGCTCGGCCATGGTCACGCGTCCCTGAATGTCTGCCGCTGGCGGCCGAGGCCGTCGATCTCCAGCTCGACGACGTCGCCGTCGCGCAGGTAGGGCTGGCCCTCGCGGCCCATCGCCACCCCGGCCGGCGTGCCGGTGTTGATCACGTCGCCCGGGTAGAGGGTCATGAACTGGCTCAGATAGTGCACGAGATGGCGTACGCCGAAGATCATGTTCTGGGTCGTGCCGTCCTGGCGGATCTCGCCGTTGACCCAGAGCCTCGCGCCCAGCCGCTGCGGGTCGGCGATCTCGTCGGACGTGGCGATCCACGGCCCGAACGGGTTGAACGTCTCGCAGTTCTTGCCCTTGTCCCACTGCCCGCCGCGCTCGATCTGGAACTCGCGCTCGCTGACGTCGTTGCTGACCGCGTAACCGGCGATGTGCGCGTCCGCGTCCTCGGGCGAGGCCAGGTAGCGGGCTTTCGTGCCGATGACGACGGCGAGCTCGACCTCGTAGTCGGTCTTCGCCGAGCGGCGCGGGATGAGCACGTCGTCGGCGGGGCCGACCACGGTGTCCGGCGCCTTCATGAAGACGATCGGCTCGGGCGGCGGGGTGGCGCCGGTCTCGGCGGCGTGGTCGGCGTAGTTCAGCCCGATGCAGACGATCTTGCCGATGCCGGTGAGCGGCGGGCCGAAGACGGACGGCTCGTCGATCGGCGGCAGCCCGGCGCCGCGGATGCCGCCCAGGAAGTACGGGCTCAGCACCGTCGGGGTGATCGCTGCCGCCAGCGGCCGGAGGTCATGCCAGACCTGGTCGAAACGGACGACGGGGACGGTGTGACCATCGATGCGGGCGTGCGCGAGATGCATGTGGGCCCCTGTTTCCGGCTGGTTACGCTACAGGGATGACATCATACATATGATGTCTGGGGAAGGAGCCTGATGAGCGCACCGATCAACCTGTCGGCGGTGGCCCCGCGGAGCCGTGGTGACCGGCTCGGCCCGGCCGTCGTCGAGGCTCTGGCGGACGACATCGTCAGTGGCCGGCTGCGGCCCGGAGCGACGCTGCCCACCGAGGCCGAGATCGGTGACCACTTCGGCGTCTCCCGCACGGTCGTCCGCGAGTCCGCCCAGCTGCTGCAGGACAAGGGGCTGGTCGACATCCGGCGCGGCTTCGGCACGGTGGTCCGCCCGGCCGCCGACTGGGACCTGATCGACGACGTGGTGCTCTCCGCCCTGGTCCGCAACGACGAGACCCAGGGCGTGCTGGACGAACTGGTCGCGGTGCGGGCCTCGCTGGAACGGGACATGGCGGTGGCGGCGGCCGGCCGGCGCACCGAGGCGCAGCTGGCCGAGATCGGCGCCGCGCTCGCCGCGATGGAGAGCCTGACCGGCGACCCGGCCGCGTTCCTGGTGGAGGACACCGCCTTCCACGACATCGTGATGACGGCCTCCGGCAACCGGCTGGGGCGGGCGATCGTCACGAGCATTCACGACAAGGCCCGGACGACCGGCCGATACCAGGGCACGACGACAGCCGCGCACATGGCCCTCACGCTGGACGAACACCGGTCCGTGGCGGAGGCGCTGGCGGCCGGCGACGGCGCCACGGCCGGTCGCCTGATGTACGAGCACATCACCGGGTCGTGGGCACGCCGCCGTCCCGCGCAGCGGTGAGGCCGGCGATCTCCTCGGCCAGGAAGGCGAGTGAGACGGCGTGCAGCTTGCCGGCGATGAACTGGTCGGCGAACCGCCGCGCGGCGGCGGTCAGGCGGCGTTCTTCAGGTCCTGGGCGCGGTCCGTGTTTTCCCACAGCAGCTCCGGCAGCTCCCGGCCGAAGTGACCGTACGCGGCGGTCTGCTGGTAGATCGGGCGCATCAGGTCCAGATCACGGATGATCGCGGCCGGACGAAGATCGAACACCTCGTTGATGGCCTTCTCGATCCGCTCCACCGGCACGTTCTCCGTACCGAAGGTCTCCACGAACAGCGAGACCGGGTGGGCCTTGCCGATCGCGTACGCCACCTGCGTCTCGCAGCGCTCGGCGAGACCGGCCGCCACCACGTTCTTGGCCACCCACCGCATCGCGTACGCGGCGGAGCGGTCCACCTTGGACGGGTCCTTGCCCGAGAACGCGCCACCACCGTGGCGGGCGTACCCGCCGTACGTGTCAACAATGATCTTGCGACCGGTCAGGCCGGCGTCACCCATCGGGCCACCGATCTCGAAACGACCGGTGGGGTTGACCAGGAGCCGGTAGCCCTCGGTGTCGAGGCCGAGACCCTCCAGCTCGGGGGCGATCACGTGCTCGCGGACGTCGGGGGTGAGCAGCGACTCCAGCGAGATGTCCGCGGCGTGCTGCGACGAGACGACGACCGTGTCGAGGCGGACCGGACGGAGCCCGTCGTACTCGATGGTGACCTGGGTCTTGCCGTCCGGCCGCAGGTACGGAATCGTGCCGTCCTTGCGGGCCGCGGACAGCCGCCGGGCGAGGCGGTGCGCGAGCGCGATCGGCAGCGGCATCAGCTCGGGGGTCTCCGAGCAGGCGAAGCCGAACATCATGCCCTGATCGCCGGCGCCGCCGGTGTCCACGCCGAGCGCGATGTCCGGCGACTGCGCGCCGATCGACACGCTCACCCCGCACGACGCGCCGTCGAACCCCTTCTTCGAGGAGTCGTAACCGATCGACAGGATCGTCTCGCGGACGATGCTGGGAATGTCCGCGTAAGCCTCGGTGGTCACCTCACCGGCGACGTGTACCTGGCCGGTGGTGATCAACGTTTCCACGGCCACCCGCGAGCGCGGGTCCTGCGCCAGCAGCGCATCGAGAATGCCGTCGCTGATCTGGTCGGCGATCTTGTCCGGGTGGCCTTCGGTAACCGACTCGGAGGTGAACAGACGTCGCACAGCAGTGCCTTTCATTCGGAGGGAGTGGTCGCGCAATCCGGGCAGACGTCGGCGGTCGGAAAACCGTCTCTTTCCGCCGCGATCCGCAATAACTCACAAAGATCGAAGATTGCCCGGCTCGTCGTTCCGTAACGCGTTATCTTGCCGCGCGACACCCACTTGCGAATGGTGGAGGGGGCGACGCCGGCGGCGAGCGCCGCGAGTTCGGTCGGTACCGGGCGACATGGTGTCCTCCGGCCGGGCATCAACCACTCCGCGCCTGGTTCCGTCCCGAGCCGTGCCGGGCGGCGTTCGAGGCCCGCAGCTGGGTGGCCCGGAGCTGGGTGGCCCGGAGCTGGGTGGCCCGGAGCTGGGTGGCCCGGAGCTGGGAGACCAGATGCAGCCACTGCTGCGGCGGCCAGGTGTGCCCGGCCTCGCACCGCACGTGTTGCGGGGCCGGGTCACCGACGCTCATCCGTACGGTGACCTCGCTCTCGCACCCGGCGTGGGTGCACCGGCCGACGGTGCGGTGCCGGCCGGTGTCGCCGTGCGCGACCCGCCGTGCGTTCCGGGCCACGGTGTAGAGCTCGGACGTGAAGTCGTCGGCCGCCGGATGCGCGAGCAGCAGTGGCAGCCGCCGGGTGAGGAACAGCGACAGCTCCTCGATCGTGCGCGACCGTGGCCGGGGCTGGCGGAACTCGTCGGCCACCAGCGCCGACCAGGCCGCCACGACCTCGAGCAGTTCGGTTCGCGCGGCCATCGCGTGCTCGTTGATCGGCAGGCTCGGCGCGCGGCTCCCGCTGACCCGTTCGCTGGTCAACGGCTGTGGCCGGCGGGCCAGGGCGGCCTCGCAGGAGCGGTAGACATGAGGCAGCTCGGCGAGCAGGCCCCGGATGCGATGCACGCAGGCGGTGCAGACGCGAAGGTTGGTGTCGGTGCGGCGGCCGCATGGCGTGCCCGGAAGCGGGCGTGGTGCGACGCATCCTGATTCCATCATTGAGATAGCCCCCGTTGCTATATCTGTGACAGACGGATCTGGCAAGTCGAATTAATTGTTTCGTGTGCGTTAAGAGATAGATCCAGATCAACCGTAGCACGCATTGTCACGCCGTTCGTACCCTGGTGAATCGGCTCGCTGACAGTGTTGGGACGGCCGCCGCGAGGCTGCAATATGACATAGTTCACAACCGCTTTCCGTGCCCTTAAGCACAAGATCTTTCGCATTAACCTGAGAGGAGACTGAGAATCTCTACGTCAAATTTTCCTTTATTCGGCGCGGTAAATAGCAAAACGTGGGCGATACCCCGTTTGCGCGATCCGGAACGTGAGAACCTTCCTGATCAGGTGATTCGCGCGCCGCCCTGCCCGCCGGGACATCCGATGATCTCCGTCCGCGCCGGTCAGGCCGGGCGCGGAGAGCGCCACCGGTCGTCTTTGACAGCCTGTTCGCGCTGTGTCACGCTGCGATGCACCGGCAGACGTGTGTCCATATCCCACCTGCCCATCAATCGCTTCAGCGGCATACCAAGTGCCGGTCACCCCCTGGGTGGCCGGCACTTCGTGCTGTCCACCAAGAAGGGCGACCGCCGTGACCGACACCGTTACGACCTCCGACATCGACCTCTGGGCCGAGGATGTCGTGCTGGCCCCGTACGAGACCTATCGCAAGCTCCGGGACCTGGGGCCGGCCGTCTGGCTGGAGCAGTACCAGGCGTTCGTGGTCACCCGGTACCGAGACGTCTACGACGCGCTGCACGACCACGACGCCTTCGCATCCGGCGCCGGCGTGGCCCTCAACGAGCAGCTCAACCAGAAGATGAAGGGCAGTGCGGTGGTCAGTGATCCGCCGTACCACGACCATGTGCGGGGGGTGATGGCCCAGCCGCTCACGCCGCGGGCGCTGCGGGCGCACAAGGAGGACTTCCAGCGGCTCGCCGACGACCTCATCGACCGCCTGCTGGAGCGCGGCACCATCGACGTGGTCGTCGACTTCGCCCAGCTCTTCCCCCTGTCGGTGGTGCCCGACCTGCTCGGCTGGCCGACCGACGGCCGGGAGAACTTCCTGGCCTGGGCGTCCGCCGGGTTCAACGCGCTGGGCCCGATGAACGAGCGGGCCCGCGCGGACATCCCGGTGCTGGCCGACATGTGGGCGTTCATGGCCGAGATCGCGCAGCCCGGCCGGCTGCGCCCGGGGAGCTGGGGCGCCGACCTGGTCGAAGCCGCACAGCAGGGCACGGTCAGCAAGCAACTGCTGCCGGCCCTGATCGGCGACTACCTGGTGCCGTCGCTGGACACCACGGTGTCCGCGCTGTCCAGCGCGATGCTGCTGCTGGGCCGGCACCCCGATCAGTGGCGGGCGGTCCGGGCGGACCACTCGCTGATCCCGGCCGCGCTCAACGAGGTCATCCGGTACGAGTCGCCGATCCGGTCGCTCGCCCGGGTCCTGACCCGGGACCGGGAGCTGAGCGGGACCGTGCTCCCGGCCGGCTCCAGGGCTCTGATGATGTACGCCTCGGCCAACCGCGACGAGCGGTACTGGACCGACCCCGACGACTTCGACATCACCCGGCCCGACGTCAACGCGCACGTCGGCTTCGGGCACGGGATCCACGGCTGCGTCGGGCAGGGCCTGGCCCGGCTCGAGGGGCACGCGCTGCTGACCGCCCTGGCCAAGAAGGTCCGGACCATCGAGGTCGGCGAGCCGGAATACCGGGTGCACAACACGATCCGGGCGATCGCGGCGCTGCCGGCGACCCTGCACGCGGCCTGAGGAAAGGACGACCGTGGACGTGACCGTCGACCGGAAGCGGTGCGAGGGGTACGGATTCTGCGAGGAGGCCGCGCCCGAACTGTTCACCCTGGACGACGCCGGCGAACTGGTCGTGCGGTTCACCGGGCCGGTGCCGCCGGACCAGGAGAGAGAGGCCGTCGACGCGGTCCGGGTCTGCCCGGTCGGCGCGCTGCGCGAGACGTTGCCCCGATGAGCGCGGCGGACATGTACGTGGCCGCCACGGCGACCCGGCTGCCGCCCGCGATGACCGTCGAGGAGGCGGCCGCCGCCGGTCAATGCCCGCGGTCGCTGGCCGATGCCGCCGGCGCCGTGTCGGTCACCGTCTCGGCCGGGGAGTCCGGGCCGGAGCTCGCCGCCGGGGCCGCCCGGACCGCGCTCGCCCGCTCCGGCCTCGCCCCGGCCGAGATCGACCTGGTCCTGCACGCGTCCATCTACTACCAGGGCCAGGAGATGTGGGCGCCCGCGTCGTACGTGCAGCGGGCCGCGCTCGGCAACCACTGTCCCGCGATCGACATCGGCCAGGTGTCCAACGGCGGCATGGCGGCGCTCGAACTGGCCGTCGCCTACCTGCGGGCCGATCCGGCGCGCGGGGCGGCGATGCTGACCGCCGGGGACCGCTTCGCCGCACCGGGATTCGACCGGTGGCGCAGCGATCCGGGAACCGTCTACGCCGACGGCGGCGCCGCGCTGGTGCTGGCCCGCCGGGACGGCTTCGCCCTGCTGCGCAGCCTGGTCACGGTCTCCCGGCCGGAGCTGGAGGGCATGCACCGGGGCAAGGCGCCGTTCGGCACGGTGCCGTTCAGCCATCGGGGGCGGGTCGACCTGGAGGCGAGCAAGGACGAGTTCCTCGACGAGGCCGGCAAGTCGTACGCCCTCTCGCACATCGCGTCGGGCCAGCGCGAAGCCCTCAAACGGGCGCTGGCGGAGGCCGGCCTGGAACTCGCCGACATCGACTGGTTCGTGCTGCCGCACCTGGGCCGGAGGCGGCTGAGGGCCACCTACTTCGCCCCGTTCGCCATCGATCCGGAGCGGACCACCTGGCCGTGGAGCCGGACCGTCGGGCACCTCGGCGCGGGCGACCAGTTCGCCGGCCTCGACCACCTGGTGCGCACCGGCGCCGCCCGGCCGGGCGACCGCTGCCTGCTCGCCGGGGTCGGCGCCGGATTCAGCTGGTCCTGCGCCGTCGTCGAGATCACGCGGACGCCGTCCTGGGCGGGCGAGCCGCAAGGGGAGATGTGATGACCAAGCAGATCGTTCTGCTCCTGCCCGGCCAGGGCTCGCAGTACGCCGGCATGGCAGTGCCGGTCCACCGGCGCGAGCCGGTCTTCGCGCGGGTGTGCGACGAGTTCTTCGACGCCATGGGCGCGGACGGCGCCGGCCTGCGGCGGAGCTGGCTCGGCGCCGACCCGGAGGAACCGGTCGACGACGGCAGGTGGGCACAACCCCTGCTCTTCATCGTGGGGTACGGCCTGGGCCGGGTGCTCGAATCCCGGGGCGTACGGCCGTCGGCGCTGCTCGGGCACAGCGTCGGCGAACTCGCCGCGGCCGCCCTGGCCGGTGTCTTCGACCTGCCCGCCGCCGCTCGCATCCTGCGCGGCCGGTCGCGGGTCCTGGCCGGGGCGCCGCCCGGCGGGATGCTCGCGGTGGCCGCCACGCCGGACCGGGCGGCGGCGCTGGTCCACCCGGACTGGGCGGCCGCCGGGCTGGTCGTCGGGGCGGTCAACGCGCCCGCGCAGACCATCCTGGCGGGACCGGAGCCGGAGCTCACGCTCGCCGAGACGGCGATCCGGGACGCCGGGGTGATCGCCCGGCGGGTGCGTTCCCGGCAGCCGTTCCACTCGCCGGTGCTGGCCGACGCGGCGCGCGCCTTCGAGAAGGTGATCTCCGGCGAGGCCCTGCACCCGCCCCGGATCCCGGTCAGGTCGGCCCGCACCGGCCGGATGGTCGAGCCGCACGAGGCCGTGGACCCGGCGTTCTGGGCGCATCTGATGTGCGAGCCGGTGCTGTTCTGGCCGGCCCTGCAGGGGTTCGCCGCGGACGGCGACTGGGTCTTCGCCGAGGCCGGGCCCGGCAACGGCCTGTCGACGGCCGCCCGGCGCCACCCCTCGGTCATCGCGCGCCGCGGCGAGGTGGTCACCCTGCTGCCGCCCGCCGGAACGGACCAGTGGCCGGTGTGGGAAGCCGGCCGGCAGCGGCTCACGCAGCTCAGCGACGAGCCGGGATCGGAACCCGGCGGAGATGGGGAGACATGCACAGCACGCTGATCGTGGCCCGGATGCGTCCGGAGTCCGCCGCCGACGTGGCGAAGCTGTTCGGCGAGTTCGACCGGACCGAGATGCCGCATCTGATGGGTACCCGGCGGCGGGAGCTCTTCGCGTACCAGGGCCTCTACTTCCACCTTCAGGACTTCGAGGGCGAGGACGGCCACCACGCGATCGGTGAGGCCCGGCAGCACCCGCTGTTCCAGGGCATCAGCGCGGACCTGCGCCCGTACATCGACCCCTACGACCCGCAGACCTGGCGGTCCCCGGCCGACGCCATGGCGCAGCGGTTCTACCACTGGTCCGGGGGCGACTCCTGATGCGGCGCCGCGTGGTCATCACCGGGATGGGCGTGCTCGCGCCCGGCGGCGTCGGGACCAAGAACTTCTGGAGCCTGCTCAGCGAGGGACGCACCGCGACCGGGCCGCTCACCTTCTTCGACCCGGGCCCGTTCCGGTCCCGGATCGCGGCGGAGATCGACTTCGACCCGGTGGCCCAGGGCCTCAGCCCGCAGGAGGTCCGGCGGATGGACCGGGCCGCGCAGCTCGCGGTGGCCGCCACCGCCGAGGCGGTCGCCGACAGCGACCTCGGGTTCAGCGAGGCCGACCCCGGCCGGATCGGGGTGGCCGTCGGCAGCGCGGTGGGCGCCACGATGAGCCTCGAGGAGGAGTACCGGGTGGTCAGCGACGGCGGCCGCCTCGAACTCGTCGACCACGGCTACACCGTGCCGCACCTCTACGACCACTTCGTACCCAGCTCCTTCGCGGCCGAGGTCGCCTGGCGGGTCGGCGCCGAGGGCCCGGCGACCGTGGTGTCGGCGGGGTGCACGTCCGGGCTCGACTCGGTCGGCTACGCGACCGAGCTGATCCGGGAGGGCTCCGCCGACATCATGCTGGCCGGCGCCACCGACGCGCCGATCTCGCCGATCACCGTCGCCTGCTTCGACGCGATCAAGGCGACCTCACCGCGCAACGACGACGCCGCCCACGCCTCCCGCCCGTTCGACGCCACCCGCAACGGCTTCGTGCTCGCCGAGGGCGCCGCGATGCTGGTGCTGGAGGAACTGGAGAGCGCGCGCCGGCGCGGGGCGCACATCTACGCCGAGATCGCCGGGTACGCCGGCCGGTCGAACGCTTACCACATGACCGGTCTGCGCCCGGACGGCCGGGAGATGGCCGAGGCGATCCGGGTGGCGCTGGACGAGGCCGGGATGAACGCCGACGAGATCGACTACATCAACGCGCACGGGTCCGGAACCAAGCAGAACGACCGGCACGAGACCGCGGCGTTCAAACGGGCGCTCGGCGACCACGCCTACCGCACGCCGGTCAGCTCGATCAAGTCGATGGTCGGGCACTCCCTGGGCGCGATCGGGTCGATCGAGATCGCGGCGTGCGCGCTGGCGATCCAGCACAACGTCGTGCCGCCGACCGCGAACCTGCACACCGCCGATCCCGAGTGCGACCTGGACTACGTGCCGGTGACCGCGCGGGAATGGCCCACCGACGCGGTGCTGACCGTCGGCAGCGGCTTCGGTGGTTTCCAGAGCGCGATGATCCTGCGGAGGTTGCCATGAGCACGGTCGTGACCGGCATGGCGGTGGCCGCGCCCAACGGGCTGGGCACCGAGGACTTCTGGACCGCGACGCTGGCCGGGCGCACCGGGCTCGGCCGGATCACCCGGTTCGTGCCGGACTCCTATCCGGCCCGGCTGGCCGGCGAGATCAAGGGCTTCGAGCCCGGGCAGCACCTGCCGGGCCGGATGCTCACCCAGACCGACCACGTGACCCGGCTCAACCTGGTGCTCAGCGACTGGGCCTTCGCCGACGCGGGCGTCAAGCCGGACGACCACTCGGACTTCGACAAGGGCGTGGTGACCGCGAGCTCGGCGGGCGGCTACGAGTTCGGCGAACGCGAGCTGCGCAACATGTGGAGCAAGGGCGGCCAGTACGTCAGCGCGTACCAGTCGTTCGCCTGGTTCTACGCGGTGAACAGCGGGCAGCTCTCGATCCGGCACAACCTCTGCGGGCCCAGCGGCGTGGTGGTCAGCGACCACGCCGGTGGCCTCGACGCCCTGGCACAGGCCCGGCGCCAGGTGCGGCGGGGCACCCCGCTGATGCTCTCCGGCGCGGTCGACTCCTCGCTCTGCTCGTGGGGCTGGGTCGCGCACCTGGCCGGCGGCCGGATCAGCACCAGCACCGACCCGGTCCGCGCCTACCGGCCGTTCGACGCGTCCGCCGGCGGTCACGTGCCCGGCGAGGGCGGCGCGATCCTGGTCCTCGAGGAGGAGCGGGCCGCGCGGGAGCGAGGCGCCCGGATCCACGGCGAGTTCGCCGGGTACGGCACCTCGTTCGATCCGCGTCCGGGCGGCGGCCGGCCGCCCGCGCTGCGCCGGGCCGTCGAATCCGCCCTGACCGACGCCGGCGTCGCACCGGCCGAGGTGGACGTGGTGTTCGCCGACGCCGCCGCGGTCGCCGACCTGGACGCGGTCGAGGCGTCCGCCCTGCGCGACGTCTTCGGGCCCGGCGGGGTGCCGGTGACCGCCCCGAAGACCATGACCGGCCGGCTCGGCTCGGGCACCGGGGCGCTCGACGTCGCGGCGGCGCTGCTGTCGATCCGCGACGCGGTGATCCCGCCGACCACCAACGTGACCCCGGACCCGGCGTACGGCCTGGACCTGGTGGTGGGTGAGCCGCGCCGGGCGCCGGTCCGCACCGCACTCGTCGTCGCCCGCGGGCACGGCGGCTTCAACTCCGCCGTCGTGGTCCGCGCCGCCTGACCAACGAACCTCAACTCCGAAAGATCGGAAGGAAATCACCGTGGCTGACACCCGTGTGACCGTCGAGGACCTCAAGCGCATCCTGCTCGACGCCGCCGGCGCCGACGAGGGGATCGACCTCAGCGGCGACATCAACGACACCCCGTTCGACCAGCTCGGCTACGACTCGCTCGCGCTGCTGGAGACGAGCAGCCGGATCCAGCGGGAGTACGGCGTCGAGCTGGACGACGACGCCTTCCTCGCCGCGCGTACCCCCGAAGCCCTGATCGAGGCCGTCAACGAGCGCCTCGCCGCGCACGCCTGAGGAGGAGAAACGATGTCCACCGAGGAGAGACGCGTCGCGCTGGTGACCGGCGCGACCAGCGGGATCGGGCTGGCCGTGGCCCGCACCCTGGGCGCGACCGGCCACCGGGTCTTCCTGTGCGCGCGCAAGCCGGACGGCGTGACCCGGACCGTCGGGGAACTGCGCGAGGAGGGTATCGAGGCCGACGGGCTGGCCTGCGACATCACCGAGGGCGAGCAGATCCGGGACTTCGTCCGGGCCGCCGCCGACACGTACGGCCCGGTCGACGTCCTGGTGAACAACGCCGGCCGCAGCGGGGGCGGGGTGACCGCGGACATCT
This sequence comes from Actinoplanes sp. NBRC 103695, assembly GCF_030269485.1. Classification (GTDB taxonomy): domain Bacteria; phylum Actinomycetota; class Actinomycetes; order Mycobacteriales; family Micromonosporaceae; genus Actinoplanes. Next base: position 82,336 of record NZ_BSTL01000031.1, on the reverse strand, counting down.
CGGACGAGCTCTGGTCCGACGTCATCAACACCAACCTGACCAGCGTGTTCCGGATGACCCGGGAGGTGCTGACCACCGGAGGAATGCGGGAGCGGACCCGCGGGCGGATCATCAACGTCGCCTCGACCGCCGGCAAGCAGGGCGTCGTGCTCGGCGCGCCGTACTCGGCGTCCAAGCACGGCGTCGTCGGGTTCACCAAGGCCCTCGGCAACGAGCTCGCGCCGACCGGCATCACGGTGAACGCGGTCTGCCCGGGCTACGTCGAGACCCCGATGGCCCAGGGGATCCGCGCCCGCTACGCCCAGTTCTACGACACCAGCGAGCAGGCCATCCTCGAGCGCTTCCAGGCCAAGATCCCGCTCGGCCGGTACTCGACGCCGGAGGAGGTGGCCGGCCTCGTCGGCTACCTGGCCTCCGACGTCGCCGCGTCCATCACCGCCCAGGCGATCAACGTCTGCGGCGGCCTCGGCAACTTCTAGGGGACAGCAGTGGCACAGCAGACCCAGGATCAGACCCGATCCGTCGAGCACGAGATCACCGTTCAGGCGACGGCCGGCGATGTCTACCGGCTCATCGCCGAGGTACGGAACTGGCCGCAGATCTTCCCGCCCACCATCCACGTCGAGCACCTCGGCGGCGACGGGGGCCGGGAGCGGATCCGGATCTGGGCCACCGCCAACGGGCAGGCGAAGAGCTGGACCTCACGGCGCGAACTGGACCAGGCGGCCGGGCGCATCGACTTCCGCCAGGAGGTCTCCAGCGCGCCGGTGGCCGCGATGGGCGGCGCCTGGATCATCGAACCGGCCGGCGTCGGGTGGTCCCGCGTCCGGCTCCTGCACGACTACCGGGCCGTCGGCGACGACCCGGCCGAGCTGGCGTGGATCGACCAGGCGGTGGACCGCAACAGCCGCACCGAGCTGGCCGCCATGAAGGACGCCGTCGAGCTGGCCGTGGCCGGTGATCGTCTGCTGTCGTTCGAGGACAGCGTGCACATCGACGGGTCGGTGGCCGACGTCTACGACTTCCTGCGGCAGGCCGGGCGCTGGCAGGAGCGGCTGCCGCACGTCGCGTCGGTGACCTGCGAGGAGGACGACGGCGGCCTGCAGGTGCTGGAGATGGACACCCGGGCCAAGGACGGCAGCACGCACACCACCAAGTCGTTCCGGGTCTGCCTGCCGCCGGGGCGGATCTACTACAAGCAGGTCACGCTGCCGCCGCTGCTGTCGCTGCACACCGGTCACTGGACCGTCGAGCCGGTCGGCGACGGCGTCCGGGCCACCTCGCAGCACACCGTGCTGATCAACCCGGACAGGATCGCCGGCATCCCGGGCGCCGGGACCACCCTCGCCGAGGCCAAGGACTTCGCCCGGGGAGTGCTCGGCGCGAACAGCCGGGCCACCCTGGGACACGCCAAGGAGTACGCCGAACGCCGTGCCACGTGACCGTGGACACCCAGGTGATCGTGGCCGGCGCCGGCCCCGTCGGGTTGCTGCTCGCCGGTGAGCTGCGGCGCGGCGGGGCCGACGTGATCGTGGTGGAGCGGCTGGCGAGGCCGGCCACCGAGTCACGGGCGTCGACCGTGCACGCCCGCACCATGGAGATCTTCGATCGGCTCGGGCTGCTCGAGGCACTGGCCCCGCCGCCGCGGGAGACGGCGGGGCACTTCGGCGGGATCCGCCTCGACCTCGGCGGGCTGCCCAGCCCGTACGCGGGAATCTGGAAGGTCTCCCAGATCGACATCGAGCGGGTCCTCGCGGCCTGGGCGACCGGGCTCGGCGCCGAGATCAGGCGCGGTCGCGAACTCACCGGCCTGACGCAGCACGACGACCACGTCGAGGTGGAGCTGAGCGGTCCCGAGCGGCTTCAGGCGTCCTATGTGGTCGGTTGTGACGGCGAGGGGAGCACGGTCCGGGCCGCGGCGGGTCTCGGCTTCGACGGGTACGCGGCGGACAAGGAGATGCTGCGCGCCGACGTGGCCGGCATCGACATCCCGAACCGGCGGTTCGAGCGATTCCCCGCCGGGCTCGCGGTCGCCGCACGCCGGCCCGGCGGGGTGACGCGCGTGATGGTGCACCGGTTCGGCGCGAAGCCCGGCCGGCGCGCCGGGCCGCCGGAGTTCGCCGAGGTCGCCGAGCTGTGGGCCGACGTCACCGGGGAGGACATCACGGCCGGCACGCCGCTCTGGGTCAACGCCTTCGACAACACCAGCAGACAGGCGAACCGGTATCGCGACCGCCGGGTGCTGCTGGCCGGGGACGCCGCCCACGCCCAGATGCCGGTCGGCGGCCAGGCCCTCAACCTGGGTCTGCAGGACGCGGCGAACCTCGGGTGGAAGCTCGCCGCCGAGGTGCGCGGCGAGGCGCCGGACGGGCTGCTGGACACGTACGAGTCCGAACGGCGGCCGGTCGGGCGCCGGGTGCTGGCCAACATCCGGGCACAGGCCGAACTGCTGCTCGGACCCCCGGCCGTCGACCCGGCCCGGACGGTGCTCGCCGAGCTCATCGCGTTCGAGCCGGTCCGCCGGCACCTGGCCGCGATGATCAGCGGCCTCGACACCTCGGAGAGGAAACGCCATGGGTGATCTGACCGGCCGGACGGCCGTCGTCACCGGATCCAGCCGGGGCATCGGCCGATCCATCGCGCACCGGCTGGCCGCCGACGGCGCGCTGGTGGCCGTGCACTCCGGCACCGACACCACCGGGCTCGACGAGACGGTCGCGTCGATCCGCAAGGCCGGCGGACGCGCCTTTCCGGTGGTCGCGCAGCTCGGCGTGCCGGACGACGCGGCGACGCTCGTCAGCGCGCTGCACGCCGGTCTCGAGCAGCACGGCGACCGGTCCGAACTGGACATCCTCGTCAACAACGCCGGCGTGCTGGCCACCATGCCGCCGGAGATGGTCACCCCGGCCGAGTTCGACCGGGTGATGGCGATCAACGCGAAGGCGCCGTTCTTCATCGTGCAGCACGCGCTGCCGATGCTCGCCCGCGGCGGCCGCATCATCAACATCTCGACCGGGCTGACCAGGTTCGCCAACCCGCAGGAGATCGCCCACGCGATGGCCAAGGCCGCGCTGGAGATGATCACGCTGCACCTGGCCCGCCATCTCGGCCCGCGCGGCATCACCGTGAACACGGTGGCGCCGGGCGTGGTGGACAACGGCGATCCGTTCCTGCAGGCGCCGGAGCTGCGGCGGATGCTCGGCGGGCTGTCGGCGTTCGACCGGATCGGCGAACCGGACGACATCGCCGACATCGTCGCGTTCCTCGCCGCCACCGACGGCCGCTGGATCACCGGCGCGTGGATCGACGCCACCGGCGGCACCCTGCTCGGCGCCGGCATCTGAGTCATCGCGATCGAAGGAGAAGAAGTGACACACCATCGGAAGTGGCTGACGACCGGCCTCGTCGCCCTGCTGTCGCTCGGCGTTTCCGCCGTCGCCACCCCGGCGGCGGCGGCCGGCGGGCGCGGCGGCGCCGTCCAGGCCTGGGGTCTCGACGAGTACGGCGAGGCCTCGGCCATCCCGCCCGAGCTGGGCAGCGGCGTCACCGCCCTGTCGGCCGGCAGCTACCACAACGGCTACGCGATCAAGCACGGCCGGGTATACGTCTGGGGCAACGACGACTACGGCCAGGTCACGACCGTTCCGCCGGCCCTGCGCGAGGGCGGGGTCAGCGCGGTCACCGGTGGCGGCGCCACCGGCTACGCGATCAAGGGCGGCAAGCTCTACGCCTGGGGCTACGACGAGTCCGGCGAGGTCTCGTCCCTGCCGGCCACGCTGCGCGAGGGCGGGGTGAGCGCGGTCGCCGGCGGCTACGGCACCGGGTACGCGCTCAAGGCGGGCAAGCTGTACGCCTGGGGCGACGACGAGTTCGGTCAGGTGTCCGGCGTCCCGCGGACGCTGCGCGAGGGCGGGGTCACCGCGATCGCGGCCGGCACCAAGACCGGTTACGCGCTCAAGAACGGCAAGGTGTACGCCTGGGGCAACGACGAGTACGGCCAGGTGTCCACCCTCCCGCGGGCGGAGCTGAGCAGCGGCGTCAGCACGATCGCCGCCGGCTACGGCACCGGCTACGCGATCAGGCGGGGCAAACTGCACGCCTGGGGCGACGACCAGTACGGCCAGGTCTCGACCCTGCCGGCGACCCTGCGGCAGGGCGGCGTGACCGCGATCGCGGCCGGCTACGACAACGGCTACGCCCTCAAGAACGGCAAGGTGTACGCCTGGGGCTTCGACGAGTTCGGGCAGGTCTCGAACATCCCGGCGAACCTCGGCAGCGGAGTCACCGCGATCGCCGCCGGCGGGTTCACCGCGTACGCGCTGAAAGCCTGCTGAAACCGCGACGCCCGACCATCAGTCCACCGCCTCCCGGCGCCCTCGCGCCGGGAGGCGGCCCTGCCCGAAGGATGACATCGTGCGAACGTTGATCGTGGAACCCGACATCGGCGCCGAGGAGCTCGGCCGAACGCTGGAACGCCACGGCCACCAGGTGCGGATCGCCGACAGCGGCGCCCAGGCCCGGCCGCATTTCACCTGGGCGGAGCTGGTGCTGCTGGAGCTGGACCTGCCGGACGTCGACGGCGTCAAGATCTGCCGGGAGATCCGCACCGGCCGGGACGCCGCAGTGATCATCACCTCGAACCGCGCCGACGAGGTGGACAAGGTGCTCGGGCTGCAGGCCGGTTCCGACGACTACCTGGTCAAGCCGTACGGAACCCAGGAGTTGCTGGCCCGGATCGAGGCGGTCATGCGCCGGGTGGGCCGGCCGGAGCCCGGCCACCCGCGGCAGCTCGTCCACGGTGCTCTGCGGATCGACCCGGTCGGGCACGAGGTGTACGTCGGCGCGCGCCGCGTGCACGTCACCCGCAAGGAGTTCAGCCTGCTGCACCTGCTCGCCTCCGCCCCGGACCAGGTGCTGTCCCGGGAACGGATCATGTCCGAGGTGTGGAACGACGACTGGAACGCCAGCCGCACCATCGACACCCACGTGAGCATGCTGCGCCGCAAGCTCGGCTCGGGCGACTGGATCGTCACCGTCCGCGGGGTGGGCTTCCGGCTGGGCACGGCCGGAGCGGGCGCTCGCCGCCTCACCCTCCTGGACGCCTCAGGAAAGGCCGGCTGACCCGAGCCGCGCGAGCTGTTCCGCACTGAGCCGCACCTCGGCGGCGGCGACGTTCTCCGCCAGGTGATCGAGCGAGCCGGTGCCCGGGATCGGCAACACCACCGGCGCCCGGGTGAGCAGCCAGGCCAGCGACACCTGAGCCGCCGTCGCACCCACCTCGGCCGCCACCGCCGCGATCTCGCCGCCCGCGGACGCCCCGGGCAGCACCGGGCGCCACGGCAGGAAGCCGATGCCGGCCTCGGCGCACGCGTCCAGCACCGCCTCGTGCTCACGGTCGACGATGCTGTAACGGTTCTGGACGGTCGCGATCGTGGCGTGCCGGCGGGCCTCGGCGAGCTCCTCCACGGTCACCTCGGACAGGCCGAGATGGCCGATCTTGCCCTCCTCCTGCAGTTCGCGCAGCGTGCCGACCTGGTCGGCGATCGGCACCCCGGGGTCGATCCGGTGCAACTGCAACAGCTCCAGCCGGTCCACCTTGAGCCGGCGGAGACCCTCGTCCACCTGCGAGCGCAGGAACTCGGCCGAGCCGCAGTAGCGCGTCTCACGGACGCCGTCCGGTGGGGCCACGCCCACCTTCGTCGCGATCAGCACCTCCGCCGGGTACGGGTGGAGAGCCTCGGCGAGCAGGTCCTCGTTGGCGCCCCACCCGTAGAGATGCGCGGTGTCGATCAGCGTGACGCCGAGCTCGACGGCCCGCCGCGCCACCGCGATCGAGCGGTCCCGGGCGGGGCCGGGCGCCGTGGTCAGGTGCATGGCGCCGAACCCGAGCCGGCCGACCTCGCGTACGCCGCCGATCCGGAAGGTGCTCGTCGTCATCTGCTGGTGTGCTCCCTCTGCCGCAACGGTTTCCACCAGTCACGGTGGTCGGCGTACCAGCGTACGGTCGCGGCCAGTCCCTCGTCGAACGGCACCCGCGGAGCATGGCCGAGCCCGCGCAGCCGCCGGTCGGACAGCGAGTAGCGGCGGTCGTGCCCCGGCCGGTCCGCCACCCGCCGGATCCGGTCCGGACCGGCGCCCACCGCCGCCAGCAGGCGCGCGGTCAGGTCGTTGTTGGACAGTTCCGCGGTGCCGGCGATGTGATAGACCTGCGCCGGCTCACCCCGCTCGACGACCACCTGGATGCCCCGGCAGTGGTCGTCCACGTGGATCCAGTCGCGCACGTTCGCGCCGTCGCCGTAGAGCGGCACGTCCCGCCCGTCCAGCAGGTTCGTGACGAAGAGCGGGACGAGCTTCTCCGGGAACTGGTACGGGCCGTAGTTGTTGCCGCAGCGGGTGATCGACACCGGCAGGCCGTGGGTGTGCGCGTACGCGCCGGCGATCAGGTCGCCGCCCGCCTTGCTGGCCGAGTACGGCGAGCGCGGCGCCAGCGGGGCGGACTCGTCCCAGGAACCCTCGTCGATGCTGCCGTACACCTCGTCGGTGGAGACCTGGACCACCCGCTCGACGCCCGCGTCCAGGCAGGCCTGCATGAGCGTCTGGACGCCCAGCGTGTTGGTGCGCACGAACTCCGCCGCGCCGGCGATCGACCGGTCCACATGCGACTCGGCGGCGAAGTTGACCACCACGTCGTGCCCGGGGACCAGGCCGGCGAGCAGCCCGGCGTCGCAGATGTCACCCCGGACGAACCGGTGCCGGCCGGCGGCCGGTTCCAGGTTGGCCAGGTTCCCGGCGTACGTGAGTTTGTCCAGGACGGTGACCTCGGCGTCCGCCCAGCCCGGGTAGGCGCCGTCCACCATCGACCGCACGTAGTGCGATCCGATGAAGCCCGCGCCACCGGTGACCAGGACCCGCCGCGGCCGGCCGGCGCCGGTCACCAGTCCGCGCCGACGAGCATGCTGCCCGGCGCCTTGCCCGGCTCCCACAGCCGGCCCTCGGCGTAGCCCAGCGCCGCCATCTCGAACCGCAGCGCGATGTGCGAGGCGATCGTGTTGGCGTCCCGCCAGAACCGCTGCATCGGCTGGCCCTGGCTGAGACCGGAGGTGCCGGCCGCCGCGGCCAGCCGGTTCACCGCCGCGGTGAGGATCTCCGCCGCGAGGGAGATGTCCCGGGTGTTCCGGGCCACGTCGTCGGGGGTGACCGCGGCGCCCCGGTCGCAGACGTCCGCGGCCCGCTCCAGGAGCAGCCGGGCGGCGTCGATCTCGCCGGAGGTGCGGGCCAGCGTGATGGCCATGGTGGACGCGCTCGGCACGGTCGGGTTCCAGGCCGCGGCCTTCGCCGTGGCGTACGCCGTCCAGAGGCCCAGCGCGCCCTCGGCCGCGCCCAGCAGCGGCGCCGCGAAGGACAGCAGGTTCGCGGCCTCGAGCGGGGTCCGGTGGCAGTCCGCGACCGACGACGCCGGCCGCCCGGCCAGCAGGTCGTCCCGGGCGAACGTGCGCGCCTCCGGCACGAACACGTCGGTGACCGTCACGTTGTGGCTGCCGGTCGCGCGCATCCCGATGATGTCCCAGCCCAGGTCGGCCGTCAGGGAGGCGACCGGCAGCGCGAAGACCCGGGCCGGTTCGTCGTCCGGCAGCGTGGCGCAGAGCAGCGCCCAGCCGGCGTGGTCGATGCCGCTGATGTACGGCCACCGGCCGGAGACCGTCCACCCGCCGTCCACCGGCACCGCGGCGCCGAACGAGGCGAGCGAGCCGACCAGCAACGGATCGTCACCGCCGGCCCAGATCTCGCGCTGACCTCCGGGCGGCAGGAACGCCACCATCCGGCCGAGGTGGGCGGTCAGCGAGGCGCACCAGGCGGTGGCGGGGCAGGCGGCGCCGAGCGTCGCCACGCCCCGGACGAGCTCCGCGAACGAACCCTCGTCACCGCCCAGGGAGGCCGGCGCGAAATGGCGTGCGAAACCGGCGCGGCGCAGGTCTGCGACGACCGCGGAGTCCAATGTGCGGCGCTCTTCCGCGGCAATCGCCGCCGCGGCCGCACGGGAGGTCAATTCGTCGTCGACAATCATTTCGCCAGCTTGCCGGAAAAGGGCCGGGCGGCGCGACGTACTTCAGGGAACCCTGACGAACAATTGTCATTGGCCTGACCCTGCGTGCATTTCCGGCTGCCATGCTCGATGCCGGGACGCGCATTTCTGTCTCACCATTGACGACGGAAGGCCAGGCATGAAGGGCATCATCCTCGCCGGTGGCCGGGGCACCCGGCTGCACCCGCTCACCGTGAGCGTCTCGAAGCAACTGTTGCCGGTGCACGACAAGCCGATGGTCTACTACCCGCTCTCGGTGCTGATGCTGGCCGGGATCCGGGACATCCTGATCATCTCCGACCCGCGTGACCTCGGCGCCTTCAGCAGCCTGCTCGGCGACGGGCGGCAGCTCGGGATCACCCTGTCGTACGCGCCTCAGAAGGAGCCGGCGGGCATCGCCGAGGCGCTGCTCATCGGCGCCGACCACATCGGGTCGGACGACGTCGCGCTGATCCTGGGCGACAACATCTTCCACGGCCCCGGCTTCGGCGAGGTGCTGCAGGGGCACGTCGCCGGCATCGACGGCTGCGTGCTGTTCGGCTACCGGGTGCCCGACCCCGAGCGGTACGGCGTCGCCGAGGTCGACGAGCAGGGCCGCATCCTCTCGCTCGAGGAGAAGCCGGAGAAGCCCCGGTCCAACCTGGCGGTGACCGGGCTCTACCTCTACGACAACGAGGTCGTCGAGATCGCCCGGACGATCCGGCCGTCGGCCCGCGGCGAGCTGGAGATCACCGACGTCAACCGGATCTACGTCGAGCGCCGCGCCGCCGTCCAGGTGGACCTGGGCCGCGGCTTCACCTGGCTGGACACCGGCACGCACGACTCGCTCACCGACGCCGGCCACTACATGCAGCTCATGGAGCAGCGCCAGGGGATCCGGGTCGCCTGCATCGAGGAGGTCGCGATGAACATGGGCTACATCGACGCCGCGGCCTGCTACCTGCTCGGGGAACAGATCGCCAAGTCCGACTACGGCCAGTACGTGATGGGCGTCGCGGCCTCCGCGCCCCGCGTCTTCGCCGGCACCTGAACGCACACCGTCGCAGAGAGGAAGTCATGGCCAACCTGTCCGTGGGAGACGGCCGTCTCACCATCCTGAACTGGTTCGGTACCGATACCCCGTACAACCACGAGCGCCTCGTGGCGGAGATGCGGGACGTCATCGACAGCGCCGCCGCGTTCCCCGGGTGGGTGTCCTCGTCGCTGCACTCCGGCCAGGACGTGCCGGGCACCGCCAACGTGATCCAGATGCGGTCGAGGGACGCGATCGAGGCCCGGTACCGGCGGGAGAAGATGCGGGCCGAGACGATGCCGGCGTTCTACCAGCTGGTCACCTCGTTCCGGACGATCAAGGCGGAGGTGGTCTTCACACAGACCCACCCGGATCTCGGCGGGGTGGTCGAGATCGATCCGGCGAACCAGGACTTCACGGTGCTGGCGCTGTTCGCCGCCGACCCGGAGAACCAGGCCGCGCTGATCGAGAACCTGGCCCAGCCCGACGAGTGGCTCAAGACGGTGCCCGGCTTCCGCACGCACAGCGTGCTGCGCGGCATCGACGGCACCCATGTCGCGATGTACGCCCAGTGGGCCTCCAAGGACGACTACGACGCCTTCCACCTGCTGCCGGAGAGCGAGCGCCCGGCCGACACCCGGGAACGCCGGGCGGACGGCCAGATGCTGATCAACTCGCACGAGTCGCACACCTACTCGGTGGTGCACTCCCGGACGGCCGCCTCGTGAAGGTGCTGTTCATCGCCGGTCCCAGCCCGGCCACCATGTTCTGGGCGCCACCCCTGGCCACCGCCCTGCGCAACGCCGGGCACGAGGTGATCCTGGCGACCACCGCGGAGACCGGCCGGATCGCCGAGCAGATGGCGATCCCGTTCGTCACGATGACCGATCGCAGCCTGGAGAGCCTGCTGTCGCTGGAACGCGACGGCAGCCCGGTGGCGATGCCGGAGAGCGTCGAGGACGGGGTCCGGTTCCACGGCTCGTGGATGGCCCGGCTCGCCGCCGCGAGCATCGACCGGCTGCGGGAACTCGCGGCGCACTGGCGGCCGGACGTGATCGTCGGTGGCAGCCAGTCGTACGCCGCCGCCCTGCTCGCCGCGTACCTGGACGTCCCGTACGTCCGGCACACCTGGGACGCGCTGGAGATCCCGGAGTCCAACCGGTACGCCGACGAGGTGCTCGCCCCCGAGCTCACCGGGCTCGGCCGCGCCGCGCTGCCGGACCCGGACCTGATCCTGGACGTGACCCCGCCCAGCGTCGGCCCGCCGGCCTTCGCCCCGGGCACGGTGCACACCCGCTGGATCGGGACCAACCTCGCCCGCGCCGTCGAGCCGTGGATGCTGGCGCCCGGCGACCGGCGCCGGATCTGCGTGACCGCCGGCACCCGGGTGGCCGCGAGCGAGAGCCAGGAGTTCCTCATCGGACTCGCCCGCGACCTGGGCGACCTGGACGCGGAGATCGTCGTGGCGGCGCCCGAGGACGTCGCCCCCGCCGTCCGCGAGGCGCTTCCGCACCTGCGGGTGGGCTGGCTGCCGCTGGAGGTGCTGGTGCCGCACTGCGATCTGATCGTGCACCACGGCGGCGGGTCGACCTCGATGAACGCGATGGCCGCCGGCACGCCGCAACTGGTGCTCTCGGAGTGGCCGCTGTACCGGGCGCTGTGGCAGCGGCTGGCCGACCACGGCTCGGCGGTGGTGCTCACCGGCGCCGAGGAGCACGCCACCGAGCGGGTCGCCAAGGCCGTCCACCAGTTGCTCGGCGACCCCTCGTTCGGCACCCGGGCGACGGCCCTGGCCGGGGAGATCGCCGCCCTGCCCGGCCCCGCCGACCACCTGCCGCGGATCGAGGCGCTGGCCCGCTGAGGCCGGGAGAGATGCGGGCGCCGTCCTCGGGGGAGGGACGGCGCCCGCATCTGGTCATGCCCGGACGCCGACCAGCAGGCCGGGCCCGGACCAGCTCGGGCGCAGCCGCTCGACCGTGCACCCCGCGGCTTCGAAGGCGCCCTCGTACTGCGCCGAGGTGAACAGGCTCATCTGGTGCGACTCGGCCACGTGCCGTGGCCCGTCCACCGCGTCGGCCACCGTCCAGTGCACCTCCATCCGGGTCTTGTCGCCGTGCCGGACCGTGTGCGACACCCGGGCGATCGTCCGCTCACCGACGGTCAGCACGTCGCCGGCCACGTGCCGGTCGAGGAACTCGTCCGGCGTCCACCACGGCTCCACGAGCAGCACGCCGCCCGGCTCCAGATGCTCCGTGAAACGCGCGATCGTGCGGCGCAGCGCGTCCTCGTCCGCCATGTACCCGATGGAGCTGTACATGCAGGTGAGCGCGTCGAAGCGGCGGCCGAGCGAGAAGTCGCGCATGTCGCCCTGATGCAGCGCGACGCCCGGCAGCAACGGCCCGGCCACCGCGATCATGTCCGCGGACAGCTCCAGCCCCTCGACGTGGTCGAACTCGTGGACGAAGTGCTCCAGGTGCGACCCGCTGCCGCAGGCGACGTCGAGCAGCGACGACGCCCCGGCCTTGCGCTCGCGGACCAGAGCGGCCAGGTGCGCGGCCTCGGCGGCGTAGTCCTTGCCCTTCCGCTCCCGGTAGAAGTCGTGGTAGACGCTCGCGGTATCCGCTCCGTACAACATGTTCCCTCCTCGAGGGGGACACGCGGCACCGCGGGACGCGCCGGCGTCCCGCGGTGCCGCGATCGATCAGAAAGCGACCTGGTACGGCGACTCGGTACGCGCGGTCTTCAGCGCCGACGCCCACCAGGCGAGCTGGTCGAGCATCGCCTTGGCGGCGGTGTTCGAGCCCTCCTCATCGGTCGGGCGGCCGTCCTCACCGAGCCCGCCCGAGTACATCCCGAAGCTCACGCAGTCCCGGATCGTCACCGCGTGCATCTCGGCGAAGACCAGCCGCAGCGCCTCGACCGCGCGCAGCCCGCAGGCGGCGCCGCCGTACGAGACGAAACCGACCGGCTTGGCCCGCCACTCGGTGTAGTGCCAGTCGATCAGCGCCTTGATGCCCGGCGGGTAGCTGTGGTTGTACTCCGGGGTCACCACGACGAAGGCGTCCGCCGCGTCCAGCTTGCGGGTGGTCTCGGCCAGCTCGGCCGGCGGCTCGTTGGTCAGGGCCAGCGGCGGCGGGTTCTCCGCCAGGTCGATGACGTCGACGTTGAACTGGTCGTGCTTGGTGGCCTCCTCGCTGACCCAGGAGGCCACCAGGTGGCCGGAGCGGCCCTGCCGGATGCTGCCGATGATGACGGCGAGGTTGAGTGGCGACTGGCTCACGGGGTTCCTCATTTCCTTTCGTCGGACCGGTCACGTACGGCACGTTCCCGGGGCAGTGGGCGCTGGTAGCGCCGGTGGGCGGAGGTGAACTCGGCCAGCCGGCCGGCCACGTCCGCGGGGGAGGGCATCGCCGCCATCTCCGCGGCGACCTCCTGAGCGGCCTCCCGGTAGGCGGGGTTGACCAGGACGTCCTCGACGGCGGGCTTGAGGGCGGTGGCCACCGCGCCGTCCATGTCGAGCACCGCGCCGGCGCCGCGGGCGGCGACGGTCCGGGAGTTGGCGAGGGCGGGTCCGGCGGCCGCGGGCAGGACAAGCTGGGGTACGCCCGCCGCGAAGGCCGCGTACACCGTGCCGAGCCCGCCGTGGTGCACGATCGCGTCGCTGACCGCCAGCAGGGCGCGCATCGGCACCCAGTCGACCAGGGTCACGTGCTCCGGCAGCGGATCGGGCAGGGCCGGCAGGTCCGCGCCGGCGGTGGCGACGACCAGGTCCACGCCGAGATCCCGGGTGCCCAGGACGACCTCGCGCATCAGGCCGCCGTCGCGGAACCACTGGGTGAACGAGCCCAGCGTGACCACCACGCGTGGCCGGTCGGAGCGGCGCAGCAACCAGTCCGGCAGGTGGCTGCCGCCGGTGTACGCGGTGAAGCGCATCGGCAGCACCAAACCACGGCTGCCGGGCGGCCGGGGCGGCGCGAAGGCGTCGAGCGACGGCGGGCTGACGTCGATCTCCACGTCCGGTCGCTGCCCGGTGAGATCCGGGACGCCGCGCCGTTCCGCCTCCGCGGCGAACGCGGCCAGGGCAGGCGGCGGCGTCGGGAGCGGCGTACCCAGGCCGTGCATGACCGCGGGCACGCCGAGCAGACGGGCCGTGACCAGCCCGGCCACCAGCGGCGGGGTGTAGACGATCAGGTCCGGCCGCCACGCCGTCGCCGCCGCCAGCAGGCCGTCCATCATGGCCGCGCTGGTGTCGGCGAAGACCGAGCTGACGAAGCGGGCCATCCGGTCGCCGCCGATCTCCATGCCCGAGCCGCCCTCGGCGAGCATGTCGGCCAGCCGGTGGTAGCTGGCACGGGCCGCGCCGTCGTCGGTCGCGACCGCCAGCAGACCCGCGTCCGCGGCGGTCTCCAGGGCCGGTCCGCTGACCGCGGCGAGCACGTCGTGCCCGGCCGCCTGGGCGGCCTGGGCCAGGGATATCCACGGCAGGGCATGTGAGGTGCCCGGCAGCGTGGTGAACAGAAAGCGCATGTGCGCCCCTTTCAGCACTTCTCGTAGTCGGGTAGCTCGCCGCGCTCCTTCGCCTCCGCGAGGGTGATCGCGGTGCGGTCGCGGTCGGCGAGGATCAGGTCGAGGTCGCCGGGGATCGGCAGGCCCAGAGCCGGGTCGAGCACGGAGACGGCTCGCTCGTCGGCGGCCACATAGGGCTTGGAGATGAGGTACGCGATGACGGTGTCGTCGGTTAGCGCGACGAAGCCGTTGCTGACACCGACCGGCAGGTAGATCGAGCGGAAGGACTCCTGATCCATGCGTACGGCGTCGACGTCGCCGAAGGTGGGCGAGCCGACCCGGATGTCGGCGACCAGGTAGAGCGCGGCGCCGTGGGCGCAGTACGCGTACTTGGCCATGCCCGGCGGCGTGACCGTGTAGTGCATGCCGCGGACCACGCCCCGCCGAGACCGGCTGTGGATGGTCTGGGCGACCGGGAACAGCGGCCGGCCGTGCGCCTCCTCGAAGGCAGCCGCCTCGAACGGATTCGCGACCAGGCCCCGGTCGTCGGCGTAGGTGTCCGGGGTGAACTCCAGCGCGCCCTGCACGGCGAGCTTGCGTGCCTCGCTCACAGCGTCTCCAGCACGTCGCGCAGCGCCGAGATGACCTTGTCCTGGAGATCCTCGGCCAGCGCCGGGTACATCGGCAGCGAGAAGATCTCGCCGGCCAGCCGTTCGGTGACCGGCAGCGACCCGGGGGTCCAGCCGAGGTACTTGAAGCCGGTCATCGTGTGCACCGGCCACGGGTAGCTGATGTTGAGGTGGATGTCGTAGCTCTTCAGCCGTTCCACGATCTCGTCGCGGCGCGGATGCCGGACGACGTACACGTAGTAGACGTGCTCGTTGCCCTCGTTCACCCGCGGCAGCACCAGATCGGTGCCGGCCAGCCCGGTGCGGTACCGCTCCGCCACGGCGCGGCGGCCCGCCATGTACGCGTCCAGCCGGCCCAGCTTGCGCCGCAGGATCTCGGCCTGCACCTCGTCCAGGCGGCTGTTGTGGCCGGGCGTCTCGACGACGTAGTAGCGCTCCTCCATGCCGTAGTAGCGCAACCGCCGCAGCCGGCGGTCGACGTCCGCGCTGTTCGTCAGGGTGGCGCCGCCGTCGCCGTACGCGCCCAGCACCTTGGTGGGGTAGAACGAGAACGCCGCGGCGTCGCCGAACGTGCCGGCCGGCTTCCCGCCGCGACGCGCGCCGTGGGCCTGCGCGCAGTCCTCCAGGACCACCAGATCGTGCTTGCGGGCCAGGGCGGTGACCGCGTCGATGTCCACGCACTGTCCATAGAGGTGCACCGGCAGCAGGCATCGGGTGCGCTCGGTGATCGCCGCCTCGATCTGCGCGGTGTTCATCAGGAAGTCGTCCTCGCCGACGTCCACGAAGACCGGCGTCGCGCCGACCGCGTCGATCGCCACCACGGTCGGCGCCGCCGTGTTCGACACCGTGATGACCTCGTCGCCCGGGCGCACACCGAGCGCCTGGAGGCCCAGCTTCAGCGCGTTGGTGCCGTTGTCGACGCCCACGCAGTGACCGGCGCCGTGCCAGGCGGCGAACTCGTTCTCGAAGGCCCCCACGCTCGGGCCCATCACCAGGGTTCCGGAGGAGAAGACGGTCTCGACCGCGTCCAGGATGTCGGCGCGCTCGTCGTCGTACTCGGCCAGGTAGTCCCACACTCGGGTCACCATCAGTCAGTCCTTTCGCACAGGGGTCACGACGCCGGCCGGTGCGGGCGTACGCCGGAGCAGCAGGCCGACGGTGCGGTCGATCCCGTCGCGCAGGGACGTCCGGGCCTGCCAGCCGGCGGCCGAGCGGAACGGCTCGGGATCGACGAACACGTTCAGGAAGTCGGTCAGGACCGCGCCGCCCGGCGGGGACACGGTGACCACCGGGACACCCGGTCGTCCGGTGGCGGCGGCCACCGCGGCGGCCACCGTGGCGAACACGTCGCCGAGCCGCTCGTGACCGCCGGTGCCGACCAGCCAGTGCCGTCCGACGAGACGGTCCGGCCGGTCGATCGCCGCGAGGAAGGCACGGGCGACGTCCTCGACGTAGGTGATGTCACGCGCCACGGTGCCGTCGTGCCACATGGTCAGCGGCTCGCCGGCCAGCGCCTTGCGGATCATCGTGCTGACCACCCCGGCGTCCGGCGCCGCGGACAGCCGGCTCTGCCCGAACACGGTGGCCAGCCGCAGGCTCGTGCCGCGTACCGTGCCGGCCCGGGTGGCGGCCATCAGCAACCGCTCCGCGGCGAGGTTCTGCCGGTCGTACTCGGTGTCGGGGTGATCCGGCTCGGTGCCGTCCATCGGGCGGTCCGGGGTGCGCCCGATCTGGGTGCAGGCGCCGGCGAAGACCACCAGGGGCGGCGGCCGCCCGTCGGCCGGACGGCCGGAGAGCACCTCGAGGACGGTACGCATGATGCCGACGTTGACCGGCTCGGTGGCCGCGGGATCCTCCTCCGGCAGCCGCCAGTCGCCGCTGTGCTTGGCCAGGTGGAGCACCACGTCCGCGTCGGACACCGCCCGGATCACGGCGTCCCGGCCGGTGAGGTCGGCGGCGAGGGGCTCGACCGTGGCGACCGCGGCGGCCGGGATCTCGTACCCGCGGCGGGCCACCGGGCGCAGCCGCACGGACCGCTGCGCCAGCAGTCCGCAGACCACCGAGCCGAGATAGCCCGACGCCCCGAGCACCGCGATCGTCGGGGTGCGCGGCGTGCTCCGGCGCCGGGTCCGCGGCGCCGGGTCCGGCTCGTGCGTCGCCAAGGTGGCCAGCGCGGCGAGCAGAGTGCGTGCCTGGACGTTCAGGTAGCTGCTGTGCCGTACCAGCTCGGTCAGCTGATGCAGGGTCATCCAGCGGAAGTCCGGGTGATCGACCAGCGGGTCGACCTCGACGATCACGTACCGGTTGCGGGTCCGGTAGAACCGCCCGCCCTCCTCGGAGAGGGTGGCGTCGTAGAGCAGCCGCTCGGGCGCCGCGCCGAGAACGGTGTCGAGGAACGGCGGCCGGCCGGGATCGCCCGGCGGGTAGTGCTCCGGGGTGCACTGCACGGTCGGCGCGAGCTCGGCGACGTCCGCGAAGCCCGCCTCGACCCGCAGGCCGGTCAGCACCTGCATCACGCCGTCGCAGCGGCTGACCAGGAACGCGGCCAGCCCGACGTCCCGCGCCGCCACCATCGGCTGGTCCCAGCGGCTGACCTCGCGGCCGTTCGCCTCGATCCGGACGCCGATCACGTCGAAGTACCGGTTCCGCTCGTGCGAGATGGCGTCCGGCCCGTACCGCCAGTGCGGCAGGCGGTTCAGCGGCGCGTCGACGACCCGCAGGTCGGTCGACGTCCGCGCCTCGGTGATCCAGCTCAGCAGCTCGGTCGTGTCCCGCCGGCCGGCGCCGGCGCCGCTCCACGAGCGCAGCAGCGAGCGGGCCGGTTCGCCGCGCGGGCCGAGTGGCGCCGGTGGCAGGAAGTCGAGCAGGGGCAGGCAGGAGAGCACGGTCCGGGCGTCCATGTTGACCAGGTCGTCGCTCCGGAGCAGCGCGTGCAGCTGCGGCAGCGTCAGCCAGTGGAAGCCCGGGCGCACCGGAACGTCCTCGGTGACCTCGACGATCATGTTGCGGTTCCGCTTGCGCAGGAACCAGCTGCCCTGCTCCGACTGGCGGACGTCGGCGATCACCCGGCGCCGATGTGCCCGGAAGTACTCCAGGTAGGGCACCTCGGCGCCGCCGTGCACCCGGGTGTAGTTGCTCCGGGTGGCCTGCACGGTCGGCGACACCTGGATCCCGTTGATGTTGCCCGGTTCCGCCTTGAGCTGCATCAGGAAGTGCGGCGTGCCGCCGATCCGGCGGGTCAGGATGCCCAGGACGCCGATCTCCGGCTGCACGATGATGGGCTGCTGCCACCGGCGCGTGCCGGCGTCCGCGGCGATCGTGACGTCGATGCCCTGGATCGAGTAGAACCGGCCGCTGACGTGCCGCAGCGCGCCCGAGCCGGGATCGGCGTCCCACTGGGACAGCCGGCCGAGCGGGATCCGCTCGGCCCGCGTCCAGATGGTCCGCCGCGCCTCCACGAGCGCGTCGTGGAACCCGGCCAGAAGGGTCGTCGTCACGCGGAACCGAACCAGCGGGTCAGCGCGTCCGGCAGCTTGACGTCGCCCGGGGCGGCCCAGGCCACGTAGCCGTCCGGGCGTACCAGCAGGGCGTCGGCCCCGCCGAGGCCGGCGGGCGCGGTCACCCTGATCACGTCGACCCGGCCCGGCCATGCGGCCGCGTCGGCCGAGTACCCGCCGTCGGCGGTCAGGTCGAGCAGCACCGCCCGGCCGCCGTGCAGCAGCTCGGCCGTGCTCGTCACGCCCGACGCGGTGGTCAGCGGCACCGGCGGGATCCGGCGGCCGAGCAGCGGGTGGTCGCCGTCGCCCACGTCGTACCGGATGTCCAGGCCGCTCACCATGCCGGCCAGGTGCGCCGCGGCGTCCGGGAACGCCATCAGCTCGGCGAACACCCCGCGCAGCGGCTCCACCTCCGGCCCGCCCAGGTA
This sequence comes from Actinoplanes sp. NBRC 103695, assembly GCF_030269485.1. Taxonomy (GTDB): domain Bacteria; phylum Actinomycetota; class Actinomycetes; order Mycobacteriales; family Micromonosporaceae; genus Actinoplanes. The sequence goes on along the minus strand of NZ_BSTL01000031.1, from coordinate 64,181 downwards.
CAGCAGTCCCTGCGCCGAGCTGTTCATCAGCACCCGGGCGCCGACCGGGTGCCGCTCCTCGTGGTAGGTGTCGAGCAGAGCTTGGGGCGCGTCGCCGCGGACCGTGGCGGCGAGCTTCCAGCCCAGGTTGACGGCGTCCTGCACGCCGACGCTGAGCCCCTGGCCGCCGGCCGGCAGGTGGATGTGCGCGGCGTCGCCGGCCAGCAGGACTCGGCCGCGCCGGTACTCGGTCGCCTGCCGGGCCGCGTCGCCGAACGCGCTGACCCAGACCGGCTCGCCCGCGGAGATGTCCTCGCCGGTGAGCCGCTGCCAGGCGCCGGCGACCTCGGCGAAGGACACCGGCTCGGTGCGCTCGGCCGGCGCCGCGCCCAGCTCGCAGGCGATGATGCGGTCGACGCCACCGCCCAGCGGGGCGTTCATGGCCATGCCGTTGGGCACCCGCATGCCGGTGAACCGGGGCGGCAGCTCGCATCCGCGTACGTCGGCCAGGAACATCTCCCGGGTCGACCCGGACCCCTCGAAGGCGAAGCCGGCGAGCCGGCGCACCGGGCTCTGCCCGCCGTCGCAACCGACCAGCCATGCGGCGCGCAGCACGACCGGCCCGCCGGGACCTTGGGCGACGACCTCGACGTGGTCGTCGCCGCCGCCCGCGCCGGTGGTCAGGGCGACCACCTCGTGCCCGCGCAGCACCGTCGCGCCGAGCTCACCGGCCCACTCGCCGAGCACCCGCTCCACCTGGGACTGCTGGATGCCCCGGGCGCCGAAGTGGCCGCCCGGGAACGCGCCGAAGTTCAGCGGCAGCCCGCCGAAGTGCCCCATCGGGCTGGTCTCCACCGTGCCGAAGCGGGGCAGCAGCCCGCGCTGGTCGAAGACCTCCATCGCCCGCGCGGTGAAACCCAGACCGCGGGACTGCCCGGACGGCTCGGCCAGACGCTCGACGACCAGCACGTCCACCCCGCCGGCGCGCAGCTCACCGGCGAGCATCAGCCCGGTCGGGCCGGCGCCGACGATGATGACGTCGGTCCGTGTCTGGACGCTCATCGCCGGCCCACCCGGTCCAGGCGGGGGAGCGGGAAGATCAGTTCGCCGCCACCGGCCAGGAAGTCCTGTTCCCGTTCCAGGTAGCCCTCCCGGAAGATCCACGGGAAGACCAGGAGCTGGTCGGGCTTCTGCGCCTTGGCCGCCTCCTCGGAGACGATCGGGATCTTCGTGCCCGGGGTGAAGCAGCCGTGCTTCTCCTCGTTGACCTCGCCGATGCACCCGATGTCCGCCTCGGAGATGCCGCAGTACTGCAGCACGACGTTGCCCTTGGTCGAGGCGCCGTACCCGAGGGTCAGCTTGCCCGCCGTCCGCGAGGTGTCCAGGAACTCGCGCAGCTCCTGGCGGTGCAGTTCGATGCGCCCCGCGAAGGCCTCGAACGGGACCATCGTGTCGAGCTTGGCGTCGGTCTCCAGGCCGCGGAGCCGGTCGAGGGCGGTCGCGTCCACCTCACGGGGGTCGGTGTCCTTCACCATGACCGTGCAGAGGCTGCCGCCGTACACGTCGGTGACCTTGGCGGTCAGCACCCGCAGGCCGGCGCGCTCGGCCATGTACTCGATCTGCGCGAGCGCGTAGAACTCCAGGTGCTCGTGGCAGATGTTGTCGTAGCAGTTGGTCTCCAGCATGGACGGCAGGTAGCTGTGCTCGAGCATCCAGATGCCGTCGTCGGCGAGGACCTCCCGGATGTCGCGCATGAAGGCGATCGGGTCGGGAAGGTCGTAGAAGCAGGCGATCGACGTGATGATCCGCGCCTTGCGGTCGCCGACCCGGGTGCGGACCGCCTCGGCCGAGAAGAAGTCGACGATCAGCTCCGCGCGGTCCGGGTAGCGGTCCCGGAACTTCTCCGCGGACGGGTCGCAGCCGACCAGCTGGACGTCCTGGTCCGCGTAGTGGCGCAGCAGGGTGGCGTCGTTGCTGCCGATGTCGAGCACCAGGTCGCCCGGGTCCAGCGGGCGCAGCGCGGTGGCGTCCGCGACCTTGGTGCCGAGGTGATTGATCATGAACGGGCGAATGCTCGAGCGGTAGCCGTACCGCTCGCCGTACATCAGCTTCATGTCGGCGTCGTGCCGCAGCTGGACCAGCCCGCACCCGGCCGGCGAGCATTTCACCAGTTCCAGCGGCGCCACCAGATCGGCCTCGTCGCGACTGCGCGGAAAAACACCGGTGAGCGCCTGGTGGCCCAGATCCAGAACGGTCAGCAGTTCTTTGTTCCCACACGCGCGACATGATTGTACGGAGGCGTACTCGAGCATTCTGTCTCCCCAATTTCGCCATCTATGCGACGGGAAACTAACACCGGAATCAATTGCTTTACCGATCCCGGAAGATAGCTTCACAAAGGCCTGACAATCAGTTTCGGCGGCGGTAGACGCGCATCGTGAGCGGTCCGAACACCGCCAGCACGAGGGCCGCCTCGGCGAGCACCAGCCCGATCTGGCCGGTGGTCACCGTGCCGCCCATCAGGCCCCGCACGGCCGTCACCAGATGACTGATCGGGTTCACCCCGACGAACGCCTGGAGCCAGCCCGGCATCGTCGACGGATCCACATAGACGTTGCTGGTGAAGGTCAGTGGCATGAGGATGGTCATGCTGGCCGTGGTCACCGTCCGCTCGCTGCGGGCCACCAGGCCGAGCAGCGTCCACAGCCAGGACATGCAGAACGCGCACACGATCAGCAGCAGCACCGCCAGCGCGATGCCCGCGGCGCCGCCCGGGCCGGGCCGGTAACCGAGCACGAACCCGAACGACAGCATCATGATCGAGGCGGCCGTGTACCGGGCGGCGTCGGCCAGCAGCGGTCCGACGATCGCCGCCGGGCGCCACAGCGGCAGCGACCGGAAGCGGTCGAAGACACCCTTCTCCGCGTCGCTGCTCAGGCCCATGCCGACGTACATGGTGATCATCAGGACCGTCGTCACGAGCACGCCCGGCAGGAAGAACTGCAGGTACTCCCCGGTGCCGCCCTCGGCCAGCGCGCCGCCGAAGAGGAACGTGAACATCAGCAGCATGATGGCCGGGAAGAGGGTCACGTCGATGATCTGCGCGGGGCTGTGCTTGACCCGCAGCGCGGCCCGGTACAGGTGGCTGACCGAGGCGGAGAACCGGCCCGCCGGCCGGGGCCGGGTGCCCTCGTCCAGCACCGACAGCAGCTCGAAGTCGATCGCCTCACCGGCGGCGAGATCGGTCGTCACGCGGCCACCTCCTTCACACTGTGGCCGGTCAGGGCCAGGAAGACTTCGTCGAGGGTCGGCTGGCCCAGGGCGAACTGCGCCGTGGCGATCCCGCTGCGGTTGAGCTCGGCGAGGGCCTGCACGCTGCGCTCGCTGTCGTCCACCCGTACGGTCAGCGCGGACGGATCCGACTCGACCTGCACGTCGGCGTCGAGCGCCCGGGTCAGCACCCGCACCGCCTCGAAGCGCTGGGCCGGGTCCTGCACGCGTACGCGGAGAATCCCGGACCCGACCGAGGCCTTGAGCTCACCCGGGGTGCCCTCGGCGATCACCCGGCCGTGGTCGATCACCGCGATCCGGTCGGCCAGCTGATCCGCCTCGTCGAGGTACTGCGTGGTCAGCACCACCGTGGTGCCGCGGGCGACCAGCGCGCGCACGATCGTCCACACCTGGTTGCGGCTGCGCGGGTCGAGCCCGGTGGTCGGCTCGTCCAGGAACATCAGGTCCGGCGTGACGACGATGCCGGCCGCGATGTCGAGCCGCCGCCGCATGCCACCGGAGTAGGTCTTGGCCTGCCGGTCGGCCGCGTCGGCCAGGTCGATGGCGGTCAGCAGCCGGCGGGCCCGGGCGGCGGCGTCGGCGTGCCGGAACCCGAGCAGCCGGCCCAGCAGGATCAGATTCTCCCGGCCGGTCAGCTCCTCGTCGACCGAGGCGAACTGGCCGGTCAGGCTGATCCGGCGGCGCACGCCGTCCGCGTCGGCGAGCACGTCGTGGCCCAGCACGCGTGCCGTCCCGCCGTCCGGTCGCAGGAGCGTGGAGAGGATGCGCAGGGCGGTGGTCTTGCCGGCTCCGTTCGGCCCGAGAACGCCGTACACCCCGCCCGCCGGGACGGTCAGGTCCAGGCCGTCCAGGGCGCGGGTCTCGCCGAACGTCTTGACGAGACCCTTCGCCTCGATGGCCGGTCCGTCCCGGCCGGACGGTGATCGTGCTGCGTCCCCGCTCACTGCGGTCCTCCCTGTACGTTCGGTAGCCTTGCCTCGACACGGAGGCGCCATTCCGGTCGTGGCGGCGCCACAGCGGGAATGGCACCGCCGTCCGACCCGGGGGGAGATCGGTGTCCGCGCTCATCGGCCGGGAACGCTCGTCGGCGCTGCTCGAGTCGGCGATCGCACGCACCCTCGCCAGCCACGGCGGCCTGGTCCTGGTGACCGGCGAGGCCGGCATCGGCAAGTCGGCGCTGGTGGCCGAGACGGTCGCGGCGGCCGGCCCCGGTCCGCTCGTGGCCACCGGCCTGTGCTGGGACAGGGAGGGCGCGCCCAGCTACTGGCCGTGGGTGCAGGTGCTGCGCGGTCTGCGCCGCGCGCTCGACCCGCCGACCTGGGCGGAGGTCCGCGCCGCCTGCGGTGACGAGCTCGCGCCGCTGCTCGACGAGGCCGGCGGCATCCAGCGCCGGTACGCCGGCGCCGACACGTTCGGCCTGCACGACGCGGTCACCACGCTGCTCGTCACGGCCGCGCGGCATCGTCCGCTCGTGGTGGTGCTGGACGACCTCCAGTGGGCCGACCCGGCCTCGGCGCGGCTGCTCGAGTTCGTCGCCCGGCACGCCTGGTTCGAGCAGCTGCTGGTGATCGGCACGTACCGCGACGCGGAGGTGGAGGCGGCCGGCCACCCGCTCGGCCCGATCCTGCTGCCGTTGCTGCCCAAGGCCGCCGTGATCACCCTCACCGGACTGACGCCCGGCGAGACGAGCCAGCTGCTGACGCGCACCGCCGGGCGCGAACCGGCGGCGGAGACGGCCGCCGCGGTTCATCGGCGGACCGGCGGCAACCCCTTCTTCGTCGAGCAGACCGCCCGGCTGTGGCAGACCACCGGTTCCGCCGACGCGGTGGCGCCCGGCGTCCGGGATGCCGTGGAACGCCGGTTGGCGCTGCTCGACCCGGCCCTGACCAGGCTGCTGACCGCCGCCGCCGTGGTGGGGCCGGAGGGCGACGCCGACCTGCTCGCCGCGATGACCGGCCGGCCGGCCGCCGAGGTCGGCGACCTGCTCGCCGCGGCGGTGTCGGCCCGCCTGGTGGTGCGCCGGTCCGAGCCCGGCGGGTGGGCCTTCGTGCACGACCTCGTCCGCGAGACGCTCGCCGCCGGCCTCCCGCCGGCGGAGCGCCGCCGGTGGCACGCGGCCGCCGTCGCGGCCTTCCAGGCCCTGCCCGCCTGCGCGGCCCGGGCGGCACCCGGCGAGGTCGCGCACCACGCGTTCCTGGGCACGCCCGAGGTCGCCCCGGAACGGGCCGTCGCCCTGCTGCGGGCGGCCGCGCAGGACGCCTGGGGGCGGATGGCGCCGGCCGAGGCGACCGTCCACCTCGCCCGCGCGCTGAGCCTCGTGCCCCAGGACGCCGGCCACGAATGGACCTCCATCGCCCTCGACCTCGGCTCGACCCGGCACTACGTCGGGGAGGAGGCCGCGGCGCTGCTGATCTTCCAGGAGGTCGCCGACGTCGCCCGGGCGGCCGGCGACCCGGAGCTGCTCACCCGCGTGGCGCTGCGGGTGCGCCGGGCGGTCTGGGGCGAGCACCCCACCGAGGTGGTCCGGCTGACCACGGATCTGGTGGACGAGGCGTACGCCGCGTTGTTCGGCGCGGACGCGACGGCCACGACCGAGCAGGCGCGGGAGCGGGAACTGACCGCCCGCGCGGTCGACCTCGCCCGCGCCTCCGGGGACGACGCGGCACTGGCCGACGCGCTGATGGCCCGGCACGACGCGATCTGGACGCTGGGCACGGCCGCCGAACGCCAGGCGGTCGCCGCGGAACTCAACGCGGCCGGCCGGCGCACCGGCGACGAGTCGGTGGTCGAGCTGGCCTCGATGCTGTACGCGATGGCCGCCCTGGAGCGGGGCGACCCGGCGGCGCTGTCGCCCGGCGACCCCGGCGGCTCGTCGATCGGCCTGTGGATGAGGGTCGCGACGGCCACCCTGACCGGCCGGTTCGCGGAGGCCCGGGCACTGCTCGCGGAGGACCTCGACGAGCCCAACGGCGACCTGGCGGCGCTGCGCTTCCAGCACCTCTGGACGCTGGAGCTGGCACAGGGCCACTGCGACGCCGCGGACGCTCTGGTGCGCTCCCCGGAGGGACACGCGCATCCGCACCCCGACCTGCTCCTCGCCGTCTCGGCGGCCGAGCGGGGCGAGATCGCCGCGGCCGCGCACCACATCGGCCGGATGGCGCCCCCGTCGCGCTGGTACGAGCCGATGTGGTTGCGCCTCCGAGCCCAGCTCGCCGCCGCCGGCGACGACCACGAGGACCGCAAACGGGTCCGCGCCGACCTCGCGCCGCTGGCCGGCAGCTGGCTGACGATGTTCGGGTCGTCGATCGACGGGCCGGTCGCCTACTGGCTGGCGGTGCTCGACGCCGCCGACCGGGACTGGGACGCCGCGGTGGCCGCGTTCACCGACGCGGAGCTTGCGGCCGCGCGGATGGGAGCGGTCGCCTGGTCGCTGCGGGCACGGCACGGGAAGAGCCGGGCCCTCGCCGCCCGCGGCCGGCCGGGCGACGACCGGCGCGCCGCCGAGATCGCCGCGGTCGTGGCACGCGAGGCGGCGGCCACCCGCCTGACCCACCTGGTGGACTCCGCCCCGGCGGCGGCCGTCCCGGCGTCGTCCTCGAACGTGTTCCGCCTCGACGGCCGCGTGTGGACGCTGACGTACGACGGGGTGACCGTGCACCTGCCCGACACCAAGGGGCTGCACGACCTGCGCGTGCTGCTCGGCCGCCCCGGCGTCGACGTACCGGCGGCCGACCTGCTGGCTCCCGCGGCCGGCGCGGCGGCCGGCGCCGCCCGCCGGATGGGCGCCGACCCGGTCATCGACGAACGGGCGAAGGCGTCCTACCGGGCCCGGCTGGACCAGCTCGACGAGCGGATCGAGGCGGCCCTGGCCCGCGGCGACGACGGCAGGGCGGCCGAGCTGGACGGCGAACGCGGGGTCCTGATCGACGAGATCCGCCGCGCCACCGGCCTGGGCGGCAGATCACGACGCCTCGGCGACCAGGCGGAACGCACCCGCAAGGCGGTCACCGAACGCATCCGAACCACGCTGCGCCGCCTGGACAGCGGCCACCCGGCGCTGGCCGGGCACCTCCGCGCGACCGTGTCGACCGGCTTCACCTGCCGATACGATCCGCCCGAACCGATCATCTGGACCTGATCTTCCTTATTGACACCTATTGATAGGGTTGCGTCGACGCGATCGAGCCCTCCAGATCGCCAGGGCATGCGTTTGCCTGCCTGAGGCGGGGCAGATCCCTGACCATCGGAGACTTTCCCGTGGCCATCGCATCACGTCGCATTCTCGCGCTCACGCTGGGCGCCATCGTCACCGCCGGCATCGGCATCACCACGACCGTCGCCACCGCCGACGCCGGGGTGTCCCGGGTCGCCGCCGCCGTCACCCCGCCCACGGCCAACGCCAAGTTCGACTACCAGATCGGCGGCGCCTACACACCGCCCTCCGGGGTCCGTGTGGTCAGCCGGGACCGGCAGGACCCGCCGGCCGCCGGGCTCTACAACATCTGCTACGTCAACGCCTTCCAGACGCAGCCGATCCAGTCGGAGATCGACGACTGGCGGTCCCGGGGCCTCACCCTGAAAGACTCCCGCGGCAAGGAGGTCGTCGACGGGCAGTGGGACGAGATCCTGCTGGACATCACCACCGACGCCAAGCGGCGGGCCGTCGCCGCCGTGGTGAACGGGTGGATCGACGGCTGCGCGGCCAACGGGTTCAAGGCCGTCGAGCCGGACAACCTCGACTCGTTCAGCCGGTCCCAGGGGCTGATCGACGAGCAGGACGCCATCGCGTACATCTCGCTGCTGATCTCGCACGCGCACAGCAAGGGCCTGGCCATCGCCCAGAAGAACACGATCGGTGACCTCGGGGACGGCGGCATCGGCACGGCCGGGCGCGACGCCGGTCTCGACTTCGCCGTCGCCGAGGAGTGCGGCCGCTACACCGAGTGCGGCGGCTACCAGGAGCTGTACGGCAACAACGTGATCGTCATCGAGTACACGGCGAACGGCTTCACCAAGGCGTGCAACGCGGTCGGCGCCTCGGTGTCGGTCGTCCGGCGGGACACCGCCGTCTCGCCGAACGGGCCCTACCAGGCCTGCTGACCACCGGGCCCGTGCTGGATCCCCCGTTCCGGCACGGGCCCGGATTCACCCTCGGCACCGCTGACGTGCGCCAGCAGGGCGAGCGCCGCGGCCGAGGGCGAACCCGCCGGTGCCGTGCAGGCGACCAGGATCTGATCCGCGTTCACCGGGCGAGGCGACGAGGTCATCGCCGCGCTCATCTCCACGAGCGAGGTGGTGGCCGTCCGCCACAACCGCCGGACCGTCCTGCTCACCGCCGCCGACGGCCTCTCTACCCCGACCTCGGTGGCGATCCGGGGCCGCACGATCCTGGTGCCCAGCGCCGCCTGCCTCACCCGGTCGGACCCCGACCTGCTGGGTGCCCCGCTCCACCACTGACGCCGTCCGCGACCACGGGGACGACGTGACTCTCGATGGTCACCTCACCGATCGCGACGTTCACGCTCCTTGCCGAGGCACCGGGGTAGACCAGTCCGGCCCGCTTGACGCCGAGGCGGCGCGCGTACGTGTAGAGCTGATAGATCTCGCCCGTGGCGGGCTTGCCACGCCACGGGCGGTACTTCGCGTCGAACACCGCGACCGGCAGGCCGCGTCGCAGGAGGACGAAGTCGGCATACACCGGCCGATCCGGGCCGGAGTCGGTCAGTGCGATCCGGTGCTGGCCGCTGACCGCGTCGCTCGGATGACCGCCGGCCAGCCATCTGCCGACGTGCCGCTCCCAGATCTTGGTCATGTTGAACAGCACGCTCACACCGGCCACCCCGGCACCGGTCGGCAGCGTCGTACGCCCATCCAGCACGAGTCGCGCCAGCCGGTCGATCTCCCGGTAGCGGGCCGGCACCCCGGCGACGGGCGGCGGAGGATCGGTGCCGTCGCCGATCGTCTGGAACACCGGGAGCAGGGCGCGCAGCCGGACGGTGAGCCGGTCGTCCGTGTAGCGGAGCCCGCACAGCCGGCGAAGCGCGGCCGCCACCTGCCGGTTGAGCGGCACGTCCGAGGTGAGCCGGTTGGCGGTGGTGGCGAGCCGGTCGGGACGGCCGGCATGCGCGCGAACGTGCAGGGCCGCCGCGGGACGCCCCGGGTATGGCGGCCGGGTGAACTCGCGCCGTTCGTACGCTTTGATCAGACCCTGCCCGGCGATCAGCTCGGCTTCCCTGGCGAACGCCAGACCGATCAGATCCATCAAGCCGTATCCACCGCCGGCCGACGCGGCAGAGTCGTACAGCATCGTGGCTCGCGCCCCGAGCCCGAGGAGTGCGGCCAGGTCCTGGAACGGGAAGCGCCCGGTGACGTTCACGACCCGCCCGCTGCGTAGCTGGAACCGGCCGACATACGGTCCGGGCTGGACCCGGTACGAGCCGCCCGGTGCCGGGCTCAGCCGTTCCATGACCCGCGGCCGGTCGCCGGTCCCGGTACCGCGGGCCAGCTCGCTCAGCTCGGCGGCCTCATCGTGGTCGAGCTCCACCGTCGATGTCTGGTACTCGACGAGGTCGATCACGTCAGGCCAGTTCCGCGATGAGAGCGCGGACCTCGGTGTCGAGCTGGGCCAGTTCCTGCGGCCGCTCGAACCAGAACTCACCGAGATATGGCCGCAGCTGGTAGTCCCAGATGCGCACGGCGGCGGCCGCGTCCAGCGCCTCGGTCATCCAGTACGAGTGACCGGGACACACCGAGGCCTCGAGGCCCACCCGATCGCGGATGAGCCGGAAGACCCCGCCCGCGAGGTCGGCGTTGTGCGCCGATCGTTCGCCCGCCCAGCCGGCCAGCACCGCCTCGTCAGGAAGCAAGGGAAAGGCGTTGAATCGACGCCGCAGTGCGAAGTCCATCAGGGCCAGGCTGCGGTCGGCGGTGTTCATGGTGCCGAGCAGAAAGACATTCTCGGGTACGGAGAACCGGCGCTGCGAGTACGGAAGCGTCACGAGGGTGTCGCCCCGGTATTCGAGCAGGAACAGCAGCTCCCCGAAGACGGCCGCCAGGTCGGCCCGGTTCATCTCATCGACGATCAGCACGAACGTCTCGCCGGGTGCGGATGCGGCCCGGTCACACAGGCGCGCGAAGAGTCCCGCCCGTACCTCGTACCGCAGACCACCGTCCCCGGCCTCCGGCCGGAGACCCTCGATGAAGTCCTCGTACGAGTAGGCCGGATGGAACTGGACAATCTCGATGTGGTCCGGCGAGGTGGCGAGATGCCGGGCGAGCAGCCTCGCCACGAAGGTCTTCCCGGTTCCCGGTGGCCCGTGGAAGACCGCCTGCCGCATCCCGGTGGTCAACGCTTCGACCCACTGGTCGACCTGCTCGACGGGCAGGTAACAGCGGGTCGCCACCTCCTCGGTGGTCAGCCGCCGTCCGGTCGGTGGCAGCGCGGGTTCCGTCTTCAGGGGGACATCCCGTCGCATGACGGTGGTCAGGATCGCGTCCGCCTCCTGCGGCGCGACGTCGTTCGTCTCCCGCCAGTGCCGCAGGTCGGCGCAGAACCGCTCGTACGCGTCCCGGCCGTTCGCCCGGTAGTCGTTGCCGGTGATCGCGTGGAGTCCCCGCATCGTCGCGTTGATGCACACGCCGAACCGGACCGGATCGCGCAGATAGAGCAGGTAGCTGGGTAGCGACGAACCGGCATGCGCGAAGGTGGGGCGGTAGGCGAAGATCTGCCCGAGCGTGGTGAGTGATTCCTCGATCGGTGGTCGCCACAGCAGGTCGGTCATCCGGTTGAAGGTCTCCGGGTCGCGGCCGAGTTTGTCCATGATCGCGCCGGTGAAGCCGGGAGTGAAGCGGTCGTAGCGGATGCGGCCCAGCTTCTCGTGCCGGTTGAAGATCCGGCCCAGCTCGGCGATGCGCGCGGCATCCATCCGCCCCAGGTGGCCCTCGATGAATCGGCGCGCCTCATCCTCGGCGTCGATCCGGCCCGAGACGAATCCGGGACCGAACTGTTCACGGACGGAGGCGATGACGTCGGCGCTGTCGATGCTCGGCACGCCGATGGTTGTGTCACCGGCGTCCTCTGTGTACGAGGGCGAGCGTCAGCCGGCCGACCAGCGGTAGATGTGCGGGGCGCCCGGTGCGGCACCGGGGGCCAGCCCGGCGGAGTCGGCGTAGAAGGCGACCCGCCGGGCGTCCGCGGACATCGCCGGGGTCTGGCTGCCGAGGCTGGAGTCGTACGGGTTCTGCTGGCCGGCGGTCAGCAGGCGGAGGCCCCCGGTTCGCCGGTCGCGCAGGTAGATGTCGTAGATCCGGTTGGTGTCCTGCGGGCGCATCCGGTGTGCGCTGGTGAATGCCACGTAGCGGCCGTCGGCGGACAGGGACGGCTGGGAGCTCCCGCGGGTCCGATCGTCGGGGCGGGAGTTCCGGGACACCAGGGAGAGCTTGCCGGTGCGCAGGTCGTACGCCCAGACGCTGTTGACCCACTCCGCGCCGATCGCCAGGACGCCGGAGAAGGTGAACGCCGCGGTCCGGCCGTCATCCGAGATCTCCGGGTCGGCGACGTCGCTGACGAAGAACCCCGGGTCGCGGACGACGCCGGCCGACAGGTTGACGGTCGTGTGCCGCCGGCGGTCGCGGACGTACGCGGCGGTGAACGCCATCGGATCGGACGGATCCGCTGTCAGCCCGGGGCTGCTGAGGAAGGCGACCCGGCTGCCGTCGGCGGAGATCGACGATTCGTACGCGAAGGAGTCGCTCTGCCTGCCGTCGGCGGTGAGCGAGACCCGTTCGGTACGTCCGGCGTCGAGGTCGCGCACGAAGATGTCCGCGGTGGCGTTCGTGTCGCCCGGCACCAGGTTCGTGGACGACGACGCGAAGGCCACGTGCCGCCCGTCCGCGGAGATGTCCGGCACGCCGCCGCCCCGGTCGGCCTGGACACCGCCCGGGCCGAGGCCGACGCGGGCGGTCCGTCCTCGCCGGAGGTCGCGGACGAAGACGTCGACGGCGCCGTTCGTGTCGCCCGGCACCAGGTCGGACGCGCCCGAGTGGAAGGCGATGTACCGGCCGTCGGCCGAGATGGACGGGGCGCCGCTGCCCAGGTTCCCGGAGGTGCCGCCCGGCGTGCGGGAGACCAGCGTGGTCCGGCCCGCCCGCATGTCCCGCACGAAGACGTCGGCCTCGCGTCCGTTGGTGTCGCCGGGCGCCAGGTCGACCGCCCTCGAGGTGAACGCCACGAACCGGCCGTCCGCGGAGATCGCCGGGGACGGGTCGTTGGCGTACTCGACGTCGTCCCCGCCGGGGCTGACCGAGACCAGCTCGATCCGGCCGGGCCGGGCCGGAGCGGCCGATGCCGGAGTTGTCACGCAGAGTGAACCAGCCAGGACGACGGCAATGGTGCCCAGGGCTCGCATTCTCTCGATGCTAGACCTAATTGTTGATCACATTGGGTGAACGGCCATCCCTCATCGGCCGTTCGGACGGCATCGCGACTCATGGATGCCGCGTTAGCGTCCCAATACCATGCGTAGACGTCGTTCCCTTCTCGCCGGCGGATTACTGTCCACAGTGATCCTTTCCGGTTCCCCCGCGGCCGGTCATCAGCATGTTCACGACCACAGCGACGGGAGCGCGCACGCGGCCACCGATCTGGCCGGGACGCCGATGCGGGTCATCGAGCAGCGGACCGCCGTCAACGCGGCACGGATCCAGCGCTCCACCGGCGTGCGTCCGGGGGTGGCGCGGGCCGGTGCCAGGGCCGCCGTCGCCGCCGACCCGGGGCGGTCGGGGGAGTGGAGCCCGGTGCTGGACACCCCGGTCGTGCCGGTGTTCCAGGCGGTGCTGCCGAACGGCAAGGTGCTGATCTGGGACTCCGTCGGCGACGACGCGGCGTCCGGGTACCCGGACCACAGCTTCACCCGGGTGATGGTCTGGAACCCGGCCGACGACACGTACAAGCGGGTCGACCTGCAGGGCTCCAACATCTTCTGCGCCGGGTTCGCGCATCTCCCGGACGGGAACATTCTCGTCGCCGGCGGCAATGCCAATGCGGAGCTCGACGGTACGGTCCGGACGTACGTCTTCGACTGGCAGGACGAGACCTGGACCCGCGGCAACGACATGGCCGAGGAACGCTGGTATCCGTCGGTCACCCAGATGGCCAACGGCGAGGACGTGATCCTCGGCGGCGGTCCCGCGATCCCCGAGGTGTACCAGGCCGACGGGGCCATCCGTGCGCTGCCCGGGTTCACCGGCTACAGCGCGCGGGTGTATCCCTTCATGGCCTCGCGACCGGATACCCAGCTCGGGCTGATCGGGCCGTTCCGCTCGGCGTACACCATCAACACCTCCGGGAACGGAACCGTCACGGCGACCGTGCGGCGCGACGCGATCAACCGCGACTACGGGAGCTTCGCCGGGTACGACGTGGGCAGGACGGTCGTGGTCGGCGGGGGCAACATCACCGAGGGTGGCGCCACGAACGTGCCCACCCGGACCACCGTCGTCGTCGACAGCAACACCGGCCTGAACCCGGCGATCACGCTGTCCGGCCCGCTGTCGGTCCCGCGCAAGCAGCTCAACGCGACCCTGCTCGCCGACGGCTCGGTGCTGGCCACCGGTGGCATGACCAGCGCGGCCCCCTCCGGTCTCGTCGACCTGAACCATGCCGTGACCGCGGCGGAACGCTGGGATCCGGCGACCGGCACGTGGACCCTGCTGGCGAGCGCGAGCCGCGTCCGGCAGTACCACTCGACGGCCGCGCTGCTGCCGGACGGCCGGGTGCTGACCGGTGGCGGCGGCATCTGCGACGTCTGCATGGAGACCGGGTACCTGGAGAAGAACGTCGAGTACTTCACCCCGCCGTACCTGTACAGCAAGGACGGCAGCGGGGCTCTCGCCGCGCGGCCGGTGATCTCCGCGGCGCCGGCCGGTGTCGGCGTCGGCGGCTCGTTCACGATCACGTCGGCGCAGGCGGCGAGCGTCCGGAAGGTCGCGCTGGTCGGCCTCGGCGACGTCACACACGGCGTCGACCAGGGCCAGCGGTACGTCCCGCTGCGGTTCACGGCCTCCGGTACGACGCTGACCGTCACCGGGCCGCCGAACGGTGGCGTGGCCCCGCCCGGCTACTACATGCTCTTCGTCATCGACGCCGCCGGTGTCCCGTCCGTGGCCAGGATGGTGCAGGTCGCCAAGGGCCCGAACCCGCTGATGAGCCAGGTCAGGAGCGACACCGGCCGCTGCGTCGACCTGCCTGCCTCCAGCACCGCGCCACGCACCTACCTGCAGACGTACGACTGCAACAGCACCAAGGCGCAGGCGCTGACCCGGCTGCCGGACGACCGGTCGCTGCGGGTCCTCGGCAACTGCCTGGACGTGCCGTCGAGCTCCTACGTCAGCGGCGCCAGGATCTGGGCCTTCACCTGCAACCGGACGGCCGCGCAGACCTGGCAGTTCGGCGCGGACGGCACGATCCGCCCGGCCGCGAGGACGACACTGTGTCTGGCTCCGGTGTCATCGGTCCAGCGGGCGGCCGTCATCATCCAGACCTGCAACGGCGGCCGGTTCCAGAAGTGGAGCTGGTGACCGCCACCGAGCGGCGCGGCAGCGGGGTCGAGGGACTCGTCCTCGATGGTCGACTCGCGCGCCGTGGTGCCGGGGTATGGTGAGCCGGTTGCTGCCCTGGTCCCTGGCGTAGGTGACGGACTGGGGAGGGCATGCCGGTATGGACGATCACCGGACGGTGGTCCGGGGCCTGATCGACCGGCAGCCGGGACACCTCGATCTGCTGCAGCGGGTCTGCTGTGCCGCCGCGGAGGCGCTGTCGGCCTCCGGCGCGGGCATCAGCGTGATGACCGCCGACGGAACCAGGGGGGTGAGCGCGACCTCCGACCCGGTGAGCGAACGGGTCGAGGAATTGCAGTTCACCCTGGGTGAGGGGCCTTGCATCGACGCCTTCGCCTCGCGCCGGCCGGTGCTCACCGCCGACCTGGCGGAGACCGAGGCCTACCAGTGGCCGGTGTACGCTCCGGCGGCCCGGGAGGACGGTGTCCGCGCCGTCTTCGCGTTTCCCCTGCAGGTCGGCGCCGCGCGGCTCGGGGTGATGGACATCTTCCGCGCCCGGGTCGGGGCGCTGACCGACGAGGAACTCCGCACCGCGTTCGGCTTCGTGGAGGTCACCGTGGACGCACTGCTGGACATGCAGGAGGACAGGGACGCGCACGACGATGACCGCGCCGCGGTTCTGGACGTCGGGCGGCGCGCCGAACTGTTCCAGGCGCAAGGGATGGTCATGGTGCAACTCGGGGTAACCATCGGGGAAGCTCTGGTGCGGATGCGGGCGTACGCCTACGCCGAGAACCGTCGTCTCGAGGACATCGCGCGTGATGTCGTCAACCGGCAACTGCGATTGGACGGGATCAAGGAATGAGTGGGAGACAGGGCATGGGCACCGTTTCGGTTGAGCGGCTGGCCACGATTTTCGTGGAGGTCGCCGACACCCTGGTCGACGAGTTCGACCTGCTCGACTTCCTGCACATGCTCACCGCCCGGGCCACCAGCCTGGTCGGGGCGCCCGCCACCGGGCTGATGCTGGCAGACGAGCGGGGACGGCTCGAGTTCGTGGCGGGTTCCGACGAGAACGTCCGCCTGGTCGAGCTGTTCCAGCTGCAGAACGACCAGGGCCCCTGCCTGGAGGCGTTCCGGACGGGCCGGCCGGTGATCAACGTCGACCTGGAGGCCGCGACCGAACGCTGGCCGCGGTTCGCGACCCGGGCCGCCGAGGCGGGCTTCCGCTCGGTGCACGCCTTCCCCCTGCGGCTGCGGACGAAGGTGATCGGCGCGCTGAACGTCTTCGGTGACACCACCGGCGGTAACTTCGACCCGGCGGACGTCCCGATCATGCAGGCTCTCGCCGACGTGGCGACCATCGGCCTGATCCAGGAACGCGCGATCCGCCGGAGCGAGGCGCTGACCGAGCAGCTGCAGGGTGCGCTGAACAGCCGGATCGTCATCGAGCAGGCCAAGGGCGCCCTGGCCCAGGTCCAGGACATCAGCGTCGACGAGGCGTTCCGCCGGATCCGCGCCTACGCCCGGAGCAACAACCTGCGGCTCACCGAGGTGGCCTATCTGATCGTCACCGATCTGGCGAGCCTGCCCGGGCTGACGCGGTGATGTCGTCCCGGTCGACCGACCGCCGGAGGATGGCCGCGAACTCCAGTTCCGCATAGCTGGGACGCGGACCCTCCCAGGTGGGGAGTTCGGCGGCCCGGCGCCGCACGATGCCGGTGATCCAGGTCGTGACGTCGACCTCCGGCGCGCGATGGCAACCGGCCAGCCACCACACCTCGACATAGCTGGCCGCGAGGATCTCATCGGCCCGGCCGGCATCGGGCAGACGCGCCACCAGTTCGGCCCGGGCCGCTGCCGAGGTGCGCGCGAACAGTGCGGCGAAGGCGGGCACGCTGCCGCAGGAGATCAATTCCACCAACGTGGCATCGCTGAACTGCTGGCCATCGGGTTTTGGCGAGTCGATGCTCATGAAGGCTCCAGAGGGCGGGCGGCCAACTCTGCCGCCGGGGTCCGGAGCGACGCACTCGATGTCATCGAGCAGTGTCACAACGTTACGGCTTCGGGGCCGCCGGTGCCACCGGGGCCACCGTGATTCTCCGTGGGAGATTCATCATGCGCGTAGCGGGGCGCCGACCTCGTGCAGGTGGCGTAGCGCCTGCCGGTACGACTCGACCAGGCTCGTCGTCTCGTAGGAGACACCGAGGTCGCGGCAGTAGGCCTCGACGATCGGCTGGGCCTTCTTCAGGTTCGGCGTGGGCATCCCGGGGAACAGGTGGTGCTCGATCTGGTAGTTCAGGCCGCCGAGGGCCGCGTCGGTGAACCGGCCGCCGGCCACGTTGCGGGAGGTCAGCACCTGCTTGCGCAGATAGTCCTCGGCTCCGGTCGGATGCGGCATGCCCTTGTGGTTCGGCGCGAACGTCATGCCCAGATAAACCCCGAAGACCGCGTGGTGTACGAGGAAGAAGGCGAGAGCCTGCGGCGGGGACAGCACCACGAGCAACGCGGTCGCATAGGCGGCCAGATGCAGGGTCATCAGGCCGGCTTCCAGGCCACGGCGCTTCATGCCCGGACGCCGCAGCGCCTTGAAGCTGGAGATGCGCAGATCGATGCTGAGCAGCGTCAGCAGGGGGAAGAACAACCCGGCCTGATGACGGGTGATGAAGCCCTTCAGGCCACGCCGGCCCCAGGCCGACTCGGTGGCCCAGATCAGCACCTCAGGTCGTACGTCAGGATCGAGATCGTCGTGGTTGGGGTTGTTGTGGTGGCGGGTGTGCTTGTCCATCCACCAGCCGTAACTCATCCCCACCGCGACGTTGGCGGCGATCCGGCCGGCCACCTCGCTGGGCCGCTTCGTGCGGAACACCTGCCGGTGCGCCACATCGTGCGCCAGCAGCGCCGCCTGCGTGAACACGACCCCGAGCAGCGCCGCCGCCGCGAGGGTCCACCAGGACGATCCGATCAGGACGAAGACGGCCCACCCGCCGGCGAACATCGCGGCGACGACGGCCGCCCGGACCGCGTAGTAGGCCGGGCGCCGCTCGAGCAGCCCGGCGTCGATGATCCGGCGATTCAGAGAGGCGAAATCGCTACCGGCCGTTCTCGGCCGCTGCGTGACAGATGCGCTCATGGCGCGACTCCTAACCTTGCATGCAGACTGACGAGGCCGCGGAGTCTGGACGGCCGGATTCCATTGATACCCCGGTGCACGAGCCGATAAACAGGGGCGGATGCGCGTACGGTTGGGGGACACCGGCTTTCTCGACGTCCTTCGACGAGCGCAACGCGCCCGCCCCTTGATGGCGCGGACGTCGTCGACAGGAAGGCATCGCGATGACCGACACCACCACCATGGCTCCCGTGCGCCTGCGGATGGACCCGGAGCCTTCCCGCACCACCCTCCTCGACGGGGCCTGGTGGCCGCGCACGACGGACGCGGTGGCCGAGCTCCCCGCCCTGCTGGCCGCCCTGAAGGACCTCCGGGGCGAGATCACGCACGTGCTGCTGAACACCGCGGAATGGGACCTCCCGCACCCGCGCCGGGCCGCCGCCGGCCGCCGGGCGGTACGGCTGGGCTGGTACACCTCCCAGCCGGCCGGGCTGGTCACCATCATGATCGACTTCGGCCGCGACCGCTTCGACCTGCTGGTCGTCCCGCCGGACGCGAGCCGGGCATCGGCCGGCATCGCCCTGGACGCCGCGGCGGACGCCACCGACAGGCGCCGCACGCCCGAACTCCTCGCCCAGATCGAGCACTCCGGCCAGGCCGGGTAGCGGCTCTCGCGATGGAGATCCGCTGAGGGCCGGGTTCGGGCCTCAGGTGTTGCCGGCGCTGTCGCCGTCTGCGCGGGTGGCCGGGGCGCGCGTTGTGTGTGCGCCTGGCGGACCCGGCCGCGCCGGCCGCGCCCGTGAGTGGCGGCGGCGACGGCGAGCGGGCACCCGGGCCGCCGGGCAGACCGGCCGCGGCGACGGTGAGCGGTCAGCTCAGCGATCGCGTCGCCCGGACGGTGGCCTCCGATCAGCCGATCACGTCGGCCCGGTCGATGGTCACGCCGGTGCCGGTGGATGCCGGGTTCCGGGTGCCGGTGACGCGGACGCGGAGCGTGTGGGTGCCGGACCTCAGCGCCGGGCTGGTCCAGACCGGGACGTCGCCGGTCTTGGTGGCGCTGTAGAGGTCGATCGACGTCTCGGCCCCGCCGTCGATCGAGACGGCGGCGATCCCGTGGTGGCTCGCGATGACCGCCCGGTAGGTGACCCGGGCGCCGGTGAAGGTGAGCGTGGCGGTCCGCCCGGTCACCGCGCTCCAGCTCTGGGACGCGCCGTGGAACGTGACCGCGGGCTCGTCGCAGGCGGTGCAGTGGCTCCATCCGTCGCCGTACGTCCAGCCCGGGTCGTCCACGACGGTCCGGTTCTTGCCGCGCAGCTGGGCCGCGTGGTCGGCGAACGCCTGGTAGGCCGGGTCGGTCTCGCCGTCGATGCTGAACCCTTCGCCGTTGTCGGGCGGCCAGACGAAGGCGCCCGGGTCGGCGTCGTCGTCCTGCGGGTGCGGCCTGGTCGGCTGCGCTTTGACCTTGCCTTCGAGCCGCCAGTACGTCCACCCCGCGCAGTCGTCGTCGGCGAACACCGCGTCCAGCCACGTCCGGTAGAGCGCGGCCCGGCTGTCCCGTTCGGCGGCGGTCGTGGCCGGGTAGGCGAATTCCTGCAGCAGGACCGGCTTGCCCGCGCGGCGGGCGGAGGCGCAGTGCCTCGCGATCAGGTCCACGACGCCCTGCGGTGTCACGTTGTGATAGGTCGGGTAGGTGTGCCAGGTCTGGAAGTCGACCGCGGGCGCCGCGACCGGCTCGGTGTCCGGGTCGCTGCCGGCCCGGCCGTCGTAGAAGCCCTCGCTGCCGCTGCCGACGAGTTGCCGGGCGCCCCGCGCCTTGAGGTGCAGCGCCATCTCCTGCATCCAGCTCTGCGCGAGGCTGACGGAGCCGACCTCGGGCTCGTTCATCAGGTCCCAGGCGAAGATCGTCGGGTCGTCGGCGTAGCGGAGGCCGGTCAGCGGGTTGACCCGGTCGAGGACGTGGGCGGTCCAGTCCCGGTAGAACTGCTTGGCGCGCGGGTCCTGGTAGAAGAACGTGTACCGGCGCGGATCGTTCGCCGCGTCGAAGCCGTCCAGGTACCAGGCGTTGACCTGCTGGGCGCCGCCGGCCCACTGCCAGAAGTCGAGCATGGCGATGTCGAGCCGCAGGCCGAGCCGGCCGGCCTTCCAGATCACGTAGTCCCACCGGCCCAGGCCGTCGGTGCTGCTGTCGTTGAAGGCGTAGGTGTTGCGCGTGGTGTCCCAGTAGGCCAGGTAGGTGCCGTGCACGCCCATGTTGGACGAGTCGGCGGTGCTGGCCGGGTTCCACACGTGCCGTCTGGTGACGCCGTCCGGTGAACCTTTGACGGAGTTGAGGATTCCCCGGACCACGTTGTAGCCGGAGCCGGCGGCCGACGTGAGCACCGAGTCCACTTCGGCCCGGGTGCCCCAGCCGAGGTAGTGGTTGTTCGTCCCGGCGACGTAGAAGGGCCGCCCGTCGAGGACGAACCGGGTGCCGGCGGCCGTGACGAACGGCGTCTCGGCGGCCGCGTCGGCGGGCCTCGGCGCGGCGCCGAGTCCGGTCAGGATCAGGAGCACGGCCGCGATCAGCACCGGTTTGCGAGCAACGACACTCATGAAGGTCACCCTCGGGGCCTGACCGCGTGGCGACAACCCGGAAGTCCGGAAGCGGCCACGTCCCCCGGCGACAGCGTCGCGACAGCGCTGCGCAGGCCGTACGAAAGAGGGGGTTGCGAGGGTGTCGGGGTGAAAACACAATCGCGCCGGCGGCGGGCGCTCGCCGTGCCCGTCCTGCTGGCCCTCCTGATCGGACTCGTGCTGGTGGTGGTGCGGTCCGCGGGAGAGCCGCCGGTTCCCTCGGGTCCGCCCGTCGCGGAGGCATCGACGCTCCGGACGGCGATGTCGGCGGCACGCACGCAGGGGACGCCGGTCACGGTGGGTGCCCTCACGAGCGAGACCCGGCTGGTACGCGCGGAGCCCGCCGGCGGGTTCACCGCGGAACTGAGCACCACCCCGGCAAGGCTTATGCGCCAGGGCAAGTGGGTGACGATCGACACCACGCTGGCGCGCCGTGCCGACGGGACGGTGGGGACGGTGGCGACCGATCCGCCGCTGGAGCTCTCGCCCGGCGGCGCCGGCGTGCCGCTGCTGCGGTTCGGCGGGCCGGGCCGGTCGATGTCGCTGTCGTGGCCGGGGAAGCTGCCCGCACCTCGGCTGAGCGGCAGCACCGCCACCTACCCGGACGTGCTGCCCGGCGTCGACCTGGTCGTGCGCGCCGATCGGGGCGGCTACGGCCAGCACCTCGTCGTCAGGAACGCGGCGGCGGCGGCGAACCGGGCGCTGCGGTCGATCCGGCTGCCGCTGAGGACCGACGGGCTGACGTTGCGGGTCACCCGCGACGGCGGGCTGACCGCCCGCGACAAGGCCGGCGCCGTCGTGTTCGCCGGTCCGCCCGCGATGATGTGGGACTCGACCGGCGCGCGCCGGTCGGCCGTCGGCGTCCGTGTCGAGCGGCGGGCCCTGGTGCTCACCCCGGACCCGGAGGTGCTCACCGGCGCGGGCGTCCGGTATCCGGTGACCATCGATCCGACGCTCGCGGACTTCCAGCACACCGGCTGGGCGAAGGTGTTCAGCGGCCTGCCGAACGCGCGGGTGTGGATGGGCGGCATCGACGGCGACCAGAGCAAGGTCGGCCAGTGCTACCCGTCGCCGCAGTGCGGTGGCATCGGCGCGGTCCGCACCTACTACCAGTTCGACACCGGCTGGCTGGCCGGGAAGCAGATCACGTCGGCGAACCTGCAGACGGTGATGAACTACTCGCCGGACTGCGCGACCAATGTCATCCACGACCTGTACCACCCCGGTGGCGACATCGGACCGGACACCACCTGGAACAACGCGCCGCAGGGCGGCAAGGTCTCGGAGAACATGATCGGGACCTCGTGCAACGGGGGCCTGCTCTACAACTTCCTGATGGCGCCGCAGGAGGTCGAGGCGGGCGGCGTCTCGGCGTACTTCCTCAAGGCCCGCGACGAGGGTCACGGACTGGCCTGGCGCAAGTACGACACCGCCGCGACGAAGCTCATCGTCGCCTACAACACCCCGCCGAACGCGCCGGAGGACCTGTCGACGAGTCCCGAGCTGCCCGCGGCCTGCCGCTGGTGCGACGGGAAGCCGTACCTCGGCGAGTCCGCGATCCGGTTGCAGGCGCGGCTGAGCGACGGCGACGGCGACAACCTGTCGCCGCGCTGGCGGATCCTGCACAACGGCAACCAGGTCGAGGAGCGGGCCGGCGGGGAGCAGACCAGCGGCGACTGGTTCGTCACCGATCTCGACCTGAGCAATCGCGACGGCGCCGAGGTGTCCTGGGGTGTCCGCGCCAACGACCGGTCCGCCGACGGCCCGCAGCGGATGGGCCCCCGGTCCTTCGTCGTGGACCGGGTCGGCGTGGACCGGCCGCCGGTCGTCTCCGGGATCCTGTACCAGGCGGACAACCGCTGGCACGGCAGCGCCTCGACGCCGGACCGGTTCACCTTCCAGGCCGGCGGCGTCGCCGACATCAACGGCTACCTGTACGGCTGGACGGACTCGCCCAACCAGTGGGTGGACGCGGAGTCTCTCGGCGGCAGGGCCACGGTGGAGCTCACCCCGCCCGGTGACGGCCCCCGGATCCTGTACGTGCAGAGCGTCGACCGGGCCGGGCACCGGAGCCCGATGCAGACGTACCGCTTCTACGTCCGGGCGGGCAACGGGGCGGTCGCGTCGTGGTCGCTGGACGGCAACCTCACCGACGACGCGTTCCTCGGCGACCGGCACGGCACGCTGACCGGCCCCGCCACCTACGGACCGGGAGCGGTCGGCCAGGCCCTGCGGCTGAACGGCGCCGCGGCCGGTGCGACCGCGCCCAACGCGATCCGTACCGACGCGGCGTTCACCGTGTCCGCCTGGGCGAAGCTCGACAGCGGCGGCGGCGCCCAGGCCGTGGTCGCGCAGGACTTCGGCCCGCGGTCCGGGTTCGTGCTGTGGTACCGGCCGGACAACGGCGGCCAGTGGGTGTTCGGCGCGGTCCGGGCCGACCTGTCCGCCACCGACATGGCCCGTTCCGCCGAACCCGCGCAGCTCGGCGTCTGGACCCACCTCACCGGCGTCTACAACCCCGCCTCGAACCCGCAGCTACGCCTGTACGTCAACGGCGTCGAGGCCGGCTCCGCCACCACCGGCGGGCCGATCGGCAACGCCACCGGCCCGGTGCGCATCGGCCACCTGATGTGGAACGGCGCCCTGGTCGACTACTGGAACGGCGCCGTCGACGAGGTCGAGCTGTACGACCGGCCGTTGTCCGCGCCCGAGGTCGGCGCGCTGGTCCGTAACGACAACGTCCAGCTCGGCCGCTGGACGTTCGACGAGCAGGAGGGCACGACCGCCCGCAACTCCGTGGACGGCGCCGAGTCGTTCGTCGTCAAGGAGGGCGGGTCGCTCGTCGCGGGCGGCGCCATGCGTGGCTCGCTCAAGCTCGACGGCGTCACCGGTCACGCGGCCACCTCCGGGGCGGTCGTCCGCACCAACCGCAGTTTCTCCGTCGCCGCGTACGTCCGGCTCGACCAGTCGAGGATCGCGACCGCGCTGTCCCAGGACGGCATCACGTCCAGCGGGTTCGTCCTGCAGCAGCGCAACGGTGCCTGGGTGTTCGAGCTGACCGACGGCGCCGGCAAGGTGCTGGCCACCGCGGCCGGTCCGGCGGGAACCGTCCAGACCGGTCAGTGGGTGCATCTGGCCGGGGTGTTCGACGCCACCACCCGCAAGGCGTTCCTCTACGTCGACGGCAGCCGGCTGGGCGCCGACGAGGACAACGCCGGTCCGTTCGCCGACACCACCGGGGCGCTGACCGTCGGCCGGGGCCGTACCGCGGGAAGCCCGGCGGACCACTGGCCGGGCGGCATCGACGAGGTGCGCGTCTACAGCCGTGCGATCGGCGCGGACGAGGTCCGTGGTCTGCTCAACGCCGACCTGAAGGCGGCCGAGTTCCGGCTCGACGGCGACGCCCGGGACGCCAGGCGCACCAGGCCCGGCTCGATCGTCGGCGCCCTGAAGTGGACCGCCGGCCGGGGGACCTTCCCGGACCCGGACGACCTCGCGGCCCAGTTCGACGGGCCGGCGCACCTCACCGCCGACCGGGCTGTCGACACGTCCAGGAGTTTCACCGTCTCGGCCTGGGCGCGTACCGACGGGACCGGCGCGGCACAGACGATCGTCTCCCAGGACGGCGGCCGGGTCAGTTCCTTCCTGCTCCAGCTCACCGCCGACGGGCACTGGGCGGCCGCGATGTTCGCCCGGGACGCCGACGGTGGCGGCGCCGCGACCCGGGCGGTCGGCGCCGCGGCGCAGCCCGGCATCTGGACCCACGTCGCCGCGTCGTACTCGGCCACGGACGGGCGGCTCGTCCTGTACGTCAACGGCGTCCCCTCCGCGAGCGTCGCGCATTCCGGCGCCTGGAACGCTCCGGCCGGCCTGCTCGCGATCGGCCGTGGCCAGTGGAACGGCCAGCCGGTCGACGGCTTCCGCGGCGCCGTCGACGACGTCACCCTGTACGGACGGGCCCTGTTCGGCGACGAGGTGAAGACCCTCGCCGGCCGCGACCTGAGCCTGGCCCACAACTGGCGGCTCGACGAGCCGTCCGGCGGCACCGCGGGTGACGCGGTCGGCACGCGCGGCGCGACCCTGGTCAGCGGCGCCTCCTTCGCGGCCGGCCGGACCGGCAACGCGCTGAGCCTGGACGGCAGCGCTGGCGCGGCCCGGACGAACGGCGTCGACGTCTCCACCGCCGGCAGCTTCACGGTCAGCGCCTGGGTGTGGCTGCCCGACGAGGAGGCCAAGTCCTGCCCGTTCTCGTCGACGGTCACGTCCTGCCGGCTCGACGCGGTCACCCAGGACGGCGCCGCGACGAGCAAGTTCCGCCTCGGGCACTACATCGACGACGGGCAGAAGCCGTGGGGCGCCTGGATCTTCGAGATGCCCGAGTCGGACGCCCCGGACGCACCGGTCACCAAGGCCGCCGTCTCGGTCGAGGACAGCCAGGTCAACGCCTGGGTGCACCTGACCGGCACGTACGACGCGGCGGGCAAGGTCCTGCACCTGTACGTCGACGGCGGCGCGGTGGACGACGGCACCCTGCTCAACGCCTGGCCGGCCACCGGTGGGCTGCAGATCGGCCGCGGCCGCAGTGGCAGCACCCCGGTCAACCACTGGCGCGGCAAGATCGACGACGTCCGGCTCTACAACGGCGTGCTCACCGCCGATCGCGTCGAGGAGCTCGTCGGCTCGTACGGCGCGGAGAACGGCACCGCGACCCTGCCGATCGAGGACGCCGGCCGCTGGCGGCTGGACGAGGGCGGCGGCACCACCGCCGGCGACACCAGCCCGAACCGGCGTCCGCTGACGCTCAAGGGCGGCGCCGGCTGGGGCAACGGGCGGGACGGCACGGCCGCCTCGTTCGACGGCACGAAGGGCTACGCCGAGACCGCCGGCCGCGCCGTCGACACCTCCCGGGACTTCACGGTGTCGGCCTGGGCGGTGCTCAACCAGGGCGGTGGCAGCGCCAACCGGGTCGTGCTGTCCCAGGACGGCGACACCACCAGCGGGTTCACGGTGCAGTACAACCCGGGGACCAACACCTGGGCGGCGACCGTCGCCGGCACGGATGCCGCCGATCCGGCGACGACGACCGTGGTCGCGACCGAGCCCGCCGCCCCCGGCTTCTGGACGCATCTGACCCTGGTGCACCGGGCGCAGACCCAGCAGCTCCGGCTGTACGTCAACGGCGTCCTCAAGGGGGCGCAGGCGGGTGCTCCGGTCTTCAACGCCGGTGGCTCGTTCGCGGTGGGCCGGGCCAAGGTGGGCGGTGCGGCGGCGAACTTCTGGCCGGGCGTCGTCGACGACGTCCGCGCCTACGGGCGGGCGCTCACCGACGGCGAGGTGGCCAAGGTCCACGACGACGTGAGCCCGGTCCTGCACGGCCTGTTCCGGTTCGACGACGGCACCCTCGACGACGCGAGCTGGCGCAAGCTGACCGGCATCCCGTCCGGCACCGGTGTCGCCCTCGGCCCCGGCGTCAGTGGCCGGGCGGTCCGCCTCGACGGCGCCGGCGAGGCGGTGCGCACCAGTGCCGAGGCCGCACCGATGCGGGACAGTTTCACGGTCGGCGCGTGGGCCAACCTGACCAAGGACGGCCAGATCGCCACGGTTCTGGCCCAGGACGGCAGCCGGATGAGCGGTTTCGTCCTGCAGTACCGCCCGGCGGCCCAGCGGTGGGTGTTCGGCGTGTCCACTCAGGACGCGGACGGCGCACCGTACGTCTACGCGTCGTCGGCGGCCCCGGCCCAGCTGAACCGCTGGACCCACCTGGCCGGCGTCTACGACCAGGCCGCCCGCCAGATCCGGCTCTACGTCGACGGCCAGCTCGCCGGCATGCAACGGGTCGACGGCGTCTGGCTGGCCGGCGGCGGCACGTCGATCGGCCGGAGCCTGGTCAACGGCGGCCGCGCCGAGTTCTTCCCCGGCCTGGTCGACGAGGTCCGCACCGACGCGGGCATGCTCGCGCCGGACGAGATCGCCCGGCTCGCGACCTGGCCGGCGCCGGCGGCGGGCCAGTTCGGCCGGTACGTCAGCACGGACGGCGACCGGGCCGGTGGGGCGACCAGCCAGGCGGTCCCGGCCGGGTACCACTTCGACGCGACGCTCGGGCTGCTCCTGGCCAGCGCGCCCGCGGGCAGTCGCCTGCTGTACGCCTGCTCCGGCGGGACGGACCGGTTCACCTCGATCGACCCGGCCTGCGAGGGCGGGACGTCGCTCGGCGAGATCGGCCGGGTGTATGCGAGCGCGCCGACCGGCGTGGCGACGATGCCCGTCTACCGGTGCACCACCGCCGGCGACCGGTTCGAGTCCCGGGATCCGTGCGCCGATCCGGCCCAGCAGGTCGTCCTCGGTCACACCCTGGCCTACGCGCCGCTCAACCGGTACCTGGGCCCGGGGTGGGACCACGCCAGCACCACCGACGCGCTGCTGCCGGGCTACCGCCTGGAGGGCCCGCTCGGTGTCCTGCCGCTGACGAACCAGGCCGGGACGGTCGCGGTGTACGCCTGCGCGACCGGCCTCGACCAGTTCGTCAGCACCGACGCCGCCTGCGAGGGCAAGCGGGTCGTCGGCGCCGTCGGGCGGGTCTGGACCGCGGCGCCACCCGGACCGGGCAGCCGGGCGCTGTACAGCTGCTCGCTGCGCCAGGAGCGGTTCCTGTCGGTGGCCGCGGACTGCCAAGGCTCCACCGTCGTCGGCCTGCTCGGCTACGTGCTCACCACGGTGCCGGGCGACCAGCCCGTGACCGGCTGACCCCGCCACATCCGTGTCTCGTCCGAGGAGCAAGCACGTGCGAAATATCAGAAGACGAGTGTCGCCCGCCCTGGTGGTGGCACTCATCGCGACCACCCTCGCGGTGCTGGGGCGGCCCGCGGCGGCCGCGGCGGCCACCCCCACCGTTCCGCTGCCGACCGTCGCGTCGGTGCCCGGAACCACCGACGGGCGCCAGGACCTCGGCGGGCTCCCGGCGGACGAGGTGGGCACCAACATCCTGCGGGGCAACCAGCCCACCGCCGGGATCCCGCCGAAGGACGGCGCCGGCACCTACTCCGCCACCCCGCTGGCACCGTCGGCGACCTGGGAGGTGTCGGCGCAGACCGGCGACTTCACCTGGTCGTACCCGTTCGCTGTGCCGCCCGCGCCAGGCGGGCTGCAGCCGCCGCTCGCGCTGTCGTACTCGTCGTCCAGCCTGGACGGCCGCAACAGCGCGACGAACAACCAGTCCTCCTGGGTCGGCGACGGCTGGGAGTTGTCGGCGGGCTTCGTCGAGCGGATCTACGGCGGTTGCTCCGAGGACACCGAGGGGACCACGCCGCCGAAGACCGGCGACCTGTGCTGGCGTACCGACAACGCCGTGGCGTCGTACCCCGGGGGAGGGGGTCAGCTCATCCGTGAGGGCACGTCGCGCCTCTGGCGGGCCCAGAGCGACGACGGCGCCCGCATCGAGCGGGTGACCGAGGAGGGCAACGGCGACGACGACGGCGAGTCGTGGAAGATCACCACGACCGGCGGCACCCAGTACTTCTTCGGCTCGAGCGCCGCGGCGAAGTCGACCTGGACCGTGCCCGTCTACGGCGACGACGAGGGCGAACCCTGCCACGCCGGCAGTTTCGAGGCGTCCTCGTGCCGCCAGGCCTGGCGCTGGAACCTCGACAGGATCGTGGACCGCAACGGCAACACGATCGAGTACACCTACGACGCGGAGACGAACAACTACGGCCAGAACCTCAAGGAGACCGCCGCGCCGTACACCCGGGGCGGCACCCTGCGGAAGATCGAGTACGGGATGCGGGCCGGCGGCAGCCCCGCCGCGGTGATCGAGTTCGGGACCGCCGACCGGTGCGTCAAGGAGAGCACCTGCAACCGGGACCACCCGGAGAACTGGGTCGACGTGCCCTGGAAGTCCGCCTGCGACGGCGGCGCCTGCAAGGATCAGCACGCGCCGACGTTCTGGTCGACCAAGCGCCTGGAATCGGTGAAGACCTTCGTCCGGCGGGCCGGCGGGCTCGCCCTGGTCGACAGCTGGCGTCTCGCCCACGAGTTCCCCAAGCCCGGCGACGGCGGCCAGCCCGCGCTGTGGTTGTCCTCCGTCACCCACACCGGCCACGTCGGCCAGGCGCTCGACCTGCCACCGACCGTGTTCGCCGGCATGGCCCTGGCGAACCGGGTCGACCCGCAACCGACCGCGTTCCCGCTGCGCCGCTACCGGATCAATCGCGTGGTCACCGAGACCGGCGCCGTCACCGGGGTGATCTACGCCGACCCGGACTGCACGACCGCGCCGGCCAAGGGCGCCGGGAACACCAAGCGGTGCTTCCCGGTGACCTGGCGCAACGCGGCCCTCGCCGAACGCACCGACCACTTCCACAAGTACGTCGTCAGCAAGATCGTCGAGACGGATCAGCTGGCCAGCACCACCCCGATGGAGACCCGCTACGAGTACCTCGGCGGCGCCGCCTGGCATTACGACACCTCGGAGTTCACCAAGGACGACAAGCGCGACTGGAACGAGTTCCGCGGCTACGGCAAGGTCGTCGTGCGCCGGGGCAGCGGGGCGGCGGACTCGGTCGGCAAGACCGAGCATCGCTACCACCGGGGCATGAGCGGCGACCGGGACGCCGGCACCGTGACCGTGGAGGACGCCACCGGCGCCACCCGCACCGACGACGACTGGCTGGCCGGCTTCGAGTTCGAGACGACCACCTACGCCGGTGACACGGGCACGGTCCTCACCCGTACGGTCAACACCCCCGATGTGCAGGGGCCGTTCGCGAGCCGGGGGGCGCTCAAGTCGTACCTCACCAGAATGGGGCTCGAACGGACCTTCACCACGCTCGCGGCCGGCGGGCAGCGCACCACCCGGACCACCACCACCTGGACCGATCGGGGTCTGCCGGAACGGATCGACGACCGCGGTGACGACGCGACGGCGGCCGACGACCGCTGCACCAGGCTCACCTACGGCCCGGACACCGGCCGCTGGATCCTCGACCCGGTCACCCGGTCCCGGACCGACGGCGTGGCGTGCGACGTCACGCCGGACCACCCGGCCGACGCGATCGCGGACACCGCGACGACCTACGACGACGACGGCAACCCCACCGCGGTCCGCGTCCTCGACCACTGGACCACCGAACCGGTCCGTGTCCTGAGCGGCACGACCACCTACGACAAGCACGGCCGGGTGACCGCCCGGACGGACGCGCTGGGCCGCACCACCACGACCGCCTACACGCCGGCCGAGGGCGGCCCGGTCACCGCCACGACGGTCACCAACCCGCTGGGGCACACCGAGACCACGACCCTGGAACCGGCGTGGGGCAAGCCGTTGACCGTCGCCGACGCCAACGGGCGCACCACCACGTCCGTCTACGACCCGGTGGGCCGGCTCACCAAGGTGTGGCTGCCGGACGCCCGGCGGCTGCCCGGCGGCAGCGAACCGCACCAGCAGTACGACTACGTGGTGAGCAACACCGCCGCCAACGTCATCGTCTCCACCGTCGTGAAGCCCAACGGCAACCGGATCGCGACGACCACGGTCCACGACGGCCGGATGCGGGTCCGCCAGACGCAGACGCCCGCGCCCGGCGGTGGGCGCCTGCTGACCTACACCCAGTACGACGGGCGGGGCCAGGTCGCCCGCAGCACCCGGCCGTACTTCAACGACGGCGACATCGACCAGCGCCTCACCGTGCCGCTGCAGACCGTGCTGCCGGCCTTCACCGACGTGGGCTACGACGGCGCCGGCCGGCCCGTCACGCAGACGTTCCGCACCGCGCACAGCAGCTGGCCGACCACCACCACGTACGGCGGCGACCGGGTCACCGTGGTGCCGCCCGCCGGTGGCACCACCACGACCGCGGTCACCGACGCGCGCGGGCAGACCGTGCAGCGGCTCCAGCACCGCGGCGCCGAACCCGCGCACGTCACCTCGTACACGTACACGAGGGCGGGACAGCTCGCCGGCGTCACCAACGCCGGCAACGAGACCTGGCGCTGGTTCTACGACCTGCGGGGCCGCGAGATCCGCGCCGAGGACGTGGACGCGGGCACCACCCGCAAGACGTACGACGCGGCCGACCGGATCCGGACCGTGACCGACGCCCGCGACCGGACGATCGCCTACACCTACGACGACCTGGACCGGGTCACCAGCGGCCGGGAGGGCTCGGCGGACGGCCCGATCCGCGCCGCCTGGACCTACGACACCGTGCCCCGCGGCAAGGGCCATCCCGCGACCAGCACCCGCTACGAGGGCGGCAAGGCGTACACCTCGACCGTCGGCGGGTACTCCGAGCGTTACCAGGTGACCCGGGCCAGTGTCGGCTTCCCCGAGGCGGACGGCATGATGGCCGCCTCGTACACCGTCACGACCGCCTACAACACCGACGGCAGCGTCGACGGCACGGTGCTGCCGCAGATCGGCGACCTGCCCGCCGAGACGGTCACCACCGTCTACGACGACCTCGGCAACCCGGTCGGGCTCAAAGGTTCCCTGCAGACGACCCCGGTGCGGACCAACGCCGACTACGTCACCGCCACCGACCTCACCCGGTACGGCGAGCCGCAGCGGATCCAGTACGGCGTCGAGGGCCGGCGGGTCTGGCAGACGTCCCTCTACGAGACCGGCACCCGGCGGCCGCAGCGCAGCATCGTCGACGCCGAACTGCCCCGCCCGATGCAGACCGACACCACCTACACCTACGACCCGGCGGGCAACATCCTGTCCGTCGCCGACAAGCCCGACGGTCTGGCCCAGGACACGCAGTGCTTCCGGTACGACCACCTGCGCCGGCTCACCGAGGCGTTCACCAGCACCGGGGAGTGCGCGTCCGGCCCGAGCACGGCCACCCTCGGTACCACCGCGCCGTACTGGAACGGGTACACCTACTCCGCGTCCGGCAACCGGCTCTCCGAGACCCGGCACGGCGCCGCCGGCGACACGGTCCGCACGTCGGCCTACCCCGCCGGGCACAAGCTGGGCAGCGTCACGACCACCTCGCCAGGGTCAACACCCAGGACCGAGACCTTCGGGTACGACGAGACGGGCAACACCGTGGCCCGGCCCGGCCAGCAGCTCGACTGGAGCCTCGAGGGCAAGCTGCTCTCGGTCACCGAGCAGGACCTGACGACGGCGTTCCGGTACGACGCCGAGGGGACCGTGCTCCTGCGCCGTGACCCGTCCGCGATCACGCTCTACCTGGGCGGGCAGGAACTCCGCATCGACCGGAGGACCGGCGCGCAGGCGCCCACCAGGTACTACTCGTTCGGCGGTAGGACGATCGCGATGCGCACCACGGCCGGGACCACCTGGCTGGCCGGCGACCACCAGGGCACCCTGCAACTGTCCGTCGACGAGGCGACCCAGGCCGTGGTGAAGCGGCGCCAGACACCGTTCGGCGTGCCCCGGGGCGAGGCGGCGTCGTTCCCGACCGAACGCGGGTTCGTCGGCGGCACCGACAACCCGTCCACCGGGCTGGTGACGGTCGGCGCCCGGCAGTACGACGCGGGCAACGGGCGTTTCCTCTCGGTCGACCCGGTCGCCGACATCAAGGATCCCCAGCAGCTCAACGGGTACGCGTACGCGAACAACTCGCCGGTGACCTTCGCCGACCCGACCGGCCTGGCGGTCAACTGCGGTGTCGACGGCATCGCCTGCGACGGCGGGAAGAAGGCCGACACCTGTTGCTACTCACCGCCGCCGGTCGCCGCGCCGCCGGTCTGGTCCGCGCCCGTCGGACCGTCTGTCCCGTACGCGCCGCCGATCGGCCCGGCGGTGCCGGCCCGCCGGGGGCTCTGCCCCGACGGCGTCTGCGCCAACGGTCTCGGCACACCCAAGCGGGCGCAACCGCCGGCCTGGTACTACTCGCCGGCCGCGGCGCCGCAGCCGAACCGCAACAAGGCCAACTGCCCCGACGGCGAGGCGCCCTGCACCGCCGCCGCCGGCTGGGAACCCGGCCCGACGATCACCGACGCCCCGCCGCGAAGCCTCTGCTACGACGGTAACGGCTTCGGCACCCTGATCTGTTTCGCCGGAAGTCACGAAGGAACCGGGCGCACGCTGACCGTCAAGATGCGAACCCCCACCAGCGTCCAGATCGTGAACCTCACCGTCGACGGCGGGTCGCGGGTCATCAGCAATTGCAAGTACAACGCGTCGGGTGAGAACTGCTCCTACTCCGCCAAGGCGAACCCTCGCATCACGCCGAAGTGCAAAAAGGAGGGAATCGGGCTTGCCTCGAATGGCATGGGTGTCGTCCTGGGCATCGCGGGCGCGATCGTCGTCCCCGACCCTGTCGGAAAGGTCATTTCCCTTGCGGGCGGCGCGGTGGCCGGCGGCGCCACCTACTCCTCCTATCTAGGCTTCCAGCAGGAAGGGTGTTGACCGCGCATCGGTGAAACCCCTGATGCCCGCGCCGCCGGTGAACCTGCCGGCGGCGCGGTGTCGTCGGGGAGCTATTCGAGCACCGTCAAATGGGTCCCGCCGGGGCGCGGATTCGACCTATCGTCGTCCGACATGGACGTTCTGCGCATCGGCGTGCTCGGCCCGCTCGACGTGGCGGTCGGCGGGCGGCCCGTCGACCTGACGGCCGGCCGCCAGCGGGCCCTGCTCGCGGTGCTGGCCATGTCGGCCGGCCGCGCGGTCACGATGGACCGGATCGCGGAGGCCGTCTGGGGCGCCCGCCCGCCCGTCGCCGTCCGGGCGACCGTGCACACCTATGTCGCCCGGCTCCGCGCGGTCCTCGGCGCCGGCGCCATCTCGGCCGACGCGACCGGCTATGTCCTGAACGTCACCGCGGACGAGGTCGACGCCCTGCGATTCCTCCGGCTCCTCGACGAGGCGGCGCTGACCTCCGACCCGGCGGTGGAGCAAGCGTTGCTCGGGGACGCGTTACGGCTCTGGCGGGGAACGCCGTTCGGTCACGTGCCGTCGGAGTGGCTGGCCCAGGCCGAAACGCCGCGCCTTGTCGAGCGCCGGCTGGCCGCGATCGAGCGGTTCGTCGATCTGCGGCCGGACAGGGCGGGCCTGGTCGCCGAGCTGCGCGACCTGACCGCGCTGCATCCGCTCCGCGAGACGTTGTGGGCGCGCCTGCTTCTGCTGCTGCAACGCGGCGGGCGGTCGGCGGAGGCGCTGGAACAGTACGCGGCGATCCGTACCCGTCTGGTGGACGAGCTCGGCACCGACCCGGGCCCGGAACTCCAGCACATCTACGCCGAACTGCTCGCCGGCAAGGCCCCGGAACCGGCGGCCCCGGCCGCGCATCGAACCGTGCCCCGGCAGTTGCCCGCGGCGCCGCAGTTGTTCACCGGCCGGGTCCGGGAACTGGAAACGGTCGAGCAGGGCCAGGACGTGTCCACCGTGGTGATCAGCGCGATCGACGGGATGGCCGGGATCGGCAAGACGGCCCTCGCGGTGCACACCGCGCATCGGCTCGCCGGGAAGTACCCCGACGGGCAGCTGTTCATCGACCTGCACGGCCACACGCACTGCAGGGAGCCGATCGAGCCGGCGGAGGCGCTCGAGCACATGCTGCGCGCGCTGGGCGTGCCGGAGACGCAGATGCCGGAGGGCCTGGAGCAGCGGGCCGCGCTGTACCGGACCCGGCTGGCCGGCCGGCGGGTGCTGATCCTGCTGGACAACGCCGCCGGCGAGGACCAGGTGCTGCCCCTGGTTCCGGGCGCGCCGGGCTGCCTGGTGCTGATCACCAGCCGCCGCCGGCTCGCGGGGCTGGATCACACCCGTACGCTGTCCTTGGATCCTCTGCCCACCTCGGACGCCGTCCGGCTGCTGGTCTCCACCGCCGGCGGCGATCGGCTCGGCAACGAGTCGCCGGACCGGCTGGCCGAGCTGGCCGAGCTGGCCGAGCTGTGCGGCGGGCTGCCGCTGGCGATCCGCATCGCGGCCGGCCGGCTGCGGTCGCATCCCACCTGGGGTCTCTCCCACCTGATCCGGCGGCTCCGCGACCAGCAGCACCGGCTGGGCGAGCTGGAGGCCGGCCAGCGCAGCGTCGTCACCGCCCTGGACCTTTCCTACCGGCACCTCGACCCCGATCAGCAGCGGGCCTATCGGCTGGCGAGCCTGCACCCCGGCCCGGACCTCGACGCGTACGCCGCCGCCGCGCTCCTCGGCGACAGCGTGCCGGAGTCCCGGCGGATCCTCGACCAGCTGCTCGACGTCCACCTGCTGATCGAGCCCACCGCCGGCCGCTACCGGTTCCACGACCTGATCCGGGCGCACGCCGCGAACCTCGCCGCAGCCGACCGGGCCGCTCCGCTGCATCGGCTGCTCGACCACTACCGGCACACCGCGTGGATCGCCATGGGCGTCGCCTACCCGTTCGAGCAGATGCACCGCCTGCCGCCGCCCGCGGTGCGCACCGCCGTCCCGGACCTGCCGGATCCGGCCGCGGCCCTGGAGTGGCTCGACGACGAGCTGCCCAATCTCCTGGCCACCGCCAGATACGCGGCCGGGCACGACCGGCACGACTTCGTCACGCACCTGTCGGCCATCGTGCACAGGTATCTGCGCAGCCGCAGCCGGTACCACGACGCCCAGACGCTGCACCAGGAGGCTCTGACCGCCGCCCGTCTCGCCGGCGACCAGGCCGGTGAGGCGGACGTGCTGGCCGCTCTCGGCCACATCTGCCGGCTGCTGGACCGGCACGCGGACGCCCTCGACCACTTCGGGCGGGCGTTGCGGATCGCGCGTGCCGTGGGCCACCGTCCGGCAGAGCTGGAGGCCCTGGTCGGCCTCGGCCATGTCGACTGGATGCGGGGGCGGTACGCGAACGCCACCGACCACTTCGGACAGGCCCTGACGATCGCCCGCGCCGAGGGTCACCGCCCCGGGGAACTGGACGCCCTGGTCGGGCTCGGCCACCTCGACTGGATGCGGGGCCGTTACCCGGAAGCCGCCGACCATCTGGAGCGCGCGCTGGGGATCGCGGGCGCCATCGGCCACCGCGCCGCCGAACTGAACGCGCTGTCCGGGCTCGGTCAGATCGAGCGGTCGCGGCGCCGGTTCGCCGAGGCGGTCGGTCACTACGAAGGCGCGGCGCGGATCGCCCAGGACATCGGTCACCTGGTCGGTGAACTCCAGACCCTGACCGGTCTCGGCGACATCGAACGGTTGCTCGGCCGGTACGCGCGGGCCGGCGAGCGTTATCAGCGGGTCCTCGACCTCGCCCGGCGGACCGGCGACCGCAACTTCGAGTTCGAGGCCCAGCAGGGCCTGGGCCGGCTGCGGCACGCCACCGGCGACCCGGAGGCCGCCGTCGCCCACCACGATCTGGCGCTCGTCCTGGCCGGCGAGCTGGGCCAGCCGATGGATGAGGCGCGCGCCCACGACGGACTCGCCCACGCCCACCACTCCCTGTGCCGGTACGGGCCCGCCGGCCACCACTGGCAGCGCGTGCTGGACATCCTGACCGGCCTGGGCATCGATCGGACGGACGACGAGGGCACCACCGTCGAGGCCATCCGCGCCCATCTGGCGGCCCTGGTCACCCC
Organism: Actinoplanes sp. NBRC 103695; assembly: GCF_030269485.1. Taxonomy (GTDB): domain Bacteria; phylum Actinomycetota; class Actinomycetes; order Mycobacteriales; family Micromonosporaceae; genus Actinoplanes. The sequence continues at coordinate 28,129 of NZ_BSTL01000031.1, read as the reverse complement.
GGCCGAGTGTTCCTGACGAAACGGACCCGGTCTTGATGTAGATTTCATCTACGTAGATGGCATCTACCTAACTTGTCCGGCCGGGAGGGGCCCATGTTCGTCGGCAGGCGCACCGAGTTGACCCTCTTGGCCAAGCGAACCGACCACCTCGCCCGGACCGGGACAGGGGTCGCCGTCGCGCTCCGCGGCCGGCGCCAGGTCGGCAAGTCGCGCCTCGTTCAGGAGTTCTGCGACGTTTCCGGCCTGCCTTATCTGTACTTCACGGCCGTCAAGGGCGCGTCGGTCACCGAGTCCACGGCCCAGTTCTTGGCGGCTCTGGCCGAGTCGGATCTGCCGAACGACCACGCGCTGCTGCCCGGCATGCCGCCGCCCGGTGGCTGGGGCGACATGCTTCGCGTCCTCGCCGGTGCGCTGCCGGACCGACCGTGCATCGTCGTGCTCGACGAGTTGCCGTGGCTCGCCGAGCAGGACGAGACGTTCGACGGGCAGCTCCAGGTGGTGTGGGACCGTCTCCTGTCGCGCCGGCCGATCCTGCTCCTGCTGCTCGGCAGCGATCTGCACATGATGCAGCGCCTGACCGCGTACGACCGGCCGTTCTACGGCCGCGCCGACAACCTTGTCCTGGGTCCGCTGAACCTGGCCGAGACGGCCGAGGCGGCCGGGGTCGCGGGATCCGATGCCATCGACGCGCACCTGATCACCGGTGGCCTGCCGGGAATCCTGCTGCGCTGGCCGTCCGGGATCTCCGCCGACGACTACCTGCGCGACGAGTGCGCCGACCCGGCATCGCCGCTGTTCGCCGCGCCGGAGCAGTCGCTGGCGTCGGAGTTTCCCAATCCCGATGTCGCCCGGCGGGTCGTCGAAGCGGTCGGCGGCGACGCCCGCGCCTTCGCGAACATCGCCAGCACCGCGGGAAACCGTGGCGAGTCCGTCAGCTCCGGCACCCTGTCCCCGTTGCTGCGGCAGCTCACCGACGGCAAACAGATCCTGGCGGCGGATCAGCCGTTGTCGACCGTCAGCGGCAAGCCCACCCTGTACCGGGTCGCCGACAGTAACCTGCGCCTCTACCTCTCGATTCTGCGTGACGTCTACAACCTGACCCAGCGCGGTCGTCCCGAGGCGGGGTACACCCTCTTCCAGACCCGTTGGGCCGGCTGGCGCGGCCGGGCCGTCGAACCGCTGATCCGCATGTCGCTGGAACAGGCCGCTATCCGGGGAACGCTGCCCTGGCCGGATGCTCAGGCCGTCGGTGGATGGTGGAACCGGCAGTTCAACCCGGAGATCGACCTGGTCGGCGCCGACCGTGCGCCGATCGCCACGCGGATTCACTTCTGCGGATCACTGAAATGGCTGGGAACGCCGTTCGACAGCCGCGACCTGTTTCAGTTGCAGGAAGGCGCGCGCCAGGTTCCCGGCTTCGACGCCTCGCAGACCCCGCTGATCGCGGTCTCCCGTTCGGGGACGGCCCTTCCGCCCGGTGCGGTGGACGTGGTCTGGGGCCCCGGCGACGTCGTGGCGGCCTGGCAGCCCTGAGGCGGGAAAGGATCAGGGCCGGCCCGCGACTCGCGTGACCGGCCCTGATCCGTGGATGCGATGGCCGGCTACGGCGCCGGGGCCGTGGGGATGCCCTGCCAGCGGGTGCCGGCGGCGAGCGTCTCGCCCTTCATCAGCAAGGACAGCGTGCCCACCACGCTGCCCGGCTCGATCACCGAGTCGTACAGGATCACCGTCATGTTGCCGACGCTCGCGCCGGCGCCGATCTTCAGGTGCGAGCTCTTGAAGACCCGGTCCTCGAAGAGGTGGTTCTGGATCACGACGCCGTGGTTGAGCGCCACGTCGTCGCCGACCTCGACCAGGTCCCACTCGGAGAACAGGGTGGTGCCGAGGAAGACGCGCTTGCCGATCCGGCAGCCCATCAGGCGCAGGAACGGGGCCGCGAACGGGGTGCCCATCAGCGACGCCAGGAACGGCGCCGTCACCGACTCGTACGCTCCGTTGACCATCTCGTTGAGCCAGACGTAGAGCGACCAGAGCGGTTTGATCTCGGGTTTGAACGTGCCCATCACCACCTTCTTCAGGACGGCGACCACGACCGCGAGGATCGAGCCGATGGCCAGGCCGATGAGCGGCGAGGCGGCCAGCACGGCCAGGCCGCCGTACGGGGCGACGGCGAGCATCGCGAGCACCCAGCCGACCAGCGCGGCCAGCCCGAGGTAGCCGGGGATCAGGATGCGCAGGGCGTCCACCACGGCCCGCTGGGCGTACAGCTTGGCCGTCGGCTGGTATGTCTGCGACTGATCGAAGTCGCCGTTCTTCGGACGGTGGGCCAGCCGGAACGGCGGGGAGCCCAGGTACTCGGCCTGGTGCAGGGGTTCCCGGGCGGCCGCCGGCGTCACCGACTGGACGCCGAGCAGACATCCGTCGCCGAGGCTGTGCCCGACCGGCAGGATGGCGCCGTTGCCGACGAAGCTGCGCGCACCCACCCGGTTGGCGGACACCTGACAGCGGCCGCCGTACGTGCGCCGGCCACCGACGATCGAGCCGTCGGCGAAGAAGCTCTCCGGTCCGATGTCGACGAGTTCGGGGGCGAGGCTCCACACCGTCGACAGCTCGGCCCGCGGCCCGATCTTGGCGCCCATCAGCCGCAGCCAGGACGGCAGGTACAGGGTCGTGTAGACCGGCAGCAGCAGCGCCCGGCTGGCCGCCATGATCCCGTCGGACAGCCACTTACGCAGGTAGGTCATGCTTTCCACGCGGTACGTCCCGGGCTTCAGCCGGGGGAGGACGAGGCGTCGCAGGCCGGCCAGGTAAAGGCAGGACGTGACCGTGCCGACCGGCACCCAGGCCGCCGCCGCGGCGAAGAGCCAGACGAGGCCGCCGGCGACGTACGCCAGCCACAGCGTGACGAGCACGCCGACGGCGGGGAGCACCCCGATCAGGCCGAGCAGGTCGGCCCCGGCGAAGTGGGCCAGGCCGAACACGAAGCGCCGCGCGGTGGACGCCGGTCGCGCCGGCTCGTGCAGCTCCACCGAAGCGGGGCGGCACGGCGAGCCCTGGTACGACCTGCCGGGTTCCAGCCGGCCGCCGTCGGGCAGCATCGACTGGTCGTCCATGGCCGCGCCGTCGCCCATCGTCACGTCGAGCCCGAAGGCGCTGTGGATGCCGACGAAGCAGCCGCTGCCGATGTCGACCCGGCCCAGCTTCAGCCAGCCGTCCTCGACGCGGTGGCCGAGCAGCTGGGTGTCCGCGCCGATGCTGGTGTCCGCGCCGATGGAGATCAGGTCCCAGGCGCCGACCTGCACGGTGTCCAGAGTGCAGCGCTTGCCGACCTTGGCGCCCATCAGCCGGTAGTACAGCGGCAGGGCGGGGGTTCCGGAGAGGAAGCCGGCGCCGCTGAGCGACTTCAGCTGCCCGCACAGCCACCATTTCCAGTAGTAGAAGCCCCAGAGCCGGTGCCGGCCGGGCTTGTACCGTCCGACCAGGATCCACTTGGCGGCGACGGAGATGGTCAGCATCACCGGCCAGGTGCCGAGCATCACCACGATCCAGTACGTCACGAGCGTGGCGAGGGACACCGTGCCGAGCACCCAGCCACGGATGGCCAGGAGCATCACGACGACCGGCAGGGCGGGGATCAGGCCGAGCACCGGCAGGCTGATCGCCTGCAGCACGGCGCCGAGCGTGCGCCCGAGGAGGCCCACGCGGGGCGGCCGCGGATCCGCCGGTGCGGCCGCCGGCGCGAGCGAGACCGTCGACGAGAGGTAGGTGGCCAGCGCGCGGACGGTCGGATGCTCGTACGCGTCGCGCAGGGCGACCGGCCGGTCCAGCCTGGCCCGCAGTTTCGTCACCATCTGCGCGGCCACCAGCGAATGCCCGCCGAGGTCGGTGAAGAAGTCGTCGTCGACCGAGACCGCGTCGACGCCGAACTGCTCGCTCCACACCTGGGCGATCTCCCGCTCCAGGGGGGTGCTGGGCGCGGCTCCCTGCCCGCCCGAGCGGACCAGCGGCACCCGTGGCCGCGGCAGCCGGCCGCGGTCGAGTTTGCCGCTCGCCGTGCGCGGCAGCTCCTCGATCACGTCCAGGTGGCTGGGGATCATGTAGGCCGGCACCCGGCTCTTCAACAACTCCAGCACGTCGTCCCGGTCCAGGTCGTGGTGCTGCCGGCCGCCTGGAGGATCGATGCAGATGTACGCCGCCAGTTGCGGCAGGCCGTTGCGTTCGACGACGCGTACGGCCGACGCGCGTACCCAAGGATGGTCTTGGAGGACGGACTCGATCTCGGACAGCTCGATCCGGTAGCCCCTGATCTTCACCTGGGTGTCGATCCGGCCGTGGAACAGCAGTTCGCCCTCGTCGGACCAGTTGACCAGGTCGCCCGTGCGGTAGCAGCGCCCGAGCCCGGGGACGGTCAGGAAGCGCTCGGCGGTGAGATCCGGGCGGGCGGCGTACCCACGGGCGAGGGTGGGACCGCTGACCAGCAGCTCGCCGGTGGCCCCGTGCGGCACCGGGCGCAGGTTCTCGTCCACCACGTGCAGGTCGTACCCGCGCAGTGGCCGGCCGATGGTGACCGGACGGCCGGGGCGGCACTCGGCGACCGTGGTGTTCACGGTGGCCTCGGTGGGGCCGTACACGTTGAGCAGCCGGAGGCCCGGCCGGGCCCAGCGGCTGACCAGCTCGGGCGGGCAGACCTCGCCGCTGAGCACGACGGTGCGCAGGCAGGGTACGTCGTCCGGGAGGGTGGTCAGCAGCGTCGGCACGGTCGACAGGTACGTGATGTTGTTCTCGGTCAGGTACCGGCCGAGGTCGGCGCCGAACTTCGGGACGTCACGGGTCGGCACGACCAGGGTGGAGCCGTTGGAGAACGCCATCCAGATCTCCTCGACCGAGCCGTCGAAGCTCAGTGAGAATCCCTGGTGGACGCGGTCGTGGGGGCCGGTGGCGCAGGCCTCGTTGAACGCCTCGACGTACTGCGTGACGTGGCGGTGCTCGGCCATCACCCCCTTCGGCTTGCCGGTCGTGCCGGAGGTGTAGATGACGTAGGCGAGATCCGACCCCCGCACCCCGGACTCGTCCCGTCGGATCGGCGCGTGCGACCCGGGCAGCATCTCGTGCCAGCGGGATTCGATGTCCACCACGGGGATCGTGGTGAAGTGCCCCGCCGCCGCCGGGCCCAGGGCCGAGTCCGTCAGGCACACCAGCACGCCCAGTTCCTCGACGATGTGCGCGATGCGTTCACCCGGGTAGCTGGGGTCGATCGGCACGTACGCCGCGCCGGCCTTGAGGCACGCCAGGATCGCCACGATCGGCGCCTGCGAGCGCTCGAAGTAGATGGCGACGAAGCTGCCGGGTCCGGCGCCGCGGTCGCGCAGCCACCGGGCGAGCAGGTTGGCGTGGCGGTCCAGTTCGGCGTACGTGAGGGTCCTGCCGCCGCAGTCGACCGCCACGGCCGACGGTGTCCGCGCCACCTGGGTCTCGAAGACCTCGTGCAGGCACGTCTCCCTGGTGTGGGAGGACGGCGCCGCCTCGGCCGTGAGCATGTCGGTCACCTGGCGTCACCCGTCGTGTCGTCGAGTCCCGCCGTTGGGGCGTCGAGACCCGCCGTTGTGGCGTCGTGACCCGCCCACCACGCCTGGCCCTCGGCCGACAGGGTGTAGATCGGGTCGTAGTACTCGTGCCGGCGGTGCAGGGTCTCGGCCTCCCGCGTCTCGGCGGAGGTGTGGTAGTTCTTGCTCCAGTACGAGATGCCGCGGTCCCGGTCGTACGCGGTCGCCATGTGCACCCACTGCTTGCCGAGCATGGGCACGTCGCAGACCAGCCGCGGCGTGGCGAACCCGGGCAGGTAACCCATGATCGAGCTCTGCAGCTGCTGCGCCTCCCAGACGGCCAGCCGCCAGTGCTCGGCGTTCGGGATCAGGTCGCAGAGGTAGAAGTAGTAGGGCATGATCCCGGCGCCGTCCAGCACCGCGAAGCACAGGTCCAGCAGCTTCTCCGGGCTGTCGTTCACGCCCCGCATCAGCACACCCTGGTTGCGGATGTCGCGGATCCCGGTGTCCAGCATGGCCTTGGCGGCCTCGGCCACCAGCGGCGTGACGGACTGCGCGGCGTTGACGTGGGTGTGGATCGCGAGCTGCACCCCACGTGCGCGGGCCGTCGTGGCGAGCCGGCTCATGCCGGCCTTCACATCCTCAGCGAGCCAGTGCTGGGGCAGATCGGCCAAGGCCTTGCTCGCGAGGCGGATGTCCCGGATGGATTCGATGTCCAGAAGCCGGCTCACGAACGACTCGAGGCCGCGCCACGGCACGTTGGCCACGTCCCCGCCGGAGACGACGACGTCACGCACGCTCGGGGTACGCCGCAGGTAGTCGATCATCGCGTCCAGCCGGTCGCCCGGCTTGGCCGCGAACTTCGCCTTCGTGATCTGCAGGGTGGACGTGCCGACCAGGTCCATCCGGGTGCAGTGGCCGCAGTACTGCGGGCACGTGACGAGCAGCTCGGCGAGGGCCTTCGTCGGATACCGGTGGGTCAGCCCCTCGGTCACCCACATGTCCCGCTCGTGCAGGGAGTCCCGGCCCGCCATCGGATGGCTCGGCCGGTCGTGGATCCGGTCGGAGGCCACCGGCAGCATGTGCAGGCGCACCGGGTCGGCGTACAGCTCGTCCATCGTCGGCGGGCCGTGCGGCGCCATGGTGTTCAGCACCTGCGGCGGCAGCAGGAGCGGCATCGTCGCGTAGTCGCTCTGGTCGCGTTCCAGGTCGGCGTAGAACGTGTCCGGCACGGTGTCGCCGAAGACCGCTCGCAGCTGACGCACGTTCTTCACGCAGTTGGTCCGCTGCCACTGCGCGGACCGCCACTCCTCCACGGTGACGGAGCGCCACCCGGGCAGCCGCCGCCAGTCCGGCTCGACCAGGGGACGCCGCTGGTACGCGTACGGCTGACCCGCGGACTCGGCGCTGGTGCTGCCGACGGTATCGGTGCCAGGGTGGGGAGTGGAGCTCGAACGAGGTGCCGGCGCAATGCCTACCGCGTGGTCGAGATCGGACATGACGGATCCTCCGACAAAGGAATTCAGGCGGGCGCCACGCAAAGAGGTCCGGCGTATGCCGGACCCATTCGCATGGCGGGAATATCGAAACTGCTGCCGGTGACGCCTGCTTCCGGGCGCGGTGCGTCAGGCCGCCGTATTCGGTGCCCGAAAACTAACACGCCAATTGGCCATTTGCCGTGAATGTCCCTGTAACCTGCACCGACGTTCGGACAAGCTGTCCCGACGGCGGACCCCGTTCGGTGGACGGCGCGAAATGGGTTCGGAAAATGGCAATGGCTCGCGTTTCCGCGAGCCATTGCCATTACCTGTTCGCTGAGCGAACGCCGTTATGAATCGCCGCGACGTCAGCCCTTCGTGGACTGATTCCCGGCTGCTGGAGCGTGGACCGCTTCGCGGACGGCGCCGGCGTCGTTGGCGAGGTCGGGATCGGTCGCCGGTTGCGGCACACAGAGCAGCAGCGCTTTCGGCCGTACGGTGACCAGCAGCTGCCTGCCCGCGGTGATGAGGTCGCCGTCGAGCTGGCGTGGCTGCGGCCGGTTGCTGAGGATCTCGACGCGGGTGGCCGTGAAGGTCCTCATGTTCGAGACGGTGTCCTTGCGGCGCAGCACCCCCCCAGCCGAGCGAGATCCAGTGGCCCAGGGTTCGCGGGCTGAGGACGGCGACGTCGAGCAGACCGTCGTCGGGCCGGGCGTCGGAGAGCAGCCGCATCCCGCCGCTGAGCCGCCCGACGTTGCCGACGATCACGGTGCGCGGCCGGCAGGTGAACGGCGGGCGGTCGTCGAGGGTGATGCGTACCCGCATGGGGTTGCCCCGCAGGTGCCGAGCCGCCCCCGCGGCGTAGGCGAGCCAGCCGATGTGCTTCTTCGCGGTGTCGTTGGTCGCGTCGATCATGTCGGCGTCGAAGCCCATCCCGGCCATCACGGCGAAGCTCTGCTCGCCGACGGCACCGACGTCGATGCGGCGGCGTCCACCCTGGAGAACGACCTCGATGGCGGCGGCGAGGTCGCCGGTGAGACCCAGGTTGGCGGCCAGCAGGTTGCCGGTGCCGGCGGGCAGCACGGCCAGGGCGACGTCCGTCCCTGCCAGGGCGGTGACACAGGCCATCACGGTGCCGTCACCGCCGCACGCGAACACGAGCTCGGCGCCGTCCCGTACGGCCTGGGCGGCCTGACCGGATCCCGGGTCGTCCACTGTGGTCTCCAGCCACCGGGGCTCCGGCCAGCCCGCGGCGGCCAGCGCGTCGGTGATGGTGCGGCGCAGTTCGTCGAGGTCGGGCACCTTCACCGGGTTCACGACGACCGCTGATCGCAGCGCAGCTTGCATGGGATATGCCTCGAGTTCTGTCATGGCGACGGGAGAAATGCGACCGCCGCCCACCCGGACGCCGACGTCCGGGAGGCGGCGGTGGTCAGAGTCGATCAGGCGTCGGAGGAATCGCGACTGCCGGACTTCGCCAGCCCGCGGCTGACCATGTAGCCGATGGTCAGCAGCGTGATGTAGAGCCACGCGCGGTCGGCGCGGAAGTAGTCGCCGGAGGCGCCGTTGTCGCCGTCGCCGTTGCCGTCGACCGCCACGGAGGCGATCAGGATCGCCACGGTCATCGCCACGTAGACGATGAACTCCGTGGTCTTGAAAGCCGCCTTGGTCTCGACCGGCCGGCGACGCACGGCCGCGTTGCCGGAATTGACGTCGTGCCGGGAGGTTTCCAGGTTGGCGCTGGTCATGAATGTCTCCGATGCGATAAAGCGCGGACCAGCCCGCCGTCTTACGGCGAAGATGACTGGAAGAAAGCGGTGGCCGGAGAAACGGCCTCCGCGAAACGACGATCAGTCGTCGTCGATCCGGTGGGTACCCGGGCGACCTGACCCTAAACGGACCATCTCAACAGGGCCATGGTGAGCGTCAGCACAGCGGCCACCGTCGTGACGGGAGCCGCCCGGGAGGGAAAAGCCGCAGGACTCCACCCCGGCCCGGCGGGGGAACCCGAGCCCCCAGCACGCAACCGGGGACGCCGTGCTCGGTCAGGGCGGCCGTCAACGCGTCCAAGGGTCTGGGGTGGTATCGGCGTCGAGGCGGAGAGCGGTTCGAAGCAGGCGGCCCGTGACCGCCTCGTGGGTGGTGACCGTCACTGGTGACCTCCACCCGCCGCGGGAAGCGGCGACCTGGCGGTGATCGGCAGGTCCGCGCGGAGCGTCGCGATCTGCTCCATACCGGTCATCCGCAGCAGCCGTCGCGTGCCGGCCGCGGGGCGGCACAGCAGCATGGTGGCGTCGGCCGGTAGCCGCTGGCGAAGGTGGGCCAGGAAGGTGAGCAGTGTGGCGCAGGCGAAGGTGACATCGGCCAGATCGATCACGACCGTGGCCGGCGTGGCGGCCGACAAGCGATCAACCGCATCCGACAGCGCCGCGGACGCCGCCATGTCGATCTCGCCGGCGAGGCAGATCAGTGCGGACGGGGCGCCCGGAGCGGCATGCATGGTGACGGCGAAGCCATCGGTGAGTTCCGATTCCACAACAACACCTCGGCATGGTTCGACACATGCCGGGGTCCGGGGCAACAGCCCGCGGGGGCCGCACCCGTAGGCTACCGCCTCGCGACACGATGGACGAGCGCTCAGCCGTTCTTCGCGGCAGGCGATGAGGTTCGACTCGATCGCCACGGGTATGAAGGAAGTTGCGATCGGAATGTCCGGTCCTGCTGCCCCGGCCTTCGGCGGCGCCTTATCCGGAAGGTGCAGCCGTGCCGACGAGAACTCCGCTGTCTCCGGTCTGCCATGGATGACCGCAAGTCGGTCATCGCCGATCTCGTCGCGCGGCAACCCGCTGAACCGGCGGGAACGGCGGGACTTCTGCGCCGGGTGTGCCGAGCAGCGGCCAAGGCTCTGTCGGCATCCGGCACGGGTCTGAGCGTGATGACCGAGGACGGCGTCCGAGCAGCGACCGCCGCGTCCGACCCGATCAGCGAGCGCATCGAGGACCTGCAGTTCGTCCTGGGTGAGGGTCCGTGTATGGACGCCTTCGCCAGCAGACGCCCGGTGCTGGTTCCGGACCTCGACGAGCTCGGCTGCGGCGCGGGGAGCCGCTGGCCGTTCTATGCGCCGGCGGCCCGGCGGGACGGCCTGCGGGCCGTGTTCGCGTTCCCGTTGCAGGTGGGCGCTGCCCGCCTCGGCGTCATGGACGTGTTCCGCGAACGCGCCGGCCCGCTGAGCGGCGAGGAACTCGCCGACGCCCTCGACTTCGCCGAGGTCACCGTGGCCGCCCTGCTCGATCAGCAGGAGGACACCGGACGCGGCGGCGTTCCGGCCGTCGACGACGGCGACGACATCGGGCTCCGGTCGGAATTGTTCCAAGCCCAGGGCATGGTGATGGTGCAACTGGAGGTGAGCCTGGTGGAGGCGATGGCGCGAATCCGCGCCTACGCGTACGCCGAAGATCGCCATCTGGCCGACGTGGCCCGGGACATCGTCGCCCGCCGACTGAGCTTCGACCGCGACATCACATGACCAGGGCAGGACATGCCGGGAGGCAGCAATGACCACCGTTTCCACCGAGCGGTTGGCGACGATCTTCGTCGAGGTCGCCGACACCCTCGTCGACGACTTCGACCTGCTCGACTTCCTGCACATGCTCACCGAACGGGCAGCCGACCTGGTCAGCGCGGCCGCCGTCGGCCTGCTGCTGGCCGACCAGCGCGGGCGCCTCGAGTTCATGGCCGGCTCGAACGAGGCCGTCAAGCTGGTGGAGCTGTTCCAGCTGCAGACCCATGAGGGCCCTTGTCTGGAAGCCTTCCGTACCGGCCGGCCTGTGATCAACGTCAACCTGGGCAAGGCCACCCCACGGTGGCCACGATTCGCGCCTGCCGCCGCCGCGGCGGGGTTTCAGTCCGTGCACGCCTTCCCGTTGCGGCTGCGCAGCCAGGTGATCGGCGCGATGAATGTCTTCGGCGACACCGAGGGAGGCGACTTCGACGGCTCGGATGTGCCGGTCGTGCAGGCCCTGGCGGACGTCGCGGCGATCGGGTTGCTGCAGGAACGCTCCATCCGCCGCGGCGAGGTCCTGACCGAACAGCTGCAGGGTGCCCTGAACAGCCGGGTCGTGATCGAGCAGGCCAAGGGTGCCGTGGCGCAGGCGGCGGGCGTCGATGTCGACGAGGCCTACGCGATCATCCGCAGCTACTCCCGGCGTCACAACCGCAAACTGTCCGAGGTTGCCCGCGCCCTGGTCGCCGAGTCGGACATTCTGCCCCATGTTCTGTACTCCTGACGACTGCGCTTCATGAAGGCGGCCATGTCTGAAGCCACGGACCGACCGGAGCCGCTGATCCGCCCGCCGCGGCTGCGCGCCGAGGACAGCGAACGCTCGGCGTCGCGCCTCGAGCTCTTCTTCGACCTCGCCTACGTGCTCGTCGTCGCGGAACTCGCCGCCTCCTTCGCCAAGGATCTGAGCTGGCACGGCGCGGGCGTGTTCGCCGCGTTGTTCACCATCACCTGGTGGTCGTGGGTCACCACCACGCTGTACGCCAACCGGTTCGACACCAACGACGTCATCTACCGCCTGGCGAAGCTCGGCGGGGCGGGCGCGGTGATCGCGATGGCCGCCGCCGCCCAGGACGCGACCGGTACCGAGGGGACCGCGTTCGCCCTGAGCTACCTGGTCACCCGGCTCCTGCTGCTGGCCCTGTACGCCCGCGCCTACCGGCACGTCCGCGACGCGCGCCCGACGATCGTCATCTACCTGGTCGGCACCGGCGCCGGGGCGGCCCTGTGGGCGGGCTCGCTGGCCGCCTCCGGCTATCTCCGCTACGCGCTGTGGGCCGCCGGAATCCTGATCGAGGCCACCGCACCCATCGTCGCGACCAGACGTGGCGGCGGTGTCCCGCTGCACCTCGACCACCTGCCGGAACGGTTCGGCCTGTTCGTGATCCTGGTGCTCGGCGAGTCGGTGGCGTCCGTCGTCGCCGGCGTCCACGACACCCACTGGGAGGCGGCGTCCGTCCTGGTGGCGGCCGTCGGCTTCGTCCTGGTCGCCGCGCTCTGGTGGATCTACTTCGATCTCGGCGGGGCGGCCGGCAAACGCAACCTGATCGACGAGGGTGACGACCAGGAGAGCGGCGTCGCCGACGCGTACGTGTACGGCCACCTGCCCCTGATGCTGGGACTGGTCATCGTCGCGGTCGGCCTCGAGCAGTTCATCCTGCATCCCGGTGACCACCTGCCGGTCGCGGCGGTCTGGGCGCTGCACGGTGGCGCGACGCTGTTCCTCGCCGGAACCGTGGCGGTGATGAGCGGCACCGCGGGGACCTGGCGCGCGGCCTGGCCGTGGCCGATCGTCGCCATCCCGGCGGTCGCGGTGATCGGGGCGGCGCCCTGGCTCGTCCCGGCCGCGGCGGTGGGCCTGAGCGCGGCGGTGCTGGTGGCGACCGTGCTGGCGGGCATCCGTCAGCAGCGACATGGCCGGCTGGCAACCACCGAGACCTGAGTCTCCGGCTGTCAGGTCAGGTCTGGGCCGGGCCGAGGACGCAGAACTCGTGGCCTTCCGGGTCGGACAGGCACGTCCACGGGACGTCGCCCTGCCCGAGGTCGAGGTCGGTGGCGCCGAGATCCCGCAGCCGTGCCACCTCCGCCTCCTTGTCGTCACCGGGGTACGGCAGCAGGTCGAGGTGCACGCGGTCCGGCGCGGTCTTCGTCCCCGGCGTACGCAGGAACTCCAGGAACGGCCCGACGCCCTTGGCGGAGCGCAGCATCGCGCTCCGGTCGGTCACCTCGTGCAGGGTCCAGTCCAGCGCCTCGCCCCAGAACCGGGCCATCGCCCGCGGATCCTCGCAGTCGACCAGCACCGCGGCGATCGGCCCGGTGTCCCGGTAGATCTCCCGGGGCTCCAGCACGCAGAACTCGTTGCCCTCCGGGTCGGCGAGGACCGTCCACGGCACGGTTTCCTGGCCGATGTCGGCGGGCGTCGCGCCGAGAGCCCGGAGGTGGCCGATCAACTCCGCCTGGTGCTCCGCCGAGGCGGTGGCGAGGTCGAGGTGCACCCGGTTCTTGGCCGCCGTCTTGAGTTCCGGGACGGGAACGACGTCGATGCCGAGGACGACCGGGTCCGGCCAGACGAACTCGCCGACGGGTCCGACGTACGAGGTCACGCCGGACCCGGCGCGGTAGACGCTCCAGCCGAGCGCCTCCGCCCAGAACCGGCCGACCGCCTCGTGATCGACGGCCTTGATGTTCACCTGAGCGGGTCGCAGCGCCATGGGAGTCAGTCGTTGTCGGAGCGGTAGCCGAGGTTGGGCGCGAGCCACTTCTCCGCCTCGGAGATGGTCCAGCCCTTGCGGCGGGCGTACTCCTCGACCTGGTCCCGGCCGATCTGACCGAGCACGAAGTACTGCGACCGCGGGTGGGAGAAGTACAGGCCGCTGACCGCGGCGCCGGGCCACATGGCCATGCTCTCGGTCAGCTCGATCCCGGTGTTGGCCTGGACGTCGAGCAGCTCCCAGATCGTCTGCTTCTCGGTGTGCTCGGGGCACGCCGGGTAGCCGGGGGCAGGGCGGATGCCGACGTACTTCTCCTTGATCAGCGACTCGTTGTCGAGCCTCTCGTCGGGCTGGTACGCCCAGAACTCGGTGCGCACCCGCTCGTGCAGCCGCTCGGCGAAGGCCTCGGCCAGCCGGTCGGCGATCGACTCCAGCAGGATGGCGCTGTAGTCGTCCATCGCAGCCTTGAACTCGGTGATCTTGTCGCCGATGCCGAGACCGGCGGTCACCGCGAACGCGCCGACGTAGTCGGACAGGCCGGTGTCGCGGGGGGCGACGAAGTCGGCGAGGGACCGGTGCGGAACCCCGGCCCGGTGTTCGGTCTGCTGCCGCAGCTGGCGCAGACTGCCGAGAACCTCGGTGCGGTCCTCACCGGTGTAGAGCTCGATGTCGTCGCCGACCGCGTTGGCGGGGAACAGCCCGATGACGCCGGCCGCCGTGATCCACTTCTCGGCGATGAGCTTGTCCAGCATCTCCTGGGCGTCGTCGTACAGCCGGCGAGCGGCCTCCCCGGTTGCCGGGTTGTTGAGGATGTCGGGGAACCGGCCCTTCATCTCCCACGCGTTGAAGAACGGCTGCCAGTCGATGTACTCGCGCAGCTCGCTGATCGGGTAGTCGTGGAACGTCTTGACGAACTGGTGTGCCGCCGGCGCGGGCCTGCCGTCCTGGTGGATCCGCGGCGACTGCGAGGCGATCAGGCGGGGCCGCGGCGGGCGGTAGCCCTCCCAGTCGATCGGCGTGCGGTTCTCCCGCGCGGCCTCGATCGGCAGCATCACCTTCGTGTCGTTGCGGTTGGCGTACCGCTCGCGCAGCGCCTCGTAGTCGGTCTTGACCTCGGCCAGCAGGGCGGGGCGCTGCTCGTCGGAGAGCAGCGCCGCGACGACCGGGACCGAGCGCGAGGCGTCCTTCACCCAGACGACCGGCCCGTGGTATTTCTGGTCGACCTTGACCGCGGTGTGCGCCCGGGAGGTCGTGGCGCCGCCGAGGAGCAGGGGGATCTCCAGCCCGCGGCGTTCCATCTCGGCCGCGAAGCCGACCATCTCCTCCAGCGACGGGGTGATCAGCCCGGACAGCCCGATGATGTCGGCGCCGTGTTCCTCGGCGGCGGCGAGGATCTTCTCCGCGGGAACCATCACGCCGAGGTCGATGACGTCGTAGTTGTTGCACTGCAGGACGACGCCGACGATGTTCTTGCCGATGTCGTGCACGTCGCCCTTGACGGTGGCCAGCACGACGACGCCGTTGCTGCGGCCCGCGGTCTCCGGCGTCTTGGTCGCCTCGATGTAGGGGATCAGGTAGGCGACGGCCTTCTTCATCACCCGCGCCGACTTGACCACCTGAGGCAGGAACATCTTGCCGGCGCCGAACAGGTCGCCGACCACGTTCATCCCGGCCATCAACGGGCCCTCGATGACCTCGATGGGCAGGCCGCCCCGGGCCTCGATGAGGGCCCGGAGCTCCTCGGTGTCGGCCTCCGCGTGCTCGTCGATGCCCTTCACCAGGGCGTGCGTGATGCGTTCCCCGACGGGCAGCGAGCGCCAGGCGTCGTTGACCGCCTCGGCCTTGCGGCCGTCACCGGCGAACTCGGTGGCGATCTCCAGCAGGCGTTCCCCCGCGTCGCGGCGCCGGTTGAGGATCACGTCCTCGATGCGCTCGCGCAGCACCGGATCGACCTGGTCGTAGACGACCAGGGCGCCGGCGTTCACGATGCCCATGTCCATGCCGGCGGCGATCGCGTGGTAGAGGAAGACCGCGTGGATGGCCTCCCGTACGGCGTTGTTGCCGCGGAACGAGAAGGACACGTTGGACACACCGCCGGACACCAGGGCGCCGGGCAGGTTCTGCTTGATCCAGCGCGTCCCCTCGATGAAGTCGACGCCGTAGTTCGCGTGTTCCTCGATGCCGGTCGCGACCGCGAACACGTTCGGGTCGAAGATGATGTCCTCGGCCGGGAAGCCGATCTCGTCGACGAGGATCCGGTAGGCCCGTTCGCAGATCTGCTGGCGGCGCTCGAGGTTGTCGGCCTGTCCCTCCTCGTCGAAGGCCATCACGACGACGGCGGCGCCGTACTTGCGGCACAGCCGTGCCTGGGCGCGGAACTTGTCCTCGCCCTCCTTCATCGAGATCGAGTTCACGATCGGCTTGCCCTGCACGCAGCGCAGCCCGGCCTCGATGACCTCGAACTTCGACGAGTCGACCATCAGGGGGACGCGGCTGATGTCGGGCTCGCTCGCGATCAGCTTGACGAAGCGGTCCATCGCGGCGACGCCGTCGATCATCCCCTCGTCCATGTTGATGTCGATGACCTGGGCGCCGTTCTCGACCTGCTGACGGGCGACCGACAACGCGGCGGGGTAGTCGCCGTCGCGGATCAGATTGCGGAACCTCGCCGAGCCGGTGATGTTGGTCCGCTCGCCGACGTTGACGAACAGCGATTCGGCGGTGATGTTGAGCGGCTCGAGGCCGGACAACCGGCAGGCCGTCTGAGGCGTGGCCGGCGCCCGGGGCGGGAGGCCGTCGACGGACTCGGCCATCGCCGTGATGTGTTCCGGGGTGGTGCCGCAGCATCCGCCGAGCACGTTGACCAGGCCGCTCTCGGCGAACTCCCGCACGATCGCGGCGGTCTGCTCCGGCGCCTCGTCGTACTCGCCGAACTGGTTGGGCAGGCCCGCGTTCGGATAGCAGGAGACGAAGCAGTCGGCCAGGCGCGACACCTCGGCCAGGTAGGGCCGCATCTCCTGGGCCCCGAGGGCGCAGTTGAGCCCGACGAGCAGGGGCCGCGCGTGCCGCACCGAGTTCCAGAACGCCTCGGTGACCTGACCGGACAGCGTGCGGCCGGACGCGTCGGTGATGGTGCCGGAGATCATCACCGGCCAGCGGCGCTCGCGCTCCTCGAAGAGGGTCTCCAGGGCGAAGATCGCGGCCTTGGCGTTCAGCGTGTCGAAGATGGTCTCGACCATCAGGATGTCGGCGCCGCCGTCGACCAGGCCGTTGGCCTGTTCCAGGTAGGCCTCGACCAGTTCGGTGTACGTGACGTTGCGCGCGCCGGGGTCGTTGACATCCGGCGAGATCGACGCGGTCCGGTTGGTCGGGCCGAGCGCGCCGACCACGAACCGGGGCTTGCCCGGGTCGGCCTCGGTCGCCGCGTCGCACTCCGCCCGGGCCAGGCTCGCGGCCGCGACGTTGAGCTCGTACGCGATGTCCTGCATGCCGTAGTCGGCGAGGGAGATCCGCTGGGCGTTGAAGGTGTTCGTCTCGATCAGGTCGGCGCCGGCCCGCAGGTAGTCGCGGTGGATCTCCCGGATCGCGTCGGGCTGGGTGAGCGACAGCAGGTCGTTGTTGCCCCGCACGTCGCTCGGCCAGTCGGCGAACCGCTCACCCCGGAAGTCCTGTTCGGCGAAGACGTGCCGCTGGATCATCGTGCCCATCGCGCCGTCGAGGACGAGGATCCGATTCCGCAAGAGCTCGGTCAGCTGTGCTGTGGCATCCGGGCGCAAGAGCATCGGAAGATTCTCTCAGCCCGGGATGCCAACTCGCCAATCAACTCTCCTTCAGCCGGCCACCGGGGCGTCATTATGTGACCGGCGTCATCCTGGGGGAAGCGCCCGGATCACAGTCTGGGTGATGGTGGCGGCAGAACCCTTCGCGGTCACTCGCAGTGACAGGTAACCGCTCCGCGGGACGTCTGCCCGGTAGGTGCCGTCGGTATCGCGGCGGGCAACGGCGGTCTGCCACGTTCTGCCGTCGTCGGAGGAGACGTCGAGCGCCACCGACCGGGTGCCGGCCGGGACCGTCATGCGCACTCCCGCTCCGGCCGGGGCGATGCGGACCGTGTCGAGGGCCGGCACCGCGGCCGGGTCGGTGAACGTCCAGTCCAGCGTGGTTGCCGTGGCGGTGACGAACGCGGCCGGGCGGGTCTGCTCCAGGTGCAGCCGGTAGCCGGCCCGGGCCTGAGGCACCCGGAAGGTGGCCTCGCCGCCGACCCCGGAGACCGCGACCTGCCTGCCGTCGCGGAACAGGGCGGTGCTGCCCGGGACGTTGCCGGTCCTCCCGGCGTGCCCGGCGCTGTCACAGCTCATCGCGACCCGGATCCGCAGCCGGTCGCCGGTCCAGGTGTTGCCGTCGCCGCTCGTGCAGGGTGCGATGACCGGCTCGCCGTAGCCGGCCGTGTACCGCCTGCCGGGCTCGTAGCGCCGTGGCTCTCCGGCCGTCGAGACCTCCTCGAAGTTCGCCTCCTCGCGCCACTCGTACGTCCTGGTGCTCCACCGGATGCCGCCGGCGGTGTTGAAGTGCCGGGTCGCGGACGGCTCGGTGGTGAGCTGCGCGAACACCAGCGGGCTGCCGGGGACGTGGACGCCCGCCTCCAGGGAGTACGAGCTGTCGGCGGCCTGCCGGTGCATCCCGCCGTTCTCGACCGCGAGGTCCCCGGCGGTGACGGCGCCGGTGAATCCGGTCGGCACACGGCCCCGGAACGGCCAGGCCAGGTGGTAGACCCCGGCGTCGGAGGTGTACGCCAGACGGACCACCGAGAGGAGGGCGTCGTCGTTCCCGCCGAGCTGGGCGCTGCTCAGCGTGCCGCCGTAGCTGTTGACCGCGTAGGAGGACCAGCCCTTCGGCGTACGGACGCCGAAAGCGACGGATCCGGCGTCGAACCGGGCGCCGGCGTCCGGAAGGGTGGCGGTCACCGGCCGGGCGGCGCGGGTGTCGACGGTGATGTCCGTCGTGGCGGTGACCGGGACCGAGGGCTGGGCGACCGCGGAGCTGGTCCAGGTGCCGTCCTCCGCCTCCGCGAAGTACTGGGTGATGATCGCGTACCGGCCGCTGGGGACGTGCAGCTCGACGTCCGGCGTCCACGGGTAATCGAAGAGCGTGTCGTGCTGGTAGGGCGTGTCCAGGCCGATCACCTGGGTGTAATGGTCGGCGGTGGGCAGCCCGTCGCGGCCGAGCACGTGCAGGTTCAGGGGGACCTTCGCGGTCTCGCGGACCACGGCGACGGGGGTGGTGACGACCTGCTCGCCGGTGGTGGCGGTGAGCCGGCCGGTGTGGGCGCCGCCGGTCAGGCCGGCCGGAGCGGTGACCTGTGCGGTGGCGGTGCCACCGGCGGGAACGGTCACCGCGGCGGCGTTCACCGTGAACGGCGCGGTCACCCGCAGGGCGACCGTCAGCGGCCGGGCGCCGAGATTGCGGTAGCTGACGGTCCTGGTGATCGGCTGGTCGGCCATCTGGTTGCCCATGCTCAGGCTCGGCGGGTCGGCCAGCAGGGTGGTGTGCACCGCGCGGGCCACGTCGACCCGGCCCGCGCCCTGGGCGTACGCGCCGAGGCCCGCGGCCGGCCGGGCGGTGCCCATCAGAGCCGCCTTGAGTTGCGCGGGCGTCCAGCCGGGGTGCCTCTGGGCGAGGATGGCGGCGCCACCGGCGACATGCGGCGCGGCGAACGAGGTGCCGTAGCCGACGTCGTACGGCCCGCTGCCGACGTCGCTGCTCAGCGCGTGGGTGATGTCGACGCCCGGCCCGGTGATCTCCGGCTTGACGGATTCGCCGTCCAGGCCCGGTCCCCGGCTGGAGAAGGCCGCGAGCCGGTCGTCGCGGTCGACGGCGCCGACGCTGAGCGCGGCGGCGGCGTCGGCGGGGGAGCCGATGATGTAGTCGTCGCCGTTGTTCTGGTCGTTGCCGTTGTTGCCGTCGTTGCCGGCGGCGACCACGAACAGGGTGCCGTACTTCTCGGTCAGCTCGTCGACCGCGCTCTCCAACGGATCGCTCCCGGCGGTGTTCGGGAAGCCGAGGCTCATGTTGACGACCCTGGCGTGCTCGGTGCCGGCGGTCCACTCCATGGCGGCGATGACCGCGGACTCGGTGACCTCCCAGTCGCCGACCTTGGCGGAGACCAGCCGCGCTCCGGGGGCCACACCCCGGTACCGGCCGTCGGACGCCGCGCCGGTGCCGGCCAGGATCGAGGCGACCGCGGTGCCGTGACCGACGTAGTCGTGCACCTCCCCGGTGGTGGGGGTGCCGGTGGAGAAGTCGGTCTGCGCGGCGACGACCGGGGCGAGGTCGGGGTGGGTGACGTCGACGCCGGAGTCGATCACCCCGACCGTCACCCCCTTGCCGTCGAACCCTTCCTGCCAGGCGAGCGTGGCGCCGATCTGCTGGACACCGTCCGCGGCGGTGAACTCGCCCTTGGCGTCGAGCCAGACCTTCCCCTTGCCGGTCCGGGCCGTCCAGGCCCGGGCGAGATCCTTCTTCGGCGTACGCACGGCCGTCGCGCCGAGACTGGGCAGTTTGCGTACGCGGGTGCCGCTCGCCGCCGCGCCCCCGCTGATGATCAACGGCAGGTCGGTGCGCCGGTCGTCGTAGCCGGCCGTGATGAGCCCGGTGACGTCGAACAGCCGTTCGTCGAGCTTGCCGGCGCGCACCAGCGACATGGCGTCGGCCGGGACGACCCGGGTACGGCCGTCGACCGTGCTGGTCGCGAAGGGGATGCCGGCGCGGCCGGGTCCGGGGGCCACGGTGACGGCCGCGCCGGTGACGCTGACCCGGTCGCCGGTGATCAGCGTGACGGTCCGGGCCGCGCCGCCGGTGGGGTTCTCCGCGGCGGCGGCCGGGCTGCCCGCGACCGCCGCCGTCGGCAGCGCCAGGATCAGTGCCGCTGCCAGTGATCTTCTTCGAAGTGTGAACACATGGGGGAAGACGAAGCCGAGTCGTCTTTTGTGCACATCGGACGAGGTTTTCCGGACGAACTCAGCCGTGGCTGTCCTGGGCCTTCCTGCTGACCGTGATCCCGGCGGCGAACTCCACGACGTCGGCGCCGCTCCAGCCCAGCGATGCCGGGGCCTGGATGTCCACCCAGCGGGCCGCCGACCGGTAGGTCAGGTACTGGCCGCCGCCGTCGGATCGCAGATAGCCCGGCTGCCCGTTCACCGAAACCTTGGTGCCGTCCCGCCCCGGCATCGCGTCGTGCGTACTCGTGTAGGCGACCAGCTCGACGGCCGGCAGCGCCCGGCCCGCGGTCGACGCCGCCGGTCCCGCACCCGGGGGAGTGGCGCCGGCCCCGAGAACGCTCATGCTCACCGGCACCGCGACCAGGACCAGCGCGGCCGCGGCCGTCCCCGACAGCAGGGTCCGGCGCCGGCGACGCAGCAGCGCATGTCCGCGGGTCACGTCGTCCGCCGGATCGGGCTCCGGCGTCGCCGTGCCGCCGAGCGCCCGCCCCAGCAGTTCCTTGACGTCGTTCATCGGTTGGTCCTCTCGGAAGCGGTGACGGGAATGCGGGGATCGTGGGTACCCGGCGGCGGGTCGCCGAGCAGTTCACGCAGCCGGGCCAGTCCCCTGGCGGTCTGCGACTTGACCGTAGTCAATGACCGAAAGAAGCCCGGAATTCAGATCCGGCGTTTGCGCTGCTCAGAACACATCCCAACCGTCCATAGGGGTCCGCACCCGGCGTGGTGCGACCGGTCCCGCTGTACTGCCGACCCCGTCGGCCAGGCCGACGGGTGCCGGCTCGGCGAGGGCGGCGAACACCATTCCGCTCCAGTCCGGCTGGATCTCGCTACGACGATGGGGCTGACCGCCCGGGACGCCACGGCCTGGCTCACCGAGGCGTGCGCCCCTTGGCCGTGCAACTCCTTCCTGCGGATACAGCTAGGCGAGGCAGAGCTGTCCCTACGCGCAGATGACGCGCGGCCCGTAATCGATGCGCTCTCGGCCCTGCTCGTGTTCGCCGCGAGCGACGGGAAGGTGATCGCGCGAGGACCCGAACCGACACAGCGTTGATGATTCTGACCGTGTTGTTCGTCGGCGGCCTGGCCATCGTCGCGGGCGCGATCAGCTTCGCGCACATGCGGGAGCTGGCCACCCACCACGGTCAACTGGGGTGGAAGTCCTACGCCTTCCCGATCAGCGTCGATGGACTGGAGATCGTGGCCAGTCTCTACCCGGTCGCGCAGCGTCGCGCCGGTCGCCACACCGGCTGGATCGGACGAGCGACGCCGCTCCGTCCGCGCCCGGCCAGGCTGATCGGCCGGGCATCCCCCGCCGGGGCGGCCGGACCTCCCGGGCCAACTTCGCACCGGCGACCAGGCAGCAGCACCGTGGAGGTTCGCTCCATGGCGCAACTGATTCCGGCCGCGCGGGCGGCTCGGGCGGCGCTGGCCAATGCCGGCCGGTCGCTGTCGCGAGACAACCTCGCGGATGCCATGCGCGACGACGGGCACGGCGTGTCCAACGCTCGCGCCTCACTCCTGCTCAAGATCCTCAAGGCGGAACGGGATGTGATCTCGATCGACCCTTCGTCCGGGCGATCACACTCGAAGGACACGGATCCGTTGTCAGAGGTAGTGGCTTAGCGTGCCCGGAAAAGTCCGAACCGATGACCGGCTTCGCAAGTACGGCTGTAGCTCCTTCCGGATCCGCCTGGATCAGTCCATTCGGTGTCGCAAACTTGGCCTGGAACGCCGGGCCCGCGCTGCGGGACCACCTTCATTGGTGCCGGATTCACTCATGGATGCGGGCATTTCGCCGATGGCCTCAGCCGCGGAAAATAGAGGCGATCGTCGATAGGCGGGCGATCACCCCGTCGTGACGGGGCACGACAGTACTTGGAGGCATGCATGGACCGTCGCTGGGCGGCGAAACTCGACGGAGCCGCTGACCCAACCGCCAAGCTGAGTGTTGCCTACGACTATCTACGCTCAGCGCTCTCCTCCGCCGAGAAAGACGCCTTACGCAATCGCGAGCTGGAAGTCATCGAGCGCCTCGACCATGTCCGGCTTGATGCTGCCGATCAACTGGTCGCGGTGGCCGCACAGATCGACGACATCACCGCCACATAAGCCGTCTCTCGGATCGGGCGGACTGTCGTGCCCCGGCCAGGTCGAACGGATCCCTGGCTGGCGGGGGTGCTGGCGGAGGGCGCAGTCACCCCGAGCGGTGTCGTTGCCATTGAGCTGAGGCTGTTACCAAAGCTCGGGTCCAGGAGTCGGGCCGGTCGGCGCCGATGTCGGCCCATAGTCGTGCGTTGACGGCGGCGAATGCGGTGACAGCGTCGGGAGTCGCGCTGGTCCAGGCTTGGATGTGAGCGGCCCGCTCTTCGGCGGCTTGCGGTGAATGCCCGGCTGCGATGAGCCAAATGATCCAGTAGCCGGCGTCGAGCCACGGGGCGCCGCGAGTGGCCCAGCCCCAGTCGACGATCCGCGCCTGCTCGCCGACGATGACGTTGGTGTTGTTCCAGTCGGTGTGCAGCAGCGAGCCGCCGGTGAAGTATTCGAGGTCAGCCTTGTGGGTGGTGTAGTCGGCCAGGCGCTGGGCGGCGTCGCGAAGCTCGACGTCCGGTGTGGGTGTGTGGCTGATGCGGTTGAGGAGGTCGAGGATCTTCGGGAGATCGGGTGAGCCGGGGCTGTAGTCGGCGTGGTGACCGTCCAAGGCTTCGAAGATCAGCAGGTCCCAGTCGTCCATGACAAGGTGATCCACCAGAGCTGGCGCGACCGCGCGGAGGTACGGCGCGATGTCGGCTTCGCGTTGCTGTGTCCAGACCCAGCGATGGCTTGTGGGCAAGGCTTTCACGAAGTAGGAGCCCGATGTTGTGTGCAGCGTGGCGGCGATGGCGCTGTTCATTCCCGCCGACGATGGCGCGGCGTTGACGACCGGACCGATCGTGTCCTCGATCGCGTCGCGGACGGCGGCGGGTAGGTCGTGGTAGCTGACACGTGTGACGGGCATTCGGATCCTCGTGACGATGGTTGCCCTCGGACGGCGCCGCCATGGCGCGGCATACCGTCCGAGGGCTGTTATTCAGTGATCAGCGGTACGGGTTGTCGTCGTTGCAGCGGGCCACGTTCGTGCTGGCGAGGGCCTCGACGTTGGCGACGATGACCACGCCCGCCGGCTCCGGGGCGCGGCCTGCTGGCCGGGTGGTGGTCTCGGCCGGGGGCCGGGTGGTGATCTCAACAGCGGTGATGGTCATGACGGTGTCCTTTCGCCGTGCCGACAGTAATTCTGCAGTGGTGCCTTCGCTTCCTGGTACACGCGCGCCATGGGTCGGCATACCCGGCAGGAGGACGACAGAGTGCAACCTGTGCATCCGCCTGTGCGAAGCATTTGGGCGTCCGCGATCGCGGGCAGACGCAGCAGGCCTTCAGGGCCGTCGGTGATGAGGCTGATCGGGTTGTCCCGGCCGACCTTGCACATGGTCGCCATGCCGTGCGGGTCGACGTGGAAGAAGGTGTGCCCTGCCGGGCAGCCGTCGAAGATGGCGCTCTTGTTGAGCCAGCCGGGTGCCTGAGCGGCGAGCGGCGATCCGCTGCCGGTATAGGTCGGCGAGATCGATCCGTACTCATTGCGCGGGAACCCGAGTTCATCGATCAGCGCGCGCATGTCGGCGAGTTCGTCGACGTTGTGTTTGGTGACGATGATCGTGACTTCGATCGGCAGGTCGGCGTCCTTGGCTGCCAGCAGGCCGCAGTAGGCGTTGTTGAACGCTCCCCGGGTCTGGGTCAGCGCGTCAGCGGTTTCGGGGCTTGCCCCGTACATCGAGACGGTGATCTTGTGCGGACGGGCAGCCGCGAACAGGGTGATCATAGGTTCGCGGGCGAGGCGTGAACCGTTGGTGAGGATCTCGATCATCATCCCGGCGTCATGCGCGCGGAGGTAGGACGGCGGGAAGTGCGGATCGATCAGGGGTTCCCCGCCGGTGATCTGGAACCAGAGCACGCCGATCTCGGCGAGCATGTCGATCAGGCGCAGTTTCTCGGCCAGGGGAAGCCCGGCGAAGGGCCTTTGTTCCAGGTAACAGTGCTCGCAGGAGAAGTTGCACCCTTTGTTGATCTCCCACGTGGCCCGGCTGTAAATCACCGGAGCGGTCGAGCGCTGACGCACCAGCACGGCATCGGTGGCGGGCTGCCCGGCAAGGTCGGTCTGCCACGCTTGACGTGCGGCATCGATGAACCACTCCGGCAACGGCGCGCCGCCGAAAACGGCCTGGGCGACCTGGTCGTAATGTGACGTTGGCAGCTGCATGCCGGCTTGAGCGCCGGGTCGGACAGCGACGTAGATGTCTTCCTGCGGACTCACGATCACTGGCATCTCAATCTCCCTCGGTGACTCGCCCTACCTCAACTTTCGTGTCGCGCAGTACCGGGCACGCGCCCCGCCGAGGCAGTTCAGCCACGGAACGCGCCGACAGCCCTACCACCGGTCATTCGATGAATGTCATCGGTCCTCCGTTGGGTGGCTCTGGTGCGCGCTGAGCAGCAGCGACCACTTGCGGAACTAGGCACCCGGCGGTGCAGCTCGCTCGGTGCAGTTCGGGTGGTGTGCGCGGCGTGCTCTGGCGGCATGCCTCCGCCTTCTGGGGTGTAGAGGTCCTCGACGGGTAGCAGAAGGCGGCGGCCGGTCGATGACGAGCCGCAAGCTCGCGATCGCTCGCCGATGTCGGCGGACGGTGGCGGCGATATCCGCGACGACGTTCAACTTCGCCAGCAAGACACCAGCCGTCCTTGACGTCAGGTCGCCGGTGTCGCAGAGCGGTGGCGTGGGCTGACTGTTGCCGGTCATGGCCGTCTCGCGACGTAGGCGTAGATGCTGGCGTCCGCGTCGGTGACCCCATCGCGGGGGTGGGGTTCGAGTTCGGGGCGCCATCGGATGGTGGGGACCAGGCCCGGTGCGACGGGTGTCAGGCTGGTGGCGGTGTACAGGTCGGACAGTTGTTCGCGGATGCGTGGGGTGGGGGTGCCGTGTTGTTCGGGGTGTTGGGCGAGTTCGGTGTGCAGTGCTTTGCGGGTGGAGGTGGGCATGTAGTCGTAGGTGGCGTGGCTGACGGCGAGGATGCTGCCGGGTGGGAGTGGGGCGGTGAGGGTGGTGAGGATGTCGCGGACGTGGTTGTCGTCGGGCAGGAAGTGCAGGACGGCGAATAGCAGGACCGCGACGGGTCGGCGCAGGTCGATGGTGTCGGTGAATTCGGGTGCGGCGAGGATGGCGGCGGGGTCGCCGATGTCGGCGTCGAGGTAGGCGACCCGGCCCCGTGGGGTGTGGCTGGTGAGCAGGGCGCGGGCGTGGGCGAGGACGACGGGGTCGTTGTCGACGTAGACGACCCGGGCGTCGGGGTGGATGGCTTGCGCGATGTCGTGGGTGTTGTTCGAGGGGGTGGGGATGCCGGTGCCGATGTCGAGGAATTGGGTGATGCCGTCGCGGGCCGCCCAGCCGACGACCCGGCGGCCGAGGTTGCGGTTCTCGATCGCGGCGGTCCTGACCCCGGGGAACCGGGCGGCGATGGCGTTGCCGGAGGCGCGGTCCGCTTTGAAGTTGTCCTTGCCGCCGAGCCAGTAGTCGTAGCGGCGGGCGGGGTGCATGATCGAGGTGTCGAAGCCGAACCCGCGGGTCGGAACAGGTTGGGCGGGGCTGCCGCCGGTCGGGTTCATCGGCGCACCGCCGGGTCTGCCGGTGCCCGGTTGGTGCAGGCAATGTGATGGTCGCGCAGCGGCTTGGCCGTGGGCGCGGTCGTCGTCAGGTCGATGGCGGGTAGGAGGGCGGTGGCGGTGCTGAGCAGGGTGTGCGCGGTGGTGGTGTGGCCGCAGGCGGTCAGCATCGCGTGGTAGGTGTGTAGCAGGTCGTGGCCGAGCTGGTGGTTGGTGTGGTGAGCGGCCTGCCAGTGTGCCCAGAGCTGGTCGAGGGTGTTCAGGGCGCTGACGTATTCGCCGCGGTCGTGGCGGACTTGGGCGCCGAGCCCGGTCAGGAACATCGTGTAGGGGCCGCTGTCGCGTAGATCGTCGCGTAGCGTTTCGCGCATCACGCTGGTGGCGGCTGCGGGGTTGCCGTGCTCGCTCAGCTGGGTCGCCCAGCACACGGCGGCTGCGGCCCGGGTCTTGTTGCCGATGGGGAGTTCCCGGGTGACCTGGTAGGCGTAGGCCACCCACTCGAAGCGCCGCCACCGCTGCGACCGCCTTTGTGGTCGGTAGTACAGCACGGCCTGGACCAGCACCGGGTCTGTGCAGGCCCGCACGGTGGCGGGGTAGCCGTCCAGCACGGCGCACAGCTGGCGGCTGGCGCGGCGTCGTGTGCGGCCGGTGCTGGTTTCCACGGCGTTGACCAGAGCGGCGAGCTGGTCACGGCTGGCGGTGTCGAGCGATGTCATGGCGATCGGGTTTCTGTCGGCGGCGCACGGCGATACGGGCGGGACGGGTCTGTGGTGTTCAGATGTTGATCACGGCGGCGATCAGGTAGTGGTCCGACGGGTACGGCCGCCCGGCGGCGCTCAGCTGGCGGTAGCTGTCCGGGTCGACGTGCTCGGGCGGGTCCGGGGGTATGTGCACGCGGTAGCTGCCGGGGTCGACGTGCGGGCGCATCGCGTTGTTGACGAGGGAGGTGCGCCTCAGCCGAGTCAAGGGATCGACGGCCACTGTTCCCTGCCATCACGACCGTCCGACCAACTCACGAGCCGACGCCCGGGTCGACCCCCCGCAGCTCGGACACCATCGGGCTTTGACCTTGAACGAGAGCAGCCCCGCTAGAAACCCCACCACCAGCGCCGTAACGACGGCCATGATCAACATTGTGAGCTCCAATCAGATCTTCCTATTGCGCACCACAGAGGCAATCTGAGCCGCATCAGGTTCGACCCGAGCTAACTACCGGCGTTGGGCATTCAGAAGAGTTTGATACTGATGACCTGATGGTTCTGGTTCACACGGGGTGTGAATGAGAACCCGCTACGCTGAGCACCTCGGCACGCTGCGGAAGGTCGGTGACATGGAGTCGAACGCTCTCCTCGCTGCCTTACTAGAAGAAAGCGGTATGTCCCGCGCCGGGCTGGCGGCCCGTATCAACCAGGCCCAGCCTCGGGGTCAGAAGTTGACGCGCTACGACCACACCTCCGTTGGACGTTGGGTGAATGGCCAACGTCCGCGCGGTCGCACGCCTGAGATCATCTGCGAGATCCTCAGCGAACAACTCGGCCGGCGGATTGATTTACACGACGTCGGCATGGGGCGATCAGCTGGGGATCAAGCAGTTCAGCTGACTGATTTCGTGACACGGGCTGGCTCGCTGTGGCGCCAAGATCAGCGTTCAGGGTCATCGGACTCCCCCGTGATCTCCGGCAATCGCGCCATCGTTCCCGTCTGGGAGTGGGAAAATCCGCCAGAGGACCGCGACGTCTCGCGGCGAGCAGGACCACGGGTGCAACCGGGCGACATCATTGTTCTCCAAGCCGCTCGGACCCGCTACGAGACGATGTACAGGCAGGTCGGCGGAGTCGCCACGCGAAGCCGAGTTGTCAACTTCCTGAACGAGCACACAACACCGTTACTGTCCGGCTCATATGGCGACGGAACGGGCCGGGATCTCTTCCGATCAACCGGAGGGCTGGCCGCCCTGGCCGGCATCTGCGCCTACGACTCAGATGTTCAAGGCGTAGCGCAGCGATACTTCCACCAAGCCCTACGCCTAGTGCCTCGTCTTTGAACGTTGGCCGTGTAATCCGTCGGTTCTGAGGGTGTTTCGGGCAGGCTGTCCTTCTCGTTGTTGAGAGGGGTGGTGCCGGGTGGGCCGACGCCCAGAGGTATTCGTCAG
>NZ_BSTL01000030.1 GCF_030269485.1 Actinoplanes sp. NBRC 103695 | reverse complement strand
CCACCGAGCATCCGACAGGTCCGATCGATATGGACGTCGCTCCATCCCCATGTACTGCCAACGAACCAGCACGCCCGCTGACAGCCGGCAAACGCGAATCAACCTGATCGAGGATCAGATGCCCTCTTAGCCTCGCGCCTTCAGCAAGGGCGGCGGGTGGGGTGACCATGGAACGCGAAAGTGCCTTCTGATCTGGGAAGATTTGGGATGTCGAAGGCCCGAATCACCCTGCACGGAAGGCACTTCAGAGTGCAGAGTACTCGTACGCATCCGAAGGTTGTCGTTGCTGGTGGCGCTCGTGGTGTGGTCGGTCACGCCGGTGCCCGACTGCTCACCGATCTTGCCGACAGGACGGGGTTGACCAGCGGTTTCGTTCAAGTGCTGGGCGTTGGCCGGCAGCGCCGGGGCAGGCATGAGCCAGGCCGGGTCGCGGTTGATCTCGCGGTGCTGCTGGCCGACGGCGGTGAAGCCATCGCCGATCTGGCGGTGTTGCGGCAGCAGCCCGGCCTTTTTCGGGCCGGTCGCGTCGGATCCGACCGCGTGGCGGGTCCTCGACCAGATCGACACGGCGGCCCTGGCCCGGTTGCGGGCGGCACGGGCGGCCGCACGGGAACTGGCCTGGGTGCAACTGGCAGAAACCCGCCGGTCGATGCCTGCCACCACCGTGCTCGGCCAGCAGCTGGCGGGGTTCGTGCTGGACATCGACGCGACGATCGTGCTGGCCCACTCCGAGAAGCAATCAGCGACACCGACGTGGAAACGCACGTTCGGCTACCACCCGCTGCTGTGTTTCCTCGACAGCACCGGGGAGGCCCTGGCCGGGATGCTGCGCCCCGGCAACGCCGGATCGAACACCGCCGCCGATCACATCACCGTGCTCGGCCAGGCCCTGCAACAGATCCCGGACGCGCACCGCTACGGTAGCCCGATCCTCATCCGCAGTGACTCGGCGGGTTCCAGTCACGAGTTCCTCGCCCACATCCGATCCTTGCGCGCACACGGGATCGACACGCAGTTCTCGGTCGGGGTCGCGATCACCGCAGCAGTGCGGGCCGCGATCACCACCGCCACCGGCTGGGTCGCCGCCGTGGACGGTGACGGCAGCCTGCGTGACGGCGCCGAGATCGTCGAGCTCACCGACCACTGCGACCCGGCCACGCTGGCCGGGTTCCCGCCGGCACCCGCATGCTCTGCCGGCGGGAACGCCCGCACCCCGGCGCGCAACTCACCTTGTTCGACACGATCAACGGCAAACGTCACCAGGTGTTCGCCACCGACACTCCACACGGTCAAGGGTCGATCCAGTTCCTCGAAGTCCGCCACCGCGCTCATGCCCGCGTCGAGGACCGCATCCGCACCGGCAAAGCGACCGGGTTCGGCCGGTTCCCGTCTCGCCAGTTCGCCATCAACCAAGCCTGGCTCGAACTCGCCCTCACCGGCATCGACCTGCTCGCCTGGACCCAGCACCTACTCCTGGACGGCCCGCACGCGGCAGCGGAGCCGAAGAAGCTGCGCTACCGGCTGCTGCACGTCGCCGCGAAACTAACCCGCACCGCCCGCACCACCACCCTGCGCATCGCCGCCGGCTGGCCCTGGACCGACGACCTCATCCAAGCCTTCGAACGCCTCGCGGCACTACCCGAACCCGTTACCTGACAACAGAATCCGCCGCCCACCCACAACCCAGGACCCCACGGAGCAACCCGGCCTACGGCCGGGCGATACCCGCTGGGCGGCCATCAGAAAACCCCCAACCCCGCACAGCCGGACCCGCACGAACCGACCACCGCCATTAACGAAAGACGGAGGCTAGTGACGACCGCGGTGTTCCGGAACCAGGCGCCCGTACCTGCGGCGCACTTTACCGACCTGCCGGTCGAGGTGGATCCCGACATGATCGTGATAGGAGGCGGCGCCACGGCCGCGGAGACACCCAACGGTGCGCTGCTGACCGCCTCATATCCGAATGACAGTCGATCGGCCTGGCTCGCTTCCTCCAAGGACCACCGGGTCCCGAACCCGCACAGCCTCACTGCCTTCGCGATCGGTATGAAGGTCAACTCCGCGGACATGCCACGGACGAAGCTCAAGGAGAGTTTGCTTTATACAAGGGCAACGGGTGCCGAGAGCAATCACCCACGTGCGATCGCGGGCGTCCCGGACGGATTCACGATGGTCGGCGGTGGCTTCCGGGTGAACTGGCCGCCGGGCGCGGGCAACCTCGTGACCGGATCTTTCTGCGGAGATCTCGATACCACCCACGATTGGGAAGCGCGCTCAAAAGATCACATCACACCCTCGCCCTGCACAATCGACGTCTGGTCCGTCGCGATACGGAGCACGCTCGGCGTAGGCGGGCACGTGTTTCGAGTTGATCGACGAATAGATCGGCGGACCAGCACCGACCTGGTCTCACATCCATTCGCCGAACTCGTGTTCGAGGGCGCACACGTACTGACCGGCGTAGGCGCGAAGGCACGGGTCGAAGAACCCGGTCAACTGATCTGGCGGCTCGAACCGACCGCAGCGGGCGGTCGCCCTGGGGTGACGGGAGGGTCCAAGGACCATCAGCTAGCGTTGAAATCCATCATTTCGGTATCGGCGCTCGGCATCAGGCTGATACCGAACTGACTCCGTCAGCACTCAACGGCGCTCGTCCTCTCGTCGGAAGCCAGGCGGCCGGCACGCTCGGTTAACCGCCGTACACCTCCAGCACGACCACATTCTGATCCATGCTCGGGACGGGTCTGGTCAGTGGTGGAACCAAAGCTCGTGCACGTGGTTGTCCGCACCGCGATACACGACGTGTTGGGTCTGATCGACGTCCCAGGTATAACCGACCATGATGCCGGCCCCCAGACCCGGCACCTGGGTTGCGGCGGCGAC
The DNA here is from genome assembly GCF_030269485.1 of Actinoplanes sp. NBRC 103695. GTDB lineage: Bacteria > Actinomycetota > Actinomycetes > Mycobacteriales > Micromonosporaceae > Actinoplanes. Next base: position 110,706 of record NZ_BSTL01000030.1, on the reverse strand, counting down.
CTGTATGTTGCTCCACCCTTCGCCTTGGCGGAACCGCAACTCATTGACACCACCCTCTCTGCCCGTGTACAGCACATGCTGTGTCTGATCGAGATTCCAGGTGTAGCCGGTCAGCGCGTTTCCAGCCTGTGGGCCACCGGTTGCGGTGGTGAGATCGTGGTGATTCCAGCCGTCACGGTGATGGAACCACAATTCGTGAATATGCCCGTCGGACGCGCCTCGATGAACTACATGTTGAGTTTCATCGATATCCCACGTGTAGGCGGTCAGCCAATCAGCTGCCAGCGGGCCACCAGCGGCGGTGGTCAGATCGTTGTGGTGCCAGCGTCCGTCGTACCACAGTTCATGAATATGGAAGTCACCACCGCCGCCTACGACATGCTGGGTGGTGTCCACCTCCCACTGATAGCCGATGGGATTGTTACCCGAAGAGTTCGGTGGACTAGCGGCCGCTAGGCTCAGATCATTGTGGTTCCACCCGTCGCCGTGGTGGAACCACAGCTCATGAATATGATTGTCGGTGCCGAGGTATATTACGTGCTGCGTCTGATCGGCGGCCCGCGTATAGCCATTGACGGCTCCCAGGCCGAGAGAGCCACCTGCGGCAGCGGTCAGGTCGTTGTGGTTCCACCCGTCACCATGATGGAACCACAATTCGTGAATATGACCGTCCGCGCTCACGTACACTATATGCTGGGTATCGTCGACGTCCCAGGTGTATCCAGCCAGGCCACCAACCGACAGCGGAGAACTGGTGGTGGCGGTCAGGTCGATGTGATTCCACCCGTCACCATGATGGAACCACAATTCGTGAACGTGGCTGTCCGCGCCGTTGTACACCACGTGTTGCGTCTGATCGACATCCCAGGTATAAGCGACGAGGCCACCAAACCTGAACTCCATCTCAGGACCGGCTGAGGCGACAGTCAGGTCGTTGTGCTGCCAGACCATGGCAAGATCCTCCGTAATCATAAAGATAACTCGCGCCGCCCCCGCCGGGGCATCGCCATGACTCCATGAATTCGTGCGTGGGCGACGATCGCGTCGTCGACCTCCGGTCCGAGATGTCGGGCGGGCGCTCGCTACGTGAGGATCGCGTCGAAGCTCGACTCGCTGGTTCCGTGCCGGCCGTTGTACGCCTCGAGCATGGCCGCCTGCAACACATGGACACGAACGTCGGAAGTCGCGCGCGGCGACATGACTCCGGGCGCGTTTTCGTAGTTGAAGGCGATCACGTCAATGAATATCAAATCTCTGAGCTTTCGTCCTCGGACGAGCGTGAAGAGCGCCGACGCGATTGCGGGATAAGGCGTGAATTTCGGATCGCCGAGCCATTGCTCGAGATCCTCGCGCGGAACACTGAAATCAACATTGATCGAGCGAAGAGCGCTGATGCTGTCCGCTGCCGAAAGCGGCTGGGCAACCGTTCCCGTTTGCGATTCTTCCGAGCCCACGACGATTGGCCCATGCCAAGCCCACTGCTCATCACGCCAGAAGAAGTCGAAACCTCTCTGCTCACGGCGCCTGGCGATCATTTCAAGATTGCCGTGGTCCGCGTTGCCGAAGTTACTCTGGATCAGCGAGACCTCGTCGTATTCAGCCGTTCCTATCTTGACGGCGAACGACCAGCCTTCGTCAAGCCGGCGAGATTCCCCATGATCACCGTTATCTCTCCAGAAATGGAGAATTCCACCATCCTTTGCGGGAGCCACCAGCTCCAGATTTCCGTAGTGGGCGCCATCGAACGGAATTATGTCGGACTCCTCATCGAGACCGTAGTCACTCTGCATAAGGCAAGGCCTACCGCGAAATGGGCGGAGCACGTGGCCTAGTTCGGTCGGCTGAGTAATGGTGAGAGCTTCCCTCCACCCCTCCTGAACAGGAGCGCCTGAGTGGCCGAGGTTGCCGGTTCTGCCCCACGCATAAACATGAAGCGCCCCTTGATCGGAGACCACTGCAACCAAGATGTCACCGATAAAACTAAGGTCGCCCAGATCGCGCATTTCCTTCCAGCTCGCCTTGACGGTCTGGTTGTGCAGTGTCGTGAGCGCAAGTCCCGCGCCAACGAACTTCCGGTCGAGAAGGGTGTCTCCTCCGAACTGCTCGTTCGGACCTGGACTGCCCATGCGACCCCACGGCTGAATGCCACTCTCGAAGTGTTTCCGCCGCATCATTTCGAAGCCGCCGCTGCCGCCGCCCATCGGCACCACGACGTACAGTGCGCTGTCCATGTGCGAGTCGACGTCCTGGTCAAATATTCCCTCGCGGAACAGTGCACCGGTATATGTGATCGCCGGCGCCCCGACCGCACCGTTGAAAACTCTCCCCGCTTTCGACCAGACGAACGCTCCTCCGTTTTCCCGCCACCAGTGCTCAAGCTCGCCGTCCGCACGCGTGGCGACCGCTTCGAAGTTCTTCAGTGACGAACTTCGGAACGCTGCGAAGTCCGACTCGACCAGGGACGCTCCAACGTAGCGATTGCCCTGCGCGAACAGCGCCGGACCGTGCCACGGCAAGGTCGGATCCTCGTTGTCACGCCAGAAGTGCGCCAAGCCGCCGTCCGGCCACGCGATCAACACTTCGAAATTTCCTGTCCGGCCGGCTCGGCTCTGTATGAAAAACCCGCCGAGCGGCGACACCGCCGGTCGATCACGCCAATCCAACGCCATGGTTCGCCTCCGATGGCCGCAGCATAATCAACCGGCAGTCTAGCTAACTGGCATCACCGGCAGCCAGAGTCGGGCTCGCTCTTTCCTGGTTCTGGATAGATGCTGTCGTTGATCTTTCAGTTCTCACCAATAGGTCGAGTTCGGTGACTGGTCGTGCTGCAACTGGTGCGGCGCCGGCCGGATCCCTATCGCCTATCAAGCCGCCGAAGGGGCCAGTCCGATCAACGCACTCAATCCGCAGAAGTCCCCGCACAGATCGACTCATGGTGGCCGCGTCCGAAGGCCGGCTGCCCCGGGCAGTTCGACAGGTGAAACGGGTCGCCGCAGGTTGTCAACTGCAGTGAGTTCCGCGTACTGCGGCAGCTGTGGCCGTCGCGCGCGGGTTGCAGCGCCTGACAGGGGAACCGGTGGCGCGGATGCCGGAGCGTGCTGCGCCGTAGCCGGATACCGGCGGGACGACGTGTTTCAACGGCAGCAGTGGTCCGCGCGGCTGGCGGTACCTAAGCTCGGCCCGTGATCAGCGAAACCCGGCGCGTCTTCAGCGACCTGCACAGAGACGGCACCTTCGTGCTGCCCAACCCGTTCGACGCCGGCTCGGCCCGGCTGCTGCAGAGCCTGGGCGCGAAGGCGGTGGCGACGACGAGCTCGGGGCTGGCCGCGACGCTCGGCCGGTCGGATCAGACGGTGACCGTGGACGAGCTGATCGCCCATGTCCGGGCCTTGACCGGCGCCGTGTCCGTGCCGGTCGCGGTCGACGCCGAGCGGGGTTACGCCGAGACGCCGGCGGGGGTGGCTGTGACGGTCGAGGCGCTGGCGAGGACCGGCGCGAGCGGGGTCTCGATCGAGGACTACGACCCGGTCGCCGACGCGATCGAGTCGGTGGAGGCGGCGGCGGCCAGGATCGCGGCGGCGGCCGAGGTGTGCGCGAAGCACGGGATGGTGCTCACCGGGCGGTCCGAGAACCATCTGTACGGCGTCGTGGATCTGGATGACACGATCGTGCGGCTCCGGGCGTACGCGGAGGCCGGCGCCGGGTGCGTCTATGCGCCGGGGCTGACCGACCTGGACGACATCCGGCGGCTGGTCGGTGCTGTGGGCGTACCCGTGAATGTCCTGGCTCTGCACGGCGGCCCCAGCGTGCCCGAACTGGCCGCGGCGGGGGTCCGGCGGGTGTCCACCGGCGGGGGCCTGACCTGGGCGGCGTACGCCGGGCTGGCCGCGGCGGCGACGGAACTCTTCGAGCGGGGCACCCTCGAGGCCGGTGTCAACCCCACCGCTTTCAGCGAGGATTAAGCAGCCGGGACTAGGGTGCAGTGAGACGGCCGTCACACGCCCTGGAGGGACGCCCATGCTCAACCTGTCGATCCTGCTCGAGGACTCCGCGCGGACCTTCGGCGCGCGGACCGCGGTCGTGCTGGGCGAGTCGCGGCTCACCTACGCCCAGGTCGACGCGGCCGCCGGCCAGGTGGCAAACCTGCTGGTCAGCCGCGGCATCCGGCCGGGCGACAAAGTGGCGCTGTCCTGCCCCAACCTTCCGTATTTCCCTGTCGTCTACTACGGCATCCTCAAGGCGGGCGCCGTCGTCGTCCCACTGAACGTGCTGCTCAAGGGACGCGAGGTGGCCTACCACCTGGCCGACTCGGAGGCGAAGGCGTTCTTCTGCTTCCAGGGCACCGCCGAGCTGCCGATGGGCGCCGAGGGCAAGGCGGGCTTCGACGAGACGACGGGCTGCGAGCATTTCTTCCTGATCACCGCCGACCCGGCGGCGTCCTCACCGATCGAGGGCGCCGAGACGTTGGGGCAGGCGACGAAAGACCTGCCGCCGATCAGCGGGACGGTGCTGCGAAACGAGACCGACGCGGCCGTCATCCTCTACACCAGCGGCACCACGGGGCAGGCCAAGGGCGCCGAGCTGTCGCATTCGAACCTCCTCCTCAACGCGCTGACCTGCAACCGGCTGTTCTCGTCGACGCCGGGCACCGACACCCACCTGGCCGTGCTGCCGCTGTTCCACTCGTTCGGCTCGACCGTCAACATGAACGCCGGGTTCGCGACCGCGTCGACGCTGGTGCTGCTGCCACGGTTCGAGGCGGGCGCGGCGGTCAAGCTGCTGGAGTCGGAGGACGTGACGTTCTTCGCGGGCGTACCCACGATGTATTGGGGTCTGCTCAACGCCCTGTCCGACGGCGTCGACGTGGAGCGCATCGCCCGGAACATGCGGGTCGCGGTCAGCGGCGGGTCCAGTCTGCCCGTGGAGATCATTCATCAGGTCAAGGACCGGTTCAAGGTCCAGATCCTCGAGGGGTACGGCCTGAGCGAGACGTCTCCCGTGGCCACCTTCTCGGATCCGCACGCGGAGCCTCGCCCGGGTTCGATCGGCATCCCGATCTGGGGTGTCGAGGTGAAGCTGATCGACCCGGAGTGGAACACGATCGACGCCCCGGACGAGATCGGCGAGGTCGCGATCCGCGGGCACAACATCATGCGCGGCTACTACAACCGGCCGGAGGCGACCGCCGAGGTCATGCGGGACGGCTGGTTCCGCAGCGGCGACCTGGCGAAACGCGACAAGGACGGCTTCTACTACATCGTCGACCGGGCCAAGGACATGATCATCCGCGGTGGCTTCAACGTGTACCCGCGGGAGATCGAGGAGGTGCTGATGACGCACGAGGCGGTCTCGCTGGCCGCGGTCATCGGCGTGCCGCACGAGAGCCACGGCGAGGAGATCAAGGCGTACGTGATCCGCACCGCCGGCGCCACGACCACGGAGGACGAGCTGATCGCGTGGTCCAAGGAGCAGATGGCGAGCTACAAATACCCGAGAATCGTCCAGTTCGTGGATTCGCTTCCCATGACAGCGACGGGCAAACTGCTCAAGCGCGCATTGGACTAAGACTCCTAACATTGCGCGCATGACGGAGGACGCGTGACGACGCTGCAGCTGGAACGTCCCGGGTTCACGCGCGTCGCCCAGTTGCGGCACACCTCGCCCGGCCGGCTTCAGCTGATGCTGGCGGTGCTGGTGGCGCTGGGTCTGCTCACCGGGTTGCTGGCCGGTGTGGCCGCGAGTTCCGCCGGGTCGGGCACCGATGACCTGGGCGGCCGGGCGCAGCCGCTGCTGACCGAGGCGGAGACGATCTATTCGGCGCTGGCCGACGCGGACACCACGGCGGCGCAGGCGTTCCTCGGCGGCGGGCTGGAACCGGCCACGCTGACCGTGCGGTACGAGAACGACCTGACTCGGGTGACCACGGCGCTGACGTCGGCTGCCCGGCGCACGCCGGAGGGCGGCGAGTCGGCCGACGCGGTTCGCGAGCTGTCCACCGGTGTGACCCGGTACGCGGCACTGGTGGCGGCTGCCCGGGCGAACAACCGGCAGGGTCTGCCGGTCGGTTCGGCGTACCTCTCGCAGGCTTCGGCCTTGAACCGCGAGATCCTCCAGCCTCAGGCCGACCGGTTGCTCCGGATCGCCCAGCAGGAGGTCGACGACGCCTACTCGTCGGCCCGGAGCACCCCGTGGATCGCGATCTACGTGATCCTGATGATCCTGTTGTTCGTGATGCTGGCGCAGGCGCAGGTGCGGCTGAGCCGGACCACCAAGCGCACCTTCAACATCCCGCTGGTCGCGGCGACCGGGCTGACGCTGGTGCTGGCGCTGGTCTCGTTCGGCGTGCTGGTCGCCCAGCGGACCCACCTGGACACCGCCGAGGAGGACGGCTCGACCCCGGTGACGCTGCTGTCCAAGGCGCGCATCTTCGCGCTGCGGGAACGCGGCGACGAGGCGCTGGCGCTGGCAGCGCGAGGCAACGGCGAGGCCTACGAGCAGGACTTCGGCACCGTGTCGCAGCGGCTGACCGGGCAGTACGGGCTGCTCGAGGTGGCCCGCGCGTCGATCGACGGCGACGCCGAGGGGCATGTCCGGGAGGCGATGGACGCCCACGTGAAGTACCTGGACATCCATCGGGCGATCACCGGGCTGGACGAACAGGGCGACCACGACGGCGCCGCCACCCTGGCCGTCGGTCCCGAGGCGACGACCACGTTCGACAAGATCACCGACGGGATCGGCGCGGCGCTGGACGACCGGATGGCCCTGTTCACCAAGGAGATCGACGCGGCCGGGCGGGGCCTGGGCGCGCTGACCGTGCTGGGCCCGCTGCTCGCGCTGATGATCTGCGCGCTGTGCTGGCTGGGCATCCGCGCCCGGCTGGAGGAGTACCGATGAACCGCCGGCTGGTGTCGCTCGCCGCCGTCACGCTGCTCGGGCTGACCGCGGGCTGCACGGCGAGCCAGGACGGCGGCCGGATCGAGCCGCCGGTCGCCGCGGCACCGTCCGCTCCTCCGCAGGCCGCCGCGCCGGACACCTCCTGCAACCCGCGGGCCAGCCTGCGCCCCGGCGCCGGTTCGATGCCGGCGCCCGGGCAGATGCCGGCCGGCTCGCACATGGCCGCGATCCAGAAACGCGGCCGGCTGATCATCGGCACCAGCCAGGACACCCTGCTGTTCAGCTCGCGCAACCCGTTCACCGGCGCCATCGAGGGCTTCGACGTGGACATGGGCCGGCAGGTCGCGCAGGCCATCTTCGGCAACCCCGACAAGATCCAGATCAAGGTCATCGGGTACGACCAGCGCGTGGATCTCGCCGCGGACGGCACCGTCGACCTGGTCGCCGACACGATGACCGTGAACTGCACCCGGCTGAAGCAGGTCGACTTCTCGGCGATCTACTACGAGGCCGGGCAGCGGGTCCTGGTCTCCACCGACTCGCCGGCCGCCGGCATCCAGGACCTCGGCGGCAAGCGCGTCTGCGCGGTGGCCGGCTCCACCTCGCTGGACAACATCGCCAAGGTCGGCACCAAGCCGGTGCCGGTCGGGCGGACGGGCTGGGCCGACTGCCTGGTCGCGTTCCAGCAGAACGAGGTGGACGCGATCTCGACCGACGACACCATCCTGGCCGGGCTGGCCGCCCAGGATCCGTACGCGAAGGTGGTCGGCGACAAGTTCACCGAGGAGCCGTACGGCATGGCGATCTCGAAGCAGTACCCGGAGTTCACCCGGTTCGTGAACCAGGTGCTGGAACGGAACAAGGCCGACGGGACGTGGAAGAGGACGTACGAGAAGTGGCTGCACGACTTCGGCCGGGCGCCGCAACCCCCGCAGGCCTCGTACCGATGATGCTGGATCCGCGCGCCGAACTGGCGCGTCTCGAGGCGGCCGTGGCCCGGGTGGCCGAAAATCTCGTGGAACTGGACGACAGCGTCGCCAAGCGCGACCTGGACGCGCGGTCGCTGACCGGCCGGACCGCGTCGGCGTGGGCGTCGGCGAAGGACGCGCTGACCCGGCTGTGGGAGGGCTACCGGCAGCTGACCGCCGCGATCACCGAGGCGCGGGCGCTGCGTGACGTGGGCGGCCCGGCGTTCGCCCACCAGGTGCTGGGCCGGTCGATCACGCTGTCCACGTCGGTGGTGCCGCTCCATCAGCGCGGCCTGCTGGGTGCGGGGCAGGAGCGGCGGACCTGCTCGCCGGGCGAGCTGCTGGCCACGATGGAGGACGCGTTCCGGACGGTGGCCGACGTGGCGACCCGGGCCGGCGACGCGTGGCAGCGGCTGCTTCCGGCCAGCGCGGACGCGGCCGCGGCGGTGGCGAACGTGCGCCGGCTGATCGGCCGTGACCAGCAGGGCCTGGCACTGCTGGACGAAGCGGACCGGCGGCTGCGCTACTTCACCCAGACGATGGGGTCCGACCCGCTGGGCGTCGACGAGGCCGAGCTGACCGCGATCCGGGCGCTGGTCGACCGGGCGGACGCCGAGCGCACGTCGGCCGGTGAGCTGCGCGAGGTGCTCGGGCAGCGGCTGGCCGAGGCGCACAAACTGCTGGCCGAGGTGGACGCCGCCGAGCAGGCCGCGGCGGAGGCTGCCGCCCATGTCGCCGACCGGTTCGGCTCGGGTTTCGTGGTGGCGGACGGGCCGGACCTGCGGCCGGATCTGATGGCGGTGGACGCGCTGGCCTCGGCCGGGCACTGGGCGCTGATCAGCCCGCGGCTGGCCGAGTGGACGCGGCGGGCGCGGGCCCGGCTGGACGAGGTGAGCGTGACCTCGGAGCGGGCGGGTGAGCTGCTGTCGGCGCGCAACGAGCTGCGGGGACGGTTCGAGTCCTACCAGGCCAAGGCGAAACGGCGCGGGCTCGACGGTTCGCTGGGCTCGGCGGCTGATCGGGTACGCGAGGCGCTGTACGTGGCGCCGATCGATCTGGAGGCCGCGCGCGCCGCGGTCAACGCCTACCAGGACGCGGTGCGGGAGGCGGCGTCGTGAACTGCCTCCGCAACTGTCCGGGCTCCATCGTGGACGGATACTGCGACACGTGCGGGATGGCGCCGGCCAAGGTGACCACTCCTTCTCCCCCGCCACCGCAACCGTCCCCGGCTCCGCCCCCGCCGCCGCCTGCCCCCTCGCCTGCCCCCTCGCCTTTCCCCTCGCCTTCACCTTCGCCCTCGGTCGAGGAACCCACGGACGATCTCGCCGAGCCCGTCACGGCGCCGATCTCCACGCCGGCCTCCACGCCGACCCGGACGGCACGCAGCACCCGGGCGATGAGCACGCGCACCGGGAGCCGGCGGCGGCGCTTCGGCGGCGGGCTGGTGGACATCGCGCCGATCATCCAGGCGGACCCCTCCACCGCGGTCATGTCGCCCGCCGAGGTGCCCGAGAACAAGCGGTACTGCGCCAAGTGCGGCAAGGAGGTCGGCCGGGGGCGGAACGGTCGCTCCGGGCGTACCTCAGGATTTTGCTCGTCCTGCGGCGAGGCCTTCGACTTCACGCCCAAACTGGGCAAGGGCGACCTGGTCGGCGGCCAGTACGAGGTGGCCGGGCCGCTCGCGCACGGCGGCCTGGGCTGGATCTACCTGGCCACCGACAAGAACGTCTCGGACCGCTGGGTGGTGCTCAAGGGCCTGCTCAACGCGGGTGACGACGACGCGCTGGCCGCCGCGGTCGCCGAGCGCCGGTTCCTGGCCGAGGTCGAACACCCGAACATCGTCAAGATCTACAACTTCGTCGAGCACGACGGCGCCGGCTACATCGTCATGGAGTACGTCGGCGGCGAGTCGCTCAAGGGCATCCTCAAGGACCGGATGGCCGCCAACAACGGCCGGCACGACCCGCTGCCCGTCGAGCAGGCGCTGGCATACCTGCTGGAGATCATGCCCGCGTTCGGCTACCTGCACGACCACGGCCTGATCTACTGCGACTTCAAGCCGGACAACGTGATCCAGACCGGTGACCAGGTGAAACTCATCGACCTCGGCGGCGTGGTCCGGGAGGACGACCTGGACTCGGCGCTGTACGGCACGGTCGGCTTCCAGGCGCCCGAGATCGCCACCCAGGGCCCCAGCCCGGCCTCCGACATCTTCACCATCGGCCGCACCCTGGCCGTGCTGACCACCGACTTCCGCGGCTACCAGAGCACCTACGCGACCAGCCTCCCGTCCCGCGAAACGGTCGACGTCTACCAGCGGCACGAGTCGTTCTACCGGCTGCTCGTCCGGGCCACCCAGGGCGACCCGGCCGCCCGGTTCGACGACGCCGGCGAGATGACCGAACAGATGCTCGGCGTGCTGCGCGAGGTGCTCGCCGCCGAGGGCGACCCGCGTCCCGCCACGTCCCGGCAGTTCACCGGCGAGCTGCGGACCGACCCGCGCAGCGACGCGCCGGACTGGCGGTTCCTCCCCTCGCCGATCGTGGACCTCACCGACCCGGCGGCCGCGTTCCTCGCCTCGGTCACCGTCACCGACCCGCAGGAGGTGCTCACCCTGCTCGGGCGGGCCCCGGCGCACACGGTCGAGGTCCAGCTGCGGGCGATGCGGGCGATGATCGACCTGGGCGCCGCGGCGCGCGACGACCACCCCGGCCTGGACACGTTCGCGCACGCTAAACGGACCCGGGACGCGCTCGGCGCGGCCATGGCCGGCGACTGGCGGGTGGCCTGGTACGACGGCGTGCTCGGGCTGGCCTCCGGCGACCTGCAGCTGGCCCGGCGCCGGTTCGACGAGGTGTACTCGGCGCTGCCCGGCGAACTCGCGCCCAAGCTGGCCCTCGCGCTCGCGCTGGAGCTGGCCGGCGACCACGAGCTCGCGGCCGGCTACTACGACGTGGTGAGCCGGACCGACCCGGCGTACACGACCGCGGCGGCCGGGCTGGCCCGGTGCCGGCTGGCCACCGGCGACCGCAACGGTGCGGTGGAGGCATACCATCGCGTACCCGGCACCTCGGCGGCCTATCGCAGCTCGCGGGTCGGGGCGGTGCGGGCGCTGGTCCGGCCGCATCCGCATGCCGCCGCGGCGGTCACCGCGCTGGCCGCGGCGGCGGAAATGATCAGCAAGCTGGAGGCGGAGGCGGCGCAGGTGGCCGAACTACGGGCAGAACTGCTCGAACAGGCACTGATGGTGTCCGGGAACGGCACACCGGTGCCGGGCACGATCCTGGGCCGGGGCGACGGCATCGCGGGCGAGCGTGACCTGAGGTTCGCGCTGGAGAAGGCGTACCGGGAAATGGCCCGGGCCGCGCACGGCCCGGAGCGGATCCGCCTGGTCGACCTGGCGAACACCTCGCGGCCGAGGACGCGCACGTGACCGCCGCGGTGCAGTGCGTCGCCTGCGACGACGAGCGGGCCGCCGGCGCCACGTTCTGCGAGGCGTGCGGGCGGCGGCTGGTCACCTGCACGCATTGCGGCGGCGGGGTCGGCGACGACGGATACTGCGAGAGCTGCGGGATGATGGCCGAACGCGAGAACGACCACGCCGAGGACGACGCCGGCGCCCTCGGAGCCGCGGTCACCGACCGTGGCAAGCGGCACCACCGCAACGAGGACGCCGCGTTCTTCGCCTCCTCCGACGGCGGCGTGGATCTGGTGGTCTGCGACGGGGTGTCCGCGTCGGCCCGCGCCGACGAGGCCTCCTCCCTGGCCGTCCGGATCTGCGGCGAGGCCCTGGCTTCCACCGAGCCGGTCGACGCGGTCGCCGCCGCCGGGGCGGCGGTCAGCGCCCTCGGCACCGATCGGGACTCGCCGGCCTGCACGATCGTGGCCGCCACGGTGCGTGGCTCCTCGATCCGGGTGGCCTGGGTGGGCGACAGCCGGGCCTACTGGGTGCCCTCCGCCGGCCCCGCGACCCAGCTGACCGAGGACGACTCGTGGGCGCGGCACGCCGTCGCCCTGGGCGCCGACCCGGAGACGGCGATGCACAGCCCGCAGGCGCACGCGATCACCGCCTGGCTGGGCGCGGACGCCCCGGCGGTACGGCCCTCGGCCAAGGACCTGGACGTGGAGGAGCCCGGGACGCTGGTGCTGTGCACCGACGGTCTGTGGAACTACCTGATCGACCCGGCCGACTTCGCCGACGCCGTCCGTGGCAACCTCGACAAAGGCCCGCTGGCGGCGGCGCAAGCGTTGGTCGCGTTCGCGAACGAGCGTGGCGGCGCGGACAACATCACCGTCGCCCTGACACCTGTGGGAGGTCCCCGTGGCGTACTCCGCTGAGGCGTTCCAGAACGAGTTCCTGCCCCTCGGTGGCACCGAGGTCAGCGCGATCGTCACGGTCACCTCGACCGGCTCGGCGACCGGCCGGCGTACCTCCGGCGCCACCGAGGTGATCATCGTCGACGCGTCCGGCTCGATGCAGGCGGAGGGCCGGATGGCGGCCGCGCGGCAGGCGGCCAAGGCGGCGGTGGCCTGCCTCGACGACGGCGTGCACTTCGCGATCATCGCCGGGGTCAGCACCGCGCAGCAGCTCTTCCCCGCGCCCGGCCAGCTCGCCGTGTCCAGCCCGCAGAGCCGCGCCGACGCGATCCGCTCGATCGACCGGCTGCAGGCCAGCGGCGGCACCGCGATGGGCGCCTGGCTCAAGCTCGCCGCCCAGCTCTTCGCCCAGCGGCCCGGCGACATCGCGCACGCCATCCTGCTCACCGACGGCGACAACGGCGAGCACGCCGGCTACCTGGAGAAGGTGCTGGAGAGCATCGGCGGCAACTTCCAGTGCGACTGCCGCGGCGTCGGCACCAACTGGAAGGTCGCCGAGCTCCGCAAGATCGCCGGCGCGATGCTCGGCACGGTCGACATCGTCGCCCGCCCCACCGACCTCACCGCGGCGTTCGAGCAGATGATCACCAACGCCATGGGCAAGACCTCCGCCGATGTCCAGCTCAAGGTCTGGACCCCGGTCAACACCACGATCCGGTACGTCAAACAGGTCGAACCGTCGGTCGTGGACCTGTCGGGCAAACGCGTCGAGGACGGTCCCCGGGCCGGGCGATACCCCCTCGGCGCCTGGGGCGACGAAAGCCGCGACTACCACGTCAGCGTCCAGGTCAACCCCGGCGCGGCCGGCGACGAGATGCTCGCCGCACGGGTGTCCGTGGTCGAGGGCGACGACGTACACGCGCAGTGCCTGATCCGGGCCGTGTGGACCGACGACAGCGGGCTGTCCACCCGGATCAACCGGCAGGTCGCCCACTACACCGGGCAGGAGGAGCTGGCCGACGCCATCCAGGCCGGGCTGGAGGCGCGCAAGGCCGGCGACGAGCACACCGCGACCATCAAGCTGGGCCGGGCCGCGCAGCTCGCGCACGAGAGCGGCAACGACGCCACCACGGAGCTGCTGTCCACCGTGGTGGACATCGACGACGCGGTGACCGGCACGGTCCGGCTGCGCCGCCGGGTGGAGGCGGCCGACGAGATGGCCCTGGACACCCGATCCACCAAGACGGTGCGGGTCGGGCGGGCCTCCTCGTGATCTGTCCCCGCGGTCACGAGTCCGCGACCGACGACTTCTGCGACGTCTGCGGCGTCCGCATGGGCGCCGCCACGGCACTCATCCCGGCGGCGGCCCCGGTGGTGGCCGCGCCGGCCGCGCCGCCCTGCCCGCATTGCGGCACGCCCCAGCCGGACGCCGGCCGTTTCTGCGAGGACTGCGGCTACGACTCGAGCACCGGTCGCGTCCCCGTCCTGACGGCGCCCGCTCCCGCTCCCCGCGGGGAGTGGACCGCCACGATCACCGCCGATCGCACCTGGTTCGAGGCCAACGCGGTCGACGGCGTCACCTTCCCGGCCGACCACCTGACCCGGGACATCCACCTGCCGCCGCCGCAGCTGCGGATCGGGCGCAAGAGCGCGTCCAAGGGCACCGATCCGGAACTCGACCTGGCCGACGACCCCGGCGTGTCGCACAGCCACGCCATCCTCACCCAGAACCTGGACGGCGTCTGGCTGGTCGCCGACGTCGGTTCCACCAACGGCACGTACGTCAACGAGACGCTGCTCGAGGCCGGCCGCAGCCACCCCTTGGCCGACGGCGATGTCCTGCACGTCGGCGCATGGACATGCATCACTCTTCACGCCGATTAGAACACCTGTACTATTCGGCAGATGCGACCTGCCACCTTGCTCCTCGGCGCCGCCCTGATCGCCCTGCCCGTCATCGCTTACGCCACCGCGCCCTCCTCCGCCCCCACCTCGCGCAACTCCGCCCCTGCCCTGCGCCCCACCGCCGTCCCCGCCCCCGCCGCCGCCCTCGCCCGGGCCTTCGCCGAGGCCTGTGACTGGACCGAGCTGGCCCTGCCCACCGGCTACGCCCGGCCCGACGTGCACGCCGCCGGCGGCCACGGCGTCTACGCCGGCGTCGCCTGGGACCTCGACATGGGCCGCAACGAGGCCCTGCTCTGGCAAGGCGGCGTGGCCCGCCCGCTCGGCGACGACACGGATGTCCACGACGTGAACGCGAACGGCGCCGTCGTCGGCCGCGGCAGCGGAAACACGCCGGTCCGCTACACCGCCGGCTACTGGGAGGAGCTGCCCCGCCCGGCCGGCGCGACCGGGGTGGCGACCGACATCAACGACGCCGGGGACGTGTTCGGCGCCCTCGACCACGGCCGCCTGATCCGGTGGCCGGCGGCGAGGCCCGGCACCTACGAGCTGGTCGCCTCGCCCTTTCCCGGCAACCACATCCCGATCGACCTCGCCGAGGACGGCACGCTGCTCACCCGCGCCGTCATGTCCGGCGGCACGGCCCCGGCCTGGCTCCGCGCCGCCGACGGCACGTGGACACTGCTGCAACGCGCCGAGGGCACCCACGAGATCATGCCGGCGGCGGTGGCGGGCGACCGGGTGGTCGGCAGCGACCGGGGTGAGACTGCCCTCGAGTGGGACAGGTCCGGCACGATCACCCAGGCCGTGACGGGTTTCGTCCCGGTCGACGCCAACGCGGCCGGGCAGGTGCTGGGCCGGCTCGATCCGTCCTCCCGGCCGGCCGTCTACCGGGACGGGAAACTCGAGGCGGTGCTGCCGACGACGTTCAACGGCCGCCGGGTCGACCCTCGGGCGCTGGACGACGACGGCACCGTACTGGGCACCGCCGACGGCGGCGACGACGACCCCGACCGGGCGGTGGTCGGCAGCTGCTGACCCGCCTGGCACCGCCTTCTCCCCGCGGCCGCCTTTCGGGGCACGCCTGGTCCTTTGAGGCCTCGCGCGCCCCCCGATCCTTTGAGGGCGCGCGCCCCGATCCTTTGAGGGCGCGGGTGCCCGTCCTTCGTGGGAACGCTTCGGGTTTCGGCCCGGGGCGTTCCCGGCGTTGCTTATCCTCGCGCCGATGAAGGACGAACGGGTGGCCGGCACGGAACGCGCCGAAGTGCTTGCCGAACTCACCCGCGCCCTCGACCAGGGCGACCTCGCCCTGGACGACTACGACTACCGGGTCGCCGCGGTGGGCACGGCCACGTACACCTCGGAACTGCTCGCCCAGCTCAGCGACCTCCCACCGGAATACGCCTGGCTGCCACCCACCGCGGTGGCCCCACCCGATCAGCCGCGCGTGGCCGGCGCCGGCCGCGGCGCCCTGATCCTGGGGATCCTCAGCCTGCCCACGTCGTTCTGCATCTTCGGCGGCATCCTGGGCGTCATCGCGATCTTCCTGAGCCTGCGCGGCGAACGCGCCCGCGGCTTCTCCCCCGCCATGCTCGGCTGCGTCTTCGGCATCGTCGGCGTGGCCCTGTCATTCGCGGCGCTGGCCGCCCTGGTCTTCGCCCTCAACAAGCCAATGTCCCCCTGATCACCCTCCCCGCCCCTCCCCTCGCCGTTCGGCCCTCGCCCCTCGCTCTCCGCCCTCGCCCTTCCGCCCTGGCCCTTCCGCCCTGGCCCTTCCGCCCTGGCCCTTCCGCCCTGGCCCTTCCGCCCTGGCCCTTCCGCCTCCGCCTTCCGCCCTTCCGGTCGCCTTTCGCCTGCCCGGTTGCCCGCCTTCAGCTCGCCTTCCCGGCGGGTTCCGGGATCAGGTACTCGCCGCCGCACGCCTCGGCCAGCGACGGACCGAAGAGCGCCGCCGGAAAGGACACACCCGCCGCCCCCGTCCCCGCCAGCAGGCGGAAGGCCGCCTCGGCCGGCACCGCTCCGGTGAACTGCTGCGCATCCCCCACCCGCAGCCAGCCCTCGCGCACGCTGCCGTCCGCCCAGCGCACCCGCGCATGCCCCCACGAGTACTCGCGCGGCCGCTCGCGAGCCTTGAACTCGAGCCCCGCCATCCGGCGGATCAGGAACTCCCGCAGCGGCCCGATCGCCAGCAACGACAGGGCCGCGGGCAGCACCGCCCGGACGACCGGCGCGTCCGGCACCTCGCTGGAGGCGGCGACCACGGACGGCGCCCCACTGGCCCGCCGGGCGGCGACGAGCTCGCCGAGCGGCATGCTCGAGGTGGTGACCTGCGAGCCGTCCGGCAGCGTGAGCCGGAGCGCCTCGCCGCCGAGCCGGGCGGCCACCAGGGCGCCGTCCCGGTAGCGACGGCCACCGAACCGGCTGCCGCCCTCGACTCCCGGGAGCCCTTCGAACAGGGTGCGGGCCAGTGCCTCGCCCATCACTCCCGCCTCGATCGCCAGCGAGGGCACCATGTCGACCCGTACCGAAAGGGGCTCCGGCCGGTCTTCGCACAGCTTCACGACCACGCTCTCGGTGGCGGTGGCCCCGAAGCCCGCCCCCGTCACCAGCGTCCGTCCGGCGGCGACGGCCTCGTCGTGCAGGCGCAGCAGAGCGTTGGCGGCGGCCACGTCGTTGGCCAGGTCGATGTAGTCGCTCCCGGCGGCGAGGCACGCCCGGGCGATCGGCGTCGCGCTCGACAGGAACGGCCCGATCGTGTTGATCACCACGGCGGGCCGCTGCCGCCGGATCTCGGCGGCGGTCGCGTCCACAGCGCCGGCGACTACGGTACGGCCGCCGCCGGCCCGTTCGGCCACCCGTGCCAGGCGTTCCGCATCCCGCCCGACGAGCACGGGCGTCACGCCCCGGGCCACCAGCTCGGCCGCCACGGCTCGCCCGCTGCGTCCCGTACCGCCCAGAATCCAGACCTCAGCGCTCATCGTTGCTCCTCACCCAGTCATGACATGCCATGTCATCACCATAGCTCGTGATGACATGGCATGTCATCAGGCTAGGCTTGGCAGCATGGTTAGGTGGCAACCGGACGCACGCGACCGCCTGGAGCGCGCCGCGATCGAGCTGTTCCAGGAGCAGGGCTTCGCCGCGACGACCGTGCCGGAGATCACCGCCCGGGCCGGCCTGACCACCCGCACGTTCCACCGCCACTTCGCCGACAAGCGCGAGGTGCTCTTCGGCGCCGTGGAGGAGATGCCCGAGCTCGCCACGCGCATGATCATCGACGCGCCGGCCGCCCAGGAGCCGATGACCGTGATCCTCGAAGGCCTGCGGATGGTCGCCGTCACCCGCTTCGAGGGCCGCCGGGACGACTTGCGCCTACGCCGCGAGATCGTCCGCTCGGACGCCGGCCTGCGCGAACGGAACCTGCACAAGTGGTCGACCCTCAGCGAGGCGATCCGGGCCGGTTTCATCGCCCGCGGCCTGCCCGCGACCAGGGCGGCGCTGCTCGCCGAGACCGCCGTGACCCTGCTTCACGTGTCGTTCGACGAGTGGCTCGACCGGGACGACGACAGCAGCCTCTTCCAGATCATCGAGAACACCAGGGACCTGCTCCGCGAGGCGATCGCCTAGAGCCGATCGACCGGCCCACGCTAAGCGCCGGCCAGGTGGGTGGCGGCGAGGGCGGCAAGATCCGGGGTACGCGCGAAGATCGACAAGCCGCGCCCCGGCCGGGTGCCGCCGTCCCTGGTCCGGTAGTAGCCACCCGCCTCGGTGACGATCAGCGACGTGGCCGCGAAGTCCCACACATGCCCGCTGCTCTGCACCGCGACATCGAGATCCCCGCGCGCGACCAGCAGCGGCGGATGCAACCGCCACGCCCGGCCCGGGATGGCCGCCAGCAGAGCGCTCACCTCGTCGACCGCCGGCAGAGGAACCACGCCGAGCCGCACCCCCGGTTCACCGAGCCCCTCCGGATCGCCGCCGTCCCCGGCCTCGCCCGACTCGCCGGGCGCGCCTGACTCGCCTGACTCGCCTGACTCGCCTGACTCGCCTGACTCGCCGCTATTGTCCGGCGCGCTCGAGCCGACGCCATCGTCGGTGGCGACGGCCAGGTCGAGCTCACGGTCGACGCTGAGCCGCACGTCGGGCACCGCCGGATCGGCCGGCCCGACACTGACGCTGACCTCGTCACCGGGTGCGGCCGCCGGCCCGACACGGAGGCGACGAGCCGACCCGAGTGCGTCGAGCGGCGCCTCCCAGGCACCGCCCCCGCGTTCCGCCCAGAAAACCCGCCGCTGCGCGGGAATCACCGCCACACCGGCCACGATCTCCCCGTCCGACTCGAGCGCGACCAGCACCAGCCACCGGTCGTCCCCGGCGACGAAGAGCGCCGTCCCGTCGATCGGGTCGACGATCCACCGCCGGGCGCCATCACCGGCCTGCCCGCCTTCCTCGCCGAGCACAGCATCGTCGGGCCGCTCCGCCGAGAGCACCGTGCGAATCTCGGCCTCCACAGCCCGATCGGCCTCGGTGACCACACTGCCGTCCGCTTTCACCTCGCGGCGCAACCGCGCCAGGTCGGCGAACCAGCGCATCCCGACCGCGGCCCCGGCCAGCGCGGCCCGCCGCGCCACCTGAAGATCATCGCTCACGGTCCTCATCAGACCACGCCGACCGGCCGCCATGGACCTTTCGAGGTGAAGGTCCGGCGAAGTTCGCACCGCCCTGGCCTTCGTCGGTGCCGTCCTTGCCGCCGGCGCTTTCGCTGAGTGTGGGGGCAGGGGCTGCGGCCGGAGCATGACCTGCCCGCGGCGCCCAGAACCGGATGGTCACGCCATCGTCGCGCCCGGAGGGGTGGCCGCGCTGATGTGGTCCTGGGCCGCCGTCATGTCAGGCGCTGATCCACTCCGTGGCCAGCCGCTGCCCGGACACGTGGCACTCGATGCGGACCGGGCCGGTCCGCGACGACGGGAAGGAGAAACACCCGACCTCGTCGGCGGTGGTCTCGGCAACCGGGCCGCTCGCGTCCAGCAGCCACACCTTGCCCGGCTCCGGCGGGATCAGCTGGCCCTCGATGCCCGCGTCGCTGACCTCGATCTCCACCCGCAGGTCGCCGAGGGCGAAGACCAGGTTGCGCGGGGCGCCGGACAGCGGGCCGCGGACGGCCGCGACCCCGTCCAGCCGGGAGTCGTAGAGCAGCGAGGCCAGGGCCTTGTCCAGGTCGGTCACGTGGTAGGCGAACACCAGCCGACCCGCCGCCAAGATCTGCTGCTCGAGCGGCTCCGGGCGTACCGCGTCGGCGATGTCGCGCATCAGCTCGTCGTCGTCGCTCCAGTTACGCCAGGGCATCACGGTCACCTTCCCATCTGTGCGGAACGATCCGCCTCGAGATATGCCCGCACCGCGTCCGTGTCACGCAGTTTGGCGAGCACCCTGCTGCGGGTCGGCCCGATGCTGCCGATCGGGATGCCGAGAATCTGGCTGATCTCCGAGTACGCGTACGGCGGATCGGCGGCCAGCATGACCAGCAGCTCACGTTGCTGAGGGGCCAGCTGGCCGAGACCGTCGAGCAGCACCTGCCGGCGTTCCACGGCAAGCAGCATCTCGTCGATCTCCGGCTCGGCGGACC
The DNA here is from genome assembly GCF_030269485.1 of Actinoplanes sp. NBRC 103695. Lineage (GTDB taxonomy): Bacteria > Actinomycetota > Actinomycetes > Mycobacteriales > Micromonosporaceae > Actinoplanes. Next base: position 90,996 of record NZ_BSTL01000030.1, on the reverse strand, counting down.
GGTCCTCCTTCATGGTCATCGGGTCCACGGCGACACTCCGCCCGTTGACCCGCAGGTACCGCTCGCACTCGTGGCGCGTCGTGGTCGCCAGCCAGCCCGGTAGGGCGGCCGGTTCCCGGATCTGTCCGAGGTGTTCGACCAGGCGCAGCCAGACCAACTGGCTGACGTCCTGGGTGTCCGACGGGGACAGCCGGTAGTGCCGGATGACGAAGCCGACCAGGCCGGCGAAGCGTCTGACCAGCTCGTTCCACGCGTCCTCGTCACGATCGATGCTCGCCTTGACCAGCTCGGGTAGTTCCCAGTCGGCCATGTCCGATGCCATGTCGTCCCCGCTCTGCCGCGACGTGGACCGGACGGCCCCCCAGCCGTCCGATCCATCACTTGGTCCGGAGCCGTGCACGGGATCAACCGAGCCCCTGCAGGATCCGCATCGCCTTGCCATATCCGGCGATCGCCTTGCCGAAGTGGTCCAGTTTGTCCACGGCCGCGCGGGGCTCCAGGCCCTCCTCCTGGCAGATCCGCGCGATCGCACCGGCGATCTGGGGCGCCGCGAACGACGTCCCGCTCCAGAATGCCCACGCATCCGCCTCGAAGGAGTCGGGCGAAGGGTCGAAAACCGGCGACTCGACGCCACTCACGTAGGTGGACCGGATGCCCTCGGCCACCGCGGAGAAGCGGACCTTGTCGCCGTAGGACGACCAGGGCGCCGGGGTGAGGTACGCCGTCAGCCCGGCAACCGACTCGACGCCGTCCAGGTCGGCGGGCCACACCTTGGCCTCGTCGCCGTGGTTGCCGGCGGCCGCGACGATCACGGTGCGGCCCTCGGTCTCGGCCAGGACCTTGGCGACGGCGGCCGCGGTGGCCGGTGGCGGCTGGTCGTCGACGGTACGCACGCCGAGCGACAGGTTGATGATCTGCGCGCCGTCCTCATGGGCCGCGAGGATCGCCTCGGCGATGTCGTAGTCGGTGGCGAAGCCGTCGGTGTCCGCCGCGCGGTACATGCTCAGCGCGGCGCCGGGCGCCACCCGCGCGATGATGCCCGCCACGAACGTGCCGTGACCGGCCTGGTAGTCGAGCAGCCCGTCCGGCCCGGCCGGCAGGATGTCGAGCACGTCGATGTTGTCGTCGCGGCGCTCGATCGTGTTGAGCCAGCCGTCGCCGCGCTGCTGGCGCGGGATGCCGGTGTCGATGACCGCGACCTTGATCGGCGCGTGGCCGGGCTCGCTGGGCAGAGTAGCGGGCCCGGCCGCGCGGTCAGCGGCCGGCGGCGCGGCCGTTTCGGGGCCGCCGGTCAGGGTGCCCAGCCCGGCGGTCGCCTGGCCGGGCGCCGGGGGCGGGGGCGGCGGGGGTGTCGGCTCGGGACCGCCGACGCCCTTGCCCACCGCGGCCATCGTGGCCAGGTAGTTGGGGAACGCGGCGACCTTGGCCGCCTCGCCCGCGGAGAAGACCCGGTCGAGATCGGTCGGCGCCGCGGCCGGCCGGCGGACCAGCACGTTGCGCGCGCGCCCGGTGCCGTCGCTCGCCGACTCGAAGTCGGTGAACAGCGATTTCGCGTCGTCGGCGGCCCACGCGTCGGACGGGAGGACCACCTCGCCGCGGGCCCGCAGGCTGACCGTGCCGTCGCGGCGGCCGCGGAACTCGACCTGCGGCCGGGCCTGATCGCCGCAGCGCCGGCCGATCAGGATGCCGAGGAGACGCTGGTCGGCGCCGCTGGTGCCGGCGCCGAGCTGGCCGGTCTGCTGCCCCAGGATCGCCCGGAGCCGGGCCGTGTCCTCCGGCCCGTAGGATTCGGGATAGTCCCCCTCAAACGCGTAGCCCAGGCGGTCTTGCTCGAATCTCATGGGTATCCCCGGTTCCCTCACACGGCGGAAGAAGGTCTCTTGGCAGGAGTAGAGACGCCAGTCGACCTCGTGATACACGCCAGGCGTGTCCATGAGGGAATAATTTCGGATCCCCGCCGGTACGGTCCGGTCGCCGCCGATCTGGTGCGGCAGGCTCGGCGGTCGGGTCCACCGGCCGCACTGGCGCTCGCCCTCCGCGCGCAGGCCTGGGGACGCCGCGCGCAGTTCGCCGCCGCGGAGGCGAAACGCCTGCTCGACGAGGCTGCGACAGTGGCCCGGCGGCATCGGCTGGAGCACGTTCTGGCCGAGGTTCTGATGACCCGCTCGGTGGTCAATCAGGAACTCGGCAACATGGCCGGCGCGTCTCGTGATCTCGATCACGCCCGGCCGATAGTCGGTCCCGACGAGGCCGTCGAGCTCGCCTTCCAGCGGGCGGTGCTCGACCAGAACCTCGGCCGGCTGGGCCCGGCGGCCGAGGCGTACCGGGAACTGCTGGCCGGTGACGGGTTGTCCGCCCGGCTGCGAGTGGTGGCCGGCAACAACCTGGCGATGATCGAGTCGCAGCACGGCCGGCACGGCGACGCGTTGCGGCTGCTGGCGGACGCCGGTCAGGCCGCGCCCGGCGTCGGGCCGGCGCACGTGGCCATGGTCAGCGAGACGCAGGCCTGGGTGACCGTGCACGCCGGCCGGCTGAGCGAGGGCATCCGGCTCTTCGACGAGGCGGCCCGAGCGCACGAGGCCGCCGGGCTGCCGCTCGGCGAGCACTTCATCGAGTACGCCGACGCGCTCATCGACCTGCGCCTGATCCCCGAGGCGGCGGGCGCCGCGCAGGCCGCCGCCGACGAGTTCCGCCAGCACGGGGTGCCGCTGATGGGCGCCGAGGCGGAGCTGCGCGTGGCCCAGCTCGCGCTGCTCGCCGGTGACCCGGAACGGGCCGAGGCGGCGGCGCAGGCGGCGGCGCGCAGCTTCGACCGGCAGGGCCGGCGGGCGTGGACGGCGCGGGCGGCGCTGGTGCGGGTCGAGGCGCGATTACAGGCCGGCACGGCCGCCGGCGGCGACCTGCGCGATGCGCGGCGGGTCTGCCGGACCTTGGAGCAGCAGGGCACGTGGGCGTACGCGGTGGACGCCTATGTGATCGCCGGCCGGGTGGCCGCGCACCTGGGCCGCCGCGACGACGCGGTCGGGCTGTGGGAACGGGCCGCCGAACTGGCCCGCAGGAGCCCGGTGCTGGTGCGGATGCGTGGGAGCGTGGCCGGGGCGAACGCCGCCGCCCTGCAGGCGGACGATGCCGGCGTACTCGCGTACTGCAGAAAGGGTCTCTCCGATCTGGCCCGGCACCGCACCGCGCTGCCGTCGGTGGAGCTGCGCGTGCTCGCCTCCGGGCACGGCGCGGAGCTGGGGCAGCTGGGTCTCGAGGTGATGGTCCGCGGTGGCTCGGCGCCGCGCGCGCTGGACTGGATGGAACGCACCCGGGCGGCCGCGCTGCTGGCCGTGGAGCCACCCGGCGGCGCCGACGGTGGCGACCTGGCCGAGCTGCGCGGTCTGCACGCCGAGCTGGAGAGCCTGACCACCGACGGCGATCGGCGGGTGACCGCGCCGGAGCCGCTGCTCGCGAAGCAGAAGACCGTCGAGGACCGGATCCGCCGGGCGAGCTGGCGGCAGCGGGCCGGCGCGCAGGCGGTGACCACCACGATCAAGCCGGCGCAGCTGCGGTCCGACCTGGACGGCCGGGTGCTGGTCGAGTTCGCGAACCTCAAGGGCGACCTGGTGGCGGTGGTGGTCGAGCCGCGGAGCAGCAGGCTGGTCCAGCTCGGACCGGTGTCGGCGGTGCTGAGCCAGATGCGCACGCTCTTCTTCGCCCTGCGCCGGATGACCCAGGAGTTGCCCGCGACGTCGCTGGCCGCGGCCCGGCTCAGCGCCGACTCCCGGGTGTCGCGGCTGCGCGCGATGCTGCTCGCGCCGCTCGGCCTGCCGGACGACGCCGAGCTGGTCGTCGTGCCCGTCGGCCACCTGCACGGCATCCCGTGGTCGGCGTTGTGGGACCGGCCGGTGTCGCTGGCGCCGTCGGCCGGGATGTGGGCGCGGACGGCCGCCACGTCCCGCGCGAACGGCCTGACGGTGCTGGTCGAGGGGCCGAGCCTGCCCGGCGCGACCACCGAGGTGCTGCGGCTGCGGGAGCTGTACCCGTCGGCCACCGCGCTGAGCCCGCCGGAGAGCACGTCCGCCGAGGTGCTGCGCCTGCTGGACGGCGCGGCGCTGGTTCACCTGGCCTGCCACGGCTGGCTGCGCGCGGACAATCCGCACTTCTCCTCGCTGGTGCTCAGCGACGGCCCGCTGACCGTGCAGGAGCTGCACACCAGCGGGGTCGCGCCGCACCGGCTGGTGCTCGCGTCCTGCCAGTCCGGCGCCGACGTGGCGTACGCGGGCGACGAGGTGGTCGGCTTCATCAGCTCGCTGCTGGCCCGCGGCACCGGGGGCGTGGTGGCCAGCGTCGCCGCGGTGCCCGACGTGGCCGCCGTCGACCTGATGTACGCCCTGCACGAGCAGCTCGCCGGCGGGCAGACGCTGGCTCGCGCCCTGCATGCCGCCCGCTCCGACCTGGACCGTGACGACCCCGCCAACTACGTCAACTGGTGCACTTTCAGCGCCTACGGAGCGGCCTGATCACGCTGCGAAGTCGATGTATCAGGGCCGACAGTCGGGTCTCTGACTCTGCGTGGATGTCGGACTGGAGCACGACAAGCACAACGGATCAGGGCACCGGCGGCAGGCCGCCGTGCTCTTCGCAGACCTGACCGGTTTCACCACGCTGGTCGAGACGGTCGAACCGGAGATCGTGTACCAAGTGGTGAGGCCGCTGATGGATGACCTGGTGGCAATCGCGAGACGGCACGGCGGGGAGATTCAGCAGGTTCTCGGCGACGGCTTCATGTGCGTCTTCGGCCTGCGGGAGACGATCGGTGACGAGGCGGACCGCGCGGTCCGGGCGGGGCTGGCACTGGTTGCCGCCGGCGGCAGCCGCTCGGTGCGTCCGTCGGTGCACGCGGGGGTCGAGTGGGGCGAGGTCTTCGTGACCCCGTCCTGGCCGCCCGCGGGGTACGGCGTGTGGGGACGCGCCGTCAACCTCGCGCAGCGGCTGTGCAGCCTGGCCGGTCCGGGCGAGTTGCAGATCGGCCCGGGGGCGTACGCGATGGCCGGGCGCGGCACGGGCGGGATCCCGACCGGGCCGGCCGTCCTCAAGGGCATCCGGATGCCGGTGCTGAGTCACCGGGTGCCGGCCGCCGCCGGTGCCGCGACCGGCGGTTACAAGCTGGTCTGATAGGCCAGGACGCCTCGGTTGACCGCGGTGATCGCCTTCCGGGCGGCGCCGCGGACACCCTCGGACGCGGCGGGCGCGTCGCGGAGCTGGGTGAGCAGGTCGAGCACCTGCCTCGCCCAGCGGACGAAGTCACCGGCGGGCATCTCCGAGTCGTAACTGGTGGAGCCGCTGGCCAGCACCCGGGCCAGCGGCTCGCCGTTGGCCCAGCGGTAGATCGGCCAGACGAAACCGGCGTCCGGCTCGCGGGTCAGCGACAGGCCGTGGTCGGACTCGTCGGACTCGATGTCGGCCCACAGCTTGGCGCACGCGTCGACCGCGGCCATGATCGGTCCCTTGGGGACGGACGCCCGTTCGTCGCCCTCGCGGCGCGACTCGTAGAGCACCATGGACACCGCGGCGGCGAGTTCCTCGGGGGCCAGGCCGTCCCAGATGCCGCGGCGCAGGCACTCGGCGACGAGCAGGTCGGCCTCGGTCCAGATCCAGCCGAGCATGCGGCCGGCCTCGGTCACCCCGCCGTCGGGGGTGAGGTAACCGCGGGCCGCCAGGATCGCGCAGACCTGGTCGAACGTCCGCGCCAGCGAGCCGGTGCGACCGGCCACCTTGGAGCGCAGCGCGTCGGTGTCGCGTTCCAGCCGGTGCCGCCGCTCGGCCCAGCGGGCGTGGTCCTCCCGCTCCGGGCAGGCGTGGCAGGGGTGCTGCCGCAGCTGGATCTTGAGCAGGGCCACCTCGGCGTCCTCGCCGCCGGTCGGCGACTTGCCGCGCTTGCGCCGGGTGTCGCCGTGCCGGTCCAGGCCGGTGGTGCCGATCAGGGCGGCCAGGTCTCGCCGGGCGCCCGGCGAGCGCGGGTTGAAGTGCCGCGGCACCCGGATGCGTTCCAGCACCTCGATCTCGCCGCTGAAGTCGGCGCCGCTGACCCGGCCGGCCCAGCGGTCCTGGGTGACCACCAGCGGACGCGGCTCGCCCAGGCCACCGGCGCCCGGGTCGACGACCACGGCCAGGCCGGCCCGGCGGCCCTGCTGCACCCGGATCACGTCGCCGATGCGGAGCCGCTGCAGCGAGGACGCCACGGCCGCGCGGCGCTGGGCGTTGCCCTGGCGGGCCATCGCCTTCTCCCGGTCGGCGATCGCCACCCGCAGCGCGAAGTACTCCTCGAAGTCGCCGTGGTGGCAGGAGACGTCCTTGTCGTACGACTCGATCGTCTCCTGGTTGCGCTGCACCTGCCGGGCCAGCCCGACCACCGAGCGGTCCGCCTGGAACTGGGCGAACGACGACTCCAGCAGGTCCCGGGACGCCTCCGCGCCGACCGAGCCGACCAGGTTGACGGCCATGTTGTACGACGGCCGGAACGACGACCGCAGCGGATAGGTGCGGGTGGACGCCAGCCCGGCGACGTGCCGGGGGTCCACATCGGGGTTCCACAGCACCACCGCGTGGCCCTCGATGTCGATGCCACGCCGCCCGGCCCGGCCGGTGAGCTGTGTGTACTCCCCCGGGGTCAGGTCGACGTGCGCCTCGCCGTTGAACTTGACCAGCCGTTCCAGCACCACGCAGCGGGCCGGCATGTTGATGCCCAGCGCCAGCGTCTCGGTGGCGAACACCGCCTTGACCAGGCCGCGGACGAAGCACTCCTCGACCGCCTCCTTGAAGGCCGGCAGCATGCCCGCGTGGTGCGCGGCGACCCCGCGCTCGAGCCCGTCCAGCCACTCCCAGTAGCCCAGGACGGTCAGGTCCTCCCCCGGGATGCTGGCGACCTTGGCCTGCGCGATCCGGCGGATCTCGGCCCGCTCGTCGGCGCCGGTCAGGCGCAGCCCGGCGGCCAGGCACTGCTGCACGGCGGCGTCGCACCCGGCCCGGCTGAAGATGAACACGATGGCCGGGAGCAGCCCGGCGCGGTCCAGCCGGTCGATCACCTCGGCCCGGGGCGGCGGGGTCCAGCGGCGGGGCCGGCCGCGCGGACCGGCGGCCCGGTCGGTGAGCTCCAGCCGCCGCTGCATCTCCCGCGAGTACCGCAGGAGCTCGGGATGCACGTCGTGTTTGCGGGCGGCGTCGGCGTCGTGGAAAAGGTCGAACATCCGCTTGCCGACGAGCACGTGCTGCCACAACGGGACCGGGCGGTGCTCACTGACGATGACCCGGGTCTCACCGCGAACCGTGACGAGCCAGTCGGCGAACTCCTCGTAGTTGCTGACCGTCGCGGACAGCGACACGAGGTTGACGGACGGGGAGAGGTGGATGATGACCTCTTCCCAGACCGCGCCGCGGAACCGGTCGGCGAGGTAGTGCACCTCGTCCATCACCACGTAGGCCAGCCCGTCGAGGCTGGACGAGCCCGAGTAGAGCATGTTGCGCAGCACCTCGGTGGTCATCACCACCACGGGCGCGTCGCCGTTGATCGCGTTGTCGCCGGTGAGCAGGCCGACCCGCTCGGCGCCGTAGCGCTGCACCAGGTCGTGGTATTTCTGGTTGGACAGCGCCTTGATGGGCGTGGTGTAGAAGCATTTGCGCCCGCCGTCGCGCAGCGCCAGGTGCACGGCGAACTCACCGACCACCGTCTTGCCGGCGCCGGTCGGCGCGCACACCAGCACGCCGCTGCCCTGCTCCAGGCCCTCGCACGCCTCGCGCTGGAAGTCGTCCAGATCGAAGCCGACGTCCACCATGAAGTCGTCCAGCGCGGGGAACTCGGCCACCCGGGCCGCCCGCCGTCTCGACTCCGCGTAACGCTCGGCGGGACTAGTCATGACCACCAGAGTAGGTCGTGAGTGTGACAGGTTGCGATCCCGGCGGTTGCCGACGGGAGTGTCGGAGGCACTCGGTATCGTGCGGGGCGTGCCGGATACTGAGCATCGTCCCGTTGATGCCGTGCTCTTCGACTTCCACGGCACGCTCGCCCAGGTCGAGGACCCGGTCGCCTGGGTGGTCGCCGCGGCCGCGGCATGCGGCGCGGCACTGGACCGGGGGCGCGCGACCGTGCTGGCCGACCGTCTGGTCACCGCGGGCCGGGCCGGTGGCCCGCTGCCCTACCGGGTGCCGCCCCATCTGGCCGAGCACTGGGCCGACCGCGACCTGTACGAGCACAGTCACCGCGCCGCCTACACCGGCCTGGCGGCGACCGTGGCGACGGACGTCGAGGGCCTGGCCGACGCCCTGTACGACCGCCTGCTCGGCCCCGAGGGCTGGCTGCCCTATCCGGACACCGAGCCGACGCTGCGCACCCTGCACGACGCCGGCATCCGGGTCGGTGTGGTCAGCAACATCGGCTTCGACATCCGCCCGCACTTCGCCGCCTGGGGCCTGGAGTCGCTGGTCGACGCGTTCGCGCTGTCCTACGAGGTCGGCCGCTGCAAGCCCGACCCGGCCATCTTCCTGCGCGCCTGCGGGATGCTCGGCGCTGATCCGGAGCGGACGCTGATGGTCGGTGACACCCCGGCTGACGCGGGCGCGGTCAAGGCGGGTTGCGCCGCGCTGGTCCTCCCGGCGGCCGAGCCCGGCCGGGTCAACGGACTCGGCGCGACCCTCGCCCTGGCCCACGTCTGAACGCGTCGCGCCGCCGGGTCCCGCCGGACGCGTGTGCGAGCCGTCCGGCGCGGGTGCCCCCCTCACGGCCGGTCGCGCCCTTTCGCTGGGCGCCCCGCGAGCCCAACGCATCCCGTGGGACAACACGCCCACCGAGAACGCAATCGGCAGGACGCGTCTAGCGGAGCAGTTTCAGCGCTCCGGGGACGCAGGTGACGGTGATCGGCAGGGGCCCGGTGCGCTCGCCGTCGGCGTACCCCACGATGTCGTCCGCGTGGATCCGCACCTCGCGCGCGCGATAGGTGGTCACCAGCGGGTCTGTGACGTGCGTGCCCTTGATCAGGCGGGGCCGCAGGCGGGCCAGCTTGAACCGGCTCATCGGCGCGGCGACCACCACGTCGAGCAGCCCGTCCGTCGGGTCGGCGCCGGGCAGGATGCGCATCCCGCCGCCGTAGCTCTCGCACACGCCGATCGCGACCAGCACGCCCTCGAAGCCGCGGTCCACGCCGTCCAGTTCCAGCGCGTACACCCGGGGGCGCAACCGGGCCATCTCCAGCGCGATCGCGACGTCGTAGCGCCGCGGCCCTCGCGGCCAGCGCATCCGGTTGGCGCGCTCGTTGACGATGGCGTCGAAGCCCGCCGCCAGCACCGCGCCGAACCAGCGCACCTCGCCGTCCGTTCCGGTGATCTTGGCAAGGTCGATGCGGTGGTCCCGGCCGTCGGTCAGTGCGGCCGCGATCGACTCGGCCGCCGTCAGAGGAGCCAGGGGTACGCCCGTGCCGGACGCGAAGTCGTTGCCGGTGCCGGCGGGCACCACCCCGAACGGCACGTCCCGCCCGGCCACGGCCTGCAGCGCCTGGTGCACCGTCCCGTCGCCGCCCACCGCGACCAGCGCGGCCACGCCCTCGGCCACGGCCCGATGGCACGCCTTCTCGGCCTCCTCGGCGTTGGCGGCGTCCAGCATCTCCACCACCAGCCCGGTGGTGCCGAGCCGCTCGACCACGCCGGGAATGAGTCCGCGGTGCCGGCCGCGCCCCGCGGAGGGGTTGGCCAGCACCGCGATCGTGTTGGTTGTCACAGCGGGAGAGGTTACCGGTCAGGTCATGTCGTCGAAACGGCGCTCCAGCGGCAGTGGCTTGGCCACCGGCTCCGGAGTCTCGAGGGCGGTGGCGCCGTCGACCCGCCCCATCGCGCCGACCGGCTCGCGGTCGTCCTCGATCGGCGAGATCTCGTCGTCGTCCAGCCCGGCGTAGATCTCCTTGCCCCGGCCCTTGCGCCGGTCGTTGAGGAACGCCACACCGACCGCGGCCAGGTAGAGCACGACCATGCACAGCGCCAGCAGCGTCATGCCGAACGGGCCCGGGTCGGGCGTCGCGATCGCCGAGAAGCCGAAGGACAGGAACACCACGATCCGCCACCAGCTCAGCAGCCGGCGCGCGCTGACCACACCGGTGAAGTTGAGCATGAGCAGGATCAGCGGGAACTCGAAGGCCGCCCCGAAGATCAGGATCATGCTGGTCACGAAGCCGATGTAGGCGCTGACCTCGAGTTGGGTGGTGTCGCCGATGACACCGGCCTCCATGATGAACGGGAGGCTGTGCTGGATGACGAAGTAGGCCAGCACGGCGCCGCCGATGAACAGCGGCGCGGCGATCGCCACGAAGATGTAGGCCCACTTGCGCTCGTGCTTGTGCAGGCCCGGGGCGATGAACGCCCACAGCTGGAAGAGCCAGACCGGGGCGCCGACGATGAGGCCGACCCACAGCGCGATCTTCAGCCGCAGGACGAGACCGTCGGTGGCGCCCAGCACGACGAAACGGCACTTGCCGTCGATCCACGAGCTCTCCAGGCCGCAGTACGGCCCCTCGAGGATGTGGAACACCCACTGGGAGATGATGAAGCCGACGATCAGGCCGGCAACGATGCCCAGCGCCGCCCAGAACAGGCGGTTACGGAGCTCCCGGACGTGCTCGATCAGCGTCATGGAGCCGTCGGCGGCCTGCTCGAACTTGGTCGGCCCCTGACGGCGCAGGGAGATGGCCACGGCTGATCAGCGGTCGTTCGTGCGCTGCACCGGGTCCACGTACGGCTGCTGCGCCTGTGCCGGACCCTGGCCGTTGCGCTGCGGGTTGTGGATCTCGGTGGGGTGCAGCGGCTCACGGCTGTGCTGCGGCTCCGCCTTCTCCGCGGTGTCGTTGTTGTCGTCCACCAGGCCCTTGGTCTCGGCCTTGATGATTCGCAACGACCGGCCCAGCGAGCGCGCGGCGTCCGGCAGTCGCTTCGCGCCGAAGAGCAGCACGAGGACGACGACGAAGACGATGATGTGCCATGGCTTGAGGGCACCCATGGAGAACTCCAGTCGGTCGGATCATGACAGGGGTGGTGCGGGGTCCATCGTACGTGGGGTTTCGGCGATGTAACCCGTCGCGGTAGCTGTGTATTGGCAGTGTGCCGGTGAAGTTCCGGACAACTCAGGACTAACGCCGCTTCATCGACGTTTCGCGCCGGGGAGCCAGGCGTGCTTGCCGGTCGGCTCGCCGTGCCCCGCCTTGATCAGGGCCAACCGCTCCTGCATCGTGCCGGTCCGCTGTTCCAGGCCCAGCAACGTCTGCTGCAACTGCTCCGCGTTGGTCTGCAGGGTCGTCGCCTCGGCCTGGCGGCGCTGCAGACGCTCGCCCGCCCGGCGCAGGTCGGCCAGCTTGCCGAGCAGCGGGAACGCGACCACGGCAAGGATGACCAGGCCGAGGACGCCCGCGCCGATGAGTATCCAGGTCATCACGGTGACGACCCTACCGGTCCGGGGTCGCGTACTGGTCGAGGGCCGTGGTCGCCTGCGCGCGGATCCGCTCCAGCAGTTCCGGCGGTCCGGTCACGGTCACGTCCGGCCCGACGCTGCTGAGCAGCCGCTGCGCCCAGCCCAGGTCGGTCACCCGCATGCTGACCAGCCACTCGTCGCCGTCCGGCCGCACCGACTCGACCGGGTAGTACTCGGTGATCCACCGGCTGCCCCGGCCCACCCGCAGCGTCACCAGCGGCAACTCAGGCCCCGGGTGGAACACGCCGTCGCTGACGTCGGCCGGGGTCGCCTCGGCCGGCGGGCGGGCCGCCTCGTCCAGCTCCGACCAGGCGTCGATCCGGTCGATCCGGAACATCCGGGTGGCCTCGGCGCGCCGGCACCACGCCTCCAGGTACGCCTTGCCGCCGACCATCAGCATCCGCATCGGGTCGACCGTGCGCTCGGTGGTCTCGTCCCGCGTCGCGGTGTAGTAGGTCAGGTGCAGGGCGTGGCCACGGTCGACCGCCGCGCGGATCCGGTCCAGCCGCTCGGCGTTGGCCGGGAGGCGCACCGACACCGGCGCGTCGGCCAGGTCGCCCGCGGCGCTCTCGATCTTGGCCAGGGCGCGCTCGATCACGTCGCGGTTACCCGTACCCGGCGTCTCGGCCAGCATCCGCAACGCGACGACCAGCGCGAGCGCCTCGTCCTGGGTGAGGCGCAGCGGCCGGTCGATGCCCGCGTCGTAGGTGATCGTCACGCGGTCGCCGTCGAGGACCATGTCGATCAGGTCGCCGGGGCCGTACCCGGGCAGCCCGCACACCCAGAGCAGCTCCAGGTCGGCGCGCAGCTGCTGCTCGGTGATGCCCAGCCCGGCGGCCGCGTCGGCCACCGCGATCCCCGGCCGGGCCAGCAGGTAGGGCACCAGGTTGAGCAGGCGGCCCAGACGGTCGGCGGAGGCCTTCGGCGGCGCCCCGCGCTGCTGCGGCATCACGTCGCCGCCACGTTCTCGTGCCGGGCGACGATCTCCTTGAGCTGCTGGATGACCGCCTCGCGCAGCTCCGGCGGGCCGTCCGCGCGCACGTCGGCGCCGTAGCCGACCAGCGTCGCGGCCAGCCGGTCCGGGTCCGAGTACGGAATCGTCAGCACATCGCCGTCGGCGCCCGCGGTGGAGTCGACCGCCCAGCGCCGCAGGCCCGCCGCCCGGCCCGGCCGGACCGTCACGGTGGCCCGCCCGTTGTGCGCCACCGGGCCCGACCAGCGGGAGACGTGCTCGATCAGGTCCTCGTTCGCCGGCGGCTGGTACGCGCCCGCGCGGCCGGTGAGACGCACGTTGCCGACGATGCGGGAGAGCCGGAAGCTGCGCGAGGCCTTGCGGTCCCGGTCGTGGCCCACCACGTACCACCGGCCCTGCCAGCACACCACGCCCCACGGCTCCACCCGCCGGACCGCCGGTTCGTCGCGCTCGGGCACCCGGTAGGAGAAGGACACCGCCCGCCGCTCCCGCGCGGCCGTGGTCAGCGGGCCGAACGCCGGGTCCACCGTCACCACCGGCTCCACGCCCAGCGTGGCCTGCGGGTCCACCTCGACGCCCGCGGCCCGCAGCTTGGCCAGGCCGGACGACGCGGCGGCGGCCAGACCGGCATGCTGCCACAGCCGGGCGGCGATGCCCACCGCGGCGGCCTCGTCCGGTTCCAGCAGGATGTCCGGCAGCGCGTACTCCCGGTGGGCGATCCGGTAGCCGAGCTCGTCGTCGAACGCGTTCGGCCGGGCCATCTCCAGCGGAACGCCCAGGTCGCGCAGCTCGGCCTTGTCCCGCTCGAACTTGCGCTGGAAGGCCTCGTGGTCCTTCGGGTCCTCCGGGTCGTGCTCGTAGCCGGGGACGGTCGCGGCGATCTGCGCGGCGGTCAGGAACCGTCGCGTGGACAACAGGCAGATCACCAGGTTCACCAGGCGCTCGGTGCGGGTCCGCGACACGACCGAAACGCTAGCAGCCCGGCGGCCCCACGGTTATCCGGCGACACCGTGGGGAAGGAGATCGGGTGCCGACCAGTGATACCGCCCCCGTCGGCCTGGCCGGCGCCGCCGCACCCGCCGAGGTGGCCGGGACCGAGATCGACGCCGCCTCCGACGAGGCCGAGAGCCGCCTGTGCCGGCGCTACCCAGAGATCCGCTACGTCTTCCTCGACCCGACGCGCGGCACGGCCGGACGCAACCACCGCGACGGCGGGACCGACCTATAAAGTCCCGACCCATGGTGCGCTGGCGGTCCGGGACGGTTCTTGCTCTCCGCCGCTCGTGGCGCGGCGCGAGCGAGCTGACGGTGCGCACCGGCGACGGCGAGGTGCGCGCGCTGGCCTACCCCGACCTGGTCGGCCGGCCCGAGGTGGGAGACCGGGTGCTGCTCAATGTGGGCGCGCTGGTGATGGGTCTCGGCACCGGCGGGTACGCCCTGGTCGTCGCGATCCCCGACCGCCTGCCCCCGGATCCCGCCGACGCGGGCACCGACCGCGACGCGGGCCACCTGGTCAAGGCCCGCTACACCCCGCTGCAGCCGATCCTGCTCGGCGTGGACGAGGAGGCCTCCCCGCACCGGGACACCATGGTCGCCGCCGACTCGCTCGACGGCATGCCGGTCGTCACGGCCGATCTCCACTCGGCGCTGCCCGCCGTCCTGGCCGGCATCCACGCCGACCGTCCGGCGGCCCGGGTCGCCTACGTCATGCTCGACGGCGGCGCCCTCCCCGCCTGGTTCTCCCGCACCCTCGACGGCCTGGCGGGCACGCTGGCCGGCACGGTCACCACCGGCCAGTCGTTCGGCGGCACCCTCGAGGCCAGCACGGTGCACACCGGCCTGCTGGCGGCACGGCACGTCCTGGGCGCCGACGTCGCGATCGTCGCCCAAGGCCCGGGAAACCTCGGCACCGGTACGCCCTGGGGCTTCTCCGGCGTGGCGGTCGGCGAGGCGATCAACGCCGTGGCAGTCCTCGGTGGCCACCCGATCGGCTCCGTCCGCTTCTCCTCCGGCGACGGCCGGGCACGCCACCAGGGCATCTCGCACCACTCCCTGACGGCGTACGGAAAAGTGGCCCTCGCCCCCGCCGACCTGGTGCTCCCCGCCGGCCTCCCGGCCACCCCGCCGAGTCTCCCCCCGCACCGCGTCGTCGAGGTACCCACCGACGGCCTCGAGGCGGCGCTGCGTGCCTCACCGGTGCCACTGTCGACCATGGGCCGCTCCTACGACCAGGACCCGTGGTATTTCCTCGCCGCCGCGGCCGCCGGCCGGCATGCGGGGACGTGCATCCGCTGAGCGGTAACCCGGCTTGATCTGATATCGACACAAGCCGATATTGAGGTATGGACACCGTGGTTCCGGCGCATCGCCGCCGCGCCGTCGTAGCCAGCACGGTCGGCACCACCATCGAGTGGTACGACTTCTTCCTCTACAACACGGCCGCCTCGCTGATCTTTCCGGCCCTGTTCTTCCCCAACCACGCCGCGTTCACCGGCATCCTGCTGTCCTTCGGCACCCAGTTCGTCGGCTTCGTGGCACGCCCGGTGGGCGCGGCGATCTTCGGCCACTACGGCGACCGCATCGGCCGCAAGGCCACCCTGATCGCGACGCTGGTGCTGATGGGCGCCACCACCACGCTGATCGGCCTGCTCCCGACCTACCAGACCATCGGGTACGCGGCGCCGATCCTGCTCGTCCTGCTGAGGATCGGCCAGGGCATCGGCGTGGGCGGCGAATGGGGCGGCTCGGTGCTCCTGTCGATGGAGTGGGGCACCCCCGGCCGCCGCGGTTTCTTCGCCAGCTGGCCGCAGGTGGGCGTACCCCTGGGCCTGGTCACCTCGACCGGCGTGGTGCGCCTGACCAGCGACTGGACGGGCCCCAGCTTCGACAGCTGGGGCTGGCGCATCCCGTTCCTGCTGAGTGTCGTCCTGATCGGCATCGGCCTGTACGTCCGCCTGCGCGTGCTGGAGAGCCCCGAGTTCACGTCGGTCGTCGACACCGGCAAGGTCGCCCGCCGCCCCTTGCTGAAGGTGATCCGCACCGAGTGGCGCACCATCCTCGGCTCAGCGCTGGTCCGGCTGGGCGAGCAGGCCCCGTTCTACCTGTTCACCAGCTTCATCCTCACGTACGGCACGAAGCAGCTGGGCCTGAACCGGGACGGCCTGCTGGACGACATCCTGATAGCCGCCACGGTGGGCCTGGTCACGGTGCCGTTGTTCGGCCACCTGTCCGACCGCTTCGGCCGAAGACGCGTCTACGGCGCCGGAATCATCCTGACCGGAGCCTTCGCGTTCCCCTATTTCGGCCTGCTCGACACCAAGGCGACGGGCCTGATCCTGCTGGCCGTGGTCCTGTCCCTGGTCTTCCACGACATGCAGTACGGCCCCCAGGCAGCCCTGATAGCCGAACGTTTCGGAACAAGCCTCCGCTATTCCGGCGCCGGCCTCGGCTACCAGCTGGCGTCGGTGATAGCCGGCGGCCCGGCCCCCCTGATAGCCACCAAGATCCTCCAGGAGACGGGCTCCAGCACCGGGATCAGCTGGTACATCATCGGCTGCTGCGCGCTAGGCCTGGTCGCCCTGATCTTCATCCTCCCCCGGGCCACCCGGCCGAGGCCCGAGTAGATCCCACCGATTCCCGGCCACGTCCAGAAAGACCGCCACCTGCCCGTAGGCCTCCACCCGAGGCTCGGTCACAAAGACCACCCCACGCTCCACCATGCGCCGGTACGCCGCGCCGAAGTCCTCCACCCGCAGAAAGAACCCGACCCGACCCGCCACCTGATTGCCGACCGCCCCCCGCTGACGCGCATCGGCCCGAGCAAGCAGAATCCCGGTCCGAGCTCCGGGCGGCCGCACCACAACCCACCGCTTGGCCCGCCCGTCATTGGTCAGCGACGGCGAGTCCTCCACGAGCTCGAACCCGAGCACCCCCACAAAGAAGTCCACCGCCGGCCCATATTCATCCACCACAAGCGCCACGAGCTCCAAATGCACCCCGCACCCTAAACACCCCCAACGCCCAGCACACGCGACGACCACCCGGCCGGCGAGCAGACGCGGCGCGAACGACCAGCCCGGACGAGCGGCCCGACGCGCGAACGGCCCGGACGAGCGGCGCGGGCAGACGCGCGCGGGCAGGCGCAGCGCGGCGCGGGGCGGGGCGGGGTGCGCGGGTCGGGCAGGCGCGGGTGCGCGGGGCGAGCGGGCGCGGCGCCGGGCGAGCGGGCGCGGCACAGGGCGAGCGGGCGCGGCACAGGGCGATGCGGGCGCGGCACAGGGCGATGCGGGGCGATCACGGGCAGGGCACGCGGCCGATCGGCCGAGCAGGCGATCGCAATCGGAGTCGAGACCCGGATGAGGCCCAACAACGATCCGACCCCGACCCGGAGCCGTAGGCCCTCGCCAACTCCCCAAGCAGGACCACAACAGGTCTGGGGCGGGGATTGCCCACTGAGACATCAAGCTTGACGGGCTCAGTGGGCAATCCCCGCCCCAGACCCCCACAGTGACCAGACTCAGAGCCGGGCGGAAGGCACGAAGACCACAATCGTCCGTAACCCCAGCCGCCGGCAAACAACCCGGAACAGATGCAAGGAGAGAAAGTTACGAAGTAACGATCAGATACAGCCACCCCGCGAGAATGACCCCGAGAACCGCAGCCATGACCCAGGTAGGGACGCGATGCCCCCCAGCCCGATTGCGCTGGATCTCGGCCCGGATCCGCTCACGCCGACGCGAGACCCGCGCCCACATGACGTCCTCGATGGTCCGCTCACGCTTGCCGGAGGAGGAAGGGCCGGAAGCGGAGGGGCCGGTGGAGGAAGGCTGGTCGGAGGACATGATCCGACCAGCCTAGCGAACCTCTCACATGCTGGCGATGAGCCGCTCGACCCGTTCGTCGTACGCCCGGAAGGGGTCCTTGCAGAGCACCGTGCGCTGCGCCTGGTCGTTCAGCTTGAGATGCACCCAGTCGACGGTGAAGTCGCGCCGCTTCTCCTGCGCGTGCCGGATGAACTCGCCCCGGAGGCGGGCCCGGGTGGTCTGCGGCGGCGTCTCCTTGGCCTCGAAGATCTCGAGATCGTTGGAGATCCGGTCGACCTGCTTCCGCTTCTCCATCAACGCGTACAGTCCTCGCCCGCGGCGCACGTCGTGGTAGGCCAGGTCGAGCTGCGCGATGCGCGGGTGTGACATCGGGATCTGGTGCTTGGCCTGGTACCGCTCGATGAGCTTGAGCTTGGAGACCCAGTCGATCTCGCGGGCGACCGGGTCGAGGTCGCCGTTCTCGATGGCGTTCAGGACCCGTCCCCAGAGTTCGACGACCCGCTTGGCGGTCTGGTCGCCGCCGCGCCGCTCGACGAACTCGGTGGCCTTGGCGAGGTATTCCTGCTGGATCTCGAGGGCGCTGACCTCTTTGTTGTTGGCCAGCCGGATCTTGCGGCGGCCGGTGACGTCGTGGCTGACCTCGCGGATGGCCCGGATCGGGTTTTCCAGGCTGAGGTCGCGCATCACCACGCCGGCTTCGATCATGCGCAGGACGAGGTCCGCGCTGCCGACCTTGAGCAGCGTGGTGACCTCGTTCATGTTGGAGTCGCCGACGATGACGTGCAGGCGCCGGTAGCGTTCGGCGTCGGCGTGCGGCTCGTCGCGGGTGTTGATGATCGGCCGGCTGCGGGTGGTGGCGCTGGAGACGCCCTCCCAGATGTGCTCGGCTCGCTGGGACAGGCAGAAGACGGCGCCTCGCGGTGTCTGCAGCACCTTGCCGGCGCCGCAGATCAGCTGGCGGGTGACGAGGAACGGGATGAGCACGTCGGCGAGCCGGCCGAATTCGCCGTGCCGGCTGACGAGGTAGTTCTCGTGGCAGCCGTACGAGTTCCCGGCCGAGTCGGTGTTGTTCTTGAAGAGGTAGATCTCGCCGGCGATGCCCTCGTCGTGCAGGCGTTTCTCGGCGTCGACGAGGAGCCCCTCGAGGATGCGTTCGCCGGCTCGGTCGTGGGCGACGAGGTCGGTGACCGAGTCGCATTCGGGTGTCGCGTACTCGGGGTGGGAACCGACGTCCAAGTAGAGGCGTGCGCCGTTGCGGAGGAACACGTTGCTGCTGCGTCCCCAGGACACCACGCGGCGGAACAGGTATCGAGCCACCTCGTCGGGCGAGAGCCGCCTCTGCCCCCGGTACGTGCAGGTGACGCCGTACTCCGTCTCCAGGCCGAAAATTCGCCGTTCCATGTCGAAACACTAGCCGTCCCGGACCCGTGATTGGCAGTCACCACTCACCGTTTCACCGGGTCTGACCGTGGAGTCTGCGCCGCTAGCTGCGGATACACTGCCGGCGGGATGAAATTACTGGTCACCGGCGGGGCCGGCTTCATCGGTTCGCATCTGGTCCGGAGCGTGTTGTGGGACCGGCTGCCCGGGCTGGAGGGCGCCCGGGTGACGGTGCTGGACAAGCTCACGTACGCCGGGAATCTCGCGAACCTGGGCCCGGTCGCCGAGAGCGACCGTCTCGATTTCATCCCGGGCGATGTCTGCGACGCGGCGCTGGTGGACACCGTGATGCGGGGCGTGGACGCGGTGGTGCACGCGGCGGCCGAGTCGCACGTCGACCGGTCGATCGTGGCGGCGGGCGAGTTCGCGGTGACGAACGTGATCGGCACCCAGGTGCTGCTGGACGCCGCGCTGCGGCACGGCACGGCACGTTTCCTGCACGTGTCGACGGACGAGGTCTACGGCTCGATCCCGGCGGGTGCGTGGACCGAGCGGTCCTCGGTGCGGCCCAATTCGCCGTACGCGGCCACGAAGGCCTCCTCCGACCTGCTGGCGCTCGCCTACCACCGCACCCACGGCCTGCCCGTGGTGGTAACCCGGTGCAGCAACAACTACGGCCCGTTCCAGCACCCGGAGAAGCTGATCCCGCGCTTCGTGACGAACCTGCTGTCGGGCCGCACGGTGCCGCTGTACGGCGACGGCAGCCAGGTGCGCGACTGGGTGCACGTGGACGACCACTGCCGGGGGCTGGCGCTGGCCCTGGCGGACGGGGAGCCGGGCGAGGTCTACCACATCGCCGGCACGGTGGAGCTGACCAACCGGGAACTCACGGACCGCCTGCTGGAGCTGTGCGGGGCCGGCCAGGACCGGGTCGTGCACGTGGCCGACCGCAAGGGCCACGATTTCCGGTACGCCCTGGACGACGACCGCATCCGCCGGGAGCTCGGTTACCGCCCCCGGGTGGGCTTCGACGCGGGGCTGGCCGCCACCGTGGCGTGGTACCGGGACCACGAACCCTGGTGGCGGCCGCTCACGATCGACTAGCTCTTGCCGTCGTCCTTGGCGTCGTCCTTGGCGTCGTCCTTGCCGTCGTCCTTGGCGTCGTGCCCCTCGGAGGCCGCGCTGGTGGTCGGCTTGCCCTCACCGGGCGCCGGGGCCACGGCGTCACCGGGCGCCGGGGCCGCGGCGTCGCCGAGCTCCTTCTCCGGCACGTCCTCGCCACCGCCGAGCAGGGTGGTCAGGGCGGCGCCGGAGATCCGCCGGAAGGCGCGTCCCCGCCGGGTGCGGTCGAGCACAGCCACCTCGAGCTGCTTGGCGTCCAGCTCGCGACGGGCGCCGTTCTCCCCGCCGACGCTGCCCAGGGCCTCCACGGCGAGCCGGAGCGCCACGGTGGCGTCCGCGGTCACGTCGTGCCGCTCCTTGAGCACCGCGGCGATGGCCTCGGCCTGGCCGCCCATCGCCATGAAGCCCGGCTCGTCCATCACCGAGCCGTCGTAGGTGATCCGGTACAGCTCGTCCGCCTCGGCCGTGGTGCCGACCTGCGCGACGCAGATCTCCACCTCGTACGGCTTCTGCGTCTCGCTGAAGATGGCGCCCAGCGTCTGGGTGTACGCGTTGGCCAGCGCCCGCCCGGTGACGTCCCGGCGGTCGTAGGACAACCCGAGCATGTCGGCCATCCGGATACCGGCCCGGCGCAGGCTCTCGAACTCGTTGTACCGGCCGACCGCCGCGAACCCGATCCGGTCGTACAGCTCGCTGATCTTGCGCAGCGACGTCAGGTTCTCGGCGACCAGAAGGATCCCGCCGCTGTACGAGAGCACGACGGCGGACCGGCCCCGCGCGATGCCCTTGCGGGCGTACTCCGAGCGGTCCCGCTGAACCTGCTCGGGTGATGCGTAGAACTGCATGGCCACGGGTGGCTGCTCCTTCTTCGATTGTCCGGCGCGGGGTCAGCCGCCCGGGTTCTCCATGCGTCCGGAAACCACCTGCTCGGCCACCGTGTTGATCTCCGTGTCGGTGAGGCGGTGGGTGCCCTCTGCGGTCGCGGTCATCACCACCGGGTAGATCTTGCGGGTCAGGTCGGGCCCGCCGGTCGCGGTGTCGTCGTCGGCCGCGTCGTAGAGCGCCTCGACGGCCAGCACGATCGCGTCCTGGGTGCTGACGCCGGTCCGGTACTTCTTCTTCAGCGCCGACTTGGCGAACAGCGAACCGGAGCCGACCGCGTCGTACCCGGTCTCCTCGTAGAGGCCACCGGCCACGTCGAAGCTGAAGATCCGGCCGGGCTTGGCCGGGTCGGCGGGCGACAGGTCGTACCCGGCGAAGAGCGGGACCACCGCGAGACCCTGCATGGCCGCACCGAGGTTGCCGCGCACCATGCCGGCCAGGCGGTTGGCCTTACCGTCGAGGGACAGCATCGCGCCCTCGGTCTTCTCGTAGTGCTCCAGCTCGACCTGGAAGATCCGCATCAGCTCGATGCCGATGCCGGCCGTCCCGGCGATGCCGATGAGCGAGTACGCATCGGCCGGATGCACCTTCTCGATGTCGCGGCTGGCGATCAGGTTGCCCATGGTCGCCCGCCGGTCGCCGGCCATCACGACGCCCTCGGCGGTCTGGATCGCGATGATCGTGGTGCCGTGCGGCGCCAGGTCGCCGGCCACCATCTGCGGCGGCACCGGCCGCCGCCCGGGCAGCAACTCAGGCGCGGCCTGACTCAGGAACTGCGTGAAGGAGGACGTCCCCGAGGTGAAGAACACATCTGGTAGACGCCCGGATGGATCAAAACCCGCTGCCACGTGGTTCCTTTCAGTTATCTGAATCGCACCGGCGTTGACGCACCCTATCGGGCACGCACCGCCGGTGCGACGATCGCGATCAACGTGTCCTCAGACGTTGCCCAAATCGGACAAAATGGCCTATTGGCCGCCTTTTTGAACGTATCCCCTAACAAATTCTTCAGCGTTTTCTTCCAGGACGGAGTCGATCTCGTCCAGCAGGTCGTCGACGTCCTCGTCGATCTCGGCTTTACGCTCTGCCACCTCGGGGTTGGCCTCGGTGGTGACGTCCTCGATCTCCTGGTCGCTCTTGCCCTTGCCGGACTGCGACTGACCGCCGGTGTCTCGGGTTGCCATCGGACTCCCCCTTCGCTCCCCGCCGCTTGCTCAACGGGATGTTGAAAACCTACCTCGCCCGTACGACAAAACGCCTCACCGGCTCGTGATGACCTCGAGCAGGTCCTTGGCGCTCTCACACTTGTCGAACAGGGCCCCGACGTGCTTCTTGGTGCCGCGCTCGGGTTCCATCATCGGAACCCGGACCAGCGACTCCCGGCCCACGTCGAAGATCACCGAGTCCCAGCTGGCCGCGACCACTTCGGACGCGTACTGGGCGAGGCAGCGGCCGCGGAAGTAGGCGCGCGTGTCCTCCGGGGGCTCGACCATGGCCTTGCGTACGGCCTCGTCCTCGAGCAGGGTCTTCATCGAGCCTCGGGCCACCAGGCGGTGGTAGAGGCCCTTCTCCGGGCGGACGTCGGCGTACTGCAGGTCCACCAGCTGCAGCTTGGGCGACGACCAGCCCAGGTCCTCCCGCTCCCGGTAACCCTCGAGCAGCCGCAGCTTGGCCACCCAGTCGAGGGTGTCGGAGCAGGACATCGGGTCGCGGCCGAGCCGGTCGAGGATGTCCTCCCAGCGGTCGAGCACGTCGGCGGTCTGGTCGTCCATGTCGGCGCCGTACCGCTCGTCGCAGAACGCCTTGGCCCGCTCGAAGTACGCCCACTGCAGGTCGAGCGCGGTCAGCCGGCGGCCGTCGCGCAGCCGCATCAGGTGCTTGAGCGACGGGTCGTGGCTGACCGCCTTGAGCTCGCTGACCGGGTCGGCGATGCCGAGCTCGCCGGTGAACACCTTCTCCTCGATCATGGCGAGGACCAGTGCCGTGGTGCCCACCTTGAGGTAGGTGGCGATCTCGGACAGGTTGGCGTCGCCGATGATCACGTGCAGGCGGCGGTACTTGTCGGCGTCCGAGTGGGGCTCGTCGCGGGTGTTGATGATCGGCCGCTTGAGCGTGGTCTCCAGGCCGACCTCGACCTCGAAGAAGTCGGCGCGGGAGGAGATCTGGAAGCCGGCGCCGGAGCCGTCCTGGCCGAGGCCGACGCGGCCGACGCCGGTGAAGATCTGGCGGGTGACGAAGAACGGCGTCAGGTGCGCCACGATGTCGGCGAACGGGGTCTGCCGGCGCATCAGGTAGTTCTCGTGCGAGCCGTACGAGGCGCCCTTGTTGTCGGTGTTGTTCTTGTAGAGCTGGATGCGGTGCGCGCCGGGGATGGTGGCGGCGCGGCGGGACGCCTCGGCCATCACGCGTTCGCCGGCTTTGTCCCAGCGGACGATGTCCATCGGGTTGGTGCACTCGGGGGTGCTGTACTCCGGGTGCGCGTGGTCGACGTAGAGCCGTGCTCCGTTGGTCAGTATCACGTTGGCCAGGCCGAGGTCCTCGTCGGCGAGCGCGTCGGCCGGGTCGTAGGCGGCGCCGGAGTAGGTGAAGCCGCGCGCGTCCCGCAGCGGCGACTCCTCCTCGTAGTCCCAGCGGGCGCGTCCACCGCGGGTCAGTTCGGGCCGCGCGCCGTACGCGTTGACCACCTGCGAGGAGGTGACCATGGGATTGGCGCCGGGCTGACCGGGGACCGAAATGCCGTACTCGACCTCGGTGCCCATGATCCGTCGAACGCTCATGCCGCTGCTCCACCCGCCGGTTTCTGCCGTGCCCTTGTATCGAGCCTAGACGCTTCGCGTTCCATTCACGCGTCTGGCCGTGCGCGGCGCGGCACGCTGCGTGCCGATGCGGTGGCCGAGCAGGTGCATCGGTCGCTCGATCCAGACGTACGCGCAACGGGCCGCGGCCAGCGCGCAGACCGCGCAGGCCGCGGTCGCCACGCCTCTGACCAGGAACGGACGCTCCGCCACGCCGGGAAGGAACCGGGCGAAGGCCTGGAGCACGACGATGTGGGTCAGGTAGAGCGAGTAACTGATGGCGCCCAGCGCGGTCAGCGCCCGCGGCATCGGGCGTTCGCGCAGGGCGAAGAATGCGGCGAATGTGACGACCACCGCCACCACGACGGCCGGTTGCACCACGGTCGTGAGCCCGAGCGCCACCGAGGCGGGAGCCGGGAGTGACCGCGACGACCGGAGGGCCGCTCCCGCGAACATGGTGGCGATCAGCAGCAGACCCTGCCGGGACGAGGTGACGGTGCCGCCGGAGCCCTCGAGCAGGTTCGGCAGGGGCAGCATCGCGGCCACTGCCAGTGCGCCCGCGACCGCGGCGCTGTGCCGGTGCAGACGGCACGCGAAGAGCCCGGCCACCATCAGGTAGAAGACCATCTCGTACGTGAGGGTCCAGAACGGCCGCAGCGCCCCGCGCAGCCCGAGCAGGTCGGTGAGCATCGTGGCGTGGCCGAGCAGCCCGGTCGCGGACCGCAGCACGGGCGGGACGGCGGCGCTGGTGACGATCAGGGCGGCGATCGCGGCCAGGTAGACCGGGTAGATCCGGAACAGCCGGGTGATCCAGAACCGGCGCAGCGACCCGCGCCGCTCCAGCGATGCGGGGATCAGATAGCCGCTGACCAGGAAGAACAGCAGGACAGCGTACTTGCCGCAGTCGAACACCCGGAAGATCGCGAGGTGCGTCCCGGTGCCGAGGATCCACGGCCCGAGGTGGAAGAGCAGCACGACCCCGGCCGCGTACCCCCGAAGTGCGTCGATCCAGCCCAGCCGCTCCCCCACGCCGGGCCCAACGAGAAGCGGGCGGAGGGGGTGACCCCTCCGCCCGCCCTGAATGCCTCGTTACAGGTACTGACCGGTGTTGCTGGCCGTCTCGATGGAGCGGCCGGCCTCGGCGCCCTTGCCGCCGGAGACGAGCGTGCGGATGTAGACGATCCGCTCGCCCTTCTTGCCGGAGATCCGGGCCCAGTCGTCCGGGTTGGTGGTGTTCGGCAGGTCCTCGTTCTCGCGGAACTCGTCGACACAGCTGTCGAGCAGGTGCTGCAGCCGCAGCCCCTTCTTGCCGGAGGTGAGGAACTCCTTGATCGCCATCTTCTTGCCGCGGTCGACGATGTTCTGGATCATCGCGCCGGAGTTGAAGTCCTTGAAGTACAGGACCTCCTTGTCACCGTTGGCGTAGGTGACCTCCAGGAAGCGGTTCTCCTCGGTCTCCGTGTACATCCGGAGGACGACCGCCTCGATCATCGCCGCGACCGTCGCGTCGGGGTTGCCACCGTGCTCGGCCAGGTCGTCCGAGCTGAGCGGCAGGCCGGTGAGGATGTACTTGGCGAAGATGTCCTTCGCCGCCTCCGCGTCCGGACGCTCGATCTTGATCTTCACGTCCAGCCGGCCGGGCCGCAGGATGGCCGGGTCGATCATGTCCTCACGGTTGGAGGCGCCGATCACGATCACGTTCTCCAGGCCCTCGACGCCGTCGATCTCGCTGAGGAGCTGGGGGACGATCGTGTTCTCCACGTCGCTGGAGACGCCGGAGCCACGAGTGCGGAAGATCGAGTCCATCTCGTCGAAGAACACGATCACCGGGGTGCCCTCGCTGGCCTTCTCACGGGCCCGCTGGAAGACCAGGCGGATGTGCCGCTCGGTCTCACCCACGTACTTGTTGAGAAGCTCCGGGCCCTTGATGTTGAGGAAGTAGCTGGTGTGCTTCTCCTCACCCCGGCGCTCGGCGATCTTCTTGGCCAGTGAGTTGGCCACCGCCTTGGCGATCAGCGTCTTGCCGCAGCCGGGCGGGCCGTAGAGCAGGATGCCCTTCGGCGGGCGCAGCTGGTGCTCCCGGAACAGGTCGGCGTGCAGGAACGGCAGCTCCACCGCGTCGCGGATCTGCTCGATCTGGGAGTGCAGGCCACCGATGTCGGTGTAGTCGACGTCGGGCACCTCCTCCAGGACGAGCTCCTCGACCTCGCTCTTCGGGATGCGCTCGTAGGCGTACGCCGAACGCGGCTCGATCATCAGCGAGTCGCCCGCGCGCAGCGTGCCGCCGATCAGCGAATCGGCCAGGTGGACGATCCGCTCCTCGTCGGCGTGCGAGACGACCAGGGCACGGTCGCCCGGGCCGCCGGCCGGATCGGCCAGCACCTCCTTGAGCAGCACGACCTCGCCGACCCGCTCGTAGCCGAACGCGTCGACCACGTTGAGCGCGTCGTTGAGCAGCACCTCCTGGCCCCGCTTGAGCTCCTCGACCTCGAGGCTCGGCGAGACCGCGACGCGCAGCTTGCGGCCGCCGGTGAAGACATCGACTGTGCCGTCCTCATGGGCGGCGAGGAATACGCCGTAGCCGCTGGGCGGCTGGGCGAGGCGGTCAATCTCCTCTTTGAGAGTGACGATCTGAGCACGGGCTTCCTTGAGGGTCGCCACGAGCCGGTCGTTGTTCTCGGTCAGTCGGGCCAGCTGCGCCTGCGTTGCCGCAAGCCGTTCCTCGAGCTGCCGGACGTGTCGGGGGCTTTCGGTCAGCTTGCGCCGAACCAGAGCGAGTTCCTCCTGCAGAAACGCAACCTGGCTGGAGAGATCGTTGGCCTCTTTCTCCCAACGTGCGGCGCCAGACGCCTCGTCGCTACGTGCCACGTCCCACCTCCCCGGGGGCTCGAACGTCTTGGGAGATAACACTAACCGCTGCACGGCGGATTTAGACCCATGCAACACCCTCGTAGCGAAAGCTTGATCAGCGGGCAAATCCCGGACGACCGACTTGTCGGCGGGTTCGGGTACCGTCGAGAAGTACGCGCCAGGAGAGGATTTCGGGTGACCACCGTGAGCACGGAGACCGAGACGGACCAGCTCGAGGTGTGGGTCGATCAGGACCTGTGCACCGGCGACGGGCTGTGCGTTCAGTACGCGCCGGAGGTTTTCGAGTTCGACATCGACGGCCTCGCCTACGTCAAGGACAGCGGCGGTGAGCTGCTGCAATCCCCCGGAGTGCGTACCGGCGTCCCGGAGCGGCTGCGCCTCGAGGTGATCGACGCGGCCAAGGAGTGCCCGGGCGACTGCATCCACGTGGTGCGGCAGTCGGACGACGTGGAAGTAGCCGGTCCGGACGCCGTCTGAGGCGCCGCCACCACATAGCAAGACCCTTTTACCGCCTGATGAACACCAGGTGGGGCAAATCTCACAGCGTCGGGCGACCCACCAGCGATGCCACCACGCGCGAAAACTCCTCCAGCCGCTGAATCTGGCCGGGACCGCCGTCGTCCAGCGTCTTGCCGAACCGCAACGCGTCGTGCCGCAGTGCGGCCCGGGTCTCGTCCTCGGCCATCCCGGGCGGCGGCACCGCGTCGTCCACCGAGCTCAGCAGCAGATAGACGTCGATGCTGTCGACTCGCGCCTGGCCGGTCGAGGTGCGGGTCAGCCGCCGCCGGCAGCCCACCTCGGTCACCGTGGACAGCGGCACCACCCGCAGCGACGAGGTCATCGAGCCGACCGGGCCGTCACCGGGCGCCACGTCCTCACCGTGCCACAGCACCAGGCGGCTGCCGTCGCAGATGACGACCTCCTGCCAGACGCCGTTCACCTCGTTGACGAAGCGTTCCAGCGTGAAACACAGCACCTCGGCGCCACGCAGCACACCGAACAAAGCGTCCAGGGCCACCTCGGGGTCGCGCAGGTAGGCGCGTGCGGCGGAGTCGAGGTCCTGGTAGGGCGACCAGTCCGGGAAGACCGCCGGCATCTCGTTGCTGCCACCGAACGGCGGAGAACTCATCGCGCCCACCCGATCCCTCCCGTTTCGCCGTCCCGCCCCGGCAGAAAACTACCCGACGCCCACCAACCGGTCACACCCCGGTGGTGTCGTCCCGCTCCGCCGCCAGAGCGGTACGGGCGGCCTTGCGGAGGGCGTACGCCTCAGCGCCCTTGCTGGGTTTGCGGCGACGCGGCGGTGCGGTGACGCCCGGGGCGAGCCGGCGGGCCGAGACGAGGAAGGCGGTGTGCGCGACCATCCGGTGGTCCGGGCGAACCGCCAGGCCCTCCGCGTGCCAGTCCCGCACCAGCGACTCCCACGCCCGCGGCTCGGTCCACCCGCCGCGCTCGCGGAGCGCCTCCACCAATTCGGACAACTGGGGCGTAGTGGCCACGTACCCGATGAAGACCCCGCCCGGCACGAGAGCCCGCTCGACCATGTCGAGGGCCTCCCACGGGGTCAGCATGTCCAGGATGATCCGGTCGAAATCGGTCTCGGCCGCCTCCGCCACATCGCCCTCGTGCAGGTGCCACGCCGGGTGCGGACCGCCGAAGAAGGCTTCCACGTTCTTCCGGGCGATGGCCGCGAAGTCGTCGCGCAGCTCGTACGAATGAAGCTCTCCCCCGGCCCCGACGGCGCGCAACAGGCTGCAGCTCAGCGCGCCCGACCCGGCGCCCGCCTCCAGGACCCTCGCCCCCGGGAAGATGTCACCCATGGCGACGATCTGCGCCGCGTCCTTCGGATAGATCACCTGCGCGCCCCGCGGCATGGACAGCACGTAGTCGGAGAGCAGCGGACGCAGGGCGAGGTACGCGGTGCCGCCGGCGGAGCTGATCACACTGCCCTCGGGCAGCCCGATCAGAGCGTCGTGATCGAGCGCGCCGCGGTGCGTGTGGTAGGCCTTGCCGGGCTCCAGCACGATCGTGTGCATCCGGCCCTTGGGGTCGGTGAGCTGCACGCGGTCACCGGGACGGAACGGCCCCCGGTGCGACGGTGTGGTCTCGGACTCTTCGGCCAGGTGCTGGGTGGTCACGATCTCTCTTTCGCCTGTGCGACGGTTCGCGGTGGCTCCAGCACCGCGGCGAGATCCGCGACGTGCAGGACGCCGACCACATCTTCCCCGGAGACCACCAGGTACTGCGCACCCGGGTACGCCTGGATCGCCTTCACCACCTGCTCGCCGGTCAGATCCGCCTTGAGCGCGGTCAGCTTGCCCACGTCACGGGCCACCGAGTCGACCGGCACCCACGGCCGCCGATCCGCCGGAACCTTCGCCGCCGCGGCCACATCGACCAGCGCCACCAGCCGCCCCGACGAGTCCTCCACGCCCAGCGCCGGCCGGTCCCGCGCGTCCTCGACGCCACGCCGCTCGGCCTCGGCCAGCGGCGTGCCCGACGGCACCCCGAGCACCGGCCGGGCCAGCGCACCGAGGTCGACCAGCGGGAACCGCGAGGTCATCCGGGCCAGCCGGATCGACTGACCCGCCCCCTGCCACAGCGTGACCACCACCAGCAGGATGAACAGCATCCCGAACACCGTGACGAACCCCAGCCGGTAGAGCACCACGGTCCCCCCGGCGGTGGCGACCGCGATCACCCGCCCCGCCCAGCCCGCCACCACGGTCGCCCGGGTCCGGTCCCGCACGATCGCCCAGACCAGCGCCCGCAGCGCCCGCCCACCGTCCAGCGGCAGGCCCGGCAGCACGTTGAAGAACGCCACCAGAATGTTCGAGGCGGCCAGCTGGAACGCGATCTCGCCCGCGATGGTCCGGTCCGGCAACAGGTGATAGACCAGCGCCGACAGCCCGCCGAGCACCAGCGACACCGCCGGTCCCGCCAGCGCCACCAGCGCGTCCACCCGAGGGTTCGGCGCCTCACGATCCATCTCGGTGTATCCGCCGAGCAGCTCCAGCGTGATCCCGCGAACCCCGATGCCGAAGCGCCGCGCGGTCAGCGCGTGCCCCAGCTCATGCAGCAGGACCGAGCCGAGCAGGCACAGCACGAACCCGAACCCGATCAGATAGCTGACCGGCCCCGGCAGATCCAGCGACCCCTGCACGAAGCCGCCGTAGACCACGGTGACCAGCACCGCGAGCACCAGCATCGACGCGTTGAGATAGAGCGGGATGCCCAGCACACGGCCGACCACCCGCCCGGAGCGGATCCGACGAGGCGGCTCTGCGCGGTCATCCACGCCCCGATGGTACGGACGCCACAACTTCAACCTCAAAAACACGATGTCGCACCTGAGCGGGTGATACGGACCGTCGCTCACGCCGAGGGCGCACGCCCGGCTCTGGCCGCTGCGCGTCCAGAACGAGCCGGCCGCGCTTCATTCTGCGGGAGTGGTCACCCTTCCCAAGAGATTTGTTGTCGTACCCGGCCGATAGCCTCTGCCGTATGACGGTGACCGAATCCTCCGGGCCTGCGTCATCTCCCGGGCCTGCGTCATCCTCCGGGACTGCGCCCACGTTCGCAGGCCCGTCGTTGTCGCCGTCGCGAGCCGCCGACTTCAAGACGTGCCCACTGCTGTTCCGCTTCCGCACCATCGACCGCCTGCCCGAGCAGGCCACCCCCGACCAGGTCCGGGGCACGCTGGTGCACGCGGTGCTGGAGCGCCTCTTCGACCTGCCCCAGCAGGAACGCACCCGGGGCGCGGCCGAGGCCCTGGTCGAGCCGCAGTGGCTGCGCCTGATCGAGCAGGAGCCCGCCCTGGCGGGCCTCTTCGACCCTACGCCTCCCGCCCAGCCCGCATCTCCCGCCCAGCCCACACTGTCCGGCGAGCCCGCGCCCTTCGCCGAGCCCGCGCTTTCCGCCGTCACCGCGTCCGTGCCACCGATCGGGCTCCCGCCTTCCGCCGAGCCCGCGCTTTCCACCGCCGCCGCGCCCACGTCATCTGCCGCGCCCACCTCATCCGCTGGGCCGGCGCCTTCCGCTGGGCCGGCGCCTTCCGCCGCGCCCGTGGAGTTGATGCTCGACGGGATGCCGCTGGCGCCTGACGCCCGGCTGGAGTCGTTCTTCGCCAGCGCCCGGGGTTTGCTGGGCAGCTACTTCGCGGTGGAGGACCCGACCCGCCTGGAACCGGCCGAACGCGAGGCCTTGGTGTCCACCTTGGTCGACGAAGAGTTGCTGATCCGCGGCTACATCGACCGCCTCGACGTTTCCCCCGCCGGCGATCTGCGGGTGGTCGACTACAAGACCGGAGGGGCGCCGCGAGAGGCTTTCGAGGGCAGGGCGCTGTTCCAGCTCAAGTTCTACGCGCTGGTGCTGTGGCGCACCCGCGGGGTCGTGCCCCGGGTCTTGCGCCTGCTCTACCTGAAGGACGAGGAGATCTGCGACTACAGCCCCGACGCCGAGGAGCTGGAACGCTTCGAACGCACGTTGGTCGCCTTGTCCCACGCGATCGAACGCGCCAAAGAGGAACGCGACTTCCGCCCCAAGCCCAGCAAACTCTGCGGTTGGTGCAGCCACCAGGCGTTGTGCCCCGAGTTCGGCGGAACCCCTCCCCCCTACCCGGAACGCGCCCCGCAACCCGACGCCACACCCGAGGACTTGCTGACCACAGCCGACTGACGACACCCACCGCGCCCACGCCACCCGCCCCGGCGACCGAGACCGGCTCGCTCGACCCGGGCGGGTGACTAGGCTCGGATCCGTGGTCGACCCCTACCTCAACACGCTGGTGGACTTCTGCGCCCAACGGGATGTGGACGTGTTGACGCGCGCGGCGGCCGAAGAAGTGGCCGGCGGCCGGATAGACGTAGTCATCCTGTTCGGCGGCAGCATTCTGGCTGGTGGCGACGTCTTCGCCAGGGCTGTAACGGACGATGTGGCCGCGCGTTCGATGATCGTGGGCGGCCAGGGGCACTCGACCGATGCCCTGCGCGATGCGGTGCGGCATCACCTGGTCTGGGACGACGTGGCGTGGCCGGCGAAGGCCAAGGTCGCCGGACCACCGGAAGCCGAGATGGCGCGGCCGGCGGACGCCGCGGTGACACGGCCGGCGGACCTGGCCGAAGCCGCAGTGACGGGGGCGGCGGAAGCTGCGGCGACGGGGCCGGCGGGGCTCACGGAAGCCGCGGCGATTGGGCTGGCGGAAGCCGCGGTGGCAGGGCTGACGGAAGCCGCGCTCTTCGACCGCTATCTCTCGGAGCGCCACGGCCTGCACGCCGACCTTCTCGAGCACGAGTCGACCAACTGTGGCAGCAACGTCCGGAACTCCCTGGCCCTGCTTGCCGCCCGGGGCATCCCGCACAGGCGGATCCTGATCATCCAGGACGCGTCGATGCAGCGGCGCATGGATGCCGGCTTCCGGCTGCACGCACCTGACACGCGGATCGTGAACTTCGCGTCCCACCGCACGCACGTCGGCGACGACCCGCCGCTGGGCATGTGGACCCCGGAACGTTACGTGTCCCTGCTGATGGGCGAGATCCCGCGACTCACCGACGATCAGGACGGCTACGGTCCGGCCGGGCGCGGCTTCATCGCCCACGTGGATATCCCGCCCGAGGTGACTCACGCCTACGCCGCACTCAAGGCGTCCGGAAAAGCCGAACCTCGCCCGGCCGACCCGCGATGGGCGGACACCGGCGCGTAACGAGGGGCACCCACCGCGGCGCCCGCCTCCTCTCGCAGGAGGCGGGCGCCGGGATGGGCGTCACCAGAGTGTCGGGCCGCGGACCACGGGCCAGCGTTCGGGGATGTCGCGGCGGCTCGCGGGGCGGGGCGTGCGGAGCCGGCGTACGAAACGGCTCTCGCTGGGTTTGGGGTCGGTCTTCCTGGTCATGGTCGAGCCTTTCTCGGAAGAGGTGGATCAGGACGCGGGCCGGGCCGTTGGCGCCACGGAATGTGGGAGGTCAGGCGCCGCGTGGCTCAGGCCTGGATGAGGGCCGGCCGGATGACATGGGTGAGAGCGAGGATCGATGAGAGCCGGCTGGATCTGGCTGGATGAGGAGGGCGTGGTCCGGGAGGGTCAGGCCGCTGCACGGGTGGGGGCGGTTGCCCGGCGGATGGTGATGTCGCCGCTGGCGGTGCGGATGCGCAGCTCCAGCTGGGCGCCGGTGGACTCGGGGGTGGCTCCGGGGGCGTCGCCGCCCATGGAGAGTTCGTTGCGGGTCTTGCCGGACGCGGTGCTCACGTCGAGCCAGACGCCCGTGCCGGCGAGGACGCCTACCTTCACGTCGCCGGAGGCCGAGTTGATGCGGGCCTCGCCGGCTCGCAACGTGCCCACCTCGATGTCGCCGGAGGCCGTCTTCACGGCTGCGCCGGTGCCCGCGCCGCGGATGGTGATGTCGCCCGACGCCGACTCGGCGCTGACGTCACCGTTGACGTCACCGATGCGGAGGTCGCCGGAGGCCGAGGAGCCGCGGAGGGAACCGCCCACCCGGCCTACGGTCAGGTCGCCGCTGGCCGACTCGATCAGGGCGTCGCCGGTGACGTCGTCGAGCCGGACGTCGCCGGAGGCGATCTTGACCTGGGCGGCGGCGTACCTGCCGGTGGCCTTGAGGTCGGCCGATGCCAGGTGGCAGGCCAGGGTGCTGTCCGCGGGGACGCGGACGACCACGTGCAGTTTGCCGCTGCGGCGGAGGCTCCAGCCGCCGTGCTCGGGGGCGCGGACGGTCAGCGTGTCGCCGTCGAGGCTGATCTGGGTGTTCTCGGCGGCCTGGCGGGACGCCTCGCTGCCGTCCATGGGGCGCACCTCGGCCAGCACGCTGACCCGGTCCTCGGCGGTGATGTCGACCTGGCCGGCGTGCACGCTCAGGGCCACGGTGACGGGGGTGGAGTGGTCGAATTCGGGCATGGTGAGGCTCCATTCGTACTCGAAAGGCGTTTTGGGTCAGGCTTGGGCGAAGCCGGTGATGCGTTTGCCGGGGCGGGACGGCGGCGGGCCGGCGGGGCGCTGGACGGCCATGGTGACCGCCCGGACCAGCCACGCGTTCACCGAGATGCCCTCGGCGGCGGCGGTCTGCTCGACGTGCGTCTTGAGTGCCTCGGGCATGCGCAGGGTGAGCCGCGTGAGGTCGCCCTCCACGGCGGGAGGCACGCGCGGCGCCTCCGTCTCGTGCTCGGTCACCGTGGTGGTGACCACCAGGTCGGCCTCGCGGCCGCGGAGCCGGACCTCGACCGTCGAGTCGGCCAGCCGGGTGGTGATCTCGGCGGCCGCGTCGGACAGCGCCTCGAGGAGGGCGAGCCGGGCGGATGCGTCGAGCGAGTGGCTGAGCAGCTCGGCGGCCCGCGCGGTGTCGGGGCCGCCGGGTGCGGCGGCCGCGGCGAGATCGGCGCGGAGCGTTTCGAGATACGGCGTCAGGTCCATGTCACCACTATGACGTCATCGATGACGTCAGTCAAGCGTCACGATGGCAGCATCGGGAAAGCCGCCGACCACGGACACCGTGACCGAGTCGCCGCGGCGGGCGTCGGTGCCGGCGGCGAGGACCGCGGTGACGAGGACGGCGGTGGCCGTCCTGGCTCTCCTGTGGTTGCCCACCCGAGCCTCATCGGCCGGCGACAGGGCCGGCTGACCGCCCGGGCGAAGAAAACCGCGCGGAGAAGGGCCCAGGCGGAGAAGAGGCGGAGAAGGTCAGGCGGCGAGCAAGGTGGCCAGGTAGGCGGGGTCGATCCCCTCGAGGGACGAGCGCAGGTGCACGCCGTCGGTGGGGGGCAGCTCCAGCTCGGCGGGGATCGCCAGCACGGCGGCGCCGGCGGCGAGGGCGCTGGCCACGCCGACGGGGCTGTCCTCGATGGCGACGCAGCGTTCGATCGGGACGCCGAGCAGCTCGGCGGCCGTACGGTAGGGCTCGGGGTCGGGTTTGGGGGCTTTGACCTCGTCGCCTACGACGATGGCGTCGAAGTTGTCGCGGCCGATCGTGCGCAGCGCCACCTCGACCAGGCGGCGCCCGGTCGACGTCACCAGCGCGGTCGGCAGGCCCGCCTCGCGCACCGCGGTGAGCAGCTCGAACGCGCCGGGGCGCCACACCAGGCCGTCGGCGAACAGCTCGAAGACCCGGTCGGTGAGCCACTCGACGTCGGGCGCCTCGGGACGGTCGGGCTGGCCCAGGTCATCGCGCAGGATCTGCATGGTGCGGCCCATGTTGCTGCCGATCATCGCGTGCCGGGCGGCCAGGGACAGCTCGCCGCCGGCGAGCGCGGCCAGCTCACGCAGGGCGACGTCCCAGACCCGTTCGCTGTCGACCAGAGTGCCGTCCATGTCGAAGAGCACCGCGGCGGGAAGTGGTGATGTCAGGGCCTGCCTCCTGGTGACGCGCTCGGATCACCATTCTCGCCCACGCCGGGTTCACGTCAGCTTGCAGGGCTCCAGCGAATCCCGGTAACCCTTGGCGAACGACTCGGTGCGCTGTTCCGCCGAGCCGTGCGAGCCCTCCGCGAACCAGGGCTGGCCGGGGTCGTCGCCGACCGCCTCCAGCCCGGCCGCCAGCTCGTCGGTGTCGTCGTCCTGCAGGCTCAGGCGTTTCTGCCGCTCCATGTCGCCGATGTACGCCCCGGCCATGCAGTCGGCCTGCAGCTCCTGCTGGATGGTGAACTGGGCCCGCCGGTTGAGCCGCAGCTGGACGGCGTGGGCGTACTCGTGGCCGAGCAGGTAGAAGATGAACGCGTCGCCGATCTGCTGGAACGCCGCGTACGCCCAGTTCACGTCGTAGGCGATGAAGTCACCGGCGGAACAGTAGGCGGCGTTGTTGAGCCCCAGGGGCTGGCCGCCGCAGTCGACCTCGCCCTCCTGCTCGTACGCGATCACCCGCGCCACCGGCTCGAACCGCAGCCCGCTCTTGGCGAAGACGCCGGACCAGTACTCCTCGGCGATCTTGGTGGCGTCGCCGATGTCCGCCTTGAACTCCTCGGGGCTGTCGGTGCCGTCGGCGTCGGCACTGGCGGGCGCTGATGTGACAGGCGTCTCATCAGTCTCGGGCGGGGCGGCGCCGGGCCGGGCGGGCGCGGAGGCGCAGCCCAATCCCACCAGGACGGCCACCAAGGCGGACAGCACGGCGGAACGTCGGCCGTTCGGCAGAAGCATGAGGGTCTCCGAGGGGTGGCGGGACCGGGGCATTCCACGATACGTGTAAGTGCCGAACACGGATCATCACCGATCGGGGTGGCTCATGCTTCTGTCGAACCTACCGCGGACAGACATCGTGGTGCCCGAGGCGGTGCGGACTCTGGCGGGCGGGCGTCCACTGCGTCCGGTCTGGGTGAACGTCCTGGGCGGGACCACGTTCGAGATGCGCGACGAGGTGACCGGGCGCAGTTTCGTGAAGTTCGCCCCGGCGGGCAGCGGGCTTCCGCTGGCACGGGAGGCCGAGCGGCTGGCCTGGGCGCGGCCCTTCACGCGCGTACCCCAGGTGTTGTCCTCCGGGAGCGACCACACCGGAACCTGGCTGCAGACCGCGGCCCTGCCCGGCGGCAACGCCGTCGACGAACGCTGGCTGGCCGACCCGGCGCCGTCGGTCGCGGCGATCGGCCGCGGGTTGCGAGCGTTGCACGACACGCTGCCGGTGGACGAGTGCCCGTACAGCTGGTCCGTGGAGAACCGCCTCGCGTCGGCCTGCGAACGCGCCACCCGCGGGCTGATCGACGTGGCGCGGTGGCACCCCGACTACCACCACCTGACCGTGGCGGAGGCCCTCGCGCGGGCGGTGGACCGGCCGCCGATCGACCGGATGGTGGTCTGCCACGGCGACGCGTGCGCGCCGAACACACTGGTCGACGAGGAGGGCCGGTGGACCGGGCACGTCGACCTGGCCACGCTGGGCGTCGCGGACCGCTGGGCGGATCTGGCGATCGCGTCGTGGAGCCTGGACTGGAACTTCGGGCCGGGCTGGCAGGACGCGTTCTTCGCCGCGTACGGCGTGGAGCCCGATCCCGTACGCATCGCGTTCTACCGCCTGTTGTGGGAGCTCGGGCCCTGACCGGCGTAGGTTCTTCAGGTTATGAGGCAGGTATCGCTGGCGGGGCTGGGCGTGTCCCGCGTCGGGCTGGGTTGCATGGGCATGTCCGCGCTGTACACCGGCAAGGACACCGACGAGGCGGAGTCGATCCGCACCCTGCACCGGGCGATCGAGCTCGGCGTCACGTTCCTCGACACGGCCGAGCGCTACGGCCCGTTCACCAACGAGGAGCTGCTCGGCAGGGCGCTGGCGGGGCGCCGCGACGAGGTGGTGCTGGCCACCAAGTTCGGCCTGATGTCGCACATCGGGCGGGGCGGCGGCCGGGTCGTCGACGGGCACCCCGACAACGTACGGGCCGCGATCGACGGCTCGCTCAGCCGGCTCGGCACCGACCACATCGACCTCTACTACCTGCACCGGGTCGACACGACGATCCCGATCGAGGACACCGTCGGCGCGATGGCCGAGCTCGTGGCGGCCGGCAAGGTCCGGCACCTCGGGCTGTCCGAGGCGGCGCCCGCGACGATCCGCCGGGCCCACGCGGTGCATCCGATCACCGCGCTGCAGTCGGAGTACTCGCTGTGGACCCGTGACCCGGAGGCCGAGGTGCTGCCCACGCTGCGTGAGCTGGGCATCGGGCTGGTGCCGTTCTCGCCGCTGGGCCGCGGTTTCCTGACCGGCCACATCACGTCCCCCGACGGCTTCGACGACGACGATTTCCGCAAGGGCAATCCTCGGTTCACCGGCGACAACTTCACCGCGAACCTGGAGATCGTGCGGGTCGTCCGCGAGGTCGCCGTGGAGGCGTCCGCGACCCCGGCGCAGGTGGCGCTGGCCTGGCTGCTCACTCAGGGTGACGACGTGGTCCCGATCCCCAGCACCAAGCGGGTGGCGCGGCTGGAGGAGAACGCCGGCGCCGTCGCGCTCACGCTGACGCCCGGGCAGCTCGACCGGCTGACCGCGATCGCGCCGCCGGCCGGTGACCGCTACGCCGACATGTCGCAGGTGGGGCACTGAACGTCGAGGGGGTCACGCCGCTCACCACCCGGCCGGTCCGCCGGCCCTGGCTGGTCCAGCAGTGGCGCGACCTCGCCTTCCTGCACTGGGCGCTCGATCCGGCGGTGGTGGCGCCGTTCCTGCCGCGCGGCACCCGGCCCGACGTGATCGACGGCGTCACGTACGTCGGCCTGATCGGCTTCCGGATGGTCGGGCTCGGCCCGCTGCGCGGTCCCGGCATCCCCTACCTGGGCACCTTCTGCGAGACCAACGTGCGCCTCTACAGCGTCGACGCGCGCGGCCGGCGGGCGGTCGTCTTCCTCTCGCTCGACGCCGAGCGCCTGATCCCGGTGCTGACCGCCCAGGCCACGCTGCGCCTTCCCTACCGCTGGGCCCGGATGAGCCTGCGGCAGAAGGACCAGGTCTTCGAGTACGCGAGCAGCAGGCGCACCGCCCGCTCGTCGTTCGCGGTCCGTCGCGGCGAGCCGATCGAGACGCCGACCCCGCTGGAGCATTTCCTCACCGCGCGCTGGGGACTGCACACCCGTGCCTGGGGCCGCACGGTCCACCTGCCCAACGACCACCCGACGTGGCCGCTGCACCGGGCCGAGCTCCTGCACTGCGACGAGTCCCTGATCGCGGCATCGGGACTGCCCGCGCCGACGGGCCTACCGGCGAGCGTCCTCTACTCCCCCGGCGTCCGGGTGGTCTTCGGCGGCCCGGGGGTCAGTGCGCGCTGACCGCCGCATGGACGTGCGGGGCCAGGACCGCGGCGCAGCTGAGGTTGCGGTACCGGCCGCGGTGGTCGAGGCCGTAGCCGACGATCAGGCCCGGCGGGACGTCGAAGCCGACGTACGCCCGCGTGTCCCCGAAGTCCGGCGTGTCCGGGCGCCGCATCAGCGCACACGCCGCGATCGACCGTGGCCCGCGCTGGCGCAGATTGCCGATCAGCCAGTTCATCGTCAGCCCGGTGTCGATGACCCCCTCGACGATGATCACGTCGCGGTTCTCGATGTCCAGATCAAGATCTTTGAGCAGGCGTACGGAGCCGGACGCCCGGTTGCGCGTGCTGTAGGACTTGATCGCCATCCAGCCGATCTCCACCTGGCCGGGATAGGCGCGCGCCAGGTCGACGGTGAACGTCGCCGCGCCCGCCAGCACACCGACCATGACCGGCGTGCGCCCCGCGTAGTCGGTGGCCAGTTCCGCGGCCAGGGCGGCCACCCGCTCGCGGATCTGCTCCTCGGTCAGCAGCACGGACTCGAGGTCCGCGGCGACGTGCTCGGCGTCCACACACTCTCCCAGCAAAGATCCGACCCGCCGGGGTGATCCTGTCACGATCACCGTCACCGAGGGGCCTATGCTGCACGACAGCTTTTGTTCACGTGTACATAACATCGGCGGGGTAGCGGTCATGGCGGAACGAGTAGCGCTGGCGGACATTCGCGAGCGCACTTACAAGGATCGCGACGCCTGGTGGACGGTCTGGCTGGTCGATCCGCTGGCCTCCCGGCTGGTCCGGCTGGTCTCACCGTGGCGTGCGGTCACGCCGAACCGGCTGACGATCACCGCGTTCCTGGTCGGTGTCGCCGCGGCGGCCTGCTTCTGGCAGCAGACGTGGGGCTGGCTGGTCGCCGGCGCCGCGCTGTTCCACCTGAGCTTCGTCCTGGACTGCATGGACGGCAAGATCGCCCGGCTGAACGGCAGCGGGTCGGTGTTCGGCTCCTGGCTCGACTACGTGTTCGACCGGCTGCGCGTGCTCGTGTGCACGATCGCGCTGATGGGCGGGCAGTTCGAGCGCACCGGCGAGTTCGTCTACGTCTGGCTCGGCGGCCTGGTGATCTTCCTGGACATGTTCCGCTACCTGAACGCGCTCCAGATGA
This sequence comes from Actinoplanes sp. NBRC 103695, assembly GCF_030269485.1. Lineage (GTDB taxonomy): Bacteria > Actinomycetota > Actinomycetes > Mycobacteriales > Micromonosporaceae > Actinoplanes. The sequence goes on along the minus strand of NZ_BSTL01000030.1, from coordinate 51,776 downwards.
CCGCGGTCAAGAACGACATGCGGTCCCGGCTGGCCGCCGCCCGCGGCGAGACCGAGCCGATCTACCTGGAGGACGGCGAGGACAAGGGCGACGGGCGGGCGGTCGTCGACATGTACGGCGACTTCCGCGGCCGGTTCGGCGCCTTCTCCACGCTGCGCAACCGGCTCTTCGGCCGGCGGATCCGGGCGCACCTGTTCAGCGGCATCGAGTTCCAGATGTTCGTCTTCATCGTCGGCCCGGCCACCAGCCTGATCATTCCGGCCACGCTGGTGGCGGCGGCGCTGCTCGTCGGGTTCGAGCTGCTGCTGATCTACAAGCTGTGGTCGGCGACGCGGACCTTCGCCCGGCACCTGGCCGAGGCCACCGCGCCGGGGTCAGGGCCGGAGTCAGGGCCGGAGTCAGGGCCGGAGTCAGGGCCGGAGTCAGGGCCGGAGTCAGGGCCGGGGCCACGGATCACAGCACTCGAGCCCAGTTCACCACTTCCGTGACCGGCTGGAATCCCGCCGAGACGTAGAGCTGGATGGCCCGGACGTTGTCGGGCTCGGTCTGCAGCGACAGCCGGTGCGCGCCCTCCTCGCGGGCCGCCTCGGCGACGTGCGCGAGCAGCGCGTGGGCCAGACCGGCGCGGCGCGCGGACGGGTCGACGTAGACGTCGCGGATCATCCAGATCGTGCGCAGGGTGAGGGACGCGGGTACGACCGTGATGGTGAGCACGCCGCGGACCATGTCGTTGTGTCCCGCCGCGAAGACCCGCAGCCGGTCGGTGACCATCTGGTCGCGCATCCACTCCTCGGTCGCCTCGGGCGCCGGGTTCGCGCCGTAGTGCTGCCGGTACGCGTCGAACTGCGCGACCGCGTCCGGGAACCACGGATGCGTCGCGGTCAACCTCACCACCGTCATGTGATCATGATGGCGCATCTCCGGCCTGTGAGCGTCAAACCGGGGCATAATGCCCTCATGGACCCCGAGCATCCGGTAATCGGCCCCACCGAGGACACGGCCGGTTTCTTCCAGCCGCGCGGCCAGGTCTTCGTGACCATGCTCTGGGTCATCGCGATCGCCTGGGCGGTCTGCCGCGGGCTGTGGATCCTGATCGCGGCGGCCTTCGGGTCACGCCCCGGCGCGGACGACATCGCCACCATCGCCGAGAGCCTGATCCTCGTCCCCACGGTCACCGCCAGCGTGATCATCCTGGTCGCCTGGAACCGGCTCGGCTGGCTGCACAGCTCGATGCACGGGCTGGAGTTCGCGGCAACCGGCCGGCGCGGCGTCGCCATACCCTGGTCCGGCGTGGCCGCGGTCGCCCTGCGCCACCGTGGCGTCTTCACCGAGCTGGTCGTCACGCCGACCGGCCCCGGCGCGGTCACCGAGCTGCCCGGCCCCGGACGGCAGCCCCGGCGGCGCGGCGACTCGTACCTGGTCGACATCGGACTCATGTCACCCGGGCCGCGTACGCTCCTCGCGGAACTGCACCGGCGGATGCCCTCCAAAGTCTGAGGTGAGATCGTGACCGACCTCGTCATCACCCGCGTCTTCGACGCGCCCCGCGAGCTGGTCTACCGCGCCTTCGTCGACCCCGAGCAGCTGGCGAGCTGGTTCGGCCCGGTCGGCTGGTCGGTGCCCCGCGACAGCGTGTCGATCGACGCGGTGACCGGCGGCCACCAGCGCTTCACGATGGTCAGCGACGAGGACCCGGCCCTCACATCACCGGTCGAGGCCACGTTCCTCGAGGTGATCGAAAATCGGCTGCTGGTCGGCGAGTCGGCCGGCATGCGCCTGAGCATCGAGTTCCACGACGAGGAGGGCGGGCGTACCCGTCTGGTCCTCACCCAGGGCCCGTACCCGCCCGAGGTCGAGGGCGGCGCGCGCGAGGGCTGGAGCTCCAGCTTCACCAAGCTGGACAAGCTCCTGTCCCGCTGACCACGCTTTTCGCGGCCGTGCGCGCCGACTGACCATGCTTTTCGCGGCCGTGCGCGCCGACTGACCGCGCCCTTCGCGGCCGTGCGCGCCGCGCCGGGCTCAGTCGAACCGGACCAGCAGGCCGGTGATCAGCCCGGCGCGGCGCCGGATCTCCAGGCTGCCGGTGCCGCCACGCGACCAGGCGAACGCCACGACCTCGGTGCCGCCGTCCACCCGGACGGCGAGCACGCGCATCGTGTCGTCCGGCGGGTTCGCCGCGTAGGCCTCGGCGATGGCGTCCCTCCCCGCGAAGGGCCCGACCGGCGGCCCGTCGAAGGCCATCACCGCGTCCGGGTGCAGCGTGGCGACCAGCTCGGACCAGTCGCCGCTGAGCACCGCCGCGTTGAACCGGTCGATGTGCGCGCGGGCCGCCGCCTCGGTCACGGGATCAGGTGCTGGACGCCCGCCCAGCCCGGGTCGTGGGTGACCGTGGTGCGGACCTTGCCCTCGGGCCACGACTGGACGATCGGGGCGAGCGCGTCGATGGCCGGCTGCCGGTCGGCGTACAGGTGATACGTGCGTACGCCGTCGCAGGCCTCCTGCGCGACCAGGACCGGACCGTCCGCGTACGCCATCATCCGGTCCTCCAGGCCGTGCAGCGCCTCGAGGGAATCGCCGGCCGGAAGCCCACCGGGGTTGGCCGTGCGATAGGGGACGTCGAGCCGGACGTGCGTGTCCGCGGCCGGCCAGCGCGCGGCCCGCAACGGCACCCGGATCGTGGCGACCAGCGGACGGCCGGCACGTTCGCCGCCGAGCATCGCCCAGCGCGGCTCCAGCGCCTGCACGGCCGTGAGGAGTTCGCCGCCGGTCAGCGCCGGCCCGGCCACGGCGGTCGTGTCGATGCCACGGATCCAGATCTCCACGCTGTCCTCGCCGAGCAGCCAGTCCAGCGCCAGGAAGGCGACCTGCACCCGGGCCTGCTCGTCCAGCCCGCCGAATGCCGGGTGCCACACGGTCACGTCGATCTGCGCGGCGTTCTCGTCCACCTCGGCGGCGAAGCGCAGGCCGGACAGCTCGACATCCTGCCCGGCGATCCCCAGCCGGTGGTCGAGGGCGCCCGGGGACGCCTGCCGGGACGACGCGAACGAGAACGTCTCGTCGGCGTCCGGGGCGGCCCGCAGCCAGCGTTCGGCGGTGGCCCGCAACTCCCGGTTCCCGTCCGCCGACATCACGAGCAGATGCTGCGATCGGGGCGCGCCGGACGCGAACTCCCACGCCAGCCCCGGCGCGACGGCCGACACCCGGTCGCCGAGCTCGTCGACCAGGCCGCTGTTCCAGTCGTTGCCGGCGATGGCCTGCTCGGCGCGGGCCCGGCCGGTGGCCGCCCACCAGGCCCAGAACGCCGCGATCGCGTCCTCGGACGGCTTGACGCCCTTGCCCCGCTTCCCGAAAATCACCGCGGCAGACTACCGAGCGTTGTCCCTCCCCGCCGCCCTTTCCCGGGCCCGGGCCGCGCTTTGCCGAGCCTGCACCGCGCTTTGCCGAGCCTGCACCGCGCTTTGCCGAGCCTGCACCGCGCTTTCCCGGGCCCGCGCCGCGCTTTCCGGGCACCTCGCCCCTATCGGTCTCCGAAGCGGGCCAGGATCCGCTCGTGCAAGTCGGCGGCGTCGAAGTCCGCCGCCACGTCGATCTCGCGGCCCTCACGCGGCCCCTGCCGGTAGCGCCGCCGGTCGGCCAGCGTGGCGCCGCGAGCCGGGCCGTGCCCGTCCTCGACGTCGACCCACACCCGCTCCGGCCGCAGAATCCCCGGCCAGACCGCCTCGGCGACCGCCACCAGGTCGTGGATGATCAGCCGCCGCTCCCCCAGCATCCGCTCGTACATCGCCCAGTTACCGGCGGCGATCCGCGACAGCCCCTCCCCGACCGCTCCGGTGGCGACCAGCGCCGCCATCCACTCCTCGGACACACCCGCCCGGTGGGTGAGATCCAGCGGAACCAGCGTGACCGCCAGATCCGACCGCACGATCACCCGGCGCGCAGCCTCCGGATCGCACCAGATGTTGAACTCGGCGCTCGCGGTGACGTTGCCACCGCGGAAGCCGCCGCCCATCACCACCAGCCGCCCGATCCGCCCCGCCGCCTCCGGATGCTCGGCGAGCAGCGTGGCGACGTTGGTGAGCGGCCCCAGCGCCACCACGGTCACCGGCTCGTCCGAGGCCAGCAGCGTCCCCGCGAGCACCTCGACGGCCGGCCGCGGCTCGACCGGCCGGGCCCGCAACGGCATGCGCCCGGCCTGCCCGCCCAGCCCGTCCCGGCCGTGCACGTATTCGGCGGCGCGCAGACTGTGCCCGGCCAGCGGCCCGTCCGCACCGCGTGCCACCGGAAGCTCCGCGCACCCGCACATCTCCAGCACCCGCAGCGCGTTGCCGGCCGTCCGCTCCCCCGGCACATTGCCGTAGGTGGTCGTCACCAGCCGCAGGTCGACCTTCGCGCCGGCCGCGGCCAGCGCCAGCCCGAACGCGTCGTCAACCCCCGGATCGGTGTCGATGATGAGCGGCAGCACGTTACTTGGCGTTGCAATAGATGACGGCGGAAGGGTGTGCAGTTCGCGCGGTCATAAGGTCTCCTGAGCTGGGTGCCGACTGTGTGACACGAGTCAACGTTAGGCGTAGCTGGTCATCGCCGGACGGCATGAGGACGGCATGATCTTGACTGGGCCTGGTTCTGGCCAAGCTAGCTGCCCGCGCGCACAGTGGGCGCTCAACGTTCGTCGTGGGCCGGGTGAAATCACAGAGTCCGGCGTACAGGCCGACTCGTCCGCCGCCCTCCTGCCGAAGACCGCGAAGACGGCGCTGAACTGCGACAACTGGCGGTCGTCGACGGTCATCAATGGTCGGTACCGGGCAACGTCGTGCACCCTGTAGACGCCCTGACGCCCTGTAGACGCCCTGACGCGGGCACCGCTGGGGTTGGCCGGCTCCCGGGATTCCGAAGCCAGCCAACCCCCTCGATGGGCTTAGCCGATCATGACGTCTTTTACGATGGCCGAGACGGTGCCGACCAGCGACACCAACGTTCCCCCAACCAAGCAGACCTCCTGCACGCTCAGACGGCGCTTCGGCCGCCGCGCAGGGTTCTTGGTGCCCTTTCTCTTCCTCCGCGCCATACTTACTCTGAGTCCCCTTCCAGTGGGCTCGACGAGCGGCACCTTCGGTTTCGAGGCCTTGGGGGTGCCGCTCGGCTCTTTTCCTGACCACCACGAGGGTGGGATTTGTCCGTTTTCGCGAATCTGACCTGCACAAACACCCGAGTCCTGTTGACATTCCCTCACTATAGCGATAGGATAGGTGTAGGTACCTGCGAGGACTATACCCCAAGCGGCTTGTCAAGAAAAGTTCGTCTTCACGTCGGCGCGCGCAGAAACAAGATTTTTCTGCGAAAACTTTTCTGACCGACCTGCCAGGACTCGCGAACTTCCTAGTCACGTGACTAGTTCAGGCTAATGCTACCCGCGCCTTGATCGCTACGGACCGCCACCACTCAAGGGCCCAGCCAACGCGACGCGCGACATGTCATCCCGGTCGCCTGAGCTCCGCTATGTCGGGCCACCGCCAGGGCGCCAAGGTGGAGCGCCCAACTGGACGAACGACCTTGGCGCCCTGGCGGTGGCCTGGCATCCCCTCTGGGCAGGCGACCGGGATGACTCCCGACCCTTGACCGACCCTCCGACGAAGGCCGGCCCTGCTCCCGTGATGGCCATCCTGGGAGCCTGCCCGTCCGGCGAGGACGCTTCTTAGATCTTCGAACGCACGTATCGGTTTACGGCGATGTAGCAATAATCGCACTTACCTGCCAGTCGTCGGCCGTCCGCAAACCCCAAATGCCAAGCCCTGGTCAACCGCTTTGCGGAGTCCAGGGCTTCTTCGTGTTCGCGCCTGCCGCCGGGCTGGAACCGCCGGGGTGCCGCCTGGCGCTTGCGCCTTAGGCGGCGGGGTCCCCGAGTGGCGGGCCTCCGGCCCGGCCCTGCTGGGCGGCGCGAGCGGCCCGCGGAGCGGGTCGCCTTGAACCCGTATAGAAACTTCTCACAAAAGCCCGTGCCCAGCCCTTGCCTTGCCCGTGCCCTGTCCTGTCCTCCGTCGACTGATGCGCGACACACGTTCGTCAGGCGATCTGCAACGGCAGTCCGTCTCGGCACCCTGTGCCCGACGTCAAGGGAGCCGGATTACCTCGCTAAAAGCCTCCAACGCCTCCCCGAAAGCGTCCGCGGTCTCGTCCATCGTGTAGAACGTTTGGGGGCCGTTCTTCGCGTTGCGTGCATCTCGGAGCGCGTACGCCGCCGCCACCTCCTTACTCGGTCCTGTCGGCGGAGGCCCCTGCAGCGAACAAGCTGCGGCGTACAGGTCATGCCACGCCTGCTCGACCACTCGCTCCTTGGCGCCGGCGCGAAGGGCTTGCCTGTAGATTTCAAGTCGTTGCTCGAATTCGCGACGCCCCATGCCCCTGTGCATAGCACGCAGGCCCGGCTTGCCGTGCGGAGACCGGAACTCAAATCGGCCCCACTGCGCTAGATCCTGGATGCACATTTTCTAGCCGGAACGGCCACCACCGTCCCGCAACTGGTCTGCCACGCACGCCTTGAGACTCGGCGAAGATCCGTACCTGAGGCGAATGGACCTGAGGTGACCTGAGGTGAGGGGATACTGACGCGCGGGAGCGGTCGGAAAGTGTCCCGCGTCTCGCCGAAATTTAGGACAGCGAGCCGACGTGGAACTGCGCCACCGTGGCGTCGTCGTGCAGCTTCGTTCGGGGATAACGCTCGCCGTGTGGGTCGCCACCCTCGATGGTGCGGACGTGTTTGATTAGTGCTGAGGGTCCGACCTTGTCGAGTAGGTCCAGGTACGCGGGCCACTCGTAACACTGCATCTGGTCGACGGGACGTGTGGCTCCATCGGTGAATGCGCTCGCTCGTCGCATGGCTGAACGCGAGTAGCTATTCGCCCGGGCGTGCTGTGCCGCGTTTGGATCGGACGCCGCTACCCACCACCCGTCCGGACGGTTGCGGGTTGCCGTCTGCCTGGCGACCAACTCAGCCAATGCTGTCTTGTGCCCTTCGGAGCCGAATGCCCATCCGGCAACGGCATCGGGCTCTGTTCCGCTAATCTCCTCGATCGACAGGTCGCAAGTTACCTCGGGCCCGGAATCGAGGTCTACAACGATGCTCACGTCTGAAAGCGCCAGGGTATCTACTCGCTCAGTGCCTATCCGGAGAATCCCGATCGCGGCACAGGGCGTTCCCGGATTGCTTAGGTCGCAAGTCTCGGCATGCAGGCTTGCGACAACAGCAATTCCCGTGGCTAGTCCCTCGGTCAGCTCGATACCGGGGTTGTCGATCAGCGCGGACAGCGTCCGGACGCCGAGCTGCTGTGCGTACCATGCGACACCGTGGTGGCATCCGCCGAACGGGATACCTGCGCCATCGACCACGACGGCAATATCTGGCGTGGCGACGACGAAGTCCTCGTTGGGACGGCCCGGAGCTCCGTCTGTGGCTAGCGCGAACACGCTGCGGGTAACCTCCGTCAGATCGAGCCTGCAAGCAGGGCGCGAAGCTTCATAACCGGCTCAGTCATGCTCCACGGTTCCAGGTGGTGCAACAAGTTCCGTAGGTCCCTGATGGTACGAGAGGACCCGGTGGTCGCCGCAATCGCCAACGCTTCCTCTGCGGCTGCACACGCTTCGATTGGCCCATCCGCCAACGCATAGGCCTGCGCCAGCCGTCCGAGGTACTGACCTCGATCCCGGTGGTACTCCGGCGGAAGTTGCTTCAACACCCTCTTGAAGGCGGTCACGGCCTGGTCGCCTCGTCCGAGTTCGAGGTGAACCTTGGCTCGCGTAATTTCGAGGTATGTGCTGAGATCGCAGTAGCGGCCGATCGATGGGTCTCCGATCTCCGGCTCGGCCTCGGAGCTCTCGCTCACGAGTCGTGCTGCCCGTTCAAGTGCGCGGTCCGCGTCAGAGTCGGCGCCGCTAACAGCGTGGCCGACGGCCTCCGTCTGCGCGGCGAGCGCCCTCACCCTTGCCGCTGTTGGGCCATCACCTCGCTGCGCTGCATGGGCAAGGCGTGCTGCCTGTGAACCTTGTCGAGCGCTGATCGCTTGGACTGATCGGCGCATCAACACGAAGCCGGCCATTCGGTCGTCGCCTGCAGCCTCGGCCCACTCCAAAGCGCGCCGGTACCAGTTCGTTGCCAGCGCGGGGTTCCCGGAGTCCTGCGCGAGCCAACCGGCAAACTCGGCGTATCCTGCGCCCACCTGCAGAAGATCCGTCAACAGATGGCCGCTCGCATCGCGCGCGAGCGACTCAATGGCGTTGGCCTGGGCTTCCATAACGGGCAGCAGGGTGCGCGGTCCAATGAGGTTGTCTGCTGTGTAGTGGTGGCGCAGCCCTTCGCCAAGTGAGGCGACGAACTCGGGTGCCGCTCGTACCGGATGGACTGGCGGCAGAGTGAGAGCGTGCTTTGCCTTCCTGTCAGTCTCTTCGTGGGTGGCTTCGGCTTGAAGCTGCGAGAACCGCTCTCGCACTTCGTCGTTCGCAAGTTTGAGGGCAGTGTCGAGGAGCTGCTGCGTCCGAAGGGCCAGCTCGCCCGTCGGGTTGGCCTCCCACTTCGATACCCCCCTTGCCGAGACGCTGAGATGAGCCGCGAACTCGTCGCAGGACATCCGTAGTGCGATGCGGAGTTTGTACGCCGTCTCACCCCGCCATGTCGTTACGACCAGCACATCTTCCCCCACATTGAGTGATCTCTGTCGGAGTGTAGAGCTGCACGTCGATGTATCGCCGCTGGAGTGCAGGTGTGGTGCAATGCTGGTGCACCGTCAGTTCGTGGTCTATTTGCGCTGCTCAGCGTCTACTTGTAGGCGCAGGCTAACGACAAATCCAGGACGGAGGTGACCAGGCTTGGTCAGTGACCCTTAGGGCCGGGCGCTGCGGGTGGAATCCCGTTCTCTCGGGCCAAGCGCCGTACGTATGCCCCGGTGAACGGGGATAGGCGTTCAACTTCCGTGGGCGTGATGCCCGCCTTCAATGCCGACAAGACGGCCTCGATGACTGCCAGTCTCGCCTTCTCGTGATCGGCCGCAGTGTCGCGATAGCGCGAAGCTGTAGTGCGGAGCGCGTCACGAGGGTCAGTCACTACGAAAGAGTATCGCAACGCCGTTGCGCAACATAAGCCGGTATCGCTACCATGTTGCGCAACAGTGTTGCGATAACGGATCGCAGCCGTGGACGCCCCTTCGGGCGTAGCTAAGGAGCCAGTAATGCCTCAGAACCAGCCTCGTATCAGCACGCAGCCGCGGCTGATGCTGGACACCACGAGCGTCATCTTCGAGATGGCGGACGAGATCATGCCGAAGATCGACGAGAAGACGAACACGCAGAAGCTGGACCGTGAGACGGGTCTGCCGATGTGGACTGCGCCGATGTTCGGGCGTGGCCGTGCGGCGGGCAAGAAGTGGAGTGGTCAGCTCAACGTGACGATCGTCTCGGCCGAGAAGCCGGCCGCCGAGGACGGCGACCGGGTGGTGCCGCTCGACCTGGAGGCCCTGCCGTGGGTCTCGCAGCAGAACGGCAACACGCGGCACGGTGTCGCGTTCAAGGCGATGGGCCTTGAGGTGGTGTCGACCGCGACCATGAAGGTCGCCTGACCCCTGACCGTCTGGCTCCTGGTAGCCACTGACCCGCAAGTGCGGGGCCGCCACGAGATTGGCGTCCTGTGCGGCCCCGCGCCTGTCCCTCAACAACTCCCAGCCCTCCGGAGAGGGAGGAACTTGTCGTGTCCAAGTCTAACCGCCGTAACTGGTTTGGCGGCTCCAACAACGGGCGGACCGTCACGGTCATCGAGCCCGAGATCGAGCGTACCCAGCGCCGGAAGGCGAAGATCGCATTCTTCGTCACGGCGATCGTGACTGCCTTGCTGGCGGGCACGGTCTTCTCGTCTTACGTGCACCCGATCCTGGGTGGCTTCCTCGGCCTGCTGGCCGGTGTTCTGCTCGGTGGCACCGTCGCCGTGCTGATCATCATCTGGCCTGTGCTGCGGATCATCTGGCACTGGCTGCCGGAGATCCTGCTCGGCTGTTTCCTGGTCTACGGCTGGACGTGGCTCATGGGTGCCACGCCGGTGTGGCTGTCGCTGCTCATCCTCGCCGTGATCATCGGCGCTCCGTCCGCGATCGGGCCTGCCCGTCGTGCGGTGCTGTCGGCGTTCTGGTGCCTGACTGTCCGGCACCGGCTGCGGATGTGTTTCGCGGCGTTCATCGCACACAACCGGCAGCGCACTCTGCCGTTCATCCTGTTCGCCAAGCCGACACCGGCCGGTGAACGGGTGTGGATCTGGCTGCGGCCCGGTCTGTCGCTGTCCGACCTGGAACAAGAGGGCCAGACGCAGAAGCTCGCCGTCGCCTGCTGGGCGAACGAGTCCCGCGTCACGGCCGCCTCACGTAAGTACGCGGCGCTGATCCGCATCGACATCGTCCGCCGCGAAACGCTCACGGCCGACGTGCTCTCCCCGCTTCCGGACCACGTTCCGGACGACATGCCGGCCACCGCCCTGGCGTCCCCGGCCACCCCGCCCGTCGGCCTCAACTTCGCCGACGTGCCCGGCCCGCGCACCAAGCGCGCACCCAACACCAACACCCGGGCTCGCATCCCGCGAAACCCGGAACCGTCCTCGGAGATCGACCCGAGTGACTACGCCTAACCGCTGACACGTACGTGTCAACAACCCTTCCCGTGTGACCCGGCGCGCCACCGCGTCACCACGACCTTCACGTGTCTCGCCGGGCACACCCCAACCGAATCGGAACCGCGCTCATGAACGCTCCGTTCGATGCCCCGCCGAGCGTTCCGGTCGGCACGGGCATGTCCATCTACGACCCCATCCTCATCGGCATCGACGAATACGGCCTCCCGGTCCACCTGCCGCTGATCTACCACAACATTCTGATCGGCGGTGAACCCGGCGCCGGGAAAAGCATGCTGCTGCACAACATCGTTGGCTACGCCGCGATGTGCGACGACTGCGACCTGGTCCTGATCGACGGCAAGCAAGTCGACCTGGGCCTGTGGAGGGGCAGCGCTGCCGAATTCGTCGGCCCCGATCTCGACCACGCCATTTACACGCTCGAACGCGTGCAAGGCGTTCTCGACCTGCGTAACTCCTATCTGCTGGACCAGCGACGCCAGAAAATCGAACGGGGCGACGGTATGCGCCCGCTGCTGCTGGCAATCGACGAGCTGGCCTACTACGCCGCCACCGTCGGCACGAAAATCGAGCAGGAATACTTCTCCGCTCTCAACCGCGACGTAGCCGCCCGAGGCCGGGCGGTCGCCGTCATCGACGTCTCCGCCACCCAGCGTCCCAGCTCGGACATCATCCCAACGTCGCTGCGGTTCCTGTTCGGCTGGCGCTTCGCCGGCCGATGCGTCGACGACTCATCGTCGGACGTCGTACTCGGTCACGGCTGGGCCGGACGCGGCTACTCCGCCGCGAAGATCGACCCCAAGAACCGGGGCGAGGGCCTGCTCCTGGCCGAAGACGGCATCCCGACGCGTGTCAAAGGCGCGTTCCTCACCAACGCCAATCTCCTCCGCGTCGCGGACTACGCCGCCGCCAAACGGCGCGAAGCCCGTGACACCCCACCGAACCTGAGGGCTGTCGCATGAAAACCACCACCCGCATTCCGCGCATTCCCCGGCTTCGCATCCGCGAAAGCCGCGTCGTGGCTATCCGTTGCGCCTCCTGCCGTAGCTGGCGCAAACCTCGCCGTTTCACCCGCAACGGCAACACCTGCCGCCGCTGCCCGGCGATCCCCGCAACCAAGACCTGGACCAAGAACGCGGCCTGAGCCGCTGACACCCGGCACCACCAGCACAACCACATAGAGGAACCGACGAACCGGGACCAAAGCCCTGGAAAGCAGCCCGGCCCGTCGGCCACACCAACGCCCCCGAAAGGACGTGGCATCCATGCACCGTACCCAAAACCCGGCCGTCGACACTGCCGACACCGCCGACGAGACCATCACCCCTGCCGTGATTCTGCGCGGCGCTGCCCGCTACCTCGAGACTCGAGGCTGGGTCCAGAACGTCTACTACGGCGGCACCCCCGGTGACGCCTTCCCGCCCGCCTGCGCCGACGGCGCTATCGGCATGGCCGCGTTCGGCTTCTGCTACCCGACGCCGATGAACGCGACCGACGTGCCCGGCTTCCGGTCCTACAACAACGCCCGCGCGTTCCTCAACGCTCACCTGCTCGGGCTCGGCTACCGGCCGCCGTGCGACCCCTGGTGCCCCGAGGACGAGTACTGCCTCTGCGCCAACGACACCACCGAAGTCGTCTTCGCCTGGAACGACGACGACACCCGCACCTGCGGCGAGATCGTCGCGGCTTTCAACGCGGCCGCCGACGAATGGGATTGGACGCACGCCACCGACGAGCAGCTGGCGGCGTACGCCGAGTACGCGACGGGTATCGAACCTCAGCCCATCCGAGCGGCCTACCTGACCTGGCTGGCGGCCCGCTGATGAGCTCTCCCGCCGTCAAGCTCGACCCCCGGCTGATGAAGGCCGGCATGGCGGTCACCGTCGCCGACCTGATCCGCCTGTGGAGCGACCACACCCCACCGGCCCTGCCGGCTCCTGAGCAGTGCCGCACCTGCGGCCACTTCTACAGCGCCGAGGCACCGCTGTGCCCGACCGCGGCCGTCGTGCGGCCGCTGCTGCGCAAACGCCGCTACGAGGCCGACACCCACGGCAACCTCTCGCGGCTCACCACCAACCAGACCGACGACCTGCTCTGCGCCCCCAAGCACCTCTCCACCGCTCTGACCTGGCGGAAGGACTTCTGATGACCACCCTCGCAGAGATCCCCAACCTGACACGTACGTGTCAAGAACCGGCGTTCACCAGCGCCGGACTCGTCGCCGCTCTCGAAGCGGCCTGGGACGCGATCCGCGCCCGTCACCCCGAGGTCCCGGCTGTCGTCCTCATCGTCGGCTCCGGATCACCCACGAAACCGAACTCGAACATGAAGTGGGGCCACTTCGCGTCCTTGCGCTGGCAGTCAGGAGAGCAACGCCTTCCTGAGGTCCTGGTCTCGGGTGAGGGCCTGTCCCGCACCCCGGTCGAGGTGTTCACCACCCTGACCCACGAGGCCACCCACGGACTCGCCGACGCACGCGGCATCGAAGACACCAGCCGCCAAGGCCGCTGGCACAACAAGAAATTCGCCAAACTCGCGGCCGAGCTGGGCATGGCCACCGACAAGACCGACAAGTTCGGCTACTCGGCCTGCACCCTGACCGAGGACACCCAGCGCGCCTACGCGCCGGTCATCACCAACCTCGGCAAGGCACTGCGCGTCTTCCGCCACCCGGAGACCTTCGGCGAGGCCAAGAAGCGCACGAACAACAACAACGGCGTCTCCGCCGAGTGCGTCTGCCCGCGCAAAATTCGGCTCTCTGTAACGGCTTTCGATGAAGGCCCGATCGTCTGCGGCGTCTGTGAGGCCGCTTTCCTGCCCGAAGACGTTGACCGCGACAGCTACGAGTTCCCCACGTTCGGCCAGCCGTGCACGCACGGCGACGACCAGGCCGACGTGACGCCGGCCGATGACTCGGAGGACCCGATGGTGTTCTACGACCCCACCGGTGAGCGGTTCGGCATCCCGACGTTCCCGTTCAAGCTCGCCCCGGACGGCTACGCCACGCTGCGCCAGCTCCACGCCCGGAACCTGCGTCCCGGCGGTCAATCCGTTGCAGCGCAACTGATGTGGCGTCGCGGTAAGCGCGTCGCCTTTCTCTACCGCATCGATCTGGCGCTGCCGAAGCGCACCGCCACCGCGGCACAGCTCGCCGCCCTCGACAAGGCCAACCGCGCCAAGCGCGTCTGCCCGGCCTGCCTCCAGCTCAAGCCCTACCAGATTCCGCGCCGCACGGGCGCGTGCCTCGACTGCACCCCCGGAGGTGTCTCATGAGCACCTACAACTCCGACGACTCACGCCGCTACTGGCTCAAGATGCTGTCTCAGCCCGGAGCCCTGGTGATCGACGGCAACCTGTACTTCGTCGGTCCCGAGCCCGACCCGGCCGACCTGGCCGCCAACCCGAAGCTCCACGGCTGCTACGGCACCGGATTCACGATCGGCCACGCCGACGGCACTCAGACCGTCACCCACAACCTCGGCTGCTGCGGCGCGATCCCGGGAGACGTCCGCCCGGCTGACAACGCCGCCTTCATCGGTCAGCCCGAGCTGGCTCCGAAACCGGCTGTCCTGGTGCACAACCACTTCGACCACCTCGACTACATCGGCGGCCACTACCCGTTCGAATGCCTCGTCTGCTACCGCCGCTTCGAGTACACGGAAGTTCCGTCGGACGTTGCGGAGACGCTGCTCGCGTCCCTGCTCGGTGACGAGTCATGACCGGCGCAAAAGCCGGCCGCCGCCGACCGTGCAAGCGGTGGCACATCACCCGCGTCTGCCGCCCGGACACCGGCCTCGGCTTCTCCCGGCCGATCGACAACGGCGACACCAGCACTCCCGTGCCGGACGGCGTCGAACTGTTCTTCTTCACCGGCCGCCGTCAGGAGGCCACCCGATGAGCGTCCTTCACCAGCAACGCATCCGTGTCTCCTACAACCCGCAAGGCTTCCTCGCCCCGGAGAAACCGTGGGAGACGGTCTGCCCCTGCTGCTCGGTCACCGCCTTCGGATCCGGCGTCTCGCACGACGCCTTCGCGACATGGACCGAAGCCCTCGCCATGGCCGAGAACCACCTGCGTCGCTACCACTGCCGGTACTGCATCGATACGCAGATGCCCGCCGGGCGCTGCGACTACATGGGCGAGCTGTACCAGCGATGCCCGCTCTGCCAGCCCGCCTGCAAGTCCTGCGACGGCCTCGCCGCCTACCCCGCTAGCTACAACACCCCGTCCGAGCTGCGCGCCGACCTGCAAGCCCTCGGCCTCGGCCCCATTTTCTGCCTCGACTGCAACGGGGTCATCTCCCTCATCCCTCTGGACCCGGAGGCCATCTCATGAACCGCACCCCCGACCCGAAGACCATCTCCGACGCGATCACCGAGACCAGTGGCCAGATCGCCCGCGTCGACATCAAGGCGTCCATGCTGCTGGCCGGAGCCCTCACGTCCGTCTCCGTCAGCATCGCCCTGCTGGCCAAGACCAAGCTCCCCGCACCCGTGACGGCCGGTGCGCTGCTGACCGTCGCGCTCATCGCCGTCGCCGTAGCCGTGCTCATCACGGCCGTACGGCCGACCCTCGGCGGCAACCACGGCTTCATGCGCTGGGCCAGCACCAACAGCCTCGGCGAAGTCCTGTCCGACTTCAGCCAGAACGACCGCGAGAACGCGGCCTACCTCGCCCAACGCCTCATGGCCTTGTCGCGCATGGTGCGCCACAAGTACCGCCTGGTCCAGCTCGCCACCGACCTGCTGCGAGCAGCCCTCCTCATCGCCCTACTGACCGCTTCCCTCTTCGCGATCATCTGAACGGAGACCTTCCATGCCGGACAACAAGCGGACTCCCAAAACGACCGAGACTTCCAAGGTCACCACTGAGCGGACCGTGACCGAGCGCTACGTCAGTCGCCGAATCACCGTGCACGGGGCCCGCGACCGTGCCCACGCCCTTCAGATCCTGGCCGCGAAAGGCATCCACATCGACCCGGCCGACTCGACCAGCCGCGAGCGGAGGTCATGATGACCACCGCACCCACGCCCACCAAGAAGACCACCCGACCCGCGCCGCGCCGCCGCTTCACGGCAGACACCGGCCAGGCAGCGGTCCTCGTCGTCATCGTCCTGTTCGTCGGCCTCATGGCCGGAGCTGCCTCGTTCAACCACGTCAAGGAATGGACCCTCGACAACAGCCCCGCAGGAACCGACGAATGGTTCGGCTGGGCCAACGCGGTCATCTCCGAACTCATCCCGACCGCAGCCATCATCGAGATCGGCCGCCGACGCCGCCGTGACAAGCAGAACGCGAAGGTCGGATACCCGATGGCACTGCTCATCGGCGCTGTCCTGTTCTCGCTGACCGCACAGCTCGCCGTGGCCAAGCCCGGCCTGTCCGGCTGGGTGGTCTCCGCCCTCCCGGCGCTGGCCTTCCTCGGACTGTCCAAGCTCGTCTTCACCGCAACCGCCACCGCACCTCGGCCCACCACCAAACCGGTCGCGGCCACAAAGCCGGCCGCCTCGCCCGCCAGCCCCACAGGCGAAACGCGCGCGAAGGCCCGCCCGGCTGCCGCATCCACGACCAGGGCCACCCCCGCCAAGAAGACGGCGGCGGCGAAGAAGACACCGAGCAACCGACCGCCCGCGAAGAAGACCGCACCGGAGCAGGCGACGCCCACCCCGGCCGCACCGGAACCGGTACCCGCCACGCTGCCCGCTGAGGACGCTCCGCGATACCCGCAAGCGCTGCTGGACAACGCCCGCGCGATCGCGACCTCGCACCTCGACAGCACCGGCGAACCGATCAGCACCAACAAGATGGCCGTACGTCTGCGAGTCGACACCGCAACCGCCGAAGCGATCCTTCTCTACCTCGAAACCAACCCGCCCAAGCAGGCAGACACCACCGCCCGCAACGGCAGCACCATGGCAGGAGCCAACGCCTAATGAGCAGCTCGTCGCTGCCTCTCGCGTCCACAACCACCACGGTTGTGGGCACGGGGGAGAACGCCGAGAAATTCTGGCCCTGGGCCACCCCCACCGCACCCGAACCTCGCACCCCGACACCGAGCTGGGTTTCGACACCGCCGAGGTCGCCGCCGCCCGCGCCCGGGTCCGCTCCGGCGACTTCGGCGACTGGCTCGGCCACGTCCAGGCCGCCGCCGCCTGCCGCCACCCGATCCGGCTCACCGGGCAGATCGACGTCAACAACCCCGACGGCACACTCCTGCACACCATCGACACCGCCGACATGCCCGACGGCGCCATCTACACCCCCTGCGGAAACCGCCGCGCCGCCGTCTGCCCCTCCTGCGCCGAGGTCTACCGCCGCGACACCTACCACCTCATCGCCGCCGGACTCCGCGGCGACCGATGGGGCCTGCCGCCACTCGGCCAGCACCTCGCCGTGTTCCTCACCGCCACCGCCCCCAGCTTCGGGCAGGTCCACCACCGCGTCGTCAAAACCCACGCCGCCGACTGCCGCAACAAGGACACCTGCACCTGCCGGCCGAACCCCTGCCACCCGTTCGGCAAACCCTGCGAGCACGGCCAACCGACGCGGTGCACAGCCCGGCACAAGGCCACCGATCCCGCCCTCGGTCAACCGCTGTGCCTGGACTGCTACGACCACGACGCCCAGGTCGTCTGGAACCACGAAGCACCCGAACTGTGGCGGCGCACCATCCAGGAAGCCGACCGCGAACTCCAGCGTCTCGGCAAGCGCCTCGGGGTCACCTTGCGCCGTCGCTACGTCAAGGTCTACGAACTGCAAGCACGTGGCGCCCTGCACTACCACGCAGCGATCCGGTTCGACGGCTATCACCCCGACTGCCCCGGCGCGATCGTCCCGCCCGACCAGATCGTCACCCGCGCCATGGTCGCCGCCGTGCTGGAAACAGCCTTCCGCAAAACCAGCTACACCAGCGCCCCTCATCCGGCCAACGGCGGCGAAGGCTGGCATATCGCCTGGGGCCAGCACGGTCTCGACATCAAGCACATCAACGCGCCCGGTGGTGACGACAACCTCGCCAAGCTGACCGGCTACCTCGCCAAGTATGTCACCAAGAGCACCGAGGCCACCGGGCAGATCTTCCGCCGCATCGACGAACTCACCATCGAGCTGCACGCCACCCCGGATACCCACGTCGGCCGGCTCATCCGCGCCTGCTGGAACCTCGGCACCGCCGACGGCTGGCACCGGCTACGCCGCTACGCCCACATGTTCGGCTGCGGCGGCCACATCACCACCAAGAGCCGCGGCTTCTCCGTCACCTACGGCTTCCTGCGCATGCAACGCACCATCTGGCGACGCACCCAGGGCTTCCCGCAACTCTGGGACGACGACCAGGCCGACCTCGTCGTCACCCGGCTCGGCTACCACGCCACCGGCTGGATCAGCACCGGCGACGCCCTGCTCGCCAACTCCGCTGCCGACGCCGCTCGCCGCCGCGACCAAGCCGCCCGCGAGGCACGCGAAGACGACTTCGCCGCCGCCGCGACCATCCTCCCCACCGCAGCTTGACACGTACGTGTCAACCGGCCCGTTCCTTGACAACTCCACAGCGGAATCCACAACCCGGAAGAGGCACACCTATGCCCGGCACGCCCCGGCCACTGCTCGCCGTCCGGCTCATCGGCCCGGCCGCGACCGTCGCACAACAGAAACAACACCTGCTCACCCTGCTCACCGAGCAACACGGCGACCGGGTGAGCATCCGTAGCAGCACCCACTCGGCACGTCACGCCGGAGAAATCCGCGTCTACGTGACCGCAACCCTCAAGGAGCACTATGACCACACCACTACGGAGGGAGGCACTCTGGGACATCCACCAGACTGCTGAATACCTCCGCGTACCCGTCCAGACCCTCTACACCTGGCGCAAACGCCAATACGGACCACCCGCAAGCCGCGTCGGCCGCCACCTCCGCTACGACCCCGACGACGTCCGCGACTGGTTCCGCACACAACGCCAGGCGGCCTGATGGCGGGGCATCTGGTCGACACCTGGTATCGCACAGTCGCAGGCCCTGATGGCAAGACTCAGCAGGTCCCGCGAGCGAGCTACGGGAAAGGCTCTCGTTATCGGGTCCGGTACCTCGGTCCTGACGGGCGTGAGAAGTCGAAATCTTTCCCGGACAAAAAGAAGAGAGAAGCCCTAGCCTTTCTGGCCTCGGTGCAAACCGATGTACTTCGGGGCAGCTACGTCGATCCGAACGCGGGGCGGATCACCTTCCAGGCGTTCACAAAGGAATGGATGAGCGCAACCTCCGTAGACGAACAGACGATGGTCCGTCTCGAATACGAGTTCCGGCTACACGTTCTTCCGCAGCTCGGGCATCTATCGTTGTCGGCAATCCATCCGTCAACAATCCGCGCATGGGGGCGGCAGCTTCAAGAGAAGGGACTTGCCGCAAGTTACCGGCGTGTCCTCTACAACGACGTCTCCATGGTCTTCAATGCCGCTGTCGACGACAAACGCATCGCCAGTAGCCCGTTCGCAGCGAAAAGCGTTCGGGCTCCGACATACACCCCGCAAAAAGTCATCCCCTGGAACGCAGAGCAGCGCATCGCAATGAGGTCAGCAACGGCACCTCGATACCGCATCTGTGTGGACATAGGTGCCGGATGCGGTCTGCGGCAGGGCGAGATATTCGGATTAAGTCCGGACGACATCGACAGAGACCGGAGAATCATTATGGTCCGGCGTCAGATCAAAATCGTCCGGGGCAGGCTCATCTTCGCGCTACCCAAGGGACGCAAGACACGCGAGGTACCGCTGCCACGATCGGTGGCTGACCGCCTGGACCACCACGCGGAAAAGATACCTCCCGTCGATGTCACACTCCCCTTCGGCACACTGACCGGGGAACCGGTGACAGTTCGACTGCTCTTGTCCCGGCCCGATGGGAGTGCCCTCGAGCGGAATGAGTTCAACCTGCGGGTGTGGAAGCCGACCATCCGTCGCGCGGGCATCGAGGACGATCGCCGCAACGGGATGCACGTGCTCCGGCACACCTACGCTTCCGTCCTGCTGGACGCCGGCGAAAGCATCAAGGCGCTCGCCAGCTACCTGGGCCACACGGATCCGGGCTTCACTCTGCGGGTGTATACGCACCTGCTGCCCAGCAGTGAGGACCGGACCCGACGGGCGATCGACGCCGCCTTTGATGCTGACCCGCCAGACCCCTCCGGAGCGCCAGACGGCATGAGCACGGCATGATCTTGGATTCCAGGCCAATCTAGCCGATAGAAGCGCAGGTCAGAGCCGATTCTAGAGTCACTTGGCGTTGAAGTAGCTGGCGTCCGGGTGGTGGACGACGATCGCGTCGGTGGACTGCTCGGGCTCCAGCTGGAACTCGTCGGACAAGGTGACGCCGATGCGGGTGGCGTCCAGGAGGTCGACGACCTTGGCTCGGTCCGCCAGGTCGGGGCAGGCCGGGTAGCCGAACGCGTAGCGGCAGCCTCGGTAGTCGTTCTTCAGCAGGCCCGCCAGGTCCGGTGGATCGCCGGTCGCCACCGTGGAGCCGTCGGGGAAAGCCAGCTCGGAGCGGATGCGGCGGTGCCAGTACTCGGCCAGCGCCTCGGTGAGCTGCACGGACAGGCCGTGCACCTCCAGGTAGTCGCGGTACTCGTCGGCGGCGAACAGTTTCGCCGTGTACTCGCTGATCGGCTGGCCGACCGTCACCAGTTGCAGAGCCACGACATCAAGCCCGTCCCGCGTACGCGGGGCGAAGAAGTCCGCCAGGCACAGCCGGCGCTCCTGCCTCTGCCTCGGGAAGGTGAAGCGGGCCCGTTCCGCCGCGCCGTTCTCGTCGAGGACGACCAGCGTGTTGCCCTCCGCGTAGGCCGGGAAGTAGCCGTACACCACCGACGCCTCCAGCACGTGGTCGGCGATCAGCCTGTCCAGCCAGTAGCGCAGCCGCGGCCGGCCCTCCGACTCGACCAGCTCCTCGTACGACGGGCCCTGGCCGCCGCGTGCCCCGCGCAAGCCCCACTGACCCAGGAACGTCGCCCGCTCGTCGAGCAGCGACGCGTAGTCGGCCAGCGGCACACCCTTGATCACCCGGGTGCCGAAGAACGGTGGCCGCGGGATCGGGACGCCGGTCGCCACGTCCGAACGCACCGAGGCGTCGTCCAGCGGCGGCAGACTGTCCGACACGAGGGCCCGCTGCCGTTCGCGCCGCGCCCGGCGGGCCGCCAGCGCCGCCTCGCGATCAGGGTCGATCACCGCGGCGCCGCCCCGCTTGGCGGTCATCATCTTGTCCATCAGGGACAGCCCCTCGAACGCGTCCCGCGCGTAATGCACCTCGCCCTCGTACTGCGAGCGCAGGTCGTCCTCGACGTACGACCTGGTCAGCGCCGCGCCGCCGAGCATCACCGGGAACCGGGCGGCGAGCCCGCGGGAAGCGATCTCCTGCAGGTTCTCCTTCATCACGACCGTGCTCTTGACCAGCAGGCCGGACATGCCGATCGCGTCGGCGCGATGCTCCTCGGCCGCCTCGATGATCGCGGTGATCGGCTGCTTGATGCCGATGTTGACGACCTCGTAGCCGTTGTTGCTGAGGATGATGTCCACCAGGTTCTTGCCGATGTCGTGCACGTCACCCTTGACCGTGGCCAGCACGATGCGACCCTTGCCGTCCTCGTCCTCGTTCTTCTCCATGTGCGGCTCGAGGTAGGCCACCGCCGCCTTCATCACCTCTGCCGACTGCAGCACGAACGGCAGCTGCATCTGGCCGGAGCCGAACAGCTCACCGACCGTCTTCATGCCGTCCAGCAGGATGTCGTTGACGATGTCCAGCGCGGAACTCGTCCCGAGCGCCTCGTCCAGGTCCGCCTCGAGGCCCTTGCGCTCGCCGTCGACGACGCGGCGCTTCAGGCGCTCGTCCAAGGGCAGCCCGGCCAGTTCCTGCGCCCGGGTCTCCCGTGCCGACGCCACATCCACGCCCTCGAACAGCGCCATGAACCGGTGCAGCGGGTCGTAGCCCTCACGACGCCGGTCGTACACCATGTCCAGGGCGACCTGGCGGTGCTCGCCGGGGATGCGCGACATCGGCAGGATCTTGCTGGCGTGCACGATCGCGCTGGTCATGCCGGCCTCGACGCACTCGTTCAGGAACACCGAGTTGAGGACCTGCCGGGCTGCCGGGTTCAGGCCGAACGACACGTTCGACACGCCCAGCGTGAAGTTGACGCCCGGGTAGAGCTCGCTGATCCGCCGGATCGCCTCGATCGTCTCCAGCGCGTCGCGGCGGGTCTCCTCCTGACCGGTGGCGATCGGGAAGGTCAGCGCGTCGACCAGGATGTCCGACCGGTTCATCCCCCACTCGCCGGTCAGCGTGTCGATCAGCCGGGACGCGACCCGCACCTTCCAGTCCGCCGTCCTGGCCTGGCCCTCCTCGTCGATGGTCAGCGCGACCACCGCGGCGCCGTGCTCCTTGACGATCGGCATCATCCGGGCGAACCGCGAGCCCGGGCCCTCGCCGTCCTCGTAGTTCACCGAGTTGACCACGCAGCGGCCGCCGAGCATCTCCAGCCCCGCCTCGACGACCTGCGGCTCGGTGGAGTCCAGCATGATCGGCAGCGTGGACGCGGTCGCGAACCGGCCGGCCAGCTCGCGCATGTCCTGTGTGCCGTCGCGGCCCACATAGTCGACGCACAGGTCCAGCAGGTGCGAACCGTCCCGGGCCTGGCCACGGGCGATCTCCACACAGGCCTGCCAGTCACCGGCCAGCATCGGCTCACGGAACGCCTGGGAACCGTTCGCGTTGGTCCGCTCCCCGATCATCAGCACGCCGGCGTCCTGCCGGAACGGCGCCTCGTGGTAGATCGACGACACGCTGGGCGCGTGCTCCGGCGTACGCGAGCCCGCAGTTGATCCTCGCACCTCCTGAACGACCCGGGAGATGTGCTCCGGCGTCGTCCCGCAGCAGCCACCGACCAGCGAGACGCCGTACTCCCGGACGAACCGGCCGAGCGCCTCCGCGAGCTCGTCGGGGGTCAACGGGTAGTAGGCGCCGCCGGCCGCGAGGATGGGCAGCCCCGCGTTCGGCATGACAGACAGGGGTACGCGTGCGTGCCGCGACAGGAACCGCAGGTGCTCGGTCATCTCGGCCGGGCCGGTGGCGCAGTTCAGCCCGATCAGGTCGATGCCCAGCGGCTCCAGGGCGGTCAGCGCGGCGCCGATCTCGCTGCCCAGCAGCATCGTGCCGGTCGTCTCCACAGTCACGTGCGTGATCAGCGGGATCGTGGTGCCGACCTCGGCCATCGCCCGGTGCGCGCCGACCACCGCCGCCTTGGTCTGCAGCAGGTCCTGGCAGGTCTCGATGAGCACCGCGTCGGCGCCGCCGAGGACCAGGCCGGCCGCCGTCTCCTGGTAGGCGTCCCGCAAAGACGTGTACGACGTGTGGCCCAGCGTCGGCAGCTTGGTGCCCGGACCGACCGAACCCAGCACGTACCGTGGCTGCTCCGCCGAGCTGAACCGATCGGCCGCCGCCCGCGCGATCCGGGCACCCGCCTCCGCCAGCTCGCGGATCCGGTCCGCGATGTCGTAATCGCCGAGGTTGCTGGCGTTCGCACCGAAGGTGTTGGTCTCGACGCAGTCGGCGCCGGCCGCCAGGTAGGCCTCGTGCACGCCCCGGATGACGTCCGGGCGGGTGACGTTCAGAATCTCGTTACAACCCTCGAGGCCCTGGAAGTCCTCGTCCACGCTCAGATCAGCGGCCTGCAGCATCGTGCCCATGGCCCCGTCGGCGACGAGGACCCGCTGGGACAGCGCGGAAAGCAGGTCGTTGGTCGGCATCCCGCCACTTTAATCCGGGGGTGTCCGGGCGTGACCGGTTGTCCACAGGCGGGCCTGCCATTGTGACCGGGCTCTCGCCGGTGCGGCGCGGCCGCCGGGTGCGCTTCCAGCGCGGCACGTAGGCTTCGGGAGTACGAACGGCGGAAGGTGGAGAACGTGAGCGAGTTCGACGGCCTGCCCGAGCTGCGTTCCCCCGTGGCGATCGCGGCGTTCGAGGGCTGGAACGACGCGGCCGACGCGTCCACCGCGGCCGTCGAGCATCTGGAACAGGTGTGGGAGGCGCGCGAGATCGCGGCCATCGACCCCGAGGACTTCTACGACTTCCAGGTCAGCCGGCCGACGGTCACCATGACCGAGGGCGAGACCCGCACCATCGAGTGGCCGACGACCCGGTTCATGCGGGCCACCCCGCCCGGCGCCGACCGCGACGTGGTGCTGATCCGCGGCATTGAGCCGAGCATGCGCTGGCGGACGTTCTGCGAGCAGGTCCTGGAGATCTGCCACAGCCTCGAGGTCGAGCGCATCGTGCTGCTCGGCGCCCTGCTGGCCGACGTCCCCTACACCCGCCCCCTGCCGATCAGCGGCTCGGCGTCCCGCCCCGACGTGGCCACCCGCTACCAGGTGGCGCCCACCCGCTACGACGGCCCCACCGGCATCGTCGGCGTCCTCCAGGAGGCCTGCGGCCGAGCCGAGGTCGACGCGCTGTCCTTCTGGGTGCACGTCCCGCACTACGCCAACAACCCGCCCTGCCCGAAGGGGACGCTCGCCCTCCTGCACCGCCTCGAGGACGTGCTCGACCTGCCCGTGCCGATGGCCGAGATGGCCGAGGAGGCGGACGAGTGGGAGAAGCGGGTGCGAGCGGCCGCCGAGCAGGACGCGGAGCTCGGCGAGTACGTCCGCGAGCTGGAGGAACGCGTCGGCGACGCGGGGATCAAGCCTCTGACGGGCGACGAGATCGCCAGCGAGTTCGAGAAGTACCTGCGCCGCCGCGGCGGCTCCGCCGGCCCGACCGCCGGCTCCTGGTAGTACCGTCAGAAATCGCCATTGTGGATGCCCTGCTTCAGGGCAGCCCACTCGTCGAGGTCCAGCTTGATGATCTTCTCGGGCTCGCGATTGTTCCGCAGGTAGACGAACTCGCCGTCGAAGGCCACCTCGGCACACGCCCCGCTCGAGCAGAAGCTGCTGCGCGTCCACACCAGATTTTCCAGGGCCGTCATGGAAGCCTCCCCTCGTATCCGATCGCCAGCGTACTGGAGCCCGCTTCCTTAACGAAGACTTAGTCGGTGCACAAAAAAGTGCGCCGACCGTAGCCGACGCACCAGCAAGCCAGACTCTCAGCGAGGGAAGTCGCCCGCCTGGATCCCCTCGAGGAATCCACGCCAGTCATTGTGCGAGACCTTTAGCACCCCGTCGTCCGGACGCTTACCATCACGCACAGCAACAAACTCGAGGCCGTCGGCAACTTCCACACACTGCCCACTCGAGCAATACGAGCTCTTCATCCACTCCGTCGTGGCCTGCATCCAACCCTCAATCCTCAGCTTGCCTCGAGGGCCGCAGCTTCCGCGACGATCCGCTTGACCGACTTCACCTGAGGCAAGGCACTTTCCCATGCGTCAGTGAAGACTCGGCGGTGAAGGTTCACCACCCCGGGATCGTCATCAAGATAGTCGGTTTCCGAGATCTCACGGTAGACCAACTCGCCATGAAATACCCCGCGTTTCACACCCAGGAGGCAGAAGGACCCGACGTTGGCCAGGAGTCCCTCCGACACCGGCAGAACCCGAACATTCACGTTCGGCCGGCCCGCCGTCACCGCGAGGTCCCGGAGCTGTTCCGCCATGACGTCCACGCCGCCGACGTTCATCATCAGCACCGGCTCGTAGAGAATCACGCTCAGTTGCGAGGAGTCGGTCCGGTCGAGCACCGTCCGGCGCCGTTGCGCCCGGGCGCCCAGGTGCGCCTTGAGACGGTTGTCATCGATCTCGGGGTCGTAGAACCTCAGGACCGCCTCGGTGTAGGCAGGGGTCTGCAGGATCCCCGGAAGAATGTTGGTCTGGAACCAACGTGTCGAGTCGGCGACGGCCTCGAACTGCAACAGCTGGACGGAGTTGACCGTCAGGTGCTCGCGCAGGTCCGGGTCCACCACCCAGCGCTCACGGCGGGACATCCGGGCTTCCTCGAGAAGCTCGCCGACCATTGCCGGGTCGGTGATGTCGAGGAGGTCGAGGACGGAGCGGAGGTCGGTCGCCGAGACGTTGACCTCGCCCAGCTCGATGCGCTGAACCTTGGAGAGGGACCACTCCATGGCGACGGCGACCTCGGTCTGGGTCAGGCCCTTGGCGTCGCGCGCCTGCCGCAGGGCGTGGCGGACCCGCCATCGGCTGACGGCGGGGTATTCAGCCCGACCCGACACGACCTTGTGCCTCCATCGATAACACTGCGTGAGCCTGCCGTATCCCTACTAGCTATATCGCAGACACGGAACGGTACGCCAGTACGGCAGGCTCGTTGATCCCGGATCTTTACTACTGCGTGTCTTCCCTTCGCTCGATTGCTCGGAGCAAGCCTCGGCAGGCGGCGTCGAACTCGCTGCGGGGCAGTTCGAAGACGACCACGCCGGAGCCCTTGTACTCGGCCTGCAGCCGGGAACAGGATCTGGCCTTCGCTCGCCGGCGTTCGATGAGCGCGATGAGCGCCGCCAGGCCGAAGACGACCAGGGCCAGCGGCAGCGCCCAGCCTCCGAGCTGGGACGCCAGCAGGCCGACGACGATCGCCGACGAGCCCGGCGCCCACATCCCGGTGGTCCACGGTGGTTCGTCGTGCCGTACGGAGAAGCCGTTCAGCTCGGCGATCACCCACACCTGCCACCCCCGGTCGACCCGGACCTTGACGAGGTTGTCGGTGATCACCAGGCGGTGGCTTCTGAAGTAGACGGTCAACTGCTTCACCTCCTTCCGCGCGGGTCTTGCACCGACCCGGAAAGGAGGAGAAGGATGGGATTTGAGCGGGCACACCCTTTCCCCTTTCCGGGGTCGGATGCCCGAGGCGGCGCTCAGTGGCAGCTGGGCGCCGCTTCCTTCGTCCACGGACCCCTATCGTGACGCTGCACTCAGTATGCGGCCAAGCGGACGTAACTGCTATACCGCAGATTGCAGTACGGCCGTCAGGATTTGCCAAATGTCAGCAAGTGGCTGGAGGCGCCGAGCAGCGACGGCTCGGCCTCGAGGCCGCGCAGCACGGACAGGAACTCGGCCGACGTCACCGGGTCGTCGAGCAGGTCGGCCACCCGGTCGGCCATCGGCCAGACCGGACCTTCGACCGCGAGCGTGCGTACCCCCGTCAAACCCGCCGCCGAGGCCTCCCTGGCCGGCTCACCGGGGGCGTGGAAGTAGGCCGTCGTGAACAGTGGGCGACCGGGCGGGCTGACGTGCCGGCCGTGCGCCAGGTCGTCGAGGGTGACCGCCTGCACCTCCCGGTCGCCGAAGAGGCCGCGCGCAACGACGTCCAGCAGCGGCGCATGGCGGGTGATCGTCGCGCCGGCCACCAGCCCACCGGCACGGGCGACGCGGACGGCCTCTCGCCACGCCAGAGCTCGTTCCGCGGGATCGGGCAGGTGATAAAGAGGCCCCATCAGGAGTACGACGTCAGCGGTGCCGTCGCCCTGCGGCAGGGAGCGGACGTCGCCGAGCACGGCAGCGACCCCGGGCAGTTCGGCGGCGGACGAGATGTGTGCGGGCACCGGGTCGACGACGGTCACCTGGTAGCCGGCATGCGCCAGCGGGCCCGCGTAGACGCCCGTGGCGCCACCGACGTCCACGATCACGGCGGGTGGCGGCGGCAGGATACGGGTCAGGATGTCCCACGTACGCAGGAACTCCAACCGCCCGACGCCGCTGGACAGCCGGACGGTCTCGCCGCCGCGCTCGTAGTACTCGAGGATCTCCGGGGTCAGCATGTGATCGACGATCGCGGCTGCACGCCCCCGGGGCAAGCGGGATTCAGAGCGAGCGCGCTTCAGCGCATGCGGGGCTCAGCGCACGTGAGGCTCAGCGCATGCGGGGCTCAGCGCACGTGAGGCTCAGCGCATGCGGGGCTCAGCGCACGTGAGGCTCAGCGCACGCGAGGCTCAGCGCCAGAAGACGGCGACCGCGGCGTTGGCCAGGGTCAGGCCGGCGATGGCCAGGAAGTGGCCCTTGTTGACGGCGTCGCGTTTCCGGGAGAAGAACACCATCACGAAGATCAGCAGCGCGATCACCAGCTTGACGGCGAGTTTGACCGGGCTCGGCTCGGCGTCACCGCCACCACGCAGCGGCGCGGCCAGGCCTATGCCGCTGAGCAGTTGGACGATGGCGCCCCAGAGCACCGCCTTGTTGATCCGGATCTTGCCGCTGAGGTACTGCGTGACCAGGCCACCCAGCAGGAGCGCGAAACCGATCAGGTGCACGTACAGAAGGATCAGCCGGAGTGCTTCCACGCGGAGAGCTTCGCAGATCGGCCCGGGCGTGTCGCTGCCGGGCCGGGCACGTCGCCTAGGGCATCCTAGGAACCTAGGGCTAGGAGGTACGCGATGACGATCAACCCGGGCGCCGCCGAGTTCCCGCACCGCCAGATCGCCACCCAGCTGAAGGAGCGCATCCGCCGCGGCGACTGGCAGCCCGGCGAACGCCTCCCGTCGATCCCGGCGATGGCCGAGATGTTCGGCGTCGCCAAGCAGACCGTGCAGCGCACCGTCGACCAGCTGCGCGTCGAAGGCATCCTGATCACCAAGCCGGGCTCCGGCACGTACGTCCGGGGCACCCGCCGCCGCCTCAACCGCCTGGCCCGCGGCAGGTACGGCTCGCACCGCGGCTACCACGCGGATCTGGCCGCGCGCTACCGCCAGCAGCTCGCCGGGGTCGGCCGCGAGCCCGCTCCCCCGGAGGTGGCGGACGCGTTCGGCGTGCGGGACGGCACCGAGATGCTGGTCCGCCGGCACATCGTGCGCACCGACGACGCCGCGGTCGAGGTCGGCGCCTCCTGGTTCCGGCTGAAGGACGTCACCGGCACCTCCCTGGAACGGCGCGAGGCGTTCGGGCGGCCGCTCTACCAGGAGGCGGAGGAGGCGCTGGGCCGCCGCTACACCTCGGCCACCGACACGATCAGCGCCCGCCAGCCCAGCCGCGAGGAAGCGGAGATCCTGCAGATCCGGCCCGACACGCCGGTGCTGCATCTGCTGCACGTGGCCTTCGACGAGACCCGCAAGCCGATCGAGGTGGCCCAGGCGACCTGGCCGGGGCCGATGACGACGCTGACCGAGGACTACAAGATCCCGGCGCCCACCCCCGACCCCGACCCCGACCCGGGATTCGCCCTGGCCTAGAAGAAGAGCCTAGGAAAGAGTCCGGAGGGCGCGGGCCGCCGCGTGGCGGACCCGCGGGTTCTCGTCGTCGAGCATCGCGGTGATCGCGTCGAAGGCTTCGTCGACCCGGTGGCGGACGACCACCTTGGCGGCCATCTCCCGGACCCGCCAATGCTCGTCGGACAGCGCGGCCGCGATCGGGCTCGCGGTGCGGTCGCGCCAGGGCGCCCAGAGCAGCCCGCGGGCCGGCCAGACCCGGAGCCAGTACTGCTGCTCGACCGGCGCGTCCAGGTAGCGCGGCGACATCGGGCCGGCCAGCACGACCAGCAGATCGACGTCCACGGCCACCCCGGTCAGCATGGCCAGGCAGCCGTCGACGAGGGCGTCCGCGCCGCGCCGCGCGACCTCAGCCTCGACCCGCTGCCGCGGCGAACCGGCGGCAGCGGTCACAGGCGGATGCCGAGGAGGGCGTCGACCGTACGGGCCATCAACGCCGGCGCCGCCGGATCGTCGCCGGCGCCGGCCATCGCGGCCTCCGACCAGGCGTCCACCACGGCCAGCGCGGACGGGGCGTCGAGGTCATCGGCGAGCGCCTCGCGTACGGCGGAGAGGAAGCCCTCGCCCGACGGCCCGGAGGCGGACGACGCTGCCGTGCGCCAGCGTGCCAGCCGCTGGTGGCCGGTCTTGAGGACGTCGTCGGTCCACTCCCGATCGGAGCGGTAGTGGCCGGCCAGCAGGCCCAGCCGGACGGCCATCGGGTCGACGCCGTCGCCGCGCAGGCGGGAGACGAAGACCAGATTGCCCTTCGACTTCGACATCTTCGCGCCGTCGAGGCCGATCATGCCGGCGTGGACGAAATGGCGGGCGAACGGGCGGTCGCCGGTCAGCGTCTCGGCGTGGGCGGCCGAGCACTCGTGGTGCGGGTACAGCAGGTCGTTGCCGCCGCCCTGCACGTCGATCGTGGTGCCCAGCAGGGTGAGGGCGATGGTCGCGCACTCGATGTGCCAGCCGGGGCGGCCGGGGCCGAGGTCGCCGCCGTCCCAGGCCGGTTCGCCGTCGCGGGCGCCGCGCCACAGCAGCGGGTCGAGCGGGTCCAGCTTGCCGGCGCGCTCCGGGTCGCCGCCGCGCTCGGCCGACAGCGCCACCATCTCGTCGCGAGACAGGTGCGACTCGTAGCCGAAGTCGGGGGCCGACGCCACCTTGAAGTAGACGTCGCCGGTGCCGTCCTCGAGCGTGTAGGCGCAGCCCGCGGCGATCAGGTCACGGACGTGGCCGGCGATGCGCGGGATGGACTCGACGGCGCCGACGTAATGGGCCGGCGGGATGATCCGCAGAGCCTCCATGTCCTCACGGAACAGGGCGGTCTCGCGCATCGCCAGGACCAGCCAGTCCTCGCCGTCGCGGCTGGCCCGCTCGAGCAGCGGGTCGTCGATGTCGGTGACGTTCTGCACGTAGGTCACCGGGTGCCCGGCGTCGCGCCACAGGCGCTGCACCAGGTCGAACGTGATCATGGTGGCGGCGTGGCCCAGGTGGGTGGCGTCGTAGGGGGTGATGCCGCAGACGTACATGGTGGCGGGCCCGGACGGCGCGCTCTCGAAGACGCCGCGGCGGGCCGAGTCGTAGAGCCGCAGCGCCGGCGACGTTCCTGGCAACGACGGCACCTCGTGCCCCACCCAAGCGTCCATGCCAAGAGCCTATCCAGCACCATCAGCAGATCAACAACGAGATCAAGATCAAGAGCCGGTCGTAGCGGGGTGGTGGGTGCGGACCGCCGCTCACGCCGAGGGTCGCTTCGCTCCACGTGCGTAAATGGTCGCGCTCTCTAAACAGGCGGCCAGGGGACGGCGGGCCAGTCCGTCGGGGGCTGCGGGAACTTCGCGGAGCGCAGCAGGCGCTTCACGCGCAGGCGGACGTGCTGGACCTCGGTGATCGTCAGGTGCTCCTCGAGGGCCGCGCCCAGCTTGCCGTCCAGGGCCGAGCGCAAGGACGTGAGCGTCTCGACCGCGTCCGGCGGGAGCGGCTTGCCCGTCCAGCCCCACAGGACCGTGCGCAGCTTGTTCTCGACGTGGAAGGAAACGCCGTGGTCGACGCCGAAGACGCGGTCCTCGGGGGCGTACAGGACGTGGCCGCCCTTGCGGTCGGCGTTGTTGATGACGGCGTCCAGCACGGCCAGGCGGGCCAGGCGCGCGTCGTCGGCGTGGGCCAGCGCGTACGCGTCGCCCTCCTCGTCGCGGGCGTTGGCGACGGCCAGCCAGCCCTCGGGGATGTCGTAGGCCGGCACGAAACCGATCAGCGACTGCGCCCCCTCCGGCTCGTCGATCCAGAGCTGGCAGGCGCCCACGCCGAGCGGGCCGTCGCGCAGGATCGTCGGCGGCACCAGGCCCCAGCCGGTGGACTGCGACACCAGGTAGGCCGACACCTCGCGGCCGGCCAGCGTGCCGTCGGGGAAGTCCCACAGCGGGCGCTCGCCGCGCACCGGCTTGTAGACGCAGCGCCGGGTCAGGCCGTCGAGGGTGATCTCCGCGCGCAGCGTGGTGTTGGACGCGTCGACGAGGCGGCCCTCGAGCTCCATCTCGCCGCGGGTCAGCAGTTCGACCGCGTCGTCCTCGGGCAGCACCGAGATCGTCACCGGTGATAACCGTTGTGCCGGGGACAGAGGTGGCCCGCCGGGTCGAGCGGCTGGCCGCAGAGCGGGCAGGGCGGGCGGCCGGCGGCGACCACGCGGCGGGCGCGGTCGATGAACGCTCGGGTCGCCTCGGGGGTCAGCCGCACCCGGAGCCGGTCGAGGTCGTCGTCGGGCTCGTCCTCGTCGTCGTCGGGCAGGTCATCGTCATCGTCGTCGTCATCGACGCCGAGCTCCACCTCGGCGTCGCTCTCCCCGGCCTCGATCGCCTCGATCACCACCGTGGTGGTGTCGACGTCGAAGGCCAGCCCCAGCGTGCCGACCCGGAACTCCTCGTCGACGGGCGTGTCCAGCGGCTCGTTGTCGTGCACGGGGAGCACCGGCGCGTCCGGTATGTCGACGTCGAAGCGGCGGCTCGCCTCGGTGAGGAGTTCCTCGAGTTTCTCGGCGAGGAGCGACACCTGCACCTTCTCCAGGGCCACGCTGACCACGCGGCCGCCGCCACGGGCCTGGAGGAAGAAGGTGCGGTCACCCGGCTCGCCGACCGTACCGGCGACGAACCGCTCGGGCGGCTCGAACGCATGCACCTGGTGCGTCATACGGACGACCCTATCCGCCTCCCGGCGCGTGCGCGCAGTGCACCGGCGCGGTTCGCCTAGGGCGCAACCGCCCTCCACCCTGCGGAAACAGGCGACTACTAAGAGTTACTGCCGCCGCCGACCGCGGCGTCGCTCGACGACGCGGTCCCGGCCGGAGGGATCAACGAGGTCAGATCGCTGGTGTCGTTGAGGCGCACGAGGAACGGGCGCGTCGGCGTGTACCGGATGACGCTGATCGACGCCGGATCCGCCACGATCCGCTGGAACTCGTCCAGGTGCAGGCCCATCGCATCGGCCACGATGGCCTTGATCACATCACCGTGGCTGCACGCCAGCCAGAGCGCGTCCGCGCCGTGCTCGGCGGTGACCAGCGCGTCCCAGCGCCGGATCGCGGCCACCGCGCGGGCGGACATCGCGGCCATCGCCTCGCCGTTCGGGAAGACCGCCGCGCTGGGGTGCTGCTGCACCACGGCCCACAGCGGCTCCTTGGCCAGCTCGGCCAGCGGCCGGCCCTCCCAGTCGCCGTAGCCGCACTCGATCAGGCCCTCCTCCTCCACCGGCTTGGCGTCCGGCAGGGCGAGCTCCATGGTCTGCCGGCAGCGGATCAGCGGGCTGGTCACCACGGCGGCCAGGGGCAACGCGCGCAGGCGCTCGCCGGCCCGCTCGGCCTGGGCCCGGCCGGTGTCGTCGAGCTCGACCGGTTGCCGGCCGGCCAGACCACCGGAGGCGTTCGCGGTGGTCCGGCCGTGCCGCATGAGCAGGACGGTGGCCACTACGACGCCACCCCGGCCTCGTCGAACGCCTCGGCCACCACCCGCAGGGTGTCCAGACCGGACTTCAGATCCCCGACGTACGGGCTGATCGACAGCGTGGTGACGCCGGCGGCGGCGTACTCCCGGATCCGCTCGACGATCACCGGGCGCGGGCCGACCAGCGCGGTGCGCTCGATGAACTCCTGCGGCACCGCGGCCGCGGCCTCCCGGATCTTGCGGTCCAGATAGAGGTCCTGCACCTCCTTGGCGGCGTCGGCGAAGCCCATCCGCACGGCCAGCCGGTTGTAGAAGTTCTGCTCGCGGCTGCCCATGCCGCCGACGTAGAGCGCCGCGTACGGCCGGATCACGTCGGCGCTGGAGGCCACGTCGTCGCCGATCACCACGGGCACGCTGGGCGCCACGTCGAAACCGGTGAGGCCCTGGCCGTGCTTGGAGCGGCCCGCCTCGATGTGGCGCAGGTGGTCGGAGGCGGTGCTCGGGTCGAAGAAGATGGCCAGCCAGCCGTCCGCGATCTCGCCGGCCAGCTCCAGGTTCTTCGGCCCGACCGCGGCCAGGTAGACCGGGATCCGCTCGCGCGGCGGGTGGAAGCCGAGGCGGAGCGCCTTGCCGGCCCCGTCGGGCAGCGGCAGTGTGTAGTGCTCGCCCTCGTACGCCACCGGCTTACGGGCCAGCGCCAGCTTCACGATGTCGACATACTCGCGGGTGCGGCCGAGCGGTTTCGCGAAGCGTACGCCGTGCCAGCCCTCCGAAACCTGCGGTCCGGAGACGCCCAGACCCAGGCGGAACCGGCCGCCGGAGATCGCGTCGATCGTGGCCGCGGTCATCGCGGTCATCGCGGGAGTACGCGCCGGGATCTGCATCACCGCGGCGCCCACGTCGATCCGTTCGGTCTGACCGGCGATCCACGCCAGCATGGTCGGCGAGTCGGAGCCGTAGGCCTCCGCCGCCCACACCACCGAGAATCCGAGCCGGTCCGCCTCCTGCGCGAGAGCCAGGTGGTCGGCCGGTGTGGTCCATGCCGCCTGGTAACCGAGGCTGAGTCCGAGCCGCACGCGCCCTCCCGACATAGAACGGAAACCTTCTCCGACGAGCCTACTGACCCGGCCGGGGGCGTCTCGGTCCGGTAACCGACGCGGCGCGGGATGTCGCAAGTCGGCGGAGTCTGAATATGGTTCACGCATGCAACAGCGACCGCTCGGCCGAAGCGGGCTGGCGGTCTCGCGGCTCGCGCTCGGCACCATGACGTGGGGCCGGGACACCGACCCCGACGACGCGGCCGCCCAGCTGAAACTGTTCCTCGACGCGGGCGGCACGCTGCTGGACACCGCCGACGTGTACGGCGACGGCGACGCCGAGTCGGTGATCGGCGCGTTGATGGAGCAGCTCGTGCCCCGCGACGAGGTGCTGATCTCGACCAAGGCCGGTCTGACGCCGGGCGGGTGGCGCCGCCGCGACGGCTCACGCGGGCACCTGCTGCGCTCGCTGGAGGGGTCGCTGCGCCGGCTCGGCACCGACTACGTCGACCTGTGGCAGGTGCACGGCTACGACCCGCAGACCCCGCTGGAGGAGACGCTCGCCGCCCTCGACCACGCGGTGGCCAGTGGCAAGACCCGGTATGTGGGCGTCTCCAACTTCGCCGCGTGGCAGACCGCGCGGGCGGCGGCGTGGCAGGCCGCGTGGCCGGGACGGGCGCCGATCGTGGCCGCCCAGATGGAGTACTCGCTGCTGGAGCGGGGTATCGAGCGCGAGCTGCTGCCCGCCGCCGCGGCCATGGGCATCGGCCTGCTGCCCTGGTCTCCGCTGGGCCGCGGGGTGCTGACCGGCAAGTACCGGGACGGCCGCCCGCTGGACTCCCGGGCCGCCTCCGAGCACCTGTCCGCGTTCGTCGAGCCCTACCTGGAGCCGCGCAGCTCCAGCATCGTCGAGTCGGTGGCGACCGCGGCCCGCGGGCTGGGCGTGTCGCCGGTCGAGGTGGCGCTGGCCTGGATCCGCGACCGGCCCGGGGTGTCCTCGGCGATCCTCGGCGCCCGGACCGCCGGCCAGCTGCAGGGCGCGCTGCTCAGCGAGGAGCTGACGCTGCCCGCCCAGATCGCGAAGGCGCTGGACGACGTGTCGGCGATCGAGGTCGGCTACCCCGAGCGCGAGGGATGATCCGGCGGGCGCTGCTCGCCCCGCTGCGCGCGAGCACCTACCGCCGGGCGGTGTTCCTGCTGCTCGGGGCGGTGATCCTTCTCCCCTACGTGCTGCTCGCCGGCCTGGTCGGCCGGACCGTGCTGATCTCGACGGACGACCGGGTCGCGACGCTGGCGATCGCCGTGGTGGTGAGCCTGATCGGGCTGGTGCCGCCGTTCCTGAGCGGCACCCGGGAGCTCGAGATCGCCGCCGTGCGCGCGTTGCTGCGGGTCGATCTGCCGCACCCCGGACCGCCGGCGATGGAGACCAGGCTGCGGGCGGCGCTGTGGTTCGCCGTGCACCTGGCCGTCGGCGCGATGATCGGGACGGCACTGGTCGGCGCGGTCCCGCTGGCCTTCATGGGCCTGTCGGCACGGGTGACGCCCGCCTCCGCCGGAGCGGCGCTGCTGCTCCTGCTGGGAACCGTCTACGCGACGGCCGGCCTGGGCGCGCTGGCGGCGACCATGGCGCCCGTGCTGCTCGGCCCGTCGCCCGCCGAGCGGCTGGCGGCGGTGGAGGCCCGGGAACATCGGCTGGCCGAGCGCAACCGGCTGGCCCGCGAGCTGCACGACTCGGTGGGGCACGCGCTGACCGCGACGACGTTGCAGGCGGGCGCGGCGCGGGCGGTGTTCGACAAGGACCCGGAGTTCGCGCGGCGGGCCCTGGAGGCGATCGAGGAGGTCGGCCGCTCCGCGATGGACGACCTCGATCACGTGCTCGGAATGTTACGTGACGAGAACGAACGTTCTTTCTCCTCGCCGGCGTCCGGGGACCTCGACCGGCTGCTGGACGACGTGCGCGCCGGCGGGATCGAGGTGCACGCCGACGTCGAGCTCCCCGGGACCCTGCCGGCCGGGACGCTGCCGGCCGAGGCCTTCCGGCTGGTCCAGGAGAGCCTCACCAACGCGGCGAAGCACGGGTCGGGCGCGATCCACCTCCGGATCAGGAGCGGGGACGGGATCGAGATCGAGGTGCGCAATCCGTTCGACGGGCGGCCGGCGGGACGCAGCGGCCGCGGGCTCACGGGGATGCGCGAGCGGGTCCGGCTGGCCGGCGGCACCATCGAGGCGGGACCCGAGGACGGCGAGGCAGGACCCGAGGGCGGCGAGGTAAGGCGCACGGGCGGCGAGGC
Organism: Actinoplanes sp. NBRC 103695; assembly: GCF_030269485.1. Taxonomy (GTDB): domain Bacteria; phylum Actinomycetota; class Actinomycetes; order Mycobacteriales; family Micromonosporaceae; genus Actinoplanes. The sequence continues at coordinate 15,688 of NZ_BSTL01000030.1, read as the reverse complement.
CGGACGCGCGGGCGGCGACGCGGGACGCGCGGGCGACAGCCGGGCGGGACGGGACTGTGCCGAGTGGAGGGTGCGTGCCAGACTGCCGCGTGATCTCCGTACTGATCGTTGACGACGACGCGCTGATCAGGGCCGGGCTGCGGGCCATCCTCGGCGCGGAGGACGACATCGACGTGGCCGGCGAGGCGGAGGACGGCGCCGACGTGGTCCCGGCGGTGGTCCGGCTGCGGCCCGACGTCGTTCTGATGGACGTACGCATGCCGCGCCTGGACGGGATCCAGGCCACCAGGCTGCTGCACGAGCGCCTCGAGCGCCCGCCGCGCGTGCTGGTGGTGACGACCTTCGAGAACGACGAGCACGTGTACGACGCGCTGCGCGCCGGCGCCGGTGGCTTCCTGCTCAAGAGGTCCCGCCCGGCGCAGATCGTGGAGGCGGTCCGGGTGGTCGCGCGGGGCGAGTCGCTGCTCTTCCCGGCCGCGGTGCGCAGGCTGGCGGCGGCGTACGGCCCGAGCAGGGAGCAGCTCCCCGGGGTGCGCCTGACCGACCGCGAGGGCGAGGTGCTGCGCCTGATGGCCGAGGGCCTGTCCAACGCGGAGATCGCGGCGAAGCTGGTCCTGGGGCTGGAGACGGTGAAGACCCACGTCGGCAACGTCCTGGCCAAGCTCGGCGTCCGCGACCGTACGCAAGCCGTGGTTGTGGCTTATCGCTCCGGCTTCATCTCCCCCTGAGGCGGGAGCCGGCTTCATCTCCCCCTGAGGCGGGAGCCGGTACCCGCGCGGGCGGGATCCGGCGGGCGCCGCGGGACGCGACCGTGAGGGGCATGAGCATTCAGACGAAGGCGGCCCTGTTCGCCGCCGGTTCCGGAACCCTCGCCCTCGTCGCGACCGTCACCGGTCGCGGCTTCCCGTTCGGCCCGCACGACCCCGGCAACGGCGCCTCTCCCCTGCGCGCTCTCGACCCGGCCGTCGGCGCGCCGCTGTTCGCCGCCGTGCTGCTGATCACCGCGGTGCTGCTGCTCCTCCTGCACGGCCCGGCGCGACCGCCGGGACCGGCCCGGGCGGCGATCCTCGCCTGGTGCTGGACGGTCGTGGTGGCGCTGGTCATTCTGGTGCCCGACGTCCGGGTGCTGACCTTCGCCGGCTACCTGCCGGTGCTGATCGTCGGGGCGCCGTTCGGCTATCCGCCGATGGACTACGGCGTCGTCTTCAACTGGCAGCTCGCCTGTCAGATCGGGGCCATGGCCGGCGGCCTGCTCGTGGCGGCGGCGGTGCTGCGCTGGCAGCGGAAGATCGCCGGGGTGTGCGAGAGCTGCGGCCGCGCCGACGACTTTTCGACATCCGCGGCCGCCGACGGCCGGCCGGGCTGGACGACACCGGAGGCCGCTGCTCGCTGGGGCCGCTGGGCGGTGGCCGTCGCGGTGGCGGTCCCGGCCTTCTACGCAGTGGTCCGGCTGGCCTGGGCGGTGCACATCCCGTTCGGCATCAGTGACGAGTTCCTGGCCGAGCTGCACAATTCCGGCATGGTTTGGGCGGGCGCCGGCCTGGGCGGCTTCGCGCTGGCCGGCGCGGTGCTGACGCTCGGGCTCACGCAGCGCTGGGGCGAGGTCTTCCCGCGCTGGATGATCGGCCTGGCGGGGAGGAGAGTGCCGATCCGGCTGGCCACGATCCCGGCCGGGCTGGTCGCGCTGGCGGTCACCGCCGCGTCGGTCGCCTTCTACAGCAACCCGGAGCTCTACACGTCCGACCTGAGCCTGGCGCACGTGCCGCAGATGACCTGGCCGCTGTGGGGCGCCGCCCTGGGCGCCGCGACCCTGGCCTACCACCTGCGGCGGCGGCCGGCCTGCGCCGATTGTGGTCGCGGCCGCGAGTCCGATCGAGGACTGGTGCAGGCGCGGCGGCCTGACGCATATTAGGAGCCATGGACTACGAATACGCGCCGCTCCGGTTGCCTTCGAATGTCGATCGCCTGGCCGCCGCGGCGCAGCTGGCAATCCAGGCGGAGTTCTCCGGTTGGGAACTCGCCCGGGTGCAGCTCTTCAGGGATGGAACCCGGCAGGTGATGCTCCGCCGCAAGGTGCGGGACAATCCCCAGCCGGGTCTCTCCTACTGACGGCCGACAAAGCCGGCTAGGCTTCTTCGTCCTCCTCCGGGAGGTACGGGTGCTCGTCGAGACGGCCGACGAGCAGGTCGTCCGCGCCCGGCGTGAACGGGCCGGCGCCGTCGCTGTCCTCGTACGCCTCCAGGTCCAGGGGTTTGGCGGTCTCGCTGACCGTGATCAGCCCGTCCAGCGGTTCCAGCTCGGGCACGTCCAGTGAGCTGAGCGAGCCGTCGCCGGACTGCAGCAGCTCCAGCACGGCCTCGCCGACCGACTCGATGGGGCCCGGGTCCTCGTCCTCCGGCACCGCGTTGCTGCGGGCCGCGTCGGCCATCCGGAGCAGAGCCGACACGCTGGGCACCTTGTAGTCACGACGCTGCCGCACCGAGATCACCTGCGGGTGCGCGTCGGCCGGCTCGGCGCCGTCCAGCCCGCCCACGCCCAGGCCGAACCGCTGGTCCGCCTCGTCCGGGTCGATCGACTCGACGTCCCACGGCGTCACCTCGCCGAAGTTGTCCAGCAACTGCTCGTCGTAGGCGAACGAGGCGTTGTTGAGCGCCACGTACGCCTGCCAGACGCCGTCGTCGTCGATGCGTCCCTCGGCGGCCTTCACCGCGGCCAGGTGCGCGCGGGCGGCATCGACCACGCGGTCCAGGGCGGCGTCAAGGTCCGCCATCCGGTCGGTCATCTGAGTTGGTTCCTCTCGGGTGGGGTCAGAGAAGACTTCATGCGCTGCGCAGGAGCCGGTCGAGCACGCGCACGCCGAACCTTAGTCCCTCGATCGGCACACGCTCGTCGATGCCGTGGAACAGCGAGGAGAAGGCGAGGTCGGGGGGCAGTCTGAGCGGGGCGAACCCGAAGCATCGGATGCCGAGGGTGGTGAACGCCTTGGCGTCCGTACCTCCGGAGAGCATGTAGGGGACCGCCCGCGCGCCCGGGTCCTCCGCGCGCAGTGCGGCGCTGATCGCGTCGACCAGCGCGCCGTCGAAGCCGGTCTCGAGCGCCGCCTGCTGCTGCAGGTGCTCGATCTCGATGTCCGGGCCGATCACGTCGCGCAGCTGTCCCAGGAAGAGTTCGGCCTGGCCGGGCAGGGTGCGGCAGTCGATCGTGGCGGACGCCTTGCCGGGGATCACGTTGTCCTTGTAGCCCGCCTCGAGCCGGGTCGGGTTGGCGGTGTTACGCAGGGTGGCACCGATCAGGTTGGCGATCGGGCCGAGCTTGCCGATGGTGAGCTCGGGCTCGTCCGGGTCGAAGTCGATGCCGAGCGCGTCGGAGACCTGCTCGAGGAAGCTGCGCACGGTCGGCGTGACGACCACCGGGAACCTGTGCCGGCCGACCGCGGCGACCGCCTCGGCGAGGGCGGTGACCGCGTTGTCGTCGTGTACGAAGGAGCCGTGCCCGGGGCGGCCCTTGGCGTGCAGCCGCAGCCAGTCGATGCCCTTCTCGGCGGTCTCGACCAGGTAGAGCCGCAGGTCGTCGTTGACCGTGTAGGAGAAGCCGCCGACCTCGCCGATGGCCTCGGTGCAGCCCTCCAGCAGGTCGGCGTGCTCGCGGACCAGGAACTGCGAGCCGTACTGCATGCCCGCCTCCTCGTCGGCGGTGAACGCGAGCACGATGTCGCGGGGCGGGACCACGCCGGTGCGCTGCCACTCACGGACCACCGCGAGCATCATCGCGTCGAAGTCCTTCATGTCGATGGCGCCGCGGCCCCACAGGTAGCCGTCCTTCTCCTCGCCGGAGAACGGCGGGACCGACCACTCGCCGGCGTCGGCGGGGACGACGTCCAGGTGGCCGTGCACCAGCAGCGCGCCGCGGGAGCGGTCGGCGCCGGGGATCCGGGCGACCAGGTTGGCGCGGCGCGGCGCGGACTCGTGGATGACCACCTCGACGCCCACCTCGGTGAGCTTCTCGGCGACGTACTCCGCGGCGACGCGTTCACCGGCCGTGGTGCGCTGGTCGCCGGTGTTGCTGGTGTCGATGCGCAGCAGGTCCTGGCAGATGCCGACGACCTCGTCGACAGCGGTGTCGGTCATCTGACCTTCATACCAGGCACTTGTTTCGCGGGTTTCCGCGCCGGGTACTCCGGCCGCCGTGTCAGCGCTGAACCTTCCCCCGCTCCCGCCGGTCGGCGGCGAGGTGACCGGCCGCAACGTGGTCGACGTGCTCGCCGAGCAGCATCGTGAGCTGCTCTCCCTGGCCGAGCTGCCGGACGGGCCGGACCGCGGCCGGCACGCCCAGGTGCTGGTGGCCGAGCTGTCCCGGCACCTGTCCGCCGAGGAGCAGTACCTGTACCCGGCGGTGCGCAAGGTGGTGCCGGACGGCGACCGGCTGGCCGACCGCGAGCTCGCCGAGGACCACGATCTGCTGGTGACGCTGCAACGCCTGGACAGGGCGAGGCCCGGCGATCCGGATTTCGAGGCCGCGGCGGCCGCGGTGGGTGACGCGATCGCCCGGCATGTCCGCGCGGACGCCGAGGAACTGCTGCCGCTGCTGCTGCAGATGGCGCCGGTGGAGGACCTGATCCGGATCGGCAACCGGGTGGAGACGGCCGAGGAGGCGGCGCCGACCAGGCCACATCCCTCCACGCCGGCCCGCCCGCCGTGGAACAAGGTGGTGGATCCGGTGGTGGCCGTGGTCGACAAGGCACGCGACGCTGTGACCAGGCGCACAACGTACGCGAAGGACCTTTGATCGACCGGCGTCATTTAACCGGTTTGCAACAGACGGGGGATCTTTGCCCGGCCGAAGGTCTAGCCGGGATCCTGCGAACGTCCTACCGTCACGCTATGAACCTGGAGCTGCGGCACCTGAAGGTGGTCTGCGCGATCGCCGAGACGGGCAGCGTGACCAAGGCGGCGTCCCAGCTGGGACTCGCGCAACCCGCCCTGACGGCCCAGTTGCAACGGATCGAACGCACGCTCGGCGGACCGCTGTTCGACCGGGACCGGCGTGGCGCACGCCCGACCGCGCTCGGCGAACTGGTGCTCTCCCGCGCCCGGGTGCTGCTGCCCGCCATGAAGGGACTGCAGGACGAGGCGGCCCGGCTGGCCGGCGCGGGCGCCGACGAGGACACGATGAGCCGCTACCGGATCGGCCAGGTCGGCGGCCCGGTGATCGGCGGGCTGGTCAACCGGCTGTCCGAGGCTCAGCCGGACGCGCAGATCTCCACGCACGCGTCGTACTACGTGGAGGAACTGGCCACCATGGTGCGCGACGGCCGGCTGGACTACGCCCAGGTCGGCGTGTGCGGCGACGCGATGCCGTCGGCGGACTACGGGCTGGTCTGGCAGACCATAGCGGTGGACGGCGTCTGCGTGCTGATGCAGGAGGATTCGCCGTACGCCAAGCGCGACGAGATCGACCTGGCCGAGCTCGCCGACGAGGAGTGGGCGGCCGGGACCGGGGACGGCTGCTTCTCCGACTGCTTCGCGGCGGCCTGCGCCCGGGCCGGTTTCACCCAGAAGAGGTGCCTGGAGACCGACATCCGGGGCGTGGTGGACATGGTCGAGTCCGGCGTCGCGCTGGGGCTGTGTCAGCCCACTTTCCGCGCGCCCACCGGACTCACCCATCGCCCGCTGGCCGGCGCCCCGGTCCGGTGGCGGCAGGTGCTCGGGTGGCACCCCGACTCACCCGCCGCCCGGATCGCGCCCCGGCTGATCGGGATGGCGGTCGACGCCTACGAGGAGGTCACCGCCCGCAATCCCCGCTATGTGGAGTGGACGCGGGCGTTCCCGCACCTAGGCAGCAACACTCTCGCTGCTGCGTGAGCCGGCGGTCAGCGTGAGGCTGCCGTCGACGACGTCCGCCGTGACCGTCTGACCGGGGGCCAGGCCGGCCGCCAGCAGCATCCGGGAGAGCCGGTTGTCCAGCTCCCGCTGGATGGTCCGGCGCAGCGGGCGCGCCCCGAACTCGGGCTGGTACCCGCGCTCGGCCAGCCAGTCCACCGCCGCCGTGGTCACCTCGAGCGCGATGTCCTGCGCGTGCAGGCGGCGCCGGGTGTCCTCGAGCAGCATCTCGGTGATCTTCCGCAGCTGGTCGGTCTCCAACCGGCGGAAGACGATGATCTCGTCGATCCGGTTGACGAACTCGGGCCGGAACTGGTCCCGCAGCCGCCGGTCGAGCTGCTCACGCAGGGCGGCGTCGGCCGAGGACGTGCCGGTCTCGAAGCCGACACTGCGCTTGCTGCCGTCGATCAGGTCCGAGCCGATGTTGCTCGTCATGATCACCACGGTGTTCCGGAAACTCACCGTGCGGCCCTGGCTGTCGGTCAGCCGTCCGTCGTCCAGCACCTGCAGCAGCATGTTGAACACGTCCGGGTGCGCCTTCTCCACCTCATCCAGCAGCACGACGCTGTACGGACGCCGCCGCACCGCCTCGGTCAGCTGCCCGGCCTCGTCGTAGCCGACGTAGCCGGGAGGCGCCCCGACCAGCCGCGACACGGTGTGCCGCTCCTGGAACTCGCTCATGTCCAGCCGCACCATCCGGTCGCTGTCGCCGAACAGCGCCTCGGCCAGCGAGCGCGCCAGCTCGGTCTTGCCGACGCCGGTCGGCCCGAGGAACAGGAAGCTGCCCACCGGCCGGTCCGGGTCACCGAGTCCGGCACGTGAGCGGCGCACCGCCTCGGCCACCGCGGTCACCGCGTCGTCCTGGCCGACCACGTGGTCGTGCAGGTGCCCCTCGAGGCGCAGCAGGCGGTCCCGCTCCTCCTCGGTGAGCTGGGTGACCGGGATGCCGGTCGCCCGCGAGACCACGTCGGCCACGTCCACCGGCGTCACCTGCGGGATGTTCTCCGTCGGAACGGCCGGCTTCTCCAGGGCCGCGATCTGGTCACGCAGCTCGGACGCCCGCTCGTAGTTCTCCGCCGCGACGGCCTGGTCCCGGTCGCGGTTGAGCTGCTCGAGTTCGTCCGCGACGCGACGAAGATCCGGTGACGGCGTCTTCACCCGCAACCGGACCCGCGCACCGGCCTGGTCGATCAGGTCGATCGCCTTGTCCGGCAGGAACCGGTCGGTGATGTACCGGTCGGACAGCTCCGCCGCGGCCTTCAGCGCCTCGTCGGTGATCCGCACCTGGTGGTGCGCCTCGTAGTTGTCCCGCAGGCCGTGCAGGATCTGCACGGTGTCCGGCACCGACGGCTCGCCGACCAGGACCGGCTGGAAGCGCCGGGCCAGCGCCGCGTCCTTCTCGATGTTCTTGCGGTACTCGTCGAGCGTGGTCGCGCCGACCACCCGCAGGCGGCCGCGGGCCAGGGCCGGCTTGAGCATGTTGCTGGCGTCCATCGCGCCGCCCTCGCCGCCGCCACCGGCGCCGACCAGGGTGTGGATCTCGTCCAGGAAGACGATCAGGTCCTCGCCGTGCTCCTGGATCTCGTCGATCACCTTGCGCAGGCGCTCCTCGAAGTCGCCGCGGTAGCGGGTGCCCGCCACCAGGCCGGCCAGGTCGAGCTGGATGACCCGCTTGCCCTCCAGGGTCAGCGGGACGTCGTTGTCCACGATGCGCTGGGCGAGGCCCTCGACGATCGCGGTCTTGCCGACGCCGGCCTCGCCGATCAGGACCGGGTTGTTCTTGGTACGCCGGGACAGCACCTCGACGGCCTGCTCGATCTCGTCGGCCCGGCCGATGACCGGGTCGATCTCGCCGCGGCGGGCCAGGTCGGTCAGATCCACGCCGTACTGCTCCAGCGTCGGGGTCTTCCCGCCCCCACCGGCCGCGGGCTGGTCCGGCTGCGCCAGCGCGCGCGGGTCCAGCTTGCCGTTCAGCACCCGGCCGGCGGCCGAGTCGGGGTTCAGGCCCAGCGCCATCAGCACGTGCTCGGGGCCCACGTAGGAGGAGCCGAGCGCCCGCGAGATCTGCAGGCTGTCCAGCAGGGCGCGCTTGGCCGCCGGGGTCAGCGCGATGGTCTCCGGGAGGCCCTCATTGCGCACGTCCGGCGTACCCAGCTCGGCCAGGACCGCGTCGGGGTCGGCGCCGCCCCGCTTGGCCAGAGCACGCAGCGGCTCGCGCTGCAGTGCCGACCAGAGCAGGTGATCGGTGTCCAGATCGGCCACCGGGACGCCGTCGGGCGTCGTCTCGGCGGCCCGCGCGGCCGCGTCCGAGAGGAGCGCCCGCGCGTCGTTGCTCATGTATTTCGTGATGTCGATCCGCTGCGCCCGGCGCGGCTCGCCGCCGTAGAAGCGCGCGAACAGGTCATCCCACTCGCTCATCATCGTCTCCCAACGTGCGCCGCGTTCCGGTCGCACAGTTGAGTGAACTCGGGTCAACTTTGCGGGATTCCCACTGTGAGACGCTGCTCTCATGACGGAATACCCGCTGCTCGTGGTCGATGCCGCCAACGTGGTCGGGTCCAAGCCGGACGGCTGGTGGCGTGACCGGGCGGGCGCGACGGAGCGTCTGCGCGACGGTCTGGCGCATCTGCCCGAGCCGTTCGACGTGCTCCTGGTCGTGGAGGGCAGGGCTAAAGACATCAAGCCCATTCCTGGCGTACGGGTGGAAAGCGCCCCGCGATCCGGCGACGACGCGATCGTCGACGTGGTGGCCACCGAGGCTCCCACGCGGAGAGTAATCGTCGTAACAGCAGACAGTGAGCTGCGGCGACGGGTCACCGAACTCGGCGCGGAGGTGCGCGGACCGTCCTCTGTACCACGATGAGTGCTCTTGAATGAATGGGACGGCCGGGCATGCGGGCCCCAGGAGGGGCGATACTCTTCGAAGAGGTGCTCAGATACTCACTTCCGGGAGGCTGCACGAGTGGCCAGCGTCGCCGAGGTGCGCGCGGCGGTCGACGCCGCGTTGCAGCAGGTCACCGAGGGTCAGGCAGCGATTCAGGCGGCGCGGGAGAAACTGGGCGAGGCCCAGCAGAGCCTGGCCGCCGCGCTGGACGGCAGCGGCAACGACGCGGTCGGCGCCGCCCACGCCTCACTCTCCCAGGCCGACCAGCAGCTCGAGGAGTGCATGGGCGCCACCCTGCTCGCGATCGAGCAGGCCCAGACCTACACGGCGACCCTGTAGGCCGGCCATGTCCATGCTGCAGGAGCTCGGCGCTCAGTTGCGGGCCACCTCCGACGAGCTGCCGACCGGACTCGTGACCGTCGCCATGGAACGGCTGCGCAGTGCCACCGAGCTGCTCAACTGGGTGCGGCAGACCTCGGTCGACCCGATCGGCGTCCCGCAGCTGGGCAACGCCACCGAGCACGCCGAGCACGCGGCCGCGGCGCTGCGGCTCGCCCAGGACGCGATCGCGTCGTACCTCGCCCAGATCGGCCTGTCCGGCGAGAGCCAGGGCGGCGACGCCAACCGCGACTGGCGGTCCGGGCTGGAGCACGACGACTCCGACAAGGTCGCGCCGCCGCCCGGCGACGAGGACCGGCAGCCCCCGCCGGAACGCCTCGGCCCGTGGTGGCAGCGCCGGGTCGAGCAGCTGACCAACGAGGCGCCACCACAGAACGCCGAGAACGGCAACGGCGGCGCGGGCGGCAAGGTCGGCACCACCGAGCTGCTGCGGCGGGTGGCCACCCGGGTGCGCTCCGGCGACCGGGCCAGCCTCGGCCGGGACCTGCACGGCGTGAACGCGGCGACCGGCCTGTCGCTGTCCGCCGCGGCCGGCCCGGTGCTCCGCCGGCTGGCCGGTGACCTGCTCGGCCACGACCCGCGGCCGGAGGACCTGGGCCGGCTGCGCACCGCGGTGTCCGGACGGGTCCGGTCGCTGCTGCCCGGCATCTCCCCGGCCGCCCTCGAACAGGTGCTCACGCGCACCTGCCGGGCCAAGGCGCCGGAGGGCGCCCAGTCGCACCCCGCCGACTCGGCCGTGACGTCCAGCGTGGTGGCCGGCGTGCTGCTCGCCCGCCTCGGCCGGGACGCGGCCACCCTCGACCCGTCGGCCCCGGAACCGCTGCCCCGGCGCGGCGACGACCGAGCGGTGAACGGCGCCGATGCCTGATCCACTGGCACAGCAGGCGCTCGATGTCCGCTCGGCGCTGGCCCAGGCACTCGGCGCGGCCGACGTCGCGCTGACCGAGGCCCGGCAGCGGCACATCGCCGCGGTCGAGCGCCGGGACCGGGTCGCGGCCGCCGCCGAACGCCAGCGGGTACAGCTGGCCCTGGCCCGGGACAACCGGCTCCGGGACATCGCCCACCGGCACCACGACGACCTGGCGGCGCTGTCCGGCGCCGCCGCCGCGGCCGGGCAGACCGAGGCGCCGGGCGCTGCGGGCGACCCGTGGGAGACCTGGCAGCCCACCCCGGGCATGCCCGGCGACACCGCGCCCGAGCTGCGGATCGGGCGGTTGCTGCTGCCGTACGACGGCGAGGTGCCCGCCCTGGTGCCGCTGCTCGACCGCGGGCACGTGGTGGTGCGCGGCGACGAACGCCTCGGCGACGAGGTGGTGGCCGGGCTGCTGCTGCGGGCGCTGGGCTCGGCCGTGCCCGGCACGGTACGCCTGACCGGCTACGACCCGGAGAACCTGGGCGGCGGGCTGGCCGGGTTCGCACCGCTGGCCGGCGCCGGCGTGCTCACCTTCGTCGGCCCCGGCGGCCTCCAGGCGCTGCTGGACGACCTGGTCGAACACGTACGCCGGATCAACGAGACCGTGCTGGCCGGCGAGCACACGTCACTGCGGGAGCTGGCCGCCGCCACCGGGCGCCGCCCCGAACCGTGGCGGGTGGCCGTCCTGCTCAACCCGGGCGGCCTCAGCAAACCCGAGCGCCAGCAGCTGGAACGGCTGCTGCGCACCGGCGCGGCCTGCGGCGTGCACCTGGTCATCCGGGGGCTGGGCGTGCGCGCCGTGCCCGGCATCGAGGTGATCGACGCGGCGCCCGGCGACGCGGCCCGGTCCAGCGGCGCCGGCGACCTGCCGATCCAGCTCGACGCCGGGCCGTCCGCCGGGGTGCTCACGCTGACCAGCCGGCGGATCGCCGACGAGGTGGCCGCCGGTCCGGCCCCGGTCGCGCTGGCCAGCCTCCTCCCGGCCGACGAGTGGCGGGAGAACTCCGCGCTCGGGCTGACCGCGCCGCTGGGCGACAGCCCGCAGGGCACCGAGGTTCGGGTGACGCTGGCCGACTACCCGCCGCACGCGCTGATCGCCGGCCCGTCCGGCACCGGCAAGACCAACCTGATCTACGCCTGGATGGGCGCGCTGGCATCCCGCTACTCCCCCAACGAGCTGGCGTTCTACCTGCTCGACTTCAAGGAGGGGGTGTCCTTCGCACGGTTCGCGCCGGGCCGTCGCGACCCGAGCTGGCTGCCGCACGTACGCCTGGTCGGGGTGAACGTGAACACCGACCGCGAGTTCGGGCTGGCGCTCATGCGCTTCCTCGGCGGCGAGCTGCGGCGGCGGGCCGACGCCGCCAAACGGCACGAGGTCACCAACCTGGCCGAGCTGCGGGCCGAGGACCCGGACGGGCACTGGCCCCGGATCGTCGCGGTGGTCGACGAGTTCCAGGTGCTGCTGGCCGGGCGCGACGCCGTGGCCGGCGAGGCGGTCGACCTGCTCGAGGACCTCGCCCGCCGGGGCCGTTCGCAGGGCATCCACCTGGTGCTGGCCAGCCAGGACGTGTCCGGCATCGAGGCGCTGTGGGGCCGGCCGGCGCTGGTCGCGCAGTTCTCGCTGCGGATCGCGCTGCCCCGGGCGCGGCGGGTGCTGGCCGAGACGAATCTGGCGGCCGAGTCGTTGCCCCGCTACCACGCGGTGGTCAACGCGGACTCCGGGGCGTACCCGGCCAACAAGGTGGTGCGCATCCCGGCGGCCGGCGACCGGGACAGCTGGAACGACCTGCAGCACCGGCTGTGGCGGCGGCGCCCGCAGGAGATCCCGGCGCCGCGGCTGTTCGACGGCGACGCGATCCCGCGGCTCGAGGACAGTCCGGACTTCCGCCGGATCCAGGGCGGGGAGCCGCTCGCGTCGCCGGTGGTGCTGCTCGGCGAGACCATCGACGTGGCGTCGCGGTCCGCGCGTACCGAACTCCGGCGTGCCCCCGGCCGCAACCTGGCCGTCCTCGGCACCCGCATCGACGAGGCCTGCGCGGTCCTCGGCACCGCGGCGCGCTCGCTGGCCGCGCAGTACGCGCCCGGCGCGGCCCGCTTCTCGGTGGCCTGCCTGGACACCGACGCGAGCGGCGCGGTGGACACGCTCAAGTCCGACCTCAACCCGGCGGACACCGGCTACTACGACGCGTCGAATGTGGACTGGCTGCTGGAGGACACCGCCGCGGCGGCCGAGGAGGCGCCCGGGGAGAAACCGCACTTCCTCTTCCTGTACGCGGTCGACGCGGTGCCGTCGCTCGGCGGGAGCGTGCTGCGGATCCTGCGGCAGGGCCCGGAACGCCGGATCCACGTTCTCGGCTGGTGGCGGGGCGCGGCGCTGCTGCGCGACACGCTCGGCGGGCAGGCGTCGCGCACCGACCCGATCGGCGCGTGGGTGGCGCTGGACGTGCACGGCAGCGAGCTGTCGCCGTACTTCCCCGGCACCGGCGCGCCGCCCTGGTACCCGCGGCCGTGGCGGGCCCTGCACTTCGACCGGTCGAAGCACCGCGGCGCCGAGGTCATCATTCCGTACGGTGCGTCATGACCACTCCCCTGCCGAGCCCCGACGACGCCGGCTACCGCGGCCTGGTCCGGCAGCTGGCCGGCCTGGCCGCCGCGGCCGCCGAGGACCGCGCCGAGGCCGGCCAGTGGCACGACGACAAGGTGGCCGCGGCCGCCGACAAGCTGCGCGCCGCCGAGGAGGACATGCACGAGGCCGAGCAGCGGTACCGCGCCGCGCGCAAGGCCCGCGAGGGGATCGAGGCCGAGGTCGCGGACGCCTGGAACAGGTACATCCACGACACCGGCGGCAAGGCGGAACGCTTCGGCCGGACCGCGCCGGAGCCGGCCATCCCGCGCCAGCGCGACCGGGACGCCCACGAATACCTGGAGCAGGCGGCGGCGTCGGCCCGGGTGAAGGCGGCGCCGGCCCGGCCGCTGACCGGGGCGACGACGATCATGTTCGCCGCGTTCGGCTTCCTCGGCGGCGCCTGCGGCGTGGCGGCGCACCAGATCCTGCGGTGGGCCGGGCGCGAGGCGGGCGGCGACTGGGCGGTGGGCCTGCCGGTGATGGCCCTGATCGTGATGCTGCTCGGTCCGATCCTCGCGGTCTTCGGTGCCAAGCGGGTGGCCGACCGCCGCGGCGTCGGCCTGGACGCCACGGCCGTCGCCACGGTGCTGGTGACCGGCCTGTTCACGGCGGCCCTGCTGTGGGCGGCGGTCCGCCAGACCTGATCCGACGGCGGCCGATCGCGGACAAGTCCCTGGAGAGGGCGGACGAGCGGGCGCAGACTCGGTGCGGTGGAGTCCTACTCGGAGTGGGTCGGGCGGGGGCGTGATGCCGCCGCCGAGGGCGAGGCGCTGGTCTGCTCCGCCCAGGCCGCCGAGATCGCCCCGGAAAGCCTGCCCGTGATGTTCAACCGCGGTCTGCTGCTGGACCGCGCCGTGCGGCCGGCGCCGGGCAACGCGACGATCGCCAGCTCCCGCGACCACGCGGTGCGCGCGCTCAACCGGTGAGGGCGCGGACCCCCGACGACGACACCGTGGCCAGGGCCGGGCGCGTCGGCAGGTAGAGGGTGGTGATGCCGAGTTCCAGGTTCATCGCGGCCAGCTGCTGCTCCTGGCGCAGGTCGCCGGCGTTGCGGACGCCCCGGATGATCACCTGGGCGCGGTGCGCGTGGCAGTAGTCGGCGGTCAGCCCGGCCCAGGTTGCCACGGCGACGTTCGTCCAGGCCGCGGGCAGCTGCTCGCGGATCGCGGCGGCCCGCTGCTCCGGCGGGACCCCGGGGTGTTTCTCGTCGTTGACCGCCACCAGGACCGTCACCCGGTCGAAGAGCAGGCGCGCCCGCTCGGCCACGTCGCGGTGGCCGGCCGTGAACGGGTCGAAGGTGCCCGGGTAGACGGCGGCGGTCATCAGATGTCGTCCCAGGGGACGTTGTCCCAGGCGCCGTGCAGGATCTCGGTGAGCTTCTCGTGCTCGTCGAAGACCACGTTGTCGACGGCGGCGATGCGGCGGCCCGGCGAATGGGAGTTGAGGGCGGCCGCGGCCAGCAGGTCGGGGAGCTCGTCGCGGCGCACCGGGCGCATCGTCCAGGGGACGCCGGTCATCGACATCGCGATCTGCAGCAGCACCACGGTCACGCCCTTGAGCATCGGCGCGACCGGCAGCACGACCTGGCCGCCGTCCCAGAAGGCGATGTTCCAGACGCTGCCCTCGCTGATCAGGCCGTCGGGGGTGACGAACAGCGCGTCGTCGAAACCGGCCTCGTGAGCGGTGCGGTGGGCGTACCGCAGGCCCATGGTCGAGGCGTGCTTCTGCTCGGGCCACGGCCGCTGGTGGACCTCGGTGCGCACGCGGATCGGCGCGGTGGGTTCCTCGACCGGGTCGTCGATCGAGATCAAGACCCCTTGATCGGTGTACGCGACGCGCACCGAAGCGTCCCCGCGGTCGCCGAGGGCGTGCCGGATCCAGGACCGCAGCCGCAGCTCGTCGTCCACATCGCCCCGGTCGCCGAAGAACTTCTCGTTGGCGTCGTCGAGGCGGGCCAGGTGCAGTGCCATGCCACGCACCCGGCCGTCACGCACCTGCATCGAGGTGAAGTGGCCGTAGTTGGTGACCGCGATCGCGGCCAGCTCGGGCAGGGTCGGCTCGCGGCCGTTCAGCTCGATGTGCAGCACCCGCTCAGGTTACGGCGTCCGGGTGGCGGGACGACCGGCCAGCCGTCCCAGAGCGGAGGCGTCGGCCGTGGCGGCGCCGTGCTGGTCGTTGTTGAAGTACACGTACGCCTCCTTCCCGGCCGGCAGGCGGTGCAGCCACGATTCGAGCGCTTTCCGTCCGTACCGTGGCCAGGGGTTTGCCCTGCCCTCATGAAAGCGCAGGTAGCACCACCCGGCGGTGACCCACAACGGCGATTGCGGCCGCCCCCGGCGGTCCGCCCAGGCCAGCGCCGCGCCGTGCGCACCCAGAACGTCCCGCACCTGGTCGGTCCACCACGACGGATGCCGCGGCTCGACCGCGACCCGGACCGAGCGGGGGAAGAGCCCCAGCGTCTCGTCGAGCGCGGCGGGGTCGGCGCGCATCGTCGGCGGCAGCTGGATCAGCACCGGGCCCAGCTTGTCGCCGAGCCCCGCGGCCCGGTCCAGGAACCGTGCCACCGGCTCCGCGGGCTCCCGCAGCCGCTTGATGTGCGTCAGGTAGCGGCTCATCTTGACCGCGAACCGGAAGTCGTCCGGGGTGCGCTTGCGCCAGCCCTCGAACGTCGACCGTTCGGGGAGCCGGTAGAACGCGTTGTTCACCTCGACGGTCGCGAAGGCCTCGGCGTACCGCTCCAGCCACAACCGTTGCGGCAGCTTCGCATCGTAAAAGCCCGGCCGCCAGTCGCGGTACTGCCATCCGGAGGTCCCGATCAGCAACACGTACGGCTGCGTACCCCGCGAGGAGGAGGATTAGCCCCAACGCCGTTCAGTTAGGGCGGGACGTTGGCTGTCAAGGGTCGGGGCTGATGACGTCGATGCTGGCGGTGGCCTGGTAGCTGCGCCGGTCGATGTTCGGGCCGCGGGCTTGGTATTTGGAGTTCG
>NZ_BSTL01000029.1 GCF_030269485.1 Actinoplanes sp. NBRC 103695 | reverse complement strand
AGCCGTCCGCGACCCACCGCGGCTACGACCCGCAGAACAACCTGCCGGCCGCTCAGGAGCGCTGGCAGTACACCCTGAACAACATGGTCGAGAAGGGCTGGATCAAACCGGCCGACATGCCGGCCGCCTACCCGCCGGTCCAGAAGTTCGACCCGAACAAGTGCCGGACGGACTGCAGCAGCAAGGCCGCGACCGGCAAGATCATCAAATACGTCAAGGCCGAGCTCCGGGCGTTGGGCATTTCCGACGAGGAGCAGTCCAAGGGTGGTCTGCGGATCACCACGACGATCGATCCTGAGGTGCAGAAGGCGGCCGAGACCGCCGCGAACCGGGCGAACGACGACTCGCCGCTGAACAAGTTCGACAAGACGTACAAGACGGCCCTGGTCGCGGTGGACCCGGAGACCGGCCGCGTGCTCGCCTACTACGGCGGCCCGGACGGTGTCGGCTGGGACTACGCCGGCCCGAACTACAACGACACCGGCGACTTCATCGGCGGTGGCCGGCCGCCGGGCTCGTCTTTCAAGATCTACACGCTGCTCGCCGCACTGAGTGCCGGCTACAGCTTCCGCACGACCTGGGACGCCGAGCTGAAGAAGATCGACGGCAGCAAGATCAGCAATTCCGGCCGTACGAAGCTGACCTGTGACAAGCGGCGGTGCCCGCTGGACGTGGCAACCGTCCAGTCGTACAACTTCCCCTTCTACCACCTGGCCGCGGACCTCGGTTCGGACAAGGTGGCCGAGGCGGCGCACAAGGCCGGCATCAACTTCATCTCCGGCCAGGAAGGCCGCATCGACCTGAACAAGGTCACCGACAAGGAGAAGCTGAAGGCGCAGCTCGGCAACGAGATCGGGTACGGCCAGTACGCGATCACACCGCTCGACCACGCGAACGGCGTGGCGACGCTGGCGAACAAGGGCGTCAGCTACAAGGCGCACTTCGTCAAGTCGGTGCAGAAGCGCGACAACGCGACCGGCAAGTTCAAGGCGTACAAGGCCGAGAAGGTCCAGAAGAAGCAGGCCTTCGACGAGAACGTCGTCGCGGCGATCGATCACGTGCTGCAGAAGATCCCGGGAGCGAACGACAAGTCGTTGAAGAACGGCTACGACGCTATCGGCAAGTCCGGCACGTGGGAGTACAAGAACGGCGACAACGGCGAGAACGGTGACGCCTGGTTCGTCGGCGGCACCCCGCACCTCGCCGCGTCGGTCTGGATCGGCAGGGAGAAGGTCGTCAAGGACAAGATGCAGCTCCTGCCCATCTACTCGACGCCGAAGGGCAGGAAGGGCATGACCGGCGGCTCGGTTCCGGGGGAAACCTGGAAGGTCTTCATGGACCTCGCCAACAAGGCACTGGACGCGAAGAAGGACGATTTCCCGCCGAACGTCGAGATCGGCGACCCGGGCAAGGGCAACGGCAAGCCGCCGGAGAAGCCCAAGAACCCCGGGTGCGAGCTTCTGGGCGCCGAATTCTGCGAGGACGGCCCGACCGGTGGCCAGAACGAGGGTGGCCAGAACCCTGGCGGCCAGAACCCTCCGACGAACTCGGACGAGAACGAGGGCGACCAGAACGAGGGCGACCAGTCCGGCGGGGACCAGGAGCAGCCACCGGACGACACCGATCAGGGCGACGGTCAGGAGAACGGCGAGGAGTAAGCCCTCAAGCTGCGTCTGCCCGCGGTCCGGTCGACGCGCCGATCACGAGGCGGCCGGTGACCAGGACCGGCGGGACTGGGAAGCCGCCCAGGTGCTTGAGGAGCGCCTCGACGCCGAGGGCGCCCAGCTCGGTGCCGGGGGTGGTGACCGTGGTCAGGTTCGGCGTGGACATCGCGGCCACGTTGACCGTGCTGTAGAGGGACATCACCGAGATGTCGGCGGGGACGGACCGGCCGCGGTGGATCAGCTCGGCGGTCAAGCCGGGCGCCGGCAGCTCGTTCATCACGATGACGGCGGTCGCGTCGGGGAAATCCGCCAGCAGCCGGCCGGCCGCGGCCCGGCCGGCGACGACGGTCTGGCCGCAGAGCATCACCGCCGGCTCCAGGCCCCACTCACCCATGAGATTCCGGTACGCCCCCTCGGTGCGGTAGTAGGGCCCGTACCCGTGCAGGTTGCCCTGGTCGGGATCGCCGTTGACCAGCACGATGCGGCGGTGTCCCAGGTCGAGCAGGTGGTCGGCGGCCAGCCGCACCGACGCGTCGAAGTCGATGTCGACGTACGGCAGCGTGACGGCGTCGCCGGTGCGGCCGATCAGGGCGGCGGGAACGCCGATCTTGGCGAGGGCGTCGACGCGCGGGTCGTCGTCGCGGACGTCCATCAGCAGGACACCGTCGACCAGACCCTGCTCGGCCAGTTTCGCCAGCTCCAGGCCGTCGTCCTCGACCGGCCACACCACGAGGTTGTAGTCCAGGGCGGCGGCGGCCCGGGCGGCGCCGACGATGAACTGCCGGGCGGAGTAGGACTCGTGGCCGACGCCGAACGGGTAGGCCAGGGCGATGATCCTCGACCGGCGGCTGGCCAGGGCGCGGGCGACCGGGTTGCGGCGGAACTGGAGGTCAGCCATCGCCTTCTCGATGCGCCGGCCGGTCTCTGCGGTCAGCGGCTTGGTGTCGTTCAGGTAGTACGACACGGTCGCCGGCGATACGCCCGCAGCCCGTGCCACATCCCTGATGGTCGCCGCCATGCGGTGAGCATACGCAGCGGTGATCCGGTTAACCAAGGCATCGTCCAGAGCCTTGACACGCGGGAATGTGACGCGCCACACTCCGTCGTACTGGTGATCCGGTTCACCACTCACCGGCAGCCAGAACGTCACCAAAAAGAGAACGGCGGGGCCGATCGGTTATCCGGTTCACCAGCAGAGGAAACGGTTGTCATGTCTCACGGCAATAAGAACAGGAAACGCCTCGGGGCCACGGCCGCGCTGGCGGTCCTCGTACCCCTGGCCCTGGCCGCCTGCAGCGGCTCGGACGAAGACGGCGGCGGTGACGCGTCGGCCGCGGTCGACAGCCTCACCGTGCTCGACTACTACAACGACGAGCCCGCCAAGACGCAGATCGGCGACATGCTCTCCGCGTGCGGCACCTCGATCGGCGTCGCCAAGGTCGACCACCAGTCGGTGCCCGGCCCGACCCTGATCCAGAAGGTGCTCCAGCAGGCGTCCTCGAAGACGATGCCGGACGTGCTGATGCTCGACAACCCCGACATCCAGCAGATCGCCGCCACCGGCGCGCTGGCGCCGCTCTCCGACTTCGGCCTCAACGCCGACGGGTTTGCGAAGGGCCCGGTCGCCGCGGCCACCTACCAGGACAAGCTGTACGCGCTGCAGCCCGGCGCCAACACCATCGCGATCTACTACAACAAGGACATCCTCAGCGCCGCCGGCGTCGAGCCGCCCAAGACCTGGGACGAGCTCAAGACCGCGGCCAAGAAGCTGACCAAGGGCAGCCAGTACGGCTTCGCCTTCAACGCCACCGCCGACTACGAGGGCGCCTGGCAGTTCCTGCCGCCGATGTGGACCAACGGCGGCGACGAGACCCAGCTCAAAAGCCCGCAGGTGGCCCAGGCGCTGCAGCTCTGGAAGGACCTGGTCGATTCCGGCTCGGCCTCCAAGAGCGTCATCAACTGGAGCCAGGCCGACGTCAACGACCAGTTCATCGCCAAGAAGGCGGCGATGATGCTGAACGGCCCGTGGCAGACCCCGAACCTGGTCAAGGCGAAGATCAACTACGGCGTGGTGCCGTTCCCGGTCAACCAGGCCGGGCAGACCTCGACCGCGCCGCTCGGCGGTGAGGCGTGGACCGTCCCGCTGACCTCCAGCGAGGCCAAGATGAAGAAGGCGGCCGAGCTCGTCGCCTGCATGAACACCGACGAGAACCAGCTCAAGCGGGCCAAGGAGGGCGGCATCGTGCCGACCAAGCTGGCGCTGGCCGACAAGTACAAGGCCGAGAACCCCACCATGGTCGGCTTCGTCGAGCCGGTTGCCAACGCGCGGTCGCGCACCGGCAAGCTCGGTGACAAGTGGCCGGACCAGGCGAAGATCATCTACACCGGCATGCAGCAGGTGCTGACGGGGCAGGCCGCCCCGGCCGACGCGATGGCCAAGGCGGGCGCGAGCTGATGCGCAAGGAGGCGATCGCCAAGGTTCTGTTCGTCGTACCAGCCGCCTTGGCGATCGTGTTCCTGTTCGGCTACCCGGTCGTCAAGAACGCGGTGATGAGCTTCCAGGACTACGGCCTGCGGACGTTCTTCACCGGCCGGGCCGACTGGATCGGGCTGGACAACTACGTCACCGTCATGAACGAGAACGTGTTCGGCAAGGCCGTGCTGAACACCGCCCTGTTCACGGTGGGCTCGATCGTCGGACAGTTCGTCATCGGCATGCTGCTGGCGCTGTTCTTCAAGAAGAACTTCCCGCTGAACGGCGTACTCCGGGCATTGTTTCTCCTACCCTGGCTCTTGCCGTTGATTGTCGGCAGTGCGGCCTGGCGGGCGATCCTGGAACAGGACAGCGGCATCGTCAACGTGATGCTGCGGAACCTCGGGATCATCGACACCCCGATCCCCTGGCTCACCTCGCCGGACGTGGCCCTGATCGCGGTCATCCTGGTGAACATCTGGCTGGGCATCCCGTTCAACCTGACCCTGCTCTACAGCGGCCTGCAGGACATCCCGGACGAGCTGTACGAGGCGGGAGCGCTGGACGGCGCGAACGGCTGGAAGGCCTTCTGGTACATCACCTGGCCGCAGCTGCGGGCGGTGGTCAGCATCACGCTGATGCTGGGCGTGATCTACACGCTCAAGGTGCTGGACATCATCCTCGGCCTGACCAAGGGCGGGCCGGCCGACGCCACCCAGACGATCGCGCTGCAGTCGTACCAGCACTCGTTCGTGCAGTTCAAGTTCGGCCAGGGCGCCGCGCTCAGCAACATCCTGATCGTGATCTCGCTGGTCTTCGCGGTCGTCTACCTGCGCGTCAACCGACGCCGGATCGACGAGTAGGGGGCGTGATGGTCAAGCAACGGCTCCGCACCGCGATCGCGATCGTGCTGCTCGCCCTGATGCTCTTCCCGGTCTACTGGATGCTGAACATCTCGCTGCTGCCCAACGGCGGGACGCTGCCCGAGTCGCTGTTCCCGAGCAACCCCACCCTCGACGGGTACGTCACGGCGATCCACGACCAGGGACAGAACCTGGTCACCAGCCTCCTGGTGGCCTCCGGCACGGTGGTGGTCACCCTGGTGATCGCAGCGCCCGCGGCGTACGCCCTGGCCCAGTTCCGCTTCCGGTGGATCAACTGGGGCCTGCTGACGATCCTGATCTGCCAGATGATCCCGGGCATCGTGATCGCCAACGCGCTCTACACCCTGTTCGAGAGCATCGGGCTGCTGAACAGCATCCCCGGGCTGATCATCGCGAACACCGCCAACGCGATCCCGTTCGGCATCCTCATCATGCGGTCGTTCATGATGAGCATCCCGTCGTCGATCGTCGAGGCGGCGCGGGTCGACGGCGCCGGGCTGATGCGCTCGTTCGTGTCCATCGTGATGCCGATCAGCCGCAACTCGCTGATCACGGTCGGCCTGTTCGCGTTCCTGTTCGCCTGGAGCGACTTCCTGTTCGCGCTGACCATGTCGACCAAGGGCCAGATCACCCCGGTCACCCTCGGCATCTTCACCTATCTCGGCGTCAACGTCTCGCAATGGAACGCGGTCATGGCCACCGCGATGCTCGCCTCCATCCCGGCGATCATCCTGCTGGTCATCGCTCAGAGGTACATCGCCGCCGGCGCCACCGGCGGCGCGGTCAAGTGACAAACCAGTGGTAGCTCAGCGCGCCATCCGCGCGGCGAACACCGCCCGGGCCCACCACTACAACGAGAAGGGCCGGCCGTGACCAACAAGGAGACCCTGCGAGTCCTCGTCTGGGGCGAGAACCGCCACGAGCAGGTCGAGCCGCACGTCCGGGAGATCTACCCGGACGGCATGCACGCCACGATCGCCGCGGGCATCCGGGAGAACCTGGGCGACGGCGCGCGGGTGACCACCACGACGCTGGACGAGCCGGAGCACGGGCTCACCAAGGACGTGCTGGACGACACCGACGTGCTGGTCTGGTGGGGGCACGCCGCGCACGGCGAGGTGGACGACGAGATCGTGGAACGTGTCCACCAGCACGTGCTGTCGGGAATGGGCCTGCTGGTCCTGCACTCGGGGCACTGGTCCAAGATCTTCGGCAAGCTGATGGGTACGACGTGCACCTTGCGCTGGCGCAGCGAGCAGGATCGCGAGCTGGTGTGGACGGTCAACCCGACGCATCCGATCGCTCAGGGCGTGCCCCACCCGATCGTCATCGAGCAGCAGGAGATGTACGGCGAGTACTTCGACATCCCGGCCCCGGACGAGCTGATCTTCCTGTCCACCTTCAGCGGCGGCGAGGTGTTCCGCTCCGGCTGCACGTTCCGCCGCGGCCACAGCAAGATCTTCTTCTTCTCCCCCGGCGACCAGGACTACCCGGTGTACCACCACAAGGACATCCGCCGGGTGATCGCCAACGGCGTCCAGTGGGCCCGCACCGACCTGCCGGAGCGCAAGGTCCCGATCCTGCTGCGCTACAACACCGGCGAGTTCTTCACCGGCCACGGCTACACCGGGCCCATCGGTGACTGATCGTCTGCGGCTGCTGCAGGTCGGCGCCGGCTCGATGGGCCGGGCCTGGCTCGACGCGATCCGGGCCAACCCCGACGTCGAGCTGGCCGGGCTCGTCGACCTGGACGCCGAGCTCGCCCGCACGGCCGCGGGCGACCCCGGCGTGGTCACCGGTGACGATCTGGCCGCGGTCCTCACCCGGGCCCGCCCGCACGCCATGATCAACGTGACGATCCCCGAGGCGCACCGGCCCACCACGGTCGAAGCGCTCGAGGCCGGGCTGCCGGTGCTCTGCGAGAAGCCGATCGCGCCCACGGTCGAGGAGGCCCGGGCGATGGTCGAGGCGGCCGAACGGACCGGGCGGCTGCTGATGGTCTCGCAGTCCCGCCGCTACTCCCCCGAACTCGCCGCGTTCCGCCGGCTGATCGCCCGGATCGGCGCCATCAGCACGGTGAACTGCCAGTTCTTCAAGGCGCCGCACTTCGGCGGGTTCCGTGAGGAGATGGCCGAGCCGTTGCTGGTCGACATGGCGATACATCAGTTCGACCTGGCTCGCCTGCTGACCGGCGCCGACCCGGTGTCGGTGAGCTGTGACAGCTACAACCCGCCGTGGAGCTGGTTCGCCGGCAACGCCGCCGCCGAGGCGAGCTTCGTCCTCGCCGACCGCAGCCGGTTCACCTTCAGCGGCAGCTGGTGCGCGCCCGGCCTGGAGACCTCCTGGAACGGGTCGTGGCGTGTCGTCGGCGCCGAGGGCACCGCGACCTGGGACGGCGCCGGCCCGCCGGCCGCCGAGCTGACCGACGGCACCGCCCTGAAAGACGAGGTCGGCGCCGAGCCGGAGAGCATCGCGGGCTCCCTGGCGGAGTTCGTCCACTGCGTGCGCGCGGGCACCCGGCCGGACTCGGCCGCGGCCCGCAACATCGTCAGCCTGGCCATGGTCGAGGCCGCGGTCCGCTCCTCCGCCGAGAAGCGGACCGTGACCATCGCCGAGGTCCTCAGCCCTTAGGCGCCGCCGGGATCGTGTGGGCCTCAGAACTCCGGGGTTCGCACGCCCCTCGTCCGGAACTCGGCCGCCGACGGATGGTCGCGCGCATACACGCGGGTCGCGTCGTTGGCGTTGCGGAAGACGATCACGAAACTGGCAGCGATGGAGCCGTTACCAACCGCATAAAGAGGAACCTGTCCCGCCCCTCGTGCGCGAGGCGGTCGGCATGATCTGCGAAGCTCTTCACAAATGACTCTGTACAGCGCCCAGCATCTGAGCCGCCTCCGCCTGATCGTGACGGGCGGCGGCACCGGTGGTCACACCTATCCGGCCCTGACCACGATCGAGACGTTGCGGGCCCGGCTCGCCCCGACCGGCGCCGAGCCCGAGCTGCTCTGGGTCGGCGTACGCGACGGGCTGGAGGCGAAGGTCGCCACCCAGGCCGGGGTTCCGTTCAAGGCGATCGTGACGGGCAAGCTACGCCGCACGCCGAACCCCCGTGAGCTGCTGCGCAACGTGGTCGACGCGTTCCGGATCCCGTTCGGCGTGCTGCAGGCGGTGGCCACCGTCGGCCGGGCCCGCCCGCAGGTCGTGCTCTCCACCGGCGGGTACGTGTCGGTGCCGATCGGGTTCGCCGCGTGGCTGTTCCGCGTGCCCTACCTGCTGCACGAGCAGACCCTCAGCCTCGGCCTGGCCAACCGCATCCTGGCCCGGTTCGCCACCAGGGTCCTGCTCAGCCACGAGTCGTCCCTGAACCACCTGTCGGAACGCCTGCGCGCGAAGGCCGTGGTGACCGGCAACCCGGTGCGGCCGGAGATCCTGGCCGGCGACCCGACGAGGAGCGGCGTGGACCCGGCGCTGCCGTTCGTGCTGGTCACCGGGGGTGCGGCCGGAGCGCAGCAGATCAACCGGATGTTGACCGCGGCGCTGCCCGGCCTGCTCCCCCACTGCCAGATCGTGCACCAGTGCGGCAGCCTCGGCCTGGCCGAGATGCAGGAGGTCGCCGCGGGCCTGCCCCCCGAGCTGAAGGGGCGCTACCACGTGGTCGACTTCATCCACGGGGAGTTGCCCGACCTGCTCGCCGCCGCCGACGTCGTGGTCGCCCGCAGCGGGGCCGGCACGGTCGCCGAGCTCACCGCGCTGGGCAAGGCCTGCATCCTGATCCCCTACCCGTACTCCGCGGGGGGTGAGCAGCGGGTCACCGCCCGGGCACTGGCCGCCGACGGCGCCGCGATCGTGCTCGACGGGGACGAGGCCACCCCGGAGCATCTCCGGGGTGCCATCGAGATGGTCCTGACCGATCCCGGCCGGCACGCCGCTCTTTCCCAGGCGGCGGCTGCGCACGGCCGCCCGGACGCCGCCGACCGGGTGGTCACCGAGATCATCGCCGTCGCCGTCAAGGGCTGAGCGCGCCGAGGCGCCGGCGTCAGCGGGGTGCCGGCAGGCGGCCGGCCAGCGGGAGCGTCAGGGAGCTGCCCCTCAGGTCGAGCTGGACGACCGCGCCGGTGGTCCGGGGCGAGGAATACTCCGTGTCGCTGGCCTGGAGGATCAGGCCCAGCCGGTGGCCCGCGGCCAGGCGCTGGTCCACGGCCTGGATGGGCACGGTCACCGAGTACCACCGGTCGGGGCGCAGCGGCGTCACCCTCGACACGGACTCGTGATGGGCCGCGTCCAGCCAGCCCCGGGTGAGGATCGCCTGGTCGCTGGTGACCAGGTCCTCGGCGACGTCTTTGTAGCAGGCGTCGTCGGTCGTGGTCGCGGGGCCCCAGCATGATTCCGTGTCCAGCGTCTCGAGGCCGCCGGCCCCGTTGAGGTCGTTCACCCGCGTCGCCGTGCCGTAGTCGACCAGGCGGGCGGTCAGCTCGGTCGTCGGCTTGTCGACCTTGACCCGCAGCGTCACCGACGGGGTTCCGGAGAGGCGCACACCTTCGCTCAGCGGCTCGGAGAGGAAGGCGACCCGGCCGGGAACCGCGGTGTCCGGGTTCGCCACGGCGGCCGGCTCGGTGAGCTCGGGCGCGTCCGTCCACGTACGCAGAGCATGGCCGGACTTCCCACCCAGCGTGCCCGTCACGCCGTTCCCGTTGCCCAGCGTCACCCTGACCGGCCGGGCCGCGGCCGCCGGCCAGGACCGCTCGTCGACCCAGGCGCCCGGTGCCGTCTCGATCGTCACCGGCGCCTCCCGGTCGATCCCGTTGTCCAGCCCCTGCAGCCATCGGTCGAACCACCGGTGCAGCGTGCCGACCCATTCGGCGCGCCGCACGTCGAACGGGTCGACGTGGCCGCCCTGGGAGAGCCAGATCTTCCTGGGTACGCGCAGCCGGCTCCACCATTGCGCGAACTGGCTGGTCGTCACGTTCGTGTCGGTGAGCCCGTGCACGATGAACACGCTGGCGTGGACCCGCCGCGCGTCCAGCCGGAAGTTGCGCTCCGCCCAGAACGCGTTGTAGTTGCCGGTGGCGTCGTCGTTGCCCTCGGTGATCCGGCGTTCCTGGGCCGTGCACGCCGCCGGCGGTCGCCCGTCGATCACGTCGAACAGGTAATCCCGGTAGTTGAAGTCCCGGACCACCCCGTTGTACCGCTCGTAGTCGTAGGTGCTGGAGGCTCCCGCGATCGGCACGATCGTCTCGAGGCCCCGGACGCCGGTCGCGGCCACGCCGTTGGCGATCGTGCCGTCCCAGGACTTGCCGATCATGCCGGTCTTCCCGCTGGTCCAGCCGGTGGCCACGGCCGGTGTGCCGTCGCCGTAGGTGGCGGGGGCCCGGCCGTTGAGCCAGTCGACGACCGCCTTGGCGCCGAGGACCTCCTCGCGGCCGAAGACGTCCAGGCAGCCGGTGGATCGGCTGGTGCCGGGCAGATCCGCCGAGACGAACGCGTATCCGCGCGGAACGAAGTAGTTGTCGTAGAACAGCGGCTGCCGGGTGATGACGCCGTTCGCGTCGTACTCCTTGCGCTCGCTCTCGTTGCCGCGCCCGCAGCAGGAATAGTAGGGCGAGGCCTCGAGGATCACCGGAACCTTGAGCTTCTTCGCGGCCGTTTCCCGCGGCCGGACGATGTCGACGGCGACCTTGTCCGGCACGCCGTCCTCGTCGTTGTCGAACGTCGTCCGCACCCAGACGCTCTCCCGGATCGCGTTCTCGTACGAATAGACGGGAACCGTTCGCCCGTCACGAACATGGGGCATCGGGGCGGCAGAGGAAGGTGTGGAAGGTGCGCCGAAGACGGCCAGGGTGGCACCCACCCCCACGGTGACGGCGACGGCGAGCGTTCGTGTCCTCTTCACCACACCATGATCGTTTTGCGTGATCGCGCTCGCGACTCCCCAAAACGTGGGGCACGGCGAGCCCGCGCGACCGACCACAATGAACACGGTCGATGCAGAGCGGACGGAGAGGGTGTGGCCTGATGAACTTCAAGCGCCGGACGATTGTGTTCGAGGCAGCGGACATCGAGGCGGAGAGCGCGTTCTGGGCCGGGCTCCTGGACGGCACCGTCGAGCAGAAGGAGACCTGGCACAACGTCTGGGCCGACGGGGACTGGCACCTGGCCGTCCAGCTGGCGCCCGGCTATGTCCCGCCCACGTGGCCGGACGGCGCGTCGTCGCAGCAGGTCCATCTCGACTTCTACCTCGAGGACCTGGAAGCCGCCCACGAGAAGGCGATCAAGCTGGGTGCGCGGTTGCTGAAGTCGGCGGACGATCCGGGTGCCCGTACCGGATTCCGGGTCTACGCCGATCCGGCCGGCCACATCTTCTGCATGGCCTGGCCGTAGGACGACGTCACCCGCCCCGGGCTCGTCGAGCCCGGGGCGGTTCAGGCCCGCCCGGTCAGCGGTGGGCCGTGACGGTCCAATCGGGATGACCGGGCATCGCCGGCGTGGTCGCTCCGTAGAGCCACTCGTTGAGGAAGCCCCGGAGGTCCCGGCCCGAGATCCGGGACGCGAGCGCGATGAAGTCCTGCGTCGAGGCCGACCGGCCCCGGTTCACCGACACCCAGGCCCGCTCGAGCCGCTGGAACGCCGGCCCGCCGATCTTCTGCCGCAGGGCGTAGAGGACGAGCGCTCCCCCGTCGTACACGTTGGGGTTGAACACATCCCAGATGACCTCGGCCTTCAACGGACGCGCGGGCGGGCCGAACCTCTCGCGGAAGTCGTCGTTGCGCGCGTACACGTCCCTGAAGTACTCCTCGCGGTTCGCGAATCCCTGCCTGTACTGACCGAAGACGCCGGTCTCCTCCGCGTACTCCAGCTCGTACCAGGTCGCGTGGCCCTCGTTCTGCCAGACGTCACTCCACGACGCCGGAGCGACGCTGTCGCCGAACCACATGTGAGCCAGCTCGTGCACCATCACCGGATCGCGGATGTACGCCGGCCTGGAGAACAACGACGTGTCGTACAGCGACAGGGACTGGGTCTCCAGCGCGAAGCCCAGCTGGGAGTCGATCACCAGCGAGCCGTAGTTCTCGAACGGGTACCGGCCCACCTTGCCGATCATCCAGCTCATCTGTGAGCGCTCGCCGTCCGCCTTCGGCAGGAGATCGCCGGCGAGCCGGCGCGGGACGACGTCACGGATCGGCACGCCGGACGCCGCCGGGCGCTCGTGCACCACGAAGTCGCCCACCGCGGTCTGCAGCAGTTCGCTGGCCATCGGCTTCGATTCCCGGTAGACCGAGGTGACGTAGCCGTCCCGGGTCCGGTCGCGCACGTGCCGGCCGTTCGCGACCGCCGTCCAGCCCGTCGGCGCGGTCAACGAGATCGTGTAGGTAGCCATGTCGCTGGGGTGATCGTTGCTCGGGAAGAACTGGTGCGACTGGTCCGGCTGACCGGCCATGATCGTGCCGTCGGCCGTGGTCACGAACCCGGCCGGGGTCTCGGCGTTGGCCGGGATCGGAGTCGCCGTGAAATCGCTGACGGTGACCTGGAAACGCGCGCTCTTGCGCAGGGTGCGCTTGGGCGTGACGACCAGTTCGTCGCCTTCGCGGGTGAAACCCGCGGCCTTGCCGTCGACCGTCACCGCGCCGACCGACTCTCCGCCGAAATCCAGGTCGAACCGCGAAAGACTCTGGGTGGCGACCGCGGTGATCGTCACCGTGCCGGTGACCGTCTGCTTCGGATCCTTTCGCGGATGCAGCACCCGCAAGTCGTAATCCTGCACGTCGTAACCACCGTTGCCCAGCAACGGATACAGCCGGTCACCGAGGCCCGCGGAACCGGGTGACGGGGCGGCGCCGGCGGCGGAAGCCGGAGTCACCACCCCCACCATGCCGACGAGCGCGGCCACGCCGCCCGCCAGCAAGACATCGATACGTCTGCCGATGAAGTTGTTCATGGAAAACGACGTTACGTCCGCGGCGGATCCGGTCAGCGGACCCTGGTTCCGGTGACAAGACGCCTCCCTCCGAGCCCGCATACGGTGAGCCTGATAGGCCCCGGGCACCATCAGCGAAAGGAATCAAAGTGGCTGAGAGCGCCAACGGAACGGTGACCCAAGGACTGACCCCGGAGCAGGTGAAGTCCTTCCAGGAGAACGGGTTCCTCGGGCCGTTCGATCTCTACTCCGAAGACGAGGCCCGGCTCGAGTGGAGTCAGGCCATGATCGAGATGGTCACGTCCGAGAACAAGCCGCACGAGTCGACCATCATCAATTACGACCGTCATCTCGACTGCAACGCGCTGTCGAAGCACATCGCGCACCCGACGATCGTGCACAAGCTCCGCAGTCTGATGGGCGACGACATCATCTGCTGGAAGACGAACATCTTCGAGAAGCAGCCGGGCGAGGCGGGTACGGGCTGGCACCAGGTCGAGGCGTTCACCGTCTTCGAGTCGGAGACCGTGGCATATCCGTCGCTGCGGTACACCGAGGAGTCCACGGCGACCACGCAGGAGCTGACCGTCTGGACGGCGTTCTCCGACGCCGACGAGGCGCACGGCTGCCTCCGGTTCCTGCCGGGAAGCCACAAGCAGTGGTACTACGACGAGACGAAGCCGATGTCGCGCAACGTGGAGAGCAAGTCGCACGACTTCTTCGGCTACGACTACTCGGAGCTGAAGCTCGACCAGGACTGGGATCCCGACAAGCACGAGATCGTCGACATGCCGATGAAGGCCGGGCAGTTCGTCATCTTCCTGGCCAAGTGCATCCACGGCTCGTACCCGAACACGAGCCCGGACAAGCGCCTGGGTCTGGCGTCGCGCTACGTCTCGCCGTCGGTCCGGGTCTACGAGCACATCGACAGCCTCAGCGGGTTCGGCGACGCGATCAGCCTGGACTACCACGGCAGTGTCCTGGTGTCCGGCGAGGACAAGTACGGCCACAACCGGATCCACGCGAACAACCTCAACGGCTTCCCGTTCCCGAAGGTCGAGACCCATGGCCACTGACGACTACCGGCAGAAGTTCGCCGACTTCCTCGTCACCCAGCCCATCGGCGCCGAGCTCGGGCACGAACAGATCGTGCGGGCGCAGACGCGTGACGAGCTGGGGATCAGCTCGCTCAACATGATCATCGTGTTGATGAACTACATCAAGAAGTACACGGACGGCAGCGTCACCCTGCAGCCGGAGTGGGTCCTGCGGCTCAACGACGTCGACGGCATCGCCTCGGTGCTGCGCGACATCGATGCGACAGCGGCCGAGCCCGCCCGGTCCTGAGCGCCGGGCCCGCCATTTCCTCGTCCTCAGCCGATCGAAGGAACCATGAATTCGGATCACAAAGTCATCGGCATCGGCTCGTTCGCGTCCGTCTTCGGCGACGTGGTGTGCAAGCCGGAGAACATCCCTGATTTCGAGACCCTCTGGGAGACGGTGTCGTTCGGCACCGACTTCGCCGAGATGGGATGTACGACGTACCGGAAGATGTCGGGCCCCGCGCTGGACTACGTCGTGGAAGCCGTGCGCCGGAGTCTGCGGGACGCCGGCACCACGCCCGCGGACGTCGGCCATCTCGTGTTCGCGACCAGCGACCCGACCCTCGCGCTGCTGCCGTCCGGCTTCGCGGGCGACGTGCTCCTGGCCCTCGGCATGGACACCTGCGTACCGCACCTCGTTTCCTACCAGCGGTGCTGCAGTTCGCTGACCGCGTTGCAGCACGGCGAGCGGCTGTTCGCCGATCCGGACGTGACACACGTGGTGGTGGTCGCCCTGGACTTCGTGCCGGAGGACCGCGATCGCGTCCGGTCGTACGCCATGTTCGGTGACGCGGCCGTCAGCTGCGTGCTGACCCGCGACGATCCGGGCCTGCTGCGGCTGCTCTCGTCCGCGGTCAAGACGGATCCGGCGGGACTGCGGGGCAACGACACCTTCATCTCGCGGAAGAACGTCGCCGACCGGACGCTGTCCGCCGTGTTCCGCTCCGGCGGTCATCGGCCGGCCGAGCTGACCAAGGTGTTCGCGGCCAACCTGCACAAGCCCCTGACCGTGTTCAACGCGACGTCGGTCGGTCTGCCGCCGGACAAGCTGCACTTCGCCGGCACCCTCGCCGAGTACGGGCACTGCGGGAACGCCGACTGGATGATCAACCTGATCGACTACCACGAGCGATCAGGTGTCCGGGCCGGGGAGAAGTACCTCGCGCAGTCACTGGCGCCCGGGTTCTACGCCTGCGGGCTCCTCGAGGGGAGCGCGCGGTGACGGGGTACCTGTCGACCACGGACTGCGTAGGCCCGATCACCCTGCCCGACGGTGTGATGGGCACCCTGCACCAGCTCGCCGCGGCGGCCGGGGCCGACGACTTCGCCACGCTGTCGATCTGCGCCGGCGTGCTGGCCGAGCGGCTGCCCCGCCCGGGCACCGGATGCCGCGTCCGGGTCACCCGGGGCGCGGTCGAGGCGATCGTGCCGGCGGCCGGCACGCCGGACGCGTCCCTCAGCTTTCGCGAGGCGCTCCGGCAGGCCCCCGCCGGCGGGCACGCCGTCGCGCCCGGCGCCGCCGGCGACCAGCCGGTCGCCGTGACCGTCCTGATCGCCCGGGCCGGCCGGCACCTGTACGCCGAGACCATGACCGACGACGCCGACGTCCCGTCGGCGCAGGCCTGGGCCCGGTCGTTCCTGCAGTTGCTGACCGGCCTGGCCGGCGAACCCGACGCCCCGATGACCGACCATCCCCTGGTCGGCGCCGAGGAACGCGAACGGATCCTGCACGGCCTCAACCCGCACCGGGACCCCGAGATCCCTTATCGCACGATGGCGGAGCCGTTCCAGGAACAGGCGGAGCGCACCCCCGACCGGATCGCGCTGCTCGACGAGGACGGCGGCACGGTCAGTTACCGGGAGCTGAACGAGCGCGCGAACCGGCTGGCCCACCACCTCCGTGAGCAGGGCGCCGGGCCGGGCACCCGGATCGGCATCTGCCTGCAGCGCGGTGTCCACCAGGTCGTCGCCCTCCATGCCGCCGTCAAGACCGGCGCCACGTACGTCCCCCTCGACGCCGACCTGCCGGACCAGCGGATCGCCTTCATCCTGGCCGACTCCACGCCCCGGCACGTGCTGACCGACCCGGCCTGCCGGGCTCGCATCCCGGACGGCGCCTGGGACGTCCACGACGTGCACGACGAGCGGGCGTGGTCGCTCCGGCCGGCCACGAACCCGGTCGTCGAGGGCACCGCGTCGTCGCTGGTCCACATCCTCTACACGTCGGGGACGACCGGCCGGCCCAAGGGCGTGGCCTCCGCCACCGGCGGCACGCTGGCCAACATCTTCTGGATGCAACGCCAGTACCCGTTCCACGCCCAGGACGCCGCCCTGTTCAAGGCCTCCCCCGGATTCGACATCTCGATCTGGGAGATCTTCTGGCCGCTCTACCACGGCGCGCGCCTGGTGATCTGCCGTCCCGGCGCCGAGCGCGACCCGCGCCACCTGGCCCGGCTGGCCCGCGAGCACGACGTCTCGATGGTCTTCCTGGTGCCGACGATGGTGACGGCCTTCCTGGAGGAAGCCCGCGGTGCGGCGCTGCGGTGGGTGGTCTGCGGCGGGGAGCCGATGAGTACGCGGATCCCCGGCACGTTCCACGCCGCACTGCCCGGGACCAGCCTGGTCAACGCCTTCGGACCGACCGAGGCCGGACCGGTCACCGACAACGTCGTGGAACCCGGCTGGGACGGCGTGACCGTTCCGGTGGGCCGGCCCGCCGACAACTTCCGGATCACCGTGCTCGACGCGAACCTCGACCTGGTGCCGGTGGGCGCCCCCGGCGAGGCGTACATCAGCGGCGACGTCGGCCTGGCCGACGGGTACTGGCGGCAGCCGGGCCGGACCGCGGAACGGTTCGTCGCGGACCCGTACGGTCCACCCGGGTCGCGGATGTACCGCACCGGCGACCTCTGCCGGTTCCGCGAGGACGGCGCGCTGGAGCACCTCGGCCGGATCGACCGGCAGGTCAAGATCCGGGGTCTGCGCATCGAACCGGGCGAGATCGAGTCGGTGCTGACCGCGCACCCCGCGGTCGGCGACTGCGCGGTGATCGCCCACGGAGAACCGCTGCGGCTGCTCGCCTTCGCCGTGCCGGCCCCCGGCCGCACCGCCGCCGAGCTGGACCCCGAGTCGATCCTCGAGCTGGCCTCCGGGCTGCCCCGGCAGATGCGGCCCGACCGGGTCGTGCCGGTCGACTACCTCCCGGCGACGGTGAACGGGAAGATCGATCAGAACGAGCTGATCAAGATCTGGCAGGAGCTGGCCGAGCGCGAGCACACCTTCGTGCCACCGGCCGACGAGCTGGAGGCGACCCTGGCCGACATCTACGGCCGGGTGCTGGGCCGCTCGCCGATCAGCGTGCTGGACACCTTCGTCCAGCTGGGCGGCCACTCGCTGCTCACCTTCCGCCTGCGCGACGAGTGCCAGGCCAGCCTGCGGGCCGCGCCGGACATGACCGAGCTGCTCAACGGAACGGTACGCGACGTGGCCGCGACGATCCGCGGCACGACAACCGGAGGACGGCCGTGGACACGCTGACGACCGGCGACACCGACAAGCTGGCCGGCGCCCTGCGCGGCGAACTGATCACCCCGTCGGACCGACGGTACGACCAGGCCCGCCGGGTCTGGAACGGCGACATCGACAAGCATCCCCCGCTGATCGTCCGGTGCGCGGACCCGGCCGACGTCTCCGCGGCCGTCACCTTCGCCGCCGAGCGCGGACTGCCCATCGCGGTGCGGGGCGGCGGCCACAGCGTGGCCGGGCAGGGGCTGTGCGACGACGGCCTGGTCGTCGACCTGTCCCGGATGCGGGCGGTCACGGTGGACCCGGAACGCCGCCTGGCGCACGTGCGGGGCGGCGCGCTGTGGCAGGACGTCGACCCTGCCACCCAGGCGCACGGCCTGGCCACGACCGGCGGCATCGTCAGCGAGACCGGGGTCGGCGGCCTCACCCTCGGCGGCGGCATCGGTCACCTGATGCGCCGCTGCGGATTCACCGTGGACAACCTGGCCGAGGCCGATCTGGTGACCGCCGACGGCCGGCTCGTGACCGTGGACGCGGAGAAGGACCCGGAACTGCTGTGGGGTCTGCGCGGCGGGGGCGGCAACTTCGGGGCCGTCGTGCGGTTCGGTCTGCGGCTGCACGAGGTGGGGGCGGCCGTCCAGGCCGGGATGATCATTCATCGGCTGGACGACGCACCGGCCGTCCTGCGCCACTACCGCGACGTGATCGCGGACGCTCCGGACGAACTGGGCACCATCCTCAACCTCCGGTTGTGCCCGCCGATCCCGGCCGTCCCCGAGCGTCTGCACGGATCCCCGGTCATCGCCATCAACGTCTGCTGGACCGGTGCCGGCAACGCGTTCCTCCGCCCGCTGCGTGAGTTCGGTCGACCGTTGCTCGACACCGTGGGCCCGATGTCCTACGTGGACTTCCAGCGAGGGGTCGACAAGACGTCCCCGGCCGGCAAGCACTACTACTGGCGATCGGTCGACTTCGACCGGCTCTCCGACCCGGTCATCGAGACGATCGTCGAGCACGCGTCCCGGATCACCTCGCCGCTGGCCGCCGTGCCGGTCTATCACCTCGGCGGGGCGGCCGGGCGGGTGCCCGCCGACGACACCGCCTTCGGATCCCGCGAGGCCGGGCACAACATCAACATGTTCGGCGCCTGGGAGCCCGGCGACGACCGGGACCGGCACGTCGCCTGGGTCCGCGACTTCAGCGACGCGATGGCGCCGCACTCGGTGGGCCAGTACGTCAACTTCCTCAACGACGAGGGCACGCCGAACGTGCGGGCGGCGTACGGGAGGCGGCGGTGGGAGCGCCTGGTCGCCCTGAAGCGGCGCGTGGATCCCGAGAACCTCTACCGCTTCAACTTCAACATCGACCCGAGGTCGCCGGACGAGGGAGACACGTGAGATTCGGCATCATGATCGTCCCGGAGGACCGGTGGCCGGCGGCACGGGAGAAGTGGCGCCGTACCGAGCAGATGGGGTTCGATCACGCCTGGACGTACGACCACCTGAACTGGCGGGCGTTCCGCGCGAAAGACTGGTTCACCGCCGTGCCGACGCTGACCGCCGCGGCGGTGGAGACCGAACGCATCGGGCTCGGCGTCCTGGTCGCCTCGCCCAACCTGCGGCACCCGGTCTCCCTGGCCAAGGATGTCACCGCCATCGACGACATCGCCGACGGCCGGCTCATCCTCGGGCTGGGCTCCGGCGCCGAGGGCTTCGACTCCACCATGACCCGCCGGACCCACTGGAGCCGGCGCGAGCGCACCGAGCGGTTCGCCGAGTACGTGCGGCTCACCGATCGGCTCCTTCGGCAGCCGGTCACCTCGTTCGACGGCCGCTACTACCTGGCCGACGAGGTCCACTCGTACCCGCTGTGCAGGCAGCAGCCGCGCGTGCCCTTCGCGATCGCCGCCTCCGGCGCCCGGGGCATGCGCCTGGTCGCCGAGCACGGCGAGTACTGGGTGACCACCGGCGAGCCCAACCGGTTCGCGAGCGCACCCTACGACGAGGCGCTCCCGGTCCTCCGGCAGCAGGTGGAGGCGCTCGAGAAGATCTGCGTGGAGGTCGGCCGGGACCCGGCGACGGTGTCCCGGCTGCTGGTCTGCGGGCCGACCGTGGGCGGCGTCCTCGACTCGCCGGACGCGTTCGCCGACGCGGCGGGCAAGTTCGCCGAGGCGGGCATCACCGATGTCGTCGTGCAATGGCCGCGGCCGGACGAACCATTTCCGGGAAAGGTCGGGATCCTGGAGAAGGTGGCCGAGGACCTGGATCGTCACCGAATCACGTGACTCCGTGCCGAAAAGAGAGCCGCTTACCGTCTCAGAAGACCCTGTTAATTAAAACTGAGAGGGATTGTGTGATCCGATGCGAACCCATTATGTAGCCGACACGCCATTGGACGACACCCGTCTCGCGAAAGACCTCGAGCAGAGCGATTCCTTCGCGTGGTCCGAGGCGTACAGCGATTATGTCTTCGGTGGTTCCTGGAAGAGCTGCATGCTCTGGGCCCGCGGCGGCGACGCCGGCGACGGTGTGGTCACCAACTACGACCACGGCCGGCCCGCCGCCTTCACGCAGTTCGGCGACCGGCTCCCCTACCTGCGGGAGCTGATCTCGGGAGTCGCCGACCTGGACCGGCTCAACTTCGTCCGGCTGGCCAAGGTGCAGAACAGCGTGATCATCCCGCACCGCGACCTGCTGGAGCTGAGCGATCTCGCGGACGACACGCGCAACGCCCACCGCATGCACATCCCGCTGGTCACCAACGAGAACTGCTTCTTCAACCAGGGCAGCACCGTGTTCCGGATGGGCCGTGGCGAGGTGTGGTTCCTCGACGCCTCGGAGATCCACTCGGTGGCGGTGCTCTCCACCGAGGAGCGGATCCACCTGATGCTCGACTTCGTGGACGTGCCGTCGGACAAGCCGCTGATCACGGTCCGGGGCAACCACCCCGGCGACGGCATCCCGGCCGCCAAGACGGTCGAGCGTCCGCCGCTCACCGACGCCGGCCGAGCCGCCCTGCTGCGGCTCGCCGAGGTCATCACCTCCGAAACCGTCAACGAGATCTTCAGCATCGTCATCAAGAACCATTACCGGTTCGACGGCGGCGACGATTTCGTCTGGAACACCATGGTGGAGATCGCGCGCGCGGCCGAGAACCCGGCCGTCCTGGCGCACGTCGAGGAATTGCGCCGTTACTACACGCTGGAACGGTCCGCCGACGAATAACCGCCGTCTTCTTACGAGGTGATGAGAAATGGAAATGACGCCGCGGTTCCATCACGTCGGGGTCCAGACGAACGACCTCGAGAACAGCGTGCGCTGGTATTCCGATTTTCTCGGGTGCGAGCGGGCGTGGACCCTCGACAAGTTCTCCGAACTGACCACGAGCCGGCTGCCGGGTATCCGGACGCTGACCGAGATGGTCCTCGGCGACGTGCGGGTGCACCTGTTCGAGCGGCCCGGCCGGGTCGCCGCGCCGGCCGAGAGCGCCGTCCAGTTCCAGCACTTCTGTTTCACCGTGGACTCCCCCGGCGATCTGGACCGGCTGCGGCGGCGCTGGATCGAGCTGTACGACTCCGGCCGCTACCGGTACGCGTCGGACGAGCAGCCGACCGACATCGTGGTCGACGCGGACGGCGTGCGGAGTTTCTACTCGTACGACGTGAACGGGCTGGAGTTCGAGTTCACCTACGTGCCGGAGGCCGCGTCATGACGGCGGTCGTCAGTGAGGCCCTGTCCGACCTGCCGGCCACCGGGCGGTGGGACTTCGGCGGGTTCGCGTACGGCCTGGAGCCGCTGGTCCTCCCGGCCGTCGGCGCACCGCACGCCGAGCACGACCCGGCGGTCGTGGTCGCGCCCGAGGCCCACGCCCAGATCTGCTGGCGCATCCGCACCCTGGGCGAGCGTGGCCTGCTGACCCCCGAGGTCGACCGCTGCGACGAGCCGGACGAGCTGTTCTGGTTCCGGTGGATCACCGGGCACCAGGTCTGCTTCGTGGTGTGGCGGCTGATCGCCGGACTCCTCGACGACCTGAACCAGGGCCGCCGGACGGCGGCCGAGGTCGCCGGTTCGATCAGCCGCTACGTGGACGGCTACTCGGCGATGCTGCTCTACACCGGTTCCTGCCCGCCCGACCTGTACAGCGTGCTGATCCGGCCGAGCATGCGGCTGCGGCACCGGGCTTTCAGCGGCGCCTGGGCCCCCGACTACTGGCCGATCCGCGACCTGTTCCGACGCAAGCAGCTGCCGAACATGTCCGGCACCGACGCCGGTGAGCTGGCCGACGCCATCAGGCTGCTGCACCTGGTGCACGACGGGGTCGCCGCGAGGCTGGTCACCAACGGAAAGTCGCTGCTGCGCGAGGCGGCCGTCCGCGGCCCGCGCACCCGGCAGGCCGGGATGATCTACGACACCTACTTCGCGACGCTGCGCGCCCCGGCCACCCGGCCCGAGGTGGTGGCGCAGCTGTTGCGGCGGCTGGTGGCCATCGCGCAGGACGTGGCGGCCAACGGCCTCTACCGCCCCGGCGACGAGGAACGGCCACCCGAGCTGCGCCAGGCCGAGGCGGTCAAGTGTGAGAACGGCCTCCTCGACATCGTTCTCGGCGTCGCCGAGCAGGCCTGCGGGCCGGCGAACAGCGTCGCCGAGCAGGCCTGCGGGCCGGCGGACGGCGTACGCCGATGACCGTCCTGCGCCCCCAGCTGACCGGAACGTTCGGCGCCGTCGCCTCGACGCACTGGCTGGCGTCGACGGTCGCGATGAGCATCCTCGAGCGGGGCGGAAACGCCTTCGACGCGGTGGCGGCGGCCGGATTCACCCTCCAGGTGGTCGAACCGCACTCCAACGGTCCCGGCGGTGACGTCGTGATCTCCGTGCACCCCCGCTCGTCGGGAACGGTCCGGGTCATCTGCGGCCAGGGACCGATGCCGCAGGCGGCCACCATCGACAGGTTCGCCGCGCTCGGCATCAAGCAGATGCCCGCGGCGGGCCAGCTGCCGGCGACCGTGCCGGGCGCGTTCGGGGCGTGGATGCGCCTGCTCTCCGAGTTCGGCACGATGCCGCTGGGCGACGTTCTCGAGCCGGCGATCGGCTACGCCTCCCGCGGCTATCCGTTGCTGCCGGCCGCGGCATCGACGATCGCGGCGATGGCTCCCCTTTTCCGTACGCACTGGGCGGAGTCGGCCCGCACCTGGCTGCCGGGCGGATCCGAGCCGGCGGCCGGCTCCCGGATGCACAACACGACGCTGGCCGGCACCTACGAGCGGCTGGTCCTCCAGGCGCGGGCCGCGGCGACCGGCCGGGAGGCTCAGATCGAGGCCGCCCGCGCCGCCTTCTACGAGGGCTTCGTCGCCGAGTCGATCGACCGCTTCGCCCGCACCGAGGTGTTCGACTCGACCGGCCGGCCGCACCACGGCCTGCTGACCGGTGACGACCTGGCGACCTGGCGGGCCGGGGTCGAGGAGACGTGCGCGCTGCCGTACGGCGACTTCACCGTCCACAAGCCCGGACCGTGGTCGCAGGGCCCGGTGTTCCTGCAGCAGCTCGCCCTCCTCGAGGGATGCGACCTGCGCGGCATGGGACTGGGCAGCGCCGAGTACGTGCACACGATCGCCGAGTCGGCCAAGCTCGCCTTCGCCGACCGCGAGGCCTGGTACGGCGATCCGGACCACTCGCCGGTGCCGATGGCCGGGCTGCTGTCGCCGGAGTACACGGCGCGACGACGCTCGCTGATCGGCGACGCCGCGAACCTCGACCCGGTACCCGGCCGGCCGGGCGGCGGCGAGCCCTGGATCCCTCAGGCCGCCCCGGAGCAGGCCGCCGCCGGCGAACCCGCCTGGATGGCCCACCTGCGCAGCGGTCTGCCCACCGTGAACCCGGCGGCGCCCCGCGCCGGCGCCGGCAACACCTGCACCGTCGCCGTTGTGGACCGGTGGGGAAATCTGGCCGTGGCCGTGCCCAGCGGCGGCTGGCTCAAGAGCTCGCCGGTGATGCCGGGGCTCGGTTTCGCGCTCGGCACCCGCGGCCAGACGGCCTGGCTCACCGAGGGCCACCCGAACTCGCTCGCGCCCGGGCGGCGTCCGCGCACGACGCTGAGCCCCAGCGTCGTGCTGCGCGACGGCGAGCCGTTCCTGGCCTTCGGCACGCCCGGCGGTGACCAGCAGGACCAGTGGACGCTGCACGCGTTCCTGGCCGTCGCGGAGTTCGGGCTCGAGCCGCAGGCGGCCACCGAGCTGCCCGCATGGAACATCGACCACTTCGCGCAGTCGTTCGCGCCGCGCGTCTCGCGGCCGGGCGTGGTGGTCATCGAGCGCTCGCACGGCCCCGAGGTGCTGGCCGGGCTCGAGAAGCGGGGACACCGGCTGGACGTGGTGCCGGAGTCCACCCTCGGCAAGGTCTGCGCGGCCGGTGTCGACCCCGGCACGGGATTCGTGCGGGCCGCGACCGGCGCGCGCGGCCGCCAGGCGTACGCGGTATGTCGGTAGCCCTTCGACGGTGAGGCGGTAGCCCATGTTCGTGCCCAGCCACTACCGGATCTCCGACGACCGCTGGCACCGCCGGATCGTCGACGGGCACCCGTTGGCCACGTTCACCACCAACGGACCGGCCATGCCGTGGGCCAGCCGCATACCGGCCCTGGTCGCCCCCGGGCAGCCCGACTCCGGTCCGCTCACCGGCACCGAGATGTTCGGCCACCTCAACCGGGCCAACCCGCATTGGAAGTCCCTGGCCGACGGCACGCACGCCCGGCTGATGTTCGACGGGCCGGGCGGCTTCGTGACGCCCGCGGTCTACCCGTCCGAGCCGTCCTCGCCGACGTGGAACTTCGCGGCCGTGCACGTCTGCGGCCGCATCCGGCTGATCCACGATACGGAGGAGACGCTGCAGGTCGTCCGGTGGACGGCCGAGCGGCTCGAGGACCGC
This sequence comes from Actinoplanes sp. NBRC 103695, assembly GCF_030269485.1. Taxonomy (GTDB): domain Bacteria; phylum Actinomycetota; class Actinomycetes; order Mycobacteriales; family Micromonosporaceae; genus Actinoplanes. Next base: position 97,152 of record NZ_BSTL01000029.1, on the reverse strand, counting down.
TTCGGCGCGGGCTGGGACCAGGCCTCCTCGGTCGGCTACTTCCGGAGGATCGTGCCCGGCGTCGGCGCGTTCCGGCTGACCGTCGACTCGGTCGAGGCGTTGTTCAAGCTGAGCCAGGAGAAGCCGGCCGACGTACGGGAGTCGGTGATCCGGCACTACGAGGCGGACGAGACCGGCGCCGGACGGCCGATCGCACATCTGATGCGGGAGGCCGGCATGGGCGACGCCGACGGCTCGCCCGGCTGCCCGTTCTGACGCACGACTCGTTCTGACGCACCACTCGTTCTGACGCACCACTCGTTCTGACGCACGGCGAAGGGCGCGGTTCTCGCGAACCGCGCCCTTCCTCTGCGTACGCTCAGATCTCCTCGAACCCCATCCGCCGGGCGACGGCGGCGCTGATCGCCGCGGCCAGCTCGTCCGCGTGCTCCGCGTCGAACAGGCTCAGATGGCTGCCCTTGACCTCGGCCGGCGCCACCTCGGCGGCGAAGGCGGACCAGCCTCGGTCGCCGTCCATGTAGCCGGCCGGGAACGACGGCGCGCCGGCCGGCAGCGGGTCGCTCGCCCGCAGGAAGTCGACCTCGCCCGGATAGGGCTCCGGCCGGTAGCCGAGGAACGCCGCCCGGTTGCGCTCGACCGTCCCGTCGAGCGCGGCCACCGCCGTGGTGTCGGCGCCCTCCAGCCGTAGCACGTCGAGCTCCAGGATCGATGCCCGGACCTGGGCCTCGTCCGCCTCCGCGGCCATGAACGACGGCGGCGCCCAGGTGTCCAGCATCAGGGTCGCGGCGACCGGTTCGCCGCGGTCCCGCCAGAGCCGGGCCATCTCCAGCGCCACGCACCCGCCCATCGACCAGCCGGCCACGATGACCGGGGCGACGCCGCGCACGGCGTCCACCGCCGGCACGTAGCGGGCGGCGATCTCCTCGATCGAGGCCGCCGGTTCGCCGGGCGTGGATTGCAGCCCGTACACCGCGAACTCCGAGCCGAGCCGCTGGGACACCTCGTAGAACGGCAGCACGGAACCACTCGCGGCGTGCACCAGGACCAGTAGCGGCGCGCCCGGGTTCTCGGCCAGGGCCACCAGCGCATCCGCGCCCCGCGAGCCGACCGGGACGGCGGGGGCCGCCGGCATCGCGGCCAGTGTGGCCGCCAGCGCACGGACCGACGGTCCGGTGAACACGTCCTGGACGGTCGGCCACAGCCCGAGCTTGGTCGAGCACTCCTCGATCAGCTTGAACACCAGCAGCGAGTGGCCGCCCATGTCGAAGAAGCTCTCGGTGACCCCGACCGAGTCCCGGCGCAGCACCCGGGCGAAGATCTCGGCCAGCTGGGTCTCCAGCTCCGTCTCGGGCCGGTCGGTGCTTCCCACGCCGCCGGCGTCGGCGCCGCCGGCGTTGTCGCGCAGGTCGAGCAGTGCGGCCAGGTCGATGTCGCCGCCGCCGGTCCGGGGAATCCGCTCCACGACGGTGACGGTGGCCGGCATCAGATAGTCCGGCACCTGCCGGGCCGCCCGGCCGGCGACGACCGTCGCCGACGGTTCCTCGTCCTCGTCCGGCACCACGAAGGCGGCGAGGCCACCGTCCGGTGCGGCGGTGACCACGGCGCGCCACACGTCGTCCTGGTCCGTGAAGGCCGCCTCGATCTCCTCCGGATCGACGCGCAGGCCGTGGATCCGGATCTGCCGGTCGATCGGGCCGAGGTGCTCGATCACGCCGTCGCGGCGGTATCGGCCGAGCTCGCCGGTACGGAACATCCGGGCGCCGGGTACGCCGAACGGGTCGGCCACGAACCGTTCCGCGGTCCGGGCCGGCCGCGCCGGATAGCCGTGGGCCAGGCCGTCCTCGCCGCCGACGTACAGCTCGCCGGCGACACCCGCGGGCACCGGGGCGAGGGCCTCGTCCAGGACATACGCGCGCTTGCCGGCGATCCGGCCGGTCTCGGGCAGGCGGTGACCGGCGACCAGCGTGCCCGGGAATCCGGCCACGTCCGGTGCCATCGACGGCCGTACCGACAGTGCGGTGACGCCGAGCTCGGCGACGAACTGGGGCAGCCGCCGCGGGTCCCGGTGCACTTCGGGCGGGCAGATCGCGACGGCCGCGCCGTACGACAGCGGCCAGAAGCAGCCGTCGGGGGTCTCCAGGAGTGCGACGTCGCCGGGGCCGAGGGGGTGGTCGGACTGCAGGCGCGCGACGTCGGCCAGGAACGCCGCGACCGGGTAGGCGGCCGCGGGCGTGCCGGCCAGGTGGAGCACGTCGAATCCGGCTCCGTCGACCGGCAGGTCGTCGGAGGACAGCCCGGCCCACCGGCCGGGATCGAGCTCCTGATCGGTCAGCTCGACGGCCGGGCCGGCGTCGTCCGGGCGCTCGGGTTCGATCAGCACGTACGGCGCCCCGATCTTGGCCGCGGCGTACAACGCGATGATCTGGCCGGCGCCCGGGGCGAGACGGATCCCCACGGCCGAGTCCGGGCCGGCCCCGGCGTCGCGCAGGTGACGGGCCAGCCGGTTGGCCCGCGCGTTCAGCTCGGCGTAGCTGACCTCGCCGTCGGTGGCGCGCAGGGCGACCGCGTCCGGTGTGCGCCGGACCTGCTCCTCGAACGGCTCCGCCGCCGTGCGGTGCCGGACGTGCGGCCGGGCCGGCCTGTCGAACTGGCGCAGGACACGTTCCCGCTCCTGCGGCGCCATCAGCGGCAGCTCGAACGCGGGAGCGTCCGGCTCCTCGGCCGCCGCCACCAGCAGGCCCTGGAGGACCTCGGCGAACCGGAGCGCGGCCGGCCGGTCGAACAGGTCGAAGGCATAGATGATGACGCCGCGGAGCCCGTCGCCGTCCGCGGTCAGGCTGAGGGCGAGGTCCCACATCGCGGCGAGGGTGTCCAGGTCGGCGCCCATCTCGGCCGGCTCGCCGACCGCGGCGCCCGACTGGACCAGGTTGACCATCGTCTGGAACACCTGGTGGACGCCGGACAGCCGGGGCAGCCCGAGCTCGGCCACGACCTCCTCGTACGGCACGGCCTGATGGTCGTGGGCCTCCAGGAGGGTCTCGTGCACGCGGCGGACGAGCTGGCGGAAGGTCGGATCACCGGACAGGTCGGTACGCAGCGGCACCGACCGTACGAAGCAGCCCACGATCGACTCGGCGACCTCGTGGTCGCGGCCCGCCAGCGGGGCTCCGACGATGATGTCCCGCTGCCCGGCCATCCGGGCCAGGAACAGCTTGTACGCGGCCAGAACGACGACGAACAGGGTGCATCCCTCGTCCGCGGCCAGCCGCTGCAACGGCGCCATCAGCGACCCGGGGATCGTGAACGGCACGGTGTCCCCGGTCCGGCTGGCCCGGGCCGGTCGGGGGTGGTCGCGGGGCAGGTCCAGCACCGGCAGGTCACCGGCCAGCTTGTCGATCCAGTAGGACAGGTCGCGCCGCACCACCTCGTCGTCGGTGTGCTCGTGCTCCCAGGCGACGTAGTCGAAGAACCCGGCCGCCGGCGGCGGGTCGAGCGGCCGACCGGCCAGCAACGCGTCCAGCTCACCGACGACCCGCAGCCGGGACAGCCCGTCGACGACCAGGTGGTGGAAGTTGGTCGTCACCATGGACCGGCCGCCGGGCAGCGCGAACCCGATGACCTCGAAGAAGCACGGCTCGTCGAGCGGGAACGCCCGCTGGACGGAGCGGTTGCTGATCCTGGTGGCCTCCGCCGCGGCCTCGCCGGCCGGCAGATGTCGCAGGTCGTGCCAGGTCACCGGCGGATCGATCGGGCCGCTGTCCACCTGCATCGGCACGCCGTCGCGCTCGAACATCCGCACCCGCAGGACGGTGTGCCGAGCCATCAGCTCGGCCGTGGCGGCGCGCAACGTCGCGAGGTCCAGCGCGCGGTCCAGGACCCGCATGTCCGGCATGTTGTATTCGGAGCTGTCCGGGTACTGCCGGCAGGAGAACCAGATCCGGGCCTGCGGCGAGTTGAGCGGCACGGCGGTGCCCGGCGGCACCGGGGCGATGCGCGGGCCCTGGGCCGGCTGCCGGCGCAGCAGGCTCATCAGCAGCCGCTGCTTCCTTGTGTCCAATGTGGTCATCAGGTCACTCCCCCGTTGCGCCGAGTCGCTCGGCGATGACGTCGTCGGACAGCGCGTTCACCTCGGCGACCAGAGCCTTCTCCAGATGCGCGGCCACGCCCGCGATGGTCGGCGCGTCGAAGAACTGCCGGACGGTGATGGACACGCCGAACCGGGCCTTGATCCGGTGCAGCATCTGCATGGCCGACAGCGAGGTGCCGCCGGCGGTGAAGAAGTTCTGAGTTCTTCCGATCCGGCCGACGCCGAGCAGTTCGCGCCAGATCCCGGCGACCTCGGCCTCGATCAGGGAGGTGGTTTCCGAGACGCCGTCGGCGCGGGCCTCGCGGTCCCGGCTGGTCGGCGCGGGAAGGGCCGTGCGGTCGACCTTCCCGGACGCGGTGAGCGGCAACGCGTCCAGCTTCACGTAGACCGACGGCAGCAGATACCGGGACAGGTAACCGGCCGCGTGCTCGGCCACCTCGGGGATGACCGCGTCCGCGCCGACCAGGTAGGCCACGATCTCCTTGACCCCGGGCTCGTCCTCGCGGATCGCCACGGCCACCCGCCCGACCGCCGGGTGGCTGCCGACCACCGCCTCGATCTCGCCGGGCTCGACCCGTACGCCGCGGACCTTGGCCTGCCCGTCGGCCCGGCCGGCGTAGTGCAGCAGGCCGTCGTCGTCCCGGGCGGCCAGGTCGCCGGTGCGGTACAGCCGCTCCCCCGGCACCACCGGCGCGGGATGCGGCAGGAACCGTTGCGCGGTCAGCTCCGGCTGCCCGAGGTAGCCGCGGGCGAGGCCGTCCACGCCGGCCACGTACAGCTCGCCGACCACGCCCGCGGGCACCGGCCGGAGCGCCTCGTCCAAGACGTACAGCCGGTAGCCGTTGACCGCCCGTCCCATCGGCACGCCGCCGTCTCCCGGCCAGGCCCGGCCGGTCCAGAGCGCGACCTCGGAGGTCTCGGTCTGGCCGTAGGCGTTGTGCAGGTCGACGTCGAAGTGGGCGGCGAACCGCTCCAGGAGGGCCGCCGGCACCGCCTCGCCGGAGGTCTGCACGCAGCCGAGGTCCGGATAGCCGGTGTCCGGGGCGGCCGCGACGTACATGTCCAGCATCGACGGCACGAAGTGGGCCAGCACGGTGCCCGGCGCGGCGAGCAGCCCGGCCAGGTACGGCACGTCCGTCTCGGTGCCCGGCTCGGCCAGCACCACCTCGGCGCCCGAGGCGAGCGTCGAGAAGATCTCCCAGATCGCCACGTCGAAGATCAGCGGAGTCTTGTGCACCACCCGCCGGCCCGGCGCGAGCTGGTATCGGCGGGTGATCCACTCCACCCGGGACGCCGCGCAGCCGTGATCGATGACGACGCCCTTGGGCCGGCCGGTGGACCCCGACGTGTAGTAGACGAACGCCGTGTTCCGCGGATGGGCCGTGTTCCGCGGATGGGTCGTCACCTGGCCGCGCCCGGAGGACCCGTCGACCGGGTGGATCCGCGGTACGTTCTCCAGCCCGGCCGGCACCGGCTCGGCAGCGATCACCGCGGCCATCGCGCAGTCGGTGGCGATCCAGCGCAGGCGCTCGGCCGGGTACCCGGCGTCCAGCGGCACGAAGCCGGCCCCCGCACGGAGCACCCCCAGCAGCGCCGCGATCGACTGCACCGAGCGTGGGAGGCACACCCCGACCAGGTCCTCGGGCCCGATGCCGGCGGCGGCCAGCTCGATCGCCACCGACTCGGCCCCGGCGTCCAGCTCGGCGTAGCTGATGGCGGACATGCCCTCCCGCACGGCCACCGCGGACGGATCGCGGGCCAGCGCCGCGTGGAAACCGTCGTGCAACAGGGTGCGGGCGGCGCTCCGGTCCTCGTGCCCGGCGTTGATCGCGGCCAGCTGGGCGTCTGCCGCGGTGGCGGGCAGCAGGGGCAACTCGGTCAGCGGCGCCCCGGGGTCGGCCAGCACCGAGGCGAGGAGGGTGACCAGGGCGTCCTGCCAGCGGCCGGCGGACGGGCGGTCGAAGCGGCGGGTGGCGTACTCGACCTCACCGGCCAGGGTTCCTCCGTCCAGCCGCAGGGTGCAGGTGAGCGCCATCTTGGCCGTACCCGAATGAACGGTCTGCTCCTCGATCCTCAGACCGTCGATGTCGCCGTCGGTGTCGACCGGGGTGGACTGGAGAACGAACATGGTCGGGAAGACCGGGTTCTCGGCGGCGTCGGCACCGCGCGCGAGGCCGCCGACCATCTCCGCGAACGGCAGGTCCTGCCGGGTCAACGCCTCGGCCAGCGCCTCGTCGGTGCGGGCCACCAGATCCCGGAAACGCAGGCCGGGGGTGAACCGCATCCGCAGCGGCACCGTGTTGACGAGGTAGCCGATCAGATCCTCGGTGCCGGGGCGGACCCGGCCGGCCATCGGCACGCCGACCACGATGTCGTCGGCGCCGCCGGACATCCGATGCAGGGTGGCCAGGAAGCCGGCGAGCAGCACGCCGAACGGGGTCGAGCCACAGTCGCGGGCCACCCGCTCCACATCGGACTCACTGACCTGGCCGAGCGCGAGCGGGATCGAAAAACCTCCCTGGCCGTCCGCGCCGGTCGGCCGGCCCGGCTCCGGCCCCGGCGCGTCGCCGTCGAGCCGGTCCGCCCAGTACCGGCGCTGCCCGGCCGCCTCCTCCGACTCCAGCCAGCGCTCCTGCCAGGCCACGTAGTCGGCGAACCGCACGGACGGAGCGGCCACCGGGCGCCCCTGGTACAGCGCGGCGAACTCCCGCCGGAAGACCCCGAGCGACCACGCGTCGAACGCGCTGTGGTGCACATTGAGCAGCCACAGGTGCTCGTCGTCGCCGATCCGGTAACAGGACGAGCGCAGCAACGGGCCGGCCGACAGGTCGAACGGGCGGGCCGCGTCGGCCTCGGCCCGCCGCGTCGCCTCCGCGGGCCCGGAGACCGTAGTCACCTCGGTGCGGACCGGCGACGGCGGCCGCAACCGGGCCTGGACTCGGCCGTCCTGTTCCTCGAGAGTGGTCCGCAGCGACTCGTGCCGGGCCACCAGCGTGCTGAGCGCGGCGTCCATCCGATCGAGGTCGAGCGGGCCCGAGATCCGGTAGCCGAGCGGCACGGCGTAGGTCGCGGCGCCCTGCTGCAGCCCGTCCAGGTACCAGAGCGCGGCCTGGCCGCGGGAGGCCGGACGCAGCTCGTCGTGCCCACCGGCGGCCGCGACGATCCCGTCGCCGGGGTCCCGCCGGTCCGCGCCCTCGATCAGCGCGGCCAGGCCGGTCGCGGTCGGCGCCGACCGCAGGTCGTTGAAGGTCAGCGCCGCGCCGGTGGCCCGGGCGATGCGGCTGAGCAGTTGCAGCCCGCGCAGGGAGTCGCCGCCCGCGGCGAAGAAGTCCTCCTCGGCGCCGACCGGCCGGCCCAGCACCTCGGCGACGAGGCCGGCGACGCCCTCACCGGCCGGTCCGGGGGACGGCGCGGGCGGTGGCGGCAGCTCGGACGGCAGCGCCTTGCCGCTCAGCGGGGACCGCGGGATCCGGTCGAGCCACACGATGGTGTGCGGGAGCATGTGGCCGGGCAACCGGCCGGCCAGTTCGGCGCGCAGCCCCGGCGTCTCGTCGCCCTCGACGTACGCGATCAGCCGCGCGCCGGAGACCGGGTCGTCGGCCGCGACCACGATGGCGTCGCGCACCCCGGCGCACGCGCGGACCGCGTTCTCCACCTGGCCGGGTTCGATCCGGAAACCGCGGATCTTGACCTGGCGGTCGGAGCGGCCGAGGAACTGCAGGGTCCCGTCCGGGAGCCGGCTCGCCCGGTCACCGGTGTCGTACATCCGGGTGCCGGCCGGCCCGAACGGGTCCGGCCGGAACCGGTCGGCGGTCATGTCCGGCACGCCGAGGTAGCCGCGGGCCAGCCCGGGACCGGCGATCCACAGGTCGCCCGGTTCGCCGTCGGCCACCGGCGCCAGCTCGTCGTCGAGCAGGTGCACGGTCACTCCCGGCAGTGGCCGCCCGATCGGCACGAGCCCGTCGCCGGACAGGTTCGCCGGGTCCGGACGGTGGGTGGTGCAGCTGATCGTGGCCTCGGTCGGCCCGTAGTCGGCGACGAAGTCCACCGGCCGCGAGCCGACCACCTTCGCCCAGGCGGCGAACCGGTCCATCCGTACCTTGTCGCCGCCGACGAACACGGTGCGCACGACCTCGGGCAGCGCCACGATCCCGGCCACGAGATCGTCCGTCCACTGGTGCCAGTACGCGCTCGGGAGACTCACCACGGTGGCCCCGTGCGCCGAGATCAGCCCGGTCAGCTCGACGCTGGTCGGCCGGGGCGCGTCCGGCAGCACGACCGCCGCTCCGGCCAGCCACGCCGGCAGCACCTCCTCCAGCGAGGCGTCGATGTGCATCGAGGTGAACTGCAGGAACCGGTCGGCCGGGCCGAGGTCCAGCTCGTCCCGGATCGCGGTGGCGTGGCCGGCCAGGCTCGCGTGCGAGACACCGACCGGCTTCGGCCGCCCGGTCGAGCCGGAGGTGAAGGTGCAGTACGCGAGATTGCCGGGCCACATCGCCGGCGCGCTGTGCCCGGACCGGCCGGTAAGAGCGTCCAGATCCTCGCGGACCACGAGCTCCACCTCGGCGTCGGCCAGCATCCCCTCCACCAGCGTGGCCGGCAGCGAGGCGTCGAGCGGGACGTAGACGCCGCCGGCCTTCCACACCGCCAGCAGCGTCACCAGCCAGCGCGGGGACGACTGCTCGACCGCGACACCGACCCGGACCTCCGGCCGCACCCCACGCTCGGCGAGCCGGGCGGCCAGTTCGCCGGCGCGATCGTCGAGCTCCCGGAAACTCAGCACACCGGCACCGGATATGACCGCCGCCGTGTCCGGGGTCCGCGCGGCCTGAGCCTCGATCAAGTGATGTACGCAAAGATCGGACATCGGTCCTCCACATCCGTGTCAGTGAATCGAGAAGCCGGTTCAGTCGACCGTGGCCCGCTGCCAGCTGTCGTACAGGCCGGCGTAGACGCCGCCCGCGGAGACCAGCTCGTCGTGCCCGCCGCGTTCCACCAGCCGGCCGCCGTCGAGCACGATCACCTCGTCGGCCCGCTCGGCCACGGCCAGCCGATGCGCCACGGTCACCGACGTGCGGCCCGCGGTCAGCCGGCGCAGCGCCTCGATGAGCGTCAGCTCGATCTCGGGGTCCACGGCCGAGGTCGCCTCGTCGAGGAGCAGGCAGGCCGGGTCGGCCAGGTGCGCACGGACCAGGGCGACCAGTTGCCGCTCCCCGGCCGACAGGCTCTCGCCGCGCTGCCCGACCGGCGTGTCCAGGCCGTGCTCCAGACCGGCCAGGAACGCGCCCGCGCCCAGGTCGGTGAACGCCCGCTCGATCTCGTCGCGGGTGGTGGACGGCCGTCCGCAGCGGACGTTCTGCTCGATCGTGGTGTCGAAGAGGAACGGTTCCTGAGGTACGACGACCAGGCGTGAGCGGAGCGAGCCGGTCGCGATCTCGCGCACGTCCACACCGCCGATCAGGATGCGGCCGCGGTCGGGGTCGGCGAGCCGGGCGATCAGCTTGGTCAGCGTCGTCTTGCCCGATCCGGTGGCGCCGACCAGCGCCACCTGGCGGCCGGCGGGCACGTCGAACGACACGTCGATCAGGGTCGGGCCGGAGTCCGGGTAGCCGAAGGAGACGTTCTCCAGGACCACCTCGGGCGGGTCGGCCGGAAGCTGCCGGCCCTCGACCGGTTCGGCGACGTCCTCGGCGATGTCCAGCAACGCCAGGACCCGCCGCCAGCCCGCGACGGCGTTCTGGGTGAAGTCGATGATCTGGGTGAACTCGGCGATCGGGGCCAGGAACAGGGTCACCAGCAGGATGAACGCGACCAGTTCGCCGGCGCTGTGGCCGGTCGACGGGCCGATCGCCAGGCCGACCGCGACGACGCCGACCACGATGATCACGGCGAACAGGTCGGCCAGGGAGAACAGCGTGCCGCCGAGGTATCCGGCCCGGGTGTTCGCGTCCCGCCACCGGTGAATGCTCGCCGTGGTGCGCCGCAGGCTCGGCCCGGTGATGCGGTAGGCGCGGATCACGGCCGCGCCCTGGATCGTCTCCGAGATCACCGTCAGCAGGTCGGCCACCCGGCCCCGGACCGCGGAGTGTGCGGCGCCGAGGCGGCCGGCCAGCGACCTGATCAGCAGCAGCAACGGCACGGTCAGGGCGACCGTGACCAGGGTCAGCCAGAGGTCGTAGTAGGCCATGGCGGCGAGCGAGGCCACCATGATGGCGCCGTTCACGACCCAGGCGATGCCGCCCCACTGCAGGAACTGGCTGAGGGTCTCGACGTCGGACGTCACCCGGGACACCAGCTTCCCGCGTGCCTCTGCCGAGTGGTACGCCACGCTGAGCCGGTGCACGTGGCTGAACGCGCGGACGCGCAGGCCGAACAGCGCGTGCTCGCTGGCCACGGCGAGCCGCAGGTGGCTGGCCCAGGTGGCCAGGGCGGTGCCCAGGACGGCCACCGCCGCCACCACGCCGAGCCGGGTCATCTGACCGGTGTCGATGTGGCCGGTGCTGAGACCGCGGTCGATGAGCTGCTGGACGAGGATCGGCACGGCCAGCCGGCCGAACCCGCTGAGCAGCGCGAAGAAGATGGTGACGGGCAGGCCGTCGCGGATCTCCGGGATGGCGGCGAGCCCGCGGCGCACCACCGCGAACGTCGAACCGGTGATGCTCTCGGCGTCGGCCGGGACCGTGCTCACGCGACCACCCGCTCCCGCTCGTAGGCCCGGGTCAGCCGGTCGTACGCGTCGATCCGCAGCAGGTCGGCGTGGGGGCCCACGCCGGCCACCCGGCCGCGGTCCAGGTAGACGACCGTGTCGGCCAGGGCCAATGTGGCGGGGCTGCTGGTCACGACGATCGTGGTGGTGGACGGCAGCTCGGCCGCGAGCCCGGCCATGATCTCCTGCCGGGTGGTGGCGTCGACGGCGGAGGTCGCGTCGTCCAGCAGGAGCAACCGGGGCCGGCGGACCAGCGCCCGGGCCAGCGCGAGGCGTTGTCGTTCGCCGCCGGAGAGCTTCACCCCCCGTTCGCCGACCCGGGTGTCCAGCCCCTCGGGCCGGCCGTCGACCAGGGCGGTGGCGGCGGCGAGCCGGAGCGCGTCGGTGAGCCGCTCGGATCCGGGTGAGTCGAGCAGGACGTTCTCAGCCATCGTGCCGGCGAAGATGAACGGCTCCTGGAAGACAGCGGCGCACGCCGCCGCCCGATCGGCCGCGGCGATCCGGTACAGGTCGGCCCCGCCCAGCCGCACCGAGCCCCCCGACGGCGGCAGCAACCCGGCCAGGGCCAGGAACAGCGTGGTCTTGCCCGAGCCGGTGCTCCCGGTGATGGCGACGGTGGCGCCGGCCGGTACGTCGAAGCTCACCTCGGACAGCACCGGCCGGCCGTCCGGATAGGCGAAGGTCAGATCGCGGACGCTCAGGTCGAGGGGGCCGTCCGGCAGCGGCTGCGGGTCGGTCACGGGCGGCGGCGGGCTCTCGGCGAGGACGGTCTCGACCCGGGCGTATCCGGCCAGCGTGCGCGGCACGTGCCCGAGGATGTTGCCGATCGTGCGCAGCGGCACCACCAGCAGGGCGAACAGGTTGACGAAGCTGACCAGGGTGCCGACCGTGATCGCGCCGCTGTTCACCCGCAACGCGCCGGCGACCACGATGATCAGCGAGGTGGCCATCGGGATCAGGTCGACCAGCGAGTCCAGCATCGTCTCCCGGACGGCCAGCGTGATCTTGGCGTCGCGCAGGCGGCCCGACTCGGCGGCGAACCGGTCCCGCTCGGCGTGCTCGAGGCCGAGCGTCTTGACCAGGAACGCGCCGTCGAAGCTCTCGTGGGCGACCGCGGTCACCCGGCCCAGCCGCTCCTGGACCTGCTCGGCGGGCGCCTGCACCTGCTTCTGGTAGAACGAGTTGACCAGCAGCAGCGCGGGAATCATGGCGCCCCCGATGAGTGCCAGGACCGGGTCCACGACCAGCGACCAGCCCGCGGTCACCACGAAGAGCAGGAGCATGCCGAAGACGTACGGCATCCGGGCCGGCAGCATCGCGGCCGCCTCCGGGTCGGTGGTGACGCGGGCCAGCTTCTCCCCGGTCGGGTGCGCCTGGTGGTACGCCATCGGCAGCGCGTCGTACCGCTCGACCACAGCCTCTCGCAGGCCGGCGTCGAACCGGGCCCGGACCGCGGTGGAGGCCCAGCGCTGGACCAGCCCGGCGCCGCCCTGGACCACACCGATCGCGAGCACGGCCAGCACCATGGCCAGCGCGGCGCCGGTGATGACGTGGCCGTCGCCGAACCGCGGTATGACCACGGTGTTGACCAGTTCGCCGAGTGCGACGGACCAGGCGACCATGCCCGCTCCGTACAGCACCGAGCCGGCCAGCGCCGCGATCATCGGGCCCGGATGGGCGCGAAAGGCGGCCAGCAGCAATGCCCGCGTGCGGCGGATCAGGCCTGGCCGCGCTGGTGATTCCTGCTGCGCCATCGTTCCTTCAATCATCAGGTTTAGATGTACGACCGGAGCTCGCCGCGCCGCCGGACATCGGTGGTGGCGCAATGGAAGGAGCCGCCGAAGCTGTTGAAGTTCCGGAACGGGCACGGGATCGGCGTGATGCCCCAGCTCTCGGCCAGCCGCCGCATCGGGATGTCCTGGGCCTCGACGACCATGTGCGTCTCGTCCACCATCAGGATGTTCATGTTGATCCACTTGCTGGTCATGTACAGCGGGTGACCGTCCGGGATGACCGGCTCCGGCGCGCGGCGCACCTCCCAGTTCTTGAACTGGGCCGGCACCTCGACCACCCGGTCGGGGTGGATGAGCAGCTTGCCCGGTGCGAGTGGCATCAGGCTGGCGTCGATGTGCATCGGGTGGTCGTCGGCCAGCTCGACCACGTGCACCTGGTACTCGTCGCCGATCTCCCGGCGTACCCACTCGATGCCCATCATGTTGGTGACGTGGCTGCGCTGGACGAAGATGTCCCGGCCGCACCGCATGAAGTCGGCGGCGTCGAAGGTCGGCTCGAACTCGGTGATGACCGAGCGGAACGGCTCCCCGTCCGGCTGATCGGTCCAGCCCTCGACGTACAGGTCGTCGGCGAGCTCCGGGCGCGGGCCGGCGCTCCACCGCGCGCCGCCGTGGAAGTACTCCTTGAGCAGCGACCGGTACGCCGAGCTGGCGAAGTACCGGGACCGCCACGCCATCGGCGCCTCGATGATCCGGTCGCCGACCACCAGCAGCAGGTCACGCGGCATGGCGTCGTAGAGCCCGGTGCTGGACCAGCCCGGCGCGCCGTACGACCGGCCGTGGTCACGCGGCTCCGGCCGGCGTACCCGGGCGCCCTGGTTCTTCAGGATGTCGACCAGCTGGTCCAGTTCGTCGCGGGCGGCGGCGACCTCGTCGGCCGGGAACGGACGGCCCGCCCGCTCCTTGAACACCGCGCGCTGGGCCGGCGAGAGCGGCGCCGCGGTCACGGCGTCGTACGGCGGGAAATGCGCGCCGTCGACCGCGCCGACGATGACCTCCTCCAGCGGATCCCACTCGTTGTACGAACGCACCGGCGACCCGATCGTGTCCTCCGGCTCAGCAGCCACGGTGTCTGCTCCGCTCATCGATCGCCCATGGCAGCCCGCAGGCTGGCCGGGCGCATGTCCGTCCACAGCTCGGCGATCCGCGCCAGGCAGTCCGCCCGGGGCGCCGGCTCGCCGGCCGTCTCCCATCCGGCGGGCACCGGCCGGCCCGAGCGCCAGATGGAGTACTGCTCCTCGTCGTTGCGCACGATCACGTACGTCTCGTCGGTGTCGCTCATGACTGCCTCTCGCTCTCGGTCCGGTCCGCGGACAGCGCCTCGATCTCGATCTCCAGCCCGACCGCGCCGCCGGGGCACCGGTCCTGGTCGGTGACCAGTCGCAGGCCGCCGCGGACGTCGATCGACGCGGGTGTCCCGGCTCGGGTGACGTCCGGCCGGAACACCGCCAGCACCTTGCCGCCGGTCAGCGCGGCCAGCCGCGGATCGGCCCGGTCCAGCTGTCCGAACAGGACGCCGTGGCGGCCTCGGCCTCGATCCAGCACCAGCGGCAGCCGGGTGGCCGACGGGAACTCGCCCGGGCCGGCGCTGACCAGCGTCCCGGAGCCGCACCGTTCGATCAGCTCCAGCAACGTCGCGGTGTCGTCCTGGGCCGGCGAGAACGTGCGGGCCAGCGACCCGCCGTCCTTGGCGATGGCCGTGATGATCTGCTTGGACCGGAACGGCAGCAGCGACAGCAGGGTGTCGCCGAGCCCGTGGGTCGCCTCGGCGAAGCCCTGCACGTACAGGCCGCAGGCCAGCTCCCCGGTGGTGCACACCCGATGCTCCCGGGAGACCACCGGCCGCCCGGCGGCGTCGGTCCGCAGGTAGGGCAGGACGTCGCCGTACATCGCCGGGTCGAGTTCCCGGCGGTAACCGGTGGCCAGTACGAGGCCGTCGGCGCGCAGCTCGGACGAACCACGCCCGAAGCGGCTGTCGACCCCGATCCGGACGCCCGCGCCGTCGTCCTCGGCCCGGGTCAGCCGGGAGCCGTCGTGCACCACGAACCGGGTCCGGCCGCGGACCTCGTCGGCGTAGACCAGCCGGTACAACTCGTCGAGGAAGCCCTCCTCGACCACGCCGTAGTTGGTCGTCCGCAGGCTGCCCGCGTAGTCGCGCCGGTTGGCCTCGTCGCGGGCCTGGAAGTCGTCGGCGTTGGCCTCGAAGAACTGCTCGTTGGCGAACGGGTTGTTGTCGGTGGCACGCAGCGAGTACCCGGGCAGGACGAGGTGGACACCGGCGTTGCGGTACCGGTCCAGCAGGTAGTAGGCGATCTCGCCGGCACTCTGCCCGTCGCCGGCCACCACGAACTCCCAGTCGCGCTCGTGGTCGGTGAAGGTCTTCGGGATCGTGGACAGGAACGCGCTGGAGTGCACCACGGTCGGGCCGGTCGTCACGGTCTCCGGCACGCGGGGCACGCCGCCGAGCGCGTGCACCAGGTTCCGGGCGTGGTACTCGACGATCTCGCCGCTCGCGGTGTCGGCCGCGGTGACCCGGAACAGCGACAGGGCGCCGTCGTCGTCACGGACCGGGGTCACCTCGCGGACCGCGGTGCGATAGCGGACCACGCCGGAGAACTGGGCGGCGACCCACCGCAGGTAGTCCTGGAATTCCAGCCGGGTCGGCCGGAACTCGGCCAGGTTGACGAACTTCTCCAGCCGCCCCTTGGCCTTCTCGTACTGCAGGAACGTGAACGGGCTGGCCAGGTTGCGCAGCGACACCAGATCCTTGAGGAAGGAGATCTGCATCCGGGCGCCGTCGATGAGCATGCCCTCGTGCCAGCGCGTGTCCGGGGACCGCTCCAGGAACAGGCAGCTGCGATCCGGTGCGATCTCCTGGGCGGCGATCGCGAGCGCGATGTTGGACGGTCCGAAGCCCAGCCCGATCACGTCGTACGGGTCGTCCGCGGTGCCCCGCCCGCCGGCCGGGCTCATCGGGCGGGCAGGGTCGCCGGTGAGTGCTCGGCCGAGCGGCCGATGTCCAGGAACCCGACCACGGCCGGCACCGGGGACACGACGCGACCGGCCTCGTCGAGCTGCTCCTGGTACCGCTCCGCCACCTCGGGAAGCCGGCTCCAGTGCGTCGTGGGGCGCAGATGGTGCTCCTGGTGGTATCCGTCGTTGAAGGTCAGCCGGTTGTACAGCCGGCCGTAGTGACTCACCGAGTTCGCGTACCGGCTGTCCGGCTCGGCGCCGAAGTGCCGGTAGTAGTTCTGGACGTTCACCAGCGTCAGCGCTACCGCGACCGCGGGCAGATAGCACATCAGCACCCATTGCCAGGACAGGACCGCGAGCAGCGCGGTGAAGGCCAGCTGCGCGAGCCGGTCCCAGCGGATCTGGCCGAGCTCGGCCGCCCGCCGGGCCGGATGCCGCGCGGCCAGGTCCCGCAGCGTGGCCTCCCCGGGACCGACTCCGCCCAGGCGGACCAGCGAGGCCACCGTGATCGCGTAATCCTGGATCGACGCGACGAGACTGAAGGCCAGATAGCGCAGGAGGGGGGCGTGCTCGTCGTCCTGGCTGTACCGGAAGGTCGAGCTGAGATCGGCGGTCGTCCCGTCGCGCTTGCGGTCGTTGTTGTAACGGTGGTGGTTACGGACGTGGCTCAGGTGGTACGCCTGCACCGACTGCGCGATATTGGCCGAGCTCACCATCGACATGACCGAGTTCAGCCGGTCGTCGGCAAACCACGGCTGGTGTACGAACAGGTGCGTGACCACGATCAACGAGTACGTCATCATGACGGCGACCAGGATCGCCGAGGCGAGCCGCGGCAACAGCCCAGCCGGGGTCAGCGCGGCCAGCGCGATCGTGCCGGCGAACTGCACGACGCAGATCCCGAGCAGGATCGCATCGGCCGGACTGTTGCGCCAGAAACGCCGAGGCTTTCGGTCGACCACGTTCACCATCACCTTCCTGCGGTTCGGCTGCTGTCCGATCGAACATAGGCAGCGGCCCGGCAGACGGCGCAGTCACCTGAACCGGCGACATCGGTGATCGCATGGTTGAAATGGCAATAAAAAAACCCGCACCCGATGACTCGGGTGCGGGATTTCCACGCGGTCCATTCAATTCAGTTTGAAAACCAGCTCCGTGACGGTCTCCTGACGTGCCTCGGAGAACCCCTCATCGGTGCCGACGCGCACGAAACCGTTGCGTTCCAGCACCCGGACCGAGCCGGCGTTGTCCTCGGCGACCCGGCCGAACACCGGCCGTACCGTCACCTCGTCGAGCAGCCCGGCGAGGGCCGCGGAGGCCACGCCCCGCCCCCACCAGTCCCGGTGGATCCAGTACGTGACCTCCATGTCGCCCTGGATCGGGAAGGCGGCGACGCTGCCGACGATCGTGCCGTCGACCTCGATCACCCGGTTGGTGATCTCGTCGTTGGCCAGGATCTTCCGGAACTTGGCCAGGTAGGCGTCGCGATCGTGGGCGGTCTTGTCGGTGAAAGCCGCCAGCCGCTGGGCGGTGTCGTCGAGCTGGATCTCGAACAGCGTCGGGAGGTCTTCCTCGCGCAGAGGTCGCAGTGACGCGCCCCCGGCCACCTTCTCGGTCACCGTGCCTCCAGGAGGTCATAGTGGATCAAAAGCGTCTGCGAGACTAACACGGCCGTCCATATTGAGTCGACGGACCCGTATTTCAGGGACACCGTGCACCAATCACCCGGGGATACGTTTCTCTTCGATGGTTCGATCGAAGGAGGCCCCGTCTTGGTACGGCAGAGCGACCTGTTGACTCCCCAGACGGCGGAATATCTTGAATTCCTGGACCGCGGGGAAATGGTCTATCTCCCCTATCTGATGTATTTCAATCGGCCGAATTTCCGATCCGCCACCATCAACACCGACCAGTACGGATTCCGCATGTCGCACGGCCCGGGCACGCAGGCGTCGGTGGGCTCGGAGCGGCTCGACGGGCCGATCCGCCTGCTGGTCGGCGGCTCGGGGACGCTGGGCTTCGGCGCCACCGGCGACGGCACCACGCTCGCCTCCCGGCTCTGGATGAAGCACGCGCCGTCGCGGCCCTGGCTGAACTTCGGCGCGCCGTACTTCAACTCCACACAGGAGCTGGTGTTGTACACGCTGTACCGGCAC
This sequence comes from Actinoplanes sp. NBRC 103695, assembly GCF_030269485.1. Classification (GTDB taxonomy): domain Bacteria; phylum Actinomycetota; class Actinomycetes; order Mycobacteriales; family Micromonosporaceae; genus Actinoplanes. The sequence continues at coordinate 79,437 of NZ_BSTL01000029.1, read as the reverse complement.
CTGCTGCCGCCGATCGACGAGATCGTCATCTTCAGCGGCTTCAACAACCTGATCATGGCGCAGATCACCGATCTGGAGCTGCACGGGCAGGGCGCGTTCTACTTCTGCAACGAGTACTTCGAGAAGATGCAGGAGCTGCGGAAGCGGTACGCGAAGCCGGTCAAGGGCCCACGCTGGCGGACCGGTCCGAAGCAGCCGGCGACCGCGGCACGATCGGCCGGCATGGAGGTCCGCGCGCCCATGTCGACGGTGATCGAGTCCGCCGTCGACCTCACGGTGCGGCACCTCGACAGCTGGCTCGTGCTGGCCGCCGCGACCGGCGCCCGGGTCAGCTTCGTGCTGCAGCCCCTCGCGACCTGGCTCCGGGAGAAGCCGTCGCCCCAGGAGAAGCTGCTGTTCGACGAGTTCGACGAATTCTCCGAGTACGGCACCTGGGAGGACCGGTACGGCGAGGTAGGCAGCATCGCGACCGGCGCCGCCTACGCGTCGGCCCTGGCCGCGGCCTGCGAGCGCAAGGGCGTGCCGTTCGTCGACATGGTGTCGCGGCTCGCCGCGGCGACCGGTCCGTCGGACTGGCTCTTCGTCGATCGCGGGCATCTCAACGACAACGGCTACGACATCACCGCGGGGCTGCTGGCCGAGAGCCTCGAGCTGAGTTGAGAGGGGAGGTGAGGTCACCGTGGCATTTCTGCGGCGAGTGATGGCCCGGTTTTTTCGACGCAAGCAGAGGAGGAAGCGCGATGATTCCATCTACCCGATGTTCTGACGATCCGGCGGCGTTGCCGATCCAGACGGTGTTCGCGCGTGCCTGCGACCCGGAGAGCTCGCCTCATCCCGACGCTCTCCGGCCCGCGATCGTGGCGGAGCTCGACCGCGTCCCCCTCTCCGCGGTGGCCGCCCTCGGCCCGGCGGTCCGGGAGTGGGCGGCCGCCGAGCGGACCCGCTTCGCCGCGCTGTTCGACACCGCCGAGAGCGAGGGCTGCGCCGGCGTGCTCATGCGCCGGGCGGCCCTGGCCTGTGCGCCCCTCGCGTCGCTGTCGGGGGCCTGGCTGCAGTGGATGAGTGAGCCGGGGAACTTCGAGGAAGCGATCTCCATGGGGTTGCTCATGCTGTTCGCCGCCGACGTCGGCGCCGGACATCCACGGGCGTCGCGGGGCAGCGCGTACCTCTCCCTGATGCAGCACCTCCGCGTGGCGGTGCACGCCCACCCGGCGAGTCACCTGGCGCAGGACCGCCGGATCGCCGACCAGTCGTTCTACCTCCCGGCGATCGCGCTGACGATGAGCCGGCACCCGGAGGTCTACCAGGGCGAGATCATCGGTCTCGATCTGTGCCTGCGCGAGGCCGGCGTGCTCCCGCCGCTCGACGGCGTCCGGAGCCGGCTGCCGCACGTGGCCGACTGGACGGCGCTTGATCCGGGCCTCGCGCGCACCTCGGACCGGGCGCCCGCGGTCGAGGACGCCCGGGCCGTGGCGGCCGCGTTCGCCGAAGGAGCCGGCCCGCCCGGCGCGACCGCGATCGACCGAGGATTCGCCTGGGCCTTCGACGCGCTGCGGGACTGGTGCGACGAGACCTACCAGGAGCTCGACGCCGCGCGCGACCCGGCCTTCGAGATGGCCGAGCTGGTGCGGTCCCGGGCCCGGGAGGCGTCGTCCTACCACGGCCGGTACGTGGTGGAGGGCCGGCCGTTGAAGGAGTGGCTGACCGAGGCGTGCACCGACCCGGTCCCGTTCCTGGCCGTGCTGGCCGGCAGCCGCATCATCCGGCCCGGCCGGTCCGGGGCGAGCAGTCTGACCGGCCGGCTGCTGTCGGAGCGGGGACCGATGTTCCGGGTGTTCCCGGACGAGGACGTGGACACCATCAACCGGTGGATCGACGCGCTGCCGGCCGATCCCGGAGAGCGGGCGGCATTGAAGCCGCCGGCCCACCAGCCTCGGCGGATCAGGCTGCGGACGGTCCCGGAGACGGACACCGGCCGCGCCCCGGCGGATCTGCGGCAGGCGTACACGTACCTGATGCGGCGCGCCATGACCCCGGCCACCCGGCGATACGCGCTTCGCTACGTCGAGGAGTGGCTCGCCCGCTCCCGCTTCGGCATGAACTCGTCGGATCCCGCCCTGCCTGCCGAGCCACCGGCCGGCGGGCTGCGGCCCTGGCTGCTCGACCAGCACGACCTGCACAACGACGACTTCCAGCACGACCAGGGCGTGGCCCTGCCCAGACGCGCCGACGTGATCGACTCGACGCTGCAACTGGCGCCGACCACCCTGATCGACGGCGCCTGGCTGTCCGGTTACACCGACTACCAGCTCGCCTCCACCGAGCGCGGCCACTTCCTGTTCGAGACCTACTGGGACGAGCTCGGGAACGGCGAGCTGAACCTGAACCACCCGCTGATCTTCCGCGACGCCCTGAAGGACATGGGCATCGACCTGCCGCCGACCCGGTCACCGGAGTTCGCTGCCTGGCCCGACCTGTGGGACCAGTCGTTCGAACTGCCCGTCTACTGGCTGGCGGTCGGCCGGTTCCCGCGCACCTTCGAGGCGGAGATCCTCGGCCTGAACCTGGCGATGGAGCTGTCCGGTGTCGGCGGGAGCTACCGCCGGGCCAGGCAGTCCCTCCGGGAGTACGGCTTCAGCACCCTGTTCGTCGACATCCACAACACGATCGACAACGTCGCGACCGGGCACTCCGCCTGGGCGGCCGACGCCATCGACGGATACCTGACGCAGCAGGCGCCCGCGGCTCGGGCGGAGGTCTGGGAACGGATCCGGACCGGGTACCGGTCGCTCAACCCGCCGTCCGGATTCTGGGCTCGCACCGCGGCTCGCCGAGCATGAAGTGAGGTCATCGCATGCCTGACCTGGTCCTCGGAATCTCCGCCTACTACCACGACAGCGCGGCGGCGCTCGTCTCCGACGGCCGGATCGTCGCGGCCGCGCAGGAGGAACGCTTCACCCGCCGCCGCCACGATCCGGCCTTCCCGGCCCAGGCCGTCGCGTACGCGCTCGGGGAGGCCGGCGCCACGCTCGCGGACGTATCGGCGATCGCCTACTACGAGGACCCCGCGCTGAAGTTCCGCCGGGTCCTCGCCACCTATCTGGGCGCCGTCCCGTTCGGGCTGGCCTCGTTCCAGGACACTCTGCCCGGCTGGTGGAAATCGAAGCGGCGGGTCCTCGACGTCGTCCGCCACGAGCTCGAGGGTCTCGGCCTGGGCCCGGTGCCGGAGATCAGCGCCCGGCGGCATCATGAGTCGCACGCGGCGTCGGCGTTCCTCGCCGGGCCGTACGAGTCGGCCGCCGTCCTCTGCATCGACGGCGTCGGCGAATGGGCGACCACCTCGCTCTGGCACGGCCGGGGTTCCCGGCTGGAACCGGTGGCCGAGATCCGGTTCCCGCACTCGCTGGGCATGCTCTACTCCGCCTTCACCTACTTCTGCGGGTTCAAGGTGGACTCCGGGGAGTACAAGCTGATGGGCCTCGCGCCCTACGGCGAGCCCCGGTACGCCGGCTTGATCCGCGAGAAGCTCATCGACGTCAAGCCCGACGGCTCCTTCCGCCTGAACATGCGCTACTTCGAGTTCCTGCGCGGGCAGGTGATGACCGGCCGCGGCTTCGAGAAGCTGTTCGGCGGCGCGCGCCGGGAGCCCGAGGGCGAGCTCACCCGGCGCGAGTTCGACCTGGCGGCCTCGGTGCAGCTGGTCACCGAGGAGGTCGTGGTCAAGCTCGCGCGGACGGCTCGCGAACGGACCGGCGAGTCCCGTCTCTGCATGGCCGGAGGCGTCGCCCTGAACTGCGTCGCCAACGGGAAGATCGCCGCCGGGTCGCTCTTCGACGAGATCTGGGTCCAGCCCGCGGCGGGCGACGCCGGCGGCGCGCTGGGCGCGGCGCTCGCGCTGGCGGCCGACCGGGGCGCCGGCCGCACGCATCTCGGCACCGGGCTCGACGCCATGTCCGGATCGTTGCTGGGGCCCGCGTACAGCGACGACCAGATCGCCGATTACCTGGCCGCGGGCGGGATCCCGCACCGGCGGCTCGGTCCGGCCGAGCTGCCGGCCGAGGTCGCCCGGGCGATCGCGGCGGGCAAGGTGGTGGGCTGGTTCCAGGGCCGGATGGAGTTCGGCCCACGTGCGCTCGGCGCCCGGTCGATCCTCGGCGACCCGCGCGATCCGCGGACCCAGTCGGTGATGAACCTGAAGATCAAGTTCCGGGAGTCGTTCCGGCCGTTCGCCCCGTCGGTGCTGGCCGACGACGCGAAGGACTTCTTCGACCTTCCGCAGGACAGCCCGTACATGCTCGTGGTCGCGCCGGTCGCCGAGGCGGCCCGGCTCGCGGTCGAGGCGGACTCCGGCCTGACCGGTCTCGACCTGCTCAAGGTCCCCCGGTCGACGATTCCGGCGGTCACCCACGTGGACTGCTCCGCGCGCGTGCAGACGGTCCGGGAGCGGGACAATCCCGCGTACCACCGGCTGCTGGTCGCGCTGAAACAGGAGACCGGCAGCAGCGTCGTGGTGAACACGTCGTTCAACGTGCGCGGCGAACCCATCGTGAACACGCCGCACGAGGCGTACACGTGCTTCATGCGGACGAACATCGACGTGCTCGCGCTCGGCGGATTCCTGCTGGAGAAGGCGGATCAGCCCGAGTGGAGGGAGGAGCTGGACTGGCGTACGGAAGTCCCCCTCGACTGACTCCACGAAGGATCCCTTGATGCGCAGAGCCCTGCTCACCATCGCCTACGTCCTGCTCGTGGTCCCAGCCGGCCTGGTCGCCCGGGTCATCCGGGATCCGATGCGCCGGCACTGGTCACCGGGCCGGCAGAGCTACTGGTCGTGAACGATGGCGCGTCCCCTAAGGGGCGCGCCATCGTCGTCCGCTCAGAGGACCTCGAGGATGTAGAGGCCGTAGTTCCGGTCGGTGACCAGCAGGTAGTGCTTGTCGCCGATCCGGTGGCGCACCACGCCCAGGAAGTCGTTGCCGGGCTCCCGGAAGGCGCCGACCTCCCGCAGGCCGTCGTCGCCGTACTCGAGCACCCGCAGACCGCCCGCGTAGAAGGTGGCGTAGACCAACCTGCGGTCCGGGTCGATCGCCACGTGGGAGGCCGTGAGGTCGCCGAACCCGGCGGCGAACCTCGGGTCCTGCGACTCGGGGATGGCGTAGGTGCCGATCTGCGTCATCGAGCCGGCGCCGCCGCCGGGCGGGATCTCGGTCCGGAACAGCCGGAGGTAACCCCAGCCGTCGAACACCGCCCGGATCTCGGTCGAGGAGAGCGTGGGCGCGGCCGGTGTCTCGGTGGCGCCTGCCGTCTCCTCGGTCACGCCGGGCACCCCGAGCAGTTTCAGGCCGGTCAGGCGGTTGACGAACATCAGCGGGATCTTGCCCAGGGCCGACGTCGGGAACTGCTGGAGGGCGTCCGGGCCCAGGTGGTTGAAGATGATGGCGGCGTCGTAACCGGCCTCGGCCACGGCGTCCAGCTTCTCCTGGAACGAGCAGCCCGGGGCCGACCCGGCGGTCAGGATCGACACGTTGCGCTCGATCAGCGCGATGCCGGACCCGGGCTGGACCGTGCCCGGGCAGCCGAAGCCGACGAAGGTCGGCGTGCCGGAGATGGCGGTCCCGGTGTCGACCGGTCCCGCACCCGGGCTCCAGGCCGCGGTGTACCCGGTGCCGGCGTACGGGCCCGACGTGATGGTGCCGAGCAGGCGGTACCGGTTGATGTCCTCGTCGGCGCCGACCAGGAACCGGGCGTCGGGCGAGAGGTCGCTGTGCTCGGCGCCACCCTTGGGCGGGGACTGCTGCCCGTGCTTGGCCCGTTCCTCGTCGAACTCGGCGTGCTCCGACCGGGCGATCAGCGAGACACGGCCCGGCGCCGGATCGGTCACGTCGAGAAGTACGTATCCGCCGTCCCAGTACGACACCGCCATGACGTACCGGTCGCCGACCGCCCGCACCGTCAGCGCGTGCCCGAACACCGAGGTGAGACCCTTCGAGATGTCCTGGGTGACGCCGAACGGCGCCGCCTTCAGATCGAAGGCGTTGACCAGAACGGGGTTGCGGGGGTCGGTGATGTCCAGCACACAGGTGTCGTTCGCCGTCGTGACGTCCACCAGACCGGCGTACGCGCGGCCGGTGGCGGTATTTGTCCAGGCGCAGGTGAAGTACACCTCCACGGCCTGGGAGACCGTCGCCCCACCGGCGTCGGTGTAGTCGCCGGCGTGTGCGGCCAGAAGCTCGGGATGCTCCGGATCGGTGATGTCCCAGATGTTGATGCCCCCGCGCTGACGCGGGCCGGTCGGGTCCGGCGCGTGGGCCTGGGCGTAGATCTCGTTGGGGTGGATGAACAACGGGCCGCGGAAGTGCTCGTTGTCGATCTCGATCACGCTCGGGCCCTCGCCGACATAGTTGCCCGGCGTGGTCTCCATGAACGCGCTCTCGACCTCGAAGGGCTTCTCCGGATCACTGATGTCGATGACGTACGCACCGGTCCGCTCGCACGTCGGCTCCCGGTACGCCGTCAGGAACGCGTGGTCGCCGTATGCGGCCAGGTCCGCGATGTGCCGCTCGAGGCCCGCCCCCGACGGGTTGTTGACCTGCGCCCGGCCCACCAGCCGCACCCCGTGCGCGATGGCCGGCAGCCGTCCTTCTTCCAGCATGAGATCTCCCTGATCCTCGGTCACCATGGGCTGAAGACCACCTGGTCGGCGATCGTCTTCTCGATCGCGCGGACACTGGCGAGCACCGCCTCCGGCCGGTCGGCCAGCCCCTCCACCACCCCGATCGCGCCCTGGCTGCCCAGCCGCCAGTCCATCCGGTCGCCGAGGCCGGCGGCGAGCACGACCGAGAGGATGCCGGGGTGGTCCTCGAGCTCGGCCACCCTCCCCCAGGACTCGAGCCGCCAGTCGCCCACCGGTGGCAGGATCTGGTAGCAGAAGGCGACCGCGGCGGCCGGGCCGGCGGGCACGGCCGGGCGGCGACCGACGGCCACGTCGAACGCCATCCTGACGGCTTCCACGCCGTACGAGCGGTAGAGCATGGCCGCGACGTAACCGCCCAGGCGGGCGTTCACCTCGATCACCACCGGACCGTCGGCGGTCAGCTTCAGCTCGACGTTGTTCCAGCCGTCCTCGACGCCGAGGGCCCGGCAGGCCGCCTCGGTGATCCGGTAGGCCTCGTGCTCGACGTCGGCGGGCAGGAGGCCGGGCACGAAGAAGCCGGTCTCCCGGAACGGTTCCCGCAGCGGCAGCCGCGAGATGAGCATCCGGTAGACGACCTCGCCGTGGAAGAACAGCATCTCGACCGAGACGTAGTCGCCGACGTCCGGCCCGGCGACCGACGGGCAGCCGACCAGCATCTCCTCCACCACGTACCGCTCGGCCTCGCCCGTGGCGAACGCGCCGGTGGCGTGCCGCAGCGCGTCCTGCGGGCCGTCCAGGCGGTACACGTGCCGGCTGGACGCGCCCCGGACCGGTTTGAGCACGGCCGGTGCGCCCACCGCGGCCAAGGCGTCCACCACCTGCCCGGGCCGGTCGATCACGCGGACCCGCGGCACCCGCAACCCGGCCGCGCGGAACAGTTCCCGCTGGATGTCCTTCTCGGTGGCCGCGCACATCGTGTTTTCCGAGTGGTAGCGCAGGCCCAGGCGGGCCGCCAACCGCGACGCCAGCGGCAGATCGCGGTCGGAGAACGCCACGATGCCGGCCGGCCGATGGGCGGCCAGCGCGGCGGCCCCGGCCGCCTCGTCGGTCACGTCGACGAGCCGGCCGACCACCGCCAGCAGCTCGGCCAGCCCCTCCGGCAGGTCGCCGACGGGCGCGGCGAACAGCAGCTCGTGGTCCTCGGCGTCGGCGGCCAGCTCGATCGGGGTGGCGGCGCCGGCCGTGTAGACCACGACCACCGGGCCGGTCATGCGCTTTCGAGGACGGTGCCGGCGCGTTTCTGGCCGGGGCTCGGCGGCAGCGAGCGGTAGATGTGCTCCAGACCGCCCAGCGCGCCGCCCAGCCGGGGCAGCGCCGCGTACACCGGGTCACGCCGCAGGATCGCGTCGACCTCCCGCAGCTGCCACATCGGCGTCCGGGGAAAGAGATGGTGGACCAGGTGGAAGCCCTCGCCGTCGATCTCGCCCAGCAGAAACCGGGTCGGGAAGCCGTAGACGCGGTTCCAGGTCATGTAGATGTCCATCCTGGGATTCGTCTCGATGATCGGGAAATGCTCCATCAGCTCGGCCACCGCGCCGATCCAGACCTGGGTGGTGACCAACGGCACGAACCACAACAGCAGCAGCCACGGCCACCAACCGGCCAGCACGGCCCAGGCCAGCACGCCTGCCAGCAGCACCACGCGCAGAGCCCGCTCCCCCACGGTCTCGCCGGCCGCGACGATCCGGTGCCGCAGCAGGTACATGACGTACGAGGCGGTCGCCTTCGGCGTCACCACGCTGCGCAGATAACGGCGCAACGCCTTGCGGCTCAGGTCGTCGCCGCACAGGCCGTTGTCCCGGTACTGCTGGTAGTCCGGGTCACGGTCGGGGTCGCCCAGGCGGCCGTGGTGCTCGCCGAGATGCGAGGCCCGGTAACCGGTGTAGCTCTGCAGCACCGGGTATCCACCGAGGACCGCCCCGATCACGCTGCCGATGCGGCGGTCGGCCATGAACGCCCGGTGCGTGGCCATGTGCAGCATCCCGGCGATGCCTCGCTGCCGGCCGCCGATGAAGAACGCCGCCGCGACGTAGACGAGAGCCGCCGCCCACCAGGGGGCGTGCCGCCACGTCAGCACCGTGGCCGCGCACCAGAGGGCGATCCAGACCCAGTGCCGGACGGCTTCCAGCGGCCCGTGCCAGTTGTCCGGCCGGGACGCCCTCCGGACCTCGGCCAGGATGTCCGGCGCGAAGCGGTACCGCTCCGCGAGATCCGCGTTGCTCACGCCTGAAGTCCCTTCGGTCACGGGTGTCCAACTGATGACTCTCCTCAGTTAGACATCCGGGACAGGATGTCGGCGATCAGCTCGGCCTCCCGGGCCTGGAGGTAGAAGTGGTCGCCGTCGAACGCCCGCCAGGCGGACGGGCCGGTGGTCGTCTCACCCCAGGCGGTCAGCTCGGCCGTGACGTCGCCGGGGTCGCCGGTGCCGCCGTACGCGGCGATCGGGCACCGGAGCCGCACCGGATCGGGACGGTGGTAGGACAGCGCCGCCCGGACGTCGGCCAGCAACGCCGGAAGCACGAGCTCGCGCAGCTCCGGGTGGTCGAACACCATCGGGTCGCTCCAGCCGGACGCCCGCGCCTCCGCCTCGACGCCTGCATCGTCGAGCGCTCCCTCCGGCGGTGGCGAGAACCGGTGCGGCGCCAGCTGACCGGAGACGAACAGTCCGGCCGGGTCCGGCCCGCCACCGCTCTCCAGGCGGATCGCGAGCTCGTAGGCGACCAGAGCGCCCATGCTGTGCCCGAACAGGTACAGCGGCTGGTCGGCGAGCCCGGCGAGCGCCGGGACGAGCGCGTCGGCGATCTCGGTCACGGACCGCGCGCAGGGCTCGGCCAGCCGGTCCTGCCGCCCGGGATACTGCACGGCGACCAGTTCGATCCTGGCCGGCAGCCGCGCCGGCCAGGAGTTGTAGGCGCCGGCCGAGCCGCCGGCGTGCGGCAGGCAGACGAGGCGGGCCGACGGCTCCGGGCGCGGGTGTGGCCGGCGCAGCCAGCGCGCCGACGCGCCGTTGGTGTCCATTGTCGTGGGTACGGTCATCGGGGACTCCCGTCAGTCACGGTCTTCAGGCCACAATCCGGACGTGGCTGATTGCGAGGGATGCGTCTGGGACGGACTCGGCATGGATGGTGCACCGGCCGACCTGCCGGTCGCGATCGGCGGGCGGATCGAGGCGGCCACGGTTCTCGGCGGTTACCGGCACGGCGCCTTCCCGATGCCGGCGGCGTCCGGGGCCGAGATCGAGGCCAACCATTTCCTGTACGAGGACTCGGTCGCCGCCGGCACGACCGCGGTGCTCGATTCCCCGCTCCCCGACCCGTACGCGCTGACCTGGTGGTCGCCCGACCCTCGCCCGGTCATCCCGTACGGACGACTGACCAAACCACGCAGTCTCATGAAGCTGTTGCGTAACCGGCTGCCGTGGACCACCACCGTCAACCGGTGCTTCGACCTGGTGCTCGACGAGTGCCGTCGCGACCGCACCCCCGAGTGGCTGACCGGCGAGCTGTGCGAGTGCATGGTGGAGCTGCACAAGCAGGGCTGGGCGCACAGCGTGGAGGTGTGGGACGGCGACGAGTTGATCGGCGGTGCCGTCGGGGTCGGCACCGGCACGGTCTTCGCGCTCGAGACCTGTTTCCACCGGCGGGCCAACGCTTCGAAGGTGGCACTGCTCGACCTCGAGTACCGGCTGCTCGGCACCGGCGTGACGCTGCTGGACGTCGAGTGGGACAGCGAGCTGAACCAGCAGCGCGGCGCCGGGCCGGTGCCGCGGCCGGACTTCCTGGCCGCGCTGGCCCGGGGCGGCGATCCGGTCCGGCCCGCCGACGGCGCCGAGGAGGTTCGCCGCCTGGGATTCCTGCGCACGCCCGCCGGGTGATCGGCTGACCCCTAAACAGGTGAGTCCCCCGCGTCCGGCGGCGTGCTCAGGATGGGGTGGTGACCTCAGTCGTACGGTTGCCGATCTCGGCCATCCGCGAGGCCGATTCGCCCCGGTCCGCGGGCGTGGACATGGCGCACGCGCGAGCGCTGGCGCAGACCGAGGCGGACCTGCCCCCGATCCTGGTGCACCGGGCCACCATGCGGGTGATCGACGGCATGCACCGGCTCGCCGCGGCCCGGCTGCGCGGCGAGCCCGAGATCGCGGCGGTCCTCTTCGACGGTGACGACGACGAGGCGTTCCTGCTCGCGGTCCGGTCCAATGTGTCGCACGGGCTGCCGCTGACGCTCACCGACCGGCGCGCGGCCGCGGTCCGGATCATCCGTGCCCGGCCGGACCTCTCCGACCGGACCATCGCCGTGACCGCCGGTCTGGCCGCGAAGACCGTCGGATCGCTGCGCCGCGAGATCGGCGTGCCGCCGGTCCAGGCGCGGATCGGCCAGGACGGCCGGGTCCGGCCGATCGACGCCTCGGCCGGGCGGCAGGCCGCTGCCGAGCTGATCGCCAGCCATCCGGAGGCGACGCTGCGCCGGATCGCCCGGGACGCCGGCATCTCGGTGGAGACCGCCCGCAGTGTCCGCGCCCGGATACGGGCCGGCGAGGACCCGGTGCTGGACCGCCGGACCCGGCCGGAGCGGGCCGATCGCGAGGCGAACCGGGAGATGACCGTGCGGCTGCCCGAGGACGATCCGTCCGACGAGCTGCGGTCGCTGCTGGAGGTCATCCAGCGGGATCCGTCCCTGCGCTACACCGAATCCGGCCGGGTGCTGCTGCGTTTTCTCGGTTCCCGGGTGCTGCTGCCGGACGAGATCCCGCTCTCGCTGGGCCGGATCCCGCCGCACTCCCGGCTCAACCTCGGCTCGCTGGCGCGGTCGTGCGCGGCGGCCTGGATCCAGCTGGCGATGGGGCTCGAGGACGACCAGGCCGGCTAAGACTCTTTTCGGCCCCGGACACCGTCCTGCCCCACCGCTGCTCGCCTCGCCTACCAATCGCGCCTGCTCCTACCACCGACCGCGCCCAGCCACGGCCGCAAGCGGCGGCAGCAAGGGTGAGCAGGCACCCGGGGGGCCTTGCAGCCGGGCTTTACCCGCGCCGAGCGCGACTGGCGGCAGCGAGAGTGAGCAGGCACCCCGGCGAAAGCACCAGGTCCAAATCAGTAGCGCCCGCGGGGGCCGGTGGTGACGGTCAGGGCGAGCCGGATCCGCAGCCAGAGCTTCCGCAGGTACGGCAGCGGCGCCCCCGCGCTCGCGTAGGCCCCCGGCGGCAACCCGATCCGCTCCGGGTGCACGCAGACCGGGATGCCCGACTCGGGGATCGTGCGGGACCCGGTCGCCGGGTCGAACCGGGTCGACGCCTTGGGCCGGTGCTCGACGTCGAAGGCGCCGACCCGGAACCGCCGAATCGGGCAGGCCACGCAGAAGACGGCCGGCTGGCTGGTCATCGCGGCCCGGCATCGCTCAGCCGGGCGGCCAGGTCGGCCAGGACCGGCGCCTCGAACAGGGTACGCAGGGTGACCGTACGCCCGGTGACCTCGCTCAGCCGGGTGACGACGCCGACAGCGAGCAGCGAGTGGCCGCCGAGCTCGAAGAAGTTGTCCCGGCGGGAGACCCGGGGTACCGACAGCACCTCGGCCCAGATCTCGGCGATGTGCTGCTCCAGCGGGGTTTCCGGTGGCTCGTAGCGCGCCGCGCCGGCCCATTCGGCGTCGTCGTCCGGCCGGGGCAGCGACGCACGGCTCAGCTTGCCGCTGGGCGTACGGGGCAGCTCCGCCACCGTCAGGTAGACGGCCGGCACCATGTAGTCGGGCAGGGTGGTGTCCAGGAAGGCACGCATCTCGGCGGCGGACGGCGCCCCGCCCGGGTCCGGCACGACGTAGGCCACGAGACGCCGGTCGCCGACGCCGTAGCGGTGGGCGGCGACGGCGCACTCCTTCACCCCGGGGCAGCCGGTGAGGGCCGCCTCGATCTCGGCCACCTCGACGCGGAACCCGCGGACCTTCACCTGGTGGTCGAAGCGCCCGATGAACTCGAGCTGCCCGGCCGGGTTCCAGCGGACCCGGTCGCCGGTGCGGTACATCCGCTCGCCGGTGCGGAACGGGTCGGGCAGGAACTTCTCCGCGGTGAGGTCGGGCCGGCCCAGGTAGCCGCGGGCCGGCGCCGCGCCGCCGATGAACAGCTCGCCGGCCACCCCGGGCGGCACCGGCCGCAGCCCCGGGTCCAGCACGTACGCCCGCACGTTGTCGAAGGGCCGGCCGATCGGGGGCAGGGCCGGCCACCGCTCGGGGTGGTGGTCGAGCTGGTGCGAGGTGCCCAGGTGCACCTCGATCGGCCCGTACTGGTTGAACAGGGTGCACCCGGGCAGCCGCGCGAAGAAGGCCCGGACGGCCGGGGTGGCCTGCAGCTGCTCCCCCGCGGTGAGCACCGCGCGCAGCGACCGCGGAACCCGGTCGAGGCGCACCGCCAGCTCGGTGAGCCCGTGCAGGGCCACGAACGGCATGAAGATCCGCTCGATCCGCTGCTCGTCGATGACGTCGAGCAGCCGGCCGAAGTCGTGCCGGACGTCCTCGCCGACCAGCACGAGCGTGTCGCCGACGGACAGCGTGGTCAGCATCTCCTGGTAGAAGATGTCGAAGCTGAGGGCGGCCCACTGCAGCGTCCGCCCTCGGCCCCCGGCCCCCTGCCGTTGCTGCCACTGCACCTGGTTGTGCAGCGCCCGGTGCGACATGGCCACACCCTTGGGCCGGCCGGTGGATCCGGAGGTGTACAGCACCCAGGCGATGTTCGCCGGGCAGGCGAGGTCGGCCGGGCCGGTGGCGCTGACCGGGGCGCCGAATCTCGCCAGCATCGGCGGGTCGATCAGCAGCCGCAGCGCCGCGTCCTCGGCGATCAGTTCCCGGCGGGCGGCCGGGTAGGTCGGGTCGATCGGCACGCAGGCGCCACCGGCCTTGAGCACGGCCAGGTTGGCGACGACCAGATCGAGCGAGCGGGGCAGCCCGATGCCGACCCGCTCGTCCGGGCCGACGCCCAGCTCCCGCAGGTGGCGGGCCAGGGCGTTGGCCCGCTGGTCGAGGTCGCGGTAGGTCAGCTCGCCGTCTCCGAACACCGCCGCGACCGCGTCCGGGGTGGCCGCGGCCTGCCGCTCGACCAGGTGGTGCAGGCAGATCTCGTCGTCGAAGGGGTGAGCCGTGTCGTTCCAGTCCTCGATCACCTCGCGCCGCTGCGCGGCCGACATCAAAGGCAGATCGTCGATGGGTACGCCCGGCTCGGCGGCCACCGCGCTCAGCAGGGTGACCAGGTAGCCGGCCAGCCGCTCGATGCTGACCCGATCGAACAGCGCCTTCTGGTAGGCCATGCCGACATACAGGTCGCCGGCCTCGTTCTCCGAGGCCAGCAGCGTGATGTCGAACATCGCCTTCTGATCGGCGGGCTCGATCGCCGTGACGGTCAGCCCGTCCAGGAGTTCGAACGGCTCCGCCACCAGATAGGTGAACAGCACCTGGAACAGCGGCTGCACCGACATGTCCCGTTGTGGCCGGAGCTCGGCCACCAGCCGGTCGAACGGCACGTGCCGGTGCTCCAGAGCCTCCAGCAGCCGCGACTTGAGCTGGGCGAGCAGGGCGGTGAAGGTCGGTTGCCCGGCGAGGTCTCCGCGCAGCACGACCGGGTTGACGAAGTGGCCGATGGTGCCGGCGACGTCCGGGTGCGCCCGCCCGTCGGCGATCATCCCGACGCTGACGTCGGTCTGCCCGCTCCACCGGTACAGCAGCGTGTGGAAGGCGGTCAGCAGCACCGTGAACATCGTGGCCTGCTCCTGCCGGGCCAGCCGGCGCAGCGCCCCGGCCACCTCGGCCGGCACCGGCACCTCGACCACGCCACCGGCGAATTCGGCGACAGCCGGGCGGGGCCGGTCGGTCGGCAGGTCGAGCGTGTGCGGCGCTCCGGCCAGCCGCTCCGTCCAGTAGTCCAGGTGCCGCTTCGCCTCGCCGTCGTCCCGGGCGGCCTGCCACAGCGCGTAGTCGGCGTACTGCATGACTGGTTCGGGCAGCTCGGCCGGGATGCCGGTGCGGTACGCCGTGACGAGCGTGCGCAGCTCGTGATTGAAGATGGCCTGCGACGGCCCGTCGATGACCAGGTGGTACGAGTGGAAGACCAGCACGTGGTCGGCCGGGGCGAGCCGGATCAGCTCGGTCCGGAAGTTTGCCGCCTCGGCGATGTCGAACCGATGCTCGGCGTAGGCCCGTTTGCGCTCGTCCAGCCAGTGTTCCTGCTCGGCGGCGGGCCGGCCGGACAGGTCGTGGAAGGTGAAGCGGGGGTCTCCGGCCGGCTCCACCACCTGGACGCCGGCCCCGTCGCGCGCGGGGAAGGCGGTCCGCAGGATCTCGTGCCGCCGCAGGATCTCGGCGACCGCCGACCGCAGCGCGTCCACGTCCAGGTCGCCGGCGACGCGGTACAGCGCCGTCTGACTGTACGCCGGGCCCATCACACCCATCTGCTCGAGGAACCACATGCCTTGCTGGTGCTCGGACAGCGGGACGGTGCCGGGCCGGGCCCGCGGCGCCGGGTCGGCGCGCATCGCGGCGATCACCTCGTCGCGGCGCTCCCGGAGCACCGCCAGCCGCGCACCGTCGAGGCCGCCGGCCGGCCGGTAGCGCAACCGGCCGTCCTGCAGCCACAACTGGACGCCGGCCAGACGCAGTTCTTCCAGGAAGTCGTGGATCGCAAGCACGGATGCCCTTTCTCCCCGGTCAGCGGGCGCTGAGCGGGCGCAGGTCGGTCCAGTGGTGCTCGATGTGGTCCAGGCAGGCCTGCCGGCTGTCCTCGCCGTGCACGATCCGCCAGCCGGCCGGAACCGCACGGTGGCTGGGCCACAGCGAGTGCTGCTCCTCGTGGTTGACGAGCACCAGGAAACGGCCCTCGGGGTCGTCGAACGGGTTCATGGCGTCGATTCCTTTCCGACCAGCGGTGCGGGCACGGCGCCCACCCGTCGTTCCCGGTCCTGCCGCGCCATCGACGACGGGTACACGAACGGCAGCAGCAGGCCCGCCATCGATGTGGTGACCAGCGCCATCAGGACCATCAAGGAGTAGAGACGCTGGTCGAGCAGGCCGATCTGGAGACCGACGGCCAGCACGATCAGCTCGGTGAGCCCGCGGGTGTTGACCAGCAGGGCGAGGGCGGCGCTGTGCCGGGTGGACACCCGGAGCAGCTTCGCGGCGCCGAAGGCTCCGCCCATCTTCCCGGCGATGGCGACCAGCAGGATCAGGGCCAGCAGGCCGAACGCGCCGACGTCCATGCCGGACAGGTCGACGGCGAGGCCGGCGACCACGAAGAAGGCGGGCAGCAACACGATCCGGACGATGCGTTCGATCCACGGGAGCACCCGCGTGCGGAGGGCCGAGCCGCCGGCCGCGGGCATGATCGCGCCGAGCAGGAAGGCGCCGAAGATCTGGTGCAGACCCATCCAGTCGGTCGCCGCCGACGACAGCCACAGTGCCCCGGCCAGCCCGATCAACACGCCGGCGCCGACGGCCATCCGGATTCCCCTGCCCCGCTCCCGCACCGCGGTTCCCCGCGTGGCGAGCCGGGACAGCAGCGGCCGTACCAGACCGACGAGGACCGCGACGAACGGGATCACGAACAGGACCCGTCCCGGCGGCCCGTCACCCCGGGAGAGGGCGACCAGCACAGCCAGCATCGCCCAGGCCAGGACGTCACCGATCGCCGCGGTAGCCAGGGCCAGGCTGCCGATCGGGGTGTCGATCAGGTCGCGGTCGGTCAGGATCCGGGCCAGCACGGGGAACGCGGTGATCGACATGGCCGTGCCGACGTACAGGCAGAACAGCACGGCGGTGCGGCCGGACCGGTCGTCCGCGATCCCGAAGGCGAAGACGGTCCCCAGGACGAACGGCACCACCATCGAGCCGACGGACAGGGCCAGGGCGGTGCGTCCCTGCCCGCGCAGTCTGCCGTCGGCCAGGTGCAGCCCGACGAAGAACATGAAGACGCAGACCCCGACGGCCGACACGGTGGCCAGTGTGGGCCGGATCCCGGCCGGGAACAGCTCGCGGGTGATCGCGCCGTGGAACAGGCTCGGGCCGAGCAGGATGCCGCCGGCGATCTCGCCGATCACCTCCGGCTGGCCGAGCCGCCGGCAGAGGAGGCCCAGGAGGCGGGCGACCACGATGATGACTACGAGTGCGCGTACGAACGTGGTGATGTCATCGATGTCCATCCGAACCGTCCCTTCGCACCCACGGGCACCTGTGATCGACCGTAGGTGGGAACGGGCAGGGCGGCGGAGTCACGTGAACCGGCGACCGGCAGCCTGGCCCGGCCACGACGGAAGATGGCCGCCTCACCCCGAGGAGTCGACATGGACACTGCCGTTCATCCACCCGGCGCGCAGGTGACGTCGGAGCTTCACGAGATCGAGCGGCGGCGGCAGCGCGCCCTCGTCGCCGTCGACCTGGTCGCGCTCGACGACCTGTTCGACGAGACCCTGGTGCACACGCACGCACACGGCATCACGCACACCAAGGCGGAGCTGATCGAGCACACCGCGAACCGCCGCCCCTACCTCGGCGTCACGCGAGGTGAGCTGCTCATCCGCCTGGTCGGCGACGTCGCGGTGATCACCGGGCCGCTCATCAACCGGTTGCGTACGCCGGACGGCGGCGAACGCACCATCGAGGGCGTGGCGACTCAGATTCTGCGCCGCGACGACCAGCGCGGGTGGCGGTTCATCAGTTTCCAGATGACGCCGCACGGAGCCTGACGACCGGATCCGGGCGAACTGTCGCCTTTCCGTCATGCGTCGGCCTTTACCCCGACTTCACCCCTCAGCCCGCCGTACGACACCGCAGCGATCCAGGATGCATCGAGCCTGCCAGGGGGCTGCCTGCGAACGAGTGCCCTCCTCCGGAGCCGGAGAGTCCGCCCAGGCCAGAGCGTCCAATGGAGATCAACGCGGCACCGTACAGCAGACATTGCAGTGCGTCAATGTCCCCGATTGGCGCGACCGACACATCTCTCCCAAAAGAGCACATGATCGTTATGGTTCGAACAGAGCTGGCGTCGTCCACGGTGGGGGGACACCTTGCACGACACCGGCCCGCCGTCCGCCAGCGGACGGCGCGGGGGCAATTGGATATTCGAGCCGATCGCTTGTGGGGGTGCCGTGCTTCGGGTTGACGTGCTCATCAGCTCTCCGGTCTATCTAGTCGGGCTCATCCAGGTCCTGACCGAAGGAGGGATCGCCATCGTCCAGACCCGGACCTCTCCGGCCGATCCCGTCTCCTGGCTCGCCGACGCTGCTTTGATCGACGCCGACGCACTCGCGCCGGCCGGCATCCTCGACTACATCGCCGAGACCGCCCGGACCACGCAGGCCCTGGTGATGGTCAGCGAATTAGTTTTGCCCGCACAGGAATACCTGCGGGCCGGCGCCTCCGGCCTGATCGACAAGCGGGTGTCCGGCGAGGAACTGGTCGACGCGCTGCAGGCGGTCACGGCCGGAACTCATGTCGTACCCGAGGGCCACTGCGCCCCGAACCTCGCGGAGCATCCCGACCCGCCCGCACTGAACCTGTCCGAACGCGAGGAGCAGGTGCTCATCCAGATCTCTCGGGGCCTGACCCACGGGCAGATCGCCACCCGCCTCGGCATCAGCCCGCACACCGTCGACACCTACGTCAAACGCATCCGCGCCAAGCTCGGGGTGGGCAACAAGGCCGAGCTCACCCGCATCGCACTGCTGGCCCGCATGGCCAAAACCGTCCGCGTCGCCTGAGATGCCGCTGACCGATCCCGGTCAGGGGCTGACGACGCGAGCGTCAGCCCCTGACACAGCTCACCAGGTGGACGAGAGGCGGCGCCGCCAGCGGTCCGGGGTGAGCGGCGCCGGCTTGTCGATCCGCTGGTCGCCGACGATCTGGTAGAGCGCCCGCCGGTCGCTGCTGTCGCCCTTGCCGCTGGGCTCGCGCCCGAACAGCGCCAGCAAGGCGACCTTGATCCCCTGCTTCTCGCACCACTCGGCGAACGCCCGTGCCTCGGCCGGGTCCTCGCCGAGGAACTCGTCGAACAGCAGCAGGCTGCCCGGCCCGAGCAGCGGGCCCAGCCAGTCCAGGACGGTCACCGTCGAGCTGTACAGGTCGGCGTCGAGGTGCGCGAGGCTCACCCGGCCGACCTCCGCCGCCAGCTCCGGCGTCAGCGACGCGTCGAAGAAACCCTTCACGATGCGTACGCCGCGCAGCTTCGGCACGGGTGTCGCGAACGTGCCGCTGGCCAGGTGCTCGTAGCCCTCCGGCAGACCCTCGAACGAGTCGCAGGCGTAGAGCCGCTTGCCGCGCTGGCGCCGGTCCCAGACCTTGGCCCGCCACAGCTCGTCGCGCAGCACCCGCATGGAATAGCCCTGGTACGTCCCGAACTCGATAATGTTGCCGGGCACCGCGCGGGACAGGAAGAAGGCCGTCTCCAGCACCTGCGCCCGGGTCGGATAGGTGATCCGGCCTCGGGTGGCCGCCCAGTCGTCCTGGGTGCCGCCGAACGCCAGTGCGCTTTCCAAAGTCATGGGTCGCATGCTCAAAGGCGATGTCGCCGGGCGCAATGCGGACGGTCCGTCCCGAAAGAGGGACGTTGATCTTGTACCCGCCCGCGCGCATACGGTGCCGCACGTGTTGCCCATGACGCTGCAGGACATCGGGAACGCCGTCGGGGGAGCACTGCACGACGCCGCCCCGGGCCGGCTGGTCACCGGTGTCGCACGCTACGACTCCCGGCTGGTCGGGCCCGGTGATCTGTTCGTGGCGTTCCCGGGGGCACGTGCCGATGGTCATGACTTCGCCGAGCTGGCGGTCACCCGGGGCGCCGCCGCGGTGCTGGCCGGTCGGCCGGTCGGCGTTCCCGCGGTGGTCGTCGACGACGTCCTGGCCGGGTTCGGCCGGCTCGCCGCGACCCTGATCAGCCGGGCGACGGACCTGACCGTCATCGGCGTCACGGGGTCGGTGGGCAAGACCACGACGAAGGATCTGCTCGGGCAGGTGCTGGCCCGGCTGGGCCCGACGGTGGCGCCGCCCGGCAACCTCAACAACGAGATCGGCGTCCCGGCGACGGTATCGCTGATCAGGCCGGACACCCGTTACCTGGTGGCCGAGCTGGGCGCCCGCAACCTCGGCGACGTCGCGTACCTGGCCCGGCTGGTGGCACCGCGGATCGGCGTCGTGACCAGCGTCGGCGTCTCGCACCTCAGCGAGTTCGGCAGCCTGGAGAACACCACCGCGGCCAAGGCGGAGTTGGTCGAGGCGCTGCCGGCCGGCGGCCACGCGGTGCTCAACGCCGACGATCCGCGGGTGGCGGCCATGGCCGCGCGGTCCAGCGCGCCGGTCACTCTCTTCGGGACCACAACCCATGCTTCGGTACGCGCGGAGCACGTCACCGTCGACGAGGCCGGCCGCGCATCCTTCCGCCTCTGCTCCCCCACCGGCTCCGTCCGGGTGGCGTTGCGTCTGCACGGCGAGCACTACGTCTCGAACGCGCTGGCGGCGGCCTCGGCGGCGCTGACCCTCACCGACGACGTCGCGGCCGTGGCAGACGCGCTCAGCCACGCCGACCGGGTCTCCGGCGGGCGCATGCACGTCCGCGACACGGCCGGCGGCGTGACCGTGGTCGACGACGCCTACAACGCCAGCCCCGCCTCCGCGATCGCCGCTCTGCGCACGGCCGCCGGCCTGGCCCGCGACCGCCGGCTGGTGGCCGTGCTCGGGCAGATGAACGAGCTCGGCCCGGAGTCGGCCGGGCACCACACGGCCGTCGGCAACGCCGCCGTGGACGCCGGTGTCCGCTACCTGATCGGGGTGGGCAACGACGACGCCGGCCGGATCGTCGCGGCGGCTCGCGAGGCCGGGGTGGAGGCCGAGCACGTGCCGGACGCCGCCACGGCGCTCGCGCTCCTGCACCCTCGGCTGGCGCCGGGTGACGTCGTACTCATGAAGGGGTCCAACGCCGTGGGTCTGCAGGCCGCGGCGGATCGGCTGATCGAACAGGGTGGACGATGACCGAGATCGTGGTGGGCGTCGTCTTCGGCGGCCAGAACACCGAGTACGACGTGTCCTGCCGGTCGGCGGTGAGCGTGCTGGACAACCTGGACCGCGGCCGGTTCCGCGCGGTGCCCGTCCGGATCGGCCAGGACGGCGCGTGGCACGTCGCGACCGTCGCCGAGTTCCCGGCCGAGCTCGACGCCGACCAGCTGGTCGCGCTGACCAGCAACGACGTCAGCACGCGGGCGGCGAGCATGGCCGCGGCGATCGAGGCGCTCGGGTCGGTGGACGTGGTCTTCCCGGTGCTGCACGGCGCCCTCGGCGAGGACGGCACCGTCGCCGGGCTGCTGGACCTGCTCGGCGTGCCGTACGTCGGCGCCGGTGTGCTGGCCGGCGCGACCGGCATGGACAAGGAGATCACCAAGGCGCTCCTGAAGGCCGAGGGCATCGCGGTGGCCGACGGCCTCGTGCTGCGCGACCCCGAGGACACCGTGACCGACGTCGAGCGCAAGCGCCTCGGCCTGCCGGTCTTCGTCAAGCCCGCCTCGGGCGGCTCCAGCGTCGGCGTCACCCGGGTCACCGACTGGGCCGACCTCGACCAGGCCGTCGCCACGGCGTTCGCGGGCGACACCAAGGTGCTGGTCGAGCCGGCCGTGCCGGGCCGGGAGATCGACATCGCCGTCCTGGAGCATCCCGACGGGCGCGTCGAGGCGGGCCCGCCTCTAGAGATCCTGATGGACGCGCACCGGCACCACTTCTTCAGCGCGACGGCCAAGTACCGGGACGGCTCCACGAAGTTCGGCATCCCGGCGCCGGTCGACGCCGACACCGGGTGGTACCTGGCCGACGCGGCGGTGCGGGCCTTCCGGGCGCTGGGCTGCGCGGGACTGATCCGGGTGGACTTCTTCGTGCACGCCGGCGCGAACGGCGTCACCGAGGTCGTGCTGAACGAGGTGAACACCATGCCCGGCCTGACGTCGGTGTCCCAGTTCCCGGCGGCGTGGCGGGCGGCCGGTGTCCCGTACACGGAACTGCTCGGGATCCTGATCGACACCGCCCTGGCACGCAGGACCGCGCCCACCGGATGAGCAGGGCACCGATGGCGCAGGCCATCATCGATCTGGGCGCCGTCGCGCACAACGTCCGGGTGCTGTCCCGCGCCGCGGGCGCCGCCGGGGTGATGGCCGTGGTCAAGGCCGACGGCTTCGGCCACGGCGCCGCCGAGGTGGCACGCACCGCACTGCGGCACGGCGCGACCCGGCTCGGCGTGACCTCCCCGGACGAGGCACTCGCGCTGCGAGCCGCCGGCATCGACGCGCCGATGCTGCTCTGGCTCTACCCGCCCGACGAGTCGTTCGCCGACGTACTCGCCGCGGGCGTCGAGGTGGCCGCGTCGCGGGTGGAGGCATTGGAGGAGGTCGCCGCCGCGGCAAACGCCCTGGGCGTCGTCGCCGGGGTGCATCTGGAGGCGGACACCGGGCTGTCCCGCGGGGGCGCCCCGGCCGGCGACTGGCCGGACCTGGTCGACGCGGCCCGGCGGCTGGAGAAGAGCGGGACGATCGAGGTCACCGGCCTGTGGTCGCATCTGGCCTCGGCGGAGGACGTCGACTCCGACGGCCTGCGGCGGCAGCTGGACGCGTTCGGCGCGTTCCGCCGGGCCGCGCTGAACGCCGGCCTGGAACCGCGGCACGTGCACCTGGCCAACTCGGCCGCCACCCTGCAGGTGCCGGCGGCCAGGCACACCCTGGTCCGCCCCGGCATCGGGGTCTACGGCGTCGAGCCGGTGCCGAGCCGGTCGTTCGGGCTGCGCCCGGCCATGACGGTGACGGCCCGGGTGCTGCGGACCATGCGTGTCCCGGCCGGCACCGGCGTCTCGTACGGCTGGGACCACGTGATCGACCGCGAGACCACCCTGGCGCAGATCCCGCTCGGGTTCGCCGACGGCATCCCGCGCTCCACCGGCGGCCGGGCCTGCCTGCTGGCACACGGCGTCCGCCGGCCGGTCGTCGGGCGGGTGACGATGGACCAGGTGGTCCTGGACGTCGGTGACCTGCCGGTCACGGCCGGTGACACCGTGGTCATGCTCGGGCCGGGCGACGCGGGCGAGCCGACCGTCGAGGAGTGGGCCGGCTGGGCCGGCACCAACCCGCACGAGATCCTCACCGGCATCGGTGCCCGAGTGCACCGTACTTACGTGCCTGAATGAACCCGGCGGTACGAAAACCGTCGAGGGGATCGTGCACCGAATCGCGATCGTCGCGGATCAGCCGGTCTGGCGGGCGGGGCTGGAGAAGCTGGCGGCTGACGCTGACCTGAGCGTCACCGTGGCAGTGCCGTGCGTCGATGACCTGGGTTCCGACCGCTACGACGCGGTCATCCTCGACCTGCCGCACATCGTCGCGTCCGCGATGGACACGGTCGCCGAGGCCGCCACCCGCGGATCTGTGCTGGTCAGCACCGTTTGGGACGGGTCACCGATGCTCCTCGCGACGGTCCGGGCGGGCGCGCGGGGCTGCGTCAGCCGGTTCGCCGAGCAGGAGATCATGGGCGGCGCGATCCGGGTCATCGCGCAGGGTGGGTTCTACATCTGCCCGCGTACCGTCCATCAGTTCGAGGCCGAGCTCGCCGGGCAGGCCGCCGGCGGACCTCAGGGCCTGACCCCCCGCGAGGTCGAGACCCTGCGCTGGATCGCCTCCGGCCTGACCCACCGGCAGATCGCGCGGCGGATGGGCCTCTCCGACGACACGGTCAACACCTACGCGAAACGCATCCGCACCAAACTGGGCGTCACCAACAAGGCAGACCTGACCCGCATCGCGATCGAGATGGCACAGGCGGGAGCGGACGGCGGTGTTGCTCGCCGTCCGCTCCCGCCTGCCAAAACCTGACTGACCTGCTCGATCAGGACTTGAAGACGTCCTTGATCTTCTCGCCGGCCTGCTTGAGGTTGGCGCTCTTCTGGTCGGCCTTACCCTCGGCCTCGAGCTGCTCGTCGTCGGTGGCGCGGCCCACACCTTCCTTGGCCTTGCCGCCCACTTCCTCAGCCTTGTTGTCGACCTTGTCGTCGAAAGCCATGGGATACCTCCACGTCGAGGAGAGTTGCCTACAGCCGTGGGGTACCCACTCGCCACAACCGCAATCCCTATTCGTTGAGCGACCTCGATCCCGGGCAGCGGTCGCTGGCGATCGGCTACACCTGGCTCGGCGCGCGGTGGCAGGGCACCGGCATGAACACCGAGACCAAGACCCTTCTGCTGACGTACGCCTTCGAAACGCTCGAAGCTGTCCGGGTGACCTGGGTCACCGATATCCGCAACCTGCGCGCCCAGGCGGCCATCGAGCGCCTCGGCGCGGCCCGCGAGGGTGAGCTGCGCAAACACCGCCGCGCCGACGGCTCGTGGCGCGACACCGTCCTCTACGCCCTCCTCGACGACGAATGGCCGGCCGCGAAACAGAGCCTGGCGCGTCAGACCACCACGCGGTAGTGGGTGGTCAGCGGCCCCTTGTCGTCGTGGACGTGAAAGGCCACGCCGGGCGGCTGCCGCTGGTCCAGGTGGGTGTCGCTGAGATGACGAGCATCGAGGGACAGTACCCGCGGTCAGTGGACGGTGTAGCCGCCGTCGATCACCAGCACGGAACCGGTGACGAACGCGGCGGCGGGCGAGCACAGGTAGACCACCGTCGGGGCGATCTCCTCCGGATCGGCGTACCGCTGCTGCGGGGCGTCCTCGATCCACATCCGGCGGAACTCGGGCCGGTCGACCGGCGCCATCTCGGTCTTGACGTAGCCCGGCGCCACCGCGTTGACCCGGATGTTGTCCGCCGCCCACTCCGCGGCCAGCGACTTGGTCAGCTGGTGGACCGCGGCCTTGGAGGCGTTGTACGGCGCCTGGGCCTGTGGCCGGTTGACGATCAGGCCGGAGATGGAGCCGATGTTGACGATCGAACCGCCGCCGGTCGCGCGCAGGTGCCGCCCGGCGGCCAGGCTCACCTTCCACACCGCCCGCACGTTGAGGTCGAAGACCTGCTGCCATTCGTCGTCGGTGGCGTCCCAGGCCGGGTTGTGGAAGCAGGTGCCGGCGTTGTTCACGACGATGTCGAGCCCGCCGAGCGCCTCCACCGCCTCGTCGACGCCGCGCCGCACGTCGTCGTCACGGGTCAGGTCGGCGCCGATCGCGTGGGCCTGAACACCGGCCTCGGCGAGGCGCCCGACGGCGGCCCGGTTGGCGTCGGCGTCCCGCCCGATGAAGGCGACCGAGGCGCCGCAG
Organism: Actinoplanes sp. NBRC 103695; assembly: GCF_030269485.1. GTDB lineage: Bacteria > Actinomycetota > Actinomycetes > Mycobacteriales > Micromonosporaceae > Actinoplanes. The sequence goes on along the minus strand of NZ_BSTL01000029.1, from coordinate 54,508 downwards.
TCGGCCAGCGCCTGGGTGAACGCGTACCCGAGACCGCGGTTGCCGCCGGTGATCAGAGCCTTGCGCCCCTGCAGGGAGAAAGCGGCCAGGCCGCGGGGAAAGTCGCTCATCGTCGCAACCTACGCCGAGTACGGCGTCGAACCATGTCGCAGGCCCCGGTGTCGAACCGGGCATTCCGCCGGTATGAGGGGCGGCCGAGCAGCCAACGCTCGCCTGCGGTGCTCCACGGCGGATGACACATCGTGAGGGTGGGCCCGCGGTCATCCGAGGCGCCGTAGGGCTGCCCCGACCCATCGACGCCGCGACCCAGGCGAGCGTCTCCGCGGAGGGCCGGCGCTGCCTGAAGCCGCCATCCCTCCAGTCGCCGTCGGTCATGAGCGTGAGCCTGATAGCGAACCTCGGCAACGTGCCCTCGCCAGGGATCGAACCTGGGACCTTCCCGGTGTGAACGGGACGCTCTTCCGCTGAGCTACAAGGGCGGGGTCCTGCGTGCGGCCCGCAGGTTCAGGTCGCGTCAGGCGTACCACCTGTCGTGCGGGTGCCGGCCGGGATGGAAGCCCAGCGCCTCGACCATGGCGACTGCTTCCGCGAAACCGGCGCCGACACCGCCGGGATGGTGCGCGTCGCTGCCGAAGGTGACCACCTCACCGCCGGCCTCCCCCCACCACCGCACGATCTCCGGGAAGGGCCGTCGATTCGTGTTGACCTCCAGCGCCAGGCCGGCGGCCGCCACCGCCGTCAGCGCATGCCGGAACTCCTCCTCGAAGTCCGCGGGGTCGAAGGGCCCCGCGTCCGCGGGCCAGAACCGGCTGACGAAGTCGATGTGGGCGAGCGCCTCGAAGTCCGTGGATCCGGCCACCAGCCGGGCAATTTCGGCCAGGTAGTCGCGGACCACCTCCGCGGCCGGGCGTCGTGCGAAGTGCTCGCCCGGCTCGTTGAGCCCGCCACCGAGTGGCAGGGTGTGCAAGGAACCGAGTACGCGGTCGAACCGCCCCGCCGCGAGCACCGCGGCAACCTGATCTCGATGCCAGTGCGGCTCGCCGACCTCCACCCCGGTGAGGATCACCAGCTCGGGAAATCTCTCCCGGCAGCGCTGCACGCACGCCAGATAGCCGTCGACGTCCAGTGGGGGCGGTGCCAGCGTCCCGTCCTCGGTGATCAGGTCGGTGACCTTCGCGGGGGCGTCCGGCGCCGGTTCCACATCGGTCCAGACGGTGAAGTCGAGGTGTTCGGTGAAGGCGATGGCCGGCAGGCCCACGGCCAGCGCCCGGGCGCAACTGGCCTCCATGTCACCTGGCTCGCAGTCCCAGGACCATTCGGTGTGAACATGTCCGTCGGTGGGCAGCATGGCCTCAAGCATGTCAGCCGACATGTGTCATCCGCTGTGGAGTTTTCAAGAGACAGAAGAGCCGCCGGTCCCGGATGGGGGCGGCGGCGTGAAACCTGGCCGGCGGGATGCTAGCGACGCCACCGGGAACGCGACATGGACCGCTGTGGGACGGTCGTCGTATGCCGCATCATCGGGTGCTCCCTCAGGTCGTCGGTGGTGATGACTACGGTAGGACCGGCTGGTGGCGACGGGCAACGCGTTTATAGTTCGCACGATGCGATGGTCGCGCGACGCCCTGATCGCGGCCGTGGTGGTCGGCCTGTCCTTCACCCCCTGGGTGCGGGACAAGGGCACCGCCTTCGGCTTCGACACGCCGCAGCGGCCGTTCGACCTGCTCGCGGCGGCTCTGGTGCTCGCGCATGCTCTGCCGCTCGTCGTCCGGACGCGGTTCCCGGCGCTCTGCCTGGCCCTGGTTTCGCTCGCTTTCGCGGCGTACCAGATCTTGGGTTTCCGCCCCACCTTCGCGAGCGTCGCGCTCTACCTGGCGCTTTTCACAGCCGGGGTGCGCCAACGGCGCGGTCGGTGGGTCACGGTTTCGATCTGGACCCTGGGGTACGCCGTGACGTGCGCTCTGTTGGTCGTGCTTGATTCACCGGCTCCCCTGCTGGAGTACTTCTACTTCTTCGCCACTCCGGCGGCGTGCTGGCTGGGCGGCGGCTGGGCGCGTGGCGAGTTGCTGCGGCGCGAGGAACAGCACCGGCATGCGGTGGCGTGGGCGGCGCGGGACGAGCGCGAGCATCTGGCCCGAGAGTTGCACGACGTGGTCACCCACCACGTGACGGCGATGATCATGCAGGCGGACGCGGCGCGGTTCGTGCCCGCCGACGATCGGCCGGCCGTGGAGAAGGGGCTGCGTACGGTGGGTGACACCGGCCGCCGTGCCCTGACCGACCTGCGACAGCTGCTCAACGTGCTCAGCCCGGACACCGGGCACGCGCCGCGGATCCCGTCGACGGGCCGGCTGGCGGACCTGGTCGAGCAGACCAGGCTCGCGGGCCAGCCCGTCGAGTTCATCGAGGAGGGCGAGGTCGAGTCGGCGGTGGCGTACCGGGTGGTGCAGGAAGGGCTGACGAACGCGATGAAGCACGCCCCGGGGCGGCCGACGGTGGTCCGTGCGGTGGCCGCCGGCGACAGCTTGACGGTCGAGGTGACGACGGCGGGGCCGGGCGGGCCGGTGCGACCGGGTCGCGGCATCACGGGACTGCGGCGGCGGGTCCGGCTGGCCGGCGGTGACCTGAGCGTCTACCGGGACGACGACGGCGCGTTCGTCGTGCGGGCGACGCTGTGACTCGGTTGCTGGTCTGCGACGACCAGGACCTGGTCCGGGCCGGGTATGTCACGATCCTGTCGTCGCAGCTCGACTTCGAGGTGGTCGGGCAGGCCGCGGACGGCGCGGACGCGGTGGAGCAGGCCCGGCGGCTGCGCCCGGACGTGGTGATCATGGACATCCGGATGCCGCTGCTGGACGGCATCGAGGCGACCCGGGTGCTGGCCGGGCCGGACGCTGCCCCGGACGGCCCGCGGGTGCTGGTGGTGACGACGTTCAACCTCGACGAGTACGTGTTCGAGGCGATCCGGGCGGGCGCCAGCGGTTTCCTGCTCAAGGACACCCCGGCGGAGGCGATGATCGAGGCGGTCCGCACGGTCGCCGCCGGTCATGCCCTGCTGGCGCCGGAGGTCACCCGGAACCTGATCGGCCACTTCGGCGCGCGGCTCCGCGAGGACGACCACCGGGCGGCGGATGTCCTCGCGGAGCTGACCGGTCGTGAGGTCGACGTGCTCCGGCTGGTCGCCGCCGGTCTCTCCAACCCGGAGATCGCGGCGGCGCTGTTCATCGGCCGGGAGACCGTGAAGACCCACGTGTCCCGCATCCTCACCAAGCTCGGCCTGCGCGACCGGGTGCACGCGGTCGTGCTGGCCCACCGGATCGGGCTTACCGCCGAGAAACGATGAACTCCATGGCCAGGCGGGCGCCTTCGGGCGTCTGGGCGGGGGTGTGGCCGGCGTCCGCTACCTCGACCTCGCGGGCGTGCGGGAACTGCGCGGCGGCGGCGTGGCCGGACGCGGTCGGGGTGTTGGCGTCGAGGTCGCCGCTGAGCACCAGGACCGGCACGCCGGGCAGGCGCGCGCCGGGCCGGAACGGCGACCGCGCGGTCGGGTCGTCCGGCCAGCGCAGGCAGGCGCCCGAGTCGAAGTCGGTCCGGGTGGCCCAGGCGCGCGGTGAGAACGGCGCGAAGTCCTTCGGGTCCAGCCGGGCCAGGTGCCGCTCGTAGTCGCGGCGCCGCTCGGCGAGGCTGTCCGAGAAGTCGAAGGCGCGCGGGTAGTCGTGGCAGGAGGTGGCCCAGCTTCCCGGGATCGTCGCGAGCAGCGGACCGGCGTCGGCCGTCGCCGCCTGCGAGGCGAGGTGTGTGGCGACGACGTCGCGGATCGGTGCGAGGTCGCCGTGCCGGGCCGCCGCGACCGCCCGGGCCAGGCCCAGCTGGGCGTCCCGGTCGGGCTGGGTCGAGTACATCTTGGCGACGGCTCCGGCCAGCGCCCACTCGTCGAGCACCACCCGATGCGTACGGTCCCGGTACTCGACGTCCACGGTCGTGGGCTTGCGCCGCAGCTTGGCGGCGAGGTCGCCCAGGTCGGCCAGCACGGTCCGGCCGTCGCACTCCCGCGAACGCTCGCACACCAGCGTGATCGCCCGCCGCAGCGCCGTCGCCGCGACCCCCTCGGTGGTGTCGACGTTGACCGCGTACGCGCCGGCCAGCAGCACCGACCGCACGTGCGCCGGATGCCGCTGCGCATACACCGCCATCAGATAGGTCCCGTAGGACACCCCGAAGAGATCGAGCCGATCAAGACCGAGGGCCCGGCGTACGTCATCGAAGTCATCGGCGACGGCCGCGGTGCCGTAGTAGCGATGCCTCGCGCCGAGCTGCCGTCCGCAGTCGCCGATCGCCTTCCGCTGCGCCTCCAGTCCCTGGAACACCACGTCCGGGCCGGCCAAGGCGGGACAGCTGAACGGATCCGAGCGGCCCACGCCGCGCGGGTCGATCAGCAGCAGGTCCCGCCGGTCCAGGATCGGGGCGAGCGCGCCCGCGAAGTCGTCGCCGGCCAGGTCGATCGTCGAGGTGCCCGGACCGCCCGGGTTGGGCACGATCGTGCCGAGCGACGGCCTGCTCCGATCCCGCCGGGGCAGCAGCGCGAAGGCCACCGTGGTCGTGCCGGCCCGGGGATCGGCCCGGTCCAACGGGACGGTGATGCTGCCGCAGAGCGCGCCGGGCACCGCCTCGAGGTCCGTGCACGGGCGGGTGGGCGTACCCGAGGAATGAGCCGGAACCAGACCGCCCAGCGCGAGCACCATCGCCAGAAAAGCGTGTTTCACCATGCACTCGAACCTAGGATCGGCACCCTGGTCACCGAGTCACCCTCGTGCGCGGCCAGGTTCTCCCCCAGCTGGGGGATAGTGTGACCACGGTCACGGAACTCGGGCCGCTCGACGGACAGGGAACAGGTGTGTATCGCACTCTCCGTGCCCGGCTGCGCGCCGGCGACGCCGACGCGTTCGGGCAGGTCTTCGACGACCATGCCCGCGACGTGCACCGGCACGCGTTGCGCAGCACCGGTTCCTGGACCACCGCCGAGGACGTGGTGTCGCTGACGTTCTTCGAGGCGTGGCGGCTGCGGGAGAGCATCCTCCCGGACGGCGACGGCGTCCTGCCCTGGCTGCTCGGCATCGCCACGAACGTGCTGCGCAACATCCGTCGCGCGGCACGCCGGCACACCGCCGCGCTGGGCCGCATGCGCACCGAGACGGTGCCCGACTTCGCCGACGCCGTCGCCGACCGGATGCACGACGCCGAACGGCTGGCCGCGGCGGTCACGGCGCTGAAGCGGCTGCGCCCGGCCGAGCGCGAGGTGTTCACCCTCTGCGTCTGGTCGGGTCTGGACTACGCGGAGACCGCCGACGCGCTCGGGGTGCCGATCGGCACGGTCCGGTCGCGGCTGTCCCGGGCGCGGGCCCGGCTGCGGGATCTGACCGAACGGGAACTCGCGCCGGGTCGCGGACAGGTACTGGATGGCCGCGGTCCCGCGGCCCGATCGGCCCAGGAGGGGAACCGATGAACGACAAGCCCGCCGACCTCGCACGCATGCTGCCGGCGCCGATCGTTCCCGACCTGAGCGCCGACCGCCACCGCGACCTCAAGGACGCGTTCATGCAGACCATCACCGAGGTACCCCAGGCTCAGCCACGGCCGGCCCGGCGCCGCTGGGCGATGATCGCCGCGCCGGCCGCCGCCTTCGCCGTCGCCGCGGTCGCCATCACCGCCGTGACCGTCAGCCGCCAGTCGAGCGGCCCGGAGGGCAGCGCCGCCCCGATCATCGCCGTCGATCCGGGCAGCGCCTCCGGGGTGGCACCGCTGATCGACCGGCTCGCGCTCGCCGCGGGCGGCAGCCCGAGCACCCCGGTCGGCTCCGGGCAGTTCGTCTACATCCGCAGCAAGGTGGCGTGGCTGGTCTTCGCGGAGCCGATGCCCGAGGACGGCTCGCAGAGCATGGGTGAGGATCCGATGATTCTCGACAAGGTGCACAGCCGGGAGATCTGGATCCCGGCGACGGCCGGCAGCACGGGCAAGATCCGCGAGCACGGCGACCTGTTCGGGCTGGAGGGCACCCGCACCAACTCCTTCTACGCCGGCTGGCCCACCGATCCCGACGCCCTGCTGCGGAAGGTCTACACCGACACCAAGGGCCAGGGCCAGAACTCGGACGACCAGGCGTTCGACGAGATCGGCGAGGCGCTGCGCGAGAGCATCCTGCCGCCCGAGGTGGCCGCGGCACTGTACCGGGCCGCGGCCAAGATCCCCGGCGTGGTGCTGGTGAAGGACTCGGTCGACGCCGCCGGACGGCACGGGGTGGCGGTCGCCCACACCGACATCCAGGGCGAGCGCCGCGAGTGGATCTTCGACCCGGACACCTTCACCTACCTGGGCGAGCGTTCCTACCTGGTGCGCGACACCAACGTCGGCAAGAAGGGCATGCTCACCGGCACCACGGCCGTGCTCGAACGCGCGGTGGTGGACAAGGCCGGCAAGGCGCCCCGCTGAGCCCCGCCTAGGTATAACTAGACGTGGCTGACCAGCCAAGATAGGTCAGTGCTTCCGATGTGCCGGCTCCCCCGTCGTCCGAGGATTGATACATCACCGGATGACAAGGAGACAGGACATGTTGATGCACCCCGACCTCATGCTGACCCTGGCGAACAACCGTCACCGTGAGCTGATCCAGCAGGCCGACAAGCAGCGCCTGCTGGCCGGCGCACGGGAGGCCCGGGCGGCCCGCCGGCCCTTCTCGGCCGGCCGGAGAACCGCGGCGGTGCGGGGACGACCCACCGGTACCCTGGCGTCGTGCGAACCATCCGCGGCGGTGCCGGCCCGGTGATGATCGGGCGAGACGGCGAGCTGCGCCGCTTGGCGCAGCTCGCCGCTTCACGTGAGCCCGCGGTCGCGCTGATCGCCGGCGAGCCGGGCATCGGCAAGACCCGGCTGGTGCAGGAGCTGCTGGGGACTCTGCCGGCCGAGACGGTGGTGCTGGTCGGCCAGGCGGAACCCGGCTCGCTGTCCCGGCCGTACGAGGTGCTCCTGGACGCCATCGACGGGCGCCCGGAGGTCGACGAGGAACAGCTGGCGGCCCTGGCGGACGCCCGGCGCAACCCGGTCGAGCGCCTGCACACCGGTCTCTCGCTGCTGGCCGACCTGATCGGCGACTCCCCCGCGATCCTGGTCTTCGAGGACCTGCACTGGGCCGACTCGGAGAGCGCGGCGCTGTTCGAGCGGATCGCCGACCAGCGCGGACCGCGGCTGCTCATCGGGACGTACCGGCCGGACGAGGTGACCCACCGCCAGCCGGTGGCCGGCCTGCTGGCCCGGATGGAACGCCGGCACACCGTCACCCACGTCCGCCTGGACCGCCTCAACCCGGCGCAGACCGCGGCGCTGCTGGCGGCGGCCACCGGCGGTCCGGCGCCGATGCGCGCCGCCACCGCACTGCACCACCGCACCGGCGGCAACCCGTTCTTCCTCGAGGAGCTGCTGCGCGCGCTGCCCGCGAACGACGTGGAGGCGCTGGTCGATCAGCCGCTGCCGTGGAGTCTCGCCGACGTGCTGCGCCGCCAGATCGACGACCTCGACCCGGACAGCCACCGGATCGTCGAGGCCGCCGCCGTGCTCGGCCAGCGCATCCCGTTCGACCTGCTCGCCGACGTCACCGGCGCCGGCGAGGACGAGCTCATCGCCGCCCTGCGCGACCTGGTCACCCGGGGCGTTCTGGTGGAGTCCGGTGAGGACGAGTTCGCGTTCCGGCACGCGCTGGTGCGCGAGGCGATCGGCGACCAGATGCTCGGCCGCCAGCGCCGCCGGCTGCACGAGGCGGCCCTGGACGCGCTGCTGGGCAGCGGAGGCTCCGATCCCGCCCTGGTGGCGCACCACGCCCGCGGCGCCGGCCGGTACGAGGACCTGATCGCCGCCGCCCGCCGGGGCACCGAGCTGTACCTGTCGATCGGCTCCGCGTACCAGGCCCTGCAACTGGCCGAGATGGGCCTCGACGAGGTGCCCGACGACACCGACCTGCTCGCCGGCGCGGCCCGCGCGGCCTGGCTGGCCAGCCTGCTGGACGACGCCCTGCGGTACGCGCGGCGCTGGCGGGACCTGGCCGGCACCTCGACCGAGCGGGCCGAGTCGCTGTACCTGCTGGTCCGGATCGCCTGGGAGATCCGCGAGCCGGACGAGATGCGCGCCCTGACCCAGGACATCGAGAGCCTGATCGCGCAGCTACCGCCCGGGGCCGACCAGGCACGGGCGATGACCGCGATCGCGCAGTCGTCGTACCTGCGCGACGAACTCGACGCGGCGCTGCTCTGGTGCGACCGCGCCCTGGAACTGGCCGAGGAGTTCGACCTGCCGGGCGTACGCCTGACCGCTCTTGTCGAGAAGGGCTCGACCCTCACCGAGCGTCCGCACACCGCGGCCGAGGGCCGGGAACTGCTGTCCGCCCTGGTCGACGAGGCCGAGAAGGCGGGCGAGTGGGTGCTGGCCGCCCGCGCCCTCAACAACCTGGTGCACGGCGAGCCGCCCGCCTCGCCGATCGAGCACGCCGAGCTCCTGGAGCGGATGCGGGTGGACGCCGAGCGGGCCGGCTTCGAGTCGCTCGCGGTGGCCACCTACTTCCAGGGCCGGGCCCGGCTCGCGCTGCGCGCCGGCGACCTGAACGGCGCGATCGAGGCGCTGGAGGAGGGCCGCGCGCAGGACAGCGGCTACCAGCGCCGGGGCCGCTGGGCCGACTACCACGGCGTCTTCCTGGCCGGGCTGTACCTCGAGGTCGGCGAGCTGGACCGGGTCGAGAAGCTGATCACCGACCTGAAGGCGTTGCCCGACAACCCGCCGGTCACCATCCCGGGCCTGGTCTTCCACCTCGCCTGCCGCCGCTACGACCTGGCCGGCGCCGAGGCGGCCCTGGACCGGCTCTTCACCGAGCTGGCCGGCCAGCCGTGGCGCAGCGGCGAGCAGGCGCACGACCTGATCTCCGCCGCGCTCGAGCTCGGCCTGCCGATGCACCGGCTCGACGAGATGGGCGTCAAGCTGCTCGACGCCGAGGTGTGGGACGCCTACCGGACCCTCATCGAGGCCCAGCTCGCGGAGGCACACGGCCGGCACGCGGAGGCGCTGGCCGGCTACCTGTCCATCGCCGAGGCGCACATCTTCGGCCCGGCGACCCGCGGCACCGTCCGCGTCGGCGCGGCCCGCTGCCTGCTCGCCGGCGGCCGGCACGCGGAGGCCGTCGCCCAGGCGGAGGCCGCGGCGACGCTGCTGGCCGAGTGGCGTGGCTGGCGGGTGGCCAAGCTCGCCCAGGTGCGCGCGCAGCTGGGCATGGCGCCGGCCGACGCGGCGTCCGCGGTCACCGGTCCGGCCGCGCTGACACCCCGCGAGCGGGAGGTGGCGGTGCTGGTCAGCGACGGGCTGACCAACACGGAGCTGGCCCGGCGCCTCTACATCTCGCCGAAGACCGCCGCCGTGCACGTCTCCAGCATCCTGCGCAAGCTGGGCGTCTCATCCCGCACCGAGGTCGGCGACCTGGTGGGCCGACGCTGACACGCCGTAGTCGAACGGCAGGCCGAGCCAGGGCTCGAACACGTAGGTGATGCGAACCTCGCCGCCGGCCACCGACGTCCCGATCCCGGCACATCCGGTGCTCAGGGTGAGGTCCCGGAGCGGACGGAGCGTGTCGCAGGCCGCTGACTGGGCGCTGTGCAACGGGCTGGTGCCCTCGAGCGGCGTCGGACTGTCCGCGTCGCGCCAGGGCTGCACACCGAGGGCCTCCGCCTTGACCGCCGCACCGGCCGCCGCGTCGGCCCCCGACCGCGCCGCGTCCTCGATCAGCGACTCCGACCAGGCCCGCAGCACAAACCCGCTTCCGGCGTACGCGAGGACGAGAACCCCGGCCGTGACCAGGAGACCCTTCTTCACTGAACCACTCATCTCGATCTCTCCCCGTTGCGATGTGTCGCCTATTGTTGCGCTGATGGTGAAGCGGTTGGGGTGGGTCTCGGCCCGCGAGGCGCTCGGGCGCGACGAGGACGAGGCTCTGGCCCTGCCCGCCTTGCGAGCGGCCGGTGTCGAGGTCGAGGTCGTGGTGTGGGACGACCCGGCGGTGCGGTGGGAGTCCTACGACCGGGTGGTGCTGCGGTCGGCGTGGGACTACCCGGAGCGGCTCGATCAGTTCCTGCCCTGGCTGGAGAGGGTCGCAGCGGTGACGGACCTGCGCAACCCCGTGCCGATGGTGCGCTGGAGTCTCGACAAGCATTACCTCACCGAACTCGAGCACGCGGGAGTGCCGGTCACGCCGACCGTCTTCGTCGAGCCCGGTGACGTGCCGGCGTTCCCGGCGGGCCGTCGACCTCGTCACCCGGCGCTTCGGTGTCCCGCTCTACGCCCGCGTCGACCTCGTGCGCGACGACGCCGGCCGGTCGTGCGTCCTGGAACTGGAACTCGTGGAGCCGTCGCTGTTCCTCCCGCAGGCGCCACCGAAGTCGACCGCCCGCCTCGTCTCCTGCCTGCGCAGTTCCGGAACTCCTCGCTTCGCTTGACTCGTGGCAGTCAACTGTTAAGACTGTTACTGATTTATCCCTCTCCCCGGAGGAATCCCCCATGCGCAAATCCAGGCTCCTCATCGCGGCGGTCACCGTCGCGGTGGCTCTGAGCGCCGGTCTCACCGTCGCTTCCCGAGGCGACAACGCGGAAGCGGCCGTCGTCTGGAACGAAGACTTCGACGGTCCCGCCGGCTCCGGCGTCGACACGTCGAAGTGGAACTTCGACACCGGCGGCAGCGGCTTCGGCAACCAGGAACTGCAGTACTACACCAGCGGCACGAGCAACATCGCCAAGGACGGCCAGGGCCGCCTGGTCATCACGGCCCGCAAGGGCAGCGGCGGCCACAACGACTGCTGGAACGGCGTCTGCCAGTTCACCTCTGGCCGGATCCAGACCGCCGGCAAGTTCACCCAGCAGTACGGCCACGTCGAGGCTCGCATCCAGGTCCCCAACGGCTCCGGCCTCTGGCCCGCCTTCTGGATGCTCGGCGGCGGGAACTGGCCGACCGACGGCGAGATCGACATCATGGAGGTCGTCGGCCGCGAACCCAACCAGCTGTTCGGCACGCTGCACGGCCCCGGCTACTCCGGTGGCGGCTCGTACGGCAACACCATCGTCTCCGGCACGCCGTGGTACCAGGCCTTCCACAACTACGCCGTGGACTGGTCGCCCAACCTGATCGTCTGGACCGTGGACGGCCAGGAGTTCTTCCGGGCCACCCCGGCCTCGCTCCAGGCCGCCAAGGGCAACGTCAGCTGGGTCTTCAACCACTCGTTCTTCATCATCCTCAACCTGGCGGTCGGCGGTAACTTCGGCCAGGGCAACCCGGCGGGCCTGCCCGCCGAGAGCAAGATGCTGATCGACTACGTGCACGTCAGCACCACGAGCACCCCGCCGCCGGCCGGCGGCAACGCGCTCAGGTCCAACCTGAGCGGCCGGTGCGTCGACATCCCCGGCGCCAACCCGGTGGACGGGGCCCGGCTGCAGACGTACGACTGCAACGGCACCGCCGCGCAGCAGTGGACGGCCAACGGCGACGGCACGCTGCGGGCGCTCGGCAAGTGCATGGACCCGGCCGGCGGCGCCCTCGCCAACGGCACCCCGATCCAGCTGGTCACCTGCAACGGCAACCCGGTGCAGCGGTTCACCCTCTCGTCCTCGGGCGACCTGGTGAACGTGTCCGCGAACAAGTGCGTGGACATCAAGGACCGCAACACCGCCAACGGCGCCCAGCTCCAGTTGTGGGACTGCTCCGGCGGCTCCAACCAGAAGTGGGCCCGCGCCTGATCCACCGAACCATCAGAACGCCGGCGGCCTCCGGGCCGCCGGCGTTCCGCGTACCTAGGGTCCGAAAGCCCACGTCACCATTCGTGGAAGCTCTTGTTCCCAGAACGCGTCGCCGTGCGAGCCGGCGCGAACGGTCAGGACAACGTCCCCGCCGGCATCGCGCAGCGCGTCCGCCCAGCGGGCCGCGTTGTCCCGGAAGAAAGGTTCCTCGGTGCCGGTGACCAGGTAGGTGCGCGGAAGTCGACCGGTCAGCACGGCGGGCGGCTGGTACCCCGCCCCGGGCGAGGCCCCGAAGACCGTGTTGTAGATGCCGGGATGGCGAAGCCCCATGGCCAGGGCGAGTTCCGCACCGGCCGAGACACCGAAGACCGCGGTCCGGTGGGCCGGCAGCTCGACGCCCAGGCGTGTGACTGCCCAGCGGCGCACGTCCTCGACGAAGAATTTCTCGTGCGCCGCGAACCGCTCGGGGTCGAAGGCGAACGCGGCCGTCGTGCGGCCCGGTGAGTACTCGTGGATGCGCAGCGTCTCGTCCTCGAGCCGATGCGCGCCGACGATCATCGTGGGCGGCAGGTCGGCGGCCGCCAAGACGCCGCCCCAGGTCTCGACCAGCTGGCCGTCACCGGCGAACACGATCGCCTCGGCCGCGGCCGAGGGGACGTAGGCGGTGACCTGCCGCCCTCCGTCGTAATCCAGAGTCTCGGTGACGAGCTCACCCGCTACGGAAGAAACCATCGCTTGCACCTTACGCGGCGTCAGGGCTGATAGTCGGTGGCGTGGACGAGCAACTGACCGTGGGACGCGTGGCCGGGCTCGCCGGGGTGAGCATTCGCACGCTGCGCTACTACGACGAGGTCGGCCTGGTGCGGCCCTCCGCGCGGACCGCGGCCGGCCACCGGATCTACGCGGCGGCCGACGTGGAGCGGCTGCGGGAGGTGCTCGTCTACCGGCGGCTGGGCTTCGGGTTGCGGGAGATCGCGGAGCTGGTCGACGACCCGGACACCGACGCGGTCGCCCATCTGCGCCGGCTGCGCGGGCTGCTGCTGGAACAGCGTGACCGCGCCGCCGCCATGGTGACGGCCATCGACGACGAACTGGAGGCGCGAGCCATGGGATTCGGGACGACGCCGGAGGAACAGTTGAAAGCGGTCGGCGCGCGGCTGTACGAGACGATCGGGTCCGCCTACCCGGCCACGCGGCGCACCGAGCCGCGGATCGCCGCGAGGATCTGGGAGGCGCTCGGCGACGCGCGGACGGTCCTGAACGTCGGGGCGGGCACCGGCTCCTACGAACCTTCCGGCCGCGAGGTCACGGCGGTGGAACCGTCGGCGGTCATGCGGGCCCAGCGGTGTACGAGAGCGGCGCCGTGCGTGGCGGCCAGTGCGGAGAGCCTTCCGTTCGAGGACCAGTCGTTCGACGCCGCGATGGCGGTCAGCACCGTTCATCATTGGGCGGACCCGGTCGCGGGACTCCGCGAGATGCGGCGCGTGGCCCGCCGGGTGGTGGTGTTCACCCACGACGCCAGTGACGCCGGCTGGCGGCACCGGTTCTGGCTCATCCGCGACTACCTGCCCGAGGTCGCCGGCCTGGTCGCCGGGCGGCCCTCGGTGGACGAGCTGGCCGGTGCGATCGGGGCTCGCCTGGAGCCGGTGCTCATCCCGTGGGACTGCGCCGACGGCTTCTTCGAGGCGTACTGGCGCCGGCCCGAGACGTACCTGGACGAGCGGGTGCGCCGTGCGGTGTCGGTGTGGACCCGGGTCGGGCCGGTGGCCGAACAGCGGGCGGTGGCCAGGCTCCGCGACGACCTGTCGTCCGGACGGTGGGCCGAGCGCAACCGCGAACTCGCCGGCCTCGACGCGGCGGAGCTGGGCCTTCGCCTGCTGGTGGCCTGACGCCAGCGGGTCAGACGATGCAGACGCGGTCGCGGCCGGACTGTTTGGCCTGGTAGAGGGCACCGTCGGCGCGGGCCAGCACCGGGCGCAGGTCCTGTTCGCGGTCGTCGAGGATCGCCAGGCCGACGCTGATCGTGACCGGCAGGCCGCCCGCCGCCGTCGGCACCGGCTGGTCGGCGACCATGTGGCGCAGGCGTTCGGCCAGCTCCGGTGCGGTCGCGCAGCGTGGCGTCACGATCGCGAACTCCTCGCCGCCGTAGCGCCCGAGGACGTCCCCGGGCTGCACGGCGTCGCTCAGGCGGTCGGCGACCACCCGGATCACCTCGTCGCCGACCGGGTGGCCGTACGTATCGTTGATCCTCTTGAAATGGTCGATGTCGATCATGATCGCGGCGATCGCCTGACCGTGGCGGCGAGCCTGGCTCAGCTGCCGTTCCGCCTCGCTGAAGAAGTGGTTGCGGTTGAACAGGCCGGTGAGCCCGTCCACGGTGGCCAGCCGCCGCACCTGGCTGAAGAGCTTCGCGTTCTCGTACGCGGTCATGCCCTGCCCGGCGAGCGCGGCGGCGATCTGCGTCTGCGCGTCGGTCAGGTCGTCCTCGCGGCTCGCCCCGACCAGCAGGACACCGGCCGGCGCGCCGCGTTCCGTCACCGGGATCGCCCACCAGCTGCGTGCCGCGCCGAGTACCTCGGCCAGCAGCGAGCCGGGCTGCACCAGGCCCGCGCGCGCGGAGGCGAGGCTGAGCAGATCGGACGGGATGGAGTAGAGCCGGGTGCCGACCGGTGCGGCGGCGCCGAACGCGGCGGCGACCACCAGCGCCTCGTGGTCCAGGCGGGTGAGCAGGACCGCCGAGTCGCCACCGAGCGTACGGGTCAGGCTGGTCAGCAGCAGGCGCATCACCTCGTCCGGGTCCAGCGACGAGCTCTGGTCGGCCATCGCCGCGCGCAACGTCTCGGCGACGTCCCGCTGCCGGCGGGCGGCCTCCACCGCGACCTCCAGCTGGGCGGCGCGGGCGGTCTCCAGCGACACCGCGACGTGGTTCGTGATGGCCTTGAGGATGTCGACGTCGTCGCTGGTGAACACGCCCTTGGCGACCCGGCTGTCGAGGTAGACCACGCCGCGCAGCTGGCCGTCGAACTTCAGCGGGGCGATCAGGATGCTACGCAGGCCGTGGACCTGCACGCTCTGCGAGCCGAGCGCGACGCCTTCCTCGCTGCCGGTCACGACCAGCGGTTCGCCGGTGTGCCGCACCCGGTCGACGAGGGTGGCGCTGTAGCCGGTGAGCTCGCGGATGTCGTTGTACTCGCCGTCGCGGCCCACATGCGGCACGAGCTGGTTGAGTTCGAGGTCGAGCAGGAACAGGAACGCCCGTTCGGCGCCGATGATCCGCAACGTCTCGTCGAGCGCGACCCGGGCCAGGCCGCGCGGGTCCAGAATCGTCGCCGACGCGAGGCTGACCTGCTGCAACGCCTTCAGCCGCCGGCGGTAACGGGCCGCGCCCGGCTCCGCCCGGTCGCCGGAGTCCCGCATCGCGCTCACGTCGCCGGACGTCGCCGACGCGTCCGGGGCGATGCCGAACTCTTCGGTGACCCACCGGATGCGCTGCGGCCACTGCTGTTCGACCGCGATCGTCCGCGCCATCCTGGCCTGGTGCGCGGCCGGGGCGGTCTGGTCGAGGGCGTTCAGTGCCCGGGCGCGTACCCGGGCCGCCTCGTACGCGATCATCGGCGCGTCCAGCGGCAGCAGCTGGACCTCGACGTCGGCGAGGCCGCGCAGCGCCTCCGCCGGGCGGCCGGCGAGCACGGCCAGGTCGGCGCGGGTGACCTGCAGGTACGCCTTCAGCGGCTTGGTGTCGGCCATCGTGGCCAGCCGGGCGACCGCGTCCGCCGCGGTGGCCTGGGTCTCCCCCGGCACCCCCTGGCGGCACCGGGCGAGCCTCGCCATCGCCTCGTAGATGAAGTACAGCCGCTGCTCCGGGACCATCGACCTGGGCTTGAGCCGGTAGGTGGCGAACTCTTCGGTGAGCCGGTCGAACGGCTCGCCCAGCCGGTCCTGCTCGACCAGCGCGACCATCCGGGCGCCGTACAGATTGATCAGTTGCATGGGGTTGTCGGGGTTGGCGTTGAGGAACCGGGCGAGCGCCTTGATGTGGGCGGCCGCCTCCTCAGGCCGGTCGCGTTGCGCGGCGACGACGGCGGCCACCGCACGGATCGCCGCGCCCTCGGCCTCCGCGTCCGGGGCCAGCCGGGACTTGGCGCGCTGGTACCAGGCCTCGGCGTCGGCGGTACGGCCACGCTTGAAGTACTGCATGCACACCGTGGACACGCCAGTCAGGTAGTCGCCGAGCTCCAGCCAGCGCTCGTGCTCGGCGAGCGCCCGCCCCCAGACCTGCCCCTCGTCGTCGCGGCCGCCCAGGTGGCTGCCCGCGCCGCGTTTCCACTCGACGTAGCCGACCAGCTCCGGGTCGCCGATCTCGGCCGCGACCCCCGCCGCACGGTCGTAGAGCCGGGTCGCCAGCTTCGGCCGGCGCGCCACGTCGGCGATCACCCCGAGGCCCGCCATGTGCTGGGCGTACTCCCGGCCCGGCCCGAGCCGGTTGATCGGGTACAGCGCACGCAGGCTGATCAGCGCGCGCATCGCCCGGCGCATCCGCATGGACAGCGCGAACGTGGCGATGTCGTACAGCAGCGCCTGCAGCCGATACCGTTCCCGGGTCCGCCCGACCACATTGCCAAAACCTATTCGGGTACGCCCGATGAGCAGCCCGAGAACCAGGCGGACCAGCGTGGTCGTGGCCAGCGCGAACCGCGTGCGCGGCAGGGGTGTGCCCAGCTCGCGCAGCCCGAGGCAGACCGCGTCGAAGGCCCGGTCGGGACTCCACGCATGGTTGTGCACCTGCGCGACCAGCGCCAGGACCTCGGCCCGGCGGAGCCGATCCGGCTCCGCCTGCAACGCGCGCTCCAGGTGGTTCAGGGCGTCGTCAAATCGTCCGGTACGCGCGCAGCTCGTGCCCAGCGCGACGAGGAAGTCGGGTTGTGGCGTGACACCGGCGCCGGCGGCCGCCCGCGCGGCGACCTCGAGGAAGTCCCGGGCCTCCGCCGGCGCGTGCTCGGCCAGCGCCAGCCGACCGGCCGCGAAGCTGCTCAGGTAGACGCTCCGCGGCCGGTTGGCGGTGTCGCCGAGCGCGTAGTGCCGGGCGATCGCGTACACGTAGCGGGGGTCGCCGGGCGCCGCCGACTCCAGGATCTCGGCGATCCGCTGGTGCAGCCGGCGCAACGTCGCGGCGTCCAGCCCGACCAGCAGCGCCTCCCGGATCCGGTCGTGCGGGAACCGGTAGCCCTCCGGCCCGGCCGTGGTCACCAGCCGCCGCGACTCGGCCTCGGTGAGCAGGACGCGGGCACGGCGCGGGTCCACGGAGCAGACCGAGGCCACCAGGTCCGTCGCGAACCACCGGCCGCCGGCCGCCCCGGCGGCGAGCAGCTCGCGGCTCTCCGTGCCGAGACCGTCGATGCGCTGCAGGACCAGGTCGACGGCGTCGTCGCCGGACAGCTCCATCCGGTCCAGCCCGACCCGGTCCAGGTGCCAGCCGTCCCAGGAGGGCGTGACCAGGCCGGCGTCGAGGACCGCGCGGACGAACTCGCCGATGGTGAACGGGTTGCCGCCGGCCCGGACGGCCAGCTCGGCGATCTGCTCGGCGGGCAGCTCGACAGCGCCGAGGTGTTCCGCGATGAGCTCGGTCACCGCGTCCTGCCCGAGCGGGCCCAGCCTGATCCGGGTGTCCAGGGTGACGTCCATGTCGGCGCCGAACCTCTGCAGCGCCGCCAGGTCGCCCGGGCCGTCCCGGCTGGTCGCGATGACCAGCAGCGGCGTGCCGGTCAACCGGCTGGTCACCTGCTGCAGCACCCGCCTGGTCGGCCCGTCCAGCCACTGCACGTCGTCGATGTGCAGCACGGCCGCCTGGAACTCGTCGGCCAGCCCGATCAGGAACGCCGCGACCGCGTTGACGAACTGCTCGTGCCGGTTGAGCTCGCCGATCTCGGGCGCATGGACCAGGTCGGCGAGCAGCGGCGACAGCGTCCGCAGCAACGGGCCGCCGCGCCCGGCCGCCTTCCGCAGCCGCTGGACGGCCTCGTCACGCTCGTCCGGCGGGAGCCGTTCCACCGTCCGCAGGAAACGCTCGACGGCGCCCCGCAACGGCGCCAGCGGCACCGGGTCGTCGGGCACGCACTTGCCGTACAGGACCAGGTCGCCGTCCTTCGCGACCGCGGTGGTCAGCTCGCGTACCAGCCGGGTCTTGCCCGCACCGGCCGGACCCTCGACGATCACCGCGCCGCCCCCGCCAGACCGCGCCTTCAACCAGCGGTTGGCCAGGTCGATCATCTCCTGGTCACGGCCGATCAGCCGGTCGTGACCGGAGGTCCGGGCCGCGCGCCGGTCGGCCGCCGCGGCGAACCGCGCGGCCGGATCGGTGGCCAGCCGGCGCAGGTCGGCCAGCAGGCTCTCGCCGCTCTGGTACCGGTCGTCGGGATCCTTGGCCATCAGCGTGGCGATGATCCCGGCCAGGGTCGGCGACACGTCCCGGGCGACCGGGACCGGGGCGGTGGCGTGCAGGCGGATCAGCTCACCGGCATCCTCGGCCAGGTACGGCGCCTGCCCGGTGGCTGCCTCGTACAGCAGCGCGCCGAGGGCGTACAGGTCGGAGCGCGCGTCGACCGGCCGCTTCAACATGCCGGTCTGCTCCGGCGGGCTGTACCGCGGGGTGCCCGCGACCCGGTCGTCCTGCGTCCCGCCGCGCGCCGCCAGACCGAAGTCGATCAGCCGGGCGGTGCCGTCCGGCTCGATGATCACGTTGTCCGGCTTGACGTCGCGATGCACCAGCCCGGCGCGGTGCGCGGCGGTCAGCGGCCCGACCAGGTCGATCGCCAGCCGTACCGCCTCGGGCTCGGCCAGCGGTCCGCGGCGCAGCGTCTGCGACAGCGGGCGGCCGTCGATGTACTCGAGGATCAGATAGGGGCCGGCGGTGGTCCGGCCGACCTCGAAGATTCGTGGCAGCAGCGGATGGCCGACGCTGCCGAGCAGCGCGGCCTCCCGCCGGACGTCGGCCAGGGCCTGATCCGGGTCGGCGGTGGAGAGCAACTTGAGCGCATACTCGCCGCCGTGCCGGCGGACACGGTAGACGACCGTCTCGGCGCCCCGCCCGAGCTGCGACATCACCTCCAGATCGGAGAACGACCCGGGCGGCATCCCAAAGATCGCGGTCAACGTGTCCTTCCATTCCCGACAGGTCAGACGGACGTTACGCCCTAGCCACCAGGGGACACCACCTTGTGGATCATCAGACCTCGGCGTCCTCGGTCTCGAGGATCATCAGACGTCGGTGTCCTCGGTCTTGAAATTCACCAGACGTCGGCGTCCTAGCCCTGCGGCAGGATCTCCAGCGGCAGGGCGGTGAGGCCCTCCGCGCCCAGGAACATCTGGGCGCCCGGGCTGCTGGCAAGCGCCCGGACGGACCAACTGGCAGGCGCCCGGACGGGCCGGCTGACGGACGCCGGCGGGCGCCTCGCTCTGGGTCGGCCCACGGTGTCGAGCCACGCGTTGTAGCGCAGGCGCAGCGCACGTTCGGTGCTGACGTTCGCCGCGATGATCGCGAAGCCGATCGTGGACCAGGCGGGCAGGTCGAGGGGTGCGGTGAAGGTGCCCCAGCGCTCGGCCACCGGCGGAATGCGGGAGAGCGACTCGACGAGCTGCGGAATGCCGAGGAGCAGTGAGCCGAGGAGCAGTGAGCCGACGAGCAGTGAGCCGACGAGCAGGATCAACGCGGCTTCGCCGAGGCGGCGGAGGCTCGGGGGCTGCTGGCGGAGCTCATGCTCGATGCCTGGGTGTCGGTCACCGTGGCGCGGAGGGAGACGTGGCCGGTGCGACAACCGCACGGAGGCCGCCCTGCCGGCCCGCGGAGGCCGGCCTGCGCGGCGCCCTCGTCAGCTCTGAGGCGGATTGCTCTTGTCGGCCAGCAGGGCCCGCATGGCGTCGATCTCGCCGCTCTGCTCGTTGATCACGTGCTTGGCCAGGCTGTGCAGGTAGGGGTTGCTCTTCCCGCCGTCGAGCAGCGAGCGGGACATGGTGATGGCGCCCTGGTGATGTTCGATCATCAGGCGCAGGTAGAGCGGGCCCGCCTCGGGCAGCTTCGCCCGGTCCAGGTCGGCCAGCTGAGCCTCGGTGAGCATGCCGTGGCCGCCGTCCGCGGGGCCGGCCACGGCGGGCTGGTCCCAGGCGCTCAGCCAGGCGTTCGTCTCGTCGATCTCGCGCTGCTGGTCGTGCACGATGAATTCGGCGATCAGGCGGATCCGCTCCGGGACCTCGCCCTTGGCGAGCAGGCCACGGCTCATCCGGACCGCCTGCTCGTGGTGCGTCACCATCATCTGGGCGAAGTGCACGTCCACCCCCGACGGACCAGCCGCCGCTGACGCCTTTTTCTCTTCAGGGGTGTGCAGGAACAGAACGGTCAGGCCGGTGAGAGCGAGGATCAGCACGGCAGCAATGCGGCTTCGGATGGCCACGAGAAAGTCCCTGGTGAGAGTGGGGCCGGCCCGGTCCTCGAGGGACCGGGCCGGCCGGGAATCAGTTGCGCTGCTGCCCGTTGACGGCCTCGCGGCCCTCGGGGGCGAGCGGGTTCGTCTCGGTGAAGTCACGCGGCAGGAGGTCGAAGCCCTGCCAGTGCAACGGCATCGGGCTCTGGTCCTCGTCGCGCGGCACGTGGTGGAAGCCCACCCGGACCCACATCACCGGGTCGGTCAGCTTCTGCTTGTCCTTGGCGAAGTCGAGGATCCCGTAGTTGTCCAGCGGGCACTCCGGGTCGGAGACGTTGTCGGTCGCCCACTTGTCGCAGAGGTTCGCCTGGGTGAAGGTGACGTCCGGCTGCATCTCCGGGTGTCCCTCGTACGGGTCGTCGGCGCCGGTGACCAGCTCGTAGGAACGCTTGTGTCCGTCGGCGTTCTTGCTGGTCGGGCTGACCAGGCGCCACCAGCGGCGGTCGACCTTGTTGAGGCTGGCCTCCTTGGCGATCGTCTTGCTGGTGGTCACGAGCTTGGCGGCCTGCGAACCACGGCCGTCCATCTTCGTGTCGTACTGCTCGACGGTCTCGCCGCCCTTGCCGTCGATGTTGAAGTCCACCCGCCAGAAGGCGCTGTGGTAGTGCATGCTCGCGTAGTCCTTCTCGCGCTTACCGATCGGCCACCCGTTGTCGGCCACCGAGTAGTCGCCCGGGGACAGGTCGCCGGTCGCGCCGAGGCGGGCCGAGATCTGCCCGTCGTCGTGCAGCCGGTACTCGGACACGTACTCGTACCAGCCGACCTTGCTGATCGAGCGGAGCACCAGGTCGTGGCCCTCCTTGGTGAAGTACGTGTCCTTCGGCTCGTTGGCTTCGTCGTCCCACTCCTGCTCGTGCAGGCGGTAGGCGAGGCCGGACGCCTCGGCGCTGACACACAGCACGTCCCGCTGCTGCGGGTCCCCGCTGCCGTCGGTGCCCTGGCGCGTGGAGCCGCCCTTGCAGTCGTCGCCGGTGAGCGTCTCCAGCGAGTAGCCGCCGAAGCCGTACGTGGTGAGGTCGTTGTACTCGGTGTCGCCCGTGTCGTACGGCACGTTGAGCTGTGCGAGCCGGATCGACTGCAGCACCTGCACCGGTTCGGGGTGCTTCTTGGTGGAGACGGAGACGTCGGTCAGGACCAGTCCGGCCCGGTCGTGGATGCGCCAGCAGAGCTGCCACGTGGTCCCGTTGGGCAGGGTCTCCCGGACGGTCGACGCTTCACTGCAGGGCGGTTGTGCGGGCGCTGCGACGGCCGCGGTCGGCGCCGCGAGGCCCAGGGTGGCCGCGGTCAGGAGCGCGGCGGCGCCGGCGAGCTTTCGGTACGTCATGCTGGCGGATTCCTCGTTCACGTGAGCCGGGCGATCTTGCGCCCGGAGAGGTCGATGATGAGGCCGGGCACGTTGATGAAGTGCCCGTCCGCGGTCTTCACGATGAGCTGTACGCATCGGCTCTTGCCGCACTGGCTCGCGCCCTTGTCGGCCGGCTTGGCCTTGTAGATGTGCGCGGTGGCGACGAGCCCGTCCTTGCCGGCGAACTGCTTGCCGGTGGCCTTCTGGAACGCCTCCTTGAAGTCGGCGCTCTGCGGGTCGGCGAGCAGCAGGTCGAGGGCGACCGCGGACTCCCGCTCCGAGGCCGGCGGCTGCATGCCCGCCGCCGAGAAGCTCTTCGCCAGCTTGCCGGTCTTCAGGTCGACGACCTGCTTGATCAGCTTGTCCGTCTTGTAGTCGTAGAAGTACAGCTCGGCCTGCCGACCGGCGTTCTCGAAGTCCACTTCGGCCGACAGGTACTCCGGCCCGGCCTCGCCGGCGACGTTCTGAGCACCCGAGGTGAGCTCGGGGGTGAGCGCGAGAGTGCGCGCCTTCTCGACCTCGCTGGTGGTCAGACCGTCGCTGCCTTTGCCGGAGACCGGCTCGGCTACGGGCTTCGGGTCGGACACGCGGGGCTGCGCGTTCGCCGCAGCCGACGGGGTCGGCGGGGCCGGCGCGGCGTTCGCCTGCCAGGAGGCCAGCCCGTAGGCGGTCACCGCGGTGACCGTCGCGATGCCGAGACCCCACCCCCACTTTCTGTAACGACTCACTGTCGACATTCCTCCCATTGATGGCAGTCGACGGAGACTGTGCCGTGAGCCGAGTGAGATTCGCGTAAAGAAATGCCGGCCGCTCCCGTCCTGATCCGCGACCCGCGGGTGTTTGAGCAGCCAGAGCCGGGTGATTCTCTCTGGGTGAAACCCTTCCCGATGTACGCGGAGCCGGCGGACCTGGACGACCTCCGCGCCCGGCTGCGGGCGACCCGCTGGCCGGACGCGCCCGAGGACGCGGGGTGGTCGCTGGGCGCCGACATCGCCTACCTGCGCGAGCTCGTCGACCACTGGGCCGGCTGGACACCCCCGGAGGATCGGCTTCCCCGTTTCCGTACCCGGGTCCGGGAGGCCGTTCAAGGCGAGTTCTTCCGGCCCTACCGCGGTGCGTGAGCACATGATCGGCGTCCGGCGCCGTTCCGGCTCGAAGACCCCGCCTCGGCCGCCTCAGTCAGGTGACTTACACAGGTCAACGGCCGATTCGCGGGTTTGGAGCGGTGGCGGTGTGGAACACAGATCGTGGTGACCGAAGGAGGTGAGCGCAGGCACCCGAAACGCAACCCGGCGCGACAGAAGCCCCGACGTCGCCTGCCGGCGGCGCTGACACCGCGACCTTGCGGCTGCCCGAGACAGCCTCCGAGGTTCAGCAGGACGCGCCGGCCATCCGCAGACCGCGACAGCCGCGGCGACGCAAAGCAGCGCCCGTGACGCCCGCTGTCGACGAGTCCTCTCGCTGACCTGAAGGCCGATGTCGCGGCCTCGTCGCGGGCGGGATGACCTGCCACCGACCGGATGAGTCACCCCGCGGGTGGCTCATCCGGTCCTGGATTCCGGTGATCGTCAGTTCGCTCGGCGGGAAGGTTTCCGCGTCGTCAGTGCTGGTTGCGGAGGCTCAGCGGGAAGGTTCCCGCCCCGACGCCGGTGAGGGTTCGGGTGTTCTGCCTCAGGTAGGTGTCGAGGAACGGCGACCGGTCGCCCTGGGCCGGGACGTCCGCGCGGGGGTTCTGCAGCGCGAGGCTCAGCTTGGCCCGGCTGACCGCGATCGTGTTGCCGCTCGGGGTGTCGAGCCAGCTGCCGCTGCCGATGGTCCCGATCTGCACGCCGAGCTGGTGGCCTTCCTCGAAGGTCCAGTCGGTGGACTTGAGGTCGAACGCGACCCGGCCCGCCTGCTTGATCAGGGCCACGTTCTCGTCGAACATCACCGCGCTCCCGCCCGGCGCGACGTCCCACAGCCGCACCATGACGTTGCCCGGTGCGCTCGCGTTCAGCGTGATCGACGGTGTGGCGGTGATCCGCACCCGGGATGTCACCGGCGTGGACCAGCCGAAGTAGCTGTGCGCGTCCGCCGACATCGGGGCGAGGCCCTTGGCGGCGGGCGGAGCCGGATCCGCGGCGTGCTCCATGTCCCACTTCTTGCCGGCCGCCGCGAGCGGCTCGGAGGCGACGCCGTCGTCCACGTACTGTCCGTCCGGCAAGGCGGCCACCGTGTACGACGAGGGCTTGGGCCAGGTCGGCTGGACCCGCCACGCGGCGGTGTTGTCCTCGATGGCGAAGGCGGGATCCTTGACCGCCGGCTTCACGCCCTTCAGGTAGTGGTCGTAGAAGCGCATGACCTCGTCGAAGAACCCGGCGCGGCCCATCAGCAGCTGACCCTGGGCGTTCCTCTCGTTGCCCCGGACGTGCTCCCACTGCCCCAGCCAGCCACGCTCGACGCCGGCGTGGTTGTCGAAGTACTCCTCCATGTCCTCGGGCTTGGTGTTGTTCTCGATGAAGCCCTGGGTGACGAACAGCGGGGTGCTCGTGGCCTCGGCCTTCGCCGCGAGGTTGCGCGCGCGCCAGTAGGGCGAGGCGAGGTCGGGGTTGTTGTTGTTCGTGAGGTTGTCGGAGAGGCACTCGGGGTGGCTCTCCTCGTACGCCGCGTTCGCCTGGTAGCGGGCGGAGTCGTCGGCCATCGGCGGGATCGTGGCGATGCCGTTGTAGGCGTTCGGTGTGCCGGTCACGTTGGGCCGGGGCACCTCGTTGCTGAACAGGTAGTTGTACATGTTCCACACCGGCTCCTGAGCCACCACGGCACGCAGGGCTCCGAGGCGCAGGTTGTTGCCGACCAGGCCGGTCACGGCGTCGTACGATTTGCCGTACATGCCCACCTTGCCGGTCGACCAGGGCCGGCTCGCCGACCACTGGATGGCGGCCTTCACGTCCGCCTGTTCGCCGGGGCCGACCCAGTCGAGGCAGCCGGTGCTCCCGCCGAAGCCGCGCAGGTCGACCATGACGTAGGTGTAGCCGCGGGCGAAGAGGTCGGTGCCGCTGGTGAAGTCGGCGAACCGGCTGGACGGCCCGGCCTGGGTCCACCCCTCCGGCCCCGTCTGGCCCGCGTGGCTGAAGTAGGGGCCGACGGCGAGGATCACCGGTGTCTTGGCGCGGGCGGGCAGGTTCGCGGGCCGCAGGACGTCGGCGTGGAGCACGACGCCACTGTTGTCGGCGGACCGGAAGTACTCCTCGGTCCAGACCGCCCCCTCCGGCACGCGCGGGTTCTCGTCGTGGGTGACGCCCGCCGGCGCCGGTGCCGCGGTGGCGGCGGTCGCGGTGCCGCCGAGCGCGAGAACCGCGACCGTGATCAGCGCGCCTGCGGCGGCAACGGTCCTTCTGCGTACGGTCATCAGACCTCCCCGATTGATAGAGCTCCATCCTTGGATGCCTGACGCTAGCGTGTCGACCGTCTCCCAATCGGAGTGACGTTCATCCCTTGTCGAGGCGGGAGTGCACAAAACAGGTTCGGCGCGCGTCACGCGTGCATGAGCTTCACGCGTACCCGAGCATTTTTGGTCGTCGCCCTTCTTGCTGTGGCCGCGATCGTCGTGGTGGTGGTCGCCCTGGTCCGCGACACCCAGGGCGACGCCGCCGCCGGTCAGAAGTGCCCGGCCGGAGCGCCGACGGCGAACATCGACATTCCGGCCGGCGCGGACGAGGTGAAGCTGCGCGTCTTCAACGGCACCAAGACGGAGGGCGTGGCCGACCGGGTCAGCCAGGAGTTCGCCGACCGTGGCTTCCGGACGCAGCCGCCGGCGGAGAGCAAGACCAAGTTCGGCAAGGTCGCGATCATCCGGTACGGGCCGAAGTCGGTCGGCGCCGCCCAGTGGATCCGGGCGTACTTCCTCGGGGAGGCCGACCCGCAGTACAACGCGAAGCGGACCACCGACGTGATCGACATCGTCATCGGCGCCCAGTACAAGCAGCTCGCCACCAAGACCGAGGTCAACCAGTCGCTGGCCCAGCTCAGCGAGCCTAAACTTCCGCCGGGAGCTTGCGCCGCGCGATGACCCGGGTGAAGCCGAGGTTCCGGCCGTGGTCGGCCCGCACCATGCCGACCTCCCGCGGGACCAGCTTGCGGGGGACCTCGTTCTCGGTGACCTCGAGGACCGCCTCGCTCCAGTCCAGCCAGTCACGCCAGCCGTCCTCCAGGAACTCGGCGCGGACGTCCTCCACGACCCCGCTGCGGCTCCACAGCCGATGCCACCACGCCGGCGAGTGGAAGGACCAGAAGTCCGGCTCCCAGAAGGGCACGAGGTGCTCGGGCAGCCCGTCGTCGAGCTCGGCGGCGAGGCCCGGCACCGCGATCCCGATGCCGCCGCCGGGCGCCACGAAACTGCTCAGGTAGGGCAGGTAGAGATCGTCGGTGCCGAAGTAGTGATAGGCGTCGACGCTGACGATGGCATCGAAGTAGCCCTCGGCGAACGGCAGGTCGTGCGCCTCCGCCAGCAACGGCGTGACCAGCCCGGCCTGGCCCGCGGCGTCGATCCGCGCCCAGTTCTCGGTGGGCTTGACCCACAGGTCGGCGGCGACGACCCGGACGCCGAACTCCTTCGCCAGGAAGATCGACGTGGCGGCCCGGCCACAGCCCAGGTCGAGCACGCGGGCGCCGGGCCGCAGGTCGAGCGCCGAGCACAGCCACTCGGCCAGCCACAGCGCGCTCGGGCCCATCCAGTTGTCGATCATCCACTGCGCGTCGTAGCCGGCACTTCTCGGAAACCGGGGCCGGACGAGACGCTGTCTCAGCTCATCGTTCATCGGAGAATGGTCACACGCGCGGATCAGTCCGTGGGCCGGCCGGTGGGCTCCGGCTTCCGGCCGGAGCTCGGCTCGATCGTCACGAAGCCGCCCTTGATGGTGCGTCCGCTCGGCTTGGTGCCGGCCACCGTGCCGGCCGGGCAGTCGGACTCGGCCGGCCTGCCGACCGAGACGGTGAAGCCGGCGTCCTCGAGCCGGTCCCGGGCGCCCGCCACCGAGTCGCAGGTCACCTCCGGGATCGTGCGCTGCTCGCCGATCGAGAGCTTGCTGTCCTCCGGCCTCTTGAACTGCTGGCGGGGCTTGCCACGCATGAAGTCGCCGAGCGTCTTGTAGACCGCCGGGTTGACCACGTCGTGCGACATCTGGCTGTGGTGGTTCTGCCAGTCCGGGTTCACCAGGTAGCCCGCCACCACCAGCTTGGTCGTGCCGGCGACCAGCGCCGCGGTCCGGTCGCCGTCGGTCGTACCGGTCTTGCCGAACACCGGGTGGCCCACGAAGCCGCGGACGCTCTCCTCCGTGCCACCCGCGCACCGGCCGAGCTGGGCGGAGTCGCCGACCGGGCAGCGGGCCGCGTCGAGTGCGGCACGGGCGACGTCCTTGGAGGTCGCCCGCGTGCACTGCGGCTTGCCGACGTCCAGCTTCTCGCCGGTCGCCGTGGTGATCCGCTCGATCGGGGTCGGCTGGCAGTACATCCCGTCCCCGGCCAGCGTCGCGTACGCGCTCGCGACGTCCAGCGGGGTCGACGCCGAGACGCCGAGCACGAACGCGCCCCACTGGCTCGCCGAGCGCTCGGTGGCGGCGTACTGGGCGTCCTTCTTCTCCCGGAACTTGATCCCGAAGCGCTGCGCCACGCCGACCACGTTCTCCGCGCCCGCCATCTCCTCGAGCGGCACGAAGTAGGTGTTGACCGACTTGCCGAATCCGGTCCACATGTTGTGGATGCCCCCGCCGCCACCCGGGCACCAGAAGTGGGTTCCCTGGCAGGCCGACGAGCTGCCCGGGTCCACGATGTACTTCGACCGGTATCGGGGAACGGTGTTGATCGGTGTCGCGAGCGGGTATCCCTTCTCCAGCGCCGCCACGATCGCGAAGATCTTGAACACCGAGCCGGCCTGGTACCCCTTGATGTCGCCGCCGCCGGTGACCAGCGGGTTGGTCGTGTTCGGGTACGTGCCTTTCTGACCCTTCCTGGCCTTGCTCGGGTTCGCGTTGGGGCCGTTCTCCGGGTGGTCCGGGTCGTCGATCTTGTATTTGCGGTTCGCGGCGATGACGCGGACCTTGCCGGTCTTCGGCTCTATGCCCGCCAGCAGCAGCGCCTTCTGGTTGCGGTCGCCGATCCGCTCGCTGATGCGCTTGCGCGCGGCGTCCTGGCCTTTGATGTCGAGCGTGGTGACGATGTGGTAGCCGCCGCCCTTCAGACGACGCTCCCGGTCGTTCGCCGTGGCCCCGAACTCCTCACGACTCATCCACCAGCGGTAGAAGTACTCGCAGAAGTGACCCCAGTTGTTCTTCGCCGACGAGGTGCAGCCGTTGCCCACCACCCGCACCCGGCGCGGGATCGGCTCCTTCTTCGCGGCCTCGGCCTGCGCCGGGGTGATCGCGCCGGCCTCCAGCATGCTCGGGATGACGTAGTTGTTCCGCCGGGCCAGGATCAGGGCGTGCCCGGCGGCGGTGGTGGGGCTGTAGTCGCTCGGCGCCTTCACGATGCCGGCGAGCATCGCGGCCTGCGCGACGGTCAGATCCTTCGGCTTCTTGTTGAAGTAGATCTGGCTGGCCGCATAGACCCCGTACGCGCGGTTGCCGAACGGAGTGATGTTCAGGTAACGCTCGAGGATCTGGTCCTTCGAGAGCTGCTTCTCCACCTCGGTCGCGTACTGCATCTCGGTGATCTTGCGCTTGGAGGTCCTCGCCGTCGCGTCGACCACCTGCTGCGGATTCGTCGCCGAGTAGGTGAGGGACATCCGCACGTACTGCATCGTGATCGTCGACGCGCCCTGCTGCGTCGCCCCGTTGGCGCTGCCCCGGACCGCCGCGCGGGCGACGCCTTTGAGGTCGACGCCGTTGTGGCGCTCGAAGTTGCGATCCTCGGCGGCCACGATCGCGCTCTTCAGGTACGGCGACATCTCCTTCAGCGGCACGTTGCTGCGGAGCTCGTCGAAGAACTGCGAGATCCGCGTCTTGCCGTCCGACGCGTACACATAGGTCACCTGCAGCGAACTGACGTCGCGAAGCTCACTGGGCAGCGCGGCCCACGCCTGCCCGCCCGTCTTCGCCGTGACGCCCATCAGCGCGGCGACGGGGAACGTCGCCCCTGCCACCAGGACACCGGCGAGCAGCCCACAGATCAGCAACGAGCCGGCGTTCGTGACGAGGCGATGATCACGCATGCGCGTCCGGGTAATCACGGCCGCAGCGTACGCACCGGACACAAGCCATCGTCTCGCAACGATTCGCACTCGACTTGCCGATCCGCTCTGAGGGAAGTACTTTCCAATGGAGCAAGTATTTTCCCTAGCGCTCGGAGGTGCACGATGAAAGCCACGCCCACGCCGGAAGAAGCCCGGGACGCGCTGCGGGACGTCGAGCGGCGCCGGACGCAGACCGCCGCCGCCTCGGGGCAGTCACGCTGGATCTGGATCGGCGCCGGAGTGCTGACCGTGGCCTGGGGGGTCCTGATCGACCAGAGGCCGGGGTTCGCCGGCGACTGGGGTTCGATGGTGGTCGGCCTGCTGCTGCTCGTCGTCGTGCTCGGCAACACCCGCCGGGGCGGCAGCCTGCTCCGGCGGCAGGTGCGTCCGCGGATCCCGCACGACTCGGCGGCCCTGCTCTGGTCCGGCCTGGTGATCGTGCTGCTCATCGGCGGCTCGGCCCTCGCCGCGAGCCTGCACACCCCGCACGTCGCGCTGTGGACGAGCCTGACCGGCGGGCTGCTCCTGGCCGCGGTCGGACCGTGGTGGCAGCGCCGGGTGCTGACCCGCGAGGCCCGGCGGTGACCGAGGCAAAGATCGACCCGGCCCTGCTCGATCCGACCCGGCTGGCCATCGTGGCTCTGCTGGCGGGGACCGAGTGGGCCGAGTTCGCCTTCGTGCGCGACGCCGTCGAGGTCAGCGACTCGACCCTGTCCAAGCGGATCTCCGCGCTGGCCGACGGTGGGTATGTCGAGGTGCGCAAGGGCTATGTCGGCAAGCGGCCGCGCACCTGGATCAATCTGTCCGAGGCCGGCCGGACCGCCCTGAGCCGCCACGTCGCGGCCCTGCAGGACATCGCGACCCGCGCCGAGCGGCCCGTCACTCCATGAACCATCACCAGGTATCGCCAACGCCCGACACGCCGTCGCGAGGCCGTCAACCGCCGCTGCGGCGGGCCAGATTCACCGCCTCCAGGTCGAGGGCGTTCTGGACCTTGACCAGGACCGCGTCGTCGATCTCGCCCTGGTCACGCATCCGGACGACGGTGTCGTGCTTGTGCCCGATGACGGCCAGGTGCAGGTCGGCGTACTGCCGGTCCTGCTCCGCCGCCTCGGCGCCGCCGGAGTCGCCGGCGCCGGCGCGCAGGACGCCGAGGCGGCGCTCGTACTCCGTACGCAACTGGTCGGTGATCTTGTCGTCGGTGCCCCGGTCGGCGGCCAGCTCGGGCAACGAGGCCAGCGCCCGCTCGGTCGCGTGGATCTCGACGCGGCGGCGCTCCTCGTCGGCCGCGCCGTCATCGCCCAGCCGTGCCCAGCGCAGCACCCGCGGCAGCAGCGGCGCCTGGACCAGCAACGTCACCGCGATCACGCCCGAAGTCACGAACACGATCAGGTCCCGGTCCGGGAACCGTTCCCCCGAACCCAGCGTGTGCGGCACGGCCAGCGCCGCCGCCAGCGACACCGCGCCGCGGAAACCGGCAGCCGCCATCACCACCCGCGGACGCGCACCCAGCCGCCGGTCCCGCTGCACCTCGCGGCGGTCGACCAGGCGGATCACATACGGGCTGGTGAACAGCCAGCCGAACCGCACCGCGATGACCACCGCGCTCACCCCGGCGACCATCACCGCGCCGGTGACCAGCCCGACGCTGCTCAAACCGCGAACGGCGTTCTGCGCCTCCAGTCCGACCAGCACGAACAGCGCCGCGTTGGCCAGGGCGGTCAGGAAACTCATCACCGTGCGCACGTACTGCCGGGCGGGGCCGGGGAACAGCCGCGGCGACACCCGGCCGACCCACAGGCCCGCCACGACCACCGCGAGCACGCCGGAGACCTCGACGAGTTCGGCGATCAGGTACGCGGTCAGCGGCGTCACCACCGCGAGCACGTTGTGCTGGAACGGATCGGTCAACCGGCGCCGCACCCGCACGCTGACGAACGTGACCGCCGCGCCGATGGCGACGCCGCCCAGATAGGACAGCGCGAACATGCCGCCCAGCCGTCCGGCGCTGACATGCTCCTCGCCCAGGGTCACGCCGACCGCCAGCGCGTAGATGACCAGCGCCGTACCGTCGTTGACCAGGCTTTCCGCCCGCAGCGTGGCGGCGAGCCGGCGCGGCAGGATCCGGCCGAGCACCCCGACCGCCGTCGCGTCCGTCGGGGCGACCGCCGCGCCGAGCACCCACGCCGGACCCCACGGCAGGCCGAACGCGTGCGCCGCCACCGCGACACCCGCCGCCGTCGCCGCGACCAGCAACGTGCTCAACATGACGATCACGCGCAGGTTGCTGCGGATCTCCCGCAACGACGAGGTGAAGCTCTCCCAGTAGAGCAGCAGCGGCAGGAACAACAGCAGGACCGCTTCCGGCGGCAGATGCACCTGCCGCAGCGCCGGCACGAACCCGATCAGGATGCCGGACACGAGCAGCAGCACCGGCGGCGCGACCCCGAACCGCCGGGAGGCGCCCGAGCACACCAGGACCACGACGCCGATCGCGACCACCAGGGCGAGACTGGACACGAGTCAGTTCCTCGTCATCGAGGCGCGGGCGGTGTACCTGCCGCCGGCGGGGGTGTAGTCGAGCAGCATCGTGTCGGGTCCGGTCGGCCACAGCACGATGTCGCCGCGCGGGCTGCACGTGCCGGTGTCGATGCGCTCGACCAGGACGATCTTCTCACTGGTCCGGCTGGTCACCCGGACCGTCCCCGAGCAGCCGAGACGCGGGTACCTGATCGTGCCCTGGTCCTCCTCCGGCGCGAGCCGCAGATGCACCGGCTGTGCGCTGCCGAAGCTCTGCTTCAGTTCGCCGATCCATTCCGCGGCGGGCGGTGGTGACGACGCGGCCGGGGGTGGTGCGGGGGTCGCTCTCGGTTGTTCGGACCCCTTGAGCAGCGGTACGACTCCCGCGCCGGCCAGCAGCACCGCCGCCGCGGCAGCGCCGATCCAGCGGCCACGCCGACGACGAACAGGGTAACGCCAGGTCACGCCGTCGACCGCGGCGCGCAGGTCCGGCTTGTCCAGCAGAACCGTGGCGCCGTGCTCCGTCCCGGAGTGCAGGAGGCGGTCCAGCAACTCGCGCGCCGTCGGGCGGCCGGCCGGGTCCTTGGCGAGCGCCTCGGCCACCAGGTCACGCAGCGCTCCGTGCAGGCCGTCGAGGTTCGGCTCCTCGGTGACGATGCGGGCCGCCGTGGCCATCGGCGTCGGTGCGCTGAACGGCTCGTGGCCGGTCCCGGCGAGGGTGACGACCGCGCCCCACGAGAAGATGTCGGCGGACGGCTCGACCGGGGCGCCCGGCCGCGGGTCGAAGCGCTCCGGCGCCATGTAGCCGACCGTGCCGACCAGCTGGTTCTCGGCGGTCAGCCGGGACGACCGCACCGCGTGGGCGATGCCGAAGTCGATCACCTTGGGGCTGCCCGGCGGCAGCAGGACGTTGCGCGGCTTCAGGTCGCGGTGGATCACCCCGGCGCCGTGGATGGCGGTCAGGGCGGTGGCCACGCCGATCGCGAGCGCGTGCAGGTTCGACGCGGTCAGCGGCCCGTCCCGCTCGATCACGTCGGCCAGGCTGGGACCGTCGACATATTCGACGACCAGGTACGGCGGGACGTGGTCGGGGTCCGCGTCCAGCACCTCGGCGGTGCAGAACGGCGGCACCTGACGGGCCCCGTCGATCTCGCGGCGGAAGCGCAGCGCGAACTCGGGATCGGCGGCGAGATGACCGCGCACCACCTTGACGGCCACCCGCCGCCCGCCGGCGTCGGTGGCGAGGTAGACGGTGCCCATGCCGCCCTCGCCGAGCCGGCCGACCAATCGGTACGGGCCGATGCTCGCCGGATCCCGTGACGACAGCGCTTCTGGCACCCCGACAAGGTACAGGCAGCCTGCGCCGAGTTCCTGGCCATGCCGCCCGCCGTCCGGCCCGCCGTCCTGCCCGCCGTTCTTGGCGTCGTTGCTGCCGGTCGTCTTCGGTGGTCCGCTCGAGGGCCCGGCACAGCCTTGATCGACCCGCCGCGGTGGCCGGTCTTTACCAGAGGTCGTCGATCCGCAAGACTGCGGTGATGGGCGAGGTCTTTCCGATGCCGGCCGTGGGTGATCTGTTCACCGATCTGCGCGGCGGCGACCGAAGGATGCGGGTCAGCTACCACGAGGGTCGTGGCACGGTCGTCGTGTCGTTGTGGGCCGGCACCGTGTGCAAAGGCACCTTCCAGCTTGCCGTCGGCGATGTGGCCCGGCTGATGGAGGTGTTGTCACAGGTCGATCCGTCGGGCGGCACACCGTTCGCGGACGTGGAGGCGACCGCGACGACTTCTCCGTCGGTGGCGCCCTCCCCCGACCAGACCGGCGATGTGAGCAGGTCAGCGCTGCCGATGGGTGGAGTGCCACGGGTCGCCTGAGGTGCCGCCGGCCGCTGCGTGGAGTTACGGATGGAACCGCCACCGGCCTTCGGAGACGACGTCCACCTTGTCGTCACGGACGCGGACAGCCGTCTGGTCGTCGATGAAGTAGATCGGGAAGTCCGCCCGCCCGGCGATGCGATCGGCCCAGGCATCGTCCCGCTCCGGGAACTCGGGCGAGTCCAGGTGCGGCTTCAGGTACCAGTCGAAGAGGCCGAAGGGCGACTCCACGGTGGTCGCGCCGAGCACGTGCAGGTCTGCCGCGTCCCCGATGACGTCGGCGGAGTGCGCTGTGAGGTTCCGGCTGAAAATCATCGATCCGGCGCTGGAGCCCACGTAGACCCGGCTCTCCAGCGCCTCCAGGAAGTCGTCGGCCAGGTTGTTGCCGGTGATGCTGCGCGCGAGGTGATAGTGGTTGCCGCCCTCGGCGTAGATGACGTCGGCGTGGCGCAGCCGGTCGAGCACCATCTGCCGAGGGAGACCGTTCAGCTCCAGGACGTCGAACTCACGCCAGCCGAGGCCGTGCAGCCGGACCAGGTTCGCGACGAACCATCCGTGGTCGCCGGGCTCGGCGACGGACGCCGTCGGAACGTACACGACGTTCGCCGACCCGAACGGCTTTCCCAGCATGTCCCGCAGAGCATCCCGCAAGGAGTCGTTGCGCAGACCGCTCGACGTCAACAAAAGGTCCACCGGGCGAGCCAACCACGACCGGCAAGGCGCGTGCAACGACCTAGGGTTGCCCCGGTCGGGCCGAGGATCAGGTGGGCGGCGGGAGGGCGACCTGGGCGGCCAGGGACTTCGGGGCCATCTCGCAGTAGCTGTCGGCGAGCAGCTCGGCGATCTCGGTCCAGTCGGTGTGGTCACCGAGCAGAACACCCGCGACGTTGCCGCCCCAGTCGGCTCGGAAGAACGGGAAGCCGGCGGTCAGGCCGAGCAGTTCGTCGGCGGGCACACGGAACGTCATCACGGTCGGCGGCTCGCCGGCGGTCGCGTACCGGGCGTAGAACGGATAGCGCTCGAGGTCCGGCATGTAGACATGGGCGACCGTCCGTTTGCGAATCCGCCAGCGGACGCCGATCCAGGCCGGCTCCTCGTACGTCTCGGGCAGCCCCAGGCAGATCGGCCGCAACCGGTCCACGATCTCCGCGGGTACGTCTCCGGGGCCGGACATGAGCCGACCGTACCGCGATCAGCGCCGCCCGGCCCGCCGTGCGCGGGCTCGCGACCCGCGGGCGGGCTTGCGGCGCTGGCGATTCCCCAGGCCCCGCACCTGGGTGGTGGTCGTCCGCCGCCGCCGGAAACCGCGTGCGTGGCCGAGCCTCCAGATCACCAGCAGGACCAGCAGCGCCGTTCCCAGGAACAGAAGGCCCGTCCGCAGACCGGACCGGGCGTCGGCGAGGCCGCCGAGAGTACCGCACACGCGGCCGTTCGTCGGCTGCTCGGCGTCGATCTCGACGCAGAACTGGTCACCGAACGAGTGGTTGCCGGGCAGGCTGCGCAGCGGCGTGCTGTACGGCTCGTCCTCGTACAGGTAGGAGAGGGTGTACGTCGGGTCGTGGAACTTCGAGCCGTCGTCGTAACCGGCGTAGGTGCCCGTCACCTTGACGGTGTGGGCGTCTATGCCCCGCTGGACGGGGGTCTGCTGTGCGATGCCGACGACCTCGCTGATCAGGCCGATCACCGAGAGGATGACGGCGAACACGGCCATCGGCACGACGAACGCCACCACGGACTCGCCGACTTTTCTCACGCGCCCGAGTGTGGCAGCCCCCGGCAAAGATCAGTTCCGGTCGTCGACGACGATGCCGAGGGCGCCGGCCATGAGGTAGGACATGGCCAGCAGGTCGTCGGGGTGGATGATCGCGCCCTCCCAGCTGGTGATGCCGCCGATGCCCTGCAACTCGCAGTTGCGGAACCGGGCGCCGGTCATCGTCGCCTTGTGGAACTGGGCGCGGGTCAGGTCGCAGTCGGTGAAGCTCGCGCCGCGCAGGTCGGCGTCGGTGAAGTCCGCGCCGGCCAGGTTGCACTTCTGGAACGTGACCCGGTCGAGGCGTGTCTGCCGCCAGTTCGTCAGGTCGGACTTGCAGTCGACGAAGGTCGCGTCGCTGACCAGGCCGCCGTAGCACGCGAGGCCGGTCATCCGCGTACCCGAGACCTTGATCCGGTCGAACGCCGCGCCGTCCACCTTCAGGTTGGACAGGTCGCACGTCTCGATCAGGCAGTCGGCCATGCGGACCCGGGACAGGGCCGCGCCCGCCAGGCTGGCCTTGCGGAAACGGCACTGGCGGAACTCGACGCCCTCCGCGTCGGCGCCGGCGAGGTCGGCGTCGTAGTAGGCGACCGCCTCGACGGTCTGCTCGTGCTCGATGTCGAGCTGGAGAGCGTTCGCCAGCGACAGGTCCGCGGGTGCCTGGGGCGGCTTGGGCGGTCCTTGGCGGGGCCGGCGGACAGCGGAGGTTCGTCGACTCGACACGGGTGCCACCCTAGCCTCGGCTCTGCGGCACGACTCGGTCCGCCAGCAGGTCGGCGAAGGCGGCCGGGTCGATGATGGGGATGCCGAGCTTGGCCGCCTTCGTGGCCTTGGCCGTCGTGGTCTCGGAGGTGACCAGCGCCGTGGTGGTGGCCGAGACGCTGCCGCTGGCCCGGCCGCCGAGTTGCTCGATGCGTTCGCTCACCGTCGTACGCGTGTAGCCGGGGACGCTGCCGCTGACCACGTACGTCTTGCCCTCGAGGGGTTTGCCGCCCGTGGTCTCGGGGACGCTCATGGTGACGCCGGCGGCGGCGAGCCGGTCGATGACGCCGGACATGGCGGCGAGGCCGTCCACCACGTGCTGCGCCTTGATCAGGCCCATCTTGTCGATCTCGGCGATCTCCTCGACGGTCGCGGCGCGCAGCGCGTCCATGGTCTTGAAGCGGGCAGCCAGCCAGCGCCCGACACTGCGGCCGGTCATCCGGATGCCCAGGCCGGTGATGACCCGGTTGAACGGCTGGGTCTTGCTGTTTTCCAGCGAGGCGATCACCTTGGCGGCGTTGAGCTTGCCGAGCAGGACGACACCACCCGCCTTGGTGTTGCCGACCGGGAGCTCGGCCAGCTGTTCCTCGGTGAGCGAGTACAGGTCGGCGACGTCGGTGGCGAGGCCGGTGCTGACCAGGGCGACGCAGAGCGCCTCGCCCGCTCCCTCGACGTCCAGGGCCTCGCGGCTGCACCAATACTCCAGCGCGTTGGTGGCGCTGCACGAGGCGGTGTGACAGCGCCACAGCAGGCTGGACTTGTCCCACGGCTCGCCGCACTGCGGGCAGGTCTCGGGCGGCGTCCACGGGGTGAGGCCGTGCGGCTGCTCGCCGATCGGCGCGGTGACGCGGGGGATGACGTCCCCGGCCCGCCACACGGCGACGGTCTGGCCGATGGCGAGGCCCTGGTCCTCGACGAACTTGGGGTTGTGCAACGTCGCGTACGTGATGGTGGTGCCGTCGACGAAGACCGGGTCGAGCACGGCGCGCAGCGAGATGCGACCGGTACGCCCGACCCGCACCTCGATGTCACGCAGCACCGTCGAGCCGGTGTCGGCGGGGTATTTGAACGCGGCCGCCCAGTACGGCGTGCGGCTGGCCGAGCCGAGCCGCCGGCGCGTCGACTCGAGATCGGCGGTGAGCACCGCGCCGTCGATCGGGAACGAGAGGCCGCGGCGCAGCTCACCGATGTGCGCGATGGCGGCCAGCGCGGCCGCCGCGTCGCCGGCGACCTCGATGTCGCCGGTGGCGAGCTGCCCGGCCG
The DNA here is from genome assembly GCF_030269485.1 of Actinoplanes sp. NBRC 103695. Classification (GTDB taxonomy): domain Bacteria; phylum Actinomycetota; class Actinomycetes; order Mycobacteriales; family Micromonosporaceae; genus Actinoplanes. Next base: position 17,505 of record NZ_BSTL01000029.1, on the reverse strand, counting down.
CGGGGAAGCCGAGCTCGGCCGCGTGGGCCATGCGCTCGCGATGCGAGGCGAACGTGCCGGAGATGTCGTACGCCGCGAAGGTCATCGGGGTCTCGTAGGCGCGGTCGACGCTGCGGATCGACCCGGCGACCGCCCCGCGCGAGTTGATGAACGCCTTGGCGCCGGCGGCGACCCGGTTGGCGCTGGCGGCCTCGAAGTCGTCGACCGTCATGTAGACCTCGCCGCGGACCTCACCCGTCCACGGGGTGCCGAGCCGGGCGGGCAGACCGGCGACGCCGCGCAACACCTGGGCGGTGACGTTCTCGCCGCTGCTGCCGTCGCCGCGCAGCGCGGCCAGGGCGAGCCGGCCCGAGGCGTACTCCACGCGGATCGCCAGCCCGTCGAGCTTGACCTCAACCAGGCAGGGCTCGCCGCCGAGGGTCGCGACGAACGCGCGGACGCCGTCCTCACCGGTGATCTTGTCCAGCGACATCATCGGCACCGGATGGCGCACGTCGCCGCCGGCGGACGCGCCCGCCGCGACCCGGGTCAGGACACCCCGGTCGTCCCAGTCCGGGTGTTCCCCTTTCGCCTCGGTGATGCGGTCGAGCAGCGCGTCGTAGTCGGCGTCGGTCATCAGCACGTCGCCGGTGTCGTAGTACGACGAGGCGGCGGCCCGCGCCCGATCGACCGCGTCGGCGAAATCGGTCTCGGAGAGGAGAGCGTCCGTCATGCCGACAACTTACGTCCCGGGTACGACAGAAGGGTGGACGCGGCAGTTGGTGTGCAGGTACCGCGCCCGGCCCTCGGCGAAGTCGTAGATCGCGACGGTCTGGGTGTCCTCGAGCGGGTCGGCGGGCGGCATCAGGAAGTGCGTGGGTGACACCGGGAGAAGCTCGTACGTGATCCGGCCGGGCTTGCCGAGGATCTGGGCGTGCGTCGGGTCGAGGTCGTGGCTGAGGTGCAGCCGGCCCGCCACGGCCTCGACCTCGTACCTGGTGCCGGGACGCTCGTAGACGCCCTCGTACCGGGACAGGTCGAGGTCCAGGGCGGGGTCGGGAACGGGCAGGTCCGGGATGGTGACCTCGCCGAGGTCGGCCAGGATGGCGTTGAACACCTTGCGGTAGAAGCCGTCCCGCGGTCCGCCGTTGGTGAGCATCACGATGGCCGTGCCCGAGTCCGGCAGGATCCGCAGGCGCGCGTTCTGGCCGATGGTGCTGCCGTCGCTCGCGTAGACCGTCCGGCCGTGCCAGTCGCACACGATCAGGCCCAGCGCCCACTCCGGGCCGAACATGTACGGGTCGGGTACCGGCACCCGGGACGTGAGCATCTCGGGGATGCTGCCGCCGCCGTCCAGGATCACCCGCGTCATGGTGAGCACGTCCCGGGCCGTCGAGGTGACGTTGCCGCCGGGGCCGTAGAGGCGCGGCAGGTGGTCGACCGGCGTGACGAACGGGCCCTCGGCGAGGGACCGGATCAGGTGCCCGGTGGCGGCCCGGCCGTGGTCCACCCGTTCGTGCCGGCTGGTGGTGCCGGTCAGCCCGAGCGGGGCGAAGAGCCGGTCGGCCATGATGTCGTCCCAGGGCTTGCCGTCCAGCACCTCCATGATGCGGGCGAGGATCGCGTACCCGAGGGCCGCGCTGTAGCCGTGGGTGTATCCCAGCGGGTGCACCTGCGGGGCGTCGGCGATGGCGCGCACCATCCGCTCGTAGACGTCGTCGTCCTCGCCGGGATCGCCGAAATCCTCCTCGATGCCGCTCGTGTGACAGAGCAGATGCCGCGCGGTGACCCGGGCGCCGACGTCGGAATCGGCGACCCGGAACCCGGGCAGATAGGTGCGCACCGGCTCGTCCAGCCGGACCCGGCCCTCGTCGACGAACTGCAGGAAGGCCAGGGTGGTCCAGGTCTTGGTCATGGAACCGCACTGATAGATAGTGCCGGTCGTGGCCGGCGCACCGGTCGTCACATCGGCGACGCCCACGGCGAGGTCCGTGATCTCGCCGTCGCGCAGAATGCCGATCTGCGCGCTCGGAATCCCGTATTCCGCGAGGAGTTCACTAATCAAGGAACGCATTCCGGAAATCTATGGCGTATTTCCTCGAGTGGCAAACACCGATCGTTGCGAACACTCGCAATGCGACGGCATAATCAGCATCGTTGCACCGAAAGAATTGCAATGCACTGACGATTAATGCAAAGGGGAAGAGCGAATGCCGGGGAGCAGGCTGGGCCAGGACGATCGCCGGCGGATCGCGGCGTGGCTGGGCGAGGGTCTCGGGTACGCCGAGATCGGCCGCCGCCTCGGCCGGCCGACCTCCACGATCAGCCGCGAGGTGGCCCGCAACGGCGAACGCGACGGCTACCAGGCCGACCACGTCGCCGTACGCAGGCCACGGCGCAAGCCGTCCGCCGCCCCGCCGATGCACGGTTTCGGGGAACACTTCGCCGCCCTGCTGACCGGGACGGGCCTGCCCCGGATGAGCGCCCGCGTGTTCGTCAGCCTGCTGCTCTCCGACACCGGCAGCCGGACGGCCGGCGAGCTCGCGCGTCAGCTCCGGGTCAGCCCGGCGTCCGTCTCCAAGGCCGTCGCCTATCTCGAGGTGATGGACATGCTGGTGCGCACACCGGACGCGGGCAGCCGCCGCGAGCGCTACGTCGTCGCCGACGACCTGTGGCAGCGCGCGTGGAAGACCGACACGACCGCGCACGCCGACGTCGCCGCCGCGGCACAGCGCGGAGCCAGGATCCTCGGTGCCCGGACGCCCGCCGGGCAACGGCTGCGGAGGATGGGTGAGTTCTTCGGGTGGCTCAGCGAACAGATGCACGAGAGCGAGGTCGTCGAGCCGGATGCGCTGACGGTGCTCGCCGCCCTCGTCCACGCCGCCCGGCCGCTGTGCGCCGGCGAGCTCGCCACCGGGCTGGACTGGCCGCGGGAGCGGGTCGACGACGCGCTGGGCGCTCTCGAACGCCGCCCGGCCATCGCCGACCCCCTCGTGCTGGCGCCGGCCCCGCTCGGCGCGTACACCATCATGGCGAGACCGGACCGTCTCAGCGCGACCCAGCGCAAAACTCTGGCCGGGGCGCCGCCCGGTCGCGGTCCCGGCGCCGATCCGGGACAGGCTCGGCGGACCGCCGGCTGCTGATGCTGTACTGCGCCGCCCGCACGGCCGGCCGCCGTTCCCGGATCGCCTCGACGAAGACCAGGTTTCTCGTCAGGGTCGGGCGGCGGCCCAGAGCAGGCCGCGCTCGACCATCGTGCGAGTCGGCCCGATCAGCAGGTCGGACGGCGCGTGTCCGAGCGTGGTGACGAAGACCCGGCCCGCGCCGAAGGGTCTGATCCAGGTCACCGGCATCACGGCCCCCGCCGTCTCAGGCGCCTCCGGGTGTCCGTCGAAGGTGGTGGTGGCCAGCACCTCGAGCGTGGGATCGACGTGGCAGTAGTACTGCTCCGTGTGCACGTCGTAGTCGCGCAACCCGCGGGTGATCGGGTGGTCGCCGGTGACGGCGACGGTGTGGTCGACGAATCCACCCGGGTGGAAGAGGAACCGCCCGCCGACCATGTACTGGTAGCGGGACGCCTCGTAGCCGACAGCCAGGACGCCGCCGTGCCAACCGGCGAATCCGGCACCGGCCGCGACCCGCTCGACGAGCCCCTCCTCCTGCTCGCCGGTGAGCCGGCCGCCGGTCCAGCACTGCACGATCAGGTCGGCCTCGCGGAGCGCATGGGCGTCGGTGTAGACATCGAGGCTGTCGGCGATCCGGAGGCTGAACCCGTTGCCTTCGAGGAAGTCTCGGAACAGCTCGGTGCAGGCGATCGGCTCGTGCCCGTCCCAACCGCCCCGGACGATCAGCGCTCTCAACGGTCGCACATCACCCACCCTACCGACCGGCGCCGTGGATCCGGCCTGGGAGAGCCCTCAGCCGAAGATCGAGGCGACCCACTCCGGGTGGTCGATGAACGGGTTGCGGTTGTGCTGGTAGGTGCCGTAGATGACCTCGTTGCGGTGACGCTCGAACGCGTCCGGCGGGTCCTGTGCGTTCCAGGTGCGCAGCGCCGTCAAGCGGCCCAGCCGGGGCGACGTGCCGCCGCTCGTGGCGTTGTCCACCTCGAGGTCCGGCCAGGCGTCGCCGCCCTCGTAGCGGACCGCCATGTAGAAGATCATGCGCGCCACGTCGCCCTTGACCGCCGCCCGCGGCTCCCACGAGTCGGCGTCCGTACGGTTGCCGGGCGCGTCGGCGACGGCCGTGCCGCCGTTGTCGAAGTCCTTGTTGTCCCGCTCGGAGTTGACGTGCACGTCCTCCGGGCGCAGGTGGTGCAGGTCGGTGCCGGGGCCGTTGCTCGTGCCGAAGTCGCCGTGGGACTTCGCCCAGACGTGCTCGCGGTTCCAGTCCCCCTGGTCGCCGCCGTTCAGCGACTTGGACCGGCTGACCCCGGAGTACAGCAGGATCACGTTGTTCGCGTTCGACGGATCCTGGTCGGTGACCTTGAGCGCGTTCCACACCGAGTCGTACGACAGGGTGGTCACCCCGCTGGAGATGATGCCGTGCAGCGCGTTCTTCAGCGCCTCCCCCGACCTGCCCGACGCCGCCGCGTAGTAGCCGGTCGGGTCGGTCGGCGGTGGCGTCCCCGAGCCGGTGCCGAGCGTCATCGCGGTCGGCGACTTCAGGCCCGGATGCGCGAAGTACGCGGCCAGGGCGCCGGTCACGGTCAACGCGCGGCCGACCAGGCCCGGGTTGCTCTGCAGACCAAAAGCGCTCCGGTACGCGCTGGTGATCTGCACGTACAGCATGTCGTCGGTGTCGGTCTCGCCGCTGCTGTCGGCGATCGCGAGCGCGGTGTCCGCGGTGAATCCGCTGCGGATCACCGTGTCCGTGGCGGTCGGCTGCCCGACGATGTACCCGAGCACCGTGCCGCTGCCGCTCTGGCCGGCGATCGCCTGCGCGACGGTCAGCGGGGCGGCGGCGGACGCGGCGTGCGCCCCGAGCACCGTGCCGAGCAGAGCCAGAACGGCGACGACCGTGACGTTGCGCCTCATGGCCTCAGTGTGAGCGGCGGAACCGCCCCCAGGGTCATATCAAGCGCGTCATACCTCGGCCTCGGCGGCCGGCTTGCGCCGGTGCAGGGTCACACTCATGACGAGTACGACCAGAGCGCCGACGATCAGGCCGAGGATCGCGCTGGCCACCGTGTTGACGAGCCAGCCCGTGAGCCCGCCGAGGACACCGGAGGCGTCGTGGACGGCCTCCTCCACGTGGTGCACCGCCCCGTACAGGAAGTGCAGGCCGAGCTCGTCCGTGCCCACCAGGAGGATGTGCCCGCCCACCCACAGCATCGCCGCCGTGCCGACCACCGTGAGCACCGTCAGAACCACCGGCATCGCCTTCACCAGGCCACGGCCGAAGGTGGCGATCGCGCCGGGCAGCTGGGCCAGGCGCAGCCCCGCGTCGTCCATCTTCACGATCAGGCCCACCGCGCCGTACACGACGACGGTCATGACGACCGCGACGACGGCCAGGATCGCCAGGCGCGACCAGAACGGCTCGTCGATCACCTCGTTCAGGGTGATGACCATGATCTCCGCGGACAGGATCAGATCAGTACGCACGGCGCCGGAGATCAGCTTCTTCTCGTCCTGCGTACCCTCCTCCCCCTGCCCGTGGGCGTCATGGTGGGCGACCTTGGCCCACACCTTCTCCGCGCCCTCGTAGCAGAGGTAGGCGCCGCCGAGCATGAGGATCGGGGTGAGCAGCCACGGCACGAACTGACTGAGCAGCAGGATGACCGGAAGGATGATCAGGAACTTGTTGCGCAGCGACCCGAGGGCGATGCGCTTGATGATCGGCAGCTCCCGCTCGGCCGCGAGACTGCGCACGTACTGCGGCGTGACGGCGGCGTCGTCGATGACCACGCCGGCCGCCTTCGCACCGGCTTTCGCGGCGGCCGCCCCGATGTCATCGATGGAGGCCGCGGCGGTGCGAGCCAGCACCGCCACATCGTCCAGCAGGGCAACGAGTCCACCGGCCACAAGCAGTCCTTCCGTCCTGTTCAGCGTGCGTGCCGGCCCATTCTCGCAGGGCTTCCTGAAAGGCACGCGCCCACGGACGGACTCGCTACCCCGCCGCCCGCACGCACCCACGGACGGACTCGCTACCCCGCCGCCCGCACGAGCGCGCGGCGACGCGACACCCAGCGCTCGAAGATCAACGTGGTCAGCGGCGGGATCGACGCGAGCAGCCCGGCCGCGGTGCGACGCAGCGACCAGCGCTCGGCCCGAGCCACCCAGAGCGTCGCGACCAGGTAGACGACGAACAGCGCGCCGTGCAGCCGCCCGAACAGCCAGACGCCGGCCTCGGTGCTCTCCGGCACATACTTCAGATACATGCCGACGAGCAGCCCGGTCCAGGAGATCGCCTCCGCGACGGCGGCGATCCGAAAGATGCGGTACGGCGGCGGCATGCTGCTCCTTGATTCGCGGCGCAAGGTCAGCGCGAGAATACGCGTCCCGGCTTCCGGGAATTGAATCGTCGGCAGGTCTCGCGGGCGATGGTCAGGCAGGGTGGCCAGGCGGCCGGGGTGCCTGCTCACGGTCGTAGCCGCCGCTCGCGGTGGTAGGACCAGGCGCCATCCAGGACGCCCAGCCGCGCCCGGCTACCACTCGCGCGGACCGTGGAGGCTCACGACGGTATCCCGCCCGAATTGTCCGCGCTGAGCTACCACTCCCGCGCCCGGCTACCACTCCCGCGCCCGCCTACCACTCCGACGCCCGCCTACCACTCCCGCACCCGCCTACCACTCCCGCGCCCGGCTACCACTCCCGCGCCCGCCTACCACTCCCGCACTCGGCTACCACCGCGAGCGGCGGCAACCACCACGAGCAGGCACCCGGGCGCCTGGCAACCCGCCTCGAGCCGACGCCCAGCGCATGCCGCGCCGGCAACCGCGAGCGGGCACCCCGGGCGTCAGGCCCGCCGGCTTTCGGGTGGGCCGAGGTAGCTGTACGGCAGCGGGGCGGTCTCGACGACCAGGCGCTGGACGATCACGCTGGGGTCGACCATCCAGAACGTGAGCGTGTGCCGGCCCGGCCGGTCCACCGCGTGCGCCGTCGTCGTCACGTTGGTGTTGTCCGAGGTGTTGCGGGCCCACTGCGGGTTCATCGTGGTGTCGTCCGCGCCGGTCTCGCCGATGATGTCGACGACCTGCGGCGCCGCGCCGTCGATCGAGACCGCGTAGCGCAGGCCCGGTGTCGGCAGGACGTTGTTGCGTGGTGACAGGTACGCCGAGACGCGCACCGGGCCGGTCGTGGTCAGCGTCATCGCGTACTCGAGGCGGGCCCGGGCGCCGCCGAGCGGGGTGAGCCCGTTGCCGGTGCGGCCGATCCCGGGCAGCAACTGCCAGTCGCCCACCTTGCGGCTGTAGTGGCCGGCCTCCATGGCGACGTAGCCGTTGGCCTCGAGGAAGCCGGACGGCGCGACACCGGGGAAGGAGACCGGCGCCCGGACGACCACCGCGGAGCCGGCGCCGGTCACCGTGATGGGCACGACCGACGTACCGCGGGGGGCGCGCCGCCAATCGACGGTGACCGTGGCCCGGACCTGGTCGGTGACCCGGCCCGACGACGGTGTCACGTGCACCCAGGGCTGGGCGGCGGTGATGCGGTAGTCGTACGCGGTGGCGCCCTTGTTGTAGACCTCGATGTACTGCGCGGGCTGCGACTGCCACGGGCTGAACGTCGGCAGCGTCACCGGGTCGCCGCCGTCGAGGGCCACGCCCAGCGCGGCGGCCGTCGGCACGTTGATCCGCTGAAGGTGCGGGTAGATCGCGTCCGGCAGGGCCACGTTGTTCAGTTCCGGCTGCTGCCAGGGCGCGTTGGGGCCGTACCGTTCGACGTCGCCGTACCCGATCTTGGGCTGGGTCTGCCAGCCCGCCCACTTCCCGCCGGCCAGCGTGGTGTTGTAGTAGGCGCTCATGGCCTGGTCCTGGGCGAACAGCGCCTCAGCCCGGTCGGCCATCGCGTTGGTGGCGGCGCGGCCCTGGCGGGCGTACTCGATGTTGGTGAACTGGGCCCTTCTCAGCTCGTACACCAGGGCGGTGTCTTTGATCTGGTAGTAGGCCAGCTGGTAGAACGCGTCCTGCCACGCGGCCGGGACCAGACGCCGCAGCCGGTCGGCCTTGGCCGCGAGCGTCTGCCACTGCGCGGTCACGCGATCCATCTCGCGGTAGGCGGTCAGGCTGAACGGGTTGCCCTCGTCGTCGTAGATCACCGAGGTCGCGTCGCCGGTGATCCGCCGGTTCAGCAGCTCCGGCTTGCGACGCGACTGCAACGTCGCATACTCGTCCAGCAGGTCGGCCACGGCCGGGGCAAGAGCAGGACCAAAATTTTCCGATGTGTACGACCGGAGCCAGCGTTCGATGCCGGTGACCGGGATGGCCGCCGGGTTCCAGGCGTAGTCGAGGAAGAACTGGGTCGGCGCCTCCTCGTTCTTGAGGTCGCCGACGTTGACCATCCAGAGACGGTCGACCCCCGACGCGTACGCCCGGTGCAGTTGCTCCCAGGTGTTGGTCAGGTTGACCGTGTCGGCCCACTTGTAGTTGCGGCCCGCCCCGACGTAGTCGAAGTGGTAGTACATGCCGTAGCCACCGCTGCGCTCCGGCAGCGAGGGGTCGGGCAGCTTGCGCAGGTTGCCCCAGTTGTCGTCGCAGAACACCACGGTGACGTCGTCCGGCGGCCGGTACCCCTCGTCCCAGTAGCGCTGGACCTCCTTGTAGAGGGTCTGCACCTGGGGCCGGTCGATCAGCCCGGTGTCGCGCAGGATCTCCCGCTGACTGTCGATGATGGACGACATCAGCTCGATGCCGTCGCCGTCCGGCAGGCTCACGTCGCCGTTGCCGCGCATGCCGAGGGTGATGACGCCCTCGATGTTCTCGTCGGCCATCCGTTGCGCGCCGTCCCGCCAGTACGCCTTGATCGCGGCGGCGTTGCGCACGAAGCTCCACTGCCCGTTCCCGCCGTACGGGTCGGTGCCGTTGACCGCGTGCCGGTTCCACTCCTCGATGCCGCGCATCATCGGCGCCTCGTGCGAGGTGCCCATGACCACGCCGTACAGGGTGGCGGTGGCGTGGTTGAGCGGGTCGTCCTCGGCGAACGCCCGGCCCCACACCGCCGGCCACAGGTAGTTGGCCTTGAGCCGCAGCATCGTCTCGAAGACCTGGGCGAAGTAGGCCGCGTTGAGCCCGCCAGGCCGCCCGGGCGCCTTGCCGGGCCCGAAGTGTCCCGGCGCCCAGGTGCCGGTGGCCGGGTTCTCGTCGTTGATGAAGAACCCGCGGTACTTCACGGCCGGGGTGCCCTGGGTGTGCCGGCCGGGCAGCACGTAGACCGCGGGATGCCGGGCGGCGGGCACGTCGTCCCAGAAGGACCAGGGCGAGACGCCGATGGCGCGGGACAGGTCGTAGGCGCCGTAGATCGTCCCGCGCTGGTCGCTGCCGGCGATCACGAACGCGCGCCGGACGCCGGGCAGCGGGTCGGTCACCACCTGTTCGATCGTGGTCTCCCACTTGCCGCGCAGCCCGCGTACGTCGAGCCGGCCGCGGGCGACGATCCGGTCGATCAGCGGGCTCTTGCCGAGCGTGCCGATGATGATCGGGGCGACGCCGGCCGGCACCCGGTCGAGCGAGACGACCGGCTCGGCCCCGGTGACCTCGCGGAGGTCGGAGCGCAGGTCGTCGGTGACCCGGATGACGCCGGCGTGGTCGGCGGCGCTGACCACCACCGGCGCGGCCCGCCCGGCGGCGACGATCGGGAAGCGGCCGGGGCCGTCGCGGAAGGCCACATAGCCGGGCGGGGAAGCCTGCGCGGCCGGGGCCGCCACCAAGGGCGCGATCAGGGCAAGCGCGAGAAACGACCTCATCGGGACAACCTCGAATCCGAAAGTTTCGGAAACATCTCGGCTCTACACCCGTAACGTAGAGGCGTCCATCTATGTCGTCAAGACGGGAAACACCTCGGCCGCGCGCGCCGGGAACGACGTGATGTAGTCCTGCCACTCCTGCCGGCATTCGTCGCACAGGCCGACTCCACCGAAACTACCGGCGCCCTCGGCCCCGTACGAGACCCGGTACCGGCAGCGGTCGCAGTGCGGCTCGTGCGCCTTCTCCAGCATGTCCGGCAGGCCCGGGAACATCAGCCGGTCGCTCCGCGCGAGCACCCCGGCGTACCTGGCGTCGTGGACGCTGCGGTCGGTGGCGTCGATCCGGTTCCACAGCTTGACGTTGTGCCGCGTCTGGGTCACCACCTGGTCGGTCTCCGGGCGCCCGATGGTCAGCCCCTCCTCGGTGAACCGGTAGCGCCGCATCATCATGTGGATCGGGCCGCCGAAGTACCGCAGGAAGTTGACCGCCGCCCGGTGCCCCGGCGAGCGCGCCCACGCGACGTCCAGCGCCCAGAGGACCTCGCGGCCACGACGGAACGACCCGGTGCGGATCTCGTGCCCGGCGTACCCGAAAGTGCTGTTGGTCTCGCCCTCGGCCCGATGCTTGTAGTAGGCGACGGCGTCGTAGAGCGTGTCCCCGAGCTCGGTGAGGATCTCGAACTCCTCCTCGCCGAACCAGAGGTCGTCGACGTCGTTGCAGGCCATCGCGGCGGCGATGGTGAACCGGGCCAGCGCGTCGCAGTCCCGCAGCCGGAACCAGTCCCGCGGCGACCGGACCAGCGCGTTGACGTAACGGCGGAACAGCTCCGAGTCGCGCCGGTCGCTGGACTTGTCGGCGGTCACGAGCAGGAAGGTCCGGTACTCACGAGCCATCAGCTCGTGGCCGGGCGTGCCGCCGAAGACCGTGCCGAGGAGTTCATCCACGTCGTAGCCCAGGACGCGGTCGCCGGTGGTCACGTCGACCAGCGAGCCGCGGAACTCCGCGACGATCCCGATCACGATGATCCGCGTGAAGGCCACGTAGCGCTCCCAGTTGGTGAACTGGGGAATCACGCACCGGGTGTACTCCCAGGCGCACGCGAGCGTCTCGGCGACGATCGCGTCAGGAAGGCCGCTCTCCTCCAGGTCGCGCGCGATGACGTCCGGGTAGAACCACAGGTCCGTCATGCCGCGACCGCCCGCATGCGCAGGGTTCTGGGGGTCAGGACCAAGCTCAGGGCCGGGCGTACGCGTGAGCCGGGCACCGGCCGCAGCGACCATCGGCGGGTGATCGTCGACAGCATCAGCTCCGCCTCGGCGATCCCGAAGGTGTCACCGACGCACCGCCGCGCACCGCCGCCGAAGGCGAGGAAAGGCGCCCGCGGCACGTCCTTGCCGTCGCCCCACCGATCCGGGTCGAAGCGGTCCGGATCCTTGAAGTGCCCACCCTGGCGCTGGACGAGGTAAGGGCTGTAGGCGATCGCGGTGCCGGCCGGAACGTCGTGGCCGCCGAGCTCGGTGTCCTTCGTGGTGATGCGGGTCAGGACCGGAACCGGCGGATACAGCCGCATCGTCTCCAGGACCACCTTGCGCGCCAGATCCTCCTCGTCGCGCAGCCGCCTCTCGATGTCGGGATGCCCCGCGACCAGGTGCAACGCCCAGCTGACCACGTTGGCCGTGGTCTCGGTGCCGGCCAGCAGGAACGTCAGCACCTGGTCGTGGATCTCCGCGTCGTCCCCCTCCGCACCGTAGGAGGCCAGCAGGCCCGACAACAGGTCGTCGTGGACGGTGTCGCCGGCGCGGTACCGGCCGATGGCGTCCGCGACGACGCCCCGGAGCCGTTCCTGCGCCCGCCGGTAGCGCCGGTTGGCGGGGGTCGGCACCCGGTCCAGGCTCTTCGGGACGATCGAACGCCACGTCACCCCGGCGAGGATGACGTTCATGTCCGCCAGCATCCGTTCCATCACCGCCGGCGGCAGCCCTCGGGGCAGCATCGTGCGGGCGGTGATCGACTGCATGTCTGCCCGCACGTCGACGGTCCCGCCGTCACGCCACCGGCCCAGCACCTCGTCCAGCTGCTCGCTCATCAGCGCCAGGTAGCCGGGCAGCCGGTCGCGGTGGAAGACCGGCTGCACCAGGCGTCGCTGCCGACGGTGGTCGCTGTGTGCGCAGCTGACCAGCCCGTTGCCGCCGGTCTCCCGGATCCGGTCGTAGAGGTATCCGCCCTTGTCGAAGGTGCGGTCGTCGCGCAGCACCCGGTCGCTCAGGTCGGCGCTCGTGATGACCAGCGCCTTCCACGGTCCAATCCGGATCCACACCATTTCCCCGTACGCGTGCAGCCCCGCGAGAAACGCCAGCCGGTCGCGGGCCAGTGGCACCAGATGACCGACCAGGGGCAGAGCGTGCGGCGCGTCAGGGATCGGCATGGCGTCAAACGTCGCCAACCACGCATTCCGCCGTCAATGCTTCAGGTTGACCACTGCACGGAAACCCCGTGACCGCAGGTATCTTTCAGCCGCGATGACTCGACTGCAGGACCAGCGCCGCCGCGCCGGTGGCCGACGCGGTGGCCGCGGCCAGGGACACCGTCACCGACACTGACCGGTGCCAGGTGCGGGCGTCGGCGGCGGCGATCCGCGCGGTGATCGCCGGGCCGTAGACGAACGACGCCGCGGCGAACCCGGGGCCGGTGAGCACGAGCAGGTCGATGTCCAGCAGGTTGACCACCGACTCGGCGGCGGCCGCCACGTAGCGGGCGGAGCCCTCGATCAGCGCCAGGCAGGCCGGCGCCCCACCCCGGGCGGCCCGGGCGACGGCGGCGAAGTCGGCCGCGGCGCTGCGGCGGGGACCTGCGGTGTCCAGGCCGGCCTCGGCGGCGGCGACCGGGTCGGCCAGCGCCGCGGCGACCACCACGGCCGGGCCGGCCAGGGCCTCCAGGCAGCCGTGGCCGCCGCACCAGCACTCCGGCCCGTCGACCTGCACGCAGAGGTGGCCGAACTCGCCGGCGTTGGCCCGGGCGCCGCGCAGCGCGACGCCGTCGATGACGATGCCGGCGCCGATCCCGCTGCCCATGTAGAGCGCGGCGAAGGCTTGCGCCGGGCCCACCCGGGCAACCCAGTACTCCCCCACCGCGGCCGCGGTCGCGTCGTTCTCCACCAGCACCGGCATGCCGGTCGCCGCGGACAGCCGCTGGTCCAGATCGTCGCCGTGATTGCCGCGCAGGTGCGGCGGGGCGTCGCGCGGCGTGGTCCGTCCGCCGCGGGGACCGGGCCACACCAGGCCGACGCCCAGGCAGCGCACCCGTTCCACGCCGGAGCCGTCGATCAGCAGGGCGACGTCGGCGACCAGGGCGTCCAGCACCTCGTCGCCCGTGCCGGTGGGCGCCGGGCGGGTCATCCGCGAGACGATGCCGCCGGTCTGGCCGGTGAGCACGTAGGTGGTGACGTCCTCGTCGAGGTGGATGCCCACCGCGAGGCGTGCGGCCGGGTCGAGGCGCAGCAGGGTGCGCGGCTTGCCGGCGGTCGGGGTGCGGCCGGTCTCCACGACCAGGCCCTCGTCGAGCAGCCGGCGCACGGTCATCGAGACGGCGGCCTCGGTGAGACCCGTCATCGCGGCGAGCTCGACGCGGCTGAGCGGCTCGGCGAGACGGATGGCGTCGAGGATGCTCTCCCGCGCCCCGGCGCGGCGGCCCCGGCTGCCCGAGGGCGTGCTGCCCGAGGGAGTGCTGCCCGATGGCGTGCCGGCCGAGGGGGTGCCGACCGGCGGCCCCCCGACCGGCGTCACCGTGTCGCTCACCGGCTCACCTTAACCCGCCGCCATCTGCGTTGACGACTTCGTTCAGCTGCTTAAGAATGGGGTCGTGAAGAAGATCGATCTCTCTGCAGGCTGGACCGTGCGCCCCGTCGGTGGCGCCATCCCCCCGGAGGTCGGCGACCTTCCCCGACCGGCCACGGTCCCCGGCACGGTGCACACCGATCTGCTCGCGGCCGGTGTCATCCCCGACCCTTACACGGACACTCACGAAACCGACCTGGCCTGGGTGCACCGGTCGTCCTGGCTCTACGAGACGACCTTGCGCGCCGAGCCCGCCGCCGGCGACGAGCGGGTCGACCTGGTCTTCGACGGGCTCGACACGGTGGCCACCATCGAGCTCGACGGCGCCGAGCTGGGCCGGACAGCCAACATGCACCGCGGCTACCGCTTCGACGTGCGCGACAGACTGCGCCGGACGGCGGCGCTGTCGGTGCGCTTCGACTCCGCCCTGGAGTACGCCGAGGCGGTGCAGGAAAAGATCGGCGCCCGGCCGCACACCAACACGCATCCATACAACGCGGTGCGCAAAATGGCCTGCAGCTTCGGCTGGGACTGGGGCCCCGACCTGCAGACGGCCGGCATCTGGCGGCCGGCGCGCCTCGAGCGCTGGCGGGTGGCCCGGCTGGCGCAGACCCGGATCCTGCCCACCCTGGACGACGACGGGACGACCGGGCGCCTGTCCGTGCACGTCGAGGTGGAACGCTCCGGTCTCGGCGACGCGCGGGATCTCGTGGTCCGGGTGACCGCCGGCGACCGTTCCGGCACGGTGACCCTGCCGGCCGACGCGACCGCCGGCGCCGTCGAGATCGAGGTGCCCGGGGCGCCGGTGTGGTGGCCGGCCGGCCACGGCGCACAGCCGCTGGTGGACGTCGAGGTGAGTCTCGCCGGCGCGGGCGGCGAGATTCTGGACACGATCGCCCGCCGCGTCGGCTTCCGCTCGGTGCAGATCGACGAGAGCCCCGACGCCGCCGGGAGCCGCTTCGCGCTGGTCGTCAACGGCCGCCCGGTCTTCGCGCTCGGCCTCAACTGGATCCCCGAGGACCACCTGCTGACCCGGCTGACCCGGCAGGACTACGAGGCCGCGGTGGATCGCGCGGTGGCGGCCAACGCCAACCTGCTGCGGGTCTGGGGCGGCGGCATCTACGAGTCCGACGACTTCTACGACGTCTGCGACGAGCGCGGCGTCCTGGTGTGGCAGGACTTCCTGCTGGCCTGCGCGGCGTACGCGGAAGAGGACCCGATCCGCTCGGAGATCCTGGCCGAGGCCCGGGAGAACGTGACCCGGCTGTCCCCGCACCCCGCCCTGGTGATCTGGAACGGTGGCAACGAGAACATCTGGGGCCACGAGGACTGGCGGTGGAAGGAGGACCTCGGCGACCTGTCGTGGGGCGCCGGCTACTACTACCGCGACTTCCCGGCGCTGCTGGCCGAGCTGGACCCGACCCGGCCCTACCACCCGGGCAGCCCGTCCAGCCCGGGCTTCGATCCCGAGGTCGTGCACCCCAACGACGACCGGTACGGCACCCGCCACGAGTGGCAGGCGTGGAACGCCGAGGACTACACCTGGCACGACCGGTACACGCCGCGGTTCTGCTCCGAGTTCGGCTGGCAGGCGCCGCCGGCCTGGCCCACGCTGACCGACGCGATCCAGGCCGCCGACCTGCACCAGACATCCGCGGCGTTCCTGCTGCATCAGAAGGCGGGCGACGGCAACGGCAAGCTCGACCGCGGCCTGGCCCACCACCTGCCGGTGCCGTCGGACTTCACCGAGTGGCACTGGGCGACCCAGCTCAACCAGGCGCGGGCGACCTCGTACGCGGTGCACCACCTGCGCTCGTGGGCCCCGCACACGATGGGCAGCGTGCTGTGGCAGCTCAACGACTGCTGGCCGGTGACCTCGTGGGCCGTCGTGGACGGCGCCGGCCGCCGCAAGCCCGCCTGGTACGCCCTGCGCCGCGCCTACCAGCCGCGCCTGATCACGTTCCAGGTCCGGGACGACGCCGTGGTCCTCGTCGCGGTCAACGACACCGGCGAGCCGTGGAACGACCGGGTCCGCCTGCGCCGCGCCGGGTTCGGCGGCGCCGAGCTGGCCACCGCCGAGCTCGACATCCACGTCCCCGCCCGCTCGGTGACCACGACTCCGCTGCCCGCGGCCCTGCTCGACGTGGCGGACCGCACCCGCGAGGTGCTCGTGGCCGACGCCGTCGGCAGCCGGGCGACCCGCCTGTTCGCCGAGGACTTCGACCTCGCCTACGACCCCGGGGCGGTCACGGCCGTGGTCACCTCGGTCCCCGACGGGTACGCGGTCACAGTCACCGCCGCCGCCTTCGCCCGCGACGTCACGGTGCTCGCCGACCGGGTCGCCGCGGACGCCGAGGTCGACGAGATGCTCGTCGACCTGCTCGCGGGCGAGAGCAGGACCTTCACCGTACGCACAAGTGCCGCAACCGATCCCACGGCCTTCACCGCCCCGCAGGTCCTGAGGTCCGCCAACTCGCTGACCCGGTCGCGATGAGCCCGCCGCGGCTGGTCGGGATGGTTCTCACCGACAGCGCCGCCCAGGTCGGGGTGGAGCCGTTCTTCATGGAACTGATCGGCGGCATGGAGCAGGCGCTCGCACCGACCGGGACCTCCGTGCTGCTGCTCGTCGTCCCCGATCTGGCCGCCGAGCTGGCGACCTACCGCCGGTGGGCCGCCGAGCGCACCGTCGCCGCCGTGGTCGTGGTGAACCTGGTGCACGACGACGGGCGACCGGCCGAGCTGGCGACCGCCGGCCTGCCCGCCGTGCTCGCCGGCCGGTACGCGGGCCCGGCCACCTTCACCAGCGTGATCACCGACGACGCCGGCGCGATGACCGCGGCCGTGCGGTTGCTGCACTCCCTGGGCCACCGGATCGTGGGCCGGGTGAGCGGACCGGCCGAGCTGGTGCACACCGCCGAACGCTCCACGGCGATGCACGAGGCCGCCCGCGGCCTCGGCGTCGAGGTGCGCATCGTCGAGGCCGACTACAGCGCCGACCTGGGCGTGTTCGCCGCCCGCGAGCTGCTGGCCGCCGCGGACCCGCCGACCGCCGTCATCTTCGACAACGACGTGATGGCGGTCGCGGCCGAGGCCGACCTGGTCCGCGCGGGCGTCCGGGTGCCCGGCCAGGTGAGCCTGCTGGCCTGCGACGATTCCGCGCTGTGCGAGCTGGCCGTGCCACCGCTCTCGGCGATGAGCACCGACGTCCACGACCACGGCGTCACGATCGGCGTGGCCGTCCTCGACGTGCTGAACGGCGCACCCCGGCGCGAACACTTCGGCCCGACCATCCGCATCCTGACCCGCGACAGCACCGGGCCGGCCCCGCAGCGAATCTGACGAATCGGCAGGACCCATAACCGGCCCCGCGAGTGGTAGGCCACGACGATCGCGGCGGGCCGTCCGAGCCCGAGATACCGCTGGGCGTGGGGCCGGGCCGGGTTGCCATACGGCCGGGTTGCCACACGGCCGGGTTGCCATACGGCCGGGCTGCCACACGGCCGGGCTGCCACACGGCCGGGCTGCCACACGGCCGGGCTGCCACACGGCCGGGTTGCTCACTCGCCGTCTCTGCCGCCACTCAAGGCTGTGGCCGGGCGCGCGGTGGTAGGACCGGGCGTCAGTGGTAGCAGCCGGCATGAGCGGTAGCGAGGAGCGGGGGGCCTTGCCCCTTGATCTTGGACACTTGAGCCGGGGATCTTGATGGTCCTGGGAGATCTGGAGTCCTGGAAGATCATGGTGAACAAGCATTATCCGCCCGAGTTCCGGGCTGACGCGGTCGCGTTG
>NZ_BSTL01000028.1 GCF_030269485.1 Actinoplanes sp. NBRC 103695 | reverse complement strand
CAAGGTCTGGGTTGATGGCGGATATCAGGCCACGGTCTGGCGGCGCGGGGCCCAGCACGGCATCGACGTCGAGACGATTACCCGGCGCCCTGCGGAGAAGGGCTTCCGTCCTTTGCCGCGCCGGTGGGTGGTCGAGCGGACCTTCGGCTGGCTGATGCAACACCGCCGCCTGGCCCGGGACTACGAGGCCCTCCCGCAACGATCACGTGCCATGGTCTTGTGGGCCATGGCTAACACAATGTCCCGCAGACTGGCCGGAGAATCCACCCAAACCTGGCGCGACTAAACAGGTACATCGCAGACGATATCCGGCACTCACGGATCAGATGCACTCTTACTGGAAGTTTTATAAGCACTGGTGGTGTATAAGGCATTTGGAAACAGATAACGGCGGCGCTGCTTGGCCGATCTACCCGAATCACGCACTATTAGCTGCTTCACCTCTGAGCCGTTCGGCCGCTTTTCGCCCCTCGATCGTGTTTCATCGACTTTCACCACGGAATCGACGGACACGGCGTCCTCGCAGCAGGCCACCAACACCGTAATCCACCACTATGACTGAACGTCGCGCATACCCGTCCGACCCCCGCTGGGCCTTGATCGCGCCCCGGCTGACCGCGTGGCGTCAGGCCCGCACCGACGCCCGCACCGCGCTCGGCATCAAAGGCCGCACCCCTACCTATGACCTACGGGAGATATTCAACGCCATCCTCTACGTCAACCGCACCGGCATCGCCTGGCGCTACCTCCCGCACGACTTCCCTCCACACCCGACGGTCTACGGCTACTTCTCCCTATGGACCAAGGAAGGGATCTTCACCGAACTCAACTACAACCTCACCGGACTCGTCCGTGACCACCACGGACGAGCGGCCGAACCAACAGCGTCCATCATGGACACCCAAAGCGTGAAGACCTCCACCAACGTACCCCTCGACACCCAGGGCATCGACGCCGGCAAGAAAATCGTCGGCCGTAAACGCGGCATCATCACCGACACCCTCGGCCTGCTGCTCGCCGTGATCGTCACCGCCGCCAGCGTCAGCGACAACACCATCGGCAACGACCTACTCGACCAGGCAACCACCGCCCACCCCACCATCACCAAGACATGGGTCGATGCCGGATTCAAGGTCAAAACCGTCGAACACGGCGCCGAACTCGGCATCGACGTCGAGATCGTCACCAAAGACCCGCAGCTCAAAGGATTCAGCGTGGTCAAACGACGCTGGGTCGTCGAGCGAACGATCGGCTGGCTCATGCAGCACCGCCGCCTCGTGCGCGACTACGAAACCCGGCCCGACAACTCCGCAAGCATGATCACCATCGCCATGATCGATAACCTCGCCCGCCGCCTCACCGACGAAACCACCCCAACCTGGCGAGACCCCCAAACTACATAACACCACAAAATACGTTAATCAGACGTCCTCTCAGGTCGACTCTCGGACGGCCAATCCTCTGCATCCACCAACACAACCCTTATCCAACCAATTTTCCGACGCAGGATACTAGTCCCGCACGGTCGAATTCGGGCGAAGGAGAAGTAGATGGATCACAGCACCGCCTCTGATTCCTTTGATGGGGCACATACCGTTCTTCGGCGGGCAGCGGAATTGGCGATGGAGTACCTGCGGGATCTGCCGGACCGACATGTGGACGCGATCACCGGCTACGACGAGGTCCTGGACCTTCTCAGCGGCCCGGTCCCGGAGCACGCCACGGATGCAGTGGCAGTGGTCCAACGGCTGGCCGCGATCCTCGGCCCGGCCACCATCGCCAGCGCCGGTCCCCGCTACTTCGGGCTTGTCGTCGGCGGGTCCCTTCCCGCCGCGCTGGCTGCCGACTGGTTGGTGTCCACCTGGGACCAGACCGCCTACAGCCGGATGTCCTCGCCGGCAGGTGCCGCAGTCGATGCCGTCACCGAAAGGTGGATCCTGCAGGTGCTAGGTCTGCCGACTGAAGCGACGGTCGGGTTCGTCACCGGCGCCACGGCCGGCAACACCGTCGGTCTGCTCGCCGCACGCCACGTCCTACTGCAACGGCAGGGCTGGGACGTTGAGGCCGATGGGCTCACTCAGGCCCCCCGCGTCCGCGTGATCGCCGGCGACGAGGTCCACCCGTCGGTGCTGCAGGCAATACAGATGATCGGCCTGGGAGCGCGCCTCGTCGAACGCGTCGCCGTCGATGACCAAGGAGCGATGCGCGCCGACTTGCTCGCCGACACCCTCGCCGCCGACCCAACTCCCGCCATCGTGTGCGCACAAGTCGGCAACGTGAACTCCGGCGCCTGCGACCCCATGGCACAGATCGTCGCCCTGACCCGCGAACATGGCGGATGGGTCCACGTCGACGGCGCATTCGGACTGTGGGCACAGGCATCACCACGACTGTCGGAACTCGTCGCCGGGGTCGAGCGAGCCGATTCCTGGTCGACCGACGCCCACAAATGGCTCAACGTCCCATACGACTGCGGCCTGTCCATCGTCAATCACCCCGACGCCGCTCGTGCCACGCTCGGCGCCACCGAGAGCTACCTGCCCACCAGCACCGCCCGTGAACCCGGCGTCCTCGTCCCCGAGATGTCCCGCCGATCTCGCGCCGTGCCCGTGTACGCGGCACTGGCATCGTTGGGCCGCCCCGGCGTCCAGGCCCTGATCGAACGCTGCTGTGATCACGCCCGCCGCCTGGCTGACGCCGTCCGCGATGACGCCGGCTTCATCGTCTGCAACGACGTCGTGCTCAACCAGGTCCTCGTCCGGGTCGACGATGACGAGACCACCTGGCAGGTGTGCGAGCACGTCCGCCACAGCGGCGAGGCCTGGGTCGCCGGAACCGTATGGCACGGTCGAGCAGCGGTGCGGGTGTCCTTCTCGAACTGGGCCACCACAGACGATGACGTCGATCGACTCGCCACCGCACTGCGAGACGCCGCAACGGCGCTGCGCACCGGCCGATGACACGACGCCCCGAGCGTCATCTCCCAGCGCTGATCATCTCCAGCGCGCCGGGCGGCGTGGCGAGCGAGAGGACCTGGCTCAGCGACAACAGTCGCCACGCCGTGGGGTCCGAGGCGACCGCCCCGAACAGGCCGGCCTCGTTACGCAGCACCGCCAGATCGGCGATGGCCTCACCACCGTCGGCGGGCATCACCGCCACATCGACCGCGATCCGGCCCGGATCGTGGCCGCGCCGCCGCTGCCGCAAGCCGGCCAAAGCCTGACTGAAACCGCTGGTCAACCCAGTCGTGTCGGCCCGGTCAGCGAGCAGCCGGGCACCAGCGTGACCGACCACGCCCCGACCGTCCCCGGTCACCGTGATCTTCGGACGTGTTGCGGTAACCTTCACCTTGCAAGTGCCTTCCATGGCGGGACAACAGGACTCTCGACAAGCCCTATTCTCTCTGATCGGAAGGCACTTTTCTGTTTCAGACCAGCCCCTTGGACAACCCTTAACGAAGGGCCCAGGCTAGTCCAGAGCTGTCCGTGCGTTCGAACAACTTGATCGCCATCCATCCCCTCCGACACCGTCTGGTTGGCATCGCTGAAATGCCAATATCAACACCGGAAACATCCGCCGCCGATCGGCGGTCGGCGCATCACGGTCGCCACACCCGCCAAGCAGCCACCAGAACCATCCTGAACAGGCAGCTCTCATCTAGGTAGAGTGCCGCCGGACGTCGCCCACGCTAAAGTTCCGGCACGGCGCTGAATCGATCTTGATCGCGCCATGAGGTGAGGATCAGACTCGTTCGCCGGGCGTGACAACATGGACGGCTATTCGCTCAAGACACTGTAGACTGTCGATGGATGCCTGCGCCAAGTCCGGCCTCGATCAATATCGATGCGCTCGATCAATATCGATGCGTCCGAGACCTCCGAATTGATCGCCTGCGGCGCGGGCACGGCACCGATCCATACGTGTAGAAGACCAAGTGCGACGTGTTGATGCAAGCAAGTCACGGATCTCTCACGGGCAGACGGGAGAATCTCATGTTCGAACCTCCGCACGGCCAGTTTCCCGATGCCGCCGCGCTACTCACCCCCCGCAGCCGCGCCGAAAGAAAGATAGCCGCGATGTACGCCAGGCTGAACGGTGCGCCCGGCGCCAAAGTGGGCGAACTGGAACCCGCCCAGGGCACGGAGGGTTTCGTTCAGCGATATGAGAGCAGCGCCATATATTGCCGCGACGGACTGCCGGCATGCTGGGTCCTCGGCGCGATATTCGGTCGGTACGTCGAACTGGGCGCGGAGCAAAGTTATCTCGGCTTCCCGGCCACCGACGAGTTGGACTGGACCGATCCCGACACACAACAGACCGGACGTATCAGCCACTTCGAGCGAGGTGCGATCGCCTGGACCGCGGACGACGGTGAGGTGGTGGAGTTTCCTGCGCGGCGGGTCTTCAACTCGGGCCACATCGGTGTGTCGTCGGTCGGCGGATGGGCGGAGCTGACGCTGACCAGCGCCGGTACCTTTCATTTCCGGGGACACTTGCACAACAGTGGCGTGGTTGGCCTGTTCTGCACCGTGGGCGCGGCGATCAGAATCCCCGACACGGACCGGGCGATCGGCGCGAAGTACGAGGCCAACGTGGGTGGAACCACATCGATCTTCGACTCCCGCGATGAGGACTGGAACGAGAGCGGGTTCAACGCCGAGATCCGGGCCAACTGGGGTGCGCTGTCGGGTGCCGGCTCCTTCAGCACCACAGTCGATGCCACCCTCGGCGGCTGGGAGGTGGTAACCCTGATCCTGCTTCCCATTCTCGGGGCCGTCTCGTTGATCTCGCTACTATCCGGGTCGTCTGCGCCGGAGACGCATTGCGAGGTAACGGCCGGCTCGCACGTCTTGAAGGACGGAAACAACAACACCATCATCGAACCTAACGGAGTGCGCTGTCGCCCCAGATAGCGGTCGGAATGAACGAAGGCGATGTCTAATATACGAACCGCAGACTGAACGGAGCATTCACCCAGCCCGGGCATCGCTGAGCATGCTCGAGCGACTCTGATCGGGCGCCTTGGAATCAGCTGCCCTTCACGGCCGGATGGTCGCCAGGACGATCGGCTCGTGGTAGTCGGCGCTGTAGATGTCGGGGAGGGGGACGGCCAGGCAGATGACGAACGGGTCCTCGCCGAACTCGCGGTCCAGGCGGCGCCAATGGCGGACCAGGTACTCGGTGGCTATCCACGTGCTGTCGCTGCGGGCGCCCGCGCAGTAGAAGACCGTGCGGTGGTGCTCCGGCAGGATGACCTTCTCGATGATGGCCACGCCCTGCTGGGAGCGGATGCGCTGGATGTCGCCGCCGCTGCGGCGGACGATCACCTCGCGGTTGTCGGACGGGCTCACCTGGGCGCCGTCGGGGGACTCGTAGACCAGGGCGGCCCGGGGCAGGCCCTGTTCGAGGTGGCGGCCGCGGACCGAGTTGCGGCCGGAGCCGCCGATCACGATCAGGGTGCCGGTCACGTCCAGGTCGCCGCCGGTCGGTGGGCTCACCTCCAGGACGCACTCGGTGCGGGAGCGCAGCCACAGCGCGTCGACCAGGCCGCGGACCGCGTCCGGCAGGCGCAGCGGCGCGGCGGCCAGAAGGGCGTTGATGCGCTGGCCGGCCAGGGACTCGTGCAGGGAGATCGTGTAGCCGACCGGCCGCCTGCTCTCGGCGGCCTTCCACAGGTTGGAGAGGACCACGACCACCCGGCCGGTGGACGAGGTGCCGAAGAACCTGTTGAAACGGGCCTGGCTGAACCTGCTCACCAGCCAGAAGGTGGCGCCCAGCAGAAGCCAGAAGGCGGCGTTCGCGACGACGTTGCTGACGACGTCCAGCAGGAAGGTCATCCAAGCTCGCCGGTCAGCCGGGTGATCTCGTCGACCAGGGTGCTGTCGGCCGCCAGGTCGGGCGCCAGCAGGGCGAGCACGTCGCGCGGGTCGGCAGCCCTTTCCGCGTACGGCGGAGCGCCCTCGTCCTTGACCGGTGCGCCGGAGCCTCGGAGGTGGCAGATCCAGGCGGCCAGCGCGCGGGCGGAACCCGTGGCGGGGCGGCCGGCGGCACGCTCGCCGCGCAGCACGGGCAGGACGCGGATCGGGATCTTCTGTGAACCGTCGGCGGCGATCTGGGCCAGGGTGTGGCGGATGCGCGGGTTGGCGAAGCGCTCCAGCAGCGCCGACCGGTAGTCGGCCAGTTCGCCCGGGGGCAGGGGAACGTGCCGGACCGCCTCGTCCCACCACTGACCGAGCCAGGCACGGCAGGTCGGATCGCCCACGGCGTCGGCGATGGTCTCCAGGCCGCGGGCACTTCCGGCGTATGCCAGGAGCGAGTGACCGCCGTTCAGCAGCAGCAGCTTGCGCAACTCGTGCGGCATCACGTCGGCGACGAACCGGGCGCCGCCGGCCTCCCACCCGGGACGGCCCCGCGGGAACTCGCCCTCCAGCACCCACTCGGTGAACGGCTCGGTGACCACCGGCACCTCGTCGGCGTGCCCGGCCGACCCGACGACGTCGACGTCGGACGGGGTGGTGCGGGGCGTGATCCGGTCGACCATGGTCGTCACGAAGGAGACGTTGTCACGGATCCAGGGCAGCAGCGCGGGCTCGGCGGCCGTGGCGAAGTCCAGCGTGACCCGGGCCGTGGCGGCCCCGTTGCCGGGGAGGTTGTCGCAGCAGACCACCGCGATCGGGCCGCCGTACGCCAGCCGGCGCGCGTTCAGGCCGGCCGCCAAGCGGCCGGGGACCGTGGTCATCGGGCCGCCGGACCGGAACGCCGCCAGGTCGGCACGGACCTCCGGGTCACGGTCGTCCAGGCCGCCGCCCCGGCCGCGGCGGTAGGCGGCCTCGGTGACGGTCAGCGTCACCACGGACAGCTGGCGCCGGGTCAGGACGGCCCGCCAGCTCGCGGTGTCGTCACCGGGATACGCCTCGGCGACCGAGCCGATCACCTCGAGGTCGTCGCGTTCCGGCCCCCGTACGATCAAGGTGTAGAGCCCGTCCTGCGCGGACAGCGCGGTCGCCAACGGCCTGGACCGGCCGGTGAAGGCCGCGATCCCCCAGCGGTCCGCGTCCGGCGCGGCAGCCGTGTACCAGGCCTGGTGGGCGCGGAAGAAATTACCGAGTCCGAGGTGGGCGATGCGGACCGGCGGCCGGGTGGCGCGGGCGAGGCGTTCGGCGGGCATGATCCCCATCCTGCCGGAAATCGACGGCGGTCAGGGGTTGGCGCGGCGACCGTTCGCGATCCGGCCGACGATCGGGGCGGCGAACCACAGCAGCGAAGTCCACGGGGTGAACCAGACCAGAGTGGCGGTGGCCAGCCAGTAGAGCGCCACGATCCAGGATGCGCGGGTGACGCGGTGGAAGTCGGCGCGGTCGACGTGCGGCAGCAGCAGATGGTCGCGTTCCGCCTGGGTCTGGGCGCCGGAGCGGCAGATCAGCAGGGCGGCGACGCTGAGCGCGTAGAGGCCGGCGGCGGCGGGATTGCCGGTGTGGTGGCCGAAAACCGTCGTGGGGTAGGGCAGGAAGCCGATGAACAGCAGCAGCGGGAAATGCCAGCCGACCAGCCGGTACGACAGCCGGCCGATCCGGTCGAACAGGGTGTGGTGGCCGCGCCACGTGATCCACAGCACCCAGAACGCGAGCAGGTAGGCGAGGAACGAGTTCTGCTGGCCGGCGAGAAAGTGCAGCAGGTTGCCGGCCGCCTCCGCCTTCGAGACGCCGTCGCCGACGGAGAACTCCGGCTCGCCCTCCGGTTTCGGGATGTCGATGACGAGCAGGGTCATCGCGATGGCGAACACCGCGTCGGTGAAGAAACCCACCCGCTCCGGCGTCAACCCGGCGGGCGGGCGGTCGCCGGGCTCACCGGCCCCGGGCTCGCCGGCTCTGGGCTGGCCGGCCTCGATGTCGCTGGTCACGCCGGGAGTATGCCTGATCGGCCGGTCGTTGCGGGCGGGGCTTGCGGCGGCAACCGGGGGAGTCCCGCCCGCAACCTCGCGCCGGGCGGGGGCGCTGAGGGAAAGGCCTGTGGACAGTCTGCTCCGCCTCTGTTTCGAACGCGATAACGTGCGCCCATGATGTTCTCGATCGTGGCGCGGCCGGCCCGCGGCGCCGCCACGTGACCCGGGTCGCGATGTGGTCCGGGCCGCGTAACGTGTCCACGGCCCTGATGCGCAGCTTCGGCGCGCGGCCGGACACCCTGGTCGTGGACGAGCCGCTCTACGCCCACTATCTGGCCGCGACCGGCCTGGACCACCCTGGTCGCGACGAGGTGATGGCCGGCCAGCCCACCGCGTGGCAGGACGTGGCGGCCGCCCTGACCGGCCCGCTGCCCGGCGGGGTGAGCGTGTACTACCAGAAACACATGACGCACCACCTGCTGCCCGGGATCGGCCGCGACTGGATCGGCACCCTGTCCAACGCCTACCTGATCCGGGATCCCGAGCACGTCGTCGCCTCGTACGCCAAGGTTCGCGGCACCCCCGACCTGGCCGATCTGGGCTACGCGCAGCAGGCGGAGATCTACCGGGCGTACGGCGGGCCGGTGGTCGACGCCGCCGACCTGCTCCGCGACCCGGCCGGGGTGCTCAGCCGGCTGTGCGCGGCGCTCGGCATCGGCTGGGACCCCGCGATGCTGGCCTGGCCGCCCGGGCGCCGCGACACCGACGGGGTGTGGGCGCCCCACTGGTACGCGTCCGTCGAGGCGTCGACCGGCTTCGCGCCGTACGATCCGCGCCCCGCGGACGTGCCCGCCCGCCTGCGGGACCTGGTCGACGAGGCGCGGCCCTACTACGAGGAGATGGCCGCGCGGCGTCTCTAGATCACCGGCCGCGTGGCGCCTTCAGATCACCTGCACGCCGGTCGCCGCCGCATGGTCGCGGTAGATCTCGGCGACCCTGGTGGTGAGCGGACCGACCTTGCCCGCGCCGATCGTGCGCCCGTCGATCTCGGTGACCGCGGCGATCTCGCCCATCGTGCCGGTGCAGAAGACCTCGTCGGCCGTGTACATCTCGACCAGCGACACGTCCCGCACCACGGCCGGGATCTCATGCCGCGCCGCCAGATCCAGCACCGTCTGCCGGGTGATGCCCTCCGGGCAGGCGATGGCGTACGGGGTGAGCAGCGTCCCGCCGGCCACGGCGAACAGGTGCGTCGCGTTGGTCTCCGCCACGAACCCCCGCCCGTCCAGCATGAGCGCGTCGTCCGCCCCGGCCACGTTCGCCTCGATCTTGGCGAGGATCGAGTTGATCAGGTTGTTGTGGTGGATCTTCGGGTCGAGGACGTCCGGTCCCGGGCGCCGCACGCTCGCCGTGACGAGGCGCAGGCCGGTCGTGTCGTACACCGGCGCCTTGTGCTCGGCCAGCACGATCAGCGTGGAGCCGGCCCGGTTGAGCCGCGGATCCATGCCGCTGGTCACCTTGACGCCCCGGGTCAGCGTGAGCCGGATGTGCACGCCGTCGGTCATGTCGTTGGCCCGCAGCGTCTCGGCGACGGCCGCCACGACGGTCGTGTCGGCCGGGATGTCGGCGAACCCGAGGGCCGTCGCCGACCGGCGCAGCCGCGCCAGGTGCTCGTAGAGCCCGTAGATCCTGCCGCGGTAGAGCCGGAGCCCCTCCCACACGCCGTCGCCGCCCTGCACCACCGAGTCGAACGGCGAGATGCCCGGCTCGTCCCGGTGCCGCAACACGCCGTTGACCCAGTACCTGATGTCGGCGTTCCGCGCGTCGTACTCCTGAAGCATGATCCCGATTCTGTCAGCTCCTGCCCGGCGAGGCGCCGGCCTGGGGTGCGGCCTGCGGGGCGCCGCCCTGATGGGTCGGCCGGGCTGGGTGGGCGCCGGGCTGGGTGAGCGCCGGGCTGGGTGGGCGCCGGGCTGGGTGAGCGCCGGGCTGGGTGAGCGCCGGGCTGGGTGAGCGCGGGGCTGGTGGGTGCTGGGCCGTTGGGTGCCGGCCCGGTCGGGCGCTCCGGGCCGGTGGGTCGAGCCGCTCAGCAGGGCGGAGCGTGTCGGAAGTTGCGCAGGATGAAGTTGGCGGGGCCGACCTGGAAGTAGCCCGCACCTTCGCGGATCGGGTGACCGGTGAAGAGCTCGACGCGCGCGCCCACGTGGACGACGTACGCCGGCTCGCCCGCGGCGTTGTGGATCAGATGACCGCGGCGGCCGTAGACGGACTCCAGCGCGGACCGGCACGGCCGCGCCGAGCAGGGCGAGCGTGAGGGCGCCGGTGAGGCGAGACGACGGAACACGAGGACTTCCTGGTAGTCGGGCACTTACCTGGGTTGGTCCCGGCCTCGCGGTAGTTGGTTCGGCGACTTGCGTGCCAACGCATACTGAGCGTGGAGGTGGCATCACGCTATGTATGAATCGGATGTCGAGAACCTCGCCCAAACCGCGGCCCACGGGGATCTTGCGGCACTCAACGTGCTCCTGGTGACCGTGCGCCCCGAGGTGCTGAGGTTGTGCAGCCGCCTGCTGGCCAACCGGGAGGACGCCGAAGAGGCGTGTCAGGACACCCTGCTCGCGGTGTCCCGTGGCATCGACCGCTTCGAGGGGCGCTCCGCCTTCCGGACGTGGCTGCACCGCCTCGCCACCAACCGCGCCCGCTCGACGTACCGGCGTGCCCGGTCAGCTCCGGCCGAAGACCGCACGCCGGAGCTGACCGACCTGCCCGACCCGCGCCGCACCAGCGTGGTCGCCTCCACCCGCCTGGACCTGCTCAACGCGCTGGCCCGCCTGCGGCCCGAGCTCGCCGAGGCGGTCGCCCTGCGCGACGTGCTCGGCCTCGGATACCACGAGATCGCGGAACTCCAGCGGATCCCGGACGGCACCGTCAAGTCCCGCATTCACGAGGCCCGGCGCCAGCTGCGCGGGCTGCTCACTCCACAGGTTTCTCCGGCCCCGGGGGCGTCGCCGGCTCGTTCGGCTTCTCCGGCGCCCACTGGGCCAGAAGGTCGGCGTTCTCCGCGGCGGCGCGACGACGCCGGATGACGGTCAGGGTGATGAGTGCGACCAGGACGGCGCCCGCCGCGCCCGACGCCACCCACGGCCACACGGCCGGTGTGTGTCCTGTGCGGACGACCAGCTCGCCCTGGCCCGGCACCGACGTGACGTCCTGGAGGGTGAGGATGAGATCGTCCGTGCCGAGCACGTCGTTGCCGGAGCGGAAGTCCTCCAGGCCCGTGTAGGTGCCGCCGCTCGTGTCGATCAGCTGCGCCTCCCCGTCGGGCCGCCGGGCGATGAAGACGGTGAGCAACTCGAGTGACCCGTCCGCGTGCTTGACCAGAATGGACCGTGCGTGCGGCCGGTCGGCGTTCCCGCTGAACTCCCGGGCCGCCTCGGTCGCCTCGCGGGACAGCCGGCACGGGTTCGCCAGTCGCCCGCCGTCCGGGGAACGGTCGTCGCACTCGTAGGCCCCGAACAGCGCCGCCGCCAGCTGGTCAGGCGTGTAGTGGGCGGCGAAGTTCGCCATCCGGTCGGCGCCGGACCCGGACCCGCTCGGCCCGAACCGGTCGTTCTTGACCGGTGCCGAGGCACCCGCATACTCCCGCAGCAGCTGACCCGGAGTGGCCGACGGCTCGGCCCTCGCGCACCCCGCCGCCAGCAACACCGCGACCATCACCAAGACTCGTCCCCGCATGCCCGCAACCTAGGCGCGCCCGGTACGCGCCGAATACACCAGCCAGTCGACCAGCGGCGCGGCGCCGTCCTCCGCCGCCAGACGTTCGCCGACGGCACGGGCGTTACGCCGGAAGCGTGGGTCGGTGACGGCGGCCCGGATCGCCGTGGCCAACGTGGTCGCGGTCAGGCGGCGGTGAGGGACCGGATCGGGGCCGGCCCCCAGCGCCTTGACCCGCCGCGCCCAGAACGGCTGGTCGGTGTAGCGCGGAACGGCCACCGTCGGGACGCCCGCGCGCAGACCGGCGGCCGTCGTGCCCGCACCGCAGTGGTGGACCACGGCCGCCATCCGCGGGAACAGCCACTCGTGCGGGACGTCGCCGATCTCGTCCTGAAGAAGCACACGCACGCCGGCGTCCCTGGCGGCCTCGGCCATCATCGCGCCGTCGGCGCCGCCGTTGCTGCCGAAACCGAGGTAGACCGGTGGCGGGCCGGCGTCCAGGAAGTCCAGGAGTGCGGGCGGCGGTTGCCAGCCCTCCGGGACGGCCGGCCACCAGTAGCCGACGATGCTCAGCTCCGGCGGCCAGTCGCGCGGACGCGGCACGACCGCCGGGCTGAAGCCGTGGAAGACGCGCGGACGCCTGGTCCGGACGCGCACCCTCAGCTCGCGGCGGATGCGGGCGCGGGCGCGGTCGTAAGGCGCCGGCGCGGCCCGCAGAGCCAGGCCGGCGAGGGACGGCACCCGCAGCTCGCGGCCGCGATGGGCGGCACGCGGGGCGGGGCGGACGGCTTCGACACCATCGTCGGCCGTGTCATGACGGCGCTGCTCGATCCGGCGGAGTGATGGCGAGCGCCTAGGCTCGCGGCCGTCGGGGCGCCCGCACGATCCGGTGCGCGGCGATCAAATCAGCTAGGTGACAGAAGAGCGGCGGGCCGGCGCGTCCCGGTCGATGCGGAGTTCCCGTTCCAGTTCGCCGATCATGCTGCGCAGGTCGTCCAGCCGCTGGCTGATCATGATGCGGTCGATGTCGTCGGGCATGCCGTCGCCGTCCTCGTCGGTGGCCAGGTGCTCGGTCATCTCCAGACGGCGGGCCTCCTCCATCGAGTTGACGATGACCGCGATCAGGATGTTGAGCAGCAGGTTGACCGTGATCAGCACGTAGCTGACGTAGTACACGAGCGTCCACGGCGACAGGGCGAGGCCCTGCGTGATCAGATCCGGCAACGTCTCCAGGGACAGCAGCACGAAGAGCGTCAGCACGGCGCGTCCGATCGTGCCGTACTGCTCGGGGTAGGTCTCGCCGAAGATCAGCCAGCCGGCCATGCCGTACACGTAGAACGTGACCAGGGCCAGCGCCAGGAAGCCACCGACCCCGGGCAGGCTGCGCAGCAGCGCGTTCACGATCGTCCGCAGGCCGGGTGAGAAACGGACGAGCCGAACCACCCGTGCGATCCGGATGACGCGCAGCGCCGCCGAGTCGCCGTGCAGACCCGGGATGAACACGGCGGCGATCACCACGAAATCGAAGACGTTCCAGCCGTGCTTGAAGAAGTCCTGCGGCCGGCGCCCGTGCGCGAGGATCCGGATGGCGATCTCGGTCACGAAGACGGCCCGGAAGAACCACTCCAGCCAGTGCAGTGACGGCACGGACGCGGCCAGGTGCGGGTAGGTCTCGATACAGAGCAGGGCCGCGTTGGCGCCGATCGTGACGACGATGGTCACCTCGAAGGCGCGCGATTCCGCGATCCGGGAGCAGCGACGGGCCAGGAGCATGCGGACCACCCTACGGATCTCGCGCTCCCGGCCGGGTCCCTGCGAGACGGTGGGAGGCATGCGCGTGGAGAAGACCGGGACCAGTTGCTCCGCCCGGCGGGCCGCACCCTCACCGTCCTCCCGGGCGAGCGCATCGTGGCCGGCGCCAGGGCCTGAATTCTCAGGACGGTGGGGGCCGGTCGTTCGTCGAGAGGGGGATCTGGGGCGCCAGGCGGCGGATGGCGGGGACGACCTGGATCAGGTGGATGTCGACCTGGTGATTCTGCTGGGAGCCGTCGGCCAGGTGAAGGACCACGTAGTCGTGGGATGGCGGGCCGAAGGTGCCGGAGGGCGTGTGGCGGACTCCCACCCAGGCGATCTCCGTCCACGGCGTCGGGGGATGCGCCTCGGTGAAGCGGATGCCGGTTCGGGTCACCTCGGCCTGGAGTTTGCCTCCGTCACGGGAGCGTAGGCGCCAGCCGAAGATGCCGAAGGCGATCCAGGCGGCGCCTGCGATCGCCAGGCCCCACCAGAGTTCGGCCGCGCCGAAGCCGGTCATCAGGGCGGCGCAGGGCAGGCCCCAGAAGAGGGTGCTGCCCAGCCACCACACCTTGTCGAACCGGTTCCAGGTGTTGCGCAGGACCAGAGGTTCGGCGTCGGCCGGCATGGTTCTGAATCTACCGCTCGGCGTCCATAGAGGACGTGCCGGCGCGGAGAGGTCTTTCTAACGGACGGTTGTTCCGGATGAAACACCGCGGAAACCGGGCCTGCCTTGACTGAGGTTCGTTACCAAGCCGCCTACCAGGGCGAACGATGGTGAACGAGGTGCCGTCATGTCGGAACCGAAGCGAACGGATCATTACAGCGTCGCCGTTGTGGGCGGGGGTCAGGCGGGGCTCGCGATGAGCTGGCATCTGCGCCGGCTCGGCATCGGGCACGTGGTGTTCGAGCGGGACCGGGTCGGCCACGAATGGCGGGATCGGCGGTGGGACTCGTTCTGTCTGGTCACGCCCAACTGGCAGTGCGATCTTCCCGGTTTCCCCTACCAGGGCGACGATCCGGACGGGTTCATGGTGGGTGCCGACGTCGTCGACCATCTCGAGAAGTACGCCGCCTCGTTCGATCCGCCGCTCGCCGAAGGGGTGGACGTGACCCGGCTACGGCGTACCCGGGTCGGTGTTTTCGATCTGGTGACCAGCGACGGACGGTGCACGGCCGATCAGGTGGTCGTGGCGACCGGGCCCTATCACCGGCCGGCCGTCCCACGGATCGCCGAGCGGCTGCCGGCGCGTGTCGTTCAGGTGCACTCGTCGCAGTACCGGAACGCCGCACAGTTGCCGGACGGGGACGTGCTGGTCGTGGGCACGGGGCAGTCGGGGTGTCAGATCGCCGAGGACCTGCATCTGGCGGGGCGGCGCGTGCACCTCGCGGTGGGGAGCGCGCCGCGGGCGGCCCGGCGGTACCGCGGGCGGGACACGCTGGCCTGGCTGGACGAGATGGGGCACTACACGCGCGGCATCGACCAGTTCGGCGACGCGGACGAGGTGCGGCTGCGGGCCAACCACTACATGACGGGGCGGGACGGTGGGCGGGACATCGACCTGCGGGCGTTCGCCCGGGACGGGATGCGGCTGTACGGGCGGCTGACCGCGATCGAGGACGGCACCGCGTACTTCGGCGACGACCTGGCGAAGCATCTCGATCATGCCGACGCGGTCGCCGAGGGCATCAAGGACGCCATCGACAACTGGATCTCGGCTCAGCGGAGAGACGCGCCGGCCGAGGAGCGTTATGTGCCGGTGTGGCAGCCGGATGACGGGCCGCGCAGCCTGGATGTCAACGACGTGACAGCCGTGGTGTGGGCGACCGGCTTCCACCGGGACCATCGCTGGATCGAGGCGCCGGTGTTCGACGGGCGCGGCTACCCGACCCACGACCGGGGCGTGACCAGCGTGCCGGGGCTCTACTTCCTGGGGCTGCCGTGGCAGTGGACGTGGGGGTCTGGGCGGTTCGCGGGCGTGGCGCGGGACGCCGAGCACCTGGCCGGCCGGATCGTGCAGGCGCGCCGCCGCCAGGTGGTCGAGGACGTGTCGTGGCTGGCCGGAACCCCCACCGAGACCTACCCGGCGATGGATTGGTGGGCAGCCGCGTGAACGACGCCCACCGGCACCTCGGCGTGCTCCCCGCGTACCCCTTCTACGGCGGACCTCCGGTGAACCCGGACGTGACCGCCCGCGCGACCATCGACGAGCTGCTGAAAGACCTCGACCGCGAGGGCACCGAGCGGGCCCTGGTGCTGCCCAACTACGGCGTGCCGGACCCGGCCGTGGCGTTCGGTTTCAACGAGCTCGTCGTCGAGGCGGCCCAGCGCGACGACCGGATCCGCTGTGGACTGTGGGTGTCGCCGCTGGAGCCTTCCCGGACAAGGAGCGCGTTGAAGCTGGCGGGGGAGCGGGGCGTCCGGGCACTCAAGCTGAGTTTCCTGCTCGGCGGCGACGCCGGCGACGCGGACGGGCTGGACGGGATCTTCGCGGCCGCCCGCGAGCACGACCTGACCGTCCACGTGCACACCTCGCCGGGCGCGGCCTCCGACATCGACCGCGTCGGTGAGCTGGTCGAGCGGTACGGCGACCACACCCGCGTCCACCTCGTGCACTTCGGCGGCGGGATGAGCGGCCACATCAAGCTGATCGGCGGCCGGTTCTTCGACTGGATCGCCGCCGGCAAGCAGGTCTACACCGACCTGTCGTGGGCGATCGGCTTCGCCCCGCGCTGGCTGGCCGCCGAGATCGACCGGCGGGGCATCGGCCACGACCGGGTGCTCTTCGCCAGCGACGAGCCGTGGGGCGACCAGGCGGGCGAGTCCGCGCGGGTCCGCCATGCCTTCGAAAACCCGGAACTGGCGGCAATGGTCCTGAAGAACAATTTCGACCGGCTTTACGGAGGAGAGAAATGACCGACCTGACCGACCTCGAGCAGAAGTCCCTCAACGAGATCCCGCACCCGGCGCTGTCCGAGGGGTCGAGCATCTACGGCGGCACCAAGGTGTTCCCGGACTACAAGGCCGAGGAGGGCCAGAGCTACTTCACGCTGGTGCACGGCATCGCGCACGAGTCGTCGGTGAGCTTCGTGGCGGTGCTGCAGGCCACCCGGGCGTTGCGCAAGGGCTTCGAGTCGGCCATCTACTTCTACGGTCCGGGATCGCTGAACGCCCTGGCCACCCGAGGCTTCCCGACCACCGGAACCTCGGCGTTCCCGGGTGAGCACAACATCAACAACTCGTTGAAGACGTTCATCGCCGAGGGCGGCAAGGTGTACTGCTGCCGGTTCGGGCTCTCCCTGCACGGCGCCCGCGAGGAGGACCTGATCGAGGGCGTCATCCCGACGCATCCGCTGGACGTGCAGGACGCGCTGATCCACTACGCGCGCAAGGGCGCGATCATCAACTCGACCTACATGTTCTGATGTCCCTCGACACTCGCGCCGACCTGGCCGTGCGCGGCGTGCGGGTGGCGACACCCGTGCGCCGCCCGTCCGGGGCCGGCCCCTCGGACGACGGCCATGTGGTGATCGAGGGGCGGAACGCGGCACTGCCGATCGACCCGGCCAGTCCCTACACTGTCGATCGCGGGAAGATCTGGCTCGGCGAGATCGACACCGGGCTCACACTCGACGTCGTCAAGCGGCCGCGGTTCTACGACCTCACGACCGCCGACGGTGTGCGCTACGAGCAGATCGCGCGGCTGCACGGCAAGGATGTGCTGGCCACGACAGTGGTGCAGACCTGCATCCGGTACGCCGAGGAGCAACGCTGCCGGTTCTGCACCATCGAGGAGTCGTTGCGGTCGGGCAGCACGGTCGCCGCCAAGACACCGGCGCAGCTCGCGGAGGTGGCGCGGGCGGCGGTCGAGCTCGACGGTGTCACGCAGATGGTGATGACCACGGGTACGACGACCGGGCCGGACCGGGGCGCCCGCAACCTGGTCCGGTGTGTCCGGGCGGTGCTCGACGCCGTGCCGGGGCTGCCGATCCAGGTGCAGATCGAGCCGCCGGGCGATCTGTCGGTGATAGACGATCTGCGAACGGCGGGTGCTGCGTCGATCGGGATCCACGTCGAGTCTCTCGATGACGAGGTGCGCCGCACGTGGATGCCCGGCAAGGGATCGGTGCCGATGGCCGAATACGAAGCGGCCTGGGACCGTGCGGTGTCGGTCTTCGGCCGTAATCAGGTGTCGACCTATCTGCTGATCGGTCTCGGCGAGGATCCCGACGAGTTGATCAACGGCGCGGCCGGACTCATCGAGCGGGGCGTCTACCCGTTCGTGGTGCCCTTCCGGCCGATGGCGGGGACGCTCGCGCGGCGGGACGGGTGGCCGGCGCCGGCGCCGTCGATGGTCCGGGATATTTCGGGCAGGGTCGCGGCGCTGCTGCGGGAGGCGGGGATGCTCGGCGCGGACCAGAAGGCCGGCTGCGCCGCCTGCGGGGCGTGCGGCGTGCTCCAGGCGGCCGGCGGATGACCGATCTCGTTCCCGCGCTGCTCGGGCCCGCGTTCACGGTCCTTCCCACCGAGGACAGGACGGACTACCACGCGTTGCGGCGAAAGGTTTTCGTCGAGGAGCAAGGCCTGTTCGACGGTCATGACCTGGACGACCGAGACGATGACCCGCGCACGGTGGTGCTGGTGGCCAGGTCGGCGCGAGGGGAGTTCCTCGGCGGGGTCCGGGTCGGGCCGGCCGTCGACGGCCCCGACATCGGGTGGTGGCAGGGCGGCCGCCTGGCGGTGGTCCGGAAAGAGCAGGGAGTCGGCTCGGCGTTGGTGCGGGCGGCCTGCGCCTACGCGGAGAACGCCGGGGCGTTGCGCTTCGATGCGACCGTTCAGAATCAGAACGAACGTTCTTTCACCCGGCTGGGCTGGGACCGGGTGCGTGCGACCACGGTCGCCGGGCGCCCGCACGTGCTCATGCGCTGGCCGATCGGGCGGATCGCCGCGCTCGCCACGGCCACCAAGCAGGCGCTGGGGCCGCTCCTTCAAGAGATGACCCCGCGGGGGTACGCCGGGGACGACGGCGCCCCGGTCCCCGGATCGGACCTGATCGCCGCCTGCGACGCGATCGTGCCGTCCATGGTGGAACGTGACCCGGACTGGGCCGGCTGGTGCGCGGTGCTGGTGAACATGAACGACCTGGCCGCGATGGGCGCCTCTCCGGTCGGCCTGCTGAACGCGGTCGGCGCCCGCGACGCCGCGCACGCCGCCCGGATCCTCGGTGGCCTGCGACGAGCCGCCGAGGCGTGGGGCGTGCCGGTGCTCGGCGGGCACACCCAGCTGGGCGTGCCCGCCGCCCTCTCGGCCACCGCCCTCGGTCGTACCGCGCATCCGGTCCCGGGCGGTGGCGGGCGGCCGGGCATGCGCGTCCACCTCACCGCCGACACGGCCGGGCGCTGGCGACCGGGATATCACGGCCGGCAGTGGGACTCGACCAGCCACCGGACGTCCGGCGAGCTGAGGCGCCTGCACGGCATCGTGGCCGCCGCGCGCCCGGCGGCGGCCAAGGACGTGTCGATGGCCGGGATCGCCGGGACGCTCGGGATGCTGGCCGAGGCGAGTGGATGCGCGGCGGTGCTGGACGTCGCCGCGGTGCCCCGCCCGGCCGGTGCCACGGCAGGGGACTGGCTGACCTGCTTCCCGGGATTCGCGATGGTCACCACGTCGAGGCCGCCGGAGACCGGGCCGGCCACGTCCGCGGAGTGCGGTGAGCTGGTGGCCGGCCGAGGGGTCCGGCTGCGCTGGCCGGACGAAGAGCTGACCGTCGCCCTCAGCGGCGGCGTAACCGGAATGGGGCCGGCATGACGCTCATCAGGGTGGCCGCGGTCGCGGACGAGTTCGACCGGGACCTCGAGGGCGACTTCGGGCGGGTCGAGAAGCTCGTGGAGGCGGCGCGGACGGAGGGCGTACATCTGCTTGCTCTGCCTGAAGCCTGCCTGGGCGGTTATCTCGCCGACCTCGACGGGGATGCGGACCAGCCGCCGGCGTTGCGCGTGGACGGTCCGGAGATCGCCCGGCTCGCCGCGATCGCCGGGGACATGGTGGTGTGCGCGGGCTACTGCGAGGCCGACGGCGACCGGCGGTTCAACAGCGTGGTGTGCGTCGGCGGCGGCGAGGTGCTCGGCAACCATCGCAAGGTGCACCAGCCGCTGCGGGAGGACGCCAGCTACGACTCCGGTGACTCGTTCGCCGCGTTCGACACGCCGGTCGGCCGGATCGGGCTGCTGATCTGCTACGACAAGGCGTTCCCCGAGTCGGCCCGGGCGCTGGCCCTGGACGGCGCCGAGATCATCGTGTGCGTGTCGGCGTGGCCGGGCAGCCGGACCAACGCCGCCTCGGACCTGGCCGAGGACCGGTGGACGCGGCGCTTCGACCTCTTCGACCGGGCCCGGGCGCTGGAGAACCAGGTGGTCTGGGTGTCCGCGAACCAGTCCGGGACGTTCGGCAGTCTGCGCTTCGTGTGCAGCGCGAAGGTGGTCGATCCCGGCGGCGACGTGCTGGCCACCACCGGCGTGGCGCCCGGCATGGCGACCGCCGAGGTGGATGTGGCGGCGGCGCTGACCGCGGCCCGGCGCTCGATGGGCCACCTGCGGGACCGCCGGCCCGAGGCGTACTGAAGTGATGGTGAGGATCGCCGCGGCGGCCGCGCACTTCGGCCGCGACCTGGACCACTGCCTGGGCCGGATCGGCAAGCTGATCGGCGACGCCCGGGACGCGGGCGCGGCGCTGCTGGTGCTGCCGGACGCGGCGATCGGCGGATACCTGGCCGACCTGCGGCACCCCGACCCGTCGGCGCTGCCGCCCGCGCTGAAACCGGACGACCCGATCCTCGACCAGGTGGCCGCGCTGGCCCGCGACATGGTGGTGTGCGTCGGCTACTGCGAGGCGGACGGCGACCTGCGTTACAACGCGGCGGTCTGCCTCACCGGCGACGGCGTGCTCGGCCGGCACCGCAAGGTCCACCTCCCGGCGGCCGAGATCACCGCGTACGCGGCAGGCGACACCTTCGCGGCCTTCGACACGCCGGCCGGCCGGATCGGCATGCTCATCGACTACGACAAGACGTTCCCCGAGTCGGCCCGCACCCTGGCCCTGGACGGCGCCGAGATCGTCGCCTGCCTGTCCGCCTGGCCGGCCAGCATCACCAACGCGGCGCCGAAGATCTCCCAGGACCGCCAGTCCCGCCTCTTCGACCTCTACGACTGCGCCCGCGCCGCGGAGAACCAGATCGTCGTCGTCTCCTCCAACCAGACCGGCGCGGTCGGTGGGATGCGCTTCCTCGGCCAGGCCAAGGTGGTCGGCCCGGCCGGCAACATCCTCGCCCGCACCTGGGCCAAGGCCGGGCTCGCCGTGGCGTCCCTGGACGTCGCGGCGGAGATCGCGGCCGCCCGCCGGGTGCTGTCCCACCTGCGTGAGCTGCGACGGGACACCTACCGGTGAGGATCGCGCTGCTCACCTACTCGACCCGGCCCCGCGGCGGGGTGGTGCACACGCTGGCGCTGGCCGAGGCCCTCGCTGCGCTCGGCCAGGACGTCACGGTGTGGACGCTCGCTCGCGGTGGTGGGTTCTTCCGCCCGGTCGATCCTCGGGTACGCCTGTCCGCGGTGCCGTTCGACGAGGTGCCGGGCGAGGACGTCGGCGACCGGATCCTGCGCTCCATCAGGGTGTTGCGGGCAGCGTTCGACGGTTCGGCGTACGACATCGTGCACGCGCAGGACTGCATCAGCGCGAACGCGGCCGGCCGCTGCATCCGCACGATCCACCACCTGGACACGTTCACGACTCCCGCGCTGGCAAGGTGTCATGAGCGCGCGATCGTCGATCCTTACGCCCACCTGTGCGTCTCGGAGGCGGTGGCCGCCGAGGTCCGGGCCGGCTGGGGTCTGAGCCCGACCGTGATCCCGAACGGGGTGGACGCTGCGCGCTTCGCCGACGCCACGCCCGACCGGCGATATGGGCGATCTGTGCTGGCGGTCGGCGGCATCGAGCCGCGGAAAGGGTCGCTCGATCTGCTACGGGCCTTCAGCCATCTGTCGGATATTCCCGATTTACGCCTGGTGTTCGCGGGCGGCGAGACTCTGTTCGACTATCGCGGCTACCGATCGGAGTTCGACGAGCTGGGCACGCGGCTCGGCGTCGACCCGCTGATCCTGGGCCCGGTCCCGCACGACGAGCTGCCCGGTCTGGTGGCGGGCGCGGCGGCGTTCGCGTTCCCGTCCACCAAGGAGGGCTTCGGCCTGGCGGCGATGGAAGCGCTGGCCGCCGGGGTGCCCGTCGTGGTCCGCGACCTGCCCGTCCTGCGCGAGGTCTTCGGTGCCGCGGTCCGCTACGGCACCGACCCGGCCTCGCTGGCCGACGCCCTGCGTACCGCAATCGACAAGCCCGACCCGGCCCGCGCCGCCGCCGGCCGCGCTTTGGCCTTCTCCCACACCTGGGCCGACGCCGCCCGCCGCCACCTCGACCTCTACGCGTCGCTCGGCTGAGGGCGCGGGCGGTTGTCGTAGGCGCGTGTCACTCTTGGCTGGTTGGGTAACCACAGCGAGTGGAGAGCCTTCGATGAGTGATCAAGCGCGCGGGCAGCGGGTGACGTTCGAATATGCGGGCGCCACCGTGGAGATGGTCGACGCGGTCACCGCGCTGGCCGCGGCCCGGGTCAACCGGGTCGAGATGCTGCGCGGGGCGAGCTGGCCGGAGCCCGTCCGGCGGGTCGAGCTGAGCGTGAGCAGCGAGGACGGGGTTCAGGTCTTCGCCAGTGAGATCTCCACCGCCGCGGACAGGTTCACCACCGCGAAGGTGCGGGCGCTGGTGCTCGGCGCCGACCCGATCGGGGTGCTGCTGTCGAAACGGATCGAGCAGGGAGACCAGCTGGCGGCCCGGCTCGTCGACGGGGTGGGTAACGCCGCCGTCGCCGCGTACCGGAAACTCGGTCTTGATCGGGTGCCGCAACCGGCCGTGCAGCGTGAGCCGGCGACGGTGGCCGACGCGGCGGTGGGTTTGCAGGCGACCGTGACCTATGACGAGAACGGGACGCTGGTGCGGCTGCGCGCCGAGATGCCGCGCGACGACGTCTCCCCGGCGCACCTGCAGGCCTTCGCGGGGCTGACCTTGCAGGTCGTGCTGGAGATCGCCGGGCCGGAGAGTCTCGCCGGACGGCGGTTCACGCTCAGCCGGGAGAGCCTGCCGGTCGAGCCGATCACGACGAGTGAGGTGACGCTCGACCAGGTCGGCGGGCTGGCCAACATCGTCGCCGAGCTGCGGCAGATCGCGGTGTCCTTCCGGCACCCGGAGGCGATGGCCCGGTGGGGAGCGCGCAGACCTCAGGGCATTCTGATGTACGGGCCTCCGGGCACCGGCAAGACGATGCTGTCGCGGGCGCTCGCCAACGAGATCGGCGCCGACTTCCGGGAGGTTCGCACCCCGGAGATCCTGGACAAGTGGCTGGGCGGCTCGGAGCGCAACATCAAGCAGATCTTCCGG
This sequence comes from Actinoplanes sp. NBRC 103695, assembly GCF_030269485.1. GTDB lineage: Bacteria > Actinomycetota > Actinomycetes > Mycobacteriales > Micromonosporaceae > Actinoplanes. The sequence continues at coordinate 107,195 of NZ_BSTL01000028.1, read as the reverse complement.
GACGCGCGACGCTACCGGGTGCCGACGCTGATCCTGTTCGACGAGTTCGACTCGATCATCAGCTACGTCGGGTCCGGCGGCGACGCGGCCGGTCAGGCGATCAACGCGGTGGCCGGCATCTTCAAGCAGGAGATGAACGACCTGATCGAGGCGAACCCGAACGTGATCGTGGTGGCCACCACGAACTTCCCGCACCGGGTGGACGACTCGCTGATCCGGTCGGGGCGCTTCGACGTGAAGATGTCCGTGCCGAAACCGGACGACGCGGGCCGGGCGGAGATCTTCCGCAAGATGATCCGCGGGCTGATCTCCGCGCACGAGGCGCCGGGCTTCACGATGTTCGCCGACGACCTGGACCTGGCCGAGCTGGGCCGGGTCAGCTTCGGGATGACCGGCGCGGACATCAAGGAGGTGCTGCGCCGGGTGCAGCTGGCCAAGGCGATGCAGGAGGCGCACTCCGGCGGGCAGGCCGAGCCGATCTCCCAGGAGGAGCTGGTCGCGTCGGTCACCGAGTTGCGAGGGCCGCTTCCGGCCGCGTGAACGAGCGCCACGGCAGCAGGGCGATGCTGGTCAGCAGCAATCCGGCCAGGATCGCCAGGGAGATCCGGGTGCTCGTCACGGTGGCGAGGAGGCCGCCGACGGCGATCATGATCGGCTGGGCGACCCGCTGGCTGATCGACCACGCGGACAGCACCCGGGACATGTGGCTGTCCTCGGTCACCCGCATCCGGTAGGTCGCGAACGTCGGGTTGAACGCGCCCGCGCAGATCAGCAGCACGAGCTGGGACGCGGTGATCACGATCAGCCCGGCGGTGCCGGCCGGCGCGACGGCCAGGAAGATCAGGAAGAGGGCCCGGGCCGTCCCGAACCCGAGCAGCTTGGGCCGTTCGGGGAGCCGCCGGGCCAGGAACGCGCCGAGGATCCCGCCGAGGCACGGCACGCCCAGGGCGACGCCGTACTCCCAGGGCGCCATCCCCAGCTCGCGCAGCATCAGCACCGCCAGCAGCGGCGCCGTCGCCATCACGCAGCCGCCGAAGACCAGCGAGTTCAGCCACAACGCGCGCAGGTCGCGGTGGCCGAGGATGTAGTGCCAACCGGCCGTCAGCTCGCGCAGCCGCGGCGTCGGATGCCGTTCCGGTGGTGGCGGCTCCGGCGTCCGCAGGCGGCGGATCCCCAGCGCCGACAGCAGGAACGACACCGCGTCGACGGCCATCGACGCGGTGGCGCCGACCGCCGAGACCAGCACGCCGCCCAGTGGCGGGCCGGCGCTGTAGACGGTCCAGAGCGTCATCTCCAGCCGGGTGTTGGCCTCGCCCCGCTGCGCGGCCGGGACCAGCGCCTTCAGGTGCGCGCCGCCGGCCGCATTGAACACGATCACGCCGACCGCCTGGACCATCGCCACCAGGCAGAGCTGGGCATAGGTGAGCACGCCCAGCGCCGCCGCGAGCGGCACGCTGATCAGCACGGCGAACCGCGCCAGATCCGTTCCGACCATGATCGGCCGCTTGCGGTGGAACTCCACCCACGGCCCCAGCGGGACGGCCATCGCCGCGCCGGCCAGCCCGGCCACCGCGGACAGCAGCGACACCTGGAAGACGGGCGCCTGCAACGCGATCGTGGCGACCAGCGGCAGCGCGCCGATCGTCACCCCCGTGCCGAGCTCACTGATCGAGTAGGCCGCCCACAGCCGTCGGAAGTCCGGACCCAGCGCCACCGGAGCACCGTAGCGCCTCGGTGACGGCGGTCCGCGGAACGGCTCACCGAGAACATCGGTTGCTCTCAGTCAAGCATTGATGCACTCCGAGTGACGATCTCGGTCGCCCGCGCCGCCTGGGGAAGCGTGCCGAACGTGGCGCCCTGGTCGCCGCCCAGCCGGGTCGCGCAGAAGGCGTCCGCCACCGCCGGCGGAGCGTGCCGGACCAGCAACGACCCCTGCAGCACCAGGGCCAGCCGCTCGGTGATCCGCCGGGCCTGGCTCTCCTCCGGATGCGCGAGCAGGTCCTTGAGGCCGGTCACCGCGTCGTCCAGCCGCCGGTCCGCGCCACCGGCCGCCCCCGCCTCGGCCAGGAACGCCTCCGCCGACTCCGGCTCCCTGCGCAGCGTCCGGAGCACGTCCAGGGCCTGCACGTTGCCCGAGCCCTCCCAGATCGAGTTGAGCGGCGCGTCCCGGTAGAGGCGGGGCAGGCCGGACTCCTCCACGTACCCGTTGCCGCCGAGACACTCCAGCGCCTCACCGACCACCGCGGGCTGCCTCTTGCACACCCAGAACTTGCCCACCGCGACCGCGAGCCGCCGGAAGGCCGTCTCGTCCCGGTCCACCGCCCCGGCCAGGCGCATCATCAGCGTGGACGCCGCCTCCGACTCCAGCGCCAGATCGGCCAGCACCGCGGTCATCAGCGGCTGCTCGACCAGCGGACGGCCGAACGCCGACCGGTGCCGGGCGTGGTGGATCGCCTGGGTGAGCGCGGCCCGCATCCCGGCGGCCGAACCGATCACACAGTCCAGCCGGGTGGTCGCCACCATCTCGATGATCGTCCGGACGCCGCGCCCCTCCGGACCGACCAGCCAGCCGACCGTGTTCTCGAACTCCGGCTCGCTGCTGGCGTTGCTGCGGTTGCCCAGCTTGTCCTTGAGGCGCTGGATGCGGAAGTCGTTGCGTGTGCCGTCCGGCAACACCCGGGGCACCAGGAAACAGGAGAGGCCGCCGGGCGCCTGCGCCAGCACCAGGAAGAGGTCGCACATCGGCGCGCTGGTGAACCACTTGTGCCCCCGCAGCCGCCAGGACCCGTCGGCGGTCACCGCGGCCCGCGTCGTGTTGGCCCGGACGTCCGAACCGCCCTGCTTCTCGGTCATGCCCATGCCGGCGAGCAGGCCACGCTTGGTCTGCGGGGCGCGCAGGCCCGGGTCGTACTCGCGGGAGGTGAGCAGCGGACCGTAGGCGGCGGCCAGGCTCGGCTCGTGCTGCAGGGCCGGGATGACCGCGTACGTCATCGAGATCGGGCAGGTGTGTCCCGCCTCGACCTGCGACCAGGTGTAGAGGGCCGCGGCTCGGGCGGCGTGCGCCCCCGGTTGATCGGCCGCCCAGGCGGATCCGGCGAGCCCCGCCTCCACCGCGGTGCGCATCAGCTCATGCCACGACGGGTGGAAGTCCACCTCGTCGATCCGGTGGCCGTAGCGGTCGTGGGTGCGCAGCTTCGGCGGGTACGCGTTCGCCTCGTCCGCCCAGCGCCGCGGCTCGGCCTCGCCCGCCCGGCGGCCCAGCGCGTGCAACGCCTCCAGCGACCAGTCCGCGCCCTCCCGCCGCACCGAATCCAGCAATGCGGCATCCTCTGCCACGTCATGGCCGGACAGGGGCGGAGGCTGGTTCACGACGTCGTGAGTCATGCAACGAGAGTGACACGGCCGTGATCGAGGCGCTTCCCGAGCTCGGGTAGGGTTTTTCGTAACTGATCTGGGGGGAGCGGTGACCACGGTGACGCGGGGCGGCTCGGTCACGGACGTGCTCGCCGAGATCTCCGACGCGCGACAGCTCGCGGCGGACGCCGGGCGCTCCGATCTCGCCGAGCGCCTGGAACGGACCGCCGAGCGGCTGCGCGCCGACGACGTGGCGGTCGCCGTCGTCGGCGAGTTCAAACAGGGCAAGAGCACGCTGGTCAACGCGCTGCTGCGCACCGACATCTGCCCGGTCGACTCCGACGTGGTGACCGCCGTGCCGACCGTGCTGCGGTACGGCCGGCCGCCGTCGGTGTCGCTGCAGATCCCGGCCGCGGACGGGCGGCTGGAGTCCGTACCCGTCGCCTTCGAAACCCTGCGCAAGCACATCACCGAGGGTGAGCCGGTCGACGGCCCGGCGCCGCGCAGCGTCGAGGTCCGCCTCGACCGCCGGTTGCTCGGCGCGGGGCTCAGCTTCATCGACACCCCCGGCGTCGGCGGCCTCGACTCCGCGCAGGGCAACATCACGCTGGCCGCGCTGCCGCTGGCCGGCGCCGCGCTGTTCGTCACCGACGCCGCGCAGGAACTCACCGCGCCCGAGGTCGACTTCCTGCGCCGGGTGCTGGAACGCTGCCCGCGGGCGTTCTGCGTGATCACCAAGACCGACCTCTACGCCGAGTGGCGGCGGATCGCCGAGATCAACGCCGGCCACCTCGCCCGGGCCGGCCTGGACGTGCCGATCGTCACGGTCTCGTCGTTCCTGCGGATGCGCGCCCAGGCCAAGGACAGCGCCGACCTCAACCAGGAGTCCGGCTTCCCACGACTGGTCGACCTGCTGCGCCGCGACGTGCTGGGCGCCGCCGAGGCGGACGGGCTGGCCACGGCGCGGTCCGAGCTCGGCTTCGTGGTCGCCCAGCTGCGCGAGCGGGTCGTCGCCGAGGAGGCCGCCGCCGAGTCGCCGGCGGCGGCGGCCGAGATCGCCCGCCGGTACGCCGAGAAGGGTCGGCTGGCAGCCGCCCGGCTCGGCGGCGGCTCCTGGCAGACCGTGCTCGGCGACGGGATCCAGGACCTCACCGCGGACATCGACCACGACCTGCGGGAACGGCTCCGGCTCATGGTCCGCAAGGGCGAGGAGCTGCTGGACGACTCGGACCCGCGGGAGACCTGGCGCGACTTCCAGGCCTGGGCCGCGCGGGAGGCGGCCGCGGCCGCCGTCGACAACCTGATGCTGCTGGTCAGCAGCACCGAGCAGCTCGCCCGCGAGGTGGCCGAGCGGTTCGGCATCGAGTACGACAGCCTCGACGTCGACCTGCCCGCCCCCGACCTGGCCCTGCGCAAGGTCGGCGACCTCGACGTCAGCTTCCACAAATCCGGCATGCAGCAGTTCCTCGGCGCGTTCACGGCGGCCCGGGTCACCTACGGCGGCTTCTACATGCTCGGCGCGGTCGGCGCCCTGTTCAACGTGGCCGTTGCGGCGCCGCTCGGGCTGCTCGCCGGCATGACGCTCGGCCGCCGGCTGGTCCGGGCGGAACGCGAGCGTCAGGTGCAGCACCGGCGCGCGCAGGCCAAGCAGGAGCTGCGGCGCTACGTCGACGACGTCACGTTCCACGTCGGGCGGGACTCACGCGAGGCGGTCCGGCGGACCCAGCGGTTCCTGCGCGACGAGTTCGCGGGGCGGGCGATGGCGGTCGAGAGGTCCGCGGCGTCGGCCGCTGAGGCCGTACGCCAGACCGCGGCCCTGCCCGAGGACCGCCGCCGCGAGCGGGCCGCCGAGCTGGCGTCGCAGCGACGCCGACTGGACCACCTGGCATGAGCCTGCTCGCCGACGTCCGCACCCTGCTGGACAGGGCGTACGCGGAAACCCGCGACCAGCGGCTCGCCGACGCCCGCCGCCGGGTCGACGAACCACTCCGCGTGGCCATCGCCGGCAAGGTCAAGGCAGGCAAGTCCACCCTGCTCAACGCCCTGGTCGGCGAGGAGCTCGCACCCACCGACGCGGGCGAGTGCACCAAGATCGTCACCTGGTACGCCGACGGACCCACCTACGCGGTCACCGCCTTCCTCAAGGACGGCCACGCCGAGCAGCGCCCGTTCAACCGGATCCAGGGCGCCGTGCAGATCGACCTGGGCCGGCCCGCCGACCAGGTCGACCACCTCGAGGTACGAGTGCCCAGCGCCCGCCTGCGCCGGCACACGTTGATCGACACGCCCGGCATCGCCTCGCTCTCCACCGACGTCTCGCTGCGCACCATGGCGTTCCTGGAAGCCGAGGGGGAACGGGCCGCGCAGACCGACGCGGTGATCTACCTGCTGCGCCACATGCACGGCAGCGACGTGCGGTTCCTCGAGTCCTTCCACGGCGACGGCCTGTCCACCGGCACCCCCGTCAACGCGGTCGGCGTGCTGTCCCGGGCCGACGAGATCGGCGGCTGCCGCCTGGACGCGATGGACGCGGCCGGCCGGGTCGCCGAACGCTACGCCACCGACGAACGGCTACGCCGGCTCTGCCCCGTCGTCATCCCGGTCGCCGGCCTGCTCGGGGCGGCCGGTGCGACCCTGCGTGAGGACGAGTTCCGGGTCCTGGCGGCGGTCGCGGCGGAACCGATGTCCGATGTGGTCGAGCTGCTGCTGACCGCCGACCGCTTCGCGTCGGCCGCCGGACGCTTCGCGGCGCAGGCCCCCGGGCGCCGGCGGGTGCTGCAGAGGCTCGGCCTTTTCGGCGTACGCCTGTCCGTACGCCTGATCCGGGAGGACATCGTCCGCGACGCCGCCGACCTGGCCCGCGAACTGACCGCCCACAGCGGCATCGACCGGCTCCGCGAAGTGTTCACCGCCCAGTTCGTCGGCCGCAGCGAGGTGCTGAAGGCCCGCTCGGCGCTCGCCGTCATCGACGAGTGCGTGCCCGCCGAGTCGTGGCTGGCCGCCGAGGCCGAACGGATCCGGGCGAGCGCCCACGAGTTCGTCGAGCTCCGCCTGCTGCACCTGGTGCGCTCGGGCCGGCTGCCCGGCACGGACGACCAGCTGGCCCGCCTCGACATGCTGCTCGGCGGCCAGGGCGGCGCCGCGTACCACCGGCTGGGCCTGCCCGCGGAAGCGCCGCCGGCCCGGATCGCGATGGCCGCCAAGGCGGCGCTGGCGAGCTGGCAGGCGGTCGGCGAACACCCGTTCTCGGCGCGCGAGCTGCGGACGGCGGCCCGCGCCGCGATGCGAACCTGCGAGGGCATCCTCCAGGTGGTTTGATCAGCGGGTGCCGAGTCTTCCGATGCCCGTCGTGGCGGCGGTCATCCGCCTCACCCGCCAGCGCAAATTCACCACCGAGGAGTACGGGCGCCGGACCCTCGCCGAACCCAAGTCCTCGCCCACGCCGCCACCCGGGCTGTCCCGCCGTCTCGACGTGAGCCGGACCCGCGACCACGGCTTCGACGTCTACCGGGTGGCGCCACGCCAGGTGAAGCCCGGTCCCGCGGTGGTCTACCTGCACGGCGGCGCGTACATGGCAGAGATCGTCCCGCAGCACTGGTCGCTCATCGCAGACCTCGCCTCGGCCACGGGCCTGGCGGTGCACGTCCCCCTCTACGGCCTGGCGCCGGCCCACCACGGCACCGAGGCGCTGGAGTTCACCACCAAGGTCGTCGCCGACCTGGGCCCCTCGTACCTGCTCGGCGACTCGGCCGGCGGCGGACTGGCCCTGCTCACCACCCAGGCCGCACCGGACCAGGTGGTCGGCCAGACACTGATCGCACCCTGGCTGGACCTGACCATGAGCAACCCCGGCATCGACCAGGTCGAACCCCACGACCCGTGGCTGCGGCGGGCCGGCCTGCGCCCGATGGCCGCCGCGTGGGCCGGCGACCTGCCGCTGACCGACCCGACATTGAGCCCGATCAACGGCGACCTGACCCGGCTGCCGCCGACCCAGATCCTGGTCGGCACCCGCGACATCACGTTGCCGGACTGCCGCCTGCTCCGCGATCGCATGCCGGCCGGGGTGCCCCTGACCTACCACGAAGAACCCGGCGCCATCCACGTCTACCCGCTGCTGCCGGTGTCCGCGGCTCGCACCGCCCGCGAGGCGATCGTGGCCCATGTCCAGGCCAGCGGTGGCCGGGCCTAGACCACCTGTCTGGTCTGGCCTTACTTCCGGCGTTTCCGCTGGGTGTGGGGTTGGGGTTTCCGTGTGGGCTGGGTGTCGGTCGTGGTTGCTGCCGTCGTCGTCGCGTCGCGGTGGGTCCGAGCGGGCTGGGTGTCGGTCGTGGTTGCTGCCGCTGGCGTCGCGTCGCGGTGGGTCCGAGCGGGCTGGGTGCCGGTCTCGGTCGCTGCCGCCGCCATCGCGTCGCGGCGGGTCCATGCGGGCTGGGTGCCGGTCGCTGCCGCCGCCATCGCGTTGCGGCGGGTCCATGCGGGCTTGCCAGGCGTCCGGGTGCCCGCTCGCCGTTGTTGCCGCCGCTCGCGCCCGGCGTGGGGTTTCGCTTGGGTGTGCCAGGCGTCCGGGTGCCCGCTCGCCGTTGCTGCCGCCGCTCGCGGCCGTGGCTGGGCGCGGTCCGGTGGTAGGAGCGGGCGCGGGTGGTAGACCGGGCACGCGGTGGTGGGTCAGGGCGGTATCCGGGTCGAAATACCGCTCCTGGCTACCACGGTCCGCGCGCGTGGTAGCTCAGAGCGGGGGAGGCTCAGTGGGTAGCGCCCGGGCCTACCACCGGCCGCCCGGTGTTGGCGGCGCGCAAGGCCGGGCCGGCCGTCAACGCCGCAGATGCCGCATTCTGCTACCACTGCCGTGCCCGGCTGCCACTGCCGTGCCCGGCTACCACCGCGAGCGGCGGCAGCGACGGTGAGCGGGCAGTCGGGGGCCTGGCAGACCCGGCCCGACCCCGCACCCACCGGAAACGCCGGCAGCGGCGTCACCCAGTGGAAACGCCGGCGGCGGCGTCACCCAGTGGAAACGCCGGCGGCGGCGTCACCCACCCGGAAACGCCGGCGACGCCACGCATCAGAAAGGACGGCCGATCAGACCGCCACCACGAGTGGTCTCTAGTTCGGGGCGTCGCCGCGGCGCATTCCCAGGGCCTGCAAGATTCCGGCGTGGTCGAGAGCCACGCGCAACGCCCAGCGGGTGGTCTCGCGGTCGGTGCCGGTCAACGCGGTGAGCGGGGTGCCCGGGGCGCAGACCACGACGTGTTCGAGGACCGCGTCGGGTTCGGTCGAGGCGATGCGCGAGCGGTAGTCATGCCACGGGCGGGCAGGCTCGGCCTCCTCGTCGGCCAGGGCGAAGAACGACACGTCCAGGATCAGGCCGCCGTCCGGGAGGAGGGTGGCGCCGGGCGGCAGGTCTCGGATGCGGAAGGCGAAGGAGAGGTCGCTGACCGGGGTCGGGAGGAGGTCGACGGTCAGGTCGAAGCCGGTGCCGGCCTGCACCGGCTGGGCCGACAGCACCGCCTGCACGGCGCGGTAGGTCCACTCCACGACCGCGCCGGCGCCGGGGTGGGTGATCTCGAAGAAGTAGGTCGCGCAACCCCAGACGGCCTCCGTGACCGGCTGCTCGCGGAGCATCTCGACCGGCCCGATGGTCTCCATCGTGGTATTCATCCCGGCAGATTGGCACCGGGCAGCCGCTCCGTGTCGCATCCTTTGTGCGGCTTCCGCCGCGACTTGGAGTTGCCGTCCGCATCGACAGTGACGAGGACGATCACCTCTGACGCGCCGGCGACGGAATGGCCCGTGCTGCCGCCGGGCCCGTGCTGCCGCCGGGCCCGTGCTGCCGCCGGGCCCGTGCTGCCGCCGGGCCCGCGCTGCCGCCGGGCCCGCGCTGCCGCCGGGCCCGCGCTGCCGCCGGGCCCGCGCTGCCGGTGCCGGGGCGGCACCGGCAGCGCGGCACCGCCTACTTCGGAGGTACGGGCAGGCCGTGGGCCGTGAAGCCCGGCCCAGCGGCGGCCGCGGTGCGGGCCGCCGCCGCCCCGGACGGCGTCTGCCGGGTGTAGACGCGGGTCGCGTCGTTCGGGTTGCGGAACACGATCTCGTAGGTCTGGCCGGTGCCGCCGGTGAACTCGGTGATCGTCGGGTCGGTGGCGGCGGGGTCGGAGGCGTCGAGGCTCAGTGGCAGCCAGTCGCCCCACGTGGCGGTGCCCGTCGACGCCTCGACGACGCGGTGGATCTCGTTGTCGGTGCCCCGGGCGACGACCACGAGCCGGCCGGTCGGCGGGTCGAGCACGGCCGCGGGGGAACCGGCGGCCGTGAACGAACCCACCGGTGTCCACACGCCGGCGCCCTGCTGCTGCGTCACCACCGTGCCGGTCGCGTCGCGGGCGAACAACCGCAGCACCTGGCCGGGCAGCTTGACCACCGACAGGGTGCCGGTGAGGCCGGTGCCGCCGAGCGACGTCCAGGCCGACAGGGTGCCGGCCGTCCAGGTCGCCATCATCGGTGTGCCCGCGGCGTTCAGGGCGAAGACCGACGCCTTGTTGTCCGGGCCGGCGATCACGGTGAGTTCGCCGGTCAGGTCGGTGCCGCCCAGCTTGACCCAGGCCAGGAGGTCACCGGCGACGGTGTCGTATCGGCGGCTCCACAGGGCGCCGCCGGCGTCCAGGCCGAACGCCGCCAGGGTGCCGTCGGTGAGCTTGACCGCGGCGGGCCGGGACGCCAGCGCGCCGCCGGAGTCGACGCCGGCCAGCCAGGACGTGCCCGCGGTGGGCTGGCGGGTGAACGACCAGGCGTCGCTGTTCGTGTTCTGCGCCAGCAGGCGCACGTTGCCCTGCGGGTTCACCACGAGTGCCGGGCGGCCGGTGAACGCGGCGTCGGTCGGCACGGCCGCCCACTGGATGTTGCCGAACAGGTCGGGGTTCTCCTGGTAGGCGTGGCGCAGGCGGCCGATGTTGTCGGCGAACAGGTACTCGAGGGCGCCGATCGCGGTGCCGGCGGCCGGGCGCTGGATGGCGACGGTCGGGCTGTTCGGCTGGATCGGGGTGGCGGGGCGGGCCGGCGTCTTGCGGTCGGTCAGCCGGCAGGTGTTCGTGGTCGCCCACGCGTTGTTGTGTACGGCCCAGCCGTCGTCGATGTCCTTGGCGAGCAGTGTCCAGGTGTTGCTGTCCTCGACGTACCGGTAGTGGATCAGGTCGCCGTCGGTCTGGACGCCGAACAGGGTGTCGCCGCCGGCCGAGAAGAGGTTCTTGAAGCCGCCCCAGCCGGCGCCGACCTTGAGGTGCTGCGCGATCCAGCGCTGGCTGGCCGGTTCGAACCGGCTGCGGAACAGGTCGCCGTTGGAGGTGCGGCCGTAGAGGACGCCGGGACCGGCCGAGACGATCAGCTCGTAGCGGTTCCAGCCGGTGTCGATCGGCCGGCCGCCGATGGTGAAGGCGCCCAGGGCCTCGTCGTAGCGGTACCAGCGCAGCACCCCGTTGCCGTCGACGAGGTAGATGTCGCCGATCTCGTCGACCGTGATCTTGTTACGGTAGGCGGCGGTCGCGTACTGGGTGAAGCCGGTGCTGAGCCGGCGGCGCTGCTGGCCGTCGGGCTGGGTCTCGAAGCCGCCGCCGGTCCAGCGGTACCGCCCATCATGGACGATGGTCGATGAGCTATGGGGTCACCGTGCATTTGGGAGCGACCGGCTTCCACTGCGTGCAGTACTGCTGGGCGGCCTCGACGCCCGCGAAGCCGTCCTGGAGCAGCACCCAGAAGCCGGTGCCCTGGTCGGCCAGGTCGTTCGACTGCAGGCTGTCGACCAGCTTGACCGGCATCCCGGCGTCGGCGAGCTTGCGCCGGGCCGCCTCCGCCGCGCCCCGTCCGCCGTCGTCGCCCTTGTGCGGAAAAACATCGATCAGCGCGTACGGCCGGGCGACCGTCACCGCGGCCGGTGCGGGAGCCTTCGCCGCCGGGGTGTCGCGGCGCCCGCCGGGCAGCGGGATGCGCAGCCCCGAGAAGGCCACCGCGGCCGTGGCGCCGAGGGCCAGCACGATGGCCGTGGTCGCCGCGGCCCAGGTGGCGACGCGGGGCTTGCGCTTGCCTCTCGCCGTCCGGGTGAGCAGCGGTGGCCGGTCGGGGTCGTCGGCGTCGAGGATGGCGGCCACCACGAAGAACGGTCTCGGCGTACCCATGAAGGGTCTCGAGGGTTTGGCCTTGATCACCACCGTGACGGACTCGCCCGGCTCGAGCCGGACCGCCTGCGGGGCCGCGGAGATGGTGCCGGCGGGCGGGTCGAGCTCGGCCTTGATCCGGACCGGCGCGGCGGCGGGGCCCTCGTTGGTGAGTGTGAGGTCGTAGGTCGTGGTGGCGCGGGGGCGTTCCACCATCGTGCCGACGACCGGGATCGGGACGGCGACCGTGAGCAGGCCGGTGGTGAAGCCCGCCGGTTCGCCGGTGCTGTGCTCGGTGGCCTGCACGGTGAAGGGCACCATCGACGCGCTCGGCGGCTGGTCGGCCGGGGGCGCGAGGACCACGTCGACCGTCTCGGTGTCGCCGGCGCCGACCACGACGTCCGGAGGTTCCACGGACGCCCAGCCGGAGGCGCGTCCGCGCGCGACGCCCACGCGGACGGTGATCGGGGCGACGTTCCGGTTGTGCAGCTGGACGGGGACGCGCGTGGCGACGCCGGGGGCCAGGGCGACGGGCGTCGGCTGGAGGGTGAGCTCGAGGGTCACGGGAGCGGGATCACATCGTCCGGCGGGTCGGCGACCGGGGTCAGCGGGGCCGGCGGTTCGGTGAACGGGACCTGGGCGGCACCGCTGAAGTAGACGCCCTGCCCACCGGCGACCGGAACAAGGCCGGTGAAAGGCTGCTGGGCCCCCGCCTGCTGAAGTCCGGCCTGCTGGGCCGCCGCGCCTTGCGGGTGCAGCATCGGGTTGTCGGCCGCGTTCAGGGGGCTGGCGCCCATCCGGTACTCCAGGCCGTCGCTGAAGCCGTCGAGGTCGCTGTCGCTGAGCCGCGCGTTCAGCCCCATCGCCTGCTCCAGCCGGTCGTCCATGCCGTCGGCGTCGGTGTCCGTCTGCAGCGGCGCCAGGCTGCCGTCCAGGTGACCGTCCAGGTCGGTGTCCGGCGACAGCGGGTTGAGGCCCTGCGCCAGCTCGAAGGCGTCGTCGAGCTGGTCGCCGTCGGAGTCCGCCTTGCGCGCGTCGGTCTTGTGGACGATCAGTTCCTGCGCGTCGTTGATGTTGTCGCCGTCGGTGTCGGCGCGCTGCGGGTCGAGGCCGAGGCGGCGTTCCATCGCGTCGCTCAGACCGTCGCGATCGGTGTCCGGCCCACCCAGCTGCGGCGGGTCCGGCACGAGGGGTGTTTCCGGGGGTACGGGCGCAGCGACCGGAACCGCCTCGGGCTGGGGTAGCGGGGTGCCGCTGCCGTCCGAGATGCCGGGCAGCACGGCCGCGAACTCGAACCGGTCGCCGGCGTTGCTCTCGCGGACCCCGGCCTTGCGGTTGGCCGCCTCGACGACCTTGCCGTCGCCCAGGCTGATCGCCACGTGCGCGCCCGGCGTCCGGCCGTCGCCGGCCCGTGGCTCACGGTCGAAGGAGAACAGCAGTGCCCCCGGCGTGTCCTTCGCCTTCTCCACCGGAATCAACAGACCTTTTTGCTTCAGGTGGAGGTATTGCGCCGTGGCGCCGTCCGGGATTTTCGTGCCGGCCTGGTGCGCGGCCCACTGGGTGAATTCCGAACAGTCGAAGACGTCCGGATCGTCGTCCTCGAGCTTCACCTCGGCGCCGAAGACATAACGGTCACCTACTTGCGCTTTAGCAACCTTTAAGAATGTCTCCAGGGCCGCGTTGTCGCCCCCGCCGGAACCCTTGGCAGCGAGTGCTACGTCGTCTATTCCGGAACTGTCCGTTTTGGATGCGGACACCGGGTGGCCGTACCCCGGAGTGCCGGTCCACACCCCGCGCCCGCCGCCGTCGCCGAAAGCGATCGCCGCCGCCTGGGCCTCGTCCTTGAACCGGAGGTACCGGGCGGCGTTGCCGCCGTGCGTGACCGTCCACGGCGAGATGTCCTCACCCTTGCGCGAGACCAGGAAGGCCGCCTTGGCGTTCTGCAGCGGATCGAAGAGATCGGAGCGCGACGCCAGGTCGGGGTGAGCGCGTCCGTTGATCTGCCAGAGGCCCTTGGAATCCTCGCCGTGCGGGTTGTGCGCCCGGCTGTTGCCGCCCGACTCGGCCATCGCGATCGCCGTCATCGTCGCCGCCTCGTCCGGATTGAAGCCGGCGCGGCGCGCGAAGCCGTAGATCTGTTCCGGCGAGTACCTGGGCATCCCCCGAGCGTAGGAGACGACAGCCACCGCGGCCAAGTTGCGCGGCTGCGCGACTATCAGATCCGTCAATTCAGTTGGATGTCCGACAGAACCGATGACCCTATTGTTCTGATCGACTTCGCCGGGGCATCATGTGCTCGCGCGGCGGGGGTGTCGCTCACCTGGGGGAATGGAAATCATGCTAGCCACAAGGCCGCCCACTGTCTGGATCGATGACAGTCATGCCATCGTTCGGCGCGGGATGGCCGCTTGCCTGCAACAGGCGGATTTCGTGGTTCGCGGCGAGAGTTCGACCCTGTCCCCGGCGCCGGTCACCGCCGGCCTCGACATTCTGGTCTTCGAGTACGCGGGACCGACCCTGCGCCGCGCCGTCCGGCTCGCCGACGGCAAGGGCGTCCGCCTCGTCGCCACCGTCCGTGACGTCAACGAGCAGGCGGTCCGCGAGATCGTCGACGCCGGCGTCGGCGCCGTGCTGCCGCATCGCACCCTCACCCCGGACACCCTGATCGCGAGCCTCCGCGCGGTCGTCGCCGGCACCGTCACCCTCCCCGGCGACATGCTGGCCCGCCTCCTGCTGCACGTCACCCAGACCTCGCACCTCGGCCCGACCGGCCTCAACCCGCGCGAGCGTTCGGTGCTGCGCCTGCTCGCCGACGGCATGGACACCCGCGGCATCGCCGAGGACCTCTGCTTCTCCGAGCGCACCGTCAAGAACGTCGTGCACGACGTCCTCACCAAGCTGAACTGCCGGACCCGCGCCCAGGCGGTGGCCGTCGCCACCCGCGAGGGCGTGATCTGACCCGGTGACATCGCCGGTGGATCCCCGGGCCGTCCTGGCCGACACCCTGCTCCAACGCGAGGCGCTGGTCAGCCGGCTCGCCGAGGGCCGCCCGCCGCGCGACTTCGCCGGGCTCTACGTCGGTCACGAGGAGCTGGAACGCGCGCTCGCCGCCCTGCCCGGGCTGGACGGTCCCGGGCCGGAACGGGTGGCCGCGGTCCGCGCCGGGCTGGCCCCGCAGGTCTCCGCGGCGCGCTCCGCCTTCGAGGCCGCGCTGGGTGACGACTCCCGGTTCGCGGCGGTCGTCCGCCACGCGCGGCTGGACGTGGCCGAGGCCGAGGCGCTGGCCCTGGTGGTGGCGGTCGAGCAGTCCACGGCACGGCAACGCCTGGTGTCCTATGTGCAGGACTCCGTGCAGCTGCCGCGGCTGACGCTGGCCACGCTGGACCGGATCTTCGAGGACGCGTCGCCGATCACGCCGTCCGGCGGCCTCCTCCGCGCCGGCCTGGTGCAGCTGGCCGGCGAGGGCACCTGGGCGGTCCAGGCCGTCGCGGCCGGCGCCCGGCTGATCTGGCATCTGCGTGGCGACGACGCACCCGACCCCGCACTGCCTCCGGGGTGCTCGATCCGCCCCGGTCCGTCGGACTTCCACGAGCTCCTCCTCGTGCACGGCGCGGACCGGGAGAGCCGCCTGCGGGCGGTACCGGCCGACGGCCTTCTGATCTCCGCGCCGCCCGACACCGCCGCGGGCTGGTCGGCGGTCGTCCGGGAAGCGACGATCGGCAATCTCACCGTCGTGCTGGAACTCGCGGAGCCGCCGGGCCCGGCCGCCCGGGACGAGATCCGCAAGGCGTCCCACCTCGGCTTCGTGCTCAGCTCGCCGGGGGAGCAGCCGCTCGAGTCGGTGCCCGACCGGCCGTGGCGGGAACTGCGGGTCGTCGACGGTGAGGCGGACGCCGGGGACTGGCAGCGGGCGCTCGGGCGGGAACCCGACCCCGCGTACCGGCTCAGCCGCGAGCAACTCCGCCTGATCTCCGCGGCCGGCGACGACGGCGTCTCGGCGCGGGTCCGCCGGTTGGCCGGCGGCCACCTCGACAACGTGGCGGTCCGGATCCGGCCGCGCCGCTCCTGGGACGACCTGATCCTGCCCCCGCCCGAGGCCGAGCAGCTGCGGGAGCTCTCCGCCCGGCACCGCGGCCGGGAGACCGTCTACGGCCGGTGGCGGTTCAGCCCGCTGCCGTCCGCCGGGGTCGTCGCGCTGTTCGCCGGCCCGTCCGGCACCGGCAAGACGCTGGCCGCCGAGGTGGTGGCCGGCGACCTCGGCCTGGACCTCTACAAGGTGGACCTGTCCTCGGTGGTCAGCAAGTACATCGGCGAGACCGAGAAGAACCTGGAGCGGATCTTCGGTGCCGCCGCGGCCGGCGACCTGGTGCTCTTCTTCGACGAGGCGGACGCGCTGTTCGGCAAGCGGTCCGAGGTGAGCGACGCGCACGACCGGTACGCCAACATCGAGGTCGCCTACCTTCTGCAGCGGCTGGAGACGTACGAGGGGCTGGTCGTGCTCGCCACCAACCTGCAGCGCAACATCGACCCGGCGTTCCTGCGGCGCATCGCCGTGGCCGTCGACTTCGTCCCGCCCGAGGAACCGGAACGCCGCCTGATCTGGGCCCGCGCGTTCCCCTCGACGGCACCGGTCGCCGACCTCGACCTGGACTTCCTGGCCCGGCAGTTCAAGATCACCGGTGGCGTGATCAGCAACGCGGCCCTGGGCGCGGCGTTCCTGGCCGCCGCCGAGGACAGCCCGATCACCATGCGGCACGCGGTGCTCAGCGTGAAACGGGAGTTCCAGAAACTCGGGCGGCTGCGCACCGAGAAGGAGTTCGACCGCTACTTCGACCTGGTGAATCGAGACGCCGATGCTGCACCTGCTCGATGAGACGCTGGAGACCTTCCTGCGCAAGGTGGTGCCGCTGCCGGCCCGGGACGTCGACATCGCGTTCGAGGCGCCGGACGGCGAATGGTCGGCGGCGCTGTCCTCCAAGCCGACCGTCGACCTCTACCTCTGGGACGTGCGCCCCAACCTGGCCGACCGCGACTACGGCGAGGTGATCGTCGAGTCCGACGGCCGCCGCTTCCGCCGCGACCCGCTGCCCCGGGTCGACTGCCGCTACCTGGTCACCGCGTGGACCAGCGAGGTGCGCGACGAGCATTCGCTGCTCGGCGACGTGCTGTCCGCGCTGCTGCTGCACCCGGTGATCGAGGCCGAGCACCTGCACGGGCCGTTCGCCGAGGTCCGCCCGCTGCCGACGCTCAAGCTGCGCACCGGCGACGGCAGCGAGAACTCGGACTTCTGGTCGGCGCTGGGCGGCCAGCTCAAACCCGGCCTGGATCTGGTCGTCACGGCCACCCTGGACGCCGCGCTGCGCGGCCCGGCCGGCCCGCCGGTCGAGGTCGTCGAGTCCCGCGTCGCCGGCCTCGAAGAGATCCAGCTCGCCGCCCGGGGCCCCGACGAGCCCTAACAGGTCAGCGACACCTGGTCGAACTTCGCGCTGAAGCGTTCCGGCTCGGTGCCGTTCTGGGCGCGGTTCAAGACCGAGACCCCGGTGCGTACGGACTCCGGAAGCTCCATGGTCGCGTCGCCGAGATCGGTGAACCCGGGCTTCTCCGGCACCCGCCACCCGGCGTGCACCGTGTTCCCCTCGCGGCGCAGCTGGAGGATGACGCGGCCGGCGTCGGTGCGGACCAGGCCCTTGAGGCCCTTCGACGGCGGGTGGACCTTGACGTGCCGGCCGCCGTCGCGGTACTCGAACACGATCGCGCCGACGTTGCCGAAACCACGCTCCAGCCGGACGAACGACGTCGGGCTGTCCCACACCACCAGGCCGGCGCCCTGGTACCACTGGTCGGCCTGGACGGTCAGGTCGGCCTCGAGGGTGAAGTCGCCGGACTGTGCGCGCAGCAACATCGGCGCGGCGGTGTGGTCGGCGTAGATGTCGGCGCCGTCCGGCGCGTCCAGGGTCACCGCGCCGCCGCCGACCGCGAGCGCGGCGCCGGGTTGGGTGCGTTCCCACGCCGGGTCCAGGGCGCTGCCGTCGAAGGTGTCGTCGAACCCGCACGACGGCGGTGGCACGCTCGCGGTCGCGCTGTTCGACGGGCCGGCCGCGGCGGGGGTGTCCGGGTCGTCCCGGTCCGATCCCTTCCAGACGAAGAAGACGGCGGTCCCGATCGCGAGCAGCACCGCGACGGCGGCCGCGGCGATCACCAGCCCGCGCCGGCTGCCCGGTGCCGCGTCGGGCGCTGTCTGCGGCACGGGTGGGCTCACGGGCGGCGCGGATGGGCCGGCGGGCGGTGGGGGAGCGGCGGCGGTGCGGTCCAGGCCGGCCCGGGTCAGGAGCATCGGCGAGTCGTCGCTGTCCGGCACGTGCGGGAGTGGCGTCGCGGCCACGACCTCGGTCTCCGGCGCCTGGTGGAACATCTCGGTCGGGGCGTCGGACGGGTGCACCGCCCGGGTCTTCACCTCCGACACCGGCGTCTCCGGCGGCGTCTCCCGCCGTTTCCCGTAGGTGGTGCCCTGGGGAACCGGCGAGGGCTCGGGCGAAGGAGGCGGCGGCGCTGGAGTAGGCGTTGGAGGCGGCGTCGGAGTGGGTGGCGACGGAGTGGGTGGCGTGGGAGTGGGCGGCGGCGGGGCAGACACGATGCTCGTCACCTCGGCCGGCCGCGGCGCCGGGGTCTGGGCGCTCACCCGGGCCGCACCCAGCGCGACGCTGTGCTCCGCGTGCGGGTCGAGCACCACCGGCCGGTCGAACTCGGTGGACAGCAACTGGGACACCAGCGGCACCCGCGACGAGCCGCCCGCCAGCAGGAAGGCGCTCACCTGCTCCGTCGGAACCCCGGCCGAGCGCAGCGCCCGCCGCATCGCGCCGACCGTGTCGGTCAGCGCCGGCCGGATCATCGCCTCGAACTCGGCCCGGGTCAGCCGGACCCGGGTGTGCATCTGCGGCAGCGCCACCGGGATCAGCACCTCGGTGTCCTCGGACAGCGCCTCCTTGGCCTCGACACAGTCGCGGCGCAGCCGGGTCAGCGCCGACCGAACCTCCGGGTCGTTGGCGGACCCCAGCTTGTCGGCCGGCAGCGACCCCAGCACATGCTCGAAGACCGCCTCGTCGAAGTCCATGCCGCCGAGCTGCTCGATGCCCTCCGGCTGGCCGAGCACCTCGAAGCCGCCGGGGGTGCGCCGCAGCACCGCCGCGTCGAAGGTGCCGCCGCCCAGGTCGTACACGGCGATGACGTCTCCGTCGCGGACCCGCGACCCGGCCGCGTGCTCGATCGCCGCGGCCTCCGGCTCGGTGCGCAGCGCGGCCGGCGGCAGGTCGGCCAGCCGGGCCGCCTGCATGAACAGGTCACGTTTGTACGGGCCCCAGTTCGCCGGGCAGGTCAGCACCACCGAGCTCGGCGGGCCGCCCTGGGCGGTGACCGCCGCGCGCAGCACGTGCTCCAGCACCCGGGCGGTGAGCGCGTGCGCCGAGAACGGCGACCCACCGGCCAGGATCGGCACCGGGTCACCGATGCGCCGCTTGAACTCGCGCACCAGCCGCCCCGGATTGCCTTCGCCCCGGCGGGCGGCGGCGTCGCCGATCACAGTGCTGCCGTCGGGGGCCGCGAACACCAGCGACGGCAGCTCGGCCCGGCGCACGCCGAGCCGCAGCACCTCGACCGTGCCGTCCCGTGCGACGGCCGCGGCGGTGTGCGTGGTGCCGCAGTCGATTCCCAGCGTGTACGTCATTCGGGCGCCGTGAATGCCTCGAGCTGGTTCAGGCCCTGGAAGCCGGCGCCGTGGCCGCCGACCACGTACACCGTGCGGCCGATCAGGGCCGACCCGAGCCCGGCCCGCTGCGGGTCCAGCCTCGGCTGCGTCGCGGTGGCGCTCGGGGTGTCGCACCACCAGTCGCTGTACCCCTGGCCGGTCTCGCCGCCGACCAGGCAGGTGCCGATGCCGGCCACCCGGACCGCCGCGCCGCTGTGCACCGGCGGGTCGACCTCGACCGTCCGCGGCCGGGTGACCTTGCCCTGGGCGATCCGGTCGATCACGCCCGACGTGGTGTCCCGCTGCGCGTCCCGGCCGCCGAGCACCGACACCCCGCCCTCGTCGCCGCCGACCGCGGCCAGGTCCTGACGTGGCTCGGAGAGTCTGCCGATCGACGTCCACCGGCCGTCCTCCAGCGACCAGACGGTGTCCGCGGACACGCCGCCCTTCGTCGCGCCGCCGGCGTAGATCACGTGCGAGCCGTCGAACGCCGCCGCGCCGGCCGCCCGGGCCTCGGGCAGCGGCACGTCCGGCAGCCAGGCGGTGGCGTCCGGGCTGAGCTTGAGCACCTGGGTGGAGGCGCCGCCGTCCTGCGTCGCGCCACCCAGGAGGTAGAGCGTCCACGGCGTGGCGACCAGGACGCCGCCACTCGTCTGCCGGGGCAGCGCGGGTCCCGCGGACCACTTGCCGGACCTCGGGTCGAAGACGTACACGCTGGTCAGCTTCGCACCCTTGGCCAGCCCGCCGGCAACCCAGACCTTGTTCCGGTACGCGGTGACCGCGGCGCCGTCGACGGCCACGGGCAGGTCGGCCAGCCGCTTCCAGGCGCCGACGATCTGTGGTGCGACGGTCGACGGTGCGACGCCGAGGCTCGCGCCGGTGCCCGGGGTGGGACCGCCACCTCGGTTGTCCTCGTCGCCGTTGTTCGCGAGGAGGAACCACGTCGTGCCGCCGGCGATCAA
Organism: Actinoplanes sp. NBRC 103695; assembly: GCF_030269485.1. GTDB lineage: Bacteria > Actinomycetota > Actinomycetes > Mycobacteriales > Micromonosporaceae > Actinoplanes. The sequence goes on along the minus strand of NZ_BSTL01000028.1, from coordinate 87,000 downwards.
GGCCACGGCCAGCGCGGCGGCGGTGATCGCGGCCGCGCGCCCGGTCCGCTTCGGCTGCGCCGGAAGCAGCGGCGCGGGCGCCGGCGGAGAGATCGTCCGCGCGGGCGGAACGGCGAGGAGAGGGGATCCTTGCGCCTTCGTCGGGTACGGAGCGGTCGGGTACGGCCGGGCCGGAGCATTCGGGTGCGGCGGGGCGGGAGCATTCGGGTGCGGCGGGGCGGGAGCATTCGGGTACGGCGGGGCGAGAGCATCCGGAATCGGCCGGGCCGGCGCCGAGACGACAGCGGCGGCGACGGGGCGGGCCGGGGGAGCGGCCATGACGGTCGTGCCGGAGGCCAGGGCCGCGCCCAGCGCGATGCTGTGCTCCGGGTTCGCGTCCAGTACCAGCGGCCGCCCGAACTCGGTGGACAACAACTCGCTGACCAGCGGAATCCGCGACGACCCCCCGGCCAGCAGGATCGACCGCAGGGCGCCCGCGTCGACCCCGGCCGAGCGCAGCGCCCGCCGCATCGCCGCGACCGTCTCGCGCAGCGCCGGGCTGATCATCCGCTCGAACTCGGACCGGTTGAGCCGTACCCGGGTGTGCACCGACGGCAACGCGACCGGGATCAGCACCTCGGTGTCCGAGGACAGGTCCTCCTTGGCGACCACGCACTCCCGGCGCAGCTGGCCGAGCGCCTCCACCACGGCCGGGTCGGCGGGATCGAGGTCGGCGGCCAGTGGGCCCAGCTGGTCGACGACGTGCGCGAGCACCGCCTCGTCGAAGTCGCCGCCGCCCAGCTGCTCGATGCCGGCCGGCTCGCCGAGCAGCTGGAACCCGGTGTCGGTCTTGCGCAGAACCGCCGCGTCGAAGGTGCCGCCGCCCAGGTCGTACACGGCGACCACCTCGCCGGGCCGGACCCGTTCCTGCGACGCGTACTGCACCGCGGCGGCCTCCGGCTCGGTGCGCAGCTCGACGTCGCGCACCTCGGCCAAGGTCATCGCCTGCAGGAGCAGTTCCCGTTTGTACGGACCCCAGTTCGCCGGATGGGTGACGCTGACCCGTGCGGGCGGACCCTCCTGACCGCGGATCACGGTCTCCCGCACGTGCTCCATGACGCGGGCGATCAACGCGTGCGCCGGGATCGGCGAGCCACCGACCAGCACCGGCACCGGGTCACCCAACCGGCGTTTGAACTCGCGGGCCAGGCGCGCGGGCTCGCGGGCGCCGCGACGCTCGGCGGCGTCGCCGACCAGCACCACGCCGTCCTCGCGGAGGAACACCAGCGACGGGATCTCGGCGCGCCGGCTGCCCAGCTGCACGATCTGGGCCTGTCCGATCTGGGCCGGGCCGAACGGGCCTTGTCCGATCGGCGCGGGCCCGTCGGTGCGCACGGCGGCAGCCGTGTACGTGGTGCCGAGATCGACGCCGAGGGTGTAGGCCACGCTCGCATTAAAGGCGGTCGGCGGCCGGAATCCCAACTCCGGGTGTGCGACATGCACCTTCGGCTGCACTGTCGCACCTTCTACCCACGCGCGTACGCGTGGACCCTCAACTCGGCGGCGAGGCTTCGAGGGGGTGCGGCTTGACGAGGGTCCTGATGGGCGACTTCAGCGCGCTGCATCGGCTCGGCATCGAGGCAATCCTCCGGCAGGACGGCATCGAATTGATGGACGCCGGCGACGACGTGCTCGCCCGCGTGCTGGAGGCCCTGCCCGACGTCATCGTGCTGGATCTCGACCGGCGCGCCACCACCGACCTGGTGCACGTGATCGTGCACCGCTTCCCCCGGGTCAAGGTGGTGGCCTGCTCGTCGATCCGGCCCACGGTGCGGGTCTTCCCGCCGCTGCACTACGGAGAGTTCTACGAGACGGATCTTGACCCCGCGCTGCTCACCAGCGCGGTGCAGGCCTGACAACGAAGGGTGTCATCCCATGGCCGCGTCGTACGGTGCCCCGGGCGTCTACATCGAGGAACAGCCGAGCGGCTCCATGCCCATCGAGGGGGTGGGTACCGCGGTGGCCGCGTTCGTCGGCTTCACCGAGCGCTACGACGTCGACCAGGGGGATCCCACCGACCCCGACGGCGTGAAGCCCCAGCTCGTCACCAGCTGGCCGCAGTACGAGCGTGTCTACGGCGGCTTCGTCCGCGGCGCCATGCTGCCGCACGCGGTGCGCGGCTTCTTCGAGAACGGCGGCAGCAAGGCCTACATCTGCCGGATCCCCGGCGGCTCCGCGGACGGCGGCAGCGGCGACGGGAACCCGACGCTGGTCCTGCCCGCTGCCGACAACCCGCAGACGCCCAGCCTGCAGCTCTCCGCGCTGAACCCGGGCGCCGCCCTCGAGGTCGAGGTGGTCCCGCCGGCGGCGGCCGAGGGCGAGGACGCCGGGGCGGCTGCCGGCGGCGAGTACACCCTGCGCGTCTACGAGGGCGGGCAGCTGCGCGAGGAACTGGGCGGCCTGCAGTTCAGCGGCCGCAGCGCGCGGACGGTCGAGCGTACGGTGAATGAAAGGTCGAAGTTCCTCCGCGTCGAGATGCAGCCGCTGCAGGGCGCCTCGCTGGCCGAGCGCACCCCGGCCGCCGGCCGCTACACGCTGCAGTCGCCGCCCGTCTCCGCCGTCGAGGTCAGCGTCAACGACCTGGCCGGCAACGAGTCCGACCGCACCGGCTACTCCGGCCTGGCCATCGCCGAGAACGTCACCATGGTCGCCGTCCCGGACCTGGTCACGGTGGCCACGAAGGAGGACGGCTCGATCGACGAGGAGCTGTTCCTCGGTGCCCAGAAGCAGCTGATCGACTTCTGCGAGGCCAGCCACAACAAGATGGCCATCCTGGACACCCCGCCCGGCCTCAACGCCACCCGTGCCCTGGAGTGGCGCTCCCGGCTGGCCCGCGACTCGGCGTTCGCCGCGCTCTACTACCCGAACGTGGTGGTGCCGAACCCGCTGGCCCGGCCCGGCGCGACCAACGGCGAGCTCTACCTGACCGTGCCCACCTCGGGTCACGTCGCCGGGGTCTGGGCGCGCACCGACGCGGCGCGCGGCGTGTGGAAGGCGCCGGCCAACGAGGCGGTCCGCGGGATCGTCCGGCTGGAGAACGACGTCACCAACGGCGAGCAGGATCTGCTGAACCCGGAAGGCGTCAACTGCATCCGCTCGTTCGGCAGCTACGGCACCAAGATCTGGGGCGCGCGCACGCTCGCCAAGACCGACCCGAGCTGGCGCTACATCAACGTCCGGCGGCTGTTCAACTTCGTCGAGGAGTCGATCCAGCGGGGCACCCAGTGGGCGGTGTTCGAGCCCAACGACTTCGACCTGTGGCAGCGCGTCAAGCGCAACATCACGTCGTTCCTGCGCGGCCTCTGGACCCAGGGCGCGCTCGTCGGCGCCACCCCCGAGCAGGCCTTCTACGTGCTCTGCGACGCCTCCAACAACCCGCCGTCCTCGGTGGACGAGGGCAAGCTGATCGTCGAGGTCGGCATCGCGCCGGTGAAGCCCGCCGAGTTCGTGATCTTCCGGATCAGCCAGTGGCAGGGCGGCGGCTCGGCCACCGACTGAGAACCGATCTTCGACTTCGCGGCGGAAGAACTCTGTAGGAGGTAAGCGATGCCAGACCTGATGACCAGTTTCAACTTCATCCTGGAGATCGGCGGGGTGGAGATGGCCAGTTTCCGTAAGTGCTCCGGCGTGGAGTCCGAGACGGAGACGATCGAGTACAAGGAAGCCACCAAGGACGGCCGGATGATCATCCGGAAGGTGCCCGGCGCGATGAAGTGGTCCGACATCACGCTCGAGCGCCGCATCGACGAGTCCAAGGCGCTGTGGGAGTGGCGCAAGCAGGTCGAGGACGGCGACATCGACGCGGCCCGCCGGGACGGTTCCATCGTCATCAAGGACTCGATGAAGTCCGAGGTGGCCCGCTGGAACTTCGAGCGCGGCTGGGTCTCCAAGTGGACCGGCGCCGAACTCGACGCCGGCAGCAACGAGGTGGCGACCGAGAAGGTGGTCATCACGCACGAAGGTCTGCATAGGGCATGAGCTTGCAGACCGAATTTCCGTTCACGCTCCCGAAGGGTTTCGTGGACGAGCACGGCACGCTGCACCGCACCGGGATCATGCGGCTGGCCTGCGCGCGCGACGAGATCGAGCCGCTGCGCGACGGCCGGGTCAAGGAGAACGAGGCGTACGCGACGGTGATCGTGCTGTCCCGGGTGGTGACCGAGCTGGGCACCGTGCAGCGGGTGACCACCAAGACCATCGAGTCGCTGTTCGTCAGCGACTTCGGATACCTGCAGGACCTGTACCGGATCGTCAACTTCCAGGACCCGAGCATCCTCGAGGCGCTGGAGCCCGGTACCCCTTTCCCGCAGACGTCCGTGGAGGTGGGCTAGGGCACTACGCCCACGACGAGCTGTGGCAGGAGATCGCTTTCCTGGCGTACCACCTGCACTGGGACCTCGACCGGCTGCTCGACCTGGAGCACGGGGACCGCATCCGCCTGCTCCAGGAGGTCGGCGGACTGAACGAACGCGCATGGCAAGGAGTGCAGGGTGGCTGACGCGCACACCGTCGACCCGCCGTTCGTCGGCAAGTTCACGTTCGAGATCGACGGAACGACCATCGGCGCCTTCACCGAGGTGTCCGGGCTGTCCGTGCAGATCGACGTGGAGGAACTCGCCGAGGGCGGGCAGAACGCCTACACGCACAAGCTGCTCGGCCGGATGAAGTGGCCCAACCTGATCTTCAAGCGGGGCGTCACGGACACCGACGCGCTCTTCGAATGGCTCATGACGGCGTCCGGCGACGGCCTGACCCGAGCGGGCAACAAGGTCACCCCGCGCAACGGCAAGATCAGCGTCCTCAACGCCAAGGGCGAGCCGATGCGCACCTGGACGATCATGGGCGCCAAGCCGGTCAAGTGGACCGGCCCGAAGCTCGCCGCCTCGTCCCGCGACCTGGCCATCGAGGAGCTGGAGGTGTGCCACAGTGGCTTCCGCTCGACGAAGTGACGGCCGGCCCCGGCTGCTCCCGCGGGTGCTGGGCCGGGTCGTGCGCCGCCTCACCGGCCGCCGCTCCCCGGGCGACAGCTCGCCCGGGCCGCGTCCAGGCGGCGCGTCGGCGGGGTGGCGGCCCGGGGACGCCACGGCGGGGTGGCGGCCCGGGGACGCGTCGGGCATGTCACGGCCGGTCGGCGCCGGCGTGGTCGGGGAATTGCCGGTGCGAGTGCCGTGGACGGTCATGCGCTGGTGGCAGGGCTATCGAGCGAGGCGAGCCGCCGAGTCGATCTTGAATTTCGGCGCAGCGGCCGCCACCTCCCCCACCCCTGCACCGGGTGGGTCGAACGTAGCGCCCGGGTCCGACAGTTTTCGACGCTCGTCCACAGGCTCGGACAGGGCCGGGAGAGTGCCGCGGCAGATCGGTGCGCCGCCGGTCATGCTGCGGGCGGCCGGAGCCCGGCGGGCGCCGCTGGCCGGGCCGCGTTCCGGCTCGCCGTCGGCCCGCGGGCTTCTGCGGCGAACCGCCTCGGTACGGCTCGGGCCAGGGCTGGCCGCCATGCCCCTGCCTGGACCGGATGTCAGCCCGGGAAATCCGATGCCGGTGCGGGCCGTTGCCCCGCCGGGCACGACCACTGTTTCGAGCCCTGTCGCGACTACGGCGACGACGGACTCCGGGATGTCGCGCGGCCCGGAGGCGAGGCGGGAGTCCCCGGGGAGAGGGGAGTCCGCCGGGAGGCGGGAGTCCGCCGGGAGGCGGGAGTCCCTGGGCCCGTGGGGGCTGGGTGTGGCCTCGCGGGGTGGCATGAGCCCTACCACCAGCGGTGAGGGCGGGGCGCGGGCGCCGATTCTGCGCAAGCCGGAAGCAGGGGTGGGCAGCGGCTCGCCTCTGGTGGCTCGGCCGGAGCAGGGGCCTTCGGTGTCCCACCCGGACGGTGTCGGGTATCTGCGGGTCATGGGGGCGGCGCCGTTGCCGCCGGGTAGCACGCCGGATCCTTCCGGGGCGGTCACTGTGACGCCCGCGCGCAGGGCCGGGCCGCAGCGGGGCGAACGGCCTGGACCCGGCAGCGAGGCCGGGCCGCGGGGCGGGACCGTTCCGGCACGCGTACCGGAAAAAGGCGCAACCCCGCGCCAACGCTGGGAGCGCGCCGTCTCCGAGCGACCCCTCGAAGCGCCGCGTGCTCTTCCTGCCGGGCTGCACGCCATGGCCGCGGCGATCTCCGGGCGGTCGCGGCCGCCGCTCTTCACGACCGGGCCGAACACCCGGCACGCGCTCGGGCAGGCGGGGGCGCTGGGGGCGACCACCGGGTCGGTCATTCACCTGCATGCCGCGCCCGCGCCGGGGCCGTCCGTCTCCGCCGTGCTGGCGCATGAGCTGACGCATACGCGTAGTCCGGTGCGGCGGCCACGGTTCTTCCTGGGTGGTGGGCTCGGTTCGCTGCTCGACGACGATGAGCGGTCGGCGCTGGCGGCCGGTGCGCAGAGCCTGGCCGGCCAGGGAAAGCAAGCCGCGTCAGGGCTGGCCGGCCAGGGCAGGCAAGCCGCGTCAGGGCTGGCCGGGGCGGCGTCGGGGTTGATCGGGCAGGGGCGGCAGATGGTCGACGGGCTGGCCGGGCAAGGGCGCAACGCGCTGGCCGGGGCGGGGGAGACCGCGGCCGGGATCGTTGATCGGCTTCCGGTGGGCGGGCTGGGCGGTGTCGGGCAGATGGCGACCCAGGCGGCCCGCGCAGCCGTTCTGCAGGCGACTGCCGGAGACGGGCCGCTCGGCCGGGCGCAGGACGTGGCGTCGGGCGCGCTCGACACCGCGTCCGGCTACGTGGATCAGGCGTCCGGAGCGGTGTCCGGACTGGCTGACCAGACATCGGGCTACGTGGACCAGGCCGCCGGCGCGGTGGGGCAGGCCACTGGCGCCGTGGGGCAGGCCGCCGGCGCGGTGTCGGGGATGGCCGGTGGGATCGCGGGCGCGGCGCAGCAGGCGCTCGACCCGGACCGCGTCGTGGAGATCGTGGAACAACGCCTGCTGCGCGAGATCGAGCGGCGCGGCGGCCGATGGGCAGGAGTGTTCTGATGACCGCACCCAGCGCGCCCGCCAAGGCGTTCCTCAAGACCGAGCAGGGGGACCGGATCGACTGCCTGTTCAACCCTTCGGAGCTGACCATCAGCAAGTCGAACACCTGGAACGCCTCCGAGAAGAAGGGCGGCAACGCGCCGGAGCTGCGCTTCCAGGGCGGCCAGTCGGGGACGTTGACGCTGACCCTGACGCTCGACACCACGGACACCGGCACCGACGTCACCGAGCACACCAACAAGCTGCTCGACCTGCTCAAGGTCGACCCGGCGCTGGCCGGCTCGGACCGGCAACGGAACAAGGCCCGGCCGCCCTGGGTGGAGTTCCACTGGGGGAAGCTGCACTCGTTCAAGGCGATCGTGGAGCGGCTCCAGCTGAAGTTCACGTACTTCGCCAGCGACGGCATGCCGCTGCGGGCCAAGGCCGACCTGTCGCTGAAGCAGTGGAAGGACGAGGCCGAGCGGCCGCTGCAGAACCCGACCTCGCACACCCCGACGCTGCACACCGTGCACCGCCTCGCGCACGGCGAGACGTTGGACCGGGTGGCCGCGAAGCACTACGCCGACTCGACCCGCTGGCGGCTGATCGCCGAGGCGAACCGGGTCGTCGACCCGCTCACGCTGGAGCCGGGCATGCTGCTGGTCATCCCCGAGCTGCCGGTGCGCCGCCGTGCCTGAGGCGGTCAAGCGCCTGGACGGCGTGGTCCTGACGGTGGACGGGCGGCCGCTGGCGCCGGAGCTCTATCCGCGCGTCACTCTGGTCCGGGTCGAGGAGTCGGTGCAGCTGCCCGACTTCTTCGCCATCCACTTCGACGATCCGCACTTCGAGATCTTCGACAAAGGCACATTCACCTTGGGTACGCGCGTGGAGATCGCCTTCCGGGCCGAGGGCGACCCGGTCGTGGTCACCACCGGCGAGATCACCGCGGTGTCCGTGGAGCCGGGCGGCGCCGGGCGGCACGAGCTGGTGCTCAACGGCTTCGACCTGACCCACCGGCTGGCCCGCGAACCCAGGTCGCGCAGCTTCCAGAAGGTCACCGACGCGGACATCGCGAGCCGGATCGCGGGGGAGTACGGCCTGGACGCCGACGTGGACGCGACCGGCGCCGCGCACGAGTACGTGCTGCAGGCGGGCGAGACCGACTTCGCGTTCCTGCGCCGCCGCGCCGCCCGGATCGGCTTCGACGTCTGGGTCAGCGAACGCACCTTCCACTTCAAGAAGACGCCGCGCGCCGGTGGCACTCCGCCGAAGCTGCGCTACGGGCAGAACCTGTCCCGGTTCGCGGTCCGCTTCTCGGCCGGGGAACGCAGCGACGAGGTGCAGATCCGCGGCTGGGACCACCTGGGCAAGGAGGCCATCGAGGGCCGCTCCACCGAGACCGACCTGGGTACCGACGCGCCGGCCGCGCAGGAGATGTCGGACGCGGCCGAGCGCGCGTTCGGGCGGGTGAAGCGCAACGCCGGCCAGTTCCCGGTGGTCGACCAGGCCGAGGCGGACGCGCTGGCGAAGTCGCTGCTGCTGCGGGCCTCCGGCGAGGAGGCGGTGCTGCGCGGGGAGGCCGCCGGGGATCCGATGATCGGGTCGGGCGCGACCGTTCAGATCGAAGGCGTCGGCTCCCGCATGACCGGAAAATGGCGAGTGACCAGTGTGGAGCACACGTACGGCGCCGGCCGGCCGTACCTCACGAGGTTCGTCTGTGGGGGTAAGGAGCCTGGATCCCTGGCCGACATGACGACGCCGACCGAGAAAAAAGGTTGGAACGGCCTGGTCATCGGCGTCGTGACCAACAATGACGACCCGGAGAAGCTCGGCCGCGTCAGGGTCAAGTTCCCCACGTTGTCCGCCGACGACGAGAGCGCCTGGGCGCGCGTCGCCACCCCCGGCGGCGGCAAGGCGCGCGGCATGCAGTGGCTGCCCGAGGTCGACGACGAGGTGCTGGTCGGCTTCGAGCTCAACGACCACACCCGGCCGGTCGTGCTGGGCGGCCTGTGGAACCGCACCGACGCGATCCCCGAGCCGGGCGCCGCCACCGGTGGGAAGGTCGAGCAGCGTCTGCTGGTCAGCCGCAAGGACTCCCGGCTGGTGTTCGCCGACGAGGACACCCCGACGGTCACGCTCAGCCTCGGCGGCACGACCTGCCTGGTGAAGCTGGACAAGGCCGAGTCGCAGGTCACCGGCGAGCAGAAGCTGGTGCTCTCCGCGACGAACATCGAGATCAAGGCGACCCAGAAGCTCGCGCTCTCCGGCGCGCAGGTCGAGATCACCGCCTCCGGACCGCTGACCCAGTCCGGCAAGCCGATCAGGTTGAACTGATGCCGCAGCCCGTAGCCCGCCAGAACGACCCGGTCATCGGGGTGGACACGCACATCCTGCTGACCCCGTCGCCCACGCCCACCCCGCTGCCCTTCAACGGGAAGCTGATGGCGCAGTTGTCCACCGATGTGCTGGTCAACGGCCTACCGGCGGCGATCCAGGGCAGCGTCGCGCAGAACATGCCGCCACACGTCGCGCCCGCCAGTTTCAGCAAGCCGCCGACCAACATGGGACGCGTGGTGGCGGGCTCGCCGGCCGTCCTCGTCAACGGCAGACCGCTGGCCCGGGTCGGTGACCCGGTCGCCACCTGCAACGACCCGGTCGACCTGCCGGTCAGCTCCATCACCGCGGGCTCCACCGACGTGATGGCGGGGTGATCGGGGTGCGCGAGGAGGAGTTCATCGGCAGCGGCTGGGCGTTCCCGGCCGCGATCAACCGCACCGGCTCGGTCCGCCTGGTCAGCGGCGTCGACGAGATCGACGCGGCGATCCGGATGATCCTGTCCACGGTGCCGGGGGAACGGGTGATGCGCCCCGACTTCGGCTGCGCCATGTGGGAGATGCTGTTCGCCCCGCTCACCGCCGGCACGCTCGGCCTGATCGAGCAGTACGTCCGGGAGGCCCTGGAACGCTGGGAACCGCGGATCACATGTGAGAAGGTCCTGGCCGAGGCCGAGCAGTCCACCGGTACGGTGCACATCTCCGTCGGCTACCGCATCCGGTCCACCAACGACGTGCGCAACCTGGTGTTCCCCTTCTACACCATTCCCCACGAGGAGCCCCAGCCGTGAGCCTTCCCGCCCCCGAGTTGGACGACCGCCGGTTCCAGGACATCGTCGACGAGGCGAAGCGGCGCATCAACCGGCTGTGCCCGGAGTGGACCGACCACAACGTCTCCGACCCGGGCGTCGCGCTGGTCGAGTTGTTCGCCTGGATGACCGAGATGACCCTGTACCGGCTCAACCAGGTGCCGGACCGGCTCTACGTGAAGTTCCTGGAACTGGTCGGCGTCGAGCTGTTCTCGGCCGTACCGGCGCGGGTGGATCTGATGTTCACGCTGACCGCGCCGCGGGACGAACCGGTGCGGGTGCCCGCCGGGACGCAGGTCAGCACCGAGCGCCGGGACGACGAGGAGCCGGTCGTCTTCCTCACCGACTCCGAGCTGACGATCAGCCCGCCCAAGCTGGTGGCGTGCATGACGCACACCGGCGACCGCTACTCCGACCACTGGGAGGAGCTGCGCCGAGAGGCGTCGTCGGTGCGGCTCTTCCCGAACCTGCGCGTCGACGAGGCGGTGTATTTCGGCCTCGCCGACTCGGCCGCGGGCAACGTGCTGCGGCTCGAGGTGCAGACCGGCCCGGAGGGCGCCGGCGTCGACCCGCGCCGCCCGCCCCGGGTCTGGGAGGCGTGGGACGGCCAGCAGTGGACGGGCGTGCGGATCCTCTCCGACACCACCGCCGGTTTCAACAGCAGCGGCGACGTGACGCTGCTGCTCCCGTCCCGGCACGAGGCCCTGGCGATCGGCTCGCGGCGGGCGCACTGGTTGCGCTGCCGGTTGGTCCAGGCCGAGGAGGGGCAGCCGCAGTACGCCAACCCGCCGGAACTCGAGACGCTGTCGGCGGTGTCGCTCGGTGGCGCCATCCCGGCACATCACGCCGAACCGGCCCCCGCCGAGCTGCTCGGCGCCAGCAGCGGCCGCCCGGGCCAGACCTTCCAGGTGCGCCGCGTGCCGGTTCTGCCCCGCCGGTTCGACGAGTACGTCAAAGTGGTGCTGCCTCGCCGCGACCGGCACGGGGAGCCGGAAGAGGAGGAGTGGACCGAGGTCGCCGACCTGGCCGACGCGACCGTCCACGACAAGGTCTACACGTGGTCCGGCGCGACCGGCGAGATCCGCTTCGGCCCGCGCGTGCTGGACCGCGGCGGCCAGGTCTGGCAGCACGGCGCGATCCCGGCGATCGACGCTCAGATCTACGTGACCGGCTACCGCTTCGGCGGCGGCAAGCGCGGCAACGTGGCGGCCGAACGGCTGACCGTCCTGCACACGTCGATCCCGTTCGTCGCCTCGGTCACCAACCTCGACCCGAGCGCCGGCGGCGTGGACGCGGAGAGCGTCGACAACGCGAAGGTCCGCGGCCCGCTGCTGCTGCGCGGCGGGCGGCGTGCGGTCACCGCCGAGGACGTCGAGCGCCTCACCCTGGACGCGGCCCCGAACGTGGCCCGCGCCCGGTGCCTGCCGCCGTCGTCGCCCGGCGAACCGGCCCGGCTGTTCGTGGTGCCGCGGCTCGACGTACCCCCGGAGAATGTGACCTTGGATGATCTGGCCATCCCCGAGGAGCTCGAGGAGCAGATCAAGGCCTACCTCGAGCCGCGCCGGCTGCTCACCATGCGGATCCGCATCGAACCGCCCCGCTACCAGGGGGTCAAGGTGGTCTCGGAGGTGCGGGCAGGTCCGGGGGTACGCCCGGAGACCGTGCGCGAGCGCGCCGAGAGGGCCCTCTACGAGTACCTGAACCCGCTGACCGGCGGCCCGAGCGGCCAGGGCTGGCCGTTCGACACCGACCTGCGCCTGGGCGACGTGTACGGCGTGCTGCACGGCTCGTTCGGCGTGCAGGGCGTGGAGGCGGTGCACTTCTTCTCCGCCGACCTGCGCCGCAAGCGCACCCTCGACCAGGTGGAGCAGCGGTTGCGGCTGCTGCCGGAGGCGCTGTTCATGTCGTACGAGCACCGGGTGGTGGTCCAGCAATGACCTGGCTCGTGGACCAGTTGCCCCGGGCGATGGCGCAGGATCCGGTGCTGCGCGACTTCGTGCTCGCGTTCCAGGAGGTGGCCGACACCGTCCGGGAACGCATCGACAGCATCGAGTACCAGATGGACACCGGCCTGGCGAGCCCCGAGATGCTGCAGTTCCTCGGCTCCTGGCTGGGTGTCGAGCTGGAGCCGACCGACCCGGCCGAGTACCGGCGCTCGATGGTCCGCGAGGTGGGCCGGCTGCTCGGCTGGCGCGGCACCCGCTACGGCGTGGAGGCGCTGCTGGAGGCGGCGACCGGCGCCCGCGTGACCGTCGTCGACGTGGGCGGCATCTACGGCCGCAACGACAACGTGCCGGCCGAGAACCCGGTGGTGGTCGTGCAGATGGAACATACCGGGCATCTCACCGAGCGGCAGGTGCTGGGCTTCCTGCAGAGTGAGCTGCCGCTGGGGGCGCAGGTGCAGCTGGACGTGCGGTTCAAGCGGGACGACAAGGCGCAGGGCCGGGCGCGGCCTGGAGGTAGCAATGGCTAGGCAGATGCCGTGTCCCGACTGCGGGTCGCCGGTCCGGCCCGAGGTGGATCAGCTGTGCCCGAACTGCGGGTATCCGCTGATGTTCCTGCGGCAGCCGGCCGGGGACGAGGCCCGTGCGGTGCCGCGCAAGCCGAACGAGACGATCGAACAGACCGGCGTCTACCGCGGTATCGGCGTGACCACCCCGCAGCCGACTTACACCGGGCCGGGGACGCAGTGCGCGGGCTGCGGCTATCCGAACGAGCGGACCCGGGTCCGCTGCGAGCGCTGCGGCCGCGAGCTGCGCGCCGCCCGGCCGCAGCAGGTCCGGCTCGCCCCGCCGCCGGTGGCGGCCCCGGACCGCCGCTGGCTGGTGATCCTGCTGATCATCCTGGCGATCCTCGCCGTCCTGTCGATCGCCAGTGCCGTGGTGGCCTACTTCTTCTTCTAACGCCGCGGTCTCCTCTAACGCAGTGGTGTGATCACCAGCTCGGTCAGCGCGACCGGCGGCGTGGCCGCGCCGTCCTGCGAACGCGGCCGGACCAGCACGAAGTCGATGCCGCCGCGGGCCTTGGCCTTGTCCTCCGGCACGGCCAGCGACGGCTCGGTGGTCCGGGACAGGTCGGTGTACCCGACCTCCATCTCCAGGGTGTCCTTGGTCAGCGGCACCACGGTCAGCCCGCCGGCCGGCGCCCCCTGCAGGAAGTCCAGCAACACCGGCACGCTGTGACACTTGGTGGCGTCGTCCGGGTTGGCCGAGGTGAGGAACCGCTTCTGGTCGGCGTCGGTGACCACGGCGGTGGCGGTCGCGTTCTCGCAGCCCGGCACGGAAATCGAGCCCGGGTCGGCGCTGGACAGGAAGCCCTGGTCGCGGAAGGTGTCGGAGGCCAGCACCCCGTCCTTGGGCTTGGTCAGGTCGACCCGGCGCGGCGCCTGTGCCCCCGGCGGCTGCTCCTCCTCTGCCGCCGGAGAGGACGCCGCTTCCGACGGCGCGGCCGACGGCGGCGCCTGGGACGGCTGGGCGGCGGCACTGGGCTGGACCGGCACGGTCGGCGGCACCACGACCGGCGCGGTGGCGGCCGCCGGGTTCTGTGGCGGATCGTCCTTGGCGTTGCGAGCCATCAGCAGCGCCGGCACCGCGACCGCGGCGGCGAGCACCAGCACCCCCGCCGCGATCCCCGCGAACTTGGCGAACTTCGACGCGAACCGCGGCTTCTGCACGAACGAGGCGTTGCCCGTGCCCGGCGTGGCCCCCGGCAGGTCCGGCGTCGCGGTGATGGTCAGCGCCCGCTGCTTCTCCCGGTTCCACGGCAGCGGCGCCTGCACGGTGAGCAGGGCCTGCGCCGAGGTCCCCGGAGGCAGATCCACCCACCCCGGCTCGAAGGTCGCGATGACCCGCCGTTCCGGATCGGTGGCCGCGAGGTAGAGCCGCACCGGCGCGTTCCCGCCGTTGGACACCTCGACGGTGTACCGCCCCGCCCGCCCACCCGTGACGACTTCCGGGATGGCCTTGACGGCGATCGACTCGATCGAGGCAAGCTGCACCGGCACCTCGACGCACCGCGACACGTCATGCCGGTACTTGGACCGCACGAGCGCGCCCAGCACGTAGGTCCCCGCCGGCGCGGGCGGCTGAACGGGCAGCGTGATCCGCACGGTCAAGGTCCCCGACTCCGACGGCCGCAGTTTCGCGACGTCGGGCTCGGTGCGCACCTGAGCCCCGTCGGGCAGCCCGAGAAACTCGACCCCGTAGTGCTCCACGATGTCACTGGCATTGCGCACCGTGACATCAAAGGTCAGCGCATCCCCCGGCGACGCGTCCGCCCGCTCCGGCGTCACACTCACCCGTAGCGGCAAAGTCATCGCACCAGAGTTCCAGACCGCTTTCACCCCGACAATGACCGTCCGTGCAGGCTTACGGCCCTGCCCGCCGCGCTAGCGTTCCGGCATGCGGGTGCGGCTGCGCAGCAGACAGGCCGGGAGACGGGTCGACCTCGTCCTCGGCCTGCTGGTCGCCGCCGGCGTGCTCACCGGCCTGCTCGGCTGGTCGGTGGACGCGAACCTGCCCATCGACCCGATCCAGTTGCACGCCGGTGCCGCCCTGGCCATCCTGCTGATCGCCCCGTGGAAGGTCGCGGTGATCCGGCGAGGCCTGCGCCGGGCAGCGCGAGCCTGGTCGACCAAGGCGCTGTCCCTCATCCTGGCCGTGCTGATCCTGCTGACGATCGGCACCGGCCTGCTGCATGCGACCGGCAAGGTCGAGTACGTCGGCCCGCTGACCCTGATGCAGATCCACGTGGGCGCCGCGGTGGGCTCGCTGCTGGCCGTGATCCTGCACTTCACCGGCCACGCCGTCCGCCCCCGCCGCACCGACGCCGACCGGCGGGCCCTCCTGCGCCTGGCCGTCCTGGGCGCCGGCGCCACGGTGGCGACGGCCGTCTGGGACACCGCGGCCGCCACGCCCCGCCGCTACACGGGTTCGGTCCCCAAGCCCGAGCTACGCGTCACGTCCTGGTTCGACGACGGCATCCAGCGCATCGACCGCCAGGCGTGGACCCTGCGCGTACACCAGAAGGAATTCGACCTTGACGCCCTCCGAGCCCTCCCGCACGAAACCCTGACCGCGACCCTGGACTGCACCAGCGGCTGGTACAGCACTCAGCAGTGGTCCGGGGTCCGCCTGACCACCCTCCTCGAAGCGGCCGGCGTGCGGACAGGCACCGTGGAGGTCCGTTCCGTCACCGGCTACACCCGCTGGTTCGACGCCCACGACGACATCTGGCTGGCCACCGCCCTGAACGGCAGCCCCCTCTCCTACGGCCACGGCTACCCGGCCCGCATCGTCGCCCCGGGCCGCCGGGGCTTCTGGTGGGTCAAGTGGGTGACCGACATCCAGCCCGCACCACGCCCGCCCTGGGCCCAGTCGCCGTACCCTTTGGGCTAGCGGACCACCAGCCCGCGATCACGCCGCCACGAGGTTGCGCTCCTCAACCGTCACAGTCCTACCCAAGGTCAAAACCTTGCTGAAGTACGTGTGTCCGCAAAGTCCCGTCATCACCCACGGCCTGAGCGCGGGGAGACCTCCGCGATGACCGCCGGGTTGTTCCCGGTGGGGGAGATCAAGATCGGCGCCCACACAGTTGCCGTCTCAGTCAGGTCATCAGGTGGGCTCAGCGCGCGCTCACGATAGGACCGCCGCATCCGATCACCACCGAATCAGAGAGATTCCCGGGCCGCCTCGGCCGCCTCTTCCTGCGCCCGTAGTACCTCGCCCCACCCGCTGTCGTCCGTGATCGGCGGAGCGCCGCGACCGAGGATGTCGACGACCTCGCTCGGGATACGCATCGCGTAGAGCGGCCCAGGCCCGTTGTAGAGCGCCTTGAGCATCGGCGTGACCGGGTCCGGCAGCTCTCCCTCGGACTGAAGGTCGGCCGTGATTCGCGCGGTCGGCCGGGTTATGCCGCGCAGCATGCGCTCCTCGTCATAGCCGCCCAGCGCGTAGATGTGGTCGCGGTCGATAGTGCCGCCCCGTCGCGCCGCCTCCACGATCACGTCGGCGAGATCCCGGCGGCCCTCCCCGCGCAGCCTTTCCAGCAGCATGAGAACCGCCTTGTCGGTCCACCGGCCGACCTCCTCGGGGGGCGCCGACCGGGTGACCACGGCGTCTTGGGCGGAGGCCGGGCTGACGTCGAGGTCCAGCGCCTGCGACCTGATCAGCAGGTCGCTCGGACGCATCAGGAACAGCCGCCGTCCGGTGCGGTCGAAGAACTCCTTCACCATCTCCTGACGCGGGCCGATGACGTCCGCCCCCCGGCGCCACCACCAGTCCTCCTTCTCGTCGTTCGTGACGATGATGAGGTCGAGCTGACGGGTCTGGGCCTCGTTGCACGCCTGGATGTAGATGAGGAAGTCACCCGTCGCGCCTTCGGGGTTCTCGTCACCTTTGTCGGCGTCCAGGTAGCCGGGCGGCACCAGGTTCTCCACGCGCTGCGCACCCTCGGCGATCAGATCATTCCAGGTCTTCTCGTCAGGCCGGGCCAGCACCCTGCCCCGCAGCAGGCTCGCCAGCCGACTGAGCACGGGGTCGTCGCCGGTGGGGGTGGTCGCGTGGACGCGGTCCGGCGCGGCCCGGTCGATCGCTTCCTGCAACGCCTCGAACACCGTGTCAACCTGGTCGTGCAGGGCCTTGAGCTCATGTTCGTCGAGGGCGACCTGCCGGGACCAGATGTCCAAGGCCCGGGCGGCGCCCGACCGGCTCTTGTCCAGTGCCGATCGGGCCGCGTCGGTCGCCTGCGCCGGATTGCCGATCGCCTTGAGCCGGTTGCGGTGGAACTCCCGCATCGCCTGGTGCGGCACCACGAGCCGGTCGCCGAGACGCTCGAAGATCGCGAGCAGATCCTGAGTGGTGCGTGAGTTGTACCGATAGAGGTTGAGCAGGACGTTCGCGTCGACCGCGACGAGGGCGGCCGTCAGCGCGTGACGCTGCTCGGTTTCGCTCACCACCTGGTAGCCCTCAAACCCGTCGAACAGCCCGGTCATCGCGGGGCCTCCCTTCGAGGCGTCCATTGTGGTCTGCACGCCGACGACAGGGCATCAGCCGGATGACCGCGGCCGGCGGTCGATCGGCGGTACGCCGGATGGCTAAGAGGTGGGCACGGCATGGCGGACGGCTGGGGCGATCTCGTGCGCCCAGCGGGCGAGCGTTGTCTCGTCGGGCGCGCCGCCGGTGGGGGAGAAGAGCATGAAGCCCGACGCCCCATGGTCACGAACCGCCTCGGTGAGCTCGGCGACCCATTGGGCCGGTGAGCCGCCGATCCACCGCCCCTCCTCGCTGCGGGTGGCCGGCAACGGCTGATCGGTGATGCGTCCCGGCAGATTGAAGATCGTCCGGACATCACCCGGGTCGCGCCCTGCCGAGGCCGCCGCCTCGTCGATGATCGCCCGCCCGGCCCGGTAGCGGTCGCTGCGCCAATCGGCGGCGTGGCCCGGGATCCAGCCGTCGGCGACGCGGCCGGTCGCGGCCAGCGATCGCGGCCCCACCGACCCGGTCCACACCGGCGGCGCCGCCTCGGGCGACGTCTCCAGCCCGGTGACCGAGTAGTACTGGCCGTGGTGGGTGACCGGCGCCCCGCCGCCGCACAGCGACCGGATCAGCGTGATCGCCTCCTCGAAGGCGTCCACCGCCTGGCCGGGGGAGAGCGCCGGCACGCCCATCGACGCGATCCGCTCCCAGCGGCCGCCGGCCCCGGCGCCCAGCACGATCCGGCCGCCGGAGAGTGCCGACAGCCCGGCGACGGTCCGGGCGAGCATCGGTGCGGGCCGCAGCGGCAGGTTGGTGACGTTGACGAAGCCGCTCAGCCGCTCGGTGGCGCCGAGCACGAACCCGAGCGCGGCGTACGCGTCGATCCGCCCGCCCAGATAGGGATGGTCGGAGAGCGAGATGTAGTCCAGCCCGTCCCGGTCCGCGGCCCGCGCCGACGGCAGCAGTGTCGCGTCGTCCGCTCCGAATCCGAAAGTTACCGTCATGATTCCCCCGCCTGATAGTTCGTAGAACGAACAGTAATTCAGGTCGAGGGGAACACGACAGGAACTGCGTTGGAGAACACGATGCCGCCGAGCGATCCGGTCAGCGCCGAACGTTCGTCCGCGGAGAGCCCCGCGGTCAGCGACTCGATCCGCCGGCACGCGTCGTCGTAGAAGGCGCCGGCCACCCGCCGTCCGCGCGGGGTGAGCCGCACCCGCACGGCGCGCGTGTCCTGGCTGTCGACGGCGCGCTCCACCAGCCCGTTCCGCTCGGTGCGGTCGACCAGTCCGGACAGGCTGGACTTGGCCAGCCCCAGCGTCGACGACAGCTCACCCATCCCGTACGCCTGCTTCATCAGCACGCACAGCAGCTGACCCTGCTGCTGGGTGAGCCCGTGCTCCCGAGCCGCCTCGCCATAAACCGCATTCACCAGGAACGACGCCCGTACCAACGCGGCCACGACGTCGAGCTGCTCCCTCATCCCGCCGACCCTAGCAGCGGTAGTTCGCAACCCGAACCGTCGCGATGCCCGATATGCACGCGCCGTGCGTCCGGTCATCGAAGTGCAGTCGCCGGCCGAACGTTCATGGAATTCCAAGTTGCCTGCGGACGGCGGCCCGGTACTTGATGTAGTACCCGAAGTATTTGAGGTCGATACCTTTTTCGGAATAGGCTGATCCGCAGCAGGCGTAATGAACGTGCGTGAAACCTTGGTTCTGAAGGTCGTTCATCACATCGCTGAGCAGAGTGCTCGCGTTCACCGTGTAGGACGTGCCCACGACCTGAAGATTTCCCGGGTGGGAAACGGTGTAGTTCAGGACTTGATCGCCTGCCTGGTAGGTCTTGGGGAACTCGGGTGGCATCGGCTTGGTTTCGCCGCCGTGGCCGGGAGCCAGCTTCAGGTCCTGAGTGCCGGGGAAGTTGCCGAGCTCGACCTGATGGCCCACGCTGTCGTCCATGGCAGTTCCAGGCGGGCCGTACATGGTTATCTGCATCCCCGCGGGAACGGCGAAGAAAGGCTCGACCTTTGCTCTTTTCGATCTAGGCGCATTCCCTTGCGCAGGTGCGGCGCGTTTGAGCCGCTTGGTGTTCTCGTCGCTGTAGCGCCCATGTCCAGCGACGACCGTGAGCGGCCCGGCCTGCAACTCGATGATGCGATCGTTGTCCCACTGCGAGGGGTGCGGCAACGCTCCGAAAGCCGCCACGAGATCGGCATGGGACACCGCATTGGCGCCGAGGCTGATGCGATGGGCGTTGAACATCGTGGTGTCCTCGGCGCGCGTTCCGGGGATCTCCGCGCCGTTGACGAAGGCGGCTGTACGTTGCACCGTCGCCCGCTCACCCAGCAACGCGGCCACTGCTTGGTTCCCGGCGGTGCGCTGCAGGCGTAGCAGTCGTCGATGGCCGCCGTCGGTGTGCAGAGGTTCGCTGCCCGCCGGTCTCGGATCGCCGGTCTCGGACTGTGATCGACGATGCACGCGTCCGGCCATCAGCTTCCTTCGCTCATGTCCACAGTGGCCAGTCAAAGGGCGCGGATGTGGCCGCGCAAGTAGGTCGTCACCTTCTGAGGATTCTGCGGGCGTGTGTGCACCGCGGGACGTCAGGAGGAACGGCGCTGGAGGAACTCGTACACGTCCTGGGCGTCGACGCCGGGGAAAGTGCCCGGCGGGAGGGCGGCCAGCAGGTGGCTGTGCACGCGGGCGCTCGGCCACGCCTGGCCCTCCCAGCGGGAGACCAGCTCGGACGGGGGCCGGCTGCAGCAGTCCGGGTCGGGGCAGCGGGAGACCGTACGCCGGGTGGTGTCGCCGCCGCGGAACCAGCGGGCGTGCTCGTACGGCGTGCCGACGGTGACCGAGAACTCGCCGGAGCGGGTCGACTCGACGTGGACCGTGCACCAGTAGGTGCCGGCCACCGTGTCGGTGAACTGGTAGAAGCTGGAGTACGGGTCCTCCGAGCCGAAGACCGTGCGCGACGCCCAGCGGCGGCAGATCGGCTGGCCCTCGATGGCACCGGTGACGTCGGCGGGGAAGCGTACGTTGTCATTCTCGTAGGCCTTGTAGACCACCCCGCTCTCGTGCACGCGGGTGAAGTGCACCGGAATGCCGAAGTGATGGGTCGCCAGGTTGGTGAAGCGGTGGGCGGCCGTCTCGTAGGAGACGCCGAACGCGTCCCGGAAGTCGTCGATCGCCAGCGCCCGGTCAGCCTTGGCGTCGCGCAGGAACTCGACCGCGAACTTCTCCGGCATGAGCAGCGCCGCCGCGAAGTAGTTGGCCTCGACCCGCTGGCGCAGGAAGTCGCCGTAGTCGACCGGGTCGTTGTGGCCGAGCACGAAGTGGCCGAGGGTCTGCAGGACGACGGCCCGCGGGTCGTGGCCCTTGCCGCTGGCCACCTGCGGCAGGTAGATCCGCCGGTTGCGCAGGTCGGTCACGGACCGGGTCGAGTTCGGCAGATCCGGTACGTAGTGCAGGGTGAAGCCGATCTGCGCGGCGATGTCGAGGATTCCCCGCTGGGACAACGGTCCCGTGGAGTGGCGTACCGATCGCAGCACCGACGCCGCGGGCGCCTCGATCTCCGGGAAGTAGTTGTCCCGCTCGCGCATGTCCACCCGCAGCTGCGCGTTGGCGCGGCGGGCCACCTCGGGGGTCGCGCTCTGCTCGGCCTGCCGGCGGGCGAGCTCACGGTGCAACCCGATCAGCGACTCCAGCGCGTCGGCGGGGAGCCGGCGACCGACCCGCACGGGCGGGAGGTCCAGCACCCCGTACGCGGAAGAGTCTTGAAAATGTGCCAGCTCGATCTCCAGGGCGGCGCGCCGGGACGGCGGCTCGGGGACCAGCAGGTCTGCCAGGGGCACGTCCAGCGCGGCGGCCAGCGCCTGGAGCATCGACAGCTTGGGCTCCCGTTTCCCGTTCTCGATCAGTGAGAGCTGCGACGGGGCGCGTCCGACGGCGGCGCTGAGCTGGTCGAGGGTCATGCCTCTCGCCCGGCGGTGGTGGCGGAGCCGCTGCCCGAGGAGGACGAGATCCATGATTTAACGCTAACAGAAAAACTTGCAATCTTCTGCTCACAAAGCCCTGCCATAGTCGCGTTCCGACCGGCAAGAGTGAGGTTCTTACGACGGAGGGGAACACGATGACCGATGTCAGAGGCGGTACCGCAGCGGACCTCACTCGGACCTGGGCCGGCGATCCTCGGTGGCTGGGCATCCGCCGGGACTACACCGCGCAGGACGTGGTGCGGCTGCGGGGCACGCTCCAGGAACGGCACACGCTCGCCGAGCGGGGCGCGGCCCGGCTGTGGGAGCTGCTGCACGACGAGGATTACGTCAACGCGCTCGGCGCCCTGACCGGCGGCCAGGCCGTCCAGATGGTGCGCGCCGGGCTCCAGGCGATCTACCTGTCCGGCTGGCAGGTGGCGGCCGACGCGAACCTGTCCGGGCACACGTACCCGGACCAGAGTCTCTATCCGGCCAACTCGGTGCCCGCGGTGGTCCGGCGGATCAACAACGCCCTGCTGCGCGCCGACCAGATCGACACCGCCGCGGGTCGCCACGACCGCGACTGGTTCGCGCCGATCGTCGCCGACGCGGAGGCCGGGTTCGGTGGCCCGCTGAACGCGTTCGAGCTGATGAAGGCCATGATCGCCGCCGGCGCCGCGGGCGTGCACTGGGAGGACCAGCTCGCCAGCGAGAAAAAGTGCGGGCACCTGGGCGGCAAGGTTCTGGTCCCGACCCAGCAGCACATCCGCACGCTCAACGCGGCCCGGCTCGCCGCCGACGTCTGCGGTGTCCCGTCGCTGGTCATCGCCCGTACCGATGCCTTGGCCGCGGACCTGATCACCACCGACGTGGACGAGCGCGACCAGCCCTTCCTCACCGGCGACCGCACCGCGGAGGGTTTCTTCCGGGTGCGGAGCGGGCCGGAGGCCGCGATCGCCCGAGGAACCGCCTACGCCGACTACGCGGACCTTCTGTGGGTCGAGACCGGCAAGCCCGACCTGGAGTTCGCCCGCGAGTTCGCCGAGGCGATCCACGCGAAACACCCGGACAAGATGCTGGCCTACAACTGCTCGCCGTCGTTCAACTGGAAACGCAACCTGGACGACGCGACGATCGCCCGCTTCCAGAAGGAGCTCGGCGCGATGGGCTACAAGTTCCAGTTCGTCACGCTGGCCGGCTTCCACGCGCTGAACCACTCGATGTTCGAGCTGGCCCGCGGCTACGCCGACAACGGCATGAGCGCGTATGTGAAGTTGCAGGAGGCCGAGTTCGCCGCGGAGGCGGACGGCTACACCGCGACCAAGCACCAGGCCGAGGTGGGCACCGGCTACTTCGACGCCGTCTCGACCGCCCTCAACCCCGACAGCTCGACCACGGCCCTTTCCGGCTCGACCGAAGCGGAGCAGTTCTGATGACCGTTGAAGAGATCGTCATCACCGGCAGCACGGCCGGGCGATACTCGGAGATCCTGACCCCCGAGGCGGTCGCGTTCGTGGTGGCTCTGGACAGGGAGTTCGGGGCGCGGCGGGTGCAACTGCTCGACCGGCGGCGGCGCCGGCGCGCCGCGCGTACCGATGAGCTGGACTTTCTGGAGTCGACCCGGCACATCCGCACGGACACGTCGTGGACGGTCGCGCCGCCGGCCGAGGACCTGATGGACCGGCGGGTGGAGATCACCGGGCCGCCGGCCCGCAAGAAGACCGTCAAGGCGCTGGAGAGCGGCGCCATGGTGTGGATGGCCGACTTCGAGGACGCCACGTCGCCGACCTGGGACAACCTCATCGAGGGCCAGCTCAACCTGCTGGACGCGATGCCTCTGGACAACGACGCACACGCCACGATCATGGTCCGGCCGCGGGGCTGGCACCTGCCCGAGTGCCACATCCGGATCGGCGGGCGGGCCATCTCGGCGTCGCTGTTCGACTTCGGCATGTACCTGTTCCACTGCGGCCGCAAGCAGATCGAGCGTGGCAGCGGCCCGTACTTCTACCTGCCCAAGCTCGAGTCACATCTGGAGGCCCGCCTCTGGAACGACGTCTTCGTGCACGCCCAGGAACTGCTCGGCATCCCGCGCGGCACCATCCGGGCGACCGTGCTGATCGAGACGGTCACCGCGGCGTTCGAGATGGAGGAGATCCTGTACGAGCTCCGCGAGCACTCCGCGGGCCTGAACGCGGGGCGCTGGGACTACCTGTTCAGCATGATCAAGAACCGTCCGGACGTGGTGCTGGCCGAGCGCTCGCAGCTGACGATGACGGCGCCGTTCATGCGGTCGTACACCGAACTGCTCGTGGCGACCTGCCACCGGCGCGGCGCCCACGCGATCGGCGGGATGGCCGCGGTCGTGCCCAGCAAGGACCCGGTCGCCGCGAAACGCGCGCTCAACCAGGTGCGGCAGGACAAGCGGCGCGAGGTCGGCGACGGCTTCGACGGCTCCTGGGTGGCGCACCCCGGCCTGGTCGAGACCTGCCGCGACGTCTTCGACCAGTGGCTGGGCTTCGAGCCGCACCAGATCGTCCGCCGCCGCGACGACGTGCGGGTCACGGCCAAGGACCTGCTGGACGTGAAACGCAACTACGGCGGCATCAGCGAGGTGGCGCTGCGCACGTCGATCAGCGTGGCGGTGCGCTACATCGCGGCCTGGCTCGGCGGTCAGGGTGCGGTCGCGCTGAACGGGCTGATGGAGGACGCGGCCACCGCCGAGATCTGCCGGGCGCAGCTGTGGCAGTGGATCGCGTCGGCCACCCCCACCGACTACGGCGTGCCGATCTCGGCCGGCATGGTCACCCGGATGCTCCGCGAGGAACTGGACGTGCTGTCCGCGACGGGTGCGCTCGACGAGGACGCGGCCCGGCGGTACGGGCAGGCCCGCACCCTCCTGACCGTGCTGCTCACCGAGCGCACCTGCACGGAGTTCCTCACCCTGCCGGCCTACCTGCGGCACCTGTCCGGGGCGACCGCCCAGGTGGCGCTGGCGGCCTGATGCGCTACTCGAGCTCCTTCAGCGTCTTGCGGGAACCCCTCTCATGAAGGAGCCCGAGCACGTAGTCGTACGTCGAGGCGAAGCGCTCGTTGTCCGCCAGGTCGCCGAAGAGGTCGTGGTTCTGGATGAAGGTCCGCGTGCGCGCCCTCTCCTTGAGTTCAGGGGCCAGCCGGTCGACCACCTCGATCGGCTGGCCCTCCTCGTCCCGGCCCTCGGCGTACCGGGCCCACGACGCGACGACCGCGGTGGCGCGCAGGATCTCCCCGTCGTTCTCCAGGTTGTGCCGGATCACCGGGAGCAGCCACTTGGGGATGCGGTCCGAGCTCTCCGCGCACAACCGCGCCACGGTGTCCCGGACCTGGGCGTTGGAGAAACGTTCGATCAGCTGGTGACGGTAGGCGTCGAGGTCGATGCCCGGCACCGGCTCCAGGGTGGGGGAGGCCTCGCGTTCCATGTAGGCCAGCAGGAAGTCGGCGAAGAGCGGCTCCTGCGCGACGTCGTGCACGAGGCGGTACCCGGCGAGGTACCCGAAGTAGCAGAGCGCCTGGTGGCTGGCGTTGAGGAGGCGGAGCTTCATCAGCTCGTACGGCTCGACGTCCTCGACCACCTGCACGCCCGCGTCCTCGAACGGCGGCCGCCCCTGGTTGAACGTGTCCTCGAGCACCCACTGGGTGAACGGCTCGCACACCACCGGCCAGCCGTCGTCGATGCCCCACCGGTCCCGCACGAGCGCCCGGTCCTGGTCGGTGGTCACCGGCGTGATCCGGTCCACCATGCTGTTCGGGAACTCGACGTTCTCCTCGATCCACGTGCCCAGCTCCGGGTCGCGCAGGTTCGCGAACGCGACGAAGCTGCGCCGCGCGGCGTGCCCGTTCCCCTGGATGTTGTCGCAGCTCATGATCGTGAACGGCGCCTTGTCCTGCGCGCGACGACGAGCCAGCGCCTCGGTGATCAGCCCGAACGTGGTCTTCGGCAGATTCCCCGCCCGCAGATCGTGCTGCACGTCCGGGTTGTCGGTCACGAACTCGCCGGTGACCGCATTGATGTTGTACCCACCTTCGGTCACGGTCAGCGACACGATCCGCACGTCGTCGGAGACCATCTTCGCGATGACCGCCTCCGGGTCCTCCGGCGCGAACAGATATTCCTTGATCGACCCGACGACCCGAGGCTCGAAAGTCCCGTCCGGCGCCTTGACGACCAGCGTGTAGAGCCCGTCCTGGGCATCGAGCACGTCCCGCATCTGCAGGTCCTGAGGCATCACCCCGACCCCGCAGATGGCCCAGTCCAGCGCTTTGCCCTCGTTCATCAGCCGATCCAGATACATCGCCTCGTGGGCACGGTGGAAGCCACCCACCCCGAAATGCACGATCCCGGTCCGCAGCTCGTTGCGGTCATACCCGGGCCCGGGCACCTCACTGGGCAGTTCGGTCAGATTCTGTTGGGTGAGCGGCGACATCACGTGTCCTCCCACTGCTGCGCTGCTGGTAGGCGTCCTCCTCAGCATCGCACCAGACACCGACGGTCACCGGGAACCCCCTCCCAAGATCTTCGAAAGCCCTTCCCCGCGTACGCCCACAGCACCTGCTCGCCCCCACTCTGACCTGCGAAGATGGGCACGCTCCGCGCTGCGCCCCGGGTTGTTCCCGGTGCTCCGGCCAGACCACCCGCGAGCCCCTGCTTCCCACCCTGCGAGCCGGTCGCCGGCCCCGCACAGCCACCCACCCCAGAGCCCCGGCCCACCCACGACGCCCGCCCGGCCCGCCCGCAGTCCCGCACCCGCGAAGCCCATCCGGTCACCGCCGTGCCCGCCCACCGCAGCCCGATCGGTCACGCCGGGCCTACCCGCGTGCCCCGCCTCGGTCGCGCCGAGCCCCCTGCCGGCAGCCCGTCGCGCTTAAGCTCCCGCTCATGAGCCATGCCTTCACCGTCGTCCTGCGCGGCTACGACCGGACGCAGGTCGACCGCCTCGTCTCCCAGGCCGACCAGGCGCTCGCCTCGGGCAGCGAGACGGCCAGGCTGGCGGCCCTGCAAACGTTGAACGGCGCAAAGCCAGGCGTCTCCTTACGCGGCTACGACCGTGCCGAGGTCGACCGCGCCCTCAACCAACGCCGAGACCGACTAGCCGCCGGCAGCCAGCTCCAGTCCGGCGCCGGCAGCTCCGACCGCCCCGGCCCCGGCGACCGCTCCAGCGCTGACAACTCCGACCATTTCAGCGGTGACGACCCCGGCCGATCCGGCAGCGGCCCCGACCGACCCGGCACTGCCCAGCCCGACCAGCGTGGCGGCGCTCAGTTCGGTGACCGTCCTCTCTCGCCGGCGGCACGCCCTGCCCCGCCCGAATTCACCGTCGTTCTCCGTGGCTACGCGGTGCCCGAGGTGGACAAACTCTTCACCCAGGTCGATGACGCGCTGGCTTCCGGGAGCGAAATCTCCCGAGCCGCGGCCCGCCAAGCCTTGGTCACCGCCGACTTCCCGGTCTCCTTGCGCGGCTACGACCGCCGCCAGGTCGACCAGCTGATCGAGTTCCGCCTGCGACTCCTCACCGAAGCCGGCTGACACCGGGCGCGAGCCGGCACAGGTGTCAGTCCGTGACAGGACTCAGCGGCGGGCCAGATAGACCATGCGCTTCGCCCGGACCACGAGGTCGTCGCGCTGGGGGACGGCCGCCGCGACCGCCGCCAGTGACGCCACGTCGGCGGGGGACAGGCGCTCCGCGAGGCCGTGGCTCATGCGCTCCAGGGACAGCTGGGCGTAACGCCCGCCGGCCGCCGGCAGGGGAGGCTCCAGGGCGATGTCGAAGCGGCGCTCCTCGACCGGGTCGAAGCCGGCCGCCTTCAGGCGTGCCGCCCAATCCTCGTGCATGTGCAGGCCGGCCTCGTCGCGCATGGCGGCCATCGCCTCGTGGGCGCGCCGTTCCAGGACGGAGTGGGGGTCGGTGGCGGGCAGGAACAGTGGGAACGCGTCCAGTTCCGTGACCGCGAGAACGCCGCCGGGCCGCAGCGCCGCGTACGCCCGGGACAGTGCCGCGCCGGGGTCGGCCATGTGGTGCATGGACGCCGACGCCCAGATCAGATCGGCGGGGCCGCCCAGGTCGGGCCACGGCTGGTCGAGGTCGGCCCGCACGGTACGGATCCGGTCGGCGAGGCCGGCCGCCTCGGCCTTGTGCCTGAGGTGGCCGAGCATCTCCTCGTCGACGTCGAGGGCGGTGACCGTGGCGCCGGGGAGGGCCCGGGCCAGGGACAGGGAGCCGATGCCGGTGCCGGCGCCCAGGTCGAGGACGTGCGGGCGGTCGGGGGCCGTCGCGCCCACCCACGCGAAGACCGTGGCGTGGTAGTCGGACAGGACCTCGGCGTCGAGGTCGAGGAGTTCGGCGAAGTGGGTGTGAGCCATGCCGGCAACGCTACCCAGCAGTTGCGGCTAACGCATAGCATCTTGCGTATGAAGCAAGACGCCGAGTTGGAGGAGCTGGTCCGGCAGCGGATCCGCGGGCTGCGCATCGCCCGTGGCTGGTCGCTGGACGAGCTGGCCGCCCGCTGTCACCTGAGCCCGTCCACGCTGAGCCGCATCGAGACCGGTCACCGCCGCATCGCGCTCGATCAGCTGGCCTCGATCGCCCGGGCGCTCGACACGTCGCTGGACCAGCTGGTCGAGTCCGGCTCCGACGAGGACGTGGTGATCCGCCCGCACCACAACGACGCCCGCGGCACCACCACCTGGCTGCTGTCGCGCGAGGGTGCCCCGATGATGGTGGCCAAGATGCGGGTCACCCGCCCGGTCCCGGCCGACCTGCGCGTGCATCCGGGCCGCGACTGGTTCACGGTGCTGTCCGGCGCCCTCACGCTGCGCCTCGGCGAGCGCACGATCGTGGTCCGTGCGGGGGAGGCGGCCGAGTTCGACACGATGGTCCCGCACGCGTTCGGCGCCGCCGAGGGCCCGGCCGAGATCCTCTGCATCCTCGATCACGCCGGCGAGCGCTCACACCTCAATCACAACCATTCTTAGGTACGCGCACAGCACGGTCCCGTCATCGAGCCCGGCTGGGCGGTCCAAGCTCTCCGCGCGCTGCCGCCGGGTTGTCCCGGAAGTTTCGGCCGGTCGGCCCGCCCAGCCGTAGTCGGCTCCCTCCACAACAGCAGCCGGAGAGCCCATGGAACTTCCGAAAATTGTCGGTAATTCAGGCATTGACGCTCATCGAACAACCCGCCACGATGAGGGAGCCGCTCGGGCGGTTCCACCGGCCGCCCGAACGGCGTACCCCCGGAATCTCCCCGACAAGGAGCCCCGCAATGCCGAAACCGTTCCGCACCGGCGCGCTCGTCCTCAGCGTCGCCGCCCTGGCGATCGTGGCGCCGGCCGCCGCACAAGCAGCCCCGGCCGCCACCTGTCAGAACGGCTACGTCGGTCTCACCTACGACGACGGCCCCAATCCCGGCAACACGAACACCCTGCTGACGGCGCTGCGCAACAACAACGTGCGGGCGACGATGTTCAACGTCGGCCAGAACGCCGCCGCCAACCCCGGCCTGGTCGCCGCCCAGGTGAACGCCGGGATGTGGGTCGCGAACCACAGCTACACCCACCCGCACATGCTGACGCTCTCGCAGTCGCAGATGTCGTCGGAGCTGTCCCGCACCCAGTCGGCGATCCAGAACGCCGGCGGCGGCACCCCGCGCCTGTTCCGCCCGCCCTACGGCGAGACCAACGCGACGCTCCAGTCGGCCGCTTCCGCGCTGGGCCTGCGCACCGTCACCTGGGACGTCGACTCACAGGACTGGAACGGTGCGAGCACCGACCAGATCGTCCAGGCCGCGAGCCGGCTCACCAACGGCCAGCTGATCCTCATGCATGACCAGTACGCGACGACCGTCGCGGCGATCCCGCGGATCGCGGCGGGTCTGAACAGCCGCGGGCTGTGCGCCGGCATGATCTCGCCGACGACCGGCCGTGCCGTGGCCCCGGACGGCGGCTCCACTCCGCCGCCCGGCGGCAGCACCTGCACCACGACGTACGCCGAGGGTCAGAAGTGGAACGACCGCTTCAACGGCCAGGTCACCGTCTCCGGCGCGACCAACTGGACGGTCACGGTGACGCTGCAGTCCCCGCAGCGTGTCCTGGCGACCTGGAACGCCGCGGTCACCTACGACAGCACCGGCCTGGTCATGACGGCCCGCCCGAACGGCAACGGCAACGTCTTCGGGTTCACCATCCAGCACAACGGAAACTGGACCTGGCCCTCATTGGCCTGCGCCGCCTAGAAAAGCCTGGACCGGATGTGGACCGGGGCGGGATCACACCTCCGCCCCGGTCCGCATCCGCCACGCGTCGGTGACCAGTTCCCGGAGCCGTTCCACGCCCACCGCCGCCAGCCGCACCATGACCAGCGGCAGCCCGTCGTAGCCCGGCGTGGTGAAGAACAGCTCCGGTTCGCCCAGCACCAGCGCCTGTTTCTCGGCCTCGTCCCCCACGAAGAGCACCGCCACGTCGGTCCGGATCACCCGGGGCTTTCCGGGCAGCCGCTCCGGATACGACCACACGAACCCCTGGTTGTGCACCCGGAAGTCGAATCCGTCACTGTCCATCTCCACGACATCCGGCAGCCCCAGGGCCAGCCGTCGTACGTCGTCCGCGCCCGCCATCCGACCACCTTAGGTGGTGCGCAGCGCGGCCTCGAGCACGCGGGCGATGCCGGCCGGCTCGAGGGGCGTGACCGTGCCCGTCTCGTACCCGAGGATCGCCTGGCGGATCGCGGACAGTGACGGGTCCTGTGTGAGGGCCCACCGCGCCGCCTCGGTCTTGGGGGAGTGGACGCCTTCCGCGGCGAAGCGCCACATCCGGCACGCCGTGAGGACCATGAACGTGGCGTGCTCGGCGTCGTCGGTGAGGCCCAGCCAAGCCGTCAGCCAGTGGCGGCCGCGCGCCCGCACCCATGCGGCCGGCACCGGGCCGATCACGGAGGCCGGCGGTGGGCCGATCAGGGAGATGCCGGTTGCCCGGGCCGTCGACAGCTCGGCGATCACGTCCGGGTCCGACGGCACGCCGACCGTGAACTCGCCGTGCCCGGAGTAGAGCTCCACCGGAGGCGCGGGAGTCGGGTGGGCCGCCGCCGAGGCCGCGATCACGTGCAGGTCCAGCGGGCCGTCCAACTCCCGCAAGGCGGTCACCTGCGGGGGTGTCAGGGCGCGGGGCGTCAGGAGCAGCAGGTCGATGTCGCTGCGGCCGGGCCGGTAGCCGCCGAGGGCGAGCGATCCGTGCAGGATCACCGTCCCGTCGACCACGTCGGCGCAGGCGTGGGCGAGCGACGTCGCCAGGGCCAGGGTCACCCCACGGTTATACGTATGAGTCCCTATCATTACCAACTTATTAACGCCTACCGTCCCCGCATGAGACGACGCTCCCTCCTGGCGGCCGGCCTCGCCTCGGCCGGCGCCGCCGTGATCACCGGCGGGGCCGCGCAGGCCGCGCTGCCCGGAAACATGCCCACCTACCGCTACCTGCGGGACGCGCTGCGGATGCCGTTGCGCTACAACCCGACCGGGGAGTTCATCTTCCCGTGCATCCGCGGCGTCTACGACAAGCTGTCGAACCCGCGCGCCCGCTACCACCTGTACTACGCGCCGCATGAGAAGCCCGGCGGCATCTGCGTGGCCTTCGCCGACTCGCTCGAGGGGCCGTTCACCGACCACACCGCGAACCCGCTGATCGACAACGTGCTGCCGAGCACCACCGTGAGCCACGTGTCCTCGCCGCACGTCATCTGGGACGCGCCCACCCGGCAGTTCTTCTGCTACTTCCACGGCGAGAACACCACGACGAGGGTCGCCCGTTCCACCGACGGCGTGACCTTCACCGACGAGACGCCGATCCTGAGCACTCGCCTGGTCCCGGGCACGACGGAGACCTCGTACGCCCGGGTCTTCGAGCATGTCCTGCCGGGCCGCGGCAACCGCTACGTGATGATCTTCATGGGCGTGGTCGCCGGCAAGCGGAGGCTGTTCCACGGGTGGTCGCCGAACGGCTGGGACCAGTGGCAGTTCAGCCCGGCGGCGCTGGTCGACCCGGAGCCGGACGGCCTGACCGACATCTCCGGCCCGCACCTGGTGAAGCGCGGCGGACTGACCTGTGTGGCCTATCACGGCAACGACGGCAGGATGCGCATCACCGAGGTCGGCGCCGCGTTCGACCGGCAGAACCACCTCGGCGTCTTCTACACGCCGGTGGCCTCCGACAACGGGCGGGCGGCGGCGCCGTCGTTCGGCACCGACGGCGGCGTGCAGTACATGTTCTACGAGGCCGGCGCCCGCCTGAGCGCCCGCATCTGCATCGCCCGAGCCGTCTGACCAATAAAGTTCATCGATATGGCGGGTCGGGGTGGCCCCCCGAAGTCAGTCCCCCGGCCCGCCGCCGAAAGACCTAAGATGCGCGGCGATGATCGAGACAATCGAGCTCACCAAGACGTACGGGAAGGTCCGGGCGGTGGACGGACTCTCCTTCACCGCGCGGCCGGGCCGGGTGACCGGCTTCCTCGGGCTCAACGGGTCGGGCAAGACGACCACGCTGCGCATGCTGCTCGGGCTGACCCGGCCGACGTCCGGCCGGGCGCTCATCGACGGCGTGCCGTTCGCCGCGCTGGACCGGCCGCTACGGCAGGTCGGCGCCGTTCTCGAGCAGGGCATCAGCCACCCCGGCCAGAGCGGGCGGGCGCATCTGGTCGCGCAGGCGATCCTGGCCCGAGCGAGCAGAAGCCGGGTCGACCTGCTGCTGGAACAGGTCGGGCTGGCCGAGGACGCCCACCGTCGCACCGGCGACTACTCGCTCGGGATGCGGCAGCGGCTCGCCGTCGCGACGGCGCTGCTCGGCGAGCCACCCGTGCTGATCTTCGACGAGCCGGCCAACGGGCTCGACCCGGAGGGCATCGCCTGGCTGCGCGGGCTGCTGCGCGACCACGCTCAGAACGGCGGCACCGTGCTCATCTCCAGCCATCTGCTGGCCGAGCTGGCCCAGCTCATCGACGACGTGGTGATCATCGCGAACGGACAGATCAGGCGCGCGATGCCGCTGGAGGAGCTGTACGGCCTGGCCGTGCAGCGGCTCCGCGTGCAGGGCGCCGACCCGGGGCGGCTGTCGCGGGCCTTCGAGGGCGCGGGCGGCAAGGTCGTCGAGGTCGACGAGGTGCTGGAGGTGGTCGGCCTGTCGGCCCGGGAGGCGGGCGAGATCGCCTTCGCGGAGGGCGTTCCGCTGTACGAGCTGACCATCGAGACAGCCAACCTGGAACAGATCTTCCTGGAAATGGCGGCGGCCTGATGCTCCTCATGATGCGGAGCCAGCTCTACCGGATGGCGACGATCCGGTCCAGCTGGCTGTCGATCGCGCTGTTCGCCGTCCTGGCCACCTCGTTCGGCGTACTCGAGGCGTACTGGTGGGCCCTGTTCGTGGGCATCGGCACGTTCGGCATCTCGGTCCTCACGGTGGCCCAGCACTACCAGCACCGGACGGCCGCCCTGCTCTACCTGGCCCAGCCGAAGCGGCTGCCCGTGCTGATCTCGCTGGTCGCCACCACGGTCGCCGTCACCTGGGTCTTCGCCGCGGTCACCGGGATCGCGGTGCTCTTCGACGACGGCCACCTGATGTACCGGCGCACGCTGTTCGTCGTACCCGTCATGGCGGTTTTCGGGGCTGCCACCGCCGCGATCGTGCGCCGCTCGTCGTGGATCTTCTACGGCTTCGCCCTGTGGTTCGTGCTGGTCGAGGGTCTGGCCGGCCAGATGCGGTGGCCGCTGCCGATCTCGTCGTACCTGGACGCGGCCCGCGGCGTCGGCTTCGGCAGGTTCTTCTTCATCGGCTGGGCGGTGGTGGCGCTCGCCGGGGCGGTGCTGGCCCTGTACAAGGATCTGAGCAATGACTGAGCTGATCGAGCCCACGACCGCGCTGCACCGGTCCTGGCTGGCGTCCCTCGAGGACTGGGGCCGGGGCGTCCACCAGGACGGTTCCGGGATCCGGGACTTCGACGACTTCGACTCGCCGGAGGGCTTCGCGCGTTTCGTCCGGCGCCTGCACGACGAGGCCGACCCGGACATCGATCCCGAGCCCGGCCGGGTGGACACGGCCTACTGGTGGATGGCCGAGGGCGACACCATCCTGGGCTCGATCTCCCTGCGCCACGAGCTCAACGACTTTCTCCTGGAGCAGGGCGGAAACATCGGTTATGGCGTACGCCCGTCAGCACGCGGCCGCGGCCTGGCCGGGTGGGCCCTGCACGAGGTGCTCGGCAAGGCACGCGACCGCGGCTTGTCCAAGGCCCTGGTCACCTGCCACGTCACCAACCCCGCCTCCCGCCGCGTGATCGAGCGGGCCGGCGGCGTCTTCGAGGACATCCGCGACGGCCGCCTCGGCCCCACCCGCCGCTACTGGTTCGACCTGCGTTGATACAGCGGCAGCGGGGCTGGTGAGGGCTCGCACCGCCGGGTCGTTCCGGTGCGCGCGCCGCCCGCCGGCGCTCTCGCCGGGCATGCGGTCGCGCCGGGTCTGCCAGGCGCCCGGGTGCCCGCTCACCGTGGCTGCCGCCGCTCACCGTGGCTGCCGCCGCTGACGGTGGTAGCCGTCGCTGACGGTGGTAGCCGTCCTCACGGTGGTAGCCGCCGCCCACGGTGGTAGCCGGGTGAGCGGGTGGTAGCCGAAGGCGGTATCGGGCGCCCTGGGCGGCCCGTCACGACCGGCCTGGCCTACCACTCTCGCGGCCGGTGGTAGGACCGGGCGCTACCTGGGCCGCCTTGACCGCTCCTCGCTACCACGCGCGCGGACAGTGGTAGCTCAGAGCGCCATTTCGGGCCCGTATACCGCCCTGTCCCACCACCGCATGCCTGGTCCTACCACTCGCGCCTGCTTCTACCACCGGCCGCGCCCGGCCACGCCCGGCCACGCCCGGCCACGGCCGCGGGTGGCGGCAGCGAGAGTGAGTGGGCACCCGGGCGCCTGGCAACCCGCCCCGACCCCGCGCCCGGCGCAAGCGGCGGCAGCGAGAGTGACCTGGCGCCCGACACACCCCCACACACGCCGCACGGCGACCACCTAGGCGACGAGCCGGCGTTCCCAGGCCCAGGCGGCGATCTCGACGCGGTTGCGGGCGCCCAGCTTGGTCTGGACGCTGCCGAGGTGTGTCTTGACCGTGCCGATCGAGATGAACAGCTCGGTGGCGATCTCGGCGTTGGTCAGGCCCCTGGCGGCGAGCCGGACCACGTCCAGTTCGCGCGGGGACAGGCCGCCGTCGTCGCTGACCGGGGCGGGCGGGCTGAGGTGCTCCAGCAGCCGGACCGTGATGGACGGGCTGATCAGCGCGTCGCCGGAGACGGCCGCCCGGACCGCCTCGATCAGCAGCGCCGGGCCGGAGTCCTTCAGCAGGAAGCCGGCCGCGCCGTTGCGGAGCGCGGTGTGCACGTACTCGTCGAGGTCGAACGTGGTCACCACGACCACCTTGACCGGCTCGGCGACCCCGGGGCCGGCGAGCAGCCGCAGCGCCTCCAGGCCGTCCATCTTGGGCATCCGGATGTCCAGCAGGGCGACGTCCGGCTTGATCCGGCGGGCCAGCGCGACCGCCTCGATGCCGTCGGCGGCCTCGCCCGCGACCTCCATGTCCGGCTGAGCCCCGATGATCATGCCGAAGCCCGTCCGGACCATGGCCTGGTCGTCAGCGATGATGACCCGAATCAACGGCCAACCTCCATAGTCAGCGGCAGCGCCGCGTCGACCACCCAGCCGCCGTCGATGCCCGGCCCGGCGGTGATCCGGCCACCCACCGTCCGGACCCGCTCGGTCAGGCCCACGAGACCGTACCCCGGCCGTTCGCGGGGGAGGGCGGCGCGGGGCGCCGCGCCGTCGTTCGCCACCCGGACGAGCAACCAGTCGGGCGTACGCCGGACCCAGACGTCGACCACCCGGGCGCCGTCCGCGTGCTGCCGGATGTTGGTCAAGGCCTCCATCACCACCCGGTACGCCGACGTGGACACCTCCACCGGCAGCCCGTGCGGGTCGCCGTCGGTGTGCAGCCGGCCGAGCGGGCCACCGGCCGCGGTGAACTGCTGCACCAGCTGGGTGAGCTCGGGCACCCCGGCGATCGGGGCGAGCGGCGCGTCCGGCCGGGCCTGCGGGTCGCGCAGCACACCGACCATCCGCCGCATCGAGGCCATCGTCTCGGCCCCGGCCTGCTCGATCTGTTCCAGGGCGATCAGCACGCGTTTCGGGTCCTGTTCGGCGATGAACCGGGCGCCCTGTGCCTGCACCACGATCCCGGTGACGTGGTGGGCGATGAAGTCGTGCAGGTCGCGGGCGAACTCGGTGCGCTGCTCGGCGCGGACCGCGTCCATCGCACGGCGCCGGCTGGAGTCGAGCGTGCGCAGGTAGACGCCGCCGCCGATGGCGACGGTGGCGGCCAGCGCGAGGATCAGGCCGGCGATGACGAACTGGTACTCGAAGCCGCCGCGGATCGGCATCAGGCCGAGCGCGATGACGGTGGCGATGACGGCCATCACCGACCAGGCCGGGTCGCCGCGGCGGCTCACCACGAACAGCACGCCGAGCAGGGCGAGCGACTCGGCGGTGCCGAAGCTGGCGTCGGTCGGGCCGGCCGCGCCGACCACGACGGTGACGAACAGCGAGAAGGCGGCGAGCACGAGCGCGGCCTTGGGCAGCCGGAGTGAGCCCTGCCGGTGCCGGGGCAGCCAGACCGCGGCGGCGAAGACGGCGGCCGGGACCATGAGCAGCACGAACGGGCCCGCCCCGGACGAACCGGTGAGCAGGTCGATGGCGCCCAGCACGGCCATCACGACGAGCGCGCCCGCCTGCCCCGCGTGGAACAGCAGGTTCCGATTCGGCTGGTTCGTCATCGTCACCCAGCGTAGGTCCTGGTCGGGCCGGTCCCATCGGCCGAAAGACAGATCCGTACCCGGACGTGATCTCTTCCCCGGAGCCGATGTGGTCCGCGACTCGCGGTCGACACCATGTGCCCGACGTTAAACGACGACAGAGGACATGTGATGACGACCTTCGCGAACCCGGCCTCGGCCACCCTGGCCGCGGTCTCCGCGGTCGACCTGGTCAAGGTGTACGGCGCCGGCGACACCGCGGTCCGCGCCCTGGACGGCGTGACCGTCGGCTTCGAGCGCGCCCAGTTCACCGCGATCATGGGACCGTCCGGCTCCGGCAAGTCCACGCTGATGCACTGCCTGGCCGGGCTGGACAAGGCCACCTCGGGCAGCGCGCTGCTGGGCGGCACCGACCTGACCGCCCAGCCGGACCGGGTGCTGACCAAGGTGCGGCGGGAGCGGATCGGCTTCGTGTTCCAGTCGTTCAACCTGCTGCCGCAGCTGACCGCGGAGCAGAACATCATGCTGCCGCTGGACCTGGCCGGCCGGCGGGCCGAGCGGGGCCTGCTGCGGCACCTGACCGAGCGGCTGGGGCTGACCGACCGGCTGAGTCACCGGCCGGCCGAGCTGTCCGGCGGCCAGCAGCAGCGGGTCGCGGTGGCCCGCGCGCTGGTCACCCGGCCGGAGGTGGTGTTCGCCGACGAGCCGACCGGCAACCTGGACTCGAAGTCGGGCGCCGAGGTGCTGCTGTTCCTGCGGAACTCGGTGCGTGAACTGGGTCAGACGATCGTCATGGTGACGCACGATCCGGGCGCCGCGGCGTACGCGGACCGGGTGGTCCTGCTGGCCGACGGCCGGGTCGCGGGCGACCTGGACCGGCCGAACCCGGACACCATCGCCGAGGCCCTCCGCGACCTGGCGGCCGGGCGATGAGCGGGGTTTTGCGCACCCAGCTGGGCGAGGCGGCCCGGCGGCCGTCGCGGCTGCTGCTGACCGGCATGGCCGTGCTGGTCGCGTCGTTCGTGGTCTACGCGACCGTGCTCGCCCAGCAGATCACCAGGGCGAGCATGCTGGACGGCCTGAGCGACACGCCCAAGGCCGCCGCGCTCGTGGTGACGGGCAAGGAGGAGGTCGGGCTGACCGCCGCGCAGCTGTCGCTGATCGAGATGGTGCCGGGGGTGACCGCGGCGGCCGCCCGCGCGGACGCCGGCGGCGAACTGGCCGGGCGCGGGCTGAACCTGACGGCCGACCCGGGTTCCGGGCCGCTCGCCCGGGTCGAGGTGAGCAAGGGCCGCTACCCGAGCAAGGTGGGTGAGGTGGCGGTCACGCCGAAGACGGCGGACCGGATGGGCCTGGCGATCGGCACCACGTTCCGGATGGCCACCAGCCACGACGACCAGGGCAACCCGGGTAAGCCGCGGACGCTCACGGTGGTCGGCTTGGTCAAGGCCCAGGACGACTACGGACAGCAGGCGTACGCCCCACAGCCCGCGATCTCCGCGCTGAGCGGCGAGGACTCCTTCTACCAGGTCGAACTGGCCGTGGCGCCGGGCCAGGAGGCCCAGGTCCGGTCGGCGGTGGAGGCGATCGCCGGCCCGGGCGGCAAGGTGCGCTCCGGCGCCGATGTCCGGCTCGACGAGGTCCGGTCGAAGGCCGACGACGTCGACGACCTGTTCGCGGTGGTCGCCATGTTCGTCGCGATCGCGCTGGTCGCCGCCGGGCTGGTCGCCGCCTCCACGTTCCGGATCGTCTTCGCCCAGCGCACCCGCCAGCTCGCCCTGCTGCGGGCGGTGGGCGCCGGACGCGGGTCGCTGGTCGGCGCCCTGATCGCCGAGGGCGCGCTGACCGGCCTGATCACCGGCGTCACCGGTGTGCTCGCCGCGCTGGGACTGGGCCACCTGGTCCCGGTGATCGCCCGCGCCACCGGCACGAACCTGGCCTCGCCCGGCTTCCCGGTCCTGCCCGCGCTGGGCGTGGTCGCCCTGGCGGTCGTCGGGACCGTGCTGGCCGTGCTGACGCCGGCGATCTCGGCCTCGAAGGTTTCGCCGCTGGAGGCGTTGCGCACCGCGAGCATGTCGCCGGGCCGGACGGGCATCGGCTGGCCGCGCGCGGCGATCGGGGTTCTGCTGGCGGGCGGGGCGGGGCTGCTGGCCGCGTACGTCATCCTGAACCTCCCCAAGCCCGACCAGGAGAACTACGACCCGCAGACGATGCTCCTCGTCGTGGTGGCCTCCGGCGGCCTGGCCTTCCTGGCGCTGATGGCGCTCGGCCCGGTGCTGGTCCGGCCGCTGCTCGCCGCGGCGGGCTGGCCGTTGCGCCGGTTCGGTCCGCTGGGGCGGCTCGCGGTCGGCGGCGTCGGGGGAGCGCCCCGGCGGGCGGCGGCGGTGTCCGTGGTGGTCGCGCTGGGCGTCACGCTGATCGCCGGCTCGCTGGTCGGCGCCTCCTCGGTGCAGGCCCTGATGGAGCGGGAGCTGGCGTCCAGCGCCCCGGCCGACTTCGAGGTCACCGCCGCGGACACCCCGTTGGACGCGAAGCTGGC
Source organism: Actinoplanes sp. NBRC 103695 (assembly GCF_030269485.1). Lineage (GTDB taxonomy): Bacteria > Actinomycetota > Actinomycetes > Mycobacteriales > Micromonosporaceae > Actinoplanes. The sequence goes on along the minus strand of NZ_BSTL01000028.1, from coordinate 48,487 downwards.
CGACCAGGTCCGCGCCCGCACCGAAGTCACGCACGTGGTGCCCTACCGCAAGGTCACCGGCGTGACCGTGGCCGGCAGCCAGGCCAAGCTGGAGGCGAACGACCTGGCCATGGACACCGTGCCGGGCATCGCCAAGCTGGACGTCAAGCAGGGCAGCTGGCATGACCTCAAGCCCGGCCAGGCGGTCGTCTCCGCCTTCACCGTGGACGTCGGCGGCCTGAAGGCGGGCGACCGCACCACGGTCACCTCGGGCAAGCGGTCGATCGAGGTCACCGTCGCCGCGGTGCTGCCGGACTCGGCGCCGCTCGGCTCGGGCCTGGTGCTCACCCCGCAGGACCTGACGAGGCTGGGCGCTCCGGCGGGCTATTCCGGGCTGCTGGCCGACGCCTCCGGGTCCGGTGACGCGGGCCGCAACGCCGCGGACGCCGCGCTGCGGCAGGCGGTGAACGGGCCGGGCGTCGGTGTCACGGTGCTGGCGGACCAGCGGGACGAGATCGAGAGCGCGCTGGGCACGCTGCTGCTGATCGCGATCGGGCTGGTCGGCCTGACGGTGATCATCGCGGTGGTCGGCGTCGGCACCACGACCGCGCTGTCGGTGGTCGAGCGGGTCCGCGAATCGGGTCTGCTGCGCGCGTTGGGGCTGTCCCGGTTCGGGCTGCGGGCGATGCTGACCACCGAGTCGGGCCTGTACGGGGTGCTCGGCGCGGTGCTCGGACTGCTGCTCGGAGTCCCGTACGCCTGGCTCGCGGTCTCGGCTCTCGGCCAGCGTGCGCCGCTGCAACTGCCCGGCTTCCGCCTGCTCGCGGTGTTCGCTGTGCTCGTCCTCCTGACGGCGCTGGCCGGGGTGCTACCGGCCCGGCGCGCCGCGAAGGTGAGTCCGGTGGTCGCCCTGGCCACCGAGTAGGAAAGCGGCGGACATCGGCTCTCGCCCGGCGTTTCCCGGCGAATCGGTCTGGACTGACTTCGGGACGTGAGATCCGCTAGTCTTCGCGCGATTCAGCAGGGGACAGCGGGGGAGAGATTGTGAAGCACGGGCGGTTATTCGCTCTGGTGGCGGCGTCGGCGCTGGTCGTCGCGGGCGGAACCACGGTGGCACTGGCGTGGCCGGAGGCCGAGCCTTCGGCGACGGCGAAATTCTACGACCCGCCGGTCGCGGCCGAGCCGCCCGGTGACGCGGAACCGGTCGCCGAGGTGGACAACGCGGGCGACGGCACGCCGATCGTCGCGAAGGCCGCCCGGCCCGCCCGCGCCACCACCCGCCCGGTGAGCCTCGCGCCCGCCGACACCAAGGCCACGCGGTCCGAGCTGCCGCAGAAGGCCACCGAGTCGTTCAGCATGGTCAGCGTCACCTGGACGGACCCGAAGGACCGCCCGACCGGCGGCGTCGAGGTGCGGACCAAGTCGGCGAAGACCGGCGAGTGGTCCGGCTGGCAGGCGCTGGAGACCGAGGAGAGCCTGGCCCCGCAGGGCGCGGAGGCCGAGGGCATCCGCGGCGGCACCGGCGGGCTCTGGGTCGGCGAGTCGGACGGCGTGGCCGCCCGGGTGCGCAACACCCAGGGGGCGTTGCCGCAAGGGTTGCAGCTCAACCTGATCGACCCCGGTAAGGGCACCGGCTCGGCGAAGCCGGGGACGACCGGGAGCGGCGGCCAGGGCGGCGCCGTGACCGACCTGCCGGCGTACCGGACGCGGGCCCAGTGGGGCGCCGACGAGAAGCTGGTCAAGGACGCCCCGACCTACGGGAACTCGGTGAAGGTGGAGTTCGTCCACCACACCGCGGGCGGCAACACCTACGACTGCGCGGACTCGCCCGCCATCCTCCGCAGCATCCTCACCGACCAGGTGAAGAACCGCGGCTGGAACGACATCGGCTACAACTTCCTGGTCGACAAGTGCGGGGTGCTCTACGAGGGTCGCAAGGGCGGCGCGGACCGGCCGGTCATCGGCGCGCACACCTACGGCTTCAACACCGACTCGTCCAGCATCGCGGTGCTCGGCAACTTCATGAACACCGGCGTGCCGGACGTGGTGAAGACGGTCATCGCCCGGGTCGCGGCGGCCAAGCTGGGCCAGTACAACCTCGGCACGGTCGGCCGGTCCAGCCTCGAGCTCGGTGTCAGCGACAGCAACAAGTTCCCCGGCAAGAAGGGGACGCTGTTCCCGTTCGACCGGATCTCCGGCCACCGGGACGCGGTCATCACCGAGTGCCCGGGCGACGTGCTCTACGGCCAGCTCAACGCGATCCGCATCCTGGCCGGTGGCACCGACGGCTCGATCGTGCTGCGGGCGCCGGCCGGCGGCGTGGCGTACGGCGGCTCGTACTACGTCAAGGACACGGTCACCGTGAACTGGACGACCATCACGCCGGAGGCCGAGCTGACCGGGTTCGAGGTGCTGGTCGACGGCAAGGTGGTGCAGACGGTGGGCGCCGACGTCCGGACCGCGGCGGTCAAGCTTGCGCTCGGCACCCGCAAGGTGCAGGTGCGTTCGCTGCGTGCCGACGGCACCACGCCGATCACCCCGGCGACCAGCGTGATCTCCGACAACAAGCCGCCGGTCTTCAGCCCGCTGGGCGTGGGCCTGCGCCCCGGCACGGTCACCACCACGTCGGTGCCGATGAAGGTCAGCTGGAAGGTCGTCGACAACACCAAGCTCTCCACGGTGCGCCTGATCACGCCGACCACGGTCGCCTTCGGCGCGACGACCACCGAGTACGCCAAGCTGACCGGCCGCCCCGGCAAGGCGCTCGCCTACCAGTTGCGGGCGGCCGACATCCCGGGCAACTCGGTCCTCACGGCGAAGCTCACGCGGACCCCGGCGCTGCTGGCGGAGTCGTCGGCGAAGAAGTCCGGCACCTGGTCGACCAAGTCGAACAAGAACTACCTGAACGGCAAGGCCTACTACAGCACCAAGAAGAACTCCAAGCTGACCTTCACGGTCACCGGCACCGCCGCGGGCGTCATCGTCGACAAGTCGAAGAGCACCGGAACCTTCGACATCTATGTGGACGGCAAGAAGAAGGTCTCGATCAACACCAAGAACAAGAGCACGGCGTACCGGCAGGTGGTCTGGGCCACCGGCCTGGTCAGCGGCAAGCACACCGTGCAGATCGTGAAGACCGGCACCGCCGGTGTCTTCATCGACGGGTTGGCCTACCTCAAGTAGATCAGCGGCGTCCGGCGGGCGGGAGGGTGAACCAGAAGGTCGCCCCCCGCCCGTCCTCGCCCTCGGGCCAGATCTCGCCGCCATGCCGCTCGATCGCCCGATGCACGGTGGTCAGGCCGATGCCCGTACCCGGAAAATCCTCCGCGGAGTGCAGCCGGGCGAACGGCCGGAACAACTCGCCCGCCTTGCCCGCCGGGAAACCGGCGCCGTTGTCCCGCACGAAGAAACGGGAGTTCTCGCAGCCCACCTCGACCACCGGGTGCTCGACCCTGCGGGTGAACTTGACCGCGTTGTTGATCAGGTTCTCCAGAATCACCCGGACCAGGCCCTCGTCGGCGTTCGCGGCCATACCCTCGGCCACCCGGAACTCCACCTTGCGGCCCGGGTCACGGGCCTGCACCTCCGCGGTCACCTCCCAGGCGGTGGCGGTCAGGTCGAACAGCTCCCGGCGCAGGTCGCCGCGGCTGGCCCGGGCCAGGATCAGCAGCGACTCCACCAGGTCGGCCATCCGGTTAGCGGCCGCGTGGATCCGCTGCACCCGGTGCCGCACCTCATCGCCGAGCGGCCCGTCGTCCTCGTCCAGGATCGTCTCGGCGAAGCTGGAGATGATCTGCAGCGGGCCGCGCAGGTCGTGCGACACCGACCCGCTGAACGCCTCCAGCTCCCGGTTGCGCCACTCCAGCTCCTCGACCAGCGCGGCGCGGGTCTCGGCGAGTTGCCGCGCGGCGCGTTCCTCGGCCGCGGCCAGTTCCCGCCGGGCGAGCTCCTCACGGATGCGCCGGCTCTCGTCGTGGCTCTGCTTGCGTCTGATCTGCGCACGCACGTGCGCCAGCAACGCCTCCGGCCCGTCCGACGAGCGCACGTAGTCGTCCGCGCCCGCCGCCAGGCACTCCAGGATCGAGTCGTCCCGCGAACCGGTCATCACCAGCGGGGTGTCGCCGATCCGTGGTACCTCCTTGATCTGCCGGCAGGTGGCGCGCCCCTCGGCGCCGTCGTAGCCCAGCACGATGCAGTCGACCGGCTGCGCGGCGAGCAGGGCCAGCGCCTCGGTCGCGGTGCCCGCCCCGGCGATGTCGTAGCCGTCGCTGCGCAGCGCGTCGATCAGCAGGGCCAGTTCGTTCCGGTCGGGGTGCAGGGCGAGCAGCTTGCTGGGCCCGTGCAGGCTGCCGGCCGGGTCGATGGGCAGCTGCTCGGTGCTCTGGCGCAGCACCGCGGCCAGCTTCGCGATCACCACGGCGAGGTCCTGCTGCTTGCGGATGAAGCCGTCGGCCCCCGCCTCGAGCATCTGCACCTCGGTGGCGTAGTCGTCGGCGGCCGTCATCAGCAGGCACGGCGTGTCCCGCAGGGCCGGGTCCAGGCGGATCCGCCGGATCACCGTGGCGCCGTCGATGCCGGGCATCACGCCGTCCACGATCAAAGCCTGCGGCCGCCGGTCCGCGGCCAGGCGCAGACCGTCCTCACCGGACGACGCGGTCAGCACCGCGTACCCCTCCGGCACGAGCAGCTCGCGCAGCTGCTCCCGGAAGGTGATGCTGTCGTCGATCACCAGCACCGTGACCTGGGCATTCTCCGAGCCGGGCGACTGCTCGTTGAGCAGCTGGCGCACCCGGGCCACCACGTAGCCGGCGTCGTACGGCTTGCCCACGTACTCGTCGGCGCCGGTGCGCAGCCCCTGGACCCGGTCGGCCACGTCGGCCTCGGTGGACAACAGGACGGTCACCACCTGCGCGCGCCCCGGCCGGGACCGCAACTCCCGCAACAACTCCAGGCCGTCCGCGTCGGGCAGCAGCACATCCAGCACCGCCACCTGGAAGTGCGCGTCGGCGAACGCGGACCGGGCCTCCGCGCCGGTGGCCGCCAGCACCGTGACGAAGCCGTCCGCCTCGAACGCCTCGTGCAGGTCCATCCGCACGGTCAGGCTGTCGTCCACGATCAGGACGGTGGACACGGTCATCGCCGTGCCCCGCTCGCCGGGACCATCGCCGCCAGCCGCTCGGCCATCTTGACCGGCGACAGCATCGCGGACGCCGCGCCGAGCAGCGCGGCCTCCCGGGGCATCCCGAAGACCACCGAACTGGCCTCGTCCTGAGCGAAGGTGACCGCGCCGCGCCCGCGCATCCGCAGCAGGCCCTCGGCGCCGTCCCGGCCCATGCCGGTCAGCAGGCAACCCACGGCGGTCGCGCCGAACTCGGCGGCCACCGACTCGAACAGCACGTCCACGCTGGGCCGGCAGGAGTGCCGGGGCGCGCCGTCGGTGACCCGGACCGCGCCGTCCCGGACGAGCAGGTGCCGGTCCGGCGGGGCCAGCACGACCCGGCCGCTGAGCATCGGCAGCGGCGTCCGGTCCACCGCGTAGCTGACCGCGCGCCCGGTCTGGTCGGCCAGCCAGTCGGAGAAGGCCACCGCGAACGGCTCGCTCGCGGCGATGTGCTGGACGCAGAGGACCGGCGTACGGAATCCGGCCGGCAACGCCCGCAGCAGGTCGGTGAGCGCGCCCGGCCCGCCGGTGGACGCGCCCAGCGCGACCACCTGAGGCTCGCCCGCGCGGACCGGCTCGAGGGCCGGGGTGGCCGACACCGGCGCCGGCCGGGCCAGCCGGGCCCGGGGATGGGTGATCACCCGGATCCGGGACACCAGCCGGACCGCCTGGCACAGCCGCCGCTCCCAGCCGGCGTCCGAGGCGTCGCCGCGCGGCTTCTCCAGCACGTCCACCGCCCCCGCGGCCAGCGCGTTGTACGTGCTGTACAGCTCCCGCCGGTCCGCCGACGACACCACCAGGATGGGCGTCGGGAAGTCCGCCATGATGTGCTCGGTGGCCACCAGCCCGGTCATCGTCGGCAGCATCATGTCCATGGTCACCACGTCCGGGCGCAGCCGGCCGCACATCTCCACCGCCTGGCCGCCGTCCAACGCCTCGCCGACCACCTGCAGCTCCGGGTCACCGGCCAGCGCCGAGCGCAGGTGGTGCCGCATCGTCGCCGAGTCCTCCACCACCAGCACCCGGATCATGCGACTGAGCCAGTCTTCGGCATGCCCTCGTGGCCCTCCGACAGCCCGTCACTGTTTCGGCGCCACTCGCGCCCGGTGCGCTCGGTCATGCCACTAACCGTCCGATGTGGGCGAGCAGGTCTTCCTGGTTGAACTCGCCCTTGACCACGTACGCGCTGGCCCCCACGTCGGCGCCGCGCTGCCGGTCCTCGGCGCTCGCCCGGGAACTGACCAGGATCGCCGGGACGTGCTGGAGCTGTGGGTCGGCCCGGGTCTCGGCGACGAAGGTGAAGCCGTCGATGCCCGGCATGTCGATGTCGGTGAGGTACAGCGCGTACTCGCGGCTGCGGGCCTTGTCCAGGCCTTCCTCGCCGGACGCGGCCAGCTCCACCTCGTACCCGGCGGACTCCAGGATGCTGCGCTCCAGCATCCGGGTGGTCAGCGAGTCGTCGATCACCAGGATCGGCAGGCGGCGCGCGGCCACCGCGGGGGAGGAGCCGCCGGTGCCGCCGCCCCGCCCGGTCTCGGCGATCATGCCGTGCGCGTCCAGCACCAGCCGGGGGTTGCCGTCCAGGTCCATCGCCACGCCGCCGATCACCGGCGCCGCCGGGGCCAGGTCCGGCAGCGGACGCACGACCAGGGTGGACGTGCCGGCCAGCCGGTCCACGCCGATCGCCACCGCGTCCTGGTCGGCGGTCACGATCACCGCGACGCCGGGTCCGGCCGTGTCCGGCACGACGGTGCCGGCGTACAGCGACCGGGCGAGCGGGAGGAAGGGCAGGGCGCGGCCGTCGTGCGCGATCCGGCCCGCCGCGGCCGCCGCGGCCGCCTGTTCGGGATCCAGGCGTACGCAGGTCCGCACGGCGTCCAGGGGCACGGTCGCCACGGTGCCCGCCGCCTCCACGACCAGCCCGTGCAACGACAGCAGGGCGAGGGGCACGACCAGCTCCACGGTGGCGCCACGGCCCGCCTCGGTGCGGACCGTGACGTCGCCGCCGAGCTGGTCGGCCACGTCCCGGGCGACGTCCAGGCCGATGCCGCGGCCGGACACGTCGGTGACCGTCGCCGAGGTGCTGATCCCGCCGCGCATCAGCAGGTCCATCAGCGTGCGCTCGTCCGGTTCGGCGCTGCCGGGCATGAGCAGGCCGCGCGCCTCGGCGGTCCGGCGCACGGCGGTCAGATCGAAACCGCGGCCGTCGTCCGTACACCGGAACGCCGCGAAGCGGCCCCGGCGCTCGACCTCGACGACCACCGTGCCCTCCGCGGGTTTGCCGGCCTCCGTGCGTGCCTCCGCGGCCTCGATGCCGTGCGCCACCGCGTTGCGCACCACATGCAGGAACGCGCCGCTGACCAGGGTCAGCACGTGCGGATCCATGCGCAGGTCGCCGCCGTGGCCCTCGAACCGGACCCGCTTGCCCTGCGAGTCGGCGGCGTCCCGGACCGCCCGGTGCAGCGCGGTGAGGATGCTCGACGCGGCCACCAGGCGCAGGCGTTCGGCCCGGCCACGCACCTCGTCCAGCTCGCGCTCGACCTGTTCCACCACGTCGGCCATCCGCCGGGACAGCCGGCTGAACTCGCCGGACAGCCGCAGCGCCGCGGACCGGGCGGCCTGCAACGCGCCCGGCTGCTCCACCCGCAGCCGGTCGGCCAGCGCCTCCGCGTCCCGGTGCAGCCGTTCGAGGCCCTTGCTGCCGGTACGCAGCGGCGCGAACCGGGTGTGCGCCTCGCCGATCGCGTCCAGCAGGTCGTCCACGTCCCCGCTGGACGCCCGGGCCGGCGCCACCTCGACGGGCTGCTCCTTCTGGGCGGCCGCCGGGGCCTGCGCGGGCGCCGCCTTGGGTTCCAGCGCCGCCACCCGCTGCTCGATCTCGTCATTGAGGCGCAGCAGCTCGCGCATCTCGTCGGCGGCCAGCGGCGAGTCGCTCTCCCGGTGGTCGACCAGCACCTCCTCGAAGGCGTGCGCCCGCTCGGCGATCTCCGGCTGCCGGACCACCCGCGCGGCGCCCTTGAGCGTGTGCGCGTACCGGAGCAGCTGGGCCACCACCTCCGGGTCGTGGTCCTGGTCGAGGTTCAGCACGCCCGCGCTGATCTGGTCGATCAGCTCACGGGCCTCGACCCGGAAGTACTTGAGCGGGTCACCGGCCATCAGCCGCGGCCCGTGCCGACCAGCTGGAGCAGGTCACCGGAGAGATTGGACAGATGCGAGGCGGTCTGCCTGGTCTGCACCGCGCTCGCCTCGGTCTCCCGGGTCACCCGGGCGGTGTCCGAGGCGGCGACGTTCACCTGCTCCACCGCCGTGGACTGCTGCTTGGTGGACAGCTCGATCTCCCGGGTGGCGTCGTTCGTGGTGGCCACCAGCTGCGCGATGCGACGGAAGGAACTGGTCGCGTCGTCGAACTGCCGGCTGCCCGCGTCCACGCTCTTGGCGCCGATCTCGGTGGCCATCACGGTCGTGTTGACGGCGCCGCGCACGTCGTCGATGAGCGCCCGGATCTCCTTCGCCGACCCCTGCGTCCGGTCGGCCAGCTTGCGGATCTCCTCGGCCACCACCGCGAACCGGCGGCCCCACTCGCCCGCGCCGCTCGCCTCGATGGTGGCGTTGATGGCCAGGATGTTGGTCTGCTCGGCCAGCTCCGACACCAGATCCACCACGCCGCCGATCTGCTGCGACTTCTCGCCCAGCGTCAGCATGTGCTGGACGATCAGATCGACCTGCGTACGGATCGCCTGGATCGACTGCCGGGTCTGGTCGATCGTGGAGTCGCCGGCCTCGGCCGCACCCGCCGTGTCCTCGGCGATCTGCGACACCCGTTTGGCGTTGTCCGCGATCTGCCGCGAGGTGATCAGCAGCTCGCTGATCGTCGTGGTGATCTCGTTCATCGCGTTGGCCTGATCGCGGCTGCCTGACGCCTGCTGCGCGGCGGCCGCCTCCAGCTGCGCCGACGAGCTCTGGATGTGGCCGACCGCGCTGCCCACCTCGCGGCGCAGGTCCCGGTTCAGCCGGACCGCGATCACGATGGCCGAGGCGATCGCCAGCACACCGAGCACGATGATCAACACGATCGCCTGGGTGGCCCGCGTCGACGACTCGCGCCGGGCACTCTCGACGTCCGCGCGTACCCGGGTGATCAGGTCGGTGATCGTCTGCTCCAGCTTCTCCCGGGCGGGTCCGACGGGCGAGCCCTGGAGCTTCGGGAGGTCCAGGACCTTCATCGCCTGCCGGCGCTGGATCAGCGGCGCCAGCGCGCCGGCGTGCGCCGACTCCGCGTCGGACACCGCCTGGAGCAGGCGCAGTTCGGCCGGGTCGGTCAGCCGCCCGCGCAGCCGCGCCACCTGCTCGAGGAACCGGGTGCGGCCGTCGTTGGTCAGCTTCAGGTACTCGGGCCTGCCGTTCAGGATGAAGGCGCGGTAGTCGCTGACCCGGCTCTCGATCAGGCTGTTCAGCCGCTCGGCGTCCACCAGCGACTCGCTCGCCGAGGTGATCACCCCGTCCTTGCTGTTCACCACGACGGTCAGCGCGCCCACCGAGGCCGCGCCCATCAGCAGGGTGAGCAGCGCGGTCAGCGCGAAGCCACCGGCCAGCTTGCTGCCGAAGGTGCGGTTGGCCATCATGCTTGCTCCTCGGTTTGCTGCATCGGCTTGTCCACCGGCACCTCGTGGCCGGTCAGTCTGTGCACCGCCGCGCGGGCCGCGGGCAGGTCGACGATCGGGCGGGTGTCACCCGCCAGCGGGACCATGCCGCGCAGGCAGCCCTGCGGATGCTCGGCCGCCTCGGTGACGATCGTGTTCGCCGGGACGCGCACGTGCCCGTCCAGCTTGTGGAACGCCAGCGCCAGCGCGGGCGACCCGGCGGTCAGCACCAGCCAGCGCGGCCGGTCCGGCACCGGGTGGCCGAGCAGGGCGGCCAGGTCGTACACCGGGACGATCGCGCCGCTGAAACCGGCCACGCCGAGCAGGGCCGCGATCGGGCTGGGGAGCGGCGTCACCGGGCGGTCCGGCCACAGGCCGGAGGTCTGCGACAACCGCAGCGCGTACGCCCGGCCGCCGGCGCGCACCGCCAGCAGTTCGTCGTGCTCCGCGTCATGCCGCCGAGCCGGCGAGGCGAACGAGGAGTCGAAATCCTTCCGCAGCTCACCCAGCTGCTCCACCACGGTCCGCGGGCTCATCGCCGGGCTCCCGCCGCGCCAGGTCGTGGCCTGGGCCCGATGCTGAGGAGCGGGCTCATCGCGGGGCTCCCGCGGTGCCCAGCTCGGTGCGGCACAGGGTGGTCAGGGCGATCCGGCCGAAGCCGCCGCCGAACAGCACGATCCGGTCGTCCCGCTCGTCGCGCAGCAGATGCAGGGCACGGTCCAGCTCGGCGTTCGCGGTCCGGTGGTCGCCCCGGCGCCGGGCCAGCAGACCCAGCCGCAGGCGCGGCATCGCGAACGCCGGATCCAGGTAGGCGGCCAGCCGGTAGTGCCCGATCGCCACGTCCACCGCCGCGCCGCCCTCCAGGCAGACACCGAGCAGGTGATGCGCGTCGGCGTCCAGGCCGTTGGCGTCGAGCAGCGCGCGCACCTCCATCTCGGCGTCCGCGAGACGCCCGGCCTGCGCCAGCAGGACGCCGTGCACGAGCAGGTCGCGCGGGCCGGAACGGTCGGTCCGCTCGCTCTCGGCGAGCGCCTCCGCGAAGCGTTCCTGGTGGATCAGCGTGAGGATCCCCTCCGGCGCCCGGGTGGGTTCCGGTGGGGCGGGCGCGATGCGTACGACGTCCGGGATCGCTGTCTGCGGCGGCGGTGCGGGGCTCGGGGCGGTCGTGCGGCGGTAGTAGAACGTCGCATGGCTGTGCATCGGCTCCAGACCCGCCGGGCGGCTGCCCAGCGAGTCGGTGTGCCCGAGGAAGAGGTAACCGCCCGGGGCCAGCGCCGCCGTCATCCGGGCGATCAGCGCGCCCGCGGTGTCCGGGGTCAGATACATCAGCAGGTTGCGGCAGAAGATCACGTCGTACTGCTCCGGGCGCCACAGATCGGCGTCGTCCTCGGCCACGTTGTGCTGGCGGAATCGCACGATCGCGCGGACGCCGGCATCCACCTCGTACGTGCTGTCGTGCGGATGGAACCAGCGTTCCCGTACGTCATCCGGGGTCTCCCGCAACGACCAGGCCGAGTAGTGGGCGCGCCCGGCCTTGCGCAGCATGGCCGGGTTGGCGTCCACGCCGAGCACCGAGATGATCCAGCCCGGATCCGGCAGCAGATCGCGGGCCACGATCCCCAGCGTGTACGCCTCCTCGCCGGACGAGCACCCGACCGACAGCAGCCGCAGCACCCGCTGGGTGGCCCGGGCCGCCATCCGCTCCGGCAACGCCGCTCCGGCCAGCGCCCGGAACTGCTCGCCGTGCCGGAAGAAGTAGGTCTCGGTGATCGTCAGTTCCTCGGCGAGCGCGGCCAGCTCGTGGCCCCAACCGGCCGCCAGCCGCCGGAGATAGCCGCCCTGGGCGAGCCCGTTCGTCTCGGCCCGCCGCAGCAGCTCCTGCGTCAGGTGCGGCACGTCGTTGTCGGCGAACGTCCAGCCCAGCCGCGCCGCCAGCAGCTCGCGGAAGCGGGTCACGTCACTGGTCTCGATCACGGCGCCACCGCCTCCGCCTGACCCGCGGCGGCCTGCCAGACATGGTCCGGGACCACCCGCATGCCCTGCAGCAGCAGCAAGGGCTCGGCGTCGAGCGTGCCGACCCCCGCGACGAGCCGGCTGGAGGCGCCGGTCAGCAGCCCCGGGTGCGTCCCACCGGCGGCCGTGACCCGGATCCCGAGCACCTCACCGGTCGCGAAGGCCACCGGGCCGTGCTCGGCCCGTACCGCCACGAACCGCGCGACCTCGGCCTCCTCGCCGCCGAGCAGCCGGGCGACGTCGACGACCGGGGCGGGCACGCCGCGCATGATGCACACCCCGCGCACGAAGGCGGGGGCGCCGGCCAGGGCCCGGGTCGCGAGCGGGCGCATGGTCTCGATGACCTCGTCCAGGCGGAGCGCGCACAGCATGGAACCGGCCCGGAAGACGAGCGAGTTCCCGCCCTCACCCTCGGGCCCAGCCCTCTCGCTCTGTGCCATTGGCCCAGATTAACGACAATATGCCCGGAAGTTTCGAGAATGCTTCGCCAGCTCCGCACCTGTGGACGAGCCGCAAAACTGCCGTACCCGCCGCCTAACTTTCCGCCCACCCAGTGCCGGGGTGGGGGAGGGGGCGGTGCGCGCGCAGGCCGAAAAAAATGATCTCGAGCGTGCGGTCGCGGAGGTCGTCGGTCCAGGCGCCGCTCAGGGCGCCCTGGCAGGTGCTCTCCAGCAGGGCCATCACCTCGTCGGGGCGCACCTCCAGGCGGACCGCGCCGGCCTCCTGCGCCCGGCGCAGCAGCTCTGCCACCACGTCGGCGAGCGAGGTGATCGGGCCGCTCAGAGGCACGGCCAGCAGGCCGACGACGGTGCGGTTGGCCGCCGTGCGCCGGACCAGCCGGCCGAAGAACTCGAACAGGCCGGTGGCCGGATCCCCGCTCGTGGCCAGTTCGGCCGCGTCGGCGGTGACCTGTTCCAGCAGGTCCTTCATCAGCGCCCGCAGCAGGTCGGCCTTGGTGGGGAAGTGCCGGAAGACCGTCCCGGCGGCCACCCCGGCGCGTCGCGCGACCTCCTCGGTCGACGCCTCCGGGCCGCCTTCGGCGAACACCTGCTCGGCCGCGGCCAGGATCTTCGCCCGGTTCCGCCGGGCATCCGCGCGTAGGGGTCTGGACAAGATGAGTCACCACTCATTATCGTGCGTACGTGAGTCGTCACTCATCTTAGCCTTCGTCGAGGAGTGTTCATGACCCCGCGGGATGCCTTCAACCGCATGCGCGACCGGTGGCTGGCCGGCGCCACCGTCGGCGCCGACGACCTCGCCGACGACGTGATCGTCGAATGGCCGTTCGCGGCGCCGGGCCGGCCGTCACGCATCCAGGGCAAGGCTGAGTTCCTGGCCTTCGCCGGCCCCGCGCGGGCGGCGCTGCCTCTTCGCATCGACGACTGTGCGGTGAGGACGGTTCATTCCCTGGTCGATCCGTCGACGATCGTCGTCGAGTACTCCCTCACCGCCACCGCTGTCGCCACCGGGCGGCAGGCCGAGGCGGACTTCATCACCGTGCTGACTGTCCATGATGGAAAGGTCACGTTGCTGCGGGAGTATCAGGACACTCTGAAGATGGCCGCTGCTCTGGCTCAATAGCGGTAGGCGACCGTCACGATCAGGGTTGCCAGCTCGGTGGTGAAGAAGACGGCCCAGCCGAGCAGTTTGCGGGAACCCACGCGCAGGTGGGCGATCAATGCGCCGATGAAGTAGAGCACCAGGGCCGCGGCGGCGATGACGCCGAGCCACGGCACGGCCAGACCGGCGACCAGGCCGAGCGCGCCCGAGGCCAGCGCCACGCCCAGGAACGGCAGCCAGGAACGGGGCACGCGTTTCATGTCGGCCTGGGCCCTGGGGTAGTCGTGGCCGATCAGGTAGGTGACCGCGGCCACGGCGGTGAAGACCGCCGCGGTGATGGTGAGCGTGACGTACGCGGTGTGCATGCGGACTGGACGAGACGGCACCGGAAAGTGTGACAAGAACGGCAGGGTGGGTTACCCCGTACGGATGAAGTGTCCGCATTGTCCGGACAGCGGCAGGGGCGTGAAAGCGCAGGTCAAGTGGATCTTTGCCGCGGGTGGCGAGGGCCGGGCGGGGTGGGCGGGAAGTCACCGGGGCCGCCGGTGGGGCGTTGGTCCGGCCGGGGCGTTGTGGAGTCGGCCACGGCGCAATGGATGTAGGGAAGCTCTGGATGCGGAAACCGCTGGTGGTGGTGTGTGTGACGGCGTCGGTGGTGTTGCTGGCGGGTGCCGTCGCCGCGACGACGGCGGGAGCGGATACGACTCCTGACGTGCCGGCCATGGAGTTCCCGGGCATGTCGGATCTGTCGCCCGCCATGGGCGGCGGGGCGCCGGGCGTACCGGATCTGGATCTGCCGGGACCGGGCCAGCAGCCGGCGGCGAACGTGGCCCGGCCCGGAGGCCACGCCGAGCCGGCGGCGGACGACGATCCCGCCGCGGCCGCCGCGGCGCCGCAACGGCCGGGTGGTCAGGCGGCGGATCCGCAGGCCGCCGAGCCGCCGCAGCAGGATGCGCCGCCCGTGGCCGAGGACCCGGCGCCGGTCGCCGCCGAGCCCGCGGGGAAGCCCGCCGCGGCACCCGCGGCCAAGCCGGCCAACGTCGTCGACGCGTCGCGGCGGGACGTCACGCCCGCCTCGGTGTCGGGTAGCCCGGCCGCGCCCGTACAGCAGCAGGTTTTGACCCTGGTCAATGAGAAGCGGCGGCGGGGCGGGTGCGAGAGGCTGACGCTCGACCGCCGGCTGATCACGGCCGCCAACCGGCACGCGGCGGACATGGCGCGGCACGAGTACTTCGCGCACGAGTCGCGCAACGGTGAGAAGGCGGGGGAGCGGGTCGAGGACGCGGGGTACGACTGGAGCCGCTACGGCGAGAACATCGCGCGGGGGGTCGACAGCTCCTACGAGGTCGTCGACGGCTGGTGGCACAGCCCGGAACACCGGGAGAACATCATGGACTGCCGGCTGCGCCAGATGGGGATCGGCCTGGCGTTCGCGTCCGACGACACCGCCTACTGGGTGCAGGACTTCGCCACACCGGACTGATCCTGCTTCGGGCGTGCCCCCCGAAGCGAGGAGCACGCCCGAAACTCAGCCCTTGACGCTGCCCGCGAGCAGGCCGCGGACGAAGTAGCGCTGGGAGGAGAGGAACACCAGCACCGGTACGACGATCGACACGAACGCGCCGGCCGACAGCAGATGCCACGCGTTGCCGCGGGTACCGGCCAGGTTGGCCAGCGCCACCGTGACCGGAGCCACCGCGTTGCCGCCGCCCGCGAAGGTCAGAGCGACCAGCAGGTCGTTCCAGACCCAGAGGAACTGGAAGATGCCGAACGCCGCCAGGGCCGGGCGCAGCAACGGCAGCAGCACCCGGAAGAAGATGGCGACGTGGCCGGCGCCGTCGATCCGGGCCGCCTCGAGCAGGGTCGCCGGCACTTCCTTCATGAAGTTGTGCAGGATGAACACGGCCAGCGGCAGCGCGAAGATCGAGTGCGACAACCAGATCGGCCAGAACGTCCCGGCGATCCCACCGTCGACATAGAGCGTCAGCAGCGGGATCAGGGTCACCTGGATCGGCACGATCTGCAGAGCGAAGACCGCGACGAACAGGATGTTCTTCCCGGGGAACCTGATCCAGGCGAACGCGTACGCGGCCAGGGCCGCCAGCGTCACCGGGATCAGCACCGACGGGATGGTGATGATGAACGAGTTGATGAAGTAGTCACCCAGCCCGCCGGCCTGGTCCGTGCCGAGGACGGACCGGTAGTTGTCCAGCGTCATCTGCGGGTCGCTGAAGAACGTCCACCAGCCGCTGGTGCGGATGTCGCGCTGAGGGCGGAACGACGACACCAGCAGACCGAACGTCGGCAACGTCCACAGCACCGCGAGGACCACCGCGAACAGCGACGCCCACGGCGAGGTGAGCCGCTTCTTCGCCTTACCGGCCGCGGTCTCCCTGGGTGCTTTCAACGGCGCATCCGAAACCGTGACCGGAGCGATCGGTGCGCTGCTCATCGTGCCTCCGATGCTCTGAGCTGGCGGATGTTGTAGACGACGATCGGGATCACGAGCACGAACAGCAGCACCGCGAGGGCCGCGCCGAGACCCTGGTTGTCGCTGCGGAAGCTCTGGCTGTAGAACTCGTTGGCCACCACGCTGGTGTTGAACTGGCCGCCGGTCATCGTGCGGACGATGTCGAAGACCTTCAGCGTGGCGATGCCGATCGTGGTGAGCACGACGACCACGGCCGGGCGGATGCTCGGCAGGGTGATGAAGCGGAACATGCCGAACGCGGTGACCCCGTCCAGCCGGGCCGCCTCGATCACGTCGTCCGGGATCGCCTTGATGGCCGCCGACAGCACGGTCATCGCGAAGCCCGCCTGGATCCAGATCATCACGACGATGAGCAGGAACGTGTTCAGCGGCGAGTCGATCAGCCACTGATGCGGCTCGGCGCCCAGCCAGACCAGAACCTGGTTGAGCAGGCCGATCTGCTTCACGCTGCCCTGGTTGGGCCGGTACTCGTAGACGAACCGCCAGATGATCGACGCGCCGACGAACGAGATCGCCATCGGCAGGAAGATCAGTGCCTTGGCGGCCGACTCGAGCCGGGCCTTGTCGACCAGGATCGCGTAGATCAGGCCGACCGCGGTGGCGACGAACGGCGTCACCACGACCCAGAAGACCGTGTTGCGCAGCACGGTGAGCTGGTCGGCGTCGCTGAAGATCGTGGCGTAGTTGTCCAGCCCGATGAACGCGTCGCCGGCGGCGTTGAAGAACGACTGCCAGACCGTACGCAGACCGGGGTAGACCAGTCCGACCAGCAGCATGAGAAGGGTCGGCGCCAGGTAGAGGTAACCCACTGCCCGGTCGCCGCTGCGTCCCTTGGCCAGGCTGGCCAGGAACAGGATGATGCCCATGATCGCGATGAACACGAGGATCGCCGCGAGCATCTGGACGACCTTGCCCGACGTCGTCTCGACGGGATCGAACGGCCAGAAGGCCAACGTGTCTGTCATCAGGCCTCCTTCACCTACCTTCTAGATGAGACCGGCCGAGGCGGTGTGCCCGCCCCGGCCGGTCAGAAGTTACGGGATCTACGGTGTGATCTAGATCATCCGATCAGATCACTTGGGCCAGGCCTTTTCGATGTTGTCCACCGTCGTCTTGGTGTCCTGGCCGGTGATCCAGCTGGTCGTCTGCTTCCAGAAGGCGTTCGAACCCACGGCCGCCGGCATCTGGTCCGAACCGTCGAAGCGGAAGACCGCCTTCGGGTCCTGGAGGATTCCTGCCGACAGCTTGTCGATCGGGCTGCTCAGGTTGTTCACGTCGAGACCCTTGTTGGCACTCACCCAGCCCTGGGAGAGCTTGGCCTTGGCGTTCGCCCACGTGTCGGTGGACAGGTAGGTCTGGAAGGCCTGCACCTCCGGACGGTTGGCGAACGAGACCACGAACTCGCCACCGCCGAGAACCGGCTTGCTGGAGGCGTCCTTGCCGGGCAGGTAGAACGCGAAGACGTCGCCGTCCTCGGCCACCTTGGTGTCCTTGTCCCAGTTGGCGGCGTAGAAGTTCGCCTGGCGGTGCAGCGAGCACCCGCCGTCGACGATCGGCAGGCCGCCGTCCTGGAACGTGGTGGTGGCGATGCTCTTCACGTCGCCGTAGCCACCGTTGACGTACTTGTCGTTCTTCAGGTAGCCGCCCACCGCGTCCAGCGCCGCGGACGAGTCCGGGCCGTTGAACGGGATCTGGTGCTTGACCCACTGGTCGTACTTCTCCGGCCCGCTCAGCCGGAGCATGAAGTCCTCCATCCAGTCGGTGATCGGCCAGCCCGTGGCCTCACCGCTGGCGATGCCGGCGCACCACGGCTTCTTGTCCTTGGCGGCGATCGTGTCGCTCAGGGTCTTGAGCTCGTCCAGCGTCGTCGGAACCTTGTAGTTGTTCTCCTTGAACTCCGACGGCGAGTACCAGACCAGGGACTTCACGTTCGCGCCCAGCGGCGCGGCGTAGAACTTGTCGTTGACCGTGCCGTACGCCTTCCAGTCCTTGCCGAAGAACTTGTCGACGTTGTCGGACACCGACTTGGGCGCCTCGACGGCCTTGCCCGTCGCCACGAGCTGCGCGAGCAGGCCGGGCTGCGGAACGTAGGCGAGGTCCGGCGGGTTGCCGGCCTTGGCCCGGACCAGGACCTGAGTCTCGAAGGCCTTGTCGCCCTCGTACTTCACGGTCACACCGGTGCACTGCTCGAACGGCTTGTACGAGTCGATCTGCGGCTTGTCCTCCGGCGTGATGATGCCGGTGTAGATGGAGACCGTCTTGCCCTTGAGGTCGCCGAAGCTGCTGAACTGAGCGCAGTCGATCGCCGCTGCCGAGGGAGTGTCCTCCCCGCTGTCGTCACCGCCACCGTCACCACAGGCGGCCAGGCCGAGAACCAGCCCGACACCGACCGTTCCGGCGAGCGCGGCTCGCCACCGCGGCCCCACGGAGTTTATTGACATGGCTCTCCTCATTTCCTTGTTCGCATCGGTCTGTTGACGCACCGTGACCGAGCGAAGCCTCACCGCGCATAGTCAAAAGCGAACGCGAAGGTTACGCAACGGTTTCCAGGGATCTTCCGCGTAACGATTCTCGCCTGTCGGGCTGCTTCTGTACCGACGTCCGGATGATCTGCCTCCGTGCGTCGGTGTGCTTCGATGTCCGCACGCATTACTGGGGAGGACGAATTGGGAGTCCAACGGACAATCGTGCGCATCGGTGCCATCGCTACCGCGATGGTCACCGGGGCGGGCCTGCTGGTGGCCGGTTCGCCGGCCGCGGGCGCCGCCGCGCGTACGCCGTCGGCTGTGGTCGTCGTGACACGGGCCGCTGCGGCCTCGTGCTCGACGGGCAAGTACCAGAAGCAGGTCGAGGGCTACCTCAAGAAGCTGGGCGGGTACGGAACGCTCAGCGTCGACGGCAAGCAGTCGGCCGGCGACTGCAAGGCGATCAAGAAGTTCCAGAGCCGGTTCGGCATCAAGCCGGCATCCGGCCTGGCCGGGCCCACCACCTTCGGGGTGGCCAAGCGGCTGGCGGGCACGAATACGTCGACCTGCAAGGCCAGCAAGTCGAAGACCACGGTCTGCGTCGACCTGACGCACCAGACGGTCTTCGTCATGAAGGGTGGAAAGGTCTACTTCAAGCCGACCGTCACGCGGACCGGCATGAAGGGGTACCGCACGCCCACCGGCACGTACAAGACGTGGCAGCGTGCCAACCCGGAGTACTCCGAGAAGTACAAGGTCAACATGTACAACTGGCAGCGCTTCGTCGGCGGGGTCGGGCTGCACCGCACCACGACCTACCTGCATGACGCGTGGCGCGGCTCGCACGGCTGCGTCAACCTGCTCAAGTCGGACGCCGTGTACCTGTACGGCAAGCTGAAGAAGGGCACCACGGTCAAGGTGTACGGGCGCCGCCCGGGAACCTAGGCCGCGATGGCGTAGTCCAGCCTGTTGTGGATGATGGCGGCCGTGACCGCATGCGTGGTGAGCACGTCATGCTGCGGGAAGAGGATTTCCTCGCCGGTCGCCATCTTCACGCGCAGCCCCCGTCGTCCCAGGGTGTAGCGCACGTCGGTGAACCGGGTGACCGTGTCGTCATGGTGCACCACGGTCAGTTCATCGGCGCGGAGCATGTTCTCCCCCTTTTCCGCGGACGGCGCCGCGGGTCGAACTCTTACGGTGACAGCCCGGCGCACGCCGCGTAGTCGGCGAAAGGTCCACTGTTTCGGCAGAAACCCGACAGGGCCCAGGTATCACGCCGGCGATCTTGTCGTAGGGCCGCATTACAGTTGCGCTCGTGAATCGCCACCCCCGGGGCACATTCGCGCTGCTCGTTGCGGCGGTACTGCTGCCCGTGCTGACCGCCGCCTCGTGCGGCGACGAGCCCTCCGGCGTCGGCCTGGGCACCGCAGCCCGCGGCGAGGTCGCCGAGATCGTCGAGGCCCCCGGCTCGGTCACCGCGCGGGCCGCCGCCACGGTCACCTCGCCCGCCGCCGGCACCCTCGCCGACCTGCGTGTCACGCCCGGCCAGTGGGTCGCCAAGGGCTACGTGGTCGCGGTGATCGACTCGCCCGGCGTCGCCGACCGGCTGGCCGACGCCGAGCGCGCCCTGGACGCCGCGCCGCCGGTCTCCACCGGCAACTATGTGACCGTCGGCCGCACCACCGACAAACGCGCGGGCAAGGCCTTCGACGCGGCACGGGAGGCCGCGGGCGACGTCGCCGACCTCCAGGTGCGTGCGGCGCTGCTGGCTCAGATCGACGCCGCCGAGCAGCAGTACGAGGCGGCGTCCGAGGCCGCGTCCGCCGCCGTCCGGTCCGTCCAGCAGGGTCTGGCCGGCCTCTCCCGCGCATTGGGCGCACTCTCGGCCGCTCAACAACTTCAGGCCAAGCAGGCGTACGACCTGGCCGTCGCCGCCGACGACGCGCTGACCCTGCGAGCGCCCGTCGCCGGCGTGGTCCAGCTCGGCGGCTCGCCGGCCGCCTCCGGGGCCTCGCTCACCGACCTGCTCTCCGGCGGCGGCGCCACCACCGGCGGAGCGCCGGCCGCCGCGCCCGCCGCGGCACCGGCCGGCGCCGACCCGGCCGTCCCCGAGGGCGGCCCGGTCAGCCCCGGCACCCCGATCGTCACGGTCGTCGACGTGTCCCGGCTCGGGCTGTCCGCCGAGGTCGACGAGACCGACATCCTGCTGGTCAAGCCGGGCGGCGCGGCCACTGTCGAGCTGGACGCGGCGACCGGGGCCTCCTATCCGGCCACGGTCCGGTCGATCGACCAGCTGCCCACCACCTCGGCGCGCGGGGGAGTGTCCTACCGGGTGCGGCTCGACCTGGGCAAGGGCGCCGGCGACGACGGCAGTGCCGCACCCGTGCCGCGGCCCGGGATGAGCGCCGTGGTGCGGCTGCGGGTGCGCGAGGCGGAGGACGCGGTCACCGTTCCGGCCTCCGCGGTCGTCGACGCCGACGGGCGATCCACGGTCTGGGCGGTCCGTGACGGGAAGGCCGAGCGGGTGCCGGTGACGCTGGGCGTGCAGGGTGAGGACGCGGTGCAGGTGACCGACGGGCTCAGCGACGGTCAGCGGATCGTGGTGTCCGGCGCCGACCAGGTGCGGGCCGGCCAGGAGCTGCCGTGACCGGCTCCCCGGCCATCGTCGCCACGGATGTCGCGCGCACGTACGAGCTGGACGGGGTCTCGGTGACCGCCCTCAAGGCCGTCTCGCTGACCGTCGAGGCGGACGACTACCTGGCCATCGTGGGCACCTCCGGCTCCGGCAAGTCCACGCTCATGCACCTGCTCGGCGCGCTCGACCGGCCCACCTCCGGCACCCTGCTGATCGGCGGACGCGACGTCACCACGCTCGACCCCGGCGAGATGGCCAAGCTGCGCAACGAGACCATCGGCTTCGTCTTCCAGTCGTTCCACCTGCTCGCCCGCACCACCGCACAGGACAACGTGGCCCTTCCGCTGGTCTACCGCGGCGTCCCCCGGCGCGAGCGGCGGGAACGCGCGGCCGCCATGCTCGAGCGGGTCGGCCTCGCGCACCGCGCCGGGCACCGGCCCAACCAGATGACCGGCGGCGAGCAGCAGCGGGTGGCGATCGCCCGCGCCCTGGTCACCGGCCCGTCCGTGCTGCTCGCCGACGAACCCACCGGCAACCTCGACTCGGCGACCGGCCAAGCCGTACTCGCGCTGCTCGAGTCCTTGAACTCCGAGGGTGTCGCGGTCGTCCTGGTCACCCACGACAAGGACGTCGCCGCCCGCGCCCACCGGCAGATCCGGATGCGCGACGGCGAGATCGTGCCGGCATGAGGATCTCCGAGGCCTGGCGGGTCGCCGTCGACGCGCTGCGCGCCAACCGCCTGCGCAGCATCCTGACCATGCTCGGCGTGGTCATCGGCGTCGCCGCCGTGGTCGCCCTGGTGGCCATCGGCACCGGCACCAAGCAGCAGATCGAGTCGCAGGTCGAGGGGCTCGGCTCCAACCTGCTGCTGGTGGTGCCCGGGCGGCTCGAGGCGGGCGCTGCCGCCACCGCCTCCACCATGACCCTGGACGACGTCGACGCGGTCACCCGGGTGGTCGGCGACCGGTCGCGGGTCGCGGTCACCGTCGCCTCCGGCGAGACGGTACGCGCGGGCAGCCGCAGCAGCTTCGCCAGCATGCAGGGCGTCCTGGAGACCACGCCGACCGTGTTCGTCCGCAACCTGGACCGCGGCCGCTACTTCACCCGTTCCGACGTCAGCACCGGCCGCCGGGTCGCCGTCCTGGGCTCGGCGGTCGCCCGGCAACTCTTCGGCGACCGTGACCCGATCGGGCGGCAGATCACCATCGGCGGCGTCCGGTTCCGGGTCACCGGCACCTTCGAGCCGCTCGGCCAGAGTCTCGGCGTCGACCGGGACAGCGAAGTACACGTACCCATCACCGCCGCGCAGCGGCTCCTGGGCACCGACCGCATCGACGGCCTGGCCATCCGCGCGCCCGACCGGGAACGCATCGGCGCGCTCGGTGACGCGGTCGTCGCCGCCCTGGTCGAACGCCACCCGGACACCGACTTCAGCGCGGTCACCCAGGAACAGATCCTCGGCGTGCTCGGCGACATCCTGGGCGTGCTCACCGGGGTGCTCGCCGCCATCGCCGGCATCAGCCTGCTGGTCGGCGGCGTCGGCGTCTCCAACATCATGCTGGTCTCGGTGCGCGAGCGGACCAAGGAGATCGGGCTGCGGAAAGCGGTCGGGGCCCGACCCCGCGACATCGGTGTCCAGTTCCTCCTGGAAGCGGTGCTTCTGACAACGATCGGCGGTGTGCTCGGTATGGGCCTCGGCATCACCGCCGCCCTGCTCGTCGACCGGCTGTCCCCGGTGCCCGCGGCCGTCACCTGGTGGGCGCTGGCACTAGCCTTCGGCGTCTCCGCGGCGGTCGGCATCATCTTCGGCGTCGTTCCCGCGCAACGGGCCGGCCGTCTCGACCCGGTAGTGGCGCTGCGCACGGAATAGCCGCCAACACTCAACCGGGCCGCCGGTCCGCCGATCTGAGCGGAGTAGATCCCGGAGGAGGCGCCATGGCGTTCGAGATCCGCGACCGCCACGGCGCGTCGCGTTCGGTCGCGTACCTCCAGTTCGCCGCCGCGCCGTTCGTCCTGCTCACCGGCGTCATCCTGCAGCCGCACAACCCGCCGCCGATCCTCATCGCGGTCATCACCACCTCGCTCGCGCTGGCCCTCGGCGCGTGGGTCTGCTGGTCCCGCCCGCACCTGCTGCCCGACCTCTTCTTCTGGGCCGCCCCGCTGATCGCCACCTCGGTCATCTCCGGACTCAACCTGATGACCTCGGACGCCAGCACCGGCTCCCAACTGTTCTACCTGTGGCCGGTGCTCTACGCGGCGAACTTCCTCAGCCGCCGCGTCATCTACCTCAACGTGATCGCGGTGAGCGTCGGCGAAGGGCTCGTCGTGGTCATCGCCCTCCGCGCCGCGAACGGATTCGCCGACTGGATCGCCCTCAGCATCGCGCTGATCATGACCGCGGTCGTGGTCTACAGCCTGCGCGACCGTGCCGACCAACTGCGCCGCAAGCTCGAGGGACAGGCGCTCGCCGACCCGCTCACCGGCCTCGCCAACCGCCGCGCCTTCGACGACGCGCTCGCCGCCGCCGGCCGGTGGGCCGAGCTGAGCGGTCGCCCCCTCGCCGTCGTCACCATCGACCTCGACCACTTCAAGAGCATCAATGACACGTACGGCCATGCGGCCGGCGACGACGCGTTGCAGGTCGTGGCGGCGGCCATGCAGGAGGTCGCGAACGACGGCGACCTCGTGGCCCGCTTCGGCGGCGACGAATTCGTCATGCTGATCCGAGGCGACGAACGGGCCGCCCTGAACGCCGTCGACCGCATGCGGGCCCTGGTCCGCGCGGACACCACGCTGCCGTCCGGCCCGCCCGGCCTGAGCATCGGCGTGGCGTCCCTGCCCGCCCACGCGGCAACCGTCGACGACCTGGTCCGAGCCTCGGACGCGGCCCTCTACACCGCCAAGAGCAACGGCCGCGGCCGCGTGGCGGTCAGCCCTGCGCCGGTGGTTCCGGGCGCCGCTCCAGCTGTTCCATCTGAGCCAGCAGTTCCGGGTCGATGATCTCCCGGCGCATCCGCGGGTAGGGCCCCCAGCCGTCCCGGAGCACGTGGATGTAGATCGCCTCCAGGCTCACACCGACCCGCTCCACCAGGTCCATGTCGTTCTCCGGCCCCAGCCGAACCGCCCGCGCGAAGTGATCCAGCGCCTCCATGTGCCGCCCCTGATCGAAGGCGCTCCGCCCCGCGTTCTCATGCACCACGCTGCGCAACGCCTCCGGCGTCTCCGAGCTGGCCGCCTCCTCGAAGAGCCGATCCGCCTCGTCGAAGTCCCCCCGCAGCCGCAGCACGTGCGCCAGCTCGGCCTGAGCGATCACCCTGGCCCGCGAGTTACCCGCCCGCTGAGCGTGCACCAGAGCCATCCGGCTGGCCGCGGCGGCCATCCCTAACTCACCGAGCAGCCGGTAGACCTCGGCCCGCACACTGAGCAGCCCCGCCATCGAGTCGTCGTCCTGATCGGCGGCGAGCGGCCCGTCCAGCTGTTCACCGAGCTTGCGCAGCGCATCGTGATCGTCGACCACCTCGCGCAAAGTCCCGCCGTCCAGCCGCCACCGAATCGCCTCCAGGTCAGCGGCCGTCGGCCCCTCACTCACGGCCGGCCCATCACTGGCGCCCGGCCCGGCGTTCATGCCCGGCCCGGCGCTCGTGCCCTGCGCCGCGTTCATGCCCTGCGCCGCGTTCATGCCCGGCCCGGCGCTTACGGCTGGTCCAGCGCCGTTGGTTTCCGGCCGCGGCGGTTCTGCGACGGCGCCCGCGCCCACCTGGTCCGAGACCGCCTTGGCGTTCTGTTCCCGCAGCTCACGGGCGACGATCATGGCCTGCTGGGCGGTTACCCCGCGGCCGTCGAAGAGACCGCTGATGTCCATGTCGATGACCAGGCCGTCGCCGTCGGTCGCCTCCGCGGAGGATGCGGCCTTCAGCTTCGCTGCGGCGTTCCCAGCCGTCGGCTCCTCCGGGGCGCTCCCGGCCGCCGGCATCTTCGGGGCGCTTCCGGCCGCCGGCATCTTCGGGGCGCTTCCGGCCGCCGGCTTCTCAGGGTTATTTCCAGCCTCGGCACCGACTGCCTTGCCGCCAGCCGCCGTGCCATCGCCGGTCTTGGGGCCTTCGCCATCCTTGCCGAACCAGTCGATCTTGAGGTCGGCGTCGACATACTTGCGCGGCTCCATGTCCGGCCCGGCGATGACCAGCCGCCCGATGGGAGCCGTGACCGGCGTGGGCGGGGCGGGCCGCTCACCACGCGGAACGCCGTTAGCCCGCGCATCCTCCGACCCGGGAACGCCGGAGACGGGAGCGCCTGGCACGGGTGCCTGAGGCGTCCCCGCGGAAGCCGGCGCTTGAGCCGTCGGTGCGGTCGCCGGCGGTGCTCCTCCGGACACCGGTGCGTCAGCCGCATAGCGCGGAACCCGGAGTTCAGGCTCCTGCCGCTTCGCCGGTCCTGCCGCGGGAGCGCCTTGAGGCGGCGTGACCTCGTTCCAGGCGGCGGCCTGCTCACCCGAGTCCTGGCGCCAGGTCTCGGGCGACCCGTGCGGCGCGCCGTGCCGCGGTGCCGGTCCCGTCGGGGCCCCACCATGCCGAGGCGCAGCACCGCCGTGCCGCGGTGCCGGTCCTTCCGGAGTGCCGCCGTGCCGGGGCGCCGGTCCCTGCGGAGCGCTGCCGTGCCGAGGCGCCGGTCCTTCCGGAGTCCCACCGTGCCGCGGTGCCAGTCCCGCCGGTTCTCCGCCGCGCGGCGGCGCCGGCGTCCCACCCTGCCGCGCTGCGGGTGCTGCCGGTGCGGCGGGTGCTGCCGCGCTGCCGAGCTGCCGAGGGGTCGGCCCTTGCGGAACACCGTCCCCCAGCGCGCTCGAGTTTTCCTGCCACGCCCGCGGCTGCGCGGCCCGCGGCTGCGGGGCCTGGGGCTGCGCGGTCTGGGGCTGCGCTGTCCGCGGTTGCGGGTGCATGCCCGCCTGCGGCGCTGCCGTGCCACTCCTCGCCTCGGAAGTGGGCATGCCACTCTCCGTCTCCGAAGAGGGGGAGCCCCCGAAACCGTTCCAACTTTCCTCGCCGCCGCCCAGCGACTGTCCTCGGCCGCGCGTCGGCAACGGCCCGCCCGGTCGCATTTCCGGCGCAGCGAGCGGCTCGGACTGTTGCGGCTGGGCAGGGTCCGCCCAAGGCTCGTTCTCGGCCTGGCTCGCGATCGGCCACCCGGCCTGCTCGGAAGTCCGCATCTGCTCGGTGGCGCGGGGATCCCATGCCTGCTCGGCCGGCTGGGGATTCCATGCCTGCTCGGCCGGCTGGGGGCTCCACCCCTGCGCAGTCGCTTGGGGATCCCAGGCCTGCTCGGCCGGCTGGGGACTCCACGCCTGGTCGGTCGCTTGGGGATCCCAAGCCTGTTCGGCGGGCTGGGGTGCCCACGTCCGTTCGGTTGCCTGGGGATCCCACGCGTGGTCGGTCGCTTCGCGGTCCCACGCCTGCTCTGGTGCTTGGGAATCCCAGGCCTGCGGCTCGGACTCCTGCGCCGGCCATGCCTGCTGTCCGGATGTGTGCGATGCCCACGCCTGTGGCTCGGAGCCCTGGGGCATCCACGATTGCGGCTCGTCGGCCCCGGGCGTCCATGCCTGCTGCTCGGGCGTCTGCGGGGAGGAACCCGGAACCGTCCAGTCCTGCTCCTGCTGTGCCCAAAGCTGCTGCTCGGCGGAATATCCCGCCGGCGATGCCCAGGAATCCGCGTCGGCCTGCCACTGCTGACCGCCCTCTGCGGACGGCAGGAGCCCGAGGCCGTCCGCGCCCAGCGGCTCGGAGGCGGAGCTGGAAGGACGAGACTTCGACTGCTTCCCGCCCTGCTTGGAGAGGCGGCTCCACGGGAAGCGGCGCTTCCCTTCGGCCGGCGCCTGGCCGGCAGGCGGCGCGCCCTGTGCCGGAGCCGCTTGTGCCGGAGCCGCTTGTGCCGGAGCCGCTTGTGCCGGAGCCGTCTGCGCCAGTGGGACCTGATCGGGTCGACGGCCAGGAGGTGCCGGCGGCGGTGCCGATACTCGCGCTGCCGCCGGCGCGGCCCCGCGACGGGGAGGTGGTGCCTGAGTCGTGGCAGGAACCCGTGCAGATGGCGGTTCGGCCACGCGGCCGGGATTCGCCTGCGGCGGGACCGCGCCACGCGATCCCGGAGCCGCGGTGCCGGGCCACTGGCCGTCTGGTGCCTGCGGCGCCGCACCCGCATGCGGCGCCGCACCGTCATACGAAGCCGTGCCAGCCCGTGGCGCCGTGCCAGCCTGTGGCGCAGCGCCCGCCTGTGACGCCGCGCTTCCATACGGCGGCACGCCCTCATACGGCGTCGCGCTTCCATACGGCGGCACGCCCTCATACGGCGTCGCGCTTCCATACGGCGGCTGAGGTGCGGCGTCCGGACCACGGCCCGGTGGCGTCTGGGCCGGGGCAGCGGGGGTGAACCCCGCCGGGGTTTGCGGCGCCGACGTTTCAGGGCGGCGGCCCGGCACGACCGGGGCCTGCGCCGCGGGGTTGCGCGATGCCGGAGGCACGTTGTCGGGACGCCGTCCCGGAGGTGCCTGCGGCGACGCCGTCGCGGCGGGCACGGCGGGCGCCGGTGAAGCGGTCTCGGGCCGCTGGGCAGGCGGTTCCGGCGCGGCCGGGACCACGCGCGGCGGCGCGGCCGGCGGGGCGGTGTTGACGACGCGCGGCTGGGCGGGTGGTTCCGCCTTCTTGAGTACGCGCGGCTGGGCCGGCGGCTCGGCCTTGTGGATGACGCGGGGCAAGGTCGGCGCCGGTGTCCTGTGAAGCACGCGGGGGCTGTCGCCGGTCTCGCCGCCGAAGCGGTCCTCGCCCTGGTCGCCGTCCGGGTAGGACCGACCGCCGGACACCGGACGGCTGTCCTCGGGCATGGCCGGGCGAGCGTGGCCGCCGGAGACCGGGCGGCTGTCGTCGAGCGTGGCCGGCCGGGCGTGGCCGCCGGAGACCGGGCGGCTGTCGTCAGGCATGGCCGGCCGGGCGTGGCCGCCGGAGACCGGGCGTGCCTCGTCGACGGCGGGTGCGCCGGAGACCGGCCAGTTCTCGTCGTCACGCCGCGGGCGGTAGACGTCGTAGCCCTCCTGCGGTTCCACCCCGGCGGGCGGGACCTGGGCGCGACCGGCGACCGGCTGCTCGGGACGACGTTGCGGGCCGGGCCGGCGGGCGCCGCGGCGGCGCGGGTCGGCGGGCTCGTCGGGGGAGTACTGGCCCTCGAAGACGGCCTCGTCCATGCCGTCGACGGTGATCCGGCTGCGCTGGGCGCGGATCGGCATGACTTCGCCCTCGATGACCTCACGGGCGTCGGGGCCGGTGGGCGCGTCACCGACCCGGGCGCGTCCGGCGGCGGGATCCGGCATGACCCGGCCGCGCGGGTCGGTGACCGGATCCGGGACCACGCGGCCACGGGGGTCGCCGTTCGGGTCCGGGATGCCCCTGCCGCGCGGGTCGATGGGGGCGTCGGGGACGGCCCGGCCACGCGGGTCGGCGGGGTCCGGGACGGCTCGGCCGCGCGGGTCGGTGGGCGCCTCGACGATCGTGCCGTCGATGACCGCGCGTCCGCGGACCGGTTCGGCGGGGATCTCGTAGTTCTCGACGTATTCGCCGCCGGGGCGGCCGTAGCGGCCGTCGATCGGGGCGGCGATGTCCACGTCGTCGGGGCCGTCGATGGCGACCCGGCGGCGCCCGCGGACGTCCTGGTCACCGCGGGGGCGCACCGGCTCGCGGCGGTCGTCGCGTTCCGGTCCGGCCACGCGCGGATCGACCCGGGCGACCCCACGGTCGTCGCGAGGCATCCCGGCGACGCGAGGATCCCGGGCGACGCGCGGGTCGGGTCCGGCACCGCGACGGTCGGGCCCGGCCACGTGACGGTCACGGTCGGGACCAGGGGCGCGGCGATCCGGCCCAGGCACCCGCGGGTCACGACGTGCCGCCTCACGCCCATCGCGCCCGCCGGAAACCGAGTCCCGACCGCCGGAAACCGAGTCCCGCCCGCCGGCAACGGAGTCGCGCCCGGGAGTGATGGAGTCGCGCCCGGACCGACCGGAGTCGCGCCCCGGGCGAATGGATTCCCGGCCGGAGCGAGCAGCGTCACGATCAGGATCGCGCCGGACATCGTCCCGCCCGCGGCGCAGGTCGTCCCGGTCGGAGCCGCGGCGCGGATCATCGCGGTCCGGGCCGCGGCGGGCGCCGTCACGATCGGGACGCCGGGCGTCGTCCTGGCCGCGGCGAACGCCGTCCCGGTCGGAGCGGCGCAGGTCGTCACGGGTGGTAGCGCGGCGCGGGTCGTCCAGGTCGGGACGGCGGCGGGCCTCGTCGCGGGACGTCCCGGCCACCCGGGGGTCGCGGGAACGGTCGTCGCGCTCGCGTGTCGGCCTGCGGTCGTAGTCGTCGCGCGGTCGGGCGTCGCGCCGGCGGTCGGGGTCGCGCGGGTCGCGTCGGGGGTCGTCGGCGCGATACCGGTCGTCGTCGGCGGGACCGCGCCGCTCGTCGGACCGGTAGCGCTCGTCGGACCGGTAGCGCTCGTCGGACCGGTAGCGGTCGTCGTTGCGGTAGCGGTCGTCGCGGGACGGGCGCCGGTCGTCGAGATCGTCGTCGGGGAACGCGCGGTCGCCCTTGTAGGCGCTCCGCCCGTCGGTGAAGTCGGTGGCCCGGCCGGCGCGCTGGTCACGCTGGGTGCGGGCGAGGTCGGCCGCGTACGCCTCATCGTCGTAGTCGTCGTCGACGTAGTCGATGATCTCGGGCTCGCGCCGGGAGCGGACCGCGCGCGTGCCCACGTCGGGGCCGTGGTACTCGGGGTTGTCGAAGTCGGCGCCCAGCTCGGGGCGGTTGAAGTCGACCACTCCGTCGAGCAGCGGGTCGGGCACCGTCGTGTCGGTGGGCACGAACTCCGGGTCGTTCAACCAGGAGGGCCGGGTGTTGTCGAAGCCGCCGGGCTTGTCGGCGGCCGGCGGGGCGTCGCCGGGCGGCTGCGGCGGCCCGGGTCGCTTGCTGCGGCGGCGGGCGGCGAGCTCGTCGGGCGGTCGTACGTCGAGGTCGATCGGGGGCTGGGCGATCTCGCCGTCCCAGGTGGAGGTCCTGACCTGGGCGGGGCGTCGAGGGCGACGACCGGGGGGAATCGGCTGCGAGTAGCGGTCGGGGGCGACGGCCGTGTTCTCCGCATAGCCGACCGGGGAATGGTCCGTGTACTCGTCGTCCCAGTATTCGTCGTCCTCGTAACTCATGCAGACCTCGAATGGGCGACGATCGGGGAAAGCTGGTGCCGCATCGTCGTCCCCCCGTTCAGACCCAGAGCCTTGTGTACGCGGCCGCGACGCCCCCGCGCGCGGCCGATGTCGAACGTTAACCGCAGTTGCGTGGTGCGCGCCACCTGCTGGGAAGCGCTTCACCGGCCCGTGGAGCCCGTCCGGCGGCCACCCGCGACGGTGACCCTCGACGTCTAGTACGTGGCCGGTGACCGACCGGTTCAACCCGACCAGCGGAAAGTACGCTCCGATCTTGGAAATGCGCACACAGTGACCATTTCCAGCACGTTAACCCGACCGCAGAAAAGTCGCCCGGCTTAAGCAATTCTTAAACCGCAGCTCAGGCAACCGGAAACCGTCCGTGGCGAAGGACACGTCCGCGTCCCGCAGATCTTGGCGGTCGGCCTGTCACGGTGGATGACGGAACCCCTGCCGGGAGCCGAGCGCACCCGAGGCGGACAGGGTCCTCCGATCTCCCCGGCCGGCGGCGGCCGCCCCCGTCAGTAAGTCCGCCGGCCGGGCCCCGAACGGTGGCGAGGTGCACCTCGCCACCGTTCACCCAGCGTGAGGCGAGGCCAGTGCCAGGCGAGGCCAGCGTGAGGCGAGGCCAGTGCCAGGCGAGGCCAGTGCCAGGCGAGGCCGGCGTCAGGCGAGGCCAATGCCGGGCGAGGCCGTCGTCAATAGCGGCCGTCCCCGATGAACGGTCCGACCTTTGCGGGCAGGACCAGCCCGGCCTCGGCCAGATCACGCAGCACACTGCCCAGCTCGGTGCGGTTCAAGGTGGCGGGTGGTTGCGGTTCCGGATGGGGTACGCCCAGAGCCCGCGCCGCCTCCACAGCCCGCACCGAGATCGCCGCCTCGACCGCCCACAGCCGGTGGGCCCGCATCGCCAGGTGTGCCGAGGCGGTGAGTTCGCCGTGCAGCCGCAGCAGCCGCCTCAGGTCGGTGGCGAGTTGCTGGATGGGCGGCCCGACCGGAGCCGGTTCCTCCGGCTGCCGGGCACGCCACCTCTCGGCGAGGTAGGCGCAGCAGCGCGGGGCGTAGAGCACGGTCGCTCCGAGGAGCGTCGGTGCGGCGACGATGAGGGCGAGCCTGCCGATGTCGAGGAAGGTCACGATCTGCTCCAGGCAGAAGTGGGATTACCTCGACGATCCGCCCGCCCGGACGGCCCGTCAAGCCGCTTTTGTGCGACCCCGCCCGAATGCCGAGGGCGCCAGCGGATGCGGCCGCCCGGTGTCGAGGATGTCAGCGGATGCGGCCGCGCGATGTCGAGGGCGTCAGCGGATGCGGCCGCGCGGCACGAGCCGGGTGATCGGCATCGGCGGGGCGGGCAGGGCCGGCCCGTCGTACCCGTGGACCTCGCCGAAGAACGTGCCCGACTCCCATCCCGCGCGCGCCGCCTCGATCTCCTCGTGCGAGCGGGCCACGAAGTTCCACCACATGACCAGCGATTCCGCGAACGGCTCGCCGCCGAGGAGCAGCACCCGGGTGGCCGGCCCGGCCGCGATGCGCAGGGACGTGCGCCCCTCGCCCACGTAGAGCAGCGGCCCGGGCTTCAGCTCCTGCCCGTCGATCAGGGCGGCGCCGTCGAGCGTGAGCACCGCGTACTCGAAATCGGCACGCAGCGGGACCACCCCGGCAGCGCCCGCGTCCGCGGTGATCTCCGCGCCGGTCAGCGGGCTGAAGGTCCGCGCCGGCGACGTCGTGTCGCCGAGCGAGCCCATGATCACGGTCGCTCGCAGCCCGCCGGTGGTCAGAACCGGCAGATCGGCGTGGTGGGCGAAGGCGGGCGGCCCGGTGCGGGCCTCGTCGGGCAGGGCCACCCACAGCTGTACGCCCTGGAGCACGCCGGAGTTGTCCCGTGGCGTCTCCTCGGAGTGCGAGATGCCCGCGCCGGCCGTCATCAGGTTGAGCTGCCCGGGCCGGACCTCGCGCAGGTTGCCGAGCGAGTCGCGGTGCAGCACCTCGCCCCGGACCAGCCAGCTGACCGTCTGCAGGCCGATGTGCGGGTGCGGCCCGACCCGCATGCCGGCGGTCCCGGCGAGGTCGTCCGGCCCGTACGCGTCCAGGAAGCACCAGGCGCCGACCATCCGCCGCCGCCGGTTGGGCAGCGTCCGGGTCACCGCCATGCCGCGCGGCCCGCCCAGCGCGACGGTCGCGCCCTCCAGCACCTCGACGGGGCCGCCCTCGGGCCCGACGGTCGGATCCGCCTGCAGATTGCTCACACCTGCACGTTATCGCTCCGGGGAGGGCGCTTTCAGTGAGTTGGCGCCGAGTATCCGGGTGACGTCGATGACGATGGCCACGCGCGCCGGGTTGGGCCGGGGGACGCGGTACCGCTCGGCGTAGAGGCGCTCGGCGAGGGCGACGTCGTCGGGCGAGGTCGCGATGGACGCCGTGCCCTCGATGGTGCTCCACCGTGCACCGTCCACCTGGCACACGGCGACGCGGCCGGCGCCGGCCAGGATGTGCCGCACGTGGGCGGAGGTCCGGGAGCTGATGACGCGGGCGACGCCGTCGTCGGCGGCGAGGACGGCGCCGACCGCCACCACGTGCGGGGAGCCGTCGGCACGCAGCGTGGTCAGCGTGCACAGGTGACGCTCGGTCCAGAAGGCCCGAAGCGCCGTGGAGGACAGGTCGAGGACGCCGCTCATGCCGTCTCCGCCGGGAGCAGGCCGCCGCTCACGCCGTCTCCGCCGGGAGCAGGCCGCTGCGGACCGCGGCCACCAGCGTGGCGTGGTCGCGTTCGACCTGGTCGGCGTACGTGCGGGCGAACCGGCTCAACGCCTCGTCGAGCTTGTCGCTGCTGCCCGCGTACCCGGCGATCATGGACGCCCCGCTGGTCCGCGCATGGCTCTTGGCCAGCAGGTAGCCGCAGATGCCGGCGTAGTCCGAGAGCGCGCCGGCGCTCATGTCCTCGACCACGATGGCGCCCTTCATGTCCCGGAACTGCCGCACGTAGTACTGCCGTTCGCCGACCGTCGCCCAGCCCAGCAGGGGGTCGCTGACGGTCTGCAACGCCTGCTGATATTCCACCACGCGCTGTCCCTGGTGCCGGTGCCACGCCGCGTCGCCGTGCAGGTGCCGGGCGATCACCGAGCGCCGCGCCTGCTTGATCTGCAGGAAGAGGACGTCGTCGGGGCTGCTGCCCTCGCACAGCGCGACGTACGCCCGCAGGCCCACCGATCCGACGCCGACGACCTTGTGTGCGATGTCGACGATCCGGTAGCCGGCCAGGATGCGCGCCCAGTGCGGCGGCAGCGTGTTGAGGTAGCCGTCGAGCGCCTCCTCCAGCCGGTCGCGGTCGCCGTCCTCCAGGCGGGTGATCAGCGGCGGCTCCGAGACCAGCCGCGCTGTTCCGTCGCGCTGCTCGGTGAAGCGGGGCAGCGCCCGGTCGCTGGTGCGGCGCCGGGCCCGCCGGGCGGCCCGTTCGATGGAGTCCTTGAAGCCGGCCCCGGTCGCGGCCTGCCGCAGCCGGTCCACGTCCAGCTGGTCGAACGAACGGGCCAGCAGGGGCTGCTCGGCGAGGTGGCCGATCTGTTCGCGGTACTCCCGCACGCAGTGCCGGACGGCGTCGGCGCAGGCGCTCTCCCGGAACCCGTTCTGCCGCCCGGCCACGTGCACGCTGACCACGAGGCGGCGCAGGTCCCACTCCCAGGCGCCGGGGTGCGCCTCGTCGAAGTCGTTGAGGTCGAAGACCAGCTCGCGTTCGGGGGAGGCGTAGAACCCGAAGTTCCCCAGGTGGGCGTCACCGCAGATCACCGGATTGATTCCGGTACGGGGCAACGCGGCGAAGTCGTCGGCCATCACGTTGGCCGAGCCCCGCAGGAACGCGTAGGGCGACGCCACCATCCGGCCGATCCGCACCGGGACCAGCCAGGAGACCCGGCCCTCGTGGGCGTCGGTGAGCTGCTGGAGGACGGCGGCGCGGTCGCGCGGCGGGGTCCAGAACGCCGTGTCCGAGCGGTGTGCGCGCTCGCGGAGGGAACGGCCCAGTTCGTACCGTTCCTTGCGGGGCCGGCCGGGCCGGCGCAGGGAGGCGAACCCCTCGTCCGGACCCGTTTCCAGCACGCTGTTCATCGTGTCGCAACTCTACGTGGCGCACATGAACTGGAAACAAACGGCTCTTGACCCAAGCGGTGTTATCGCTAACATGAGGCAACGGGTCACGGGACCGGCCCGGCGTTAGTCTCTTCTCCAGGCCTTTCTCGAGGGGTTGAGGGTGCGTTGGTGGACATCAGGGGGTCCCGTGGCCCGGCCATGACCGACGTCGCGCGTCTCGCCGGCGTCTCGCACCAGACGGTGTCGCGGGTGCTGAACGATCACCCGAACGTCAAGGAGCAGACCCGGCTGCGGGTGCGCGCGGCGATCGCCGAGCTGGGCTACCGGCCGAACCGGGCTGCCCGCA
Organism: Actinoplanes sp. NBRC 103695; assembly: GCF_030269485.1. Classification (GTDB taxonomy): domain Bacteria; phylum Actinomycetota; class Actinomycetes; order Mycobacteriales; family Micromonosporaceae; genus Actinoplanes. The sequence continues at coordinate 13,903 of NZ_BSTL01000028.1, read as the reverse complement.
CGCTGGTCACCGGCCGTTCGCAGCTGCTCGGCGTCGTCACGTTGAACAGCACGCTGTTCGGCCCGGCGTCGCTGCTGGCGGCGTTCGAGCAGGCCGCGGCGGAGTCCGGCTTCGCGGTGAGCGTGGCCAGTGTGGTGCGCCTGGACCGGGAGTCGGTGGCCGCCGCGGTGGACCGCCATCTGGACCAGCGCGTGGCCGGCCTGGTGGTGATCGCGCCGACCGCGTCGGCCGGTGAGGGGCTGGCGGCGCTGCCCGCGGGTGTGCCGGTGGTGACCATCGACGGCGACCCCAACCGCGCGCACGGGCTCGTCACGGTCGATCAGGTGGCCGGCGCCCGGGCGGCCACGCGACATCTGCTGGACGCGGGTCACCGCACGGTCTGGCACGTCTCCGGGCCGCCGGACTGGTACGACGCGGCCGGCCGGATCGAGGGCTGGCGGCGGACGCTGCTGGAGGCGGGCGCCGAGGTGCCGCCGCCGGTGCAGGCCGACTGGTCGGCCGCCGCGGGCTATTCGGCCGGGCAGATGCTGGCCCGGATGCCCGAGGTCACGGCGGTGTTCACGGCCAACGATCACCTGGCGCTGGGCCTGCTGCGGGCGCTCTACGAGCGGGGCCGGCGGGTGCCGGAGGACGTCAGCGTGGTGGGTTTCGACGACGTGCCGGAGGCGGCGTTCCTGATCCCGCCGCTGACCACGGTGCGGCCGGACTTCGCCGCGGTGGCGCTGGCCGGTCTTGATCTCCTGCTCGCCCAGATGACCGACAGCGAGGCCGCGCCGGGACGCATCGTGGTGAAGCCGAGACTCGTGGTGCGCAACAGTGTCCGGACGTAAATACGTCGTGTCCTGAATGTTGCGAGCAGCCGTTGACACGGCCGATTGTTAGCGTTCACACTTTCGCCTCATGACGCAGCACACACCGCCGTCGTACGTCGTGGGAATCGACTACGGAACGTTGTCCGGTCGTGCCGTCGTGGTCCGGGTCTCCGACGGCGCCGAACTCGGCTCCGCCGTGCACGACTACCCGCACGCGGTGCTGACCGAGACGCTGCCCGACGGGACGCCCCTCGGCCACGACTGGGCGCTGCAGGTCCCGTCCGACTACATCGACGTGCTGCGCATCGCCGTCCCCGCGGCGCTGCGGGCCGCCCAGGTGGATCCGTCGCAGGTGATCGGGGTGGGCACCGACTTCACCGCCTGCACGATGGTGCCGGCGCTGGCCGACGGAACCCCGCTCAACGAGGTCGAGCGCTTCGTCAGCTCGCCGCACGCGTACGTCAAGCTCTGGAAGCATCATGCCGCCCAGCCGCAGGCCGACCGGATCAACGCCCTCGCCGCGAAGCGTGGCGAGTCCTGGCTGCCGCGCTACGGCGGCCTGATCTCCTCGGAGTGGGAGTTCGCCAAGGCCCTGCAGGTCCTCGAGGAGGACCCGGAGGTGTGGGCGGCCACCGAACGCTGGGTCGAGGCGGCCGACTGGATCGTCTGGCAGCTCACCGGCGACTACGTGCGCAACGCCTGCACCGCCGGTTACAAGGGCATCCGCCAGGACGGGCAGTACCCGTCGCGGGAGTTCCTCGCCGAGCTGAACCCGGACTTCGCGGACTTCGTCGAGACCAAGCTGGACCAGCCGATCGGGCAGCTCGGCGAGGCGGCCGGCCGGCTCGGCGCGCGCGCCGCCGAGTGGACCGGCCTGCCGGAGGGCATCGCGGTCGCGGTCGGCAACGTCGACGCGCACGTCACCTCGGCCGCCGCGCAGGCGCTCGAGCCCGGCCAGATGGTCGCCGTGATGGGCACCTCCACCTGCCACATGATCAACCACGACGAGGTCGAGGTCGTGCCGGGCATGTGCGGCGTGGTCGACGGCGGGATCGTCGAAGGCCTGTACGGCTACGAGGCCGGCCAGAGCGGCGTCGGCGACATCTTCGCCTACGTGGTGCCGCCCGGCTACACGCACGAGCAGCTGACCGACCTGGCCCTGGGCCAGAAGCCGGGCGGGCACGGCCTGCTGGTGCTGGACTGGCACGGCGGCAACCGTTCGGTGCTGGTGAACGCGGAGCTGTCCGGCCTGGTCGTCGGCGAGACGCTCGCGACCCGGCCGGAGGACCGCTACCGCGCGGTGATCGAGGCGACCGCCTTCGGCACGCGGGTGATCGTGGAGACGTTCCAGAAGGCCGGTGTGCCGGTGCGGGAGTTCGTCGCGGCCGGTGGGCTGATCAAGAACGCGCTGGTCATGCAGATCTACGCGGACGTGTTGAAGATGCCGCTGTCGGTGATCGGGTCGGACCAGGGCCCGGCGCTGGGCTCGGCGATCCATGCCGCCGCGGCCGCCGGCGCGTACCCGGACGTGCGTGCCGCGGCCGCGGCCATGGGCCGCAAGCAGGAGGCGGTCTGGCGGCCCGACCCGGCGGCGGGGGAGATCTACGACGAGCTCTACGCCGAGTACGTGCGGCTGCACGACTACTTCGGCCGCGGCGAGAACAAGGTCATGCGCAAGCTTCGCGCCATCCAGCGGCGGGCGGTGTCCTCATGACCGTGGCCCAGACGATTCTGACGCTCCGGGAGCAGGTCGCCGGGCTGCACGCCGAGCTGGTGCGCAACGCGCTGGTGGCGTGGACCGCGGGCAACGTGTCCGCCCGGGTGCCCGGCGCCGACCTGCTGGTCATCAAGCCGTCCGGGGTGAGCTACGACGACATCGCTCCGGACACCATGGTCGTCACCGACCTCGAGGGCAAGCTGGTCGAGGGCGATCTCGCGCCGTCGTCGGACACCGCCGCCCACGCGTACGTCTACCGGCACATGCCCGAGGTCGGCGGCGTCGTGCACACCCACTCGACGTACGCGACCGCCTGGGCCGCCCGCGGCGAGCCGATCCCGTGCGTGCTCACGATGATCGCCGACGAGTTCGGCGGCGACATCCCGGTCGGGCCGTTCGCGCTGATCGGCGACGACTCGATCGGCCGTGGCATCGTCGAGACCCTGCGGGCCGGCCGGTCCCGGGCGGTGCTGATGCGCAACCACGGCCCGTTCACGGTCGGCAAGGACGCGAAGGCGGCGGTGAAGGCCGCGGTGCTGTGCGAGGACGTCGCGCGCACCGTGCACATCGCCCGCCAGCTCGGGGAGCCGGTGCCGATCGCGGCGCACCACGTCGACTCCCTCTACGACCGCTACCAGAACGTCTACGGACAGGAGCCGCGAGCGTGACACCCCAGATCTGGTTCCTCACCGGCAGCCAGGGTCTCTACGGTCCGGAGACCCTCGACCAGGTGGCCGATCAGTCGCAGCAGATCCAGCGGATGCTGACCGCCGGCGGGCTGGTCGCCGACCTGGTCGGCAAGCCGGTGCTCACCGGCAGCGCCGCCATCCGCGACGTGATGCTGGCGGCCAACGCCGACGGCAACTGCATCGGCGTGATCGCCTGGATGCACACGTTCTCCCCGGCCAAGATGTGGATCACCGGGCTGGACGCGCTCCGCAAGCCGCTGCTGCACCTGCACACCCAGCTGAACGAGGCGCTGCCCTGGGAGTCCATCGACATGGACTTCATGAACCTGAACCAGGCCGCGCACGGCGACCGCGAGTTCGGCTTCATCCAGGCCCGGCTCGGCGTGCCGCGCAAGACCATCGCCGGGCACGCGAGCGACCCGGGCGTGCTGGAGCGGATCAACCGGTGGGCGCGCGCCGCGACCGGCGTGCAGCACCTGCGGACGTTGCGTCTGGCGCGGTTCGGCGACAACATGCGGGATGTGGCCGTCACCGAGGGCGACAAGGTCGAGGCCGAGCTGCGGTTCGGCGTCTCGGTCAACACGTACGGCGTGAACGACCTGGTCGAGCGGGTCGACGCGGCCGGCGACGACGAGGTGGACAAGCTGGTCGCCGAGTACGCGGACGCGTACGAGCTGGCGCCGGAACTGGCCCGCGGCGGCGACCGGCACGACTCGCTGCGGTACGCCGCGCGGATCGAGGCCGGGCTGCGCCGCTTCCTCACCGACGGCGGGTTCGGCGCGTTCACCACGAACTTCGAGGACCTGGGCGGGCTGCGCCAGCTGCCGGGCCTGGCGGTGCAGCGGCTGATGGCCGACGGCTACGGGTTCGGCGGCGAGGGCGACTGGAAGACCTCGGTGCTGCTGGCCACGATCAAGGCGATGGCGCCCGGCGGCCGGACCTCGTTCATGGAGGACTACACCTACCACTTCGGACCCGGCGAGCCGAAGATCCTGGGCGCGCACATGCTCGAGGTGTGCCCGACCATCGCGGCCGGCACCCCGCGCGTGGAGATCCACCCGCTGGGCATCGGCGGCCGTGAGGACCCGGTACGCCTGGTCTTCGACGCCGCCCCCGGCCCGGCCGTGGTGATCGGCATGTCCGACATGGGCGAGCGGTTCCGCCTGGTCGCCAACGAGGTGGACGTGGTGCCGCCGGACGCGCCGCTGCCGAAGCTGCCGGTCGCCCGGGCGGTGTGGAAGCCGCGCCCGTCGCTGTCCACCTCGGCCGAGAGCTGGCTCACCGCCGGCGGCCCGCACCACACCGTGATGACCGCGGCCGTCGACTCCGAGACGCTCCGCGACTTCGCCACCATGCTGAACACCGAGTTGCTCCTGATCGACTCATCGACCAATGTAAATGATTTTGCGGATCGGATCCGCTGGAATCAGGCGTACTACCGCCTGGCACGCACCCTGTGACACCTAGAGGAGAGTTCATGCGCTACACCCGTTTGGCGGCAGTCGCCTCCGCCGTCGTTCTTGCCGCGTCGCTGACCGCGTGCGGCAACAGTGAGAAGACCGTCGACCAGCAGGCGTCGACCGGCACCGACAACGCCGGCGCCCTGATCGGCGTCACCATGCCCACGCGGTCCTCGGAGCGCTGGATCGGCGACGGCGACAACCTGAAGAAGCAGCTCGAGGGCCTGGGCTACAAGGTCGACCTGCAGTACGCCGAGGACGACATCCCGACCCAGGTCAACCAGCTCGACAACCAGATCACCAAGGGCGCCAAGCTGCTGATCATCGCGTCCATCGACGGCACCGCGATCACCACCCAGCTGCAGAGCGCCAAGGACAACAAGATCCCGGTCATCGCGTACGACCGGCTGATCCGCAACTCGCCGAACGTGGACTACTACGCCACGTTCGACAACTTCAAGGTCGGCGTGCAGCAGGCGACCTCGCTGCTGACCGGCCTCAAGGTGCTCAACGCCGACGGGTCGAAGGGCACCGCGAAGGGCCCGTTCAACGTCGAGCTGTTCGCCGGCTCGCCGGACGACAACAACGCCACGTTCTTCTACAACGGCGCGATGTCGGTGCTCAAGCCCTACCTGGACGACGGCACGATCAAGGTGCCCAGCAAGCAGACCGAGTTCAAGACGATCGCGATCCTGCGGTGGCAGGCCAAGACCGCCCAGGACCGGATGGAGAACCTGCTGACCTCGACCTACCGCTCGGGCCTCAAGGTGCAGGGCGTGCTGTCCCCGTACGACGGCCTCTCGATCGGCATCCTGTCGGCGCTGAAGAGCAACGGTTACGGCACCGCGGGCCAGCCCTACCCGATCGTCACCGGCCAGGACGCCGAGCTCGCCTCGGTGAAGTCGATCATCGCCAACGAGCAGTACTCGACGATCTACAAGGACACCCGTGAGCTGGCCAAGACCACCGTGGGCATGGCCGACGCCGTGCTCAAGGGTCAGAAGCCGACCACGAACAACGAGAAGGACTACGACAACGGCGTGAAGGTCGTGCCGGCGATGCTGCTCGAGTCGGTCATCGTGGACAAGACCAACTACGAGAAGACCCTGGTCGACACCGGCTACTACAAGAAGTCCGACCTGGGATGACGATCCTGTCGATGCGGGGCATCACCAAGACCTTCCCCGGGGTGAAGGCCTTGCAGGACGTCACGCTGGATGTGGAACGGGGCGAGATCCACGCGATCTGCGGGGAGAACGGCGCGGGCAAATCCACGCTGATGAAGGTGCTGTCCGGCGTCTACCCGCACGGCTCGTACGACGGAGAGATCCTCTTCGACGGCGAGCCGTGCCGGTTCGCCGGCATCCGGGACAGTGAGCACCGGGGCATCGTCATCATCCACCAGGAGCTGGCGCTGGCCCCGAACCTGTCGATCGCCGAGAACATCTTCCTCGGCAACGAGCAGGCGACCCGCGGGATGATCGACTGGAACCGCACCAACCAGGCGGCGCAGCGTCTGCTGCGCCGCGTGGGCCTGGCGGAGAACGCCGTCACCCCGGTGGTCGACCTCGGCGTCGGCAAACAGCAGCTGGTGGAGATCGCCAAGGCGCTCTCCAAGGAGGTCAGGCTGCTGATCCTGGACGAGCCGACCGCGGCGCTCAACGACGAGGACTCCGAGCACCTGCTCGACCTCATCCGCGGCCTGCGCGACGAGGGGATCACCTGCGTGATCATCTCGCACAAGCTCAACGAGGTGATGGCCATCGCGGACCGGGTCACGATCCTGCGCGACGGCCGGACGATCAGCACGATGAGCATGGAAGCCGACCAGGTGACCGAGGAGAAGATCATCGCCGGCATGGTCGGCCGCGATCTCGACCACCGATTCCCGCTGCGCGACCCGATCATCGGCGACGAGATCCTGCGCATCGAGGACTGGACGGTGCACAGCCCGACCCAGCACGGCCGGGTCCTGGTCCGCGGGGCCAACCTGAACCTGCGCCGGGGCGAGATCGTCGGCCTGGCCGGGCTGATGGGCGCCGGCCGCACCGAGCTCGCGATGAGCGTGTTCGGGCGGTCGTTCGGCACCGGGATCTCCGGGCGGGTCTACAAGGACGGGCAGCTCGTGCAGCTGCGCTCGGTGCAGGACGCGATCAGGCACGGCATCGCGTACGCCACTGAGGACCGCAAGCGGTATGGCCTGAACCTGATCGAGGACATCAAGCGGAACGTCTCCGCCGCCGGCCTCCGCAAGCTCGCCAAACGCGGCTGGGTCGACGACAACGAGGAGTTCAAGGTCGCCGAGGAGTACCGCAAGTCGATGAACATCAAGGCGCCCAGCGTCTCGAGCATCACCGGCAAGCTCTCCGGCGGCAACCAGCAGAAGGTCGTCCTGTCGAAGTGGATCTTCACCAACCCGGACGTCCTGATCCTCGACGAGCCCACCCGCGGCATCGACGTGGGCGCCAAGTACGAGATCTACACGATCATCAACCGGCTCGCCGAGGCCGGCAAGGCGGTGCTGCTCATCTCCAGTGAGCTGCCCGAGCTGCTGGGACTCTGCGACCGCATCTACACGTTGTCGGCCGGCCGGATCACCGGTGAGGTGCCCCGGGCCGACGCCACCCAGGAGGGCCTGATGACGCTCATGACCGCAGGGACGGCGCAATGACCAGCGTCGCGCCCAGCAACGCCGACCTGGCGGTCGACCCGGCCCCGACCGCCAACGCCGGTCCGCCGCGGCGCTTCCAGCTGAACCTGCGCCAGAGCGGCATCTACTTCGCCTTCGCGGCGATCGTGGTGCTGTTCACCATCCTCACCGGTGGTGACCTGCTGGCGCCGCAGAACATCAGCAACATCGTGGTGCAGAACTCGTACATCCTGATCCTGGCGATCGGGATGATCCTGGTGATCATCGCCGGGCACATCGACCTGTCGGTGGGCTCGATCGTGGCCGCCAGCGGGGCGTTCGCCGCGGTGATGATGGTCAACCAGGGCTGGCCGTGGCCGCTGGCCGTGCTCGTCACCCTGCTCATCGGCGGGCTGATCGGCGCGTGGCAGGGCTACTGGGTCGCCTACTTCGGGATCCCGGCGTTCATCGTGACGCTGGCCGGCATGCTGCTGTTCCGCGCGGTGACGCTGACCGTGCTGGGCAACCGGGGCATCGGGCCGTTCCCGGAGGAGGTGCGGACCCTGGCCAACGGGTTCACCGAGGGCTATCTGGGCAACATCGGCCTGGGCGGCGCGCTCGGCGGCGCCGACCTGCTCAGCCTGCTGGTCGGCGTGGTCGCGGTCGGCGTGATCGCGGTGACCCAGTGGCGCACCCGGGCCGCCCGGCTGCGGTACGAGCAGCAGGTCGAGTCGATGCCGCTGTTCATCGCGAAGATCGCCCTGGCCGGACTGGTGATCATGTTCGTGGTCGTCCAGCTCGCCCGGTTCAAGAACCTGCCCTGGGTGCTGGTCCTGCTGGCCGCGCTGGTGATCGGCTACTCGCTGCTCACCAACCGGGCGGTGTTCGGCCGGCAGATCTACGCCGTGGGTGGCAACCTGCAGGCTGCCACGCTGTCCGGCGTGAAGGTCAAGTCGGTGATCTTCTGGATCTTCGTGAACATGGGCGTGCTGTCCGCGCTGGCCGGCATCATCTTCGCCGGGCGGCTCAACCAGGCCAACCCGACCGCGGGTGACCAGTTCGAGCTGGACGCCATCGCGGCCGCGTTCATCGGCGGCGCCGCCGTGCAGGGTGGCGTCGGCAAGGTGGTCGGTGCGATCACCGGCGGCCTGATCATGGGTGTGATCAACAACGGGATGAGCCTGATCGGCGCGCAGACCGAGTCGGTCATGTTCGTCAAGGGCGCGGTGCTGCTCGCCGCGGTCGCCTTCGACGTGTGGACCAAGCGCCGGGCCGGCGCCGCCCGCTGATCCTGGCACGCGGAAGGAGGTGAGGGCAGGCGCCCTCACCTCCTTTTTCGCGGTTTCAGCAGATATCGCGCCCCACGACCGCCGATTCTGTTGCCTTACTGACCTGAATCCGACTCTTCCAGCACCGTTCCGCCTGCTCCCTCCACCATGGATGCGCGCATTGCGGGAGGCGGCAAGATGGCGGCTGGGCTGGGACGAGCGGCTGGGCAGGGACGAGCGGACGCGGTGCGGCGCGGGCGGCGGGAGTCGCGACTGGACGCGGCGGCGCCGGTCCATCGTCGCGCGTTCGCGCAGCGGCTCCGCGATCTCCGGGCCGAGTGCCGCACGCCGTCCTACCGGGTGCTCAGCTCTCTCGCGCACTGCGCGACGGGCACGCTGAGCGAGGCGGCGAGCGGCCGGCGGTTGCCGACCTGGGAGACCACCCGGGCGTACGTGACGGGCTGCCTGCGCCACGCCGGACGCGACCTCGGGCTGGCCGCCGAGCTGGACCGCTGGCGTGCCGACTGGGAGCGTGCCGCCCGCGCCGAGCGCACGCCGTACACGCCCTTCGCCCCGCGCGTCCCCGCACCTTCCGCGGTCCCGCGCGCACGCCGAGGCCGCCGCACCCGCCCCCTGCTGTTCCTGCCGATCGTGCTTCTCGTGATCCTCACCGTCGCCGGGCTGCGCGTGGGGCGGCCGGTCGGCGCCCCGCCGATGAGCGGCCTCTTCAACGTGCTCCTGGCGGCGCCGGAGCGGACCGGGGCGGTCCCGGCCGCCGCCGACCGGCTGCACGCGCTGCTCGAGGGCGATCTCCGGGCCTGGTCGGCCGAGACGTCCGCGGTTCAGGTGCGCATCCCGGAGGACACCTCGCCGGGCGACCTCGGCACGCTCGCCGACCAGCAGAACGCCGACGTCGTGCTGCGGCCGGTCCTGGCCGGGGACGACGGCGTCCGGTCGCTCACCGCGGTCGAGATCTACCTGACCGGCCGCGCGCTCGGCGGCACCCCCGAGTACGCCGGCGTCTACCGCCTCGGCCTGCTCGAACCGACCGGCTACCACCCCGGCGTCACCGGCGACGTGCGCCCCGCGGTGCTGTCCTACCGCAACGCGGTGCTGAGCGTGGTCCGCGGCGCCGGCGCCTACGCGTACGGGGACTTCGCCGCCGCCGAGAGCCACTTCGCCGGGGCGGGCGACGAGCTGCGGCTGGTCGGCGACGCCGGTGAGCGGCCGGTCGGCCGGGCGACGACCGACCTCCTGCTCGGCATCGCCCGGACCGCACAGGACCCGGCCCGTGCCGTGGAGCCGCTGGAACGGGCGGCCGCCGACGACCCGCGTGCCCACGTCGCGCTCGGCGCCGCCCTGAGCGCCCTGGCGCGATGCGACCGCCCGTCGTCTGATGTGGCCGGTCGCCTGGACGACGCCGACGCGCACTACGAGCGGTTCCTGCGCCGTCCCCCGGACGAGGGCCCGGGCCTGCTCGACATGACGGCCCACTACAACCTGGGCCGCAACGCCGAGTGCCAGGGCCGGGCCGGTCTCGCGGGCGCCTGGGCGCGGGCCGGACGCGAGTACGCCGAGGTGCTCCGGCTGCGGGAGACGACCCGGCTCACCGGGGCGCGCGCCCGGGAGGCGACGGTGCTGGCGGAGAAGGCGCGGACCGCCATCGAGTGGTTGCCTCGATGAGGTTCACGCGTCGACGCGCCACGATCGCCGGCGCCACCGCCCTGACCGGGATCACCCTCGTGAGTGCCGTGCTGGGCGCGGTCTCCCGGCCGGAACCCACCGGAGCGCCGCCCGGTCCCGCGTCCACCGCCACCCCCACGCCTGCCCCGGCGCCGGCCGGCCCGTCCGGGACAGCCCCGGCGACGTCGCCCACCGGCCCGGAACGTTGGACGACGCCGGCCGGCCGGTTGCACGCCGTGCAACCGGCCGGCGGGCCGGCCGGGCCCTCGTCCACCGGACCGCGCGCACCGGGCGACCCGCCGGAGGCTCGGCCGCCGGCCGACGACCCGGTGCTGATCGAGGGCGCCCTGCAGACCCCGGACACGCTGCCGCCCGGCGTACGGGAACAGGTCGACTTCTTCCTCGGTGGCGGACCCGAGTGCTGGGAGGCCGAACCCGGTGGGCCCAGCGTCGGGATGCAGAGCAAGCCGATCATCCCGACCCAGTTCCTGCTCTGCTTCCTCGGCTTCCGGGACGACCGGCCGCTGCGGGTCACCGTCACGCCGCCCGTCGGCCGGCCGGTCACCCGGACCGTGCCGCCGCAGGAGACGACCGGCGGCGGCGTCTTCCTGCCCTGGCCGATCCTGCCGTCCGACCGGGCCGGGACGTACCGGGTGACCGCGAGCCAGGGCGGCCGGACGGCGAGCCGGTCGTTCGCGATCAGCCGGCCGGCCACGCCCCGGATCTGGCTGGACCGCGGGCACGAGCAGATCGACCACAGTGTCGACCTGCACCTGTACTTCGCGGGGTTCCCGCGAGGTGGCACAGTGGACTTCACGCTCTATCGGGAGGAGCGGTTCTTCTCGACGTTCCGGGTGCGGGCGGACGCGCTGGGCGGCGGGCACGCGGTGATCCGGACCGGGAACGATCTGCCCGACGCCTGCTGGGGTGTGACGCATCCGGTGCTGGCCGGTGGCCCCAACCTCGATGTCTTCTGCACGTACGCCGAGGCACAGGAGCCGGGAGGTGAGTGACACGGCGGCGCGGCGGGGCCGGCGTGAGGCCGAGCTGGACGAGAGCGTTCCCGAGCACCTGCGCGAGCTCGCCCAGCGGCTGCGTGACCTGCGCGCGGAGTGCGGCGGGCCGCCGTACCGGGTGCTCAGCGGCCTGGCGCACTGCGCGACCAGCACGCTGTCCGAGGCGGCGAGCGGACGCCGCGCGCCGACCTGGGAGACCACCCGGTCGTACGTGATCGGGTGTCTGCGTTTCGCCGGCCGGACCGCCGAGCTGGACCGGGTCCTGCCGCGCTGGGAAGTCCTGTGGGAGCGGGCCGTGACGGCGCCCGCCCCGCAGCCCGTGCTCGCGCCAGCGCCCGCGCCGGTCGTGGTGACGGGAAAGGCGCCGCGACGGTCCGCGCCGCACGCGCTCGTGGTCGTCATCCTGCTGCTGGTGACCGGTTTCCTGCTCGCGTCCGACGAACCGGACGGCCCGGCGCCGATGCGCGGCGCCTTCAACATCGCGGTGGCGGCGGGCGGTTCGCCCGAGCTTGCCCGGTCGCTCGCCGCGGAGCTGCGGTCCTGGGCCGGCGACCCGTCCGCGATCGAGATCCGCGCGCTGCCCGGCCGGGCAGCCGCCGATCTGGAACGGACCGCCGCCGAACTGGGCGCCGACGTGGTGCTGCGGCCGGTCGTGCATCCCGCCGGCGCGCGGACGGTCACCACGGCCGAGATCTTCGTCAGCGACGGGGCCTTGGGGGAGGTGCCCGAGTTCGCCGGCCGGCACGACCTGACCGTCAGCGAACCGGCGCCGTCGCCCGGCCGGCTCACCGGGACGACGCGGCGCTACCTCGAGGCGGTGGTCACGTTCCTGCGCGGCCTGAGCGCCTTCGCCAACGCGGACTACCCGGCCGCCGAGGGCCACTTCATCAGGGCCGGCGAGGAGTTCGACCGGATCGCCGTCGCGACCCGGGCGCCGGACATCCACCGGGTGGTCGTCGACCTGATGGCCGGGAACGCCGCCGGCCGGATCAACCCCGCCCGGGCCATCCCGCACTTCCGGCGGGCGCTGGACGAGCAGCCCGGGTACGGCCGCGCCCGGGTCGGTCTCGCCGAGGCGTACCGGGCGCAGGTGCGGTGCGAGCGGGGCGCCGACCTGGGCCTGCTGGACGAGGCGGAGGCGCACTACCGGCTGGCGGCGGCCGGCTCGCCGGAGAACCCGCTGCTCGGCATGAAGGCGCACCTCGGTCTCGGCCTGAGCGCCAGTTGCCGGGGCCAGGCCGGCGGCGGTACGAGCACGTGGGCGGCCGCCGACGCCGCCTACGCCGAGGTGCGGATGCTGTACGCGGACGGCAACCACTCGCGGAACGCACGCTGGCTGGCCGCCGAGGCGACCGCCGGGGCAGGCCTGGACGCCCTGCTCGGCCGCGGCGACCTCGCGACGGCGGCCGAGCGGTACGAGCGGGCGGTCGACCTGATGGCCGGGATCACCGCCCCCGCCCCGGTGCACCTGGAACGGCAGGCGGTCTTCCTGCGCGTCCTGCAGGGCTGCTACGAGCGGCTGGACCGCCCGGACGAGGCCCTCGAGACGGATGCCCGGCTCCGGGAGACCCAGCAGAGGCTCCAGGAGCTGACCCCCCTTCGTTGAGCCGCCAGACACCCCTCGGGGCGAAGGTCTGGCCTCGCTGTGGGCTTTGGCTTGGGCGCTGCCAGGCGCCCGCGTGCCCGCTCGCTGTTGTTGCCGCCGCTTGCGCTCGGCGCGGGGTTCGCTCGGGTGTGCCGGGCGCGCGGGTGCGTGTTCGCCGTTGTTGCCGCCGCTTGCGCCCCGGCGCGGGGCCGGGCTGGTTGCCAGGCGCCCGGGTGCCTGCTCGCTGTTGTTGCCGCCGCTTGCGCTCGGCGCGGGGTTCGCTCGGGTGTGTCGGGCGCGCGGGTGCGTGTTCGCTGTTGTTGCCGCCGCTTGCGCCCCGGCGCGGGGCCGGGCCGGTTGCCAGGCGCCCGGGTGCCCGCTCGCTGTTGTTGCCGCCGCTCGCGGCCGTGGCCGGGCGCGGTTGGTGGTAGGAGCGGGCGCAGGTGGTAGGAGCGGGCGCGGGTGGCAGGACAGGCACGCAGTGGTGGGCCAGCGCGGTATCCGGGCCGAAATAGCGCTCTGAGCCACCACGGTCCGCGCGCGTGGTAGCTCAGAGCGGGGCAAGCTCAGTGGATAGCGCCCGGTCCTACCACCGGCCGCGGGCGCCGGCGGCGCGCAACGGCCGGGCCTGGGCCGACGACGCAGATGCCGCCTTCAGCTACCACTGCCGTGCCTGGCTACCACTGCCGTGCCTGGCTACCACTGCCGTGCCCGGCTACCACCGCGAGCGGCGGCAGCGACGGTGAGCGGGCAGGCGGGCGCCTGGCAGACGCGCATTGACTCGTGCCGGGCGTGAGCGGCGGCAGCGACGGTGAGTGGGCAGGCGGGCGCCTGGCAGACGCGCATTGACTCGTGCCGGGCGTGAGCGGCGGCAGCGACGGTGAGTGGGCAGGCGGGCGCCTGGCAGACGCGCATTGGGTCGCGTCCGCTGGCGTGGTGTAAGAGGCGGCCAGCGCTGATCCGTGTGGGTTGATGTTAGGCGGCTATCTCGGCGGGTTCGAGGTCGGGTTGGGTGTCTTGGCTGGTGGTGATGGGTGTGAGGCG